>NZ_AUAZ01000068.1 GCF_000428985.1 Marinobacterium litorale DSM 23545 | reverse complement strand
GTGTGCATAACAGGACTCCTTTGAATGGTATGTGTGGTATCAATCATTCTACCTCACTCTGTCATTGGGGTGGGTGGAGTCCAATTATCTTGTTATGCTCTGACACCAAAACCCATACCTTTCATAAGCCATTTGGTGGTTCTATTGTCGAGAGAGTCTGCCCTTCCTTTAAATCCTTTCATATTCCCAAAAGGTTTAAAGCTAGCTACTGAAGAAACCTCATCATTAAGTAACTCGGCGTATTCTAGTACATCGGCTATGGCTTCGCGTAACTCAGCATCTGATACTTGTTTACCATGAATAACCTTGTCTCTGACAACTTCCGCCTCACTTAATTTATTAGTTGTTATATCTCTTATCGACTGTCCAAAAACATTTCTATAAATTTCTTTAAAACCATCTCTGGTTAAATGTTGAAAATTCATAACTCTAGAGACAAAAGCACTTTTACCCCGATGAATTTTTACAACCCCACCATACAGGGCTCGATTTTGAGCCTGTTCAGTCTTTAAGAAAACATATGCAAGACCAATATCATAAGGCAAGTTGGCCTCTAACAGTGGAAGAAGGTGCTCAAAATAAATTTTTACTTCTTCTGAACGTTCTTGGTAAAACTTTTTCAATGCTATCCGTGTTGGAATTCTCGCCACGTTCTTTCCTTATGCATAACGCCCTGTTAAGGTGTGAGCAACGCAATACCGATGCCGCCGCATACCACCTTAATCACCTAAACGCAACGCATAGTAAAAATGCCACGCGTTGCGAGTCACTCTTAAACAGTTTGTATGGATAATTCCGTGTGATTTCCGGGTAAAGTCGAGGCCCACCCTCAACGGCCATTGAGGGCCTTCATGCAGTAGCTCGGTGTTGCGCCGGCTCCTCTTGCGAGAGACCGATAACAAGTGGGTAGCGCTGCATGACTCCATAGCCATAACTCGAACAGTCATAGGGGCCTCGAGCCCGCATAGCAAGGCAGAGTCAGCTTATTATCATGAACACGGAAAGCCAAATTGAAATCAA
>NZ_AUAZ01000067.1 GCF_000428985.1 Marinobacterium litorale DSM 23545 | reverse complement strand
GGCTGAAAAACACCCGTCTGCCCGGTGCGTCCTGGTGTGAGGTGCTGCACGCCTACAACGTGGGGCCGGGGGCCTTCCTGGCGGGGCAGCGGAATGCAGCATATGTGCAGGCCGTTCTGGGTAGGGCGGGGGAGTATTCGGAGTTGAGGGTTTAGGTGTCAATAAGGTGTCAAACGATAACCCCAGCCTTTAGCAAGCTGGGGTTTTAGCGTTCTGGACGTGGCGCGCCCGGGAGGATTCGAACCCCCGACCTACCGCTTAGAAGGCCAATCCGTAAATGTTTAGCTGTTTTGCCTTTTGTATGTTTTGCTTTCCTGGTCGTATTTTTGACAGATTCGATTTTTTGCTACTTCCAGTTTTCTTAGGTAAGCCTCTGTTTTTGTAGGTGTAATAAGGTGTCAAGGTTCAGTGCTGCCTGCCGCCGGTCTTCTTCTTGTAAGTGTTGGTATATCCGAAGGGTTAGGGCGGGATCTTTGTGTCTCAAGCGGTCGGCTACCTGCTTGGGGCTAAGACCTGCCTGTAAAGCCATCGAGGTATACGTGTGTCGCAACCCATGCAAACCGATTCGTGGCACCTTTGCTTGTTCGGTTAGGGCCTGGAACGTGCGCATGACATTGCGGTAAGAGAGGGGAGTACCAACCTCCGACGGGAAAATCAGATCATGATCCAGCCAGCGCTTGGCAGTAGCCCGTTCTTCAGCCTGGCGCGTGCGATGTTCAGACAGAATGGTTTGGGTAGCAAGGTCAAGGTAGATAGGGGCCGATGATCCCAAAGTTTTGGTAGGGCCCAGGGTACGTTGCTTGGTAAGGGTGTGGCGAATCCACAATTTCTCACCTTGCCAATCCTGCCAGCGTAGGGCCATGGCTTCCCCGATACGCAATCCAGTGGTCAGCATTACGTAAAACATCGGATACAGTCGGTGGCCCTGGGCCGCTGCGAGAAATGCGCTTACCTGCTCCCGATTCCACGCCCGTGGAGGGCGCACCGTGCCGCCAGTGGGAGGGTCTACAGCGTCCATGGGGTTTGCCTCCAGAAGACCCACCCGTACCGCGTCCCGCAAAGCCGCTCGCAGGAATTGGTACAAATGGCGACGGGTGGAAGGGGAGAGTTCCGCCAGTTCTGCAAAGCGAGCGCGGATAGCCAGCGGGGAAAGGCG
>NZ_AUAZ01000066.1 GCF_000428985.1 Marinobacterium litorale DSM 23545 | reverse complement strand
TATTCAACTGATCAGACGCCTTCGGGTTATATGGTCAAGTGAATAAGCGTGCACGGTGGATGCCTTGGCAGTCAGAGGCGATGAAGGACGTTGTAGCCTGCGAAAAGGTTCGGGGAGTCGGCAAACAGACTTTGATCCGGACATGTCCGAATGGGGAAACCCACCCGCTTGCGGGTATCTCTTAACTGAATACATAGGTTTTGAGAGGCGAACCCGGGGAACTGAAACATCTAAGTACCCGGAGGAAAAGAAATCAATTGAGATTCCCTCAGTAGCGGCGAGCGAACGGGGAGCAGCCCTTAAGCTGTTTATGTACTAGTAGAACACTCTGGAAAGTGTGGCCATAGTGGGTGATAGCCCCGTATACGAAAGTGCATTTACAGTGAAATCGAGTAGGACGGGACACGTGTTATCCTGTCTGAACATGGGGGGACCATCCTCCAAGGCTAAATACTCCTGACTGACCGATAGTGAACCAGTACCGTGAGGGAAAGGCGAAAAGAACCCCTGTGAGGGGAGTGAAATAGACCCTGAAACCGTGTACGTACAAGCAGTGGGAGCCGTTTACGGACGGTGACTGCGTACCTTTTGTATAATGGGTCAACGACTTACTTTCAGTAGCAAGCTTAACCGAGTAGGGGAGGCGTAGGGAAACCGAGTCTTAATAGGGCGTTGAGTTGCTGGGAGTAGACCCGAAACCGGGCGATCTATCCATGGGCAGGTTGAAGGTTGAGTAACATCAACTGGAGGACCGAACCGACTACCGTTGAAAAGTTAGCGGATGACCTGTGGATCGGAGTGAAAGGCTAATCAAGCCCGGAGATAGCTGGTTCTCCTCGAAAGCTATTTAGGTAGCGCCTCATGTCTCACCTCAGGGGGTAGAGCACTGTTTCGGCTAGGGGGTCATCCCGACTTACCAACCCGATGCAAACTCCGAATACCTGAGAGTGCAATCATGGGAGACACACGGCGGGTGCTAACGTCCGTCGTGAAAAGGGAAACAACCCAGACCGCCAGCTAAGGTCCCCAAGTTCTAGTTAAGTGGGAAACGATGTGGGAAGGCTCAGACAGCTAGGAGGTTGGCTTAGAAGCAGCCATCCTTTAAAGAAAGCGTAATAGCTCACTAGTCGAGTCGGCCTGCGCGGAAGATATAACGGGGCTCAAACTAGACACCGAAGCTGCGGATGC
>NZ_AUAZ01000065.1 GCF_000428985.1 Marinobacterium litorale DSM 23545 | reverse complement strand
AGCAGTAGGTGAAGCATCAACCAGATAATCCGATGAGATGCCGGTCTGTCTCACTCTCATGCAAAGGTAAGATCAACCATTTAATCCGCTTACCCGTAATGCGCAGCTGGCTGAAGCGAGAAAAGGTTACGTGGTTCACTGATCGTCAACGTATCGCCGACTTGGAAAGAATCGCACAGGCGCTGGGAGCCACCCCGCCCATCGGGATCGCGCATCACACCGATTTTATATACCGATGGTGCCTCGAACTCGCCCATCAATGAATACTGCCGAACAGTCACATCATCGATACAAACATCGATATGTGCACCGGCCTGGTAGCTGGGCAAATTATTCCCGGCTTCAGGAGCCAGCGTGAATTCATATATCCCCTCGGCAACGGGTTTCTTTCCGATAATTGTTACGCTTATTGTTTTAGACATGGCTACAGATCACTCTCTGTCGAGAAAGCCGGGACTGCTAACGTCCCGGCTTTCTTCTCGGACAAGGTTAGGAGGGGGTACTGGCAGGCTGCTCCTGATCAATAAGCTTCTCGAGCACACGCCGTACGCGCAGGCCGCCCGCATCACTGGACAGAAGTACCGGATCCAATGCCCAGAAATCGTCTCCGCCCATTTCCCGGTACTGAGCCTCGATCACCGGCTTGTCCTCTTCTAAAAAAGCCTGAAGCATGCCCGCCATCTTCGCCTCGTTATAGTCACCGTCCTCCATTTTGTAGTTACGAGACGAAGCAAAGAAGTAATGGGTGGTGGTATCGGTTTCGGGGGTCATGGCATGGAAGTCGTAGAGAACAACGCCATCGCGATGGTAATCATCGCTATCCTGCACGGCACCCACTGTTAAGGTCATATTGGCCGGTGCTTGCCAGATCACTTCAATGTACTGATCCGCCTTGCCTTGAGGCCTGGGCAAGTGCTCCTGAAACAGCAGCATGGCGGAATCCGCCTCCCAGCTCCAGCCAATGGACACGCGGTTGTCATCCAGTTCCCGAACCTGCGGAATCTGTGGGCTCAACTTGCCCGCGGTATTGATAAGGGGTCCGTGCAAATGATCAACATGGCTCAGGTCCATGACGTTATCGACAATCAGATCGTAGGGGCATTCATTGTGCATATAGGCGTGCCCAACCGCCGTGGATGGATTTTCGCTGTAGAGACTCAGATTACGTACTTTGGCAATGTCTGCCTGTTGCGGATCCCCCATCCAGATCCAGATGAACCCATCACGCTCATGGACCGGGTATTGCCGAACCTTGCACGCTTTGGGAATCCGTCCGTTTCCGTGAGGGTTATCAGTACAGGTACCGGTCTCATCAAAGGCCAGCCCGTGATACTGGCAGCGAATTTGGTCCCCTTCCCGTTTCCCCATACTTAAGGGCGCAAACCGGTGCGGGCAACGATCTTTCAATGCGACGGGCTCGCCGTTTTTTCTGCGGTAGAAAAGTACTGTTTCATTAAGAAGTTTTCGAGAGAAAAGATCCTCTTCCGTCAGCTCGGTAGACAGCGCTGCCACATACCATGCGTTTTTCAGAAATCGAACGTTTGGGAACATGTGAACAAGTCCCCAGCATGAGACAATCCCCGGCACAAAAACATTGAGGACGTTCGGATGGATCAGCAGCTCACATTCGCTGATAGC
>NZ_AUAZ01000064.1 GCF_000428985.1 Marinobacterium litorale DSM 23545 | reverse complement strand
GAAATAAGAGCAGGACGTCTTGTTGCTAGCCGTCTAGGCCGAAAGCTGCTGATTGAACCCGGACAAACACATGTGAGACTCTAAGCTGGGATAAAAAGAGGGGAACCAACCAAGAAAGGAGGTTCCCCAGGTGCAGTTTACCACCGTTGGCCGAGAGATATGGCAAGGCGCTAGACAAGCACAGAGGCTGGCCGAGGCCAAAGCAGGCGACCCAGAGGTCAAGGAACGTCTGCGCAAGCTCCGACTGGTCAAAGCCCTGCGTGAAAGTAAAAAGAGCTGGAAGGAGATCCAGGACCTGGTGGGGATCAGCCGGGCCACCTACCACCGCTGGAAAAAAGCCCTAAAAGAAAAGGGCCTGGCCGGACTCAAACCCCGCTCCCGCCGCCCTAAGCACCTGCGCGCAAAGGTCCACTGGACCCCAGGGCTGCTCATTAGAATAGAAACTCTCCGCAAGGAAAACCCCACCTGGGGACGCTGGTCCATCTGGCTTACCCTCCGCAAGGAGGGTTTCCAGGTGAGCGAACGCACGGTGGGGCGCATCCTGGCCTACCTGGAGAAGCACCGACGTGTCGAGAGCGTGGCTAGCTACCTGGCCCGGACTCAAAGAGGGAAGCTAAAGCGAAGGGTAAACCGGCCCTACGCCCGGAGGAAGCCCCGAGGATACGAGGCCAGGGCTCCTGGGGACCTGATCCAGGTGGACACCCTCACCCTGACCCTGGGGCCGGGAACTATAGTCAAGCACTTCTCGGCGATTGACCTCTACAGTCGGTTTGTCCTGGCCGGGGTGCACAGCCGGGCCACGGCTAAGCTGGCGGAGGGGTTTCTGTCCTTGCTTCTAGCCAGGACCCCTTTTCCCATCCGGGCCATCCAGGTGGATGGGGGCAGCGAGTTCATGGCCGAGTTTGAGGAGGCCTGCTGTGCTCTGGGGATTGCCTTGTTTGTGCTGCCGCCGAGGAGTCCTAAACTCAATGGTCACGTGGAGCGGGTGCAACGGACCTTTAGGGAGGAGCTCTATACCCGGCCTCTGCCCCCCCGGCTCAGCGAGCTACAGGCAGAGCTGGATGCCTACCTGGACCACTACAACCGCCGAAGGCCTCACATGGCCCTGGGGGGTCTTGCTCCCTTGGAGTATTTAGCTATGATGCAGGAGGAGTCGGTTCCCCAGTCTCACATGTGTTGACCGATTACACCTCGAGGAATACATCAAAAAAGGTCAGTCGGTATCCCAGGAGGCCCCCCGTGAATGAACAACCCAAGGAACTGCCCAAGGTTGCATACCGGGTGGACGAGGCCGCCAGGCTGCTCAACGTCCACCCCAGCACCATCTACGAGCTGGTGCGGGCTGGCACCCTGCCGCACAAGCGGCTGGGCCGCCGCATCATCATCCCGGCCAAAGCCCTCGACGAATGGCTCAACACGCCCGAGCCCTGGGCGTCCTACGACTACACCCACAGGAAATAACCCCGGCTGGCACCGGGGTTGAAAGGAGACGTTATGGATAGTGTAGCACGACTGGAAATGGCTTTAGCAATCGCCCTTGAACGGGTTTACCGAGATGTGGGCGAATACCAGGAAGAGGCGGTGGTGGATTACCTGGACAGTCACGAGATTGGGGAGTTTTACGAGGCGAACCGCTATCTCGCCTGGAAGGACGTGAAGCGCCTGGTAAATGAGCTGGAGCTGCTGGAGCAGGCCGCCGGTATCCGGCACGTGAAGGTGGTGGGCCATGAGGAGCGCCTGGCCCGCTACCGGGGGAGGGGGGTTTGACATGAAGATGTCCGAACGCCGGCACACCGCATATCTGGCCCTGGGGATGTTTTTGGTCTTCTGGTTGATTGTCGCCCTGGACGGCCTGGCCCAGTGGGTGAGGGGGTGGTTGCAGTGAAGGCAATGGTG
>NZ_AUAZ01000063.1 GCF_000428985.1 Marinobacterium litorale DSM 23545 | reverse complement strand
GCGTTGGTGACGGGCATGTCCGTCTCGAAGTAGGTCATGGTCTCTTCGCGCCAGTTTCCCACTGCCCTGACCAGATCGCTCCAGACTTCCTTTTGGCCCTTCGGGATGGTGGCTATCCACTCGTCCAGGGCGGCTTCTGCCTGGAGCCGTGTGGTGGCGTCCCAGATGCCGTAGAAGCGCTCCTTGTGCTCGTAGGCGGCCAGCAGTTGCGGGAACGCGCCTGTCCAGGTCTCCATGATGAGGCGCTCCCGGTCTGAGACTTCGTGAGCGCGTTTCAGCAGGATTTTCCGGTCTCCCTTGAGAGTCCGGCTCTGGGACGGTTTCAGCTCCTTTCTGAGGCCCTTGCGCACTCTCTCTAGGGCATCGTTGGCCATGCGCACCACATGGAACTTATCGACCACGATACGGGCCTGGGGCAGCACAGCCTTGACCGCTGCCCGGTAGGGGTTCCACATGTCCATGCTGACGATCTCGACCTTCTGCCGGTCTTTCAGCTTCATCAGGTAGTTGGTCACCACGTCCTGGCGGCGGGTGGCCAGCAGGTCGAGCAGGGTTCGCTCCTCAATGTTGGTCAGAATGCAGCGGTAGCGCTTGTTCAGGTATAGCTCGTCAATGCCCAGGATGCGGGGCGTCTCGAAGCGGTGCCAGCGCCCCAGGAACTCGGCGCGGGCGTTGAAGATGTCGCGCACCGTCTTCTCGTCCAGGCCGGTCTGTGCCGCCACAAAGGTGTAGGGGTGGTTGAAGGATTCCTTCTCCACGTACTCATGCAGCCGCAGTGTCATACGGAATCCGTCCACCATCTCCGGTAGCTGGGGCCTGAATGTTGTCTTGCAGGCCCGGCAGGTGTATCGGCGGCGGACCACCCAGAGAGTGACCCGCTTGCCGTGGATGGGCAGATCACGATAGGGAACGTCACGCTTGCCGAACCGTACGAACTCACCCTGCACGCCGCATTCCTCGCAGGCGATGGGATCGGGCACGTCCACCTGGAAGTGCATTTCGTCGTCGGTTGATTTGCAGCCCAGTACTTGGTATTGCGGCAGGTGAAGGATGTTGTCGGGAAGTTCGGTCATGGTGTTGTATAGGCGTAGGTGTCAGTCAGATCCATCCGACTCGGCATTGGTGTTTGCTTTTTTACCCAACAAGCTGCTGGAAACGAAAAGTAAGGCACCGAGGACAATTGCAATATCAGCCAGGTTGAAGGCCGGCCAATGCCAGTCTCGCCAATAGAAATCAAAGGAATCCACAACATAGCCGCGAAAGACCCGGTCAATCAGGTTGCCCATGGCGCCACCGAGGATAAGACTGTAAGCGATGGCTTCTCCTTTATGACGATTTTCAAGGATCAGCTTGATCAGAAAAATCGAGACCACTACCGCGATTCCGATAAAAAAGTAGCGCTGCCAGCCTCCACCATTCGCAAAAAGACTGAATGCGGCACCGGTGTTCCATAGGTGCACCCAGTTAAAGAACGGGGTCACCGAAACATACTCGCCATAGGCCATTGATTGCTGCACCAGCCACTTTACAGCCTGATCAGACGCTGCCAGCAGGCCCGATATGGACAATAGGGCATACGGCGAGAGCTTTTTGCCAATAATGAGCATTATTTAACCCTTCAACGCCAAAATGCGTCTGGCACCGTTAAGTACAATGCCCCCCGCGATGGTGCCGATAATCAGATCCGGATAATTGGAACCGGTCCACGCGACCAGGGCGCCGGCGGTGATGACCCCCAGGTTGATCACCACGTCGTTGGCCGAGAATATCCAGCTTGCCTTCATGTGCGCCCCGCCTTCCCGATGTTTGGATATGAGCAGCAGACAACTGGTATTGGCAATCAATGCGACGAATGCGATAGCCATCATCACCAGCGATTCAGGCTCACTACCGAATACAAAGCGTCTCACCACCTCTACGAGCACGCCCACAGCCAAGATCAGTTGCAGTACACCAGCAAGATGCGCGGCACGTACCTGCATTTTCACGCTATGTCCAACCGCATAAAGGGCAAGCCCGTACACCGCCGCATCGGCAAAATTGTCCAGGGATTCTCCAATCAGGCCGGTGGACCGGGCGATCAGACCGGCAGTCATTTCCACCACGAACAGAAGTGCATTGATGCCGAGCAACCAGCGCAG
>NZ_AUAZ01000062.1 GCF_000428985.1 Marinobacterium litorale DSM 23545 | reverse complement strand
GGGTGGCAAGGTTACCACCTATCTGGGTGTCCGGAATCATTGAACCACTACAAGCATCACAGACTGAAAGATAATCAAGGGACAGGTTGTCTGAGGCGAAGCCGAGTTTCCTGTCCCGCTCTTTCAGTCGAGAAGCACAGGGGAATCGGCGTAGCCGGTCAAACTAGGGTGTTGTTGACAGCGGTTTGGGATTGTTAAGAGACTTGTCCGCACAAGTCCCTTGACTCGCCATCCGGCGAAACTCAGTCAGGCGGCAACCAGCGGTCGTGCCTGTTTGATTTTCTGTGCCAGCGCCTCGTTGTGCTGCGCCAGCCACATGTCATTCATGAACTGTAGATTTAACCAAAACTCCGGGGAGGTCCCCAGAACCCTGGCCAGCAAAAACGCGGTTTCCGCAGTGACGCCGCGACGGTTGCCACAGAGTTCATTGACGGTCTTGCGCCCTACGCCCATCGCTTTAGCCAATTCACCCTGACTGATCTTCAGTGGTTCAAGAAACTCCTCTTTGAGCATGGTGCCCACTCGGGTTGGTTGATGAGCCGGTAATTTTAGTCCTTCAACCATAACTAAACCTTTTATCTATATGTGTGAGCGTCTAGATAGAGTTCTAGCGCTTCGCCCTCACGCCATTTGAAGATCAGGCGATATTGTTTGTTAACTCGGATCGACCACCAGTCCTTTAGGTTTCCAGACAAATGCTCAAATCGATTACCGGGCGGCACTCTCAAATCCTGTTCGCCGTGCGCCGCGTGGATAATGTCGAGCTTACGCTTGAGAGCGCCATCAATCTCCTTGGGAATGTTCGATGAGGTTTTACCTTGGAAGTAATAGTCGTCCAGCCATCGGTCCCTAGTCGTTTTAATCATCCTTGATCGTACCCTGCTCCCTTTGAATGTATCCTGTATCGATACAGGACACAATGCAGTTTTGAATTCGGGGGCAGATTAACACTTTCCAAGGACCAACATCCGACCTTCCGATCAGAACAGCCGATCAAGGGAAACCGCCCATCGACCTAACCGCACCCCCTCCCCCTTCAGTGCAGCCGAGCATCACAGACTGAAAGAGAGCAAAGGGACAGGTTGTCTGAGGCGAAGCCGAGTTTCCTGTCCCGCTCTTTCAGTCGAGAAGCACAGGGAAACCCGCGAAGCGGGTCAAACTGAGGGGCGGCTTGGGATTGTTAAGGGACTTGTCCGCACAAGTCCCTTGACTCGCCATCAGGCGAAACCAAGCCTCTGAAAAGAAGCGTATTCCCAGTACTATAATGTAACCGCGGTAAACCGAGCCGTGCAGCTGATATACATCCGTGTCAAAATTGAGCAATACGTAAACAAGAGGTTTCTTCCATGAATCGCCAGAAAATTGAAGACGAGGCGCTTCACCTCCCGAAGGACGAGCGAGTCCAGTTAATCCAACGGCTAGTATTGAGCCTGGAGTTTCCTTCGGAAGACGAGCTGAAGTCCGACTGGTTGCTTGAGGCCCAACGCAGAAGCGAAGAGCTCGACAACGGGACGGTTCAGGCTGTGCCCAGTGAGGACGTCATGAGAAAGGCCAGAGCACTTATCGAATGAACTACTCTTTTCACCCGGCAGCGGAAGCCGAGTTCCTGGAGTCAGTTGGCTATTATGAGTCGAAAGTTCCGGGATTGGGTGGTGCCTTGATAGAGGAGTTTGAGGCCCTGGCCATTTTAGTCAGCAAGACACCGCAAGGCTGGCAAGTCGAGTTTCCACCAGATATTCGCAGGGCACCCCTTCATAGATTTCCCCTGTCCATCATTTACCGAGAACGGCCGGACAGCTTTCAGATTTTGGCTGTTGCCCATGATCGCCGACGCCCGCAGTACTGGCTGGGCCGGCTTTAACAAACACGTATTGCCTGACGACATCCACCCATCGATCTAGATCAGTCCCTCCCCCCTTCAGTACAGCCGAGCGCCGCAGATTGAGAAAGAGGCACAGGGAAGCCCGCGAAGCAGGTCAAACTGCCGGGGCTTTTTCAATCTTTTTTGGTATTCCGAAAAGTATCAGCGTTAGCGAGGTCACAGAGGTTAAACCGAAGCCCAACAGCAACGGGACAATCGTGCCATCAAAACTCATCCCTACCACACCACCGACCAACACCCCGATAAGCATCGTCGAGGCGCCTACAACACCAGAAGCTACCCCTGCCATGTGCCCGAACGGTTCCATGGCTAGCGCGTTGATATTGCCAAAAAGTAACCCCAGACAGAAGGTGCTCACAGTCATCATCATAATAAACCCAGCCAAGGACGCCTCTATTAAACCCGAAGCAACCAACGCGGCCTCAGTCAGCGAAAGCGTACCCAAAATCATCAGTACTCGCGTAACCAATGTACGGATTTCAAAACGATAAACCAGACGACTGTTTATGAAAGAGGAGAAGCCAACACCCAAGGCGATGATTGCAAAATAAACGGGGAACATTGCGCCCGCGTCATAGATCCCCTGCATTATCCCCTGTACCGAGGTCAGGAAGCCTATGTAGTGGTTCAATGATTCCGGACACCCAGATAGGTGGTAACCTTGCCACCCTAGAGGTGTTCAATGAAAAAACAACGTCGTTCCTTTACGCCCG
>NZ_AUAZ01000061.1 GCF_000428985.1 Marinobacterium litorale DSM 23545 | reverse complement strand
GCGGTCAGGGCGCTGAGGGTGGCCGGGTTCAGGGCCTGATTGTTGTGTTCGGCTATCAGTAAAATGCTCATCCCAACCCCCTTAGAGTACCTTGGCTTCGTTCTGGAGCTTGTCGACCAGCGCATCCACGCTGTCCACCTTGATACCGGCCTGGCGCTGTGCCGGGCTTTCGACCTTGAGCTGGGTGATGTGGGTTTTCAGTTCCACACCCAGATCAGCCGGGGTTTTCACATCCAGCGGCTTTTTCTTGGCCTTCATGATGTCCGGCAGTTTGGCGTAGCGCGGCTCGTTCAGGCGCAGGTCGGTGGTGACGATGGCGGGCAGTTCCAGAGCGACGGTTTTAAGACCGCCATCCACTTCCCGGGTGACCCGTGCTTTGCCGTCTTCCACTTTCACGGCGGAGGCAAAGGTACCCTGGGGACGGCCGGTCAGCGCCGCCAGCATCTGGCCGGTCTGGTTGTTGTCGGAGTCGATCGACTGCTTGCCGAGGATCACCAGGCCCGGCTGCTCTTCCTCAACCACTTTCGCCAGCAATTTAGCTACGTTCAAAGGCTCTGGCAGTTCGTCGGTATCGATCTGGATGGCACGATCGGCGCCTAATGCCATAGCGGTGCGCAGCTGTTCCTGAACCGCTTTGGGGCCGATGGACACAACAACCACTTCCGTGGCCACGCCGGCTTCTTTGAGCCGGATCGCCTCTTCCACGGCGATCTCACAGAAGGGGTTCAGGGCCATTTTGACGTTGGCCAGATCCACATCGGAGTTATCGGCTTTGACGCGGACCTTGACGTTGTAGTCGATTACGCGCTTTACGCTGACTAGTACTTTCATATCCGTTAAAAACTCTTCTTTCTATATGTCAAACTATCGAATGATGCCCTGAGCGCAGAGGGACTCCAGCTGGTCTGCCTGTTCAGGAGCAAGGCGTCGAATCACTTCAAAGGTATGTTCGCCCAAACCGGGCGGTGGGCTCTCGGCGTTTAACGCTGTTTGACCGAAACGCACCGGATTGCTGACCAGATTCACTTCCCCCGCTTTATCGTGGGGAAGAGTGATTTTCATGTTCCGGTGCTGCACCTGTGGGTCCGCGAACACTTGATCCATGGTATTGATCGGACCGCAGGGAACCCCCTCCTCCTCCAGCGCTTTAAGCCAGAATTCACTGGGCCGTTCCGCAATCCGACGCTCAATTTCCGGTATCAGTAATGCCCGGTTTTCAACCCGCTTACGGTTCGTGGCAAAGCGCTCATCCTGTCCCAGCGCGGGCAAACCGGCTACGTTGCAGAATCGCTGGAACTGGGTGTCGTTACCGACCGCCAAAATGATGTGGCCATCCTGAGTTGCAAACGCCTGATAGGGCACGATATTGGGATGTGCGTTGCCCAGACGTCCCGGCGACTTGCCGGAGGTCAGGTAATTAAGGGCCTGGTTAGCCAGCACACCCACCTGCACATCCATCAGGGACACATCGATACAGGTACCCTCACCGGTTCGATCACGGCCAATCAGTGCGGAAAGGATGGAGGTGGCGGCGTACATGCCGGTAAACAGATCGGTCACGGCAACACCCACCTTCACCGGCCCTCCACCGGGCTCGCTGTCCGGCTTACCGGTCACCCCCATCAAGCCCCCCATCCCCTGCAGGAGGAAATCGTAACCCGCCCGGTTGGCGTAGGGGCCATCCTGGCCGAATCCGGTAATAGAGCAATAGATCAGATCAGGCTTCACCGCTTTCAGACTTTCATAATCCAGTCCGTAGCGTTTGAGCCCTCCAACCTTGAAGTTCTCCAGTACCACGTCGCAGGATTTAACCAGCTCTTTAACGAGTCGTTGTCCTTCCGGCTGGGCGATATCGATCGCCACTGACTGCTTCCCCCGGTTAGCGCAGAGGTAATAGGCGGCATCCCGCGTGTTGTCCAGAAACGGAGGCCCCCAGCCACGGGTATCATCGCCCCGCTGGGGATGCTCCACCTTGATCACTTCCGCCCCCATGTCGGCCAGGTGCTGACTGCACCAGGGTCCTGCAAGGATCCGCGAAAGATCGAGTACGCGTATTCCAGTCAGCGGTTTGTCCATGATCTCCTCCTGAGCAGCGCTTACTTGAGCTCCGGTTATTAGCAGAACGCCTGGATCCCGGTTTGAGCACGGCCCAGAATCAGCGCGTGAACGTCGTGGGTACCTTCGTAGGTGTTAACGGTTTCCAGATTCACCATATGGCGCATGACGCCATACTCGTCGGCAATACCATTACCCCCGTGCATATCGCGGGCAAGCCGGGCGATATCCAGCGCCTTGCCGCAGTTATTGCGCTTGATCAGAGAGACCATTTCGGGTGCCCAGCTGTTGCTGTCCATCAGACGCGCCACCTGCAGTGCGGCCTGCAAGCCAAGGCTGATCTCGGTCTGCATATTCGCCAGCTTCAACTGAATCAACTGGTTGGCGGCCAACGGACGACCGAATTGGTTGCGGTCCAGCGTGTACTGACGCGCTGCATGCCAGCAGAACTCGGCAGCTCCTAGGGTGCCCCAGGCGATACCAAACCGTGCTTTGTTCAGACAGCCGAAAGGCCCGCCAAGGCCGCTGGCATTGGGCAGCAGGTTTTCTTCCGGAACAAAGACATCATCCAGAACGATTTCACCGGTAATCGACGCCCGCAGGCTGAGCTTGCCTTCAATCTTCGGGGTGGAAAAACCCTCGCTACCACGCTCAACGATAAAGCCCTTGATCTTGCCGTCATGGGCTTCGGAACGCGCCCAGACAACCGCAATGTCGGCAATGGGGCTGTTGGTAATCCACATCTTCTGGCCGGTCAGGCGGTAACCGCCATCCACTTTCTTTGCCCGCGTGTTCATAGAACCCGGGTCGGAACCGTGGTCAGGCTCGGTCAAACCAAAGCAACCCACCAGCTCACCACTGGCCAGGCGTGGCAGGAACTTCTGTTTCTGCTCTTCGGAGCCGTAGGCTTCGATGGGGAACATCACCAGAGACGACTGCACACTCATGGCGGAGCGATAACCGGAGTCCACCCGCTCGACTTCACGGGCGATCAAACCATACGCCACATGGTTCAACCCGCTGCCACCGTATTCCTCGGCCACAGTCGCGCCGAGCAGGCCCATCTCACCCATCTCGGTCATGATTTCACGATCAAAGCGCTCTTCACGGTACGCACTGAGCACGCGCGGCTGCAGCTCCTGCTGGCAGTAGGCATATGCTGCGTCGCGAATCTGGCGCTCTTCCTCTGTCAGTTGATGTTCCAGGAACAGCGGGTCTTCCCAGTTAAAATTCGTGGATCCGGCCATGTTATCTCTCCATCGACTCGATTTTCGGCTGTGCCCCCGGAACTTGAGAGCACCGCAGCAGTTGGGTAATTGAAGGGACGAGGATCATCGATACCCCCGGCCCGATAAATTCAATTATACTATTTATAATAATAAATAGACCTACACAACCCGGATCGCAAAATTCCTTGCTTTATGTCAGGATTACGCCTCCTTCCAGCCAGCTAAGAGCCAATGAATCAACAAGATTTTGTCAGCCCAAAACGGATCAAGCGCGCCGATCAGATCGTTGAATCGATCAAACGCTGGGTGGTCGTTAACGGCAAGCAGCCCGGCGACCGCTTACCCAATGAAAAGGAGTTGATCGAGCAGTTCGAGTGCTCAAAAGGTACCGTGCGAGAAGCGCTGAAATCACTGGAGGTTCAGGGTCTGGTATCGATCCGTACCGGCCCCAATGGCGGTGCGATCCTGGAACGTGTCCCCTATGAGAAAGCGAGCCAGCTACTGCGCAACTTTCTCCACTTCGAACAGCCTTCCGGCCCGGAGATCTATGCGCTGAGAACGCTGGTTGAACCGGAGATTGCAGCGCTCGCCGCCGAACGGCTCAACCAAGATGACCTGGCCAAACTCGAAGCACTGGTAGAACGCTGCCGTGCACCTGCCCAAAGTTTTGATGAGCGGATGGAACAGCGCATCGCCGAGCTTGAATTTCATGTCGTGCTGGCTCAACGCTGTGACAACGTGATGCTGGCATTTATAGGCCGCTTTATTAACGACATGATCCGGGACCTGGTCATCTTCAAGAAAGCCCAGCTCCCGGAGCAGCAGGAGTTTTCCTGCGCCAATCTCGAATACCACACCAAGCTGCTCGAAGCCTTTCGCGCCAGAGATGCTCAGGCCGCACGACAGCTGATGCTCGAGCATATGCAGTCAGCAGAGCACTTTAACCGGGAACTGGAAGGCCAGCTTCAGAAGCATTTTCTCTCTTCCGACCACTGATATCAGGGCAGCCGAACCGTTAACCGAGGAGAAAGCGACCTGGAACAACAGGGTGTAAAGCGGCTGTTCTCTTCCCTCTCCTGCTCGGTGAGGAACATATCGCGATGATCCGGTAGTCCATCGACCACCTCCAGAAGGCAGGACCCGCAGACCCCCTGTTCGCAGGAACAAGGCACCTCGAAGCCGGATCGCATCAGCGCTTCAAGTGCTGTTTCGTCAGCCTCAACATGGATCACCGTGTCGGTATCAATCAAGGCTATCTCGAATCGGTTATCCGATTCATGTGTCAGGCTATCGCTACGATTGAACAGTTCGTAGTGAATCTGTTCGTGTGCCCAACCCAGCTCAAGCGCCTGGTTCTCAAGCGCCTCGATCAGTCCCTGGGGCCCACAGATATAGAGGCCTGTATCCGCCGTTGCGCCCGAAAAGGCGGTAACCGCATCAAACTGAGGCGGTTGATCATCGGTATAGAGCCTCACCTGGCTGGGAAAGGCTGTGCTCATTTCATCGAAAAAAGCCGCGCGACCCGATGACCGGCATAAGTAGTGGAGCTCGAACGACGCTCCCTGCTGATCCAAAGCCCGTGCCATGGACAAGATCGGTGTTATCCCAATACCACCGGCGATCAAAAGGTAATGCGGGGTATACGGATTTAATGGTTGATGGGGCACCTTCACCCCATCAATCTGATACCACCCTCAGATGGTTGATAGATCGACTCCGTAGTTGAGTTCC
>NZ_AUAZ01000060.1 GCF_000428985.1 Marinobacterium litorale DSM 23545 | reverse complement strand
CAAAAACAAAACCGGTGAGCGTGACCCGGAGATGCATCAGACCAAGAAAGGCAATGACTGGCACTTTGGAATGAAGGCGCATATCGGTGTTGATGCGCGAACCGGAGTCACTCACAGTTTCACGACGACAGCGGCTCATGAGCACGATCTTAATCAGGCCGGTCATGTACTGCATGGTGATGAGTCCTTTATCTTCGCGGACGCGGGATACCGTGGCGCGGAGAAACGGGATGAGTTGAAGCATGTTCGAGCTGATTGGCACATCGCAGAAAGACCGGGGACGCTCCAAGCTCTGAAAAAGCATCCCCGCATCAACAAAGTCAGAATCCGCACCGAATATCTCAAGGCGAGTGTGCGGGCAAAAGTGGAGCACCCCTTCCGGATCATCAAGTGCCAGTTTGGCTTTGTAAAAGCACGTTATCGCGGCCTGAAGAAAAACGACGGCAAACTGGCGATGCTATTTGCGCTGGCCAACGTTGTTCGTGTGGATCAGATGTTGAGAGCACAGGGTTAATCCGTCTGAACTGCCTTAAAGGACAGTTATGACCGACCTAAGACAGGTAAATCCTCGCTCCTGAGGAGCCACTCCGATAAGAATAGAGGATCAGCCCGGTATCGCGGACTTAATCACAGCTTCCATAGTGAACAATGATTTTTGAGCATTTAACGCTTGGAGAGTTTGTAGGCCACCTGACGCCGGGTGAGGCCCAGTAACCTGGCAGCCTCGGAAACATTACCTCCAGCCCGCTTCATCGCTTCATCCAGCAATCGGTCTTCGTGGCGTTGCAGTTTTAATTCCTGATCGCTCAGTTTTTCGTAATAGTCTCCCGACTGAGCAAGCCGATCCTCGCTGACAACTCCGTCAGTATTGACCGAGGCAACCATCTTTTTCTCCCTGTTGAGCTTGAGCTGCTCCAGACTGATATACCCATCTTCAGGGAGCAAAAGCACCGCACGTTCGATAACGTTCTCAAGCTGACGGACGTTACCGGGCCAGTCATAGTGGCTCAGCTCACTCATGGCCTCATCGGTAACACCCCGCACTGTTTTGTCATACACCGGCGCGTATTTGTCGATCATCGCTCTGACCAACAGTTTTATGTCGGACACACGTTCACGCAGAGGCGGTATCTCCACCGGGTAGGCTGATAACCGATAGTAGAGGTCCGAGCGGAAATTCCCCTCCTCTATTTGCTGGTTCAGATCCACGTTAGTCGCGGCAACAAGTCGAACATTGACCTTACGAATTTTGCCATCGCCCAAGCGCTCAACGTCACCGGTTTGTAGCACGCGCAAGAGCTTAACCTGAGCCGCTAACGAAAGCTCACCCAATTCATCCAGAAACAGCGTACCGCCATCAGCCCGTTCAAACTTGCCCGGTCGGGATTGCTGAGCCCCTGTGTAAGCCCCCTGACTGACACCGAATAGCTCTGCTTCGATCAATTCACTGGGAATCGCACCGCAATTGATGGGAACGAACGGCCCTTCACTACGATCGCTATTTTCGTGCAGCCATTTGGCGAACACCTCCTTACCAACCCCGGTTTCGCCCAGTATCAGCACTGAGATGGGGGCTTTCGCCGCTTTGCTGAGCATATCGAAGCATTGCTTGAAACCAGCCGATTCGCCAACCAGATTTCCCTGTTCCGGCGCTTTAGCACGTTTTCCGCGAAGCTCTTTGAGTTCCCGTTCTATGGCCACCAGATCCTGTTCAACCTGCTCGGGACGAAACAGATCAACGTACTCCTGATCATCCCAGGCTTCAGCCGGTTTACCGATCAGGACGCAGTGATCGTCGCCCTTGGCCGTACATTCCGCTTCTTTGAAGACAATAAACCGCTTGAAAAAACCCGTTACATAACCGGACGCATAGCCTGCCAGTGCCCAGCATACTGCATGATCTCCGACACCGAAGACTCGCGTGTGGCACTCGGATTCCAGAGACTCGTCACAAACTGCGCGACCATAAAAAACACCGGCTTCCCAATCAATATCCGCATCGGTCACCTCGGCTTTTACTACACCTTCAAACCCGTGCAGTTCAGGCCCTACCCGGAAAACGTCGTAGTTATCCCCTTCGCCATACAGCTTATAGGCCAGGCTTGCATCCTGCTGGCCAGAGACGAATCCCATGCGCAGTAGGGTCCCTTTGGCTTTTTCGATACCGTAGTTTTCGATGAGGTCGCGCCGCAGCTCGGCAAACGCAGAGGCGTGTAAAAGAAACATCCGGTTCTGATCGAGCCAGATATGTCCCTTTTGTATATCGAAATGGAGGCGTGACCGCAGGTTAAAACGGTCGATGAGGCGTTTTTTTGTCATTTTTTGTATTTGTTATGCGTCTTTATCAAACCAATTTATCGGAGTTTACAAAATTGTAAACCCCGACTGGCATTTATTGTTGATGGCACTAACAAATTACATATTGGGATAGTTGGGGCCGCCACCGCCTTCGGGTACCACCCAGGTGATGTTCTGCGCCGGGTCTTTGATATCGCAGGTTTTACAGTGCACACAGTTCTGCGCATTGATCTGGAACTTGGGCCCGGATTCCTCCTCCACGACCTCATACACCCCGGCCGGGCAGTAGCGCTGCGCAGGCTCGGCATAGGTAGGCAGGTTCTTGCTGACCGGTATCGTCGGATCAGCCAGTTTCAGGTGGCAGGGCTGATCTTCCTCATGGTTGGTGTTGGAGATAAACACCGAGGAGAGCTTATCGAAGCTGAGCGTGCCATCCGGTTTGGGGTAGTCGATCTTGGTGCACTGATCCGCCGGTTTCATCTGAGCATAGTCCGGCTTGTCATCATGCAGGGTGATCGGCAGCTTGCCGCCGAACAGGTTCTGATCGACAAAATTGAACGCCCCGCCCAGGATCGGTCCGAATTTGTGCATGGCCGGACCAAAGTTACGGGAGCGGAACAGCTCATCGTAGACCCAGGAATTCTTGAACTTATCGGCAAAGCTTGTCAGTTCAGTGCCGCCTTCACTGCCGCCCTGAATCGCTTCGAACACCGCTTCCGCCGCCAGCATGCCGGATTTCATCGCGGTATGGGTGCCCTTGATCTTGGCAAAGTTCAGCGTCCCGGCATCACACCCGATCACTAGTCCACCGGGGAAGGTCATCTTGGGCAGGGCGTTGAAGCCGCCCTTGGTGATGGCGCGCGCGCCATAAGCCACCCGGCTGCCGCCTTCCAGATGCTGGGACAGCACCGGATGGTGTTTGAGACGCTGGAACTCGTCGAAGGGGCTGAGCCAGGGGTTGGTGTAGTTCAGATCCACAATCAGACCCACCACCGCCTGGTTGTTCTCCAGGTGATAGAGGAAGAACCCACCGGTCGTATCGCCTTCAAGCGGCCAGCCGGAACCATGCACCACAAGCCCCGGTTGATGCTTGGCCGGATCGATATCCCAGAGCTCCTTGATACCGATACCGTAGTGCTGGGCATCGGCTTCAGTATCGAGCTTGAACTGACTGATCAGCTGTTTGCCCAGATGACCGCGGCAGCCTTCGGCAAAGAGGGTGTACTTGGCGTGCAGCTCCATCCCCTCCATGTAGTTGGGACCCTGCTCACCTTCAGCGGTAACGCCCATATCACCGGTGGCAATACCCTTAACGCTGCCATCGTCGTTGTACAGCACCTCGGCGGCCGCAAAGCCGGGGAAGATCTCTACGCCCAGGCCTTCAGCTTGCTCCGCCAGCCAGCGGGTAAGATTACCCAGACTGACCACGTAGTTGTTCAGGCCATGGCCGGTGTTGTGCATGGTCTTGGGGATCAGGGCGTTGGGCAGTTTCTTGGCAGCGCTGTCGCTCTTGAGCAGATAGAGCTCATCGGCGGTAACCGGGGTATTCAGTGGAGCGCGACTCTCCACAGGAGCGTCTTTCCAGTTGGGAAATAGCTCGTCCAACGCACGGGATTCGATCACCGCACCGGAGAGGATATGCGCGCCCACCTCGGAGCCTTTCTCGACCACGCAGACGGTCAGCTCCTGCTCAGCCTCCTGCGCCTGCTGCATCAGGCGGCAGGCAGCGGACAGGCCGGAGGGCCCGGCTCCGACGATAACGACATCAAATTCCATGGATTCGCGCATACATACCTCTTGTTATTTATCGTGCCCTAGCTATCTGGGCACCTTATATCTTGATTTTTAAGCGGCGGAACCGAAAGGAGTTAGCTTTTTCGGGACACGCTGTAAATCCTTCATTTGGCAGCCGGTTTTCGCCGGGGGCGAGTTAAGGAACTTGTGCGGACAAGTCCCTTAACAATCCCAAGCCGCCCCTGTCGTTGGGTCGGCTGCGCCGACTCCCCTGTGCGTCTCAGCTGTCAGCGCGGTGCCGGAAACTCGGCTTCGCCTCAAACATCCGGCCCCTTTACCGCTGCCAACCTGCGATGCTCGGCTGCACGGAAGGGGTTCTCTAAGTCCCGGGCCTGTTCAGGTTCTCCGAACCCATCTATCCCCTGTGCAGGGTGTGGCAGCAGACTCGCATAGGACAGCAGGGTTGCTGTTCACTGACCGTCTGCCGCCAGGGACGGCGGCAGTCGAGCGCCCAGGGATGGGTTCACAGCGTGTCAGTGCACAGTAGCCCTGTTGGCCGAGCACTGCTGACTTAGACGGCTCCGCGTTGTCAGAGTGGTTTAAAGCTTCGACTCCAACTCCGGCAATACCTCAAACAGATCCCCCACCAGTCCGTAATCGGCCACCTGAAAGATCGGCGCTTCTTCGTCCTTGTTGATCGCCACGATCACTTTGGACTCTTTCATCCCCGCCAGATGCTGTATGGCACCGGAGATACCGACAGCAATATAGAGCTCGGGGGCTACGATCTTACCGGTCTGGCCCACTTGAAGGTCGTTGCTCACAAAACCGGCATCCACCGCCGCACGGGAAGCACCGATGGCGGCACCCAGTTTATCGGCCACTTTTTCCAGCAGGGCAAAGTTCTCGCCGTTGCCCATGCCTCGGCCACCGGAGATGACGACACGGGCCGCGGTCAGGTCGGGGCGGTCGGATTTGACCAGCTCTTCACCGACAAAGCTGGATGTGCCGGCATCACAGGCGGTGTCCAGTGTTTCCACGGCAGCACTGCCACCCTCGGCCGCAGCCTTGTCGAACGCCGAGGTGCGCACGGTGATCACTTTGATCGCATCCTGCGACTGCACGGTGGCGATGGCGTTACCGGCGTAGAT
>NZ_AUAZ01000059.1 GCF_000428985.1 Marinobacterium litorale DSM 23545 | reverse complement strand
AAGAGCGTTGAGATCGTGCGCCACCGGTCTGAGTCTGGCGGCATCTTGCGCTTTGCGATTCTGAACTTGGATAACGGCTTTACCGTGACTGGCCGCCCCAGTGTGGCTGCTTCGCCTGAAAACGACAATGACGAAGTGGGCGTGAAGATCGCGGTCCAGAATGCCGTGTTTGAGCTGTGGCCCTTCTTGGGTTTCAAGCTGGTCCAGCAGCGGCACGAGCAGCAGTCATAACCCCACCACCAAGCCCCGCCAGTCGGGGCTTTTCTTTGGAGGCAAATATGAGACCGATGGATCATTCAGTCGATAAAGAAGTGGTAGCCGATCTGACGGAAACAGATCTGTCGATCTCTGCCATCGCTAGGCGCCGCGGTATTAGCGGCCAAAAAGTACGGAAGATCGGTGCCATGTTTGGTGTTGATATCGATGAGCGCCGGGACCGCCTGGGTCATGTGAATCAGTTCAGCCAGGCCCAAATCGATGAGCGTAACACGAAGATCGGGGCGGACTTGCTGAGCCTTGAGTACATGACGTTGGTGGAGATAGGTGAGCGTCACGGCGTATCCAGTACAACTGTCTATCATGTCGCTAAGAGGCTGGGCATAGATACCAAGGCGCGAAAGCGAATCAAGCAGACCGCATCATCCAATCGAGCAACTGGCGAGATACCCGGCAATCGCCGTTCAACCTACTGGCTAACACAGCCATTCACAGCGAGGCAGTCAGCATGAATACCCAGGTATTAACCGGCGATGTCGGTGATGAGCAGGAGCATGTGGGCAAGCCGGTCTGTATCGACTGTGGCGATCTACTGCGCGATGGCGACAGACTGCAATGCAATCTCTGTGCAGATGAGGATTTAGTGTTGATGGCGAGCCCGACCAACAGTCCGGAAATTCCGGATAGTTCAGACCATATTGCCGACGCCGGGGAAGTGGTCGGCATGGCCGCACGATACCCCGCCTACTACAAAGATGTGCGCCATCTTGATTCTGTCGACGTGTACCAGGTGCACAACCTATTCGGCATTGATGACCCTACCGGCTGCATCCATCACGCCAGCAAAAAGCTACTGCTGTCCGGCGCCCGCACTGGCGGCAAACCGAAACGGAAGGACATCCAAGAGGCTCGCGACACCCTGACGCGTTGGCTTGAGATTACGGAGGTACGCAATGTCTGAGCTGAAGCCCTGCCCGTATCCGTGCGGATGGGATGAGTTGAGCCGGACCATCCACGCCAAGGCTGTCTATTTCGCACGAGCCACCCTCGACGACGACATTCCCGAATCGGTGCGCGAGGCCGGGATAGCTCTTGGGGCTTACGCGATAAAGCTGCTCCGGGAGGCGCAGCAGGCGACGGTGCCGGAGGGGTATGTGGTGGTGCCGGTTGAGTCTCCCGATAAGCGACCGCCCTACGGCCAGCCAATTCTGGTCGCACTTCGCGGAGTGTGGCAGCACGTCACGTACACGCGAGACGGCAGTGACCACAGTGAGGATTGGGTAGAGCCCTACCACTTCGATCACGACGACAACACCCGAGCTTGGTGGAGAGAAGTCACAGCCTGGGTGCTGGTTGAGAACCTGCCGGAGATCACCGCCGCACAGGAGGATCAGCAGTCATGAACCTGAACGAAACCATCCAACAGATGCGCGATGACCTGGAGCGTACCACCCGGATCACCGAGCACGGCAAAAACGAAGTTGTCCGAGCACGGGCTAACGGTCGCCGCATCGAGCTTGAGCGCGCGCTGCGGGTGATCGATCGATTAACCACCGTTACGCCTGCCATGGTCGAAGCTGCCGAAGAGGCTCACATGCCATTCGGGGATATGGAAGCGGCATTGAATGCGGCGCTGGCTGAGGCACGGGAGAAAACCTAATGGGCGTACTAACTCAATTCAAGCAGCCGCAGCTCACCCGAGAACAGGCTATAGCCCAGCTACGTCACGCGATGGAGCAGGCAGCACCCTACTTCAGCGGCCCGTCTGGTTATCAGTTCTACGCTGGCCAGTATTACGGCTGCGTGGGCGATGAACGGTTCAAGCTGACGCGGTCCGGGTATGAATTAGAGGCCGATCTTGAGTCAGTCAGTCGGCTATCAGAGAGGAGGATTTAGGGGTGAATACGGTAAACATGACAGTAACTCCCGAGCAAGCCAGAGAGTGGCTGAAAAAGAACACCACCAACCGAAAGCTATCATCGGAGCGGGTCAGGGTGTACGCCGCCGATATGCGCAATGGCAACTGGCAAAAAACACACCAGGGCATCGCGTTCTATGAGGATGGATCTCTTGCTGATGGACAGCATCGACTGTCGGCCATTATTGAGTCCGGCGTATCGACTGAATTCCTAGTTACGTTCGGTATCACAAAACCGGCAGGAGCGGCTATTGATACGCTTAGAGCTAGAAAGACGACTGATGCAATCAGGATTGGCGACCTATCAACATGGGTCGGAAAAGACGAGGTATCGATTGCCAACTTCCTTCACCGCATAAGCTCCAAAGGCCGCTGCTCGACCTTATCGCCGATCCAGGCGGTTGAATACTGCGAGCAGAATAAGGAGGCCATCCAGTTTGCGTGCCACCATCTGTCTGTGCACCGTAAGGGTGTTACATCCGCCCCTGTGAAGGCCGCTGTTGCTTGCGCCTATCAGCAAGTAGATACGGCTGATCTTATCGACTTTTGCGAGTCGCTGATTAGCGGGTTCGCTTCTGATTCAAACAGGGTCGCGGTAATACGTCTGCGCGAAAAGCTCATAACTGATTCAAGAACTCTACTTGCGGGCGAAGGTGGGCGACGAGAAGTTTTCAAGCTAGCGACTCGCGCCATCAAGGCATTCACGGACAGGCAAGAAATTAGCAAGCTATACGTACCACGCGATCCGGTCTATTCGCCGATTGAAATGCAGTATGAGCGCCGGGAGGTAGAGACAGCATGACCCCCACACACTGGGACTGGCGTAGAGCCTGCCGTCAGGCGAATGGGCATAAGCGGAGGGTGAGATGAGCAAACCACAAATAGCGCTAACTATTGATGCATGGGTTGAGTGCCCGGTGTGCAATACCGGAATTAACCTGCTGGATGTAGATGACACATCAGGCGTTGATCACAACGACGACGGCGCACTGATTAAACAGCTATGCCCGACAGATGGTAAATGCTGGGCAGAGGCCCATGGGGCCGTCCGTGTTGCTGATATCCAGTGCGGAAACTGCGGCCATGTATTCGATTGCGAGGGGGTTGATTGGTGATGAGCGAATCAGCAAAAGCAGTGGGCCGCACAGTCGGAGAAATGCAGGTCACTATCGATCAGCAAGCCGCCGAGATTGAGCGGCTAAACGCGGCCCTGAAAAAGCAAGCTGCCGCTGCCAAAACCGGCATGGATGCAGCTAAACGGGCAAGCAACCTACAACTTGAAGAGGCAAAGCGACTGCGGGCGGAATCTTCGCCGGAAGCTCTGGAAAGTGAGCGGGCCGCCAACGATCAACTGACTGCCGAGATTGAGCGGTTGCGTGGAAAGCTGAACAAAGAAATCGACGCGGCTGCTGACGCAAATGTTCGGTTGATTTTGGCAGAGCAAGAGCGGGATCAGTTGAAAGCAGTTGTAAACTCTCAGCTTATAACTGACGCCTTGAGGCTAATGAGGGCTACGAGCAGCCTATCAGGATGGCATGAAAAGGCCGACGAGTTAGAGTCCGTCATTAACTCGCCAAATAAAGCGCTAGCCGCCCACGAAGCTGAGGTGCTTGAGCGAGTAGCAAACGAGCTTGCAGTAGAAGCTAGCGGGCTGCCATCGCAGCATGAAAACAAATCCCGCGGAAGCAGTACTTATAACTGGCAAATGCATTTCGTGCGCCGCCTGATTGATCGCGCCACCCAACTCCGCACCAGCGCCAGCGCTGAGGAGGTGAAGTCGTGAGCACCGTATTCGTATTGTGCGAGGACTGCTTTCCAGAGGGCATCCATCCGCTGAAGGTATTTGGCAGCAATGAAGAAGCTAAAACGCTTCAAGCCAAAGCTATCGAGTATGACCGCTCAAAACCTCCCTGCCCAGATACGGACGGCGAGGAGGAATGGGACGCATTCGATTCGGAATATGAGGCATGGAGCAAGAACCATCCAATCGATTCAGGATTTGGTGGCTCAACGAACGGTTACGAAATCCTTGAGCTCCCGTATCAAGGCTAGGAGCTTACGTAATGACAGGCAACAAATGGTTCCGAGCCCTGCCCTACATCGTCATAGCGCTGATTGTGGTGGCTGTGATCGGTGCTGGGTATGGGGTTTATGAGTGGGTGGTGGGATGAGCGATAAACACACCCTCTCCCACTACCACGGCGTAAAGCTCTGCAACGACTGCGGTACTGCCCTGCACCGTAACGGCGACTGGTATCTAGGTGGATATACGTCACAGACAGAGCCGCCCTGTACGCCCTATCAGCTATCTGATGAGTGGCTGGAGAGTGCCGAACAAATCGATCTGGAGATAACTCATGGATAACCGTATTACCGCATCCGGCATAACGATGGATGCCACGCCGGAACAGGTAGCAAAACGCCTGGCTAAATACTGGAGCACCTATAACGATCAACCTGGTGTTGCTGAGTACGGGGAAAAGACCGTTATCAATGACGCACTCTACGGGATCGGTATAGCGCTCAGCGATGAGTATCTGTGCGCCGATGGGTTCGCAAAATTTAAAGTGGATCTGAAGCAGTATTTAGATGGGTGTGCGTAACCAAACACCCCGCATTAGCGGGAGCGAACACCAGCGAGTTGTTATGCGAATTTAGAGGATTCAGAGATGACGACAATTGTTGAAAAATGCCCGGCTTGTTCTGGCGATGCCGTTGATAGAAGTGGCCATTGGCAATCTGTTGCGCCAAATGGTGATGAGCTGAACAGAAAGATATATGCCATCGAAAAGGCCGTGACGAAATACTATCTCGCACTCGACAATAGAGAGCATGGCGGGGTAGCTGAAAACAAGGCGTTTAATGAAATTCAGGAAATTCTCGGGATGAGTTGGAAGCGGGGAGAAACTGCTGCATTTTTGGAAGCGCACCCGAAGCTGAAACCGCTATACGCCTAACCCCCGTTTAACGGGGCGAGAAAGCGGAGCTTTTTAGCTCTCGATTGAAATGATTGTTAAAGGGCGAAACCATGAAAGTAAACATACTCTCCGATGGCCCAATTAAAAACTTCACTAAAGGC
>NZ_AUAZ01000058.1 GCF_000428985.1 Marinobacterium litorale DSM 23545 | reverse complement strand
TTCCATGATGGGCTCCTTCTTTACGATTGGTTGAGTCAACTACCAATCTGGCACATAAATGCCATAGGAGGGGGAGTCCATCCCATTTCCCTAACGGCACCGATGCAGACGAAAGATGGTAAGCAGGAACGACGGAACGTTGGCACACCACAAGGTGGCCCGTTATCGCCAGTTCTGGCAAACCTGTTTCTGCATTATGCATTGGATCGTTGGCTGACCGTTCGTCATCCGGATATCCCATTCTGCCGATATGCAGATGACGGAATACTGCGTTGTCGAAGTGAGCGTGAGGCTCAGTATCTGCATTCCCAGCTAGATATGCGTGAGGTGGACCCAATAGCTATTCACAGAGATGCCCAACAAACGAGTATACTGGCCTGTGTTTGTCCAGGCTGCTCGGATAAATCACCATCAGCTCCTTGCTAAGGCCAGGCTCACTCACGGGAATAGCCACCAGACTTCCATTTTGGACCTCCTCCCGTACAGAACTTTCAAGCACCAACGATGCGCCAAGTCCGACCTTAACCGCTTGCTTGACGGCTTCGGTGCTACCCAGCTGCATAGATACCGTCGGAAATGGCCCATGCTCACCGAAGTAGGTCGCCAAAAGCCGGCCAGTGCCGGTGCCGGGTTCGCCGCCGATCAGAGCCATGTTAGACAGCGTATCGCGGTCGATATCGGTTCGACGGGCTAACGGGTGACCAGGCGGAACGATTAGAACAACGGGCTCGTTACGCCACGCCTGAGCATGGAATCCGGGTAGATCATGCCACCACTCCATAATCGCCACGTCCAGCTCACCGTCCGATAAATGCCGTGCAATAGTCGGATTGGAATCTATTACCACATCCACCTCGGGCCCTACGCCCAGCTCCTTGTAACGACGGATGTAGGGCTGGAGCATATAAATCCCAATATTGGAGCTCGCCCCAACGCGAAGTCGAGCCTCCATAATGGAAGATCTCGCCTGCTCCTCCAGCCGGAGCAGACTTCGGGCAAAAGGCAACAAGGTTAAGGCAGCCCGGGTTGGCTCACAGCCAGAGCGCCCCCTGTGGACCAATAAAACGCCAAGTTGGTTTTCGAGTTTTTGAAGGTGCTGGGACAGTGTGGGTTGTGCGATGTCCAACTGGCGGGCTGCGGCCTGAAACCCGTTGTGGTCCAGCACCGCCACGAAACTCTTCAGCCAGACAAGATTCAGCATGGGCCGCTCTCGCGGCCACTGGGATCATTGATCGCATCACCCGGCCGCTCACCCCGAAGCACTTGCAGAATGTTCCGAGCAGCGCGTTGCTCGATAGCCAGACGCACCTGGCTGACTGCCGATCCGATGTGAGCAGTAAACAGCGTGTTGGGGTGGGCCCTGAGCCCCTGGGCGATCTCCCTCGGACGATCTTCTCTCGCCCAATCTTCCATCTCAAACACATCAGCGGCGTACCCCCCCAACTGACCGGATTGAAGCGCTTGCAGAACACTACCCTCATCCACCACAGATCCACGGCAGGGATTGATAAGGAATGCGCCCGGTTTCATTCCTGTTAGCGTTTCGCGATTAATGGTGTGGAGGGTTTGCTCATTGAGCGCCAGTGCCAGGATCACAATATCTGACTGGGCCAGCAGCATCTTGAGGGGAGTATGGGACAAACCCAGTGCCTGCTCATGCTGCACGGGTAAACGTTCCGGCTGGGAATAGATTAAATCCGCTCCCCATCCGTTCAGGCGCTGCGCCACCGCTTGGCCGATGGCCCCCATACCCACAATACCAATCCGTGAGCCTTCGATCCCCTGCCCATAGAAGCGTGGTGTCCAGCCAGTAAATTCACCGGATCGAACGAAGTGGTCCGCCGCCTTGACTTGTCGGGTGAGACTGATCGTCAGCCCGACCGTTAGCTCTGCAGTAGGCACGGTTAGCAAATCCGGTACAAATGTCAGCCAAACCCCATGACGCGTGCAGGCATCCACATCAAAGTTGTCATAGCCTTTCAGGGCTGCACCAATCACCTTCAAGCGCGGACACCCCTGTAGGAACTCCACTCCAACTCGGTCTGGCATGAACGCCATCATCGCATCAGCGTCTGCAACGCGCGCAGCCACTTCCTCCTGGGGCAACGTGGCGCCGGATTGGTTGGTGACCAGCTCGCAATCTTGGGCAAGTTCATCCAGAACACTGTCATGGATCTTATGGGTTATCACAACCTTGGGTTTCATAGATGGTCCTTATTTGAATTTCTTACGAAGGCGGCCACTGAGACTGTCCACGACGGTGACCATCAACAAGATGACAATGAGAATGGCGCTGACTTCCTGATACTGCATGATTCTCAGCGAGCCCATCAATTCGAAGCCAATACCACCGGCACCCACCATGCCCATTACGGTCGAGGCACGGAAATTGTATTCCCAGCGATAAATGGACACGTCCGCGAATTGAGGAAGTACTTGTGGCAGCACGGCGTGATAGAGCACCTGCAAGCGAGTAGCGCCGGCAGCATCGGCCGCTTCCACTGGCGCCTCATCTACATGCTCAATCGCTTCGGCAAAAAACTTTCCAACCATGCCAATGGAGTGAAGACCGAGCGCCAGTACGCCAGGCAACGCCCCAAAACCAACAGCAGCCACGAAGATGATGCCCATGATCAGTTCCGGGACTGAACGCAAACCGTTTAAAAGGGTTCGAGTTACTTGGAACACCACCGGATGTGGAGAGGTGTTGCGCGCAGCCAGGAATGCCAGTGGCACAGACAAGGTTACTGCAATGGCAGTACCGGCAATGCTCATCGCAAGCGTGTCGATTAACGGCGACACCCAGCTGGCCACATTGGTGAAGTCAGGTGGAAGAGATTCGCCAATGAGTGTGCCTATGGCTGGCACGCCATTGGCAAGTGTATTGAAATTGAGCAGCCCTACGTGCCAACTTGCGACAAAAATGATGAGCAGCACTAACAGCGACTGTCCGAGTTTTTTCCGCCAGCCTTTCGCGTGCTCATCCAGCACGGAGGCCGACGGGGCCGGCGACAGAGTCGCCGGTTCCGTCGTTGTATAGTTCATGGGGCACTCCTCACATTTTTGCGAAATCAAGATTGAGCAGGCCACCCATAGCGCGGATGACATCGTAATCTTCGTCGGTAATTGCCGCGAATCCCTCAGCCTTCAGGTTGTCGAGAATCTCCGGGTCATCGATCTGCAGAAAGGCTTTCTGAATGTTGCTCTTCAGCTCAGGGGCCAGGTTCGAACGCATGGCCCAGGGGTATTGAGGAAAGTCACCGCTGTAGCCCAGCACTTTGACCTTGCTCCGATCAATCAAACCGAGGTCCATCACATGCTCGAAGATAACTTCGGACAACCCTCCGGCGTCGGCATTGCCATTGGCGACGTTAACCGCAACAGCGTCATGGCTACCGACGAAATGAGCCTCATAGTCCTTTCCGGCTTCGAGCTCTGCCTTCTCAAGGAGTACGGTCTTGGGGATCAGGTGGCTGGAAGTGGATGCGCGGTCACCGTAGGCCATTTTCTTGCCTTTGATATCCGCGAAGGAGCCAACGCCAGAGTCCGCATTGGCAATAATGATGGAGCGATAAGTCGGCTTCCCGTCTACCACCATGGCGGCAAAGGGTTCAATGTCACTCTTACTCTTGGCCATCACATAGGACAACGGACCAAAGTAAGCCAGGTCAATTCGGCCAAAACGCATGGCTTCGATCATGGAGGAGTAATCGGTGGTAACAATCAGTTCTACTTCCTTACCAAGAGTGGTTTCCAGGTAATCCTTCAAAGGTTGGTTTCGCTTGATCAGTTCTGACGCGTTCTCATCCGGCAGCAAGGCAACTTTCAAAAGATCAGGGTCTGTATCTGCGGCATAGGCTGACCAATGGATGCCGAGCATCATTATCAGAGCCAGCAAAGAGTGAATCATTGTCTTCATTGTGCTATCTCCAGTACGTCTGTCGTTATCGGGGTGGTCTTAGGTTTATGGATGGCTGGTTTGCCTTCCGCAGCTACCACGCTGGGTGAACGGTGGTAAATCTCGTCCAGGTGTTTCGATTTCAGGTTTTCAGGAGCATCGTCAAAAACGATATGAGCGTTCGAAAGGCCGATGATCCGGTCTGCAAAACGCTGGGCGTATTCCAATTGGTGCAAGGAAATAACCGCGGTGATTCCATCTTCCTGACAAATATCGCGCAGTAGGCCGAGTACCTTTTCAGAAGTGGCCGGATCCAGGCTGGCAACGGGCTCATCGGCAAGAATCATGGATGGTTGCTGCACCAATGCTCTGGCGATTCCAACCCGCTGCTGCTGGCCGCCGGACAACTGATCTACTCGGGAAAGCGCTTTGTCAGCCAGACCTACGCGGTCGAGGCATTGCAGAGCCAACTCCAGGTCCTGCCGGGGCAGGGGAAGCAGGCCTCGCCAAGTACCGTGATACGCAAGTCTGCCTGTCAGCACATTCTGTAACGCGGTGTATCGTTCGATCAGCTGGTGATGCTGGAACACCATGGCGGTGCGGCTGCGGTGCTGTCGCAGGATTCTACGGTTGGTCAGTTCACCAAACTCGCCAGACACAACCTTCCCGGTTGTGGGCTTAACCAGGTGATTCAGTGAACGAAGCAGAGTGGATTTACCCGCGCCTGAAAGTCCCAGTAGCACGGTGAATTCGCCCTTGTGAAAGTGAACGTTGGTGGGTTTGAGCGCGAGGACGTTTCCCGGGTAGGTTACGCCCATACTCTCGACTCGAAGCATCACATTGGTTGATTGAGTTGGGGCCACAGGATCACCTTTTGCAATAAATAAGCTCGCCGTATTGCGAGTTACAATTGAACGATAAAGCTGAGAGATGACACCGTCGTGTCACTGACGTGACAGTTTGATGAAGTGCTTTTGGTTCGCAAGGATTTTCCGAAGGGCTCTGTGAAATACATGGAGCTCAGCCAAAGTGGAACGAGCCACCCAGGAGCTTAAGCAACAAAAATTGCGTTCCACCGTCAGTCGGCGAATCTCACGGTACAGTTCGTCCGTGCTGAGTTCATCGAATTGCTTACCGACTATACTCTTGCCTTCGAGGAGGTCGGACGCGCTCTCCAATAGGTCGCGCTTCCAGGTGCTGACTATGGTGGGGTGGATCTGGAAACGGGCAGCAATTCAAGGTGTGGCCTTAAGGGTGGGCAAGGACAGCCTTGCACTTACTAATTCGAAATAAAGTAAGCGAACATTACCCGGAGATATAAGCCAAATCCGGATGGCCAAAAAACGATTTCAATAGTCGTGGCAATTTT
>NZ_AUAZ01000057.1 GCF_000428985.1 Marinobacterium litorale DSM 23545 | reverse complement strand
GCCTTTAGTGAAGTTTTTAATTGGGCCATCGGAGAGTATGTTTACTTTCATGGTTTCGCCCTTTAACAATCATTTCAATCGAGAGCTAAAAAGCTCCGCTTTCTCGCCCCGTTAAACGGGGGTTAGGCGTATAGCGGTTTCAGCTTCGGGTGCGCTTCCAAAAATGCAGCAGTTTCTCCCCGCTTCCAACTCATCCCGAGAATTTCCTGAATTTCATTAAACGCCTTGTTTTCAGCTCCCCCGCCATGCTCTCTATTGTCGAGTGCGAGATAGTATTTCGTCACGGCCTTTTCGATGGCATATATCTTTCTGTTCAGCTCATCACCATTTGGCGCAACAGATTGCCAATGGCCACTTCTATCAACGGCATCGCCAGAACAAGCCGGGCATTTTTCAACAATTGTCGTCATCTCTGAATCCTCTAAATTCGCATAACAACTCGCTGGTGTTCGCTCCCGCTAATGCGGGGTGTTTGGTTACGCACACCCATCTAAATACTGCTTCAGATCCACTTTAAATTTTGCGAACCCATCGGCGCACAGATACTCATCGCTGAGCGCTATACCGATCCCGTAGAGTGCGTCATTGATAACGGTCTTTTCCCCGTACTCAGCAACACCAGGTTGATCGTTATAGGTGCTCCAGTATTTAGCCAGGCGTTTTGCTACCTGTTCCGGCGTGGCATCCATCGTTATGCCGGATGCGGTAATACGGTTATCCATGAGTTATCTCCAGATCGATTTGTTCGGCACTCTCCAGCCACTCATCAGATCGTTGATAGGGTGTACAGGGCGGCTCTGCCTGCGACCTATAGCCGCCCAGATACCAGTCGCCGTTCCGATGTAATGCAGCGCCGCAGTCGTTGCAGATGCGGACGCCGTGGTAGGGGGTGAGGGTGTGGTTATTGCTCATCCCACCACCCACTCATAAACCCCATACCCAGCACCGATCACAGCCAGCGCTATCAGCGCTATGACGATGTAGGGCAGGGCTCGGAACCATTTGTTGCCTGTCATGATTTCAGTTCCTCCTGTGCCTGCTGCCAGGCCGTTTCAACTTCGTGGTACTGATCGGTGCTGCCGCCATGGTCCGGGTGGGCCTGCTTCCGGGCCTGCATGTATCGGCGTTTGGCTTCGGCCAGATCGCTGCCGTAGTAATTCAGCACGTCCCGCCAGGTGCGACCGACAACCTGATCAGGCCCTGGTAGAGCGGTAAACCCAGTGAACGCGGCTTCGAACATTGCGGATCCGTGGCGCTCCAGTGTGCGCAACGCTTCGAGAGTGGCTGCTACTGCTGCCAAGTTGTCCTCAATGCGCAGGTAGTTATCGCAGGGTATGCACCACTGGCGGCCGTCGAGCTGGAAATAAACGGCAACGCCCGGATCGTCTGGCTGGTGCTGGCCGGAGCGGGGCAGGCCATCGTTGCGCAACTTGAGGTCTGAACTGATGATCAGATCGTCATGCCGGTATTTTTGGCCAACTCGGGTGAACATGCCTAGCTGCTCAATCACGCGATCACGGGCCTGTGCCAGCGTCAGTTCTGATCGACCCCAGCTGTTGCTGTTCCGGCGACCGAATCGCCCGTGCTGGCGCTCGCTGGCCGGTGTGCGCGGGCGGGATGGTGGCCAGCAGAGCGGGGATGCGGTGATTGTGTCGGTCACGACTTCACCTCCTCAGCTGCAGCATCATCAGCACACTTGCAGTAGGTGCCATAAGCGCCGCACTCGATTTCGCAGTCTGGAAATCGGGATGGCTTCACCTCCTCAGCGCTACCGAGTAGCTGCTCGGTAAATTCCACCAGCGCCCAGTCGTACTGATCAGCAGTCTCGTGCTCTTCGACTCGACTGGTAGCGTATTGACGGGCTCGCTCAATCAGGGCCGCATCGTGGGCGGCGAGTTCTGCGTAGGTATAAACGATACCTGATGAAAGTAATTTCTCTTGGCCCCGACAGTGTTCTTTCAACTGATCCCGTTCTTGCTTCAGCGCCTGATATGACTCTGTATAATCGACGCGATTGCTATGCAGTTCGCCGCGCAACCGCTCAATCTCGGCGGCTTGTTCGTTTCTCTGTTGTGCCAAGGTTATGTTTGCAGCCCGCATGTTGTCGTGATGATTTACAGCGTAAGCAACCGCATCCCCTGGGCGAACACCGTCATCAAAGATAGATTTTTTGCAGTTGCCATTGATCGAGAAGTGCTCACCCCCAACGGGCAAATGAAATATTTCGTGCATGCTGGGAGGGTCGTAACACCCGAGTGATGCATCCGGCAGGAGCGATTTAACGACCGCCTGCGCGAACTCGTACACATACGGATTCAGGCCCATACTGCCGTCCTGCTGCCGCTTCAGCTTGAAGCCGTTGGCGAGAGCAAGTTCTTTGATCTGTTCTTTATCCATTACCGCCTCCTGTGCCCATTCGCCTGCCGACAGGCTCGTTTCCAGTCCCAGTGGGTGGCAGCCAAGTGAGGCAGGTTGTTGCAGTGCGGACAGCCGTATCCGCCGCATTGGTAACAAATATTCATGCTGCTGCGGCCTCCTTGCTCCGGTCGTATTGCTGAATGGCCCAGGCGATCGCGTAACAGCACCAGATGTAGTGGTAGGTGTACTTCTCCATCCGGTGCTCCCAGAAGTCGACCAGACCGAAACCGTAGGCATATTCCGAATCCCAGTTGTTCACGGCCGCAATAAACTCCGTCTCCTCTGCTGCAAGGCTCTTCAGGCGATCAACCATATCGTGTAGCTCGTCCATAGCCTCTGACTCAGCGATAGGCTCATCAGCATTCGCCTCCAGCCACTCATCAAAGTGATGCTGAACAGCATCCGCTGCGGCCAGTTCATCCCACTCCTTCACGCCACCGCCGAACACGCTTTCGGCCTGTACCTTTTCTGCCCAATAACCGGGGTTGATCGCCAGTTCATCGCCTGAGCGGAAAAACTGGAACATGTCATCGATGCGCGAAAACACGTAGCAGCCCATATCGCCGGAGATACACAGGTGTCCCGGCCAGGTGGTGATATGGAACATCTGGTTAAAGCTGCCGTTGTTTGAGAATGTCAGGTGCCGGAATAGACCTGAGTCCTGATGCACTTCCATGGAGTGGTTTTCAACGCTGCTCAGGAATGTCTGTTCTGTTGGGTGGTTCATACTGTCTTTACCTCCTGTTATGCCGCCGTATCCACGCCGTAGCTGGCGCGCAGTTTCTCGATCCGCTGCTGGCGCTCCTGTGCGATTGCCTGTTCCAGCGCATTGCGGAGTAGGGCGGCCACATGCGGGCCGATCTTTCTGTCGTCATCCCGGTTCCTGAATGTCAGCGATATGCCGATCAGACCGGCGCTGCCGATACTGGTAGCCAGTTCTTCCAGCGCCTCGATATCCTCGATCAGGGTATTGGCCTGTTTGATTTCTGATGGGGTCATGCTGTGCGCTCCCTATCTATCCGGTTGCCGACCCAGTGCATGACAGGCACCGCCATGCTGTTGCCGATCGCTTTGTAGCGCGGCCCATCGGCTGCCGGTTTTCCCCTGTACGTGACATTTGTGTGGTTGTCGGGGAATCCCTGCAGGCGCTCACATTCCCGAGGTGTTAAACGGCGAACCTTCATCGGGGGCTCGAACAAAACGTTTTCCTGGCCGTTGTTGCGACCGAGCTCAAAGGCTTTATCGCTTACGCACGGGTCTTGGGTGCCGTGAACCGATACAGGCTTCAGGGAAGTCAGAACGTGAGGTTTATCGCCACCGCCAGAAGAAGCTCTAAGCGTTCCGGCAACATCCCCGCCCAGCTCAGCAGTTGCGCCACCCTCTCGGCCTCGCAGTGAAACGGTAACGGCCAAATCCGTAGCATCCTTGTAGTCTCTAGCCTTCATGGTAGAGGCGGTTTCGTCATCCGCGTACTCGCCGAAAGCCAGCATACGGAAACCTACGCCGTGCTGCTTGCCCGCCTGGAGTGTGAACATCGGATCGCCGTCTTCCCGATGCCGATACCAGCCCGAATGTCGGTCGTGCTTTTCCCCGTTCTGGCCCCTGGCTCAAGTATCGGTATAGCAACTACAGGGTCTTGCCCTCGGGTGTCTCCACATCGTTCGACCCCTCGACCTGACGCAGTAAGGCTTGGTGCAACATCGTGGGAAGTGCTTTGCCCCTTTTCTCGGCTCGGCGGAGTATCCCGGCGCACGCCTTCGTGCTCAAAAAGTACCGCGGCTGGATCGAAGTCTGCTCGAGCACTTGCGACAACAAAGACACGGCGGCGTCGTTGGGCCACTCCGAAATATTGGGCGTCAAGAACCCTCCACGCGACTGCTCTTTGGGGTCCATACACACAACCAGCGTTTGTCCATCGCTTCCCTGAAGGCTGCAGTTCGCGACCATCCCCAGCGAGCGCCCCAAGAAAGCATCCGAAGGCGTTGTCGCTTGAGGAAAGGACGCCGGGGACGTTCTCCCAGACGATGATGGATTCGCAGTTTCCGGCTCGAAGTCGAACAGCGTCGATTGCATCGGCAAGCTCCACAAATTTGATTGTCAGTTGGCCCCGTTCATCGGCCAGCCCTTCGCGCATTCCCGCTACGCTGAAGGCTTGACAGGGTGTGCCACCGACCAGTACATCAGGCGCTTCAACTTCGCCCAGAAGGATGCGGCGGCTGATCTGGGTCATATCGCCCAGGTTATCCACGTCGGGCCAGTGGTGCGCCAGTACGGCAGCCGGGAAGGGTTCTATCTCCGCAAACCATGCAGGCGTCCAGCCGATAGGCTCCCACGCGACTGATGCGGCTTCGATGCCGCTGCAGACGGATCCGTATTTCACTGCTCCTGCTCCTGTGCGGCGGTGATCATGGCGCGGTACGCTGATTGAGCAAACGCATCTTCAGGGATGCTTTCGTCGTCTGCGCAAGCCAACGCTGCATCTACCATCGCGTCCGTAGGCTCAACCGGCACCAGCGCGTAGCCTTCAGGAATGGCGTAGAGCGGCGTCACATCGCGCCCGTGCATCTCGGCAAACTGTTCGTAATCGGTCACACGGATAGATTCGTCAACAGCTTCGTACAGCCACGCGACAGGCTTCAGCTCAGACATTGCGTACCTCCGTAATCTCAAGCCAACGCGTCAGGGTGTCGCGAGCCTCTTGGATGTCCTTCCGTTTCGGCTTGCCGCCAGTGCGGGCACCGGACAACAGCAGCTTTTTGCTGGCGTGATGGATACAGCCGGTAGGGTCATCAATACCGAATAGGTTGTGCACCTGGTACACGTCGACAGAATCAAGATGGCGCACATCTTTGTAGTAGGCGGGGTATAGTGCGGCCATACCGACCACTTCCCCGGCGTCAGCAATATGGTCTGAACTATCCGGAATTTCCGGCGCATTCGGGCACCAGTCGCAGTGCTCTTGCTCGAACTGATGCTCTGGCTTTCCGCACGGATGGCCATCAGCACAGAGCCCGGTTTCCCGGCTCGCCTTGATTTGCTGGTTGAATGACAGGGATGACGCACTCAGGTCGATGCCGCGACCGATCTCCAATATCAGATCATCGCCGCCCACATGCTTCTGCTCATCACCGACATCGCCGGTTAGTACCTGGGTAGTCATGCTGACTGCCTCGCTGTGAATGGCTGTGTGAGCCAGTAGGTTGAACGGCGATTGCCGGGTATCTCGCCAGTTGCTCGATTGGATGATGCGGTCTGCTTGATTCGCTTTCGCGCCTTGGTATCTATGCCCAGCCTCTTGGCGACGTGATAGACAGTTGTACTGGATACGCCGTGGCGCTCACCTATCTCCACCAACGTCATGTGCTCAAGGCTCAGCAAGTCCGCCCCGATCTTCGCGTTGCGCTCATCGATCTGGGCCTGGCTGAACTGATTCACATGACCCAGGCGGTCCCGGCGCTCATCGATATCAACGCCAAACATTGCACCGATCTTCCGTACTTTTTGGCCGCTTATACCGCGGCGCCTGGCGATGGCAGAGATCGACAGATCTGTTTCCGTCAGATCGGCTACCACTTCTTTATCGACTGAATGATCCATCGGTCTCATATTTGCCTCCAAAGAAAAGCCCCGGCTGGCGTGGCTTGGTGGTGGGGTTATGACTGCTGCTCGTGCCGCTGCTGGACCAGCTTGAAACCCAAGAAGGGCCACAGCTCAAACACGGCATTCTGGACCGCGATCTTCACGCCCACTTCGTCATTGTCGTTTTCAGGCGAAGCAGCCACACTGGGGCGGCCAGTCACGGTAAAGCCGTTATCCAAGTTCAGAATCGCAAAGCGCAAGATGCCGCCAGACT
>NZ_AUAZ01000056.1 GCF_000428985.1 Marinobacterium litorale DSM 23545 | reverse complement strand
AGGCTTGGCTCCGAGGTGGTAGAGCTTATGCCGCTGACTGGCGAGGCTGGACTCGATATCTCGAAGGCTTTGTCGGCCAGAAATCTGGGACATCGCAATGCCAATGAACTGATCCCAGCGTGAAGCAGAACGGAGCTTTTGCCCTACATGATGCTCACGGGCCGTTCGCTCGAAATCATGTCTGGACAAGGGCTGGAGCAACTGATGAAACGCGGTGTTATGATGAGACAAAGCCTGAATCCTTTGTGAGTAGAGTGTTTGGTCGCACTCTCATTTTACTCACTCGGATTCAGGCTTTTTCATTTACTGCTATTTATGGGACAGCAGTGTACTATAGGCCCTTTTTACAGCAGCCGGAGCCGGAATGTTACTCACCCTAGCACTGTATATGATTCTTGGCGGATGCGCGGGTCTGGTGGCAGGGCTGTTTGGTATTGGTGGTGGGATACTGATCGTTCCGGTGCTGATTCTCAGCTTTACCGCTCAGGGGGTCGATCCGGCCATCCTGACCCACTCTGCAGTGGCCACCTCTCTGGCGACTATCGTTTTTACCTCTATTGCCTCGATCCGAGCCCATCACCGCAAAGGCGCTGTTCACTGGCGCTTGGCGGGATTGTTAACGGTGGGTATCGTGGGGGGCGCATTGTTCGGAGTCTGGCTGGCGGATCGTCTATCAGGGCCGCTTTTGCAAACGTTATTCGGTTGCTTCGCCCTGGCGGTCGCTGTTCAGATGGCTTTTGAGCTGCGTCCACCCCAGGGGAAACAGGCCCCGAGTGTCGGAGAGTTGGCTGGTGCTGGAGGCGTGATTGGGTGTGCCTCCGCGCTCTTTGGTATCGGTGGTGGAACCCTGAGCGTGCCTTACCTGCACTGGCGCAGTTTGCCCATGGCTCAGGCGGTGGCGACGTCAGCGGCCTGTGGGCTGCCGATCGCGATTATGGGCGCGTTGGGTAATATAATCAGCGGCTGGAATGAAACGGCCCTGTCCGAGGGCTACGTCGGATATATTTTTCTACCGGCGTTCGCCGGCATTGTCGTGACCAGTGCGTTTACCGCCCGATTGGGGGCGCATCTCGCGCATTCGCTGCCGCAGCGGGTGCTCAAGCGGATATTCGCGCTGTTGCTGTTGATTGTCGGGTTGCGGTTTCTGTTTGAGAATCTTGCCTAGGAGGCAAACGTGTGGGTACATGATATCGATCCGCTGGCGCTTGATCTGGGGGTGTTGAAGGTTCATTGGTACGGCTTGATGTATCTGCTGGGCTTTGCGGCAGCCTGGTGGCTGGGCAACTACCGGGCGCGCCGGTCCGGTTCTGGCTGGTCTGAGCAGCAGGTATCGGATCTGGTGTTCTGGGGTGCCATTGGAGTCATTCTTGGCGGGCGTTTCGGATACGTACTCTTCTATCACTTTGATTATTTCTTACAGGACCCTCTCTGGCTGTTTGCGGTCTGGGAGGGGGGCATGTCCTTCCACGGCGGGTTGTTGGGTGTCATGGCGGCTATCGCCTGGTTTGCCCACCATCACAAGAAGCGATTTTTTGAAATCGCCGACTTTGTTGCACCGTTGATCCCTATTGGGCTGGGTGCCGGGCGTGTGGGCAATTTTATTGGCGGTGAGCTTTGGGGGCGACCCACCGATCAGACCTGGGGAGTCATTTTTCCACGTGCCGGCGATCAGTTAGGTCGGCATCCATCACAGCTCTACGAGGCTGCTTTGGAGGGCGTCGTGCTGTTCGTGATCCTGTGGTGGTTTTCAGCCAAACCTCGTCCTCGTATGGCCGTGTCCGGCCTTTTTCTGATTTTGTACGGCCTGTTCCGTAGTTTCGTAGAACTCTTCAGGGAGCCTGATGCGCACCTTGGGTTTCTCGCGTTTGACTGGCTGACCATGGGGCAGTTGCTCTCCCTGCCGATGATCCTGGCCGGTGCCTCACTGATGGGTCTGGCCTATCGTCGACGCGACAAACTGCCCGGTTAAGCGGTAAAGTATGGCGTCTCATCCCTGTCATTAAATAGTGGCCATATGCAACAGTATCTGGACCTGATGCGGGAGATTGTCGAGCAGGGGGTCGATAAAGGCGACCGGACCGGTACCGGTACTCGCTCCCTGTTTGGACGTCAACTGCGCTTCGACCTCAGTGCGGGATTTCCGCTGCTGACGACTAAGAAAGTACACATGAAATCGATTATCTACGAACTGCTCTGGTTCCTCTCAGGCAGTACGGATAATCGCTGGCTCAATGGTCACGGCGTTACAATCTGGGACGAATGGGCACTGGAGAACGGTGAACTGGGACCCATATATGGTAAGCAGTGGCGTTCCTGGGCCTGTCCCGATGGCCGTACAATCGATCAGATTGCTGACCTTATTGCGCAGATCAAGCGCAATCCCAACTCGCGTCGACTGATTGTCAGTGGCTGGAATCCGGCAGACCTGCCGGATGAATCGATCAGCCCGCAAGATAACGTCAGGCAGGGAAAAGCGGCTCTGCCGCCCTGTCATACGCTGTTTCAGTTCTACGTGGCGAAGGGACGCCTGAGCTGCCAGCTTTATCAGCGAAGTGCGGACTATTTTCTGGGTGTTCCATTTAATATCGCCAGCTATGCGCTGCTTACCCATATGGTTGCGCAACAGTGCGTCCTGGAAGTGGGTGAATTTGTGCACACCTTTGGCGACCTCCATCTGTATGCCAACCACTTGAATGATGACAGTATCGTGAATGAGCAGCTTTCACGCTCACCCAGGCCTCTGCCGCGCTTGATTATTAAACGGCACCCCGAGTCCATATTTGATTATCGCTTCGAAGATTTTGAAATCGTCGACTATGACCCCTGTCCGGTGATTCGAGCACCGATCGCGATCTGAGGAGAGAGCATGCAGCTGGCTGTGATTGTGGCCCAGTCCGAAAACCGTGTTATCGGGTGTGAAAATCGGCTCCCCTGGCGTTTGCCGGAGGATCTGCGTTATTTCAAGCAAGTCACCATGGGTAAACCAATTATCATGGGGCGCAAGACCTTTGAGTCGATAGGGCGTCCATTGCCAGGGCGAGACAATATCGTCATTACCCGGGACCCCGGTTGGCGCGCCGAAGGGGTGACTGTTGTTCGTAGTCCGGCGGCTGCGCTGGAGCGTTTGTGCCAGGTCGAACCGGCGGTGAAGGAAGCGATGGTAATCGGCGGTGCCGAGATCTACCGCCAGATGTTACCGCAGGCTGAGCGTCTTTATCTGACGCAGGTTCACGCTCAGGTAGAGGGTGATGCGCTGTTCCCGGAATTGGTTCAGGATGAGTGGTGTGAGGTAAGCCGAGAGGATTACCCGGCCTCGGGGGATAATCCCTATCCTTACAGCTTCATCGTTATGGAGCGGGTCGTCGAGGTGAATAACGGATGACGATGGAACGGTTACTGGATCTTCTGTCCGATGGCTCATTTCACTCCGGGCGCGCGCTGGGTGAGGCGCTGGGGGTCAGTCGCTCGGCGGTATGGAAGCAGATGCAGCGTTTGCAGGAACTGGGTGTCGAGATCTATAGCGTCAAAGGGCGCGGATACCGAGTGCCGGGAGGACTGGATCTGCTCGACCAGGCGCATTTCACGGCGCTGTTGAGTGAGCCGGCTCGTGAACGCCTTGCTGAAATAGCTTTTGCGCCGGAAGTTGCCTCGACCAATGAGGTGGCGCTGTCGGCACTGGGGCGTGGAGTGCGTTCAGGCCTCTATGCGGCGGAGTACCAAAGCCAGGGGCGGGGGCGTCGAGGTCGTAGCTGGTTAAGCCCCTACGGCAGTAACCTTTATTTCTCCCTGGCATGGCGTTTCAGTGCCGGTGTGGCGGGTCTTGAAGGACTCAGTCTGGCGGTTGGGCTGGCGATAAAGGACGCATTGGCGCGTTCGGGGGTGCACGACATCAAGCTGAAGTGGCCTAACGACCTGCTTTGGGAGGGCTGCAAACTTGGTGGGGTGTTGATCGAGTTGAGCGGCGATGCGTCCGGCGAGTGTGAAGTGGTTATTGGAGTCGGGCTTAATGTGAGGCTAGGTCACGACCAGAAGCAGGTTATCGACCAGCCGGCAACGGATCTCGTGCGTTTGATGGGGCAGGCCCCTGCGAGGAATGAGCTTTTGGCGCTGCTGGTGGATGAGTTGGTTGCAATGATTATTCGCTTTGAAAATGCCGGCTTCTCCAGTTTGCGTGAGCGGTGGCAGGCGGCCAATGCGCATCACGATAAAGCGGTGCGTCTTATAGCCGGTGCTCATGAGGTGCGTGGTATCTGCCGCGGGGTGGATGACAGTGGCGCTCTGCTGGTCGAGACGGACACCGGTATTCAGGCGTTTCACGGCGGTGAGATCAGTGTCAGGGCTCAGGAATGATCCTGGAAATCGATGTTGGCAACACCTTTTTAAAATGGCGTTTACGTGCCGGCACCCGGGTGGTCGGAAGTGGTCGCCATGCGTCGGCTGCGGTGGATGAGCTGCCCTTGATGCAGTTTCAATCGGTAGACGCTGTGTTAGTGGGGTCGGTTGCCGGTGAGTCAGTGAACGAAACGCTGCGCCAAACCCTTGAGCGGTATGGACTCCCCTCGCCCTGGTTTGCTGCAACAGCGGGCACCGCTTGTGGTGTCACGAACAGCTATGCAAAACCTGAAACGATGGGTGTGGACCGTTGGCTGGCGATGCTGGCGGCCTGGCGACGCCTGGGGGTAGGCTGCTGCGTAGTGGACAGTGGTAGCGCGATTACCATTGATCTGCTCGACGATCAGGGCGTGCATCAGGGAGGCTTTATTCTGCCGGGTATGCGCCTGCTCCAGAAGGCATTGTTGGGTAATACGGCACGTGTTTTCCTCAATAGTGAGGAAGCGATCGAGCAGCTGAGGCCGGCCAACAATACCAGCGACGCGGTCGCGCAGGGCGCGGGTTTTATCCTCGAAGGTGTTGCCATGCGGTTGGACACATTGCTGGGCTCCGGTCTGCCGTTGTTGATTACCGGTGGTGATGGTCCGGCGTTCAGGCGGTTGATGGGACGAGGGCAGCTGGTACCCGAGCTGGTAATGGATGGGTTGCAACTGGCATACGTGGAGCGAACAGGATGATGCGCTGGCTGTTCTTGATGCTGTTGTTGGCCAATGCGCTGCTTTTCCTGTGGTACGCCCAGCAGCAGGTTGAACCCGCCCCTGAGCACACCTCCGAGCACAGTGAGATACGGCTGCTTAAAGAGTTGCCGGTTGACGCCGTGTTGCCCGCCCGGGAGCGGATCTGTCTAAGTTATCAGCCGTTAGCGGATCGTTATGATGCAGAGCGTCTTGCAACATTGCTTAAAGATGAGCCGGTCTCTGCCGAAGTTGCGCCTCTGCCGCCTGCGGTGATCGGGTATCGGCTAACCCTGCCGCTGCCGGCAACCGCGGACGCGCGTATTCAGCTATTGGATCGCCTCGCGGAAGGTGGATGGGTACCTGAAACCCGGGGTGGGGCACTCTCTTTTGGTACCTTCAATGACAGAGAGGCGCTGGAGCGCGTCAGGGGCGAGCTGCCGAGGCCGCTTCAGGTGCAAACACGTGTGCAGCCGGTCGAAGCTCAGGATGGGACTTGGGAAGTGCGTGTGAAACATCTCTCTGGTTATAAAATATCCAGTGAAATCAAGCAGGTTATCGAAAACGGTTGGCCGGAGATAAAAGTTAAAAAAAATGCGTGTTAAGGGTTGCATCGCCCCGGGCCGATCATTAAGATACGCACCACTTCGTTGCCAAGGCCGGTATAGCTCAGTTGGTAGAGCAACTGACTTGTAATCAGTAGGTCCGGGGTTCGACTCCTCGTGCCGGCACCAGTTGAGACAACGAAGTGATTGTGGTGAGGTTCCCGAGTGGCCAAAGGGATCAGACTGTAAATCTGACGCGAAAGCTTCGGTGGTTCGAATCCACCCCTCACCACCATCAACCACATCATTCGCTTACCCCGCGAGTGATTTGGTCATAAGTCAGCTGGCTTCGGCGGGTATGGTATAGTGGCTATTACCTCAGCCTTCCAAGCTGAAGAGGCGGGTTCGATTCCCGCTACCCGCTCCAAATGTGTTGCGCTCATGTAGCTCAGGGGTAGAGCACACCCTTGGTAAGGGTGAGGTCGGCGGTTCAAATCCGCCCATGAGCTCCAGTATTACGAAGGGTAGATATAGCAATATGTCTACCCTTTTTCGTATTTGGCGACCCTGGCATTCATTCCGAACAGGTTGGGAACTTGAGATGGCTAAAGAAGCTTTTGATCGTAGCAAGCCGCACGTAAACGTCGGCACCATCGGTCACGTTGACCATGGTAAAACCACTCTGACTGCAGCGCTGACCCGCGTATGTTCCGAAGTTTGGGGCGGCGCAGCCGTTGCTTTCGACGGTATCGACAAGGCGCCGGAAGAGCGTGATCGTGGTATCACCATCAACACCTCTCACGTAGAGTATGAGTCTCCGACCCGTCACTACGCGCACGTTGACTGCCCGGGACACGCTGACTACGTCAAGAACATGATCACCGGTGCTGCCCAGATGGACGGCGCGATCCTGGTTTGCTCCGCTGCTGACGGCCCCATGCCGCAGACCCGTGAGCACATCCTGCTGTCCCGTCAGGTAGGTGTACCGTTCATCGTTGTGTTCCTGAACAAGGCAGACATGGTCGATGACGAAGAACTGCTCGAGCTGGTCGAAATGGAAGTCCGCGAACTGCTGGACAACTACGACTTCCCGGGTGACGACACGCCGATCATCGTTGGTTCCGCGCTGATGGCGCTGAACGGTGAAGACGACAACGAAATGGGTACCACCGCTGTTAAGAAGCTGGTTGAAACCCTGGACGAGTACATCCCTGAGCCGGAGCGTGCTGTTGATCAGCCGTTCCTGATGCCGATCGAGGACGTATTCTCCATCTCTGGTCGTGGTACGGTTGTAACCGGTCGTATCGAGCG
>NZ_AUAZ01000055.1 GCF_000428985.1 Marinobacterium litorale DSM 23545 | reverse complement strand
GCTCTTTCTTGAATACCTTTCGGCTTTCCGTCGACTCAATTTGCGCGATCTTTTCGCTCAGTGCTTTTCGAACGGCAGCGGCCGGCAATATGGCCTCTTCGATATGTAGCGAAATAGCGTGAGCGCCGCTGCTGGTAAACACCCGGCTATCAATCAATCCTGGTGCCGGAGAGTCCCAGCCAATACGCTTGTGTTCGTGGCGGCTGCGAGTCTGGAAAGGCTTTCCGTCCAGGGCTTCCTGCAATACTTGATCGCTGAAATCAGCATCGGGCTGGAAGCGGTAAAACACGGCATTCTTGAAGTGGTACATGGTTATCTCCTCAAAACAGCGATAGTTGCTGTGATCGTTCAAGTTCGCTCAGCCAGACTGCTTTCCAGGCTTTAGCGGTATAAGGGCAATCGCAAGGACCGGCGCCGGTTTTGGCGGCTTCCCGAGCCTTGGCTTTGGCGACGTTCATGCCGCGTGGCTTATTGCCCCCCCCTTGATTCGGTTGCTGTCTGTGTCAAAACGACTCCTGCAATTCTTTCTCTCTCCGCCTGTACGCCGCGTAGACCGGCGCACTGGCGGATTGATCGATTACTGTTTCCGGAACACTTCACCGCCGTAGACGATGGCGATCAGTTGACCGGGTACCCAGATGCCGACTGGCTCATTGCTGTTTTTGGCTGCAATGGTTTCGACGTTTTCCCGGGTATCGGTGGTTTTGGTGGCACTGCGCGGATCCAGCAGGGGTCCGTAGGCGTACATCTGTGCCGCTTCAGGGACTGGCTCCGGTTCAAGTTCAGGCGCGGGTTCGGGCTTGTGTTGCTGTAGCTCTGCGCGGGCAGCTTCCGCCTGCTGCATACGCTCACCAGCTTCTCGCGCCTCTTGATCACGGCTGGCCTGTGCTTCAGCTTCGCGCAACTGGCGCTGGTGGTCGGCTTCCAGCTTCTTGCGCATCTGCTCTTGAGCCACTTCCTCGCGTTTCAGTTCGGCATCCATCACAGAAGCCAGGCGCTGTTCGTATTCGTCATCATCGGCGAAGAGGAAGGTTTCGACGTGTGCCCGGGTGAGCGGGGCGGATAGACCGGCTTTGTATGACTGGTTTTCCAGGTGCAGTAGGCGCATTTCAGTCTGCTGCTGGAGCTGTTTGTCAGCTTGAACGCGGGATTTCAGTTCGTTAACGGTTGAGCCGGACAGGTTGCCCGCCTTTGTTGCTGCACCCAGCTTTACAAGGTCATCGATACTGGCCTGGCGAAACTCACCCTGGATGCCGAGCTTTTCCCATTCAGCGCCCCGTGCGTCCATCAGCTGCTTCTCGATTTCAGCCAGCGTTTCGGCCTCGAACTTCTTGATCTGCACATCGAGCTTAGCGCCGCCATCCTTGCTCAGGGAGGCAAGGGATTTCATCTGATCCTCGAAAACGCGGATCGGGCCAGACACGGCTTCAACGGCATCCCGGCGACGCTTATCGAACTCCTTGGCCATTTTGTTCAGTTCAGCCCGGAGTTTCTTTGCATCCGGCAGGGTGTCAGCGGTGACCACTACATCGTATTTTTCCAGGCGACGCTCCAGTTCGGTGCGCACTTCTTCGTAGTTGACCGAGATTTTTGCGGGCGCTGAATCAACGCTGATCAGATCAACGTCTTGGTATTCAAGTTTTTCTGCTGCGGACATGGGTTATGCCTCCTGAAGTGATTTCTTTTTGGTGCCGAACGCCCGGCGAACCGAGGCTACATCCGCAGCCGGATTAGCCTCTGTGAACTCCGCAATATCAGCGCCCCACTGGTTCAGCTCATCAATGCTTGAGCACTCATTGATTCCATCGATCATTGTTTGGAGGGCGCTGGTGTAATCGGCTGCTGACTGGGCTGGCTCGTCAAAGTCGGGCATGGCTGGACCTGTCGACTGCTCCGGCTCAACATCTTCAGGCTCTTCGAGCTTCGCCTTAAGTGAAGTGGATGGGCGCTGCTGCGGGTTGATCTCGCGCTCGCGCGGTTGAACCTCATGCAGCTCATCCGCCGTATAAACACCGAGAATCACATCAGGGCAGTAGAGGCGAGCCCAATACTTAACCGCGAGGTAGGCGGCCTGCTGCTTCGGGTTGGTCTTCCAGAGCGGGCTGTTTTTGGTGGTGATGGTATGAAGGGATACTGGCTCACCCCAGGTAATATCCTGGTCACCAGCCAGCACAGCTCCAACCCGCACCCAAGCGTCCTGAGAGTTCTGCTTTGACCAGTCCCCGCCGTACTCGTATTTGAACCGGCCGGTAATGGCCCGGGACGAGCTGATTACCGCATTCACGAGTTGAGCTTCATATCCCAGGGCGCCATTCACCAAGTGTGTTTTCTGCGCAACCGCAAACGGATTCATACCCCATTGAGCGGCTTGCATGGTTACCGCCATACAATCACCCATACTGCCCTGCAGGTGTTTGGGCACTGTTGATTTACCCGTCGCCATAACCTCGGCAAACTTCTGAATCTGGCCCATGATCTGCGGGCTCATCAGCATGTTTGCGGTATGGGTGGCGTAGGGTGCAGACATATCTTGCGACTGGTGCTCTTGATGCAGCGTAGCGACGTTGCTCTGCGTCATGATCGTCTCCGTTAATCGTTATAAGCCGCCCAGCGGGGGCGTCTGAGTGTTCTGACGTGCAGCCAGTCATCATCCTGACGGCACTGGTGGTAGGTGTTCAGGTCGCGGCGGTACAGCTCTGCGCCGACATGCTTCCAATCATCCGGGAGGTCCACGACATCGACCGCGTACCGCCCGGCGCTGACGCTTGAACTGACTGCCAGAAACATGAACTGCGGCCATTCGCCGAAGTGGTGAAAAAAACCGTCCGAATACATAGCGTCCTGGACGTGGTATCTAAATTCTTCAACGTGCTTCTCAAACCGCTCCATGCCATCGACTTTCTTCACATCGATGATGATTGGCCGGTCTTTCAGCATCCGGTCCGGACGGCACCGGCACAGCTCGCCAGTCTCTTCGTCGGTCCAGTAAATCGAGCCCTCGTTGGTCCCGTCCTGCTCGAACAACCAGCGGGCCGTCGGGTGTGCAAAAACACTGTCGCGCATGATCATCAGCTGGCGGTGCTCGCCGTGGGTCATGATGATCTTTCCGGCGTTCGCGGCCTTGAACTCGTCCATTTCCTCCTTGCCTGCGTTCGTGCGCATATTCAGCTCTGGTGCGACTGCAAACTCACTGTCGAAGTTGTGAGGCTCGAGCAGCAGGCAGTGAAGGGCGGTGCCGAAGTCCATTGCTTTCAGCTTTTCCTCATCGACCGGTGCCTCCTGTGCCCATTTGTAGGCGGACGGAATGTGTGCGATGTAATCCAGCCCGGATTTACTGATGCCTGGGCCAGCGTGATACTCGGCATTGCTCAGGCTCGGATAGAATCCGGGGCGTAAAAAAGCCGACTCTGTGGCCGGCTCAATGTCGAAAGGATTTACTGACGCATTCATGCCGCTTGCTCCTGCATTAGTGCCTGAAACTCGGCGATTGCTTTATCCAGCCTCTGCTCAGCGTCTGGTCGATCCATGTATACGGCCTGCATATCCACAAGATAAACCCGTTTAACGCCGTCAGCATGGCGCTGATCGACGGGGTAGGCGTGATAGCTGACGCCGTTGATGTGGGCCTCAAAACTGACAAACGCTTGGGCTTTACCAGCCATAGTTAACGCCATGGCCAGTTCCAGCAGGGTGTGTACTTTCTGTTCGATGGTGTTCATGCCGCTTCCTCCACATCCGATTCAGCCTCTGCCTTCTCCGCCTCAATCGCCTTATCCGCGATATCCTCTATCGAGCGGTGCAGCAGGCTTTCGTATAGCCCTTTGTATTCACGAGCCAGCTTCTCCAGTTCTGCGCCTTCAGCTTTCTGCTTGGCAGTGAAATGCTCGCTGTATTCGTCGCTCTGCCAGATTGCTTCCTGTGCGCGGTCAAGGTCGTACAGCTCGCTGCCGACCCAGAGGAACCCCTGTTCGTTGAACTGGGTGATCTTCTCGGCCATAGCTTCGTGGTAGAGCTCTACTTCACGCTCGTTCCGTTCGAACTCAGCGTCGATGCGGTTCCAGTAGGATTCTTCTTTCGCTTCGAATGACATGGCTCAGTCCTCCGGTTTCAAAACAGTGATCTGGAAATGGGTATTCGGGTAATCACGGCGGAACTGCTTGCGGCGGTAATACTGCTCCAGCCGCTCAGCGTTGGTCTTAACGCCGTAATTGATGGTGCGCTTGATATGCGCACGTTTCGGGTTAGTCGCTTCCATGACGGTCTCCTGTTCGTTTCCAGCAGCACAGGCGCACCTGCGCTCTTGGAAATAAACGTGGTCAGACACGCCCGGCACTCCTACTGGCTTGCTATACAGAGGCTCAGTTCGGACAGGCTCCACGCTCCGGGATTTAGGATTGCGCTTCTTGGCCTGGCAGGGGTAACGCCCTACTCGATGATTAAAAGTTTAGAAACGTTAAACTTTTAGGTCAAGAGAAAAGTTTAAATTAGTTAAACTTTGGTGATTGAGGGGAGGGGTAGGCAATAAAAAACCCGCCGGGTGGCGGGCTTGTAGGCATAACGATCGCGGTTATGGCCAGGCGGCTAGCGCTGCATCTTTGCTTCTATATTGGCCACTCGCGCGGCAAACAAAGCCTCGTATTTCAAGCCATGCCCGAACGCGAGCTCCGGATATGAACAGCATTAGGGCGCCAATCGGAAGCCATGCTATTAGCCCTCCCGCGAACCATGTCACATTCTCTCGCTCACGAGGCGGCAAAGCACCTTCCCCGAAGCCGAGGCTATAGAGCAGAACTGAAAATATGAACGTCAGAACAATTTCCCCAAGGAGCGTTGCAAAGAAAAGCCCCCATTGCCGGTATGCAAGACACCATAGTACCGGAAATAAAAAAGCCATAACCCGCGGACGATCTGAGATGATACGGTCTTTATAGCGCGGATGTGTGTATAAATAGTAAGTGCGCATATTTCACCACCTATTTGCATCTATATGATGCGCAGGTGCTACTGCAGCCCGTCGCTGTAGCAAATAGTTTTTGCTTATTCTGAAGCCCATCGAGCAATCGCTTCATCTTTCGTATGAAAATCCCCACTCTGACTAAGCTCGAACCCTCTTTCTTCTAATCTCCTTCTGATATAGTCCGGCGCGTTAATACTCACCATTACCCCAGCAGCCAGGGACCCGAGCGCCCCTGCCACAAGCCATGATGAGCTTTCAGCCGCCTCTCTTGGCAGTCCGCTTCCGAAGCCAGCCTCTAAAAAAACGGCATTCAAGATGGTCGTCATAAACGCTTGGATAAGTATGACCCCAACCAAAAGACCCCACCTAAGGTGGAAAATAGCCCAAAGAGCGGGAAAGAGAAGTCCTAATAATCGCGGTCTGCTAGAGACTATCTTTTCGCCGAAGACGGGGTGTGAATATCGGTAATATGTTCTCATGGCGGGGCTGCCTCAGTTGCACCCGTAGGAATTGCAGGTACTGCTGTAAGGATTTCCGTCACTATCAATACCGCTATTGAAAGTCGTACCGCCAATCCGGGTGCTTGTTCCGCTCCAGGAATCACCATCGGCAGCACGGCCATTGTGAAACGTTGTGTTTCCTATGGTTGTTGACGTCTGGTCCCATGTAGACCCAGTGTTCGAGTTATAGCCGTTGGTAAATGTAGTATTACCTATACGGTTAACCGTGTAAGAATTCCCGCTATTGTCGGTGCAGGTCTGGAGACTTCCGGAGCCAACACAACCAGCGGAAGCGACGCCTGCGACCAGCGAGAGAGTGAGTGCGAGTATTGTCTTTTTCATTGTCGTTTCCTCCTTGGCCCGACTGCTTACTGAGCGCTGTTTTGTTTTACAATTCGCGCGAGTAAAGATCTTTTACTCTGGCTATGATGTTGAGCTGCTGCGCGTTATGCGGAGAGATAACCTCGTCGGTATATTCCGGGTTGTCCTTGTTATCACTCGCCACCAGCCAGGTCCCATCCATCTTTTTGGTGAACCTCTTCACCTTTAGTTCTCCATCCCAGAAAAACGCATAGATCTTGCCGCTAATCAGGTGTGGCACATAGGTATCCGCAAGGGCTCGATCGCCATCCCAAAGCGTCGGCCACATAGAGTCGCCCTTTACCTTGATAATTCGGGCGTTCCCGGGCTGAATATCAAGTTTCTCTAGGCGGGTTAGATCAACCTGCTCCTCGCCATCGAACAAATCTTCCATAACGTCGCCGTCCGACCCATGACCCGCCGAGAACCCCTGGCGAATTACAGGCACAGCCTCTTTCCATTCGCTGGATGTTTGGACCGCGTATTGTTTGTGGCCTTCCTCTTTTGCAAGGCTGCTATCCGGGTGTCCAACTCCAAACAGAATCCACTCTCGTGAGCATTTCAGTACGCGGCAGAGCTTCTGGAGGTTTTCACCACTCGGATTGGTACGCCCGTTAACCCACTGGCTAACAGTACCTTTGGTGAGGCCGGTGCGGTTGACGATATCTACAGCCTTTAGGCCGAGCTCATTCATTCGCCGCCGGATGCGGTCGCTAATTTCCATATTTAAAGATTCTAAACTTTGGTGGTTTAGAGTTCCTTGACTCTTGGGTTTAACGTTTCTAAACTTTGTCTCGTAATTGAGTTGGAGTTGAGCAAGCATGACCTTCGAAGATGCCATTGTGTATTACAAAACCAGTCGAGCCATTGCTGAGGCGCTTGAGATGAGTGATGCGCGGGTGTCTCAGATGAAGTCAGCAGGCGGTTTCTCTTACCCGATTCAATGTGTTCTCGAAATCCACTCGGGCAGAAAGCTGAAAGCCCGCCGCGAAGACGAACCCACCGGTAAGGCCGCATAGGAGATTCCCCCAATGGCAGGCAAGAAAGATAAAACCCAGTCAGTCCACCTATCTGAAGAAGATCGGGATGTGCTGTTTGAACTTAAAAAACTCACAAACAGATCGATCTCTTCGCTGCTGCATGACGCCCTGGTCGCTGCGTATCTCAACCCGACCCCTCATGAACTTCAGATGATACGGGCAAGGGTGGCACACGCTAATTCAATGCGCACAAGTTCTTTTGATTCTTTTATGGCGGACTTTTCCGACCGTTCGGATCGCAAGGACCAAGCGCTGTACTCACGCTCACTGCCAGTCAGCGCACTTCACCATTGAGCGTCGTAGATCTTCCCGGCATCCCCTTGCCGGGCTTTTTCGAGTGCATTCAGTGAGTGTGCTGGAAAAAGAGTTCAACCGGCCGCCAGCGGATCTGGCGGACTTGTGTAAGCCGGGCAAGTAGTGCCGCCGCAGATCGGCGCCCAAGACAATCTGTAGTCAGCGGTTGTCCATCACCCGCTCCTTACCGGTCTCCCTCTCTCCGGCGGCGATATGAGAGGGCAACTGACAGGGGCTTGGTTGTCTCTAGTACGGCTCTCTATGGTCGGCCAGGCTCCTGTCAGTTGCGGTAAGTCTGTGGATACCGATACGACGCAGAAGTTATGCGGCATGCGGGACCGCAAC
>NZ_AUAZ01000054.1 GCF_000428985.1 Marinobacterium litorale DSM 23545 | reverse complement strand
GTTGCGGTCCCGCATGCCGCATAACTTCTGCGTCGTATCGGTATCCACAGACTTACCGCAACTGACAGGAGCCTGGCCGACCATAGAGAGCCGTACTAGAGACAACCAAGCCCCTGTCAGTTGCCCTCTCATATCGCCACCGGAGAGAGGGATGCCGGACTCAGAGGGTGGAACACTGGACCCTGACTTGCCGCTTATTCACCGGCTTGCGCGCAACTACTGGGCGATAGGAGTAACCCATGCTGACGCTTCCGGCATTGCGAGCGACCGCGCTGCCCCTTTTTCTTTTTCCAGCACACTCACTGAATGCACTCGAAAAAGCCCGGTATCTGACACCGGGAATGGCTTATTGCCGAGAGTGATTTCTAAAGCCCTGTACAAAAAGACATACACCCCAGATGACTAACGGAAAGCCGGGCCATAACTGATACTGAGTCATAAGGGTTGAGGTCATGCGGCGTTACCCTGCTCATTACCAGAGCCTAAATCAGCCTTGAGCTCGCCGTTTGTCATGACCTGAATCTGAAACTGGCGAAGCGGCGGAATACCGTCCTCCGGCCACTGGCGGACTGCCTCGTATGTAATGCCGAGCGCCTTTGCCAAAGCCGGAATGCCATCGAAATACTGAATTGCTTCGGAGCGTTTCATGATGCCCTCCATTGAACATGCAGATATTCAAGCATGCTTGCAGAGACAAAGCAAGCATACTTGTCAAGCTAGCTTGTATTCTCAAGCCATGGATATCATTGATCGCTTAGATCGGCTCATGGAGCTGAACAACATTCAGAGAAATCAGCGGCGCAAGATGCTTGCGTATGCGGCTGGTATTAGTCCGTCTGCCGTTGGCCAGTGGTACAACGGCAGTACGGGAAATATTAAAAATGAAAACCTCGCCAAGATTGTGGCTAAGTACGGGGGGACGGTTGACTGGCTCATAACAGGCAATGGTGAGCTTATAATTCCATCGGATGGCGGGAGGCCAATCGTTATTTCTGGCTCACATTCACATGTGGACAGCAATGTGGAGGCGGCCCCATTTTCTCCATCGACACGGAAGCTGCCGGTAATTAGCTACGTTCAAGCAGGGATGTGGGGTGAGGCTATCGATATATTTCAACCTGGTGATGCTGAGGAATGGGAGGAGGCTCCAGCGGCAGTAGGATCAAGCGCATTCTGGTTGCGCGTAAAGGGGGATAGTATGACCGCTCCTGTTGGACAGAGCATCCCGGCAGGCCACTTAATACTGGTTGACCCTGAAATAGCTGCGGAGAACGGAAGCCTAGTTATTGCCAAACTGACCAATAGCGATGAGGTGACGTTCAAAAAACTGGTTATCGATGCCGGACAGAAATACCTGAAGCCGTTAAACCCATCATACCCAGTGCTTCCTATTGACCAGGAGTGCCGCATAGTTGGGGTCGTGCGAGAAGCAAAGGTTAAACTGTATTAAGCCATGGAGGGTAGATGAAACTGTTGCATGTTGGATTCGTTGCAATCGGTATAATCGGAGTGTTAGCGATATCCGCCGCCGACAGATCAGAGCGATTCGATCACACGCATAGCGTTAAAAACTCCGGGATTGAAATCTACAGGTTTACTACCGAAAAGGCGCCAGCCGTACCAGAAGGCGTATTTGCGGCCACGGACTTTGAGCGGGTATTTAATGAAATCGGCGCCCCCTTGGGTACGGTTTATGAAACCGTCAGCAGATCAGGAAGTCGGTCATACTCCTGGCCGGTTGATGATGGCGGCTCGGTAACAGTGTTCAGCAAGACTTGCAGCGATGGAGTCGAATGCATCGACAGAATTGTTATACAACCCAGTGACCGGCAGCAGCTTGAAAACACAGCATCCACCGACGATAGCATGATGTTTATCAGTCCCGACTCGTTTGCATCATGGCCATTCAGCATCGAATATGGAATTTTATCCTGCGTCAAGGCGGGCGCTGTAACCGTGCGCACCTCACGCAACGAGTGGTACATGAACGGCATGGGCAAGACCTGGGTAACCCATGCCGATGATATATCGGAAATTCAGGTATCTGATCGCGGATACTCAGATATTTTAAATACCGGCCTCAAGCTCTGTGATTTATCAGGATAAAAACTTAACCCAATGCTGTTCGGATATGATTTCAATCTCATGTCCAGCATCTTGCATGGCTATGGCTTTTTCTATCTTCCTGCCCCATGAGCTATGTATCCAGTCGCGACTTCCCTGTTCGCCAATAACAACATAGCGCGTTGCTTTGTTTGGCGAGCGCGTACATCTCCCACCCCTGCTCGTTATTTCACTCTCGCAATCTGATCGTTTTCCAGAATAGAATGTCCCGGTAAGAACGAACGTCCTGCCTTCAAACTCAATACTTTCTGGCTCTGATACTGGTAATGCGGTTGAGCTTTTAATAACAGAGACTTCCCCAGTTTCCTCATTTATAGATTCCACCGGCGTCTTTTGGCTTCCGGTAATTGACGATAGTAAGTTCAGCAAATCCGCCGCTTCTCTATCATCAACAACCCCATCCGACAATACTTCACACAGCCGATCATAAATGATGCTGGCTGGCCATGTATCCAATAGGTCTGGCTGCGCATATAACCACTGCGCCAAATGTTCAGCCTCAGACTTGTTGACCTTGTCGTCAAAGATGATTCCCCGGCATATCCCGATTAGTTCATCAATGTCTCTCGTCTTATTCGCCGCCCTGCGCAAGCGCTCAGTCACTGGTTGACCATTGTCATCGTATCGCATCTTGCTCTCCCTGCTTTGCCTATAGATATCCCACGATATAAAAATTATCTACAAGCATGCTTGCATTAATAGATGAAGCATGCTTTCATGTATACAAGCTTACTTGAACAGCGAGGCGACGAAGATGGACTCTTACAAGCGAACTGAAAGCGGCTGGCAACTGGAGGACTGGGAATGTTCTCCGATGCGCCTATCAAACGGCCAGTCTCTAGCGCCGCGTGAGGCAATGACCGCACTCGGGACTATCTGCGGAGCAACTCAGAAAGAGATCGCCAAGGCGATGCACTGCTCTGTAGATAACGTGAAGCGCCGTATGCAGTCCATCTATTTCAAGACAGACACAAGCCGCGCTGTCGTGGCTATGAATCGCCTGATCGATGAAGGCGCCCTCCACCGCCTATCCGTCGCATTTCTCGCCGTTGCCCTATTCAACTCCAGCATGGTTGCTGCTGCCGATATTGACGCCGACATAGAGCGTAGAGGCCGCACCCGTCGCACCAGTCAGACCCGTAGCGGTAGACGCTCACGCATATCAGGTGGAGCACTGAGCGGCATGTTCGCGCAGTTGGATGACTGGCTGGGCGGTAGTGCCGTAGACATTTTTACCCATGCAGATATGAAGGCCGCATAGCCCATCTGCATAGCAATACGCGATAGACCGAGCAGGCGGATACCTGCCCAGCAATGACCCGCAATCCAAATCCCGTAGCGGCGAGCTGTGACCGAACCGAGCCTCTGCGATGCAAGACGGTAGGTGTGACGGGGACCACTAACAGGTCTTTTTCCAAGAGCGCATCAAGGTGTGCTGCTGGAAAAAACAGGAGATCACTATGGATGGTTTATTCATCGTGGCGCTGACCACTCTGGTCATCAGTGCCCTCTTCACAGTCGGGTTTATCTGTACCGCTGTCCTGATCGCAATATTCAAAGGCCCGAAAGCGGCCCGCCAATTCATTCGGGAGGAGTGGTGACTAGCAAATGATTTGGTGACCAACAAGAGTAATTGTCAATTTTTCGTGACCGCCTTAATTAGAGGGTATCTAGGAATGCATAATCTTGAATTCAATAAAACAGTGGAAGTATGGACTGTAGAGCAATGGATAGAGATGGACGACAACCCGATCCAGCGAAACACTGAAGACCGGGCTGTTCGAGCATCGAGAAAACACCTGCAAAAAAGCAGTGTTACGCACTCCACTGTTTTTGCAGCAAGCTGCGCTGAGAATGGACGGACCTATAAGCTGGATGGTCACACACGAGCTTATCTTTGGAGGACTGGGAAACTGGCGCCCCCTGAAAATCTACACGTTGTTATTCATCATGTGGATAAGCTTGAGGATGTAATCAATCTCTATAAGCAATTCGATAACAAGGACGCTGCCGAAAGCGCAACTGACAGGCTTCATGGTGCGTACAGGTATTTCGGATTAAGCGCTAAATCAGGCCTTGTGCGGATGGGTGGTATCAACTCTGCGATAAGCTTCATTACAAAAACCAGGGGGTTTCAATACGACCCATTGGTCCACGCTGAGAAGTTTATCCCCGCGCTTGAGTTGATTGATGAGGTCGGATTTTCTAAAGCGCAATTCTCCACTCCGTTTATCGCTGCCTTGCTTCTTTCTGTATTGGCTGATGGTCAGGAAGCGATCGGGTTTTGGAAGCGATATGCAAACGATGAGGGGATTAAGGATGAAAGAGGCAGGGATGGCGTGCAAGCCGCAGTTGAATTACGCCACAAGGCCAGAGCAGAGGGACGGTCGAGTTACGCTGCAGAAATAAGAGCAATAACAGAGCAGCTTCTAACCGCATATGGGGCTTTTAAAAAAGGACACTACGTAAAGAGGCATCTTAATAGGACGGCCGTAGAGAACTATATAAAAAACAACAACATCGTCGTAATGCCGGAAAAAACGAATGACAATAAAAATTAATAATCAGGAGTGGTGATGAACGCAGGACTGCACGATTACATCGGTCAGTTGCTGCACCAGCATCTGATCGCCGAGGACATGCGCGATGCCGAGGAAATCTATCTCGACGATCTGGAGCGCGAGCTGATGGCCGGGGAGATTGTCATCGGTCACGACTCAGTGACGCAGACGGATGCCGAGGTGGCCTTCTACGAAGCCGAAGATGCGGCATTTGATGAGCTTCAGGAGCGGCTGGAGAAGGCGGGCCCGGCAGAAAGCGCCGATCTGCTCGCAGCATTCAACGACCGGCAACAACGCTGGATCAGAGAGAACTTTATCCCGGAACTGGCCGAACGGATCGAGCACTGGAACCGCAATAACTCAGGGGAGGAAGCGGCATGAACACCATCGAACAGAAAGTACACACCCTGCTGGAACTGGGTATGGCGATCACCTTGGCCGGTAAGGCCCAAGCATTCGTAAGTTTTGAGGGCCACATCAACGGCATCGGCTACCACGCCTACCCTGTCGATCAACGTCACGCTGACGGCGTTAAGCGCGTGTACCTGGTTGATATGCAGATCGTCTACGTAGACCGGCCAGACGCTGAGCAGAGGCTGGATAAAGCCATCAGCGAGTTTCAGGCACTAATGCAGGAGCAAGCGGCATGAATGCAATCACGAAAACCAGCGCAGGCTTTGCGCTACAGCCAGCCAGCCTTAACGAGGCCATGGAAATGGCCAATATGCTGTCCGGTAGTCAAATGGTCCCGAAGTGCTACCAGAGCAAGCCGCAGGACACACTGGTGGCGATGATGATGGGCTCAGAGCTTGGCCTGAATCCGATCCAGTCCCTTCAGAATATCGCTGTCATCAATGGCAAGCCTGCCATCTACGGTGACGCTCTCTTGGCACTGGTCCAGAACCACCCGAAATTCGGCGGCCACGAAGAACAATTCGATGAGCAGTCTATGACCGCCACCTGCACCGTCTGGCGTAAGGGTGAGCAAAAGCCGCATAGCGTCAGCTTTAGCCAGACAGACGCCCAAAAAGCCGGACTCTGGGGTAAGCAGGGTCCGTGGCAGAACTATCCGAAACGGATGCTGATGTGGCGAGCGCGCGGCTATGCGCTGCGTGACAAGTTCGCCGATGCCCTTGGCGGTCTGATCACCGTTGAAGAGGCGCAGGATATTCCGGACGAGAGGGATATTACGCCGCGCCCTTCTCAGCCAGAGCCTGTCAGGCCAGCGCTTGAGCACTACCCGGATGATCAGTTCGACAAGAATTTCGGTGCTTGGAAGGCGGCAATTGAATCTGGCAAGCGCACCCCGGAACAGATCATCGCCATGGTCAGCAGTAAAGCTGTACTGACCGACGAGCAGCTGACTCAGATTCGCAAAGTCGCTGAAGGAGAAGTGGTGTGATAGGTGATTCCAACCCGATTCCAATAAGCCTTCTGAAAACCTTGGTCAGACTGGAAGTGGAGACAGGAAAACTCTACTGGCTTCCGAGGTCGGCTGAATTATTTTCAGGCGGCGTTCATTCGAAGGAGCAGGAAGCCAAGCGGTGGAATGGAAGGCATGCCGGAACAGAAGCGATGACAGGAAAAACGTCGCGTGGGTACAGGCATGGCCCATTGCTTGGTCGGTGGTATAGGGCGCACCAAGTCGTCTTCGCCCTTCATAGCGGTCGCTGGCCCTATGGTCATATCGATCATATCAATCACGACAGGTCTGACAACAGGCCAAGCAATCTGCGAGAGGTTGAGGCGCTAGAAAACGCCAGGAACGCGTCAACCAGAAGTGATAACACAAGCGGCCAGCCTGGAGTTGGCTTCGACAAATCCAAGGGTAAGTGGGTGGCCAGAATCTGCGACAAAGGGGAGCGCATTTACCTTGGTGCGTTTGGTTCGATTGGTGAGGCTGTTGCGGCGCGAAAGGCTGCCGAGCGGCGCATTGGTTACCACGAAAATCATGGGAGAAGCATGTCATGAAACAAGGCAAAGTAATAAACATCGTACAGGGGTCTGAGGAATGGGCCGCACTGCGCGCCCAGCGCTTCACGGCAAGCGAGGCACCTGCCATGGCAGGCAAGTCAAAATACCAGACACGATCAGCACTTCTGGAGCTAAAGCACTCCGGTGTAGCGCCAGAGGTTACGCCAGCCCAGCAGGCGATCTTTAACCGAGGTCATGCCGCCGAGGCCGAGGCGCGGAAGATCGCAGAGTTGCTTATAGGGGAAGAGCTATATCCCTGTGTCCTGGATGATGCTGAAGGCGGTTATCTAGCGTCAATGGACGGGCTCACCATGCTTGGGGATATTGGCTGGGAACACAAACTCATCAACCAGTCGCTGATCGAGCAGATCGATGCTGGCCATCTGGAGGAATATTACCGGATCCAGCTCGATCAACAATTCGCCCTATCTGGCTGCGAGAAGATCTTGTTTACCGCTTCTGACGGCACCGAAGATAACTGCAAGCACTTATGGGTAATGCGTGACGAGGCCAGATTCAAGGCGCTGGAAGCAGGCTGGGACCAATTCGCAGCTGACCTTGCCAACTACACACCCACTGAAGCAAAGCCGGAAGCCATCGGCAAAAACATCGAGGATCTGCCATCGCTGCGCATCGACCTGACCGGTGAGGTTCGCGCCTCCAACTTGCCGGAGTTCAAACAGTACGCTCTGGCAATGATCGAATCGATCAACACCGACCTCCAGACCGATCAGGACTTTGCCGACGCAGAAAAGGCAATCAAAGCCCTGGACAAGGGCGAGAGGCAGCTTGAGGCCACCAAGAAAGCAGCGCTTGAACAGACCGCCAGTATTGACGAACTGTTTAAGACGGTCGATCACCTGAAGGCAGAGATGCGCGACAAGCGCTTGTCGCTGAACAAGCTGGTCAAGGCCGAGAAAGAGAATCGCCGGTTGCAGATCATCAATCAGGTAAAGGCAGACTTTGACCAGTGGCTGTTCGAGCAGAACGCGCCTATCCCGGTGCAGACCGGGTTCGATCCAGCAATAGCCATGAAGGGCAAGAAAACCATCAGCAGCCTGCAATCGGCAGCGGATGACGAACTAGCCCGCGCCAAAGTCGAAGCCAAACAGCTGATTGATATGTTCAAGGCCAACAAGGCCGCGCTGGATGAACAGACCGAATACCTGTTCTTGTTCAGTGACTGGCAGCAGCTTATCCAGAAGCAGCCGGACGACCTGGAAGCAATCATCAAGGCCCGGATTGCAGAGCACAAAGAAGCTGAGCAAAAACGCCTTGATGCTGAGCGTGAACGTATCCGTCTGGATGAAGAGCGTAAAGCCAAGGCTGAAGCCGAACGGAAAGTGCGCGAAGAGCAGAAGGAAGAGCCAGCCTCTGAGCCGGGCCAGCTCCCTGAAGCAGCTGAGGCCCCGGCTGATGAAGTCACCAGGGAGCCGGTAGCACGGCCAAGTGTCTGCCGTGAGGAAGTCGATATCTCATGTTGGCTGTTTGATCACGCCAGCATCACCCAAGCCCAAGCCAAGTTCATCGCTAACGCAATCGTGACCGGCGAGGTTCCGCACGTAAATGCGCGAATCACAAAAGCCGCCTAACCCCATCATCGAAACCTGCCTAAACGGAATCAGCCTGTCTGCCACCCCTGAGCAACTGGAGCAGACACGGCTGGATCTTGCCGAGATTAAAGCCCAGAACCCCGGTATCGACTGGCAACCGGTCTACGCGGCGTATAGGCGGAGAGAGAAGGAGCTATCGGATGAGCACCGAAAAGACGCCCTGGAATCCGAGCAAACGAGCCACAGCGAGAGTCACGAATCCGCTACCAGCCCCGGAAGAATGCCCCCACTGCTACGACCATGAAACCGGGAAACCCTTCGCGCATATCGAAATCGTGAACAACGAAGAGATATACGGGCGCAGCTACGGCGATTGGCCCTGGGTTTATCAGTGCCAGCAGTGCGAGGCGTATGTGGGGATGCACCCACTTACAAATATACCTCTTGGAACGCTGGCCGATGGCCCTACCCGGCAAGCCCGCAAGCGTTGCAAAGAGACATTCGAAAACCTGCATCGCTCCGGCCGCATGACGCGCAGCGAGGCCTATGCCCGACTCGCGGAAAAGATGGGTATCCCTGTTGAGAAATGTCACTTCGGATGGTTCGACGCCGCTCAGTGCAAGCAAGCGGCAGAGGCAGCCCGCCAGATATTCCTTGAGTCACTTCAACCGAATTAGCGAGGCCCGCCATGACCCAGACAGCAACCGAATCTGGGGGGGTAATAAGCCACGCGGCATGAACGTCGCCAAAGCCAAGGCTCGGGAGGCCGCAAAAACCGGCGCCGGTCCTTGGGATTGCCCTTATACCGCTAAAGCCTGGAGAGCAGTCTGGCTGAGCGAACTTGAACGATCACAGCAGCTATCGCTGTTTTGAGGAGATAACCATGTACCACTTCAAGAATGCCGTGTTTTACCGCTTCCAGCCCGATGCTGATTTCAGCGATCAAGTATTGCAGGAAGCCCTGGACGGAAAGCCTTTCCAGACTCGCAGCCGCCACGAACACAAGCGTATTGGCTGGGACTCTCCGGCACCAGGATTGATTGATAGCCGGGTGTTTACCAGCAGCGGCGCTCACGCTATTTCGCTACATATCGAAGAGGCCATATTGCCGGCCGCTGCCGTTCGAAAAGCACTGAGCGAAAAGATCGCGCAAATTGAGTCGACGGAAAGCCGAAAGGTATTCAAGAAAGAGC
>NZ_AUAZ01000053.1 GCF_000428985.1 Marinobacterium litorale DSM 23545 | reverse complement strand
TCGGAACAGCGCCCGTCAAGGCGCTACGCGCCATGCCTGGCGCACAAAACAAAAAGGCGACCGGTTACCGGGTCGCCTTTTTTGCTTTTGTCATAGCTTGGAGTCAGGTCAGGCGACGGCGCCCTTACCGATTCCCTCAAACGCCCGCACCTCAAACACTTCGTCAGGGAACTCCGCTTTAAGCTGCTGCGCTATATGCGCGGCGATCTGCTCCACCGTCGATTCAGTCTCTATATCATAGCAGCAGCGCGCGGGCAGGCTCAGCTTAAACGCCCCCTGAGGCGCACTATAGGCGTAGTGATGAACGCCGCCTGCCTCCTGCCGATGGGCGCGGGTACCGATATAGATATCCCGGAACCGTTCTGCCCAAAGCGCCTCGAGCCGTTCATCGCGCGCGCCATTACGCAGAACCTGTATACGTGAGCGATGGCCATGAGCAATCCGCTGACAGTTGCCCTCATGGGCCTGAAGACCGTGACTGTAGTGATAGAACGCACCTTCGATCGGCTCAGGGACAAACTCAAGAGTGAGCCCCTGCACCTGTTCGGGAAACAGGCCCAGCAGCTGCTCTCGACACCAGTTGGCCACGGGGCCGGGTTCAATCGCTTCCACATCCAACAGCGCGATCGCCTGAGCCGGCGAATCACAGGTCAACTCACCGCCCTGAGGATACACCCAGTTCACCCGCGTTCTGTCAGACTCTTCCATCAACGTCAGGCCCGGCGTGGAGCGCGCCACAACCAGGCAGTGATCCAGGTAGGTATCCAACCACTGCTTGACCCTCTTTTTCACCAGGCCGAAGTCACAGATCATCCCCTGCGCATCCAGTGTCCCATCAAGCATCAGGTTCACGGCCCAGGACTCCCCCAACAATCCTCGTTTGGGGTGTATAAAGGAGAAATCGACATGGGTCAGATTTTCGACGAACAGCTTCACGGTAAACCTCACGGATGGAACGGGCGACTATTTTACCCTATCAAAGCGGTCAGGATCTAAGAATGTGAAGCACTCTTCGTTATAATGGCGCCTTTAACCAACTGCGGATCATCATGCGACTGGACAAATATCTCGCCAAATCCACCGGCTTATCCCGTAAAGAGGTCAAACGTTTGCTTCATGCCGATGAAGTTCGTGTGAACGGCGAGCGGGAGCGTGATCCTTCCCGGCACGTTACCGAGGCAGACCAGGTCACGCTGGATGAGCGACCGATGGAGCACCCCCAGCCTCGATACCTGATGATGAACAAGCCGGAGGGCGTGGTGTGTGCAGCCGATGATCCGACCCACCCGACGGTTCTGGCGTTGGTGGAACTACCACGCGCCGAGGAGCTGCATATCGCCGGGCGGCTGGACATTGATGCCACCGGCCTCGTACTGCTGACCGATGACGGCAAATGGTCTCACCGGGCAACCTCGCCCCGGCATAAAACGGATAAAGTGTACACGGTCACGACCGCAGACCCGATTCCTGAGGATGCGGTGATCGCATTCAAAAAAGGCATTATGCTCAACGGCGAACACTTCCCGACCAAACCCGCAGACCTGAAGCTGCTCGGCACTTGCGAAGCCCGCGTGGTCGTTCATGAGGGACGTTATCACCAGGTCAAGCGCATGTTTGCAGCGCTGGGCAATCGGGTACTGTCACTGCACCGGGAGAGTATCGGCTCAATCGAGCTGGATGAAGACCTGTTTCCCGGCGAGTATCGCCCCCTCACCGATGCTGAGATAGCAAGTATTTAATGGCACAGGATCCCTCTCAGGCGGTGCTTGAAGCACTGCTGCGCCAGTCCCACGGTCAAGACCTCTGGCTGGTCGATGAAAACATTTCACCCCCGGCGATTCCCGCCCTGAGTGAGATGCTGGTGGTCGGCAATCGTTTCGATCGGGTACGGGCACTCGGCGAGCACGGCTGGAATGCACAGTTCTCCGATTTCGACTTGTCCCGTCTGGAATCCGCAACGATCGACCAGATCTTTTACCGCGTCTCCAAAGAGAAAGCGGTCGTTCACCATCTGATTAATGAATCGGCGCGCGTGCTTCGCCCCGGGGGAGAGCTAATTCTTGTCGGCGAGAAAAACGACGGTATCAAGACTTATGCTCGCAAAGCCCAGATGCGCCTTGGGGGAGAACGTACAGAGCGCAAACAAGGCAACGTCTGGACCGCAACGCTTATCCAAAGCGAGCCGGGAGAGCCGCTTGACGACCAGCACTACAATGACCTTAGAGCACTGCTCCCAACCCGGGATGATAGCCCCGGGTACCTGACCAAGCCCGGGCTTTTTGGCTGGAACAAAATAGACCGCGGCAGCGCCTACCTGATTGAAGCGCTACCCGGGATGCTCAATCAAGCACTGCCTCTACATCAGTCGACGCTCGATCTGGGCTGTGGCTTTGGTTATCTGGCACTTAACGCCTGCGGCAAGGATACCGAACTGGTCTGCACGGATAACAACGCAGCCGCACTTGCAGCCTGCCGGGCTAATCTGGAGCAGCGCGGGTTCAGCAACGCCCGTGTTATAGCCAGCGACGCGGGCGATTGCGTACAGGGCGCGTTCGACATTATTTTATGCAATCCGCCCTTTCACGCCGGTTTCAGTATTGAAGGCGACCTGACCGACCGTTTTCTGCAACAGACGCAACGCCTGCTAAAACCGGCCGGGACCGCATGTTTCGTCGTTAATCAGCACATTCCGCTGGAGCGTAAAGCGCACAACAGATTTGCGCAGGTTCACACCCATGCTGATAATGGGCACTTTAAACTGATCACCTTGAAGCAGCCACGTTAACCGGGAGTGTTATGGCCTTCGACTATCTGCGTCAGACCCTGTTTTTCTTTCGTCAGCACCTGTTGTCGCTCGCGGCGATACAGCTGCCTTTTTTGATTGTGCTCGCCATTGCCAATCATATGCTCATTGGCAGCCTCATCGATACTGAAAATCCGGAAGCACAGATGAATGCGGGGTTCGTGGCGATGCTGCGGCTGGCGCTCCTGCCTTTTTATCTGGGGGGCACCATCATCTACCTGCAGTCGGTAATCGACCAGCGACCGGTTCACCCGCTTACGGCGATCCTCAGCAGCGCCAGCAGCTGGGGGCGCCTGCTGATTACCTACATCCTTAACGCCATTGCCGTTTCCATCGGCCTGATGGTACTTGTGGTGCCCGGGATCTATTTCGGTGTTCGCTTTGCCGTTGCCGATTACGCCTGCGTTTTGGAACGCAAAGGCCCCTTCAGTGCCATGAAAGGAAGCTGGGAGCTAACATCCGATTACTTCTGGTTGCTTTTCCAGGGGCTGGCGCTGCTGATGGGAGTACTGTTCCTGGCCAACGTGATGATCAGCCGTGCATTTGCGGATCAGCTTATGATGATGTCACTGTTCTCAGTGGTAATCGATTTTCTGGGCGTACTGGTGACCATCTACGGGTTTCGCATCTACTGCGTCATGCGCGAAGAGCAGACCACCTAGCGCACCATCACACGATAGCGCCATCGCTACAGAAAGTATTGCAGCGTACTGACAAAAGCGGCCGCCACACCCATGCCCAGGCTATTGGCGGCCATATCGATCCAGCAGAAGCCTGACCCGTAAAAGTGATCCCACACCTCTTTGGCCAGGCCAATCAACGCGACAGCTATAAACGCACCGATTAAACCGGTAAAAAAAGCGAACAACAGCATCAGCACAAAGCTGTAACTGAAGTGCTGACGCTTGTCGTATTCTCGGCTATGCAGCAGGCAACGCTGGCCGATTAAAACCAAAGGCCTCATCGAAAAGAGTGCTACTCGTCGTATTGATATTGAGACTATTTTCCTGCGAAACTGCTTACGGTTCAAATTTAACGGCTGGCAACCGGATCAGCATCGGCGGTCAACGTTTCATCAATCGCTACAATATCCTCTTCTCCCAGCAAACCAGCCCACCGTTGCAGCACCAGATGACTGATCAGAAAAGAGTACTGAGCCTCCAACAGATCCCGCTTCGCGCTGTATTCTTCGCGTGTTCTGTCTAGTACATCAATGACGTTATTCACACCATAGGTAAAGCTCTTCTCCGCAGCCTCCCGCGCACGCTCGGAAGAGCGCAGGGCCACTTTTGTCGCTTCTATCCGGGAAACTGCAGAGCCTGCGTTCATATACGCGGTACGAACCTCTTTCAGCACCTCTCGACGCGCCCCCTCCAGCTCCTGCTGAGCGACGACCAAACGCTCGTATTCCGCGTCGGAGCGCGCCTCAGTGCTACCACCGGAGTAGATCGGGACACTCAGGTTGAGTGCGAGCACACCCGACTGGGTGCGTCCACTTTGTGAATTTTCATAACCAATATTGCTTTTTTGTCCGGTCACGGAGAGCGACAGCGTCGGATAATGCCCCCCCGATGCCTGTTTCATTGAAGCCCTCTGGGCTTCAACAGCAGCCTGACGGGAGGCAATCAGCGTGCTGGAAGCCAGGGCTTCATCACGCCAATGTTCGAACCCTCCCAACTCAAAACGCTCCGGCAAACGCGGCTCAGGTTTGAGGCGCTTTAGCTGCTCATAAATAGGCCTGCCCAACACCTCCGCCAAGGCCTCTCGGGCAACTTCCACCCGATTACTCGCTTCTATTTCATCCGCACGTAGCCGGTCCAACCGCGCCTCTGTTTCTAGCTTTTCGGTCACGGGCGCCAGTTGCTTCTCAAAGAACGTTGTAACTCGCTCAAGGTTACGCGACACCACGCGTTTCTCAGCCTGAACCAGCTCCAGACTGTCCTGAGCGGCCAACACTTCGAAGTAACGCTGAACCAAGTCTACTGTCGCATCGGCTATCCGGTCCTGTGCATCCAGGCCAGACTGCTCGGATAGCGCCTTAAACCGCTGATAGCTACGCCAGGCAGGTATATCAAACAGCACTTGCTGCGCAGAAAAGGAATAGCGTTCACCATAGTAGTAGGTTTTGAATGGCCCACTCTCATATCGCGTCCGAGTGCCGCGCGCATCAGCGTTGACCTGAGGCAACAGCCGCCCCAAAGCCTCGCGCTGCTGGTACTCGCCCGCACGCTTATTAGCTTCCGCCGCCAAAATACGGGTATCGTTTTCTTTCGCCTGTTGATAGAGCTCCAGCAAACCCGAAGCCCCGGCCTCCACCGCAGCCGGTTCCGCTGCCGCGACAGAGACCGTGGATAACAGACCAAACAATAGGTACGCGGGTTTAGCTTTCATAAACACACTTATCAATCCTCGATAAAGGAGCGGGCAAAAGCGTTTGTTGCGGGCTGCACCAGGTATTGCAGAAGAGTCCGCTCGCCAGTGTTGATCAGTACTTCAGCAGGCATACCTGGTACGAGCTGCAACTCTCCAAGCATGTCGCGCCCGGCTTCAGTTAACTCCACCCGGCTCAAGTAATAAGGCATCCCTGTTTCCTCATTGACCAAGCGGTCCGCTGAGAGCTGTGTTACCCGCCCTTCAATCACCGGCGTTGTTGCGCTTTTAAAAGCACTAAAACGAATATCAGCCAATTTACCAACGGACACTCGGTCAATATCGATGGGCGACACCTGAGCCTCCACGATCAGTGAGTCAGAGGATGGCACAATATCCAGAATCGGACTGCCTGATTGCACTACGCCGCCAACGGTATGAATTTTCGTACCAATAACCATACCACCCACCGGCGCTCGAACAACGGTTCTTTCAACGCGATCTTCAAGGGCGCGTTTCCGTTCACGCAGATCGAAAAGTTTGGCCTGAACGTCAGACAGCTGATTCACCACCTCTGTGTGGTAATCCTTGGTAAGCTGCAAAATTTGAAGCTCGGTTTCACCCTGACGCATTTTCGATTGGGCGATAGAGGATCTGTGCTCGGCGATCTCCCCCTTAAGCCGCGAGATGCTGCGCTCCATTTCCCGCAGACGCTGCTTGTCGACATACCCCTCGGTAAGCAGATCGGTGAGCTCGTCAACCTCACTTTCATAGGACGTCAACAGCTCGCGCTTACTGGCGATAACCGCTTCGAGGCCTTTAATCTGCTCATCCAACTGTGTAACCCGCTGCTCAAGCACATTCACTTCACCGAGATGTGAACTGCGGCGAGCCGCAAACACTTGCTGCTCACTTTTTACCGCCTCGATAACACGTTCGTCCTGTGCGTCGAACGTTTCAGGGAACTGAATACCGTCTTTCTCGTCACGCTCAGCCTGCAAACGGGCTTCCTGAGCACGGGTCGAAATTAACTGTCCCCTGACAATTCCGAGCTCTGCACGAGGCTGAGTAGCATCGAGAGTTAACAGCACATCACCCTCTTCAACCACATCGCCATCCCGTACTTCAAGGGATTCAACGATTCCACCTTCAAGGTGTTGAATAGTCTTGCGGTAGCTTTTGACGGTTACCACCCCAGGCGCGAGCGCTGCGCTATCCAGGGGAGCCACCGTTGCCCAGGTCCCGAAAATACCAAACGTGAAAAACAGGATAAGCAAACCCACGATTTTGGGTCGCTTATCGGATACATCCAGCTCGAAGTTACCTTCGCGAATTGCTTTAAGAGAATCAGAACTCATGACGGGACTCCGTTAAGCTGGTTTTACCGGCGATACAGCAGCAGGCCGAGCCCCGGAACGGATGCTCTGAGGTGATTGCTGGGCAGCACCGCGACCCTGAGCCTGATTTAACTCAGCAAGGACCTTGTCTCGATCACCGAACGTTACCAACGCCCCCTCCTTGAGAACCATCAGTTTCTGCACCTGGGCCAGGACACTGGCCCGGTGAGTAATTATGAATGTGGTGGCACCGCTTTCCTTGATCGATTGAAGCGCCACAGCCAAAGCAGCCTCGCCCTGATCATCCAAGTTCGAATTGGGCTCATCGAGTACAATCAAACGGGGTGACCCATAGAGAGCTCTGGCGAGCCCAATACGCTGGCGCTGCCCGCCGGACAGGACGCCACCGCTTGCACCGATGACCGTATCATAGCCCTCGGGCAACTGGAGAATCATCTCGTGAACACCCGCCTGTTTGGCGGCCCGCACGACCTCATCCGGATCCACTTCACCAAAGCGAGCGATATTGTCGCTGATAGTTCCATCAAACAGCTCAATATCCTGGGGTAGATAACCGATATGATCACCGAGCTCTTCTCGGTCCCACTGGAAGACATCGGCGCTATCCAAACGGATTTTGCCGCTCAGCGCCGGCCAAATACCCAAGATCGCCCTGGCCAAAGTCGTCTTGCCGGCTGCGCTCGGACCGATGATACCGACCATATCACCCGCCTCAACGTTGAAAGACACCCCTTTTACAACCGGGGTACGGGTACCCGGCGGGGCGATAACCACATTGTCAGCCTGCACATGCCCTTCAGGCACCGGGAGTGACATTCGCTCAGGATCTTCACCGATCTTCTTGAGCATCTCATTCAAGCGCTGGTACTGACCGCGAGCACCAACAAACTGCTTCCAAACGCCAATCATCTGATCAATTGGTGCCAATGCACGCCCCAAAAGAATTGAGCCTGCAATCATTAACCCCGGCGTGATTTCTTGACTGATTGCCAAGTACGCCCCCAAACCCAGCACCAGTGACTGAACGATCATCCGGATCGTTTTCGACATTGAAGTCAAAACGCCCGCACGGTCACTTGCTATTCCCTGCATCGCAAGCACCTTACGGTTCTTTTCCTGCCAGCGATCCCGGATCCGTCCAAGCATCCCCATGGACTCAACAACTTCGGCGTTACGCAGGTTTTTATTGGTAAACTGGGTGGCGGCCATATGTTCCTGGTTCGCCTCCTTCAGCACCTTGCTTGTGATTTTTTCGTTAATCACTGCAATTGTTGCAAGTATGATCACACTGGCGATCGCCACCCAACCGAACCATGGGTGGAAAATAAACATAATGCCGATGTAGATAGGTACCCATGGCGAGTCGAAGAACGCAAACAACCCGTTCCCGGTCATAAACTGGCGCAGTCCGGTCAGGTCACTCAGCGGTTGAGCCGACGCCTGCATACCGCCGCTATACAGCGCCTGCTTAAAGCTAGCATCATAAAAGCGCCCCCCCAGAAGACTGTCCAATTTAGTACTGACTCGAACCATGATCCGCGAGCGAACCCACTCAAGCCCGCCCATGGTCGTCATCATCAGCAGCATCACCAGCGTAAGCATCAGGAGTGTGGACTCGCTACCGCTGGTTACAACACGGTCGTATACCTGAAGCATGTAAATCGCAGGCGTCAGCATCAACAAGTTAATAAACATGCTGAACAAACCAATGCCGATGAAGCTGGAGCGACAGGCGTGCAGCACCGCTTCAAGATCGGTTTTCTTTTTCTCCATTTCCAACTCCCGGGGAGATCGTTGATGCATCCGCATTAGGCAGATGCAACCAAGGGAAGAATTTCGGCCGCTATGCTAGCATAGAGCCCCCGACCGAGGCCATGGACCTAAAGCCACGGGTGGACGTCGACCGGCCTGTACTCGATAATTGGCGCCGGTTGCCTTATACCGACCAAACAACTCACCGAACAAACATTGATGGATTGGCAATGAGCACGAAGCGCGCGTTGATCACCGGGATAACCGGACAGGATGGAGCCTACCTGGCCCAGCTACTCCTAACCAAGGGCTACGAGGTTTATGGACTATCTCCGCGCCGCAGTAACAACGATAGCGGTGCAACGCGCCTGCAGTGGCTGGGTGTCGACAAGGATGTCCAGCTTATCGATGGAGACCTGACAGACCTCTCCAGCCTGATCCGTATCATGCAGCAGATTCAGCCGGATGAAGTTTACAACCTCGGTGCTCAGTCCTTCGTAAAAACCTCGTGGGACCAACCACTTCTGACCGGACAGGTCACAGGCATGGGCGCTGCTAACGTTCTGGAGGCGATCCGCCTGATCTGTCCTCAGGCCCGTTTTTACCAGGCATCCACTTCCGAGATGTACGGCCTGATCCAGGAGCCGATGCAGAGTGAAACCACTCCATTCTATCCTCGCTCCCCCTATGCCGCGGCCAAGCTCTACGCGCATTGGATGACGGTCAATTATCGGGAGAGCTTTGATCTCTATGCGTGCAGCGGCATCCTGTTTAACCATGAATCCCCCCTGCGCGGGCTCGAATTCGTTACCCGCAAGGTGACCGATGGTGTTGCCCGTATAAAGCTTGGCTGGGAAACAGAGTTGCGACTTGGCAACATCGATGCCAAGCGTGACTGGGGACATGCCCGTGACTATGTTAAAGCGATGTGGCTGATGTTACAGCAGGAAACCGCCGACGACTTTGTTATCGCCACCGGCCGCACAACGACCGTGCGAGATATGTGCAAGATTGCGTTCGACTGCCTGGGCCTGGAGATGGAAAAACACCTGGTGATAGACCCCGCGTTTTTCCGCCCCGCCGAAGTCGACATCCTGCTGGGCAACCCTGAAAAGGCCAAACAGAAGCTGGGTTGGGAACCGGAAACCTCTCTCGAATCGATGATAGAGGAGATGGTAGAAGCCGATCTTCAACGACTATCCAGCCGGTCCTAACCGTGACTACTGAAACGTTTACGCCCTCGCGCATCCTGATTACCGGCGGCAGTGGCTTTGTGGGACGCCACCTGTGCGAAGCACTGACCAAGCGTTTTGCACAGGCGGAAATACTGGCGACAGGTTCATCACCTGAACCTGCTTCCCCTTTTCCCTGGTGTTATCAGTCGCTGGACATCACCAATAGTCAGGCGGTGCGCTATCTACTGGAGAGTTACAAACCAGACATCTGCATTCACCTTGCGGCTCAGGCGAACGTCGGGCTTAGCTTCCGCGAAGAAGCACTTACCTGGCGAGTAAACCTTAACGGCACACTCAATTTGCTGGCTGGTGCCTCGGAAGTCACCCCTGGGATGTTATTCATCAACGCCGGATCCTCCGATTGCTATGGCGCCAGCTTCAAATTGAACCGCCCGATTTCGGAGGAGGACCTTCTACAGCCGCTCAACCCCTATGCAGCCAGCAAATCGGCTGCGGACCTGGCGTGTTATACCTATAGCCAAACCAGTGATTTAAAAATCATCCGAGCGCGCCCGTTTAACCACAGCGGGGCTGGACAGTCTACCGAGTACGTTATACCCACCTTTTGCCAGCAAGCGGTCGCCATCGAGCAAGGCAAGCAACAAGCAATCCAGACCGGGGACCTAAGCGCCCACCGCGATATCAGCCATGTCAGTGATATCGTCGCCGCTTACACCGCACTGATCGAACACTCAGACAGATTCGAAAACGGAGAAGCGGTCAATATCGCCTCCGGCGAGGTTATCCAAATGCAGGATATAATTTCGCAGATTCAAAACTTGAGCCGTGCCGAGATCAGACACGCTCTCGATCCAACACGATTACGAAAAAGTGACATCCCGCTGGTATCGAGCAACGTTGAGAAACTAAAGCAGCGTACTGGCTGGCAGCCTACCAAAAACCTCCAGGATATTATCCGGGATGTGCTGACACACGAGCGCAAAGCTTAAAAAGCATAAACTGTGGATTTAGACACCCTGCCTCCACACACCCGATCCTCTCCCCCAGCCTACCCGCCTAACCTCCTTGAGCGAAGGGGATAATCACTATATATTTTGTGTGTCATTAAAGACGGTTAATATCCGTCCCAGATAACCATACAGGGATAGCCCATACGCAATCAGGATTGATGCGAAGCCATGCAGTATCGCGGATCGTTTTAGCGTCCAGGCTCGTCTAGCCATTGGCAGACGGCATGCTATCGACTTACTAAAGAGACCCGGAGACTGCTGGAATGAGTCAACAGCTATATATCATCGATAAATCCGTCAGTGATTATCACTCTATTCTGGAGCAAATTCCTCAAGGAGCAGGCTATCTCCTGCTGGATACGGACCAAGATGGTCTGAAGCAACTGGCGAACTACCTAAGCGACCGGTCAAATATCGATGCAATCCATCTTATATCCCACGGCAGAAGTGGCGAGCTACTGCTCGGCAATAGCAAATTAAATAGCGACTCCATACAAGACTACGAGGCCGAATTCCAACAGATCGGCGCGGCTTTATCAGAGTCCGCTGATATGCTTCTTTACGGTTGCAACCTCGCAGACAGCCCGGAAGGGGTACAATTACTAAAACAAGTCAGCGAATATACGCAGGCCGATATAAAAGCCTCGACTGGACTAACCGGAAGTGATGATCTGGGCGGAAACTGGCATTTAGAGTTTTCACAAGGCGCCCTCGAACATCAAGAGATGAGCTTCAGTTATTCAGGGACGTTGGACGGCGAGATCTACATTGATATTCCGGATCTCATCATTCAGGAGCTGACTTCGGATAAAGCTCAGCTGGGCATCGGCGAATATTTCACCGTCACCACCACCGTCAAGAACATCGGCTCCGCCGATGCCGCTTCATCACGGGTACGCTTCTACCTGTCTGAAGATGCCGACCTCGACACCGAACGCGACACCTACCTCGGGGCGCAAGCCATCTCGGCGCTGGCCTGGACCAACCCCCTGGATCAAGAGCAGACACAACTCAGAATACCCTCCGGCGCACAGCTCAGCGCCGGTGACTATTACTTGATCGCCGCAGCAGATGCCGACAGTGAACTCAGCGAGTCGGATGAAACCAACAACACCACAGCCCTGGCTGTTTCTCTGGGCAAACCCGACTATATCGTCAGTGAAATCAGCACCAAT
>NZ_AUAZ01000052.1 GCF_000428985.1 Marinobacterium litorale DSM 23545 | reverse complement strand
CAGCCAATACCTATCGATCCGGTACACCGAACGCATGGCTGACGAGGGCATTGATGCCTCAGTCGGTACTACCGGTGACTCCTACGACAATGCGCTGGCTGAAACCATTATCGGCCTGTTCAAAACAGAGGTAATCCACCATCGTGGACCATGGAAAGGACTGGATGCCGTTGAATATGCCACGCTGGAGTGGGTCGACTGGTTCAACAATCACCGACTGCTGGAGCCTATTGGAAATGTTCCTCCAGCAGAGCGAGAAAGGGCGTACTATCGCCAAATGGAGGAGTCAGGTGAAGCGGCCTGACTCAAATAAATTGGTCTCCGGAATAACCGGGGCGGTTCAGGTCTACATTTGAGTCCTAATTACCCTGAATTACGCGAGCCAGGTAGCAATGTAGATAACCTCGTATCTGCTATCAAACAGGTACTGGGTGTTAGTCATTCAACCAATCCTGCTTTAGATGCTGAAATCAGAGACATAGCAACCAAAACCATAGACCGCAACGGGGTTTACACACCTGTAAAACAAGGGAATTCAGGTCAGGTAAAGTGGGTGAAAACACCTACAGTAGTTAATGAGCGATCTGCAAATAAACTGGACGATGAGCAACCTAATTCACTGGCTCAAAAGCTGGTTAAAGGCGTCTCATCACGTATTGGTAAGTTCCTGGCTCCAGCGAAGCGGAAAACTAAAAACCCGCTTCTATCACGAAACAACTTTATGGCAGCGGTACAAGCCAATCCACATGCAGTGGATGAGTTGCGTGAAGAGCCGGCTACTGAAGAAGAAGTACGTGTACTGGAAGAGATCGGTAAGGTGCATACGCAAGTACGCAATTTCCTTGATGCTTACCTACCCACATCAATTGATGAGCGTGATGGCTCTACTGTGGCTGAACTGTTGCGGGATGAGAATGGAGAAATACTGGATAACGCAGCCGGGGCTATCAGTGTTTCTATCGCCAACTGGGTAGCTACACGATCCAATAGCACTTTGTTTAATGATGATCGTTCTATCAACCAGTTGCTTGGTCGTGACAATAACGCAACGGTTCCAGCGCCTGTTCGTAACCTACTGGCTTATCGTGGTGTTGGTGCCAATGTGATGGCCGAGAACCTGGGCCGTGATATTGCTCAACTCATGGGCTTAGCCGTTTCACGTAATGCACCGGGCGGATCAAAAGCCAAGCTGGAACAGGATCTGGGTAACCTGGCTCTGATGATGATGCGCAGTGAGCACATGGGTTTGATTACTTATGACCTGATTTCGCGCAAAGCAATTGAAGCTGTACTGGATGGTGAGACGCTGGAAGGCAGCGAAAACAATATGGTGATGTACCGGGTGCGTACCACCATGGCACCGCTTGAAGGTACCAACGATATGATCGAAACCACTGTGCCTGAGGTGGATCGTATTGTTGAGGCATTCAAGGGGCAGGCTCAGCTTATGACTGATCTGTTCGGTATCGAAAATCGTGTCACTGAACCTTCTTTTGAGCCTGTGAAGCGCGTGGTTGATACCATGCGTGGAACCAATCAGAAACTCTCCAAAGAGTTCAAGGAAGGCCTTAAAAAGGCTCAGCAACAGACCTGGAGCCTGAAGACAGACACAGACAGCGCATTTAACGGATTGTCTCGAGCAACCCGTTTGAAACTGTTCGGTTACGAGGAAGGTATTGAAGCCCGGACTCATATCGATCAACGCAAAGGAGCGGTTGGCGCTAATAACGCAGCGGTACGCAGTCTCGAGCATTATGAGAATCTGCGTGAGCGTGTTGGATTAGAGAAGGCACTTGGCGGTACAGGTAATTTCTTCTTCCAGTACTTCGTTGCACGCCAGATGCGTACCCACATGGATAGCAATACGGTGAATCCTCAAGGGGATAAAAATCACCGGTTCCTGGTACGTCAGAATGCCTGGATACAGGATGTTGATCTTAATGATCAGGGCCAGGTAAATAACTTCCTGCTGACCGTAGCGGAAGGCTTGGATCTTGATCGGGACAAACACACCAACCAAGTAACACTGGATAGTGTCCATAAAAAATTGACGACTGCAGAAATTCAGGCTGCGGTTCAGGTACTGATTGATCAGCGTAACGGGGAAGAGATGACCCCGGAAATGGAAGCTGTTCTGGTAGCAGGTGTTGAAGCCACTGGCTCAGGAATGCACGGCTTTGATGCACTGGTTCAATACTCGCGTATGGTGGAAGCCAAAGCACTGAATAAACCTTCATTCACCACGGATATCATGCCGGAAGTGGATGGCGTAACAAATGGTCCTATCATCGGGTTGATTCAGTTTGCAGGTAAAGAAGCTGCTGAGCTACTCAAAAAAGCGCTGGCTAAGGGCGGCATATTCTTTGACGGCACATCCAACCTGGCTGAATGGAAGCAGGGTACAGGTAACGCTGATGCGTATGAAGAAACCAGCCAAGGCTGGGCACTTAAACTGGATGACCTGATTGCCAACAGCACCGGTAAACAGAAAGAACTGTTGAAGATTGTTGCAAAGCACTTTGGTAAAGACATTTACATCAAAGGTGAGGGTGCTGAAGCCAAATTTGTTATAGAACGCGGTGCTGGTAAACAGCCCACCATGATCACAGTGTACGGATCTGGACAGGATGCGTTGAAAGCTGATCTGGTAGAGGCCTTCCTTGAGTCTATTCGCACCAAGCTCGCAGAGGCTGCAACCTATGAAAATCCTGATCTTTCACCAGTTGAGCTGGAGCGCGAACGTATTCGCCGGGGTAATGAACTGATCAGCGACTTCAATCAGGTTGCACAATCTACTCGTCCGTTGGCTCAAGTTCGACGCTCAGCTGATCTGCTGGAAACGAAGGTTAACGCTACACAAGGTATCCGGCAGATTGTCGGCGGCTCTATGGGTAGTCTGTTGTTCCAGGCAGTGGATGAGAACTACCAACAGTTCAAGAAAAACCGTAAAGACTTTAACAATACGATCCAAGCGATCAACACCATCTACGTCACCATGCTTAATGCGCGTCTTGAAGAGAAGCGTAAAGAGCTGGTTGCAGCTAAAGAACTGGAGCCCAATGAACTGGTGCCTCAGGCCATACGTGATGAGATTGAGGCTGAGCTTGTTGAAGTAATGCCGATTATTCACACCATTCACTCAGCCCGTAGCGGTAGTGTGAATGAAGGCCTGTACCTGGGGCGCACCAAGAAAAAACGCCTGCATGATGCTGTCCATAAAGTAACAACCAAACTGTCTGAAGGGGTTCGTTACTTCAAGGCAAACGAGGGTGGTGGTAGCACATTGAGTAATAAGCCACTCAAGAGCGCATCCAGCTATCCCTCCATTACTGAAGTGGATCCGCAGGTGGGCGTAGGCCCTGCCATTATGACGATCCATTCCATGGATGCGACAGTGGCGATGGAAGCGCTGCGTAACCTGGGTGTACTGAGCGTATTTGATGGCTTTGGTTCTGGTGTACACGATGCAATAGCAACCGCCAAGCACCTGAACCAGTCCCTGTTCGATACCATGGTTGAGTACTCCATTACGGCCGAAGCTGATAAAGCCCTGGATCGCGCTATGGCTTATCTGGCTAAAAACGATCCTAACCGTGTACTAACCCGACAGGTTGAATCAGCCCTCAAATCCAAAGAAACACGCGTACTTGAACCAGGTGAAACACTGCGCGATGCGAAAGCCCGTTCAGCGGCTGCGTCTCGTGTGGTAACCGGTATCAAGGATCAGATTACATCCGCACCCGGTGTGTGGAACCAGTACTTCCTGGAAAACGGTGAAATCGAAGTTAATGGTGGTATTGAAGCCATCATCGAAAATGCCAATGCGCTGGAAGAAGACCTTGCAACCTTTGAAACAGAAGAAGCGCTGCCTGAGATTGAAGTAGCTGAACCAGCCTCACAAACAGAGCGATCTTCTTACTTTGGTCAACTGGGTAAAGAAGGTCGTCAGTTACCGGCTGATCGAAAACTGGGTGCGTTGTTTAATCAAGGTAAACCGGTAAAAGGTTCAGACCTGATCGGCGTTATTCTTGAAAACAAGAATACGCAGACTGTGCGCGGTAAGGTTGTGCATTCTCTGTTCACTCGCATTCAGAAGCTACCAGCCATTAACAACATTGAAGTGCGTCTGGTGACTCCGGAAACCGATCCTAATGATATGGAATTCTTCGGTAATGAAGAGAACCGGAACCTGGTTAAAGACTCCATGGGTGTCTATTCAACCGTGAATGGCCAACCTGTGATCTTTCTGCGCAATGCAGACTTTGTCCATACTGGGCTGAATCTGGAGACAGTTGCTCACGAGCTACTTCATGCAGCCACTGTGAACGTACTGAACAGCTCAGCTAAAGATTCGGCTACTCGTCAGGCAAAAGCTGACCTGACCCGTGTGGTTAATGCCATTGTTGCAGCAGTTCAAAATGATCCCAATCTACTTACTACCTATCCGGAACTGTCCAATATTCTGGTTCGAAATGGTAAGGGGAATATCGATAACTCGGTTGCTAATGCAGAACTGATTACCTGGGGGCTGACTAACCAGCGAGTTCAGGAAGCTCTGAAAACCATTCAGGTATCAGGAACTCATAAGTCCCGTTTCAAGAATGCTTTTGACGGTATGGTGAAAGCGATTACCGGTCTGTTCTTCCCGAATAGCCGGGTTGAAATCTCCAATGCGCTGGCTCAGGTGATCGAGAATACCGGACAAATCCTGGCAGCAGCAGAAGCGAACCAGTCACCTGAACAGGGGTCTTTGCCGCTGGCTCAGAAGCAACCACCAAAGGACTCTGTAAAAGCCAAAGTGGTTCGGATGCGCCCGCTCGAGATCTTTGATGCACTCACTGATCAGGTAAGCCCGAACCAGAAACGGTTACGTGAAGTGGTGGAAAAGCTCACTGATTCGTTGGATACCGATGAGCTAATCGTTCGTAATATGAAGCGGGGCATCTACGACAACACCGATGCGTTTCTGGATGCGGAAGTAAACCAGCGGATCCCGTTTGTATCTCACGCCACCAAAGCTGGCTTCAACTTCAATCCACAAGAAGCCTATGTGTTTGAGCAGATTGAGGCTGCAATGGCTCATGGTCTGATGGAACACAACGGTGCGCGTAAAGAGGCTCAAGCGCTTTATAGTCGTCTGGCTGAAACGCTGACGTGGGAAGATTTTGTACGACCTGGGGAAACCCGAGAACAGGCTGAAGCGCGTTACGCGTATCTGTTTGAACCAGAACTGGCTGAACGGGTTATTCAATCCAAGGCCTCAGCCACAGGTACACGCACACTCAAGCGTGCAAACCACCTGGCTCGATTGATTGCCCTGTCTGTTGTAGATGAACAGTTCCGTCAAACACTGGATGCACAGAGTTCTGATCTGAACCCGGAAGGGGATTCACTGTCAGCTCGCCTGCAGCGCTTGGTAAACGCTGTCATGGAGCTGTTCCAAAGCTGGACCGGTAAACCTGAACGCAGCCCCCGCATGAACCAACGTCTTGATCAGCTGATGTACGATCTGGCAGATATCCAGACTCGCCAGCATTCCAAACTGGTTCAAAGCACGTTGGATGGCGCTGAACGCTATGGACAGAAAACCAATGCTTTCCTGCGCGATTCTATGCAGTCACTGGATAAGTTCGCACGTTCAGAGGCGATGCTGAAAGGCAAAGGTAAAGTCCGTAAGTTTGCTGGCTCAGCTATTTCCATGGTTGCCGGGGATCGGGTTGATCAGTATGTGAATGTACTTGAGCAGTCCCTGGAACCTTTCCGTAAAGGCAAGGAAGGGTTGTTTGGATCGCTAATTACTGAGATGCGTGGACAGAACGGGAATAACCGTAACTTCCACAATCTGTTGCGCTATGCCAAAACCCTGATTGATCAGGCACGGCGACATGCCGAACGCGCAACCAAAGAGTATCTGAAAGAGTCTTTCACCCGTGAACTCACCAAAGTTGAACGGGAAAGTCTGACACGGGTATTGGTGGAAACCGATCTGGAGGTACTGCTGAATACTTACTCAGTACAGCAGATCTCTGCAATGATCCGGAATGACGCAACGCTTGAGAAGGCAATCAATAAAGCGCGTCAGGATTTGTCCATGTATCCGGAAGCAAACCATTACCGGAACCAGGCCAAACTGTTGGGTTACTTCATGGCAACCGGTGAAAACCGATCTGAAGGTAATCTACGGCTGAACGCGCTGAACATTGCTGAATACGATGCAACAGGTAACGGCGTCTCTACCGCTCAACTGAATGCCGTGCATCCGGTGATCGATCGATTAGCTTCACTCTATGCGCTGAAGTACACCGACAACGCCTTTAAGACTGAAATACTGGATATCCTGCAGGAAGAAAACAGCCGGCAGGGTGGGGCCAATGGCATTGAGACAACACTGCTAATGCACCGCAAACTGAAAGAGCAGGCGCTGGATCGTAACTTTGGTGGTAACCCTGGTTTGATGATCAAGGGCTATACCAAAGAGATCCTGAACAACCATATTGCGACTAAAGTGATTCATGGCCGTCCAACCGAAGCGGAGCACAAATCGCTGCTACGTCGCGGGTACACACTGGATCATGAAATTGCGATGGATCCAAACGATCCACAAGCTACTGCAGCCTATATGTACGTCAGTACCTCTGATGGACTTTCTCCTTACATGGCCTCATTGGTATCACTGACCAGTGAAAGGCGTAAGGGCTCTGATGTGGAATATCGAACCAACCGTGAAGTAAGTGGTATTTACCGAAACAAGCAACAGGCTGATATGTCTCTGGCTCAACAAGCGGATGTGGATCCCACCAAGATCAAAGGTAACTACCTGGTGCCCACATACGACGATCAGGGGCGTGTTATGGCTTACCGCTACATGATGAGCAAGGCTAACCGTAAACGCCTCCTGGAGCGCCGTACAGACCTTCTGGATGTATTGGGTGGCATGAGTGGTGCGGTCATCGATAAAGCGGAATCTAAGCAGATGAACCGCCGTACCGTAGATGCACTTCACGCTCAATATCAGGCAGATACCGCTGAAGGTCGAAATGACTTTGTAATGGTAGGACCTGACAGTGATGATGCTTCACTGAAAGAGCTGTATCAGATGATGCCATCTGACATGAAACAGGCGATTAAGTCGAAGTGGAACAGTCCCAACATGATGGTACGTCGGGGTTTGGTGGATCTGGTGTTTGGGTATCGGAAATTCAGTTTGGCAGAACGCCTTGGGCAGTATTGGGATGTTTCGCCCAATCAGAGGAAGTGGCACCAGACAGCCTTGGTACAGGCTGCAGAATTGATCTTGAGAGATCAATCAGTGGCGCGCTTGAAAACAGCAGAAAACGTATGGCAGGAAGTCATCCGTGAGGTGAAGGATATTTGGGTTATCCGTAACCTGTTTACCCTGGCTGGAAATATCATCTCTAACATGGGTGTTATGTGGGCCAGTGGTGTACCGCTGACCAAGATGATCCAGTATCAGAAAGAAGGGTACAACGGGATCATCAACTACCAGCGTGACCATAACGCTCTGATGAAAGCCCAGGCAGCTCTGTCCGTGGAACAGGATCGAGCCGTTCAACGTCCGCAGGAGATCCAGCGGTTACGTCGTGAAATCGTGGTACTGGAAGATCAGCTGACTACCAACCCGGTGAAAGAGTTGGTGGATGCTGGAACCTTCCAGACCATTATCGAGGATATCGATTCAGACGATGACGAGTTCAGCTACAAACAACGCCTGACAGATAAGATCGACTCCATGACTGAAGGTGTTCCGGAGAGTGTTAAAACCGTTGCCGGTAACCTCTTTGTGACTCGAAAGAGTCATCTGTACAGGGCATTGAGTCATACGACACAGGTATCAGACTTCGTGGCCCGCTATGCGGTTTACAAGCAACTGACCACCCGTGCACGTAATCCCCTGGCTCAGGATGAAGCCGTGGAGAAGGTGGTTAAACGGTTTATTAACTATGATGTACCGACTCATCGTATGGTGCAGTGGGGCAACGATATGGGCTTCATTTTCTTCAGTAAATACTTCCTGAGAATTCAGACAGTGATTTGGGAGATGATGAAAGAGAATCCGGCTCGTATGCTGACACTGGCAGCCACTCAGGGCATTGTGGATTTCACCGATATTACAGAGTCCATTCTGACTCCGGCCGGTGTAATAAACCACATGAACTTCCCGGTCAACGCTGTAATCAGTGCTCCGGACGATGTGATTACCATGCACCTGTTAGGTGAAGCGTTCTAAATTAAACCCGCCGAAAGGCGGGTTTCTTTTATCTCAAAAGGAAGGAGCCGCCCAATGCGACGGCTGCACTCATGTAAGAGAAGGGCAGCCCCTTTCTTTTGAGATAACGATTTATAGACTGGCGACAGGAATCGAACCTGTAATGCTAAGTCTTAATCCCTCCGCAGGGCTTTGGAGTCCTGTAACAGGATCGCTTACGCGATGCTCCAGAGTGGGGAGTCGAACCCCATACTTCACCAAGAACCAGTCTAATAAACCCTACCGTGTCATCCCGGTAGTGTTGTGGTGGCCGGCTCATACCCGGCAAGTTGGTTTAATGCGTACCAACTCGTGACTCAGCAACGCACGTATGCAATGTACGTGTTCACCACAACGGGAAGAGATCTGTTTCGGGCGTTCTCTGGTGATCAGCCAGATTCCTTTCGATGGGTGGTACCCCAACCGGTGTTACGGGGTCACGTTACCATCTCAGATCTCTTTCCGTTGTAGTAATGGGGGCGACTACCGGGAGTTGAACCAGGCTCAACTAGTATGATTCCCTGAACCATCAACACAGATTCCGCCGTGTGCGCAGCGAGCAGAGGGTGTTTGGGAATAGTCGCCATAAAGGTGCCCCCTTCCTTCGTTGCAGCGCCAACATTTATCCGGAAGGGGTTAGGCCGGCAATGATTACGGCCATTATCGGACGGGTAACGCAATCCACACGCTAATTATTACAGCCCATTCTTTTACTTCTTGAGCACGAGTTGAGTTTCGTATAAAAGAAGATCTCACCCTGGTCTCTCGCTGCGATTCCAGGTTTTTTGATTTAAAATAGGTTGCTCTATCGACCCTGCCCGTCGAACTGTTGTCACGTTAGCCCCAAAGGTCTTGTGATAGAGCGGTTTATGGGCGTCTCCTTCTAGCCGGATATCTGAACACTATTTGCGTTTGTTTCAGCATCCCCGGCTTCCCCCGTACTTCAGTGATTGATCCTCCAGCAGCGCAACCTACCTTCAGATCACCTTTTCCGTTCGAGCGACGTGGCTTACAGACTCTTTTTTCTGGCACGCTGTCGTGCCTTAACCCGCTTCATAGATAATGACCAGCGAGCTTTTTTACCGGTCATATTTCGCAATTCACGGGCCACGCGGGTACGCTCTTTGCGCAACCGTTGGAAATAATCAACCTTACTCATCCATCTGGATCGGATGTAGGTTTCAGGTTTCTCATACTGCACATTTCTAGGCTTGCCGGAAGGCAGCTTAGGTTGGTTACCCTCCTGATAGTAGTTCAACCACCAGTAACCCCGTTTGGATTCCCAGAAATTCAGGACATCTTCAATAGGAACACCCTTACGGATTGCATAGTGTTTGGCCCGGTCGATGACCCAGCGGAACAGCTTCAGAAATTCAGCCTTGTCCCGCATCGGGCGATGACCTTTGGCCTGGATTTCACCTGCTTTCTGAACATCGCGTATATATGCTGCTTTGAGAGACTTATAGCCCTCAGTCTGGGCTAACTCTTTCCAATTAATTTCCACAGTTAGCTCCTTGAATTAGGGTGCTACCAGAGACTCCTGGTAGCCCGAGGTAAAGTCAGCGCAAATACCCTACGTTCTTTGATAACGACACAGAAGGTACTCCCACCCGAGGGCAACCACATCGTATCCTTCCAGTAGGGGAGGTAAGGCGTATAGGAGACCTTGCGCCCTTTACTGCAGGTGTTTCCCACCGCCTGCTGGGGTAATGACAATCACACGCAAAGTTACGGATGCACTTACCGTAACCGTATGGAACCGGAGCTTCACGCACCAGCACATTGAGAGTCAGCAACTTAGCAACCTACGTGTCACTCCAGCTCCATACGGTTAAGGTAAGAAGGGGGCTCATTGGCCCCCAGGTTTATCATCCCGGTTCTCTTCATCGCATGAGCGGTGATACTCCCGAATCAGGATGTAGATAAGACTTACAATCAGTCCTATACCGATGATGATGGTGAGGAAGTAGCCCACCGCCACGGTGACACCGACTGCAAGTACAAGCAGTAGAGCCGTAATGAGCGATTTAAAATTGTTCCAAATTCGCTTCACTGACTCACCGATTTACGCGAAGAGGCTTTTCTTTTCAGACTGCTCACCGGTTTCCGGTGCGGCAGCTTCCTCAGCCGTTTCTTTATCGGTGTCTGCTTCAGCTTCAGCAGCCACTTCTTCAGTGACTGGCTCAGCTTTTTCGCCCTTAACCGGCGCAGATGCCACTGACATGGTTACGGAACGTTTTGCAGAAGCCGGGGGTACTTCAGCGATAGCGGCTACCGGAAGAATATCCAGGTCAGCCGTGATACCGTTTTGGCCACGACCAGCGGTGATATCCACTTTGACTTCTTTACCGGAAATTGAGATACCCTGGTCGGCAACGTACTTTTTCAGCGCGTCTTCGATCTCAACTTGTACGAGTGTGATTTTAATGATGGTTCCTTACCGGCCCTATAGACCGTGATTCAGTGAAAGCAATGGATGTATGGTGATCTCCACACGAGGATTTTCAGGATCTACAGCCCCGAAACGTGCACCGGATTCCGGTAGATAGAGGTAGTTGTCGTCGGGTAGTTTACCGAGTTCGACAAGGGCATCTGCGAAGAACTTTTCATGGATTGAACAGACATTAGCAACGTCTGTTAGTTGACGCGTACCTGGGTACACGGTCAGGATCAATCCAATACGTTCATACACAGGCAATGCCTGTATCTGTGGAGCCATTAACTCCTTGTACCGCTTCTTTACAGTATTCAAAGTACGGTAATGGGCGTTCCGGTAATGGTTCAGATTAAGGATAAAATCCTTGGTTTTAGTCTGAGGAACCCTCAGCGGAGATATCAGGGTACGGGCAGAGATTTGTTGAATCCCTGCCGGATTTGCAGAACTCACCGTTAAGCAAACAAGCTCTTACCGGGAGCCGGTGCAGCCGGCGCTTGACCTGCATTAGCCGTAGCGCCACCCGCTTGCGGAATGCCCGCCTGAGCGCCGGAGAGGCCCTTGGCTTTGTTTTGTACCTGACCCTTCCACTTATCCAACCAGCGGGTGATAAACACCGCTTCGGTAACGTTGGGGTCGGCTACCTCGGTGGTAGTCATGCCTTCGTAGCCTTCGCGAGCGCAGAAGAATTTATCGATTTCATTCTGCTCACGAGTTTCACCCGTCGGAACGTATTCACCGGCGTCGTTCTTCTGGTTCTTGTCCACCACCTGCTTGAGGATACCTGCCTTAATCTTCTGGCCGATCAGCTCAGTGATCATGCTGACCTTGGTCGGGATCTCAGCCTTGGCATCGTAGTTGTAAAGGTTGATAACCTTTTCTTCCGGCTCAACCGTACCGATTTCGCGTCCCAGGGTCAGCTGAACCAGTGAATTGGCTGTGAGGAATCCAGGCAGATAGTGCTTTTCACCGTTGCGCTCATAGTAGTTCTTCAGACCCTTTTCAGTACCAGAAGTTACGTAGAGCTGCTGACGAACAGTTGCACCGCCAGAAGTCTTGGCTTGCAGGTTCAGAGCGATAGCACCAGAATTGGCGGTGGTGTAATACGCCAGTTCGATTTCCAGATCGTACACGTCAGATTCCAGGATCTGGAACCCGCCCAGTACGTCTTTTTCGCCTTCAATAGAGGCGTCAGTTTGCAGAGCAGTCAGGATAGTCATGACATTTCCTTTCTATTGTTTTGTTGATTAACCAACCGCAGCGACACGCGGATGCGTGTCTATCAAGTCAGGTCTGATAAAGTCAGTCGGGCGGCGGATCAATTTGGTAGTCACACTGGAGGGGTGAACCCATCTGGTGAATACTTCACCTATGAAATTCACTTCCAGTAAGACTTTGTTGTTTTCGGTGTCGATACCACGAATGAATCCGGGGGAGTAGGACCTGTAGCGGTAGTTCACCAACTGGTTTACATAAAACTGGTGGATCAACGGGGTTACCTACTACATAACAAGGGTCCTACCGGACCCTGGTGTTAAACGGCAATTTACGCGGCAGCGGTGCCAGTACCGTAGTACTCATCCAGGCGGTCAAAGACTTGCTGGATGTCGTTGTCGATGAAGGTTTCTTCGGTGCTGAATAGGCCCATAGGTCCCCGCAAACGCTCGTTAACGGTTTCCTTGGTGAGCTTGGTCTGGAACACGTACTTGTACCCCAGCGCGGATTCTTCTGGCTCAATGTTGAGTAGTGAAGATCCGTAGGTACCCAGCTCTTTTACCTTCATCTTCTTGGCTGCAATGACGCAGGAGAAGTAAGACTCGATTCCGTTGTTTTTAAGGGATCCTTTAACCGGCACCTTGGTTTCCATCACCATTTCCCCTTCATTCAGTGAATCCAGGGTATGCGCTGTGAACACCACTTTCTTGGTGGACTTAGCCACATGCGTTTGCATCAGCCGCTTGAAGTACTGGGAAAACTCGCCCCAGGCTTTCATGGTGTTGGTACTGGGCAGCACGTAAAGGGATTCATACATATCCATCAGATACGTTAGTGAATCCACAATGATGGTGTGGACGTGTGGCTGACTTTCAGCCCAGATGAAGGCTTCTTCAATCTGCAGTGGGTCAGTAACGGTTTTTTCAATGAATCCTGAGCGGAAGGGCAAGCGTTTACCTGATTCACAATTCAGATACAGAACCCCTTCAGGGTTGCGGATCTTACGCAGTGAGGCAGATTTACCGGCCGCAGACTTACCGCACAACAGGACCAGGTGGTCGTTGATATCGATACTCATTGGGAGTTTCCTGTTTGATAATCACGAAAGGGGGCGGATGCCCCCAATGTGTTTAGGCGACGTGATTCAACTCACGCTTTTGAACGGCTTTGGCAGCGGATACCAGAATGGTACTAAGCAGCTCTTGTTCAGCGAGCTTGTCAGGCAGTTTGTTGTTGAGTGCCAGTACATTGGTCTGCACCTGATCCAGAGATTGCCCTGCATCTACCAACAACATGGCGTAACGGTGCAACTGCTTGTTGCGGTTACCGTCTCCCGTGTTATTGATGAACCAACGCTCCAGATTATTCAGGTTCTGTTGTTCCAGTACCTTGGCCTGATGCTGCTCATTCATCCGGGTTTTCGGAATGAACGGAAGCACGTCAATCAACTTACCTTCGGTGTACTCATGATGCCCGTTATGGGAGAGCCACTTGCGTGATCGCTGACCGGTGGAATCATCGACCTCAAACGGCAACCACTCATACACGTTGCTCATGAACTCTTTAAAGTCCTGTGCATCGAGCTTGAGGGTATAGTTTGTCGGTAAGACAATTCGGAACCGGTCTACACCATTTTGACCATGACGTTTGGTGGTGTAGTAGAGGGCTTTATAGTCCTTGAGTAACAGCTTAGCCGTGTCCAGGGATACACCACCATCCACATCCACTACGATCATATTGAAGCCCGGTACTGCGGTATCTTCAGTCCGGTGACCGCCTTTAACCTGATGACTGATCCAGTGCATTCCCTGAGCTTGAGTAAGCTGATGTAGCTTATCAAACGGGGCTTCCTCATATTTGTAGTTGAAGGCTTCGTGATCGCTGTAGCTCAGTATCATTTTACTGAGATCCGCCTCCTTGAGGCTTTCGCCACGCAGGAACTCAATACCATCCACGAAGGATTTCTTGATGATCACGTTGTTCTTGTAGCCCCAGGTGATCGCCAGATTTAGCATATCCTGCTTCTGTCCAGTTGATCCCTTATAGAAGGGCAGAGCCTCCATCAGGTCCACATGAGTCACTTCACGACCCACATCCGCCACATAACGAGCCAGTTTGACGTAAGGACCGTCCCGGCTGAGTAGCATATCAAAAGCCTTGGCCGACTCTTCAGCTACTGCAATGGCGTTGTAGAGGTGATCCATCGTGACTTCCGGTGAACCATCCACAAACGCATAGGCACCCGCCAGCTTCATGGCTTTCCAGTAGCGGTGCTGGGTTTCCATCTTTTTCATTTCCTGATGGCTTCCCAGGGCTTCCGCCAACTGTTCGCAATGCACGCGATATCCGATCCACTCGATGTTAACGTCCCGACTTACCTTGATAACCCGGTTGAAGTTCTTCAGATCCGCCAATTGAGCGAACTGATGAGCCACAGCATCCAGTGTATGAGCGGCAGTGCCGGCCGCTGCCTTATCGTAAATTTCAGCCGGAGTTGGTTGGTATTTCTTGATCTTTTTACGGGTGAACCCAAAGAGACAACGACGGGCATATCCCGTTTCAAGCATGGAGTAGAACTCCGCTTCGATCTTGTCACCATTCAACAGCTTGTCCGGGGTACCGAACAGCATCATGTTGGTCGGGGTGATTCCGTTGATCTCTTTCACACGGGTATTTTCAGCCGTGTTTTTGGTCAACCCGTTCTTGATCTTACCCTTGTCATACAGCTCCAGAAACTTACTGAATGCTTCCTGGTTCCCGAGAAGGTTGTTACCAATCTCATCGATCTCCAGGTTAAGTGATCCCGCATTGGCCATCAGGAGCTTATGTCGGACCTGTTGGATGGCTGCACCGGTTGCTGAGTTGAACGCAAAAGGTAATTCCCCCTGCAGGGAAAATTCCCGTTGCAGCTTCTGTAGTTCCTCGTCCGGATCAGTTGCATTCCGGTTGGCTCGACTGTTAGCCATGCTGATCAGGTTGTGTTCAGCCAACACCGGGAACACCTCTTCCATGAATCGATCCTGGAATAGATGGGTTACATCATCTTCCAGGATATTCAGGGAGAAGTTTTTACCCACACCGCTGGGAGCCAGGTTAATTACTAATTCGAAATAAAGTAAGCGAACATTACCCGGAGATATAAGCCAAATCCGGATGGCCAAAAAACGATTTCAATAGTCGTGGCAATTTTTGCAAACGTCGAAGCTGCCGGTAAACAGTGCTCCGAAGTTGTTCTTTGCTGTTAATGATCTTTTTACCGACGTGATGGTATTTGATATAGCCCCAAACAGACTCGTCAGGATTCAGCTCCGGCGAGTACGGCGGCAGGAAGAACAACCTGAGCTTGCCGTCGAGACTCTCAACATAGTCTCGAACCCGACGAGCATGATGAACCGGGTGGTTATCGAGGATCAGGAAAACCGGCTTGTCAACA
>NZ_AUAZ01000051.1 GCF_000428985.1 Marinobacterium litorale DSM 23545 | reverse complement strand
CAGCGCTGCAGTCAGAGTGGTTTTACCATGGTCAACGTGACCGATGGTGCCGACGTTTACGTGCGGCTTGCTACGATCAAAAGCTTCTTTAGCCACGACTATATCCTCTTAAATCAAGCAATTAGGCTTAAATTAGTTCTGCTTTATAACAGCTTCGGCGATATTCTGGGGAGCTTCGGCATAGCCCTGGAACTCCATAGAATAGGTCGCACGACCCTGAGATGCGGAGCGCAGATCGGTTGCATAACCGAACATCTCGCCCAACGGCACTTCAGCATTGATGACCTTGCCGGAGCTGCTGTCTTCCATGCCTTGCACCAGACCACGGCGACGGTTCAAGTCACCCATCACATCACCCATATACTCTTCAGGTGTTACGACTTCGACTTTCATCATCGGCTCAAGCAGGCACGGACTAGCTTCCTGTGCGTACTTTTTGAGCGCCTGGGATGCCGCGATTTTAAACGCCATCTCGTTGGAGTCAACTTCGTGGAAAGAACCGTCGTACAGACGTGCTTTCAGGCCGATCAGCGGGTAGCCCGCAATAACGCCGTTCTGCATCTGCTCTTCGATACCTTTCTGAACCGCCGGGATGTATTCCTTCGGAATCACACCACCCACGATCTCGTTGACGAACTCCAGCCCTTCTTCGTCGGACGGAGTAAATTCGATCACTACGTGACCGTATTGACCACGACCGCCGGACTGACGGGCGAACTTGTGGTTCGCAACGACCGACTGACGGATCTTCTCACGGTAGGCCACCTGCGGCTTACCGATGTTTGCTTCCACCTTGAACTCGCGACGCATACGATCGACGATGATGTCCAGGTGCAGTTCACCCATACCGGAGATGATGGTCTGACCGGTTTCCTCGTCGGTTTCAACGCGGAAAGAGGGGTCTTCCTGAGCCAGTTTACCCAGCGCAATACCCATCTTCTCCTGGTCAGCCTTGGACTTCGGCTCAACCGCTACGGAGATAACCGGGTCCGGGAACTCCATGCGCTCGAGGACAATCTTGTTATCCAGGTCGCACAGGGTGTCACCGGTGGTCACATCCTTCAGACCGATCAGCGCAGCGATATCGCCCGCCAATACTTGTTTGATCTCCTCACGGCTGTTCGCATGCATCTGAACCATACGACCAACGCGCTCTTTCTTCTGCTTCACAGAATTGTAGACGCTGTCGCCGGAGTTCAACACACCGGAATAAACACGTACGAAAGTCAAAGTACCTACGAACGGATCGGTTGCGATCTTGAAGGCCAGCGCGGAGAACGGAGCGGAGTCATCAGCTTGACGGGTCGCAACGGTTTCCGCCGCGTCATCAAGCGTACCTTCGATCGCCTTAACTTCGGTCGGAGACGGCAGGTATTCGATAACCGCGTCGAGAACTGCCTGAACACCCTTGTTCTTGAAGGCGGAACCAGCCAGCATCAGGATCACTTCGTTAGCCAGCGTACGGGCACGCAGACCGGCCTTGATCTCTTCGATGCTGAGCTCACCTTCTTCAAGGTATTTTTCCATCAGCTCTTCGTTGGCTTCGGCAGCAGCTTCAACCAGTTGCTCACGGTACTCTTCAGCCTTAGCCTGAAGCTCCGCGGGGATATCACCCAACTCGTAGGTCATACCCTGATCATCTTCGTTCCACCAGATAGCCTTCATGACCACCAGATCGACAACACCTTTGAAGTCATCTTCAGCGCCGATCGGCAGGTTGATAGGCACAGCAGTCGCGCCCAGACGATCTTTCAGCTGGCTTTCAACCATGTAGAAGTCAGCACCTGCACGGTCCATCTTGTTGACGAACACCATGCGGGGGACTTCGTATTTGTTGGCCTGGCGCCAAACAGTCTCGGTCTGCGGCTGAACACCGGAAGAAGCACACAGAACCACGACAGCACCGTCGAGCACACGCAGGGAACGCTCTACTTCGATGGTGAAGTCAACGTGTCCCGGGGTGTCGATGATGTTGACGCGGTGTTGCTCGAACTGCTGGTTCATGCCCTGCCAGAAGCAGGTGGTAGCAGCAGAGGTGATGGTGATACCACGCTCCTGCTCCTGTTCCATCCAGTCCATGGTCGCCGCGCCTTCGTGCACCTCACCGATCTTGTGAGACAGACCTGTGTAGAACAGGACTCGCTCGGTGGTGGTGGTCTTGCCGGCGTCTACGTGAGCGCATATACCGATGTTACGGTAGCGCTCGATAGGAGTTTTACGAGCCACGACACATTCCTCTGAAGTTTAGAAGCGATAGTGGGCGAAAGCCTTGTTGGCTTCGGCCATACGATGCACGTCTTCGCGTTTCTTGACAGCAGCACCACGACCTTCAGAAGCGTCGATCAGTTCACCGGCCAGACGCAGCGCCATGGATTTCTCACCACGCTTGCGTGCAGCGTCAACCAGCCAGCGCATGGCCAGGGCCGTGCGGCGGGACGGGCGAACTTCAACAGGAACCTGGTAGGTAGCACCGCCGACACGACGGGACTTAACTTCGACAGCAGGCTGTACAGTTTCGAGCGCCTTGTCGAACAGTTCGATCGGGTCGCCTTTGGTGCGCTCTTCGATTTTGCTCAGTGCGCCATACACGATGCGCTCAGCGACGGACTTCTTGCCGCTGATCATCAGATGGTTAATAAATTTTGCCAGGGTAATGTTACCGAATTTAGGATCCGGCAGGATTTCACGCTTCGCAGCTACGCGTCTTCTAGGCATTGATAAGCCCTCTAAATAGGTAAAAGGTCTTCAGGTTCATCAGGATGTCAAACGACACCTGTCCTTACTCTTATCGTCTTTCGGGTTAGCCAAAACAGCTCTGGAACCGGATTAATCGGACACCTTGCTGGCACAGCCTCGCCGTCTAACGAGGGATCAAGACTTCGGACGTTTTGCACCGTACTTGGAACGACCCTGTTTACGGCCGTTAACGCCGGAGCAGTCCAGAGAACCGCGCACGGTGTGGTAACGCACACCCGGCAGATCCTTCACACGACCACCGCGGATCAGGACAACAGAGTGCTCCTGCAGGTTATGACCTTCACCACCGATATAGGAGGAGACTTCATAGCCGTTGGTCAGGCGCACACGGCAGACCTTACGCAGTGCCGAGTTCGGTTTTTTCGGGGTTGTGGTGTACACGCGAGTGCAAACACCACGACGCTGAGGACAGGCCTGCAGCGCGGGTACGTCACTCTTCTGTACCGCGCGCTTACGCGGCTTGCGCACCAGCTGGTTAATTGTTGCCATTAAGCAAACTCCACGTTTGGTTTATTAGCACCATACTAAAAAGACCGGGTCCCTGTTCCAGAGCCAACCCAGTCACGAAAGGGCCGGAATTTTAATCAATTCCGGCCCCTGGCGTCAATTTATTGAGCAGTTTTTACTCAGAGTCATTCATGGAAGCGTTCAGTGCCTCGGTCAGAGCCTGCTGAACTTCTTCCGCGCTGACAGTAACGCCTTCACCGGTTTGGGCTGCACGCTTGCGCTTGCGCTCGCTATGATAGGCCAAACCAGTACCGGCCGGGATCAGACGACCCACGACCACGTTCTCTTTCAGACCACGCAGGTAGTCTTTCTTGCCGGTTACCGCACCTTCGGTCAGTACGCGGGTTGTCTCCTGGAAGGAGGCCGCGGAGATGAAGGATTCGGTGGCCAGGGACGCCTTGGTGATACCCAGCAGTACACGCTCGAACTTCGCCGGAATCTTGCCTTCGGCTTCCAGCTTCTCGTTCTCTTCCATGACCGCGGCGTACTCAACCTGCTCACCCTGGATCAGGCTCGAATCACCGGTTTCGGTAATCTCAACCTTACGCAGCATCTGACGCACAATCGTTTCGATGTGTTTGTCGTTGATGCCCACACCCTGGAGGCGGTAAACGTCCTGGATTTCGGCAACGATGTATTTGGCCAGTTCAGCAACACCCAGTACACGCAGGATGTCGTGTGCATTGGACGGACCATCGGAAATAACTTCACCCTTTTCGACCGTCTCACCTTCGAAGACGTTCAGGTTACGCCATTTCTGGATCATCGTTTCATGCGGGTCAGAACCATCATGCGGAGTGATCACGATACGGCGCTTACCCTTGGTTTCCTTACCGAAGGTAACAGTACCGGACACTTCGGCCAGGACTGCAGACTCTTTCGGCTTGCGCGCTTCGAACAGGTCGGCAACACGCGGCAGACCACCGGTGATGTCCTTGTTGACCGTACCTTCCTGCGGCAGACGCGCCAGGATGTCACCAATCTGTACTTCGGCGGTGTCATTCAGGGTTACGATCGACTTCGGCGGCAGCATGTACTGGGCCGGCATCTCGGTACCCGGGTGGAACACATCATTACCTTCAGTATCGATCAGCTTGATCATCGGACGGATATCTTTACCCGCCTGCGGACGATCCTTGGCATCCAGCACTTCGATCGTAGACAGACCAGTCAATTCGTCCGTCTGGCGCTTGATGGTGATACCATCTTCCATACCCACGAACTGTAGGCGACCGGCTACCTCGGTGATAATCGGGTGAGTATGCGGGTCCCAGTTGGCAACCACTGCACCGGCTTCTACGAAGTCACCGTCACGCACCTTGATGATCGCACCGTACGGCAGTTTATAGCGCTCGCGCTCACGGCCGTGCTCGTCGGTCACACCCAGCTCGCCGGAGCGAGAGGTTGCCACGATAGTGCCATCACTGCGCTCTACATATTTCAGGTTATGCAGACGAACATCGCCGCCGTTCTTAACCTGGATGCTATCCACAGCCGCCGCCCGTGACGCCGCACCACCAATGTGGAACGTACGCATGGTCAGCTGGGTACCCGGCTCACCGATGGACTGAGCGGCGATAACACCGACAGATTCACCGATGTTGACCTGATGCCCTCGACCCAGATCGCGGCCATAACAGGCAGAGCAGATACCGTGACGAGACTGACAGGTGATCGGTGAGCGCACCAGGATTTCGTCGATGCTGGAGTAGCGCTCATCATTTTCGAGACGCGCAACCCAGGCTTCATCGATCAGCGTACCGGTCGGAATCAGCACGTCATCGCCGGCCGGATTCAGCACGTCATCGGCTACGACACGGCCCAACACACGCTCGCCCAGCGGCACGACGATATCGCCGCCCTCAATCATGGGCTGAACAATCATACCCTCTTCGGTACCGCAGTCCTGCTCGGTGATAACCACGTCCTGGGCCACATCGACCAGACGACGGGTCAGGTACCCGGAGTTCGCGGTTTTAAGAGCGGTATCCGCCAGACCCTTACGAGCACCGTGGGTAGAGATGAAGTACTGGAGTACGTTCAGACCTTCACGGAAGTTCGCCACGATCGGAGTCTCGATGATAGAGCCGTCCGGCTTGGCCATCAGACCACGCATACCCGCCAACTGACGGATCTGAGCAGCACTACCACGGGCACCGGAGTCCGCCATCATGTAGACAGAGTTGAACGACTCCTGCTCCACCGTTTCGCCTTCGGCGTTGGTGACCAGATCCACCTTCAGGTTATCCATCATCTTCTTGGCCAGCACTTCGTTAGCACGGGACCAGATATCGACAACCTTGTTGTATTTTTCGCCCTGGGTAACCAGGCCATCACCGAATTGACGCTCGATCTCTTTCACTTCGGCATCTGCCTCGGCGATGATATCGACCTTCTCATCCGGGATAACGAAGTCGTTAACACCGATAGAGGCACCAGAAACCGTCGCCTGACGGAAGCCCATGTACATCAACTGGTCAGCGAAGATAACGGTATCTTTCAAGCCGCAACGACGATATGCCTCGTTCAGCAGACGCGAGATCGCCTTTTTCTTCATCGGCTGGTTAACCAGCTCGAACGGCAGCCCATCGGGCACAATGTTAAACAGCATGGCACGACCGACTGTGGTTTCCTGCAGGCCATAGCGCTCTTCCACATTGCCTTCGATATCGCGGATCACTTCCTTGATACGGACCTTGATACGCGCCTGCAGGTGAACCTGATTGGCACCCTGCGCACGCTGGACTTCCTTGATATCGGAGAACACCATGCCTTCACCCGGCGCTGCAACGCGCTCACGGGTCATGTAGTACAGACCCAGTACCACGTCCTGAGACGGCACGATAATCGGCTCGCCGTTGGCCGGAGAGAGGATGTTGTTGGTGGACATCATCAACGCGCGCGCTTCCAGCTGAGCTTCAATGGTCAGCGGCACGTGAACAGCCATCTGGTCACCGTCGAAGTCAGCGTTGTATGCCGCACATACCAGCGGGTGCAGCTGGATCGCCTTACCTTCGATCAGTACCGGCTCGAACGCCTGGATACCGAGACGGTGAAGGGTCGGCGCACGGTTCAACAGCACCGGATGCTCGCGGATGACTTCGTCGAGGATATCCCATACCAGCGGCTCCTCGCGCTCAACCATCTTCTTGGCAGCCTTGATGGTGGTTGCATAACCACGCAGCTCAAGCTTGGAGAAGATGAACGGCTTGAACAGCTCCAGCGCCATTTTCTTGGGCAGGCCGCACTGGTGCAGGCGCAGGTACGGACCGACCACGATAACGGAACGGCCGGAGTAATCGACACGCTTACCGAGCAGGTTCTGACGGAAACGACCCTGCTTACCCTTGATCATATCGGCCAGGGATTTCAGCGGACGCTTGTTGGAACCGGTGATCGCACGACCCCGACGACCGTTATCCAGCAGCGCATCGACGGATTCCTGGAGCATACGCTTTTCGTTGCGCACGATGATATCCGGCGCATTAAGGTCAAGCAGGCGCTTCAGACGGTTGTTACGGTTGATCACGCGACGATACAGGTCGTTCAGATCGGAGGTCGCAAAACGGCCACCGTCCAGCGGTACCAGCGGACGCAGATCCGGCGGCAGCACCGGCAGCACCTCCATGATCATCCACTGCGGATCGTTACCGGATTTGTGGAACGCCTCGATCAGCTTCAGACGCTTGGACAGCTTCTTAAGCTTGGTCTCGGAGTTGGTCTGCGGGATCTCTTCACGCAGACGCTGGATCTCTTCATCCAGGTCGATAGAGGACAGCAGCTCTTTAACAGCCTCGGCACCCATACGGGCGTCGAACTCGTCACCGAACTCTTCCAACGCTTCAAAATACTGCTCGTCGTTAAGCATCTGGCCACGCTCAAGCGTGGTCATACCCGGGTCGATCACGACGAAGGACTCGAAGTACAGCACACGTTCGATGTCGCGCAGCGTCATATCCAGCATCAGGCCGATACGGGACGGCAGCGACTTGAGGAACCAGATATGGGCAACCGGAGACGCCAGCTCGATATGCCCCATGCGCTCACGACGCACCTTGGTCATGGTGACTTCGACGCCACACTTCTCACAGATGACACCGCGGTGCTTCATGCGCTTGTACTTACCGCACAGGCACTCGTAATCCTTGATCGGGCCAAAGATCTTGGCGCAGAACAGACCGTCACGCTCCGGCTTGAAGGTGCGGTAGTTGATGGTTTCCGGCTTTTTAACTTCACCGTAAGACCAGGAACGGATCATCTCCGGTGACGCCAGTGAGATTCGAATGGAATCGAATTCGTCGGACGGACCCTGGGACTTCAGCAGATTCAGCAAATCTTTCATTGTCTATAGCTCCTACGCGGAGTTCTCTGCGCCGCGGCTCTCTCTTTACGGAGCGAGCCGCGGCTGGTGATCGTTAGGGACTTACTCGTTCTCAAGCTCGATATCGATACCGAGGGAACGGATCTCCTTGATCAACACGTTGAACGATTCCGGCATACCCGGCTCCATCCGGTGATCGCCGTCGACGATGTTCTTGTACATCTTCGTACGGCCATTCACGTCGTCCGACTTCACGGTCAGCATCTCCTGCAGCGTGTAGGCGGCACCGTAAGCCTCGAGTGCCCAGACCTCCATCTCACCGAAGCGCTGACCACCGAACTGAGCCTTACCACCCAGCGGCTGCTGAGTAACCAGGCTGTAGGAGCCGGTTGAACGTGCGTGCATCTTGTCGTCAACCAAGTGGTTAAGCTTCAGCATATACATGTAGCCGACAGTAACCGGGCGGTCGAATTGATCACCTGTGCGTCCGTCATACAGCGTAAACTGACCGGAGTCGTCGAGATCAGCCAGACGCAGCAGCGCCTTGATCTCGGATTCCTTGGCGCCGTCGAATACCGGCGTCGCCAGCGGCACGCCCCGTTTCAGGTTGGACGCCAGCTCCAGAATCTCCTGATCACTGAAGCTATCCAGTTCCTCTTTACGTGAGCAGCTCAGGTCACCATGAACTCCGTTGTAAATCTGATCCAGGAAGCCGCGTACTTCTTTGACGGTCTCCGCCTTCTCGCGTTCCACTTCCAGCATGGCGTTGATCTTGCGGCCCAGGCCGGTCGCTGCCATACCCATGTGGGTTTCAAGAATCTGACCCACGTTCATACGCGACGGTACACCCAGCGGGTTCAGGACGATATCAACCGGCTCGCCATGCTCGTCGTACGGCATATCCTCGACCGGCATGATAACGGAGATAACACCCTTGTTACCGTGACGACCAGCCATCTTGTCACCCGGTTGTACACGACGCTTGGTGGCCACGTACACCTTGACGATCTTCAGGACGCCCGGCGCCAGATCATCGCCGGTCTGGAGTTTGCGTTTCTTGTCTTCAAAACGCTTATCCAGGTTTTCGCGACGCTCTTCCAGCTGCTTCTGAGCCAGTTCCAGCATCTCCTGGGCAGACTCGTCCGCTACACGGATCTTGAACCAGTCAGACTTTTTCAAGCTCTGCAGGAAGTCAGCGGTGATGGTATCGCCCTTCTTGAGGCCGGCACCACCGTCTGCCTGGAGACCGCTAAGAACACGCTCCAGACGTTCGAAAACAGCCTGTTCGACGATGCGGTACTCTTCATTGAGGTCCTTACGGATCGCATCCATTTCGGACTTCTCGATGGCGAGCGCACGCTCATCCTTGGGCACACCGTCACGGGTAAATACCTGGACATCGATAACCTTACCGATGGTACCGGTCTTAACGCGCAGCGAGGTATCCTTAACGTCGGACGCTTTCTCACCGAAGATCGCACGCAGCAGCTTCTCTTCCGGCGTCAGCTGAGTTTCGCCCTTCGGCGTTACCTTGCCAACCAGGATATCGCCGGGGCCCACTTCTGCGCCGATATGCACGATACCGGACTCATCCAGCTTGGACAGGGCGGCCTCACCCACGTTGGGGATATCGGAGGTAATCTCTTCAGGCCCCAGCTTGGTGTCACGCGCCACACAGGTCAGCTCCTGAATATGGATCGTGGTAAAGCGGTCTTCCTGAACCACACGTTCGGAGATGAGGATGGAGTCCTCGAAGTTATAACCGTTCCAGGGCATGAACGCGATGCGCATGTTCTGGCCCAGTGCCAGCTCACCCATATCGACGGACGGGCCATCAGCCATGATGTCGCCACGCTCGACAGTATCACCCGGCAACACGATAGCGCGCTGGTTGATACAGGTGTTCTGGTTAGAGCGGGTGTACTTGGTCAGGTTGTAGATATCCACACCTGCATCACCCGCTTCAACTTCTTCGTCACGTACGCGCACGACAATGCGAGACGCATCCACGGATTCAATAACACCGCCACGACGGGCAACAACACATACGCCGGAGTCACGGGCCACGTTGCGCTCGATACCGGTACCGACCAGCGGCTTCTCGGAGCGCAGTGTCGGTACAGCCTGACGCTGCATGTTAGAACCCATCAACGCGCGGTTCGCGTCATCGTGCTCAAGGAACGGGATCAGCGACGCTGCTACGGATACCACCTGACGCGGAGAAACATCCATGTACTGAACGTTCTCTTTCGGAGTAACCGTGAACTCGTTCATATGACGAACGGCTACCAGTTCGTCAGTCAACTCCATCGCTTCGTTCATTGCTGCCGAAGCCTGGGCGATAACGTACTTACTTTCCTCAATCGCGGAGAGATAATCGATCTCGTCGGTCACCTTGTTATCGACAACACGACGGTAAGGCGTCTCAAGGAAACCATAGTCGTTGGTACGTGCGAACACCGCCAGCGAGTTGATCAGACCGATGTTCGGACCTTCAGGGGTCTCGATCGGGCACACACGACCATAGTGCGTCGGGTGTACGTCACGCACCTCGAAGCCGGCACGCTCACGGGTCAGACCACCCGGGCCCAACGCGGAAACACGACGCTTGTGCGTAATCTCGGACAGCGGGTTGTTCTGATCCATGAACTGGGACAGCTGGGAGGAACCAAAGAACTCTTTGATTGCTGCAGCCACCGGCTTGGCATTGATCAGATCCTGCGGCATCAGGTTATCCGCTTCCGCCATGGACAGGCGCTCACGAACAGCACGCTCAACGCGGACCAGGCCGACGCGGAACTGGTTCTCGGCCATTTCACCGACAGAACGGATACGACGGTTGCCCAGGTGGTCAATATCGTCAACAACACCCTTACCGTTGCGGATCTCGATCAGAGTCTTCATGACATCCAGGATGTCATCCTTATCGAGAATACCGGAACCGGTTTCTTCACCACGTCCCAGACGACGGTTGAACTTCATGCGACCGACGGCGGAGAGGTCGTAACGCTCTTCGGAGAAGAAGAGGTTTTCGAACAGCGCTTCCGCGGACTCTTTGGTCGGCGGCTCGCCCGGGCGCATCATGCGGTAGATCTCAACCAACGCTTCCAACTGGTTGCGGGTCGGATCGATGCGCAGCGTATCGGAAATGAAAGGACCACAGTCCAGATCGTTGGTGTACAGCGTTTCCAGACGATTGATACCGGCGGCCTGCACTTTAGCGATCAGATCTTCCGTCACTTCGGTGTTACACGGTGCCAGAACTTCACCGGTGGACGGATCCATCAGGTCTTTCGCCAGCGCTTTACCGATCAGATACTCGGACGGGGTATTGAGCTGCTGCATGCCCGCCTGCTGCATCTGGCGGATATGACGCGGGGTGATACGACGTCCCGCTTCAACAATGCCCTTGCCTTCCGGATCTTTGATCTCGAAAGTAACGGTTTCGCCACGCAGACGCTCAGGGATCAGATCCATCCAGATCTGCTCACCTTCCAGGGTCCAGCCGGTGGTTTCAAAGAAGGTATCCAGAATCTCTTCGGCCTGGAAGCCCAATGCGCGCAGCAGTATCGTAGCCGGCAGTTTACGGCGACGGTCGATACGGACAAACAGGGAGTCCTTCGGGTCAAACTCGAAATCGAGCCATGAACCACGGTAAGGAATGATCCGCGCAGAGTAGAGCAACTTGCCGGAAGAGTGGGTCTTACCCTTGTCGTGGTCGAAGAAGACACCGGGTGAGCGGTGGAGCTGCGATACGATAACGCGCTCGGTTCCGTTCACGACAAAAGTACCGTTCTCAGTCATCAGGGGCATTTCGCCCATGTAGACTTCCTGCTCCTTGATATCCTTGATCGCCTTCGTTGACGAATCACGATCATAGATAATCAGGCGTACTTTGACGCGCAGAGGAGCTGCATAGGTCACACCACGCTGCTGACATTCGTTAACGTCAAATACGGGCTCACCGAGGCGGTAACCAGCGTATTCCAGCGCCGCGTTTCCGGAGTAGGAAACGATCGGGAATACGGAATTGAATGCGGCGTGCAGCCCTTCGTCCCTGCGCCCTTGCGCCTGTTCAGAGCTCGCCTGCAGAAACTTGCGGTAGGAATCGAGCTGGATCGCAAGCAGGTATGGCACATCCATTACCTGCGGCAGCTTACCGAAATCCTTGCGAATGCGTTTCTTCTCAGTGTATGAATAAGCCATCAGTGTTCCCCAGCATGTGCACCTAGGTTGAGAAGCCAGCCACCAGGTGTTGGCGGACTGTGATACCGTTATTTATTTGCTGTCTGTAAATAACGGAAAAAGGCCGGTGGCATTTCGCCACCAGCCATACGCTTTTAAGCAGTACTAAGCTGCTTGCAACGCATCGAAGCGATTACTTGAGCTCAACGGTAGCGCCGGCTTCTTCCAGAGCTTTCTTAAGCTCTTCAGCTTCTTCCTTGGAAGCGCCTTCCTTGATGGTCGCCGGAGCGCCGTCAACCATTTCTTTCGCTTCTTTCAGGCCCAGACCGGTCGCGCCGCGAACAGCCTTGATTACGTTGACCTTCTTATCGCCAGCAGCAGTCAGGACTACGTCGAATTCAGTCTGCTCTTCAGCAGCAGCACCAGCGTCGCCAGCAGGACCGGCAACAACAGCAGCAGCTGCAGATACACCGAATTTTTCTTCCATTGCAGAAACCAGTTCTACAACGTCCATGACAGACATTTCAGCGATTGCGTTGATGATATCTTCTTTAGACAGAGACATGTTTTAAATCCTATAAAAATGCGTTAAATCGTGAGAGCCGCCTGTTTACAATCAGGCCGCCTCCCCTTCTTTCTGATCGCGAACAGCTGCCAGAGTACGAACCAGCTTGCCAGCGGCTGCTTCTTTCATGCAGCTCATCAGCTTGGCCAGTGCTTCGTCGTAGGTCGGCAGGCTTGCCAGTAGGGAAACATCCACAGCTGCACCTTCGAAGGCAGCAGCTTTGAGCTCCAACTTGTCATTACCCTTGGCGAACTCTTTCAGGATGCGCGCACCGGCACCCGGATGTTCGTTGGAAAAGGCGATGATAGTCGGACCGACAAAAGCATCAGACAGACACTCGTAATCGGTACCTTCAACTGCACGGCGTGCCAGGGTGTTACGGACTACTTTGAGCCATACACCTGCGTCACGCGCCTGCTTACGCAGTGCAGTCATATCTGCTACCTCTACGCCGCGGGAATCCGCAACGACAGCAGAGAGAGCAGTTTTGGCAGCTTCCTGGACTTCAGCGACGATCGCTTTTTTCTCTTCGAGTCCTATTGCCACAATTTACTCCTGGATTGAGTCTTTCGACTATTTACCAACCACCCCTTGCGGGGCTGAGTACGGTGGTCATGATTCACGCGTGAACCTCACCGTCTGCGCAGGCTGGCTGGCCATTAAGGCAGATGCCGCGAACGGCTCTGCCACCTGCGGTCTTTGACGGCCTTCGTCTCTGTCACAGAGGTCACGAAGACCCTCAAAAAACCTTTCACTGCAATCAGACGCTCAGAGAGCCCTGATCAACAGAAACACCCGGACCCATGGTAGTGGACAGGGTGACTTTCTTCAGGTAAACACCTTTGGAAGATGACGGCTTGAGCTTTTTCAGATCAGCGATCAGTGCTTCGATGTTTTCCTTGATAGCCACATCAGTGAACCCAACCTTACCCACAGAACAGTGAATAATACCGTTCTTATCAGTACGGAAGCGGACCTGACCGGCTTTAGCGTTCTTAACTGCGGTTTCAACGTCCGGCGTTACAGTGCCGACTTTCGGGTTCGGCATCAGGCCACGCGGACCCAGGATCTGACCCAGCTGACCGACAACACGCATCGCGTCAGGCGTTGCGATTACAACGTCAAAGTCCAGATTACCGCCTTTAACCTGCTCGGCGAGATCTTCAAAACCGACGATATCCGCACCGGCAGCCTTAGCCTTCTCGGCATTGTCGCCCTGCGCAAACACAGCAACGCGCACATCTTTACCGGTACCGTGCGGCAACACAGTAGAGCCACGAACAACCTGATCAGATTTACGCGGATCAACACCCAGGTTGACAGCCACGTCCATAGACTCGGTGAACTTGACAGCGGAAACGTCAGCCAGAACAGCCACAGCTTCGTCGATAGCGTACAGCTTGCCCGCTTCGATCTTTTCGCGGATCGCCTTCTGGCGCTTGGTCAACTTAGCCATTATTCATCACCCTCTACAGTCAGACCCATGGCACGCGCACTACCAGCGATGGTGCGAACAGCAGCATCCATATCGGCAGCGGTCAGATCCGGCATTTTAACCGTCGCAACTTCCTCAAGCTGAGCACGGGTCACGTGACCAACTTTTTCAGTATTCGGACGGGAAGAACCACTCTTCAGACCCACAGCCTTCTTCAGCAGAATAGAAGCCGGCGGAGTTTTGGTGATGAAGGTAAAGCTACGATCACTGTATACAGTAATAACGACAGGGATCGGCAGGCCGGCTTCCATGCTCTGAGTCTGTGCGTTAAACGCCTTACAGAACTCCATGATGTTAACACCGTGCTGACCGAGAGCCGGACCCACAGGCGGACTCGGGTTAGCCTGACCAGCTTTTACCTGCAGCTTGATATAAGCATTGATTTTCTTAGCCATTAAGCTACTCCTCAGGGTGCAAGCGCCTTTCGGCTCCCCTTTCTTTCACAACAAGAGGCCGACCACCAAAGCAGCCAGCCTCCACGAATCGGTTTACTATCAGGCCTTTTCGACCTGACCAAACTCCAGCTCAACCGGAGTGGAACGACCGAAGATGAGCACCGCCACCTGCAGCCTGTTCTTCTCGTAATTGACCTCTTCGACAACCCCATTGAAATCCGCAAAGGGGCCATCGGTAACGCGAACCATCTCACCCGGCTCGAACACAGTCTTCGGCCGCGGCTTATCCACACCGCTCTCTACGCGCTGCAGAATCTCGTTCGCTTCTTTTTCGGTAATCGGGGCCGGCTTATCAGCAGTACCACCGATAAAGCCCAGCACACGCGGCGTATCTTTCACCAAGTGCCAGGTCTGGTCGTTCATCACCATATTGACGAGCACGTAGCCGGGGTAAAATTTACGCTCAGACTTGCGCTTTTTACCATCACGGATCTCAACCACCTCTTCGGTGGGAACCAGCACATCGCCAAACAGATCCTGCATACCGTGGCGCTCAACACTTTCCTTGAGCGCATTCATCACTCGCTTTTCATAGCCGGAGTAAGCATGCACCACGTACCAACGCTTCTTTTCCGTACTCACGCGCTATCTCCTTAACCAATGACGCCAGAAACGAGCCAACCAAGCAGCGTGTCCAGTCCCCAAAGGAACAGACCAACCAACAGGACAGCGACCACAACCATAGCTGTGGTTTGCAGCGTCTCCTGACGCGTGGGCCAGACTACCTTGCGTATTTCGTTCTTGGCTTCCTTGAAAAGCTGGAAGAACGCACGCCCTTTGGCGGTCTGGAAGGCGACAAACCCGGCCACCAGCGCCAGCGCCAACAGCGCAAGCACCCGGTAAAGCAGGGATTCACCGGAAAAAACTGAATTCCCGACAACACCGGCGGCTACTATCGCGATAACAACCAGCCACTTGAGAGCGTCGAGCTTTGATCCTTCGGAAGTCACTTTAGAATTCACGCTAGAGGCCTCGGAAATATGAAAGCGTGCGCTTTACGTGACGCCATTCCCGACTGGGAATGGCAGGCCAGGAGGGACTCGAACCCCCAACCTGCGGTTTTGGAGACCGCTGCTCTGCCAATTGAGCCACTGGCCTACTGCGTAACAGGGAGGCACATTATATGCACCTCCCTGCCTGATCGCAACCCTTATTTCTTAATAAATCCTAAGAAAATCAGGCAGTGATCTTGGATACAACACCGGCACCCACGGTACGGCCACCTTCGCGAATCGCGAAGCGCAGACCTTCTTCCATGGCGATCGGGTTG
>NZ_AUAZ01000050.1 GCF_000428985.1 Marinobacterium litorale DSM 23545 | reverse complement strand
ATACGTCGAAGGGGCAATTGGCAGCTGGCTGCAAATCGACTCGACCCCGTACCGAGCACGATGCTCGTCGATGAACGAGACCATCACTTGGGTTTGCGGTCGAGCTCCGCCTGGGCGAAAAAAGCAGCCGCCTTGCGGAGGATCTCGTTGGCGCGCTTCAGTTCGGTGTTTTCACGCTCCAGTTGCTTGAGTCGTTCACGTTCAGAAAGGCTGGTCCGGCCGTCTTCCTGCGTGACCTCTGTGCGTTTGCACCAGGCTCTCAAGGTCTCTGGCGTACAGCCAATCTTACTGGCAATTGAGCAGATCGCCGCCCACTTGGACGGATATTCGTCTTGCTGTTCAATGACTAACCGAACAGCTCGCTCCCGGACTTCGGGGGAGTATCGTTTTGGTGAGTTCATGACTCCATCCTCTCAAGATATGGAGTCTCCGGTAAAGCCGGAGCGGTTCATACCCACTCTCCGTGATCGTATCGTGCAGCGCGCAATGCTTATGGTGATGGAACCGATTTGGGAAAGTGATTTTCATCCTCTCTCTTACGGCTTCAGACCGGAGCGCAGCGTTCACCACGCAATCCGTACCGTTAAGTTGCAACTGACGGATGGTACCGAAACCCGAGGTCGATGGGTTATCGAGGGTGATCTATTCAGCTACTTTGACACGGTTCATCATGATCTGCTGATGAAAGCGGTCCGCAGAAGAATTAGGGATACCCGATTCCTGAATCTGCTGTGGCGTTTTATCAAAGCCGGTCATATTGATGCTGGACTCTTCCGAGCCGCAAGTGAAGGTGTGCCGCAGGGAGGTGTGATATCGCCTCTACTGTCGAACATCATGCTAAATGAGTTCGACCAGTACCTGCACCAGCACTACCTGAGCGGGAAGGCACGGAAGGACCGTTGGTACTGGAACAACAGCATCCAGAAAGGCCGACGCACGGCTGTTCAAGAGGACTGGCAGTGGAAACCTGCCGTCGCCTACTGTCGTTACGCTGATGACTTCGTTGTCATCGTAAAGGGCTCAAAGGCCGAGGCAGAAGCGATACGGGAGGAATGCCGGAAGGTGTTGGAGGATCAGCTCAAGCTGACTCTCAATATGGAGAAAACCAAGATCACGCACGTGAACGACGGTTTTGTGTTCCTAGGGCACCGTATCATCCGCAAGCGCAGTCGCCTTGGCGACATGCGTGTGGTGTCAACGATTCCCCGGGACAAAGCAAAAGGCTTTGCAGCATCACTGACGGCACTGTTATCAGGTAACCATAGCGAAAGTAAGATCGACATGGTCGGAACGATCAACCGGAAGCTGAAGGGTTGGGCGGCGTTCTATCAGTTCGTTGACTACAAAGCCAAGGTCTTCAGCTATATCGACCGTGTCGTATTTTGGAAACTCGCCCACTGGCTGGGTCATAAGTACCGGGCGCGCATCAAACTGTTGATGCGTCACTGGTTCAAACACCCTACGACTGATCGACCCAAAACGTGGGTCCTCTTTGGGAAAACCAATCGGGGCCTGCTCGCTGGAGTTGAGCTGTTCAGACTTGTTGGGCGAGGTAGTCGTCGGTTCCGCTGGCGGTTACCGGAAGGCAATCCGTATCTGCGAATCGAAGACCGAAATACATTTACTTCTCGCTATGACGATGTAGCCATAGCTCTATCTAGCAGCTAAACGGAAAGCCGGATGCGCTGAAAGGTGCACGTCCGGTTTGGAGAGGAGAGGCAGGGAGATAGTTCGACTACGCCCTGTCTCTTACTCTACTTTGGGCAGGGGCTCAGTGGTCGTATCCCGACGTTGTTATGGACCTTTACGCCCGCAAAGTTGTTGGCTGGGCAGTCTCCACGACAGCACACGCGAGTCTAGTCATCAAGGCGCTGGATGACGCTTGGAGTCGGCGAGGGCAGCCTGAAGGCATCCTGTTCCATTCCGATCAAGGATGTCAGTACACGAGCCTGAAGTTCCGCCAACGGCTTTGGCGCTACCGCATGGAGCAAAGCATGAGCCGTCGTGGAAATTGCTGGGACAACTCGCCGATGGAGAGGCTGTTCCGCAGCCTGAAAACGGAATGGGTGCCAGAAACCGGTTACTCCTCGCTACTGGTCGCCAAAATGGATATTGGTCGGTACCTGATGGATTACTACAACCGCCAGCGGCCACATCGTGCCAATGGCGGCATCAGTCCACTGGCGGCGGAAGAAAAACTTAAAACCGTGTCCGGGATTAGTTGACCACTACATCCTGGCTGAGAAATCCGCATGAAATTATAAGCCCCCCGCCAGCTCCCCTTCCCTTCGTGACCAATCCCATTAAAAATAATTTCAACCCTGTATTACCCCACTGAAGAAGCCCCTTCGCTGCTTCATTTCCTTATCGATACAGGAGTTTGATCATGTCTATTTACTGCCCTGCCTGTGAGTCCCATCAGGTGATTACCCGTAACGTCGGTCGTAAGGTAGGTGGCACGGCCGGAGCTGTCGCCGGTACGGCAACTGGAGCCGCTGGCGCCTTAAGCGGTGCCCAGGCCGGTGCCGCTGTTGGATCGGTAGCGGGTCCAGTGGGCGTTGCCATCGGCACACTGGCCGGTGCCATCTTCGGTGGGCTGGTTGGCGGTACGGCCGGTGGCGTTGCCGGTGCCAAGCTCGGTGAAGAGTTCGATAACGAGGTGCTCGATAACTACGAGTGCACGGACTGTGGCCATTGTTTTCATGCCAGCACCGACTGATACCCACTCGCTCTAGCTCAACGACTTCGCCGATCGCAGCATCAGCACACTCCACTTCTTTCTGCTTCTTTTTCACTCTGACGACAGCAACCCAGACCTGGGGATAACGTCGGCCGCTGTTCGGCCTGCGTTGTATACGGCTGTCTGTCATAGGGAGGTTTGTATGTCTCAGTCTCTATCCAGAACCCCGGGCACCACGGTGGTGCCTCTGCATAAAAACCCAGCATCCAGCGCTTCACAACCGAGTACCGGTACCCGCCGTCACGGCCAGGCAAACCGGTTGGTTGATACTCGTCCGCTGGACCGCTCAGAGTGGTTAAGGGTACGCCAGTCTGGTATTGGCGCGTCCGATGCTGCAGCAGCGGTCGGCCTCAATCCCTATCAGTCCAAGCTCGCGCTCTGGATGGATAAAACCGGGCGCGACTCCGAGGATGAGCCGATACTGGACGGTACGGCGGACAGCCCCGTGTATTGGGGTAATGTGCTGGAACCTATCGTTGCCGAGCACTACGCCAAACGCACCGGCTTTAAGGTACGGCGCGTCAATGCAGTTCTGCAGCACCCGGATCGCCCCTGGATGCTGGCTAATCTGGATCGACAGGTGGTGGGCTCCGATGAGGTCCAGATCCTGGAGTGTAAAACGGCGGGCCTGAACGGTGCCAAGCTCTGGCGTGATGGCGTCCCCCATTACGTGCAGTTACAGGTGATGCATCAGCTGGCGGTCACCGGACAACAGGCCGCTGATGTGGCCGTATTGATCGCTGGTCAGGAGCTGCGGATCTATCGCCTGGAACGGGATGAGGCACTGATCAAACGACTCATCCACCTTGAGCATCAATTCTGGGCATTAGTGGAGTCGGATACGCCTCCGGACGCCGATGGCAGTGAGTCGGCTGATCGTGCACTGCGCCAGTTATACCCTCAGGACAACCATGCGGTGGTGGACTTCACCGAAGATCTACCGCTGGCTCGATCCTTTGCCCAGCTGCAACAGCTTCGCACCGAACTGGAGGCCGGTCATAAAGAGGAAGCTCGGCTCAAGCAGCGACTCCAGCACGCGATGAAGGAAGCCAGCGAAGCGCTGTTTCCTACCGGGCGGATTACCTGGAAGCGCAGTGCCGATCGACGCAGTGTCGATCTGGAGAAGCTCAAGTCCGAGCACCCGGACTGGGTTGAACAGTACCAGCGTGTTCAACCGGGCAGTCGGCGTTTTCTGCTCCATGCTCAGTCGACTGGATCCTGACTCCACCCCTCTCTCGTCACGTCACTTTTTAAACTCATAGCAGCGCTGATCCCAACAAGGGGTCGGCGCTTTTTTATGTCTGGAGGTTCACCATGCTAAAAGGCTTTGTTATTACGCCCCCGGTGTTGGGGCGCATCTCCATCGGTAAGGTGGTCGAGCGCGATGGTAAGCGTCTGCCACAGAAAGATGATCAGTTTACGATCACCACACAGCTCCAGTCCCGGGAGGGCTGGCTAATGCATCCACTGGATAAACAACTGCGGGAGGAGCAATCGGACAAGTTGCGACGGATCCCGGTGCAGTTGCCGTTTAACGATCCGGCACTCAATCTCCGGGTGGAGTATGCGCTCTTTGATCGAGAGACAGCCCGTCCCCTTTGCGTGGGCGATGGCGAACAGTGTCGGCGCCGTACTCAGGAGGGCATGGCCACCCTGCCCTGTCCGGGGCCCGATAGCTGCGAGTTGGCTCAGGGCGGGCACTGTAAACCCTTTGCCCGGCTCAATGTGGTCATTGGGGAGGCCGATCCCATCGGGACCTTTATCTACCGCACCACCGGGTTCAACAGTATCCGGACCCTGGCTGCTCGCCTGGCCTACTTCAGTGCGCTATCCAAAGGGCTGCTGGCCTGCCTGCCACTGGAGTTACGGTTGCGTGGCAAATCAACGCGTCAAAGCCATGGGACACCAATCTACTTTGTGGATCTCACGCTGCGGGACGGGGTCTCGTTGGAAGAGGCCTTGAAGGCGGCTCAAACCTTGGCGGCACAACGCCAATCCGCAGGTTTCGATCAGGCCGCCCTGGATGAAGCAGCCCGGGTCGGATTTAGTCTGGGTGCTTTTGAGGAGCAGGAGGAGGATCTGCCGTCGGTGCTGGAGGAGTTTTATCCAACGGCTGCCACAGAGGCCGAGCAGGTGACGGACCTAACCCACCCGTCCGAGGCACAACGGCCCGACGCGCTATCCACCCTGCGCCCCGCTAAACCGGCACAACCTGTCACACCGCGAGCCACTCGCACCACACGATCAACCCCGACAACCTCAACCGCCACTCGATCCGCTTCGCGCCACTGACACCGGCGCTCACGCATTTTCTAACCCACCCCGACACGCTCATCACTGTCTTACAGAACGGACAGGGCGTTGTTGTGGGTAACATTCAGGAGTACACACTCATGACGACTTATCTCAACCACGATCAACTCTTCCGTGAAGCCCCCGCGATCTTCGCCCGTACACCGGATAGTGCAGTATCCCAACGCTATGGATTTGTCCCTACGATCCAGGTCATCGATGCCCTGGAAGCGGAAGGCTGGTATCCCGTGCGGGCACAACAAACCCGGGCTCGCCAGCCGGAACGTCAGTCAGTCGCCCGTCATCTGATTCGTTTCCGGCAGGATCCCCAGCGCCAGATACAGGTCGGTGACAGCGTTGCCGAACTGGTTCTGACCAACAGCCACGACCGCTCAGCCGCCTACCAGTTAGACCTGGGTCTTTTCAGGCTGGTCTGTAGTAACGGCATGGTTACCCCGGTGGGTGACCTGGGTGGCATCCGTGTTCGCCATGGCCGTCAGGTGGTGGACCAGATCCTGGAAGGTTCTGTGGCCTTGGTTGACCAGGCACCTCAGGTCGCGAATGCCGTAGAGCGTTTTCGAGCCACCCAGCTGGATCGGGACGAAGCCTTGCTGTTCGCTCAAGGCGCGCTCTATCAGCGTTATGGCCAAGACTGGGAGCAACTGAGTCCCGTGTCCGTCGACTCGATCCTGGCCGCGCGTCGCCCCGAAGATCAGCAGCGCGATCTCTGGCACGTGTTCAACCGGATTCAGGAGAACCTGCTCAAGGGCGGCATCCCTGGACGAGCCGCCAGTGGCCGTCGTGTGCGTACCCGGGCGATCCGATCCGTTCAGGAGGATGTGCGACTCAACCGGGCTTTGTGGCAACTGGCTGAACAGTTCGCTGCCAATCCACATTCACTCATCGCAGCCTAGGAGGACCACCTATGGCACTGGCACGTTTAATCGCCGGTGAGGAACCGGGTACCTACGTGGTACCCGATGCCGTCACTGAAGCGGAACTGCTCGACCTGGCCAAGAAGCTCGCTCGGCGCCGACTGGCTCGCGGTCGACCACTCAGTAACCCCGAGGAAGTACGCCGTGCTCTTCAAACTCTATTGTTGGATTACCAGCATGAGGTGTTCGGGCTCCTGCTGCTGGACAACCGCCACCGGATCCTGCGATTCATGGAGCTGTTTCGGGGCACCATCAACAGCGCCAGCATCTATCCACGGGAGGTGGTTAAAGAGACCCTGCTGGCCAATGCCGCCGCCGTCATTCTGGTTCACAATCACCCCTCCGGTGAGACGGAACCCAGCCAGGCGGATAAATTGATAACCCAGCGTCTCAGCCATGCGCTGAACACGGTGGAGGTGCGGGTGATCGATCACGTCGTGGTCGGCAGCGAGGGGTATACGTCATTCGCCGAAGAAGGGCTGATTTGAGTCAGCAACACGCGCGATACAGATAGTTCGACGGTGAACAAGGCGGCTCTTCGGGGCCGCCTTCTCACTCGAGCACTATCCTTTCTTTTTTCTTGTCAGCTCGCGTAAGCCGCGTGCGGCGGGTTCACTAAAATGACCCGCTCCGATGCCCGTGTGATCGCCGTGTAGATCCACCGGTCAATCTGCTCTGGCGGAAACATCTGTCCGCCCGACAGATCGATAATCACCTGCCCCCACTCGCCACCCTGTGCTTTGTGACAGGTCATCGCGTAGCCGTATTTGACGACCAGGGCATTCAGATAAGGGTCCTCAGCCTGGGCTTCCAGATAAGCCTGACTGCCCGATGTGGCCTTGGGATGTCGCTGCATAAACAGCTGCTGCAAGGCCCACTCTTCCCGCTCACCGAGCTGAGCGGTCGGCGTATCCAACAGGTTTTCGAGGATCAGGCACTCTCGCTCATCCTGAACCCGCCCCTGGTGTATCAACCCCACGCTCGCCTGGCGAAAGCGTAGCTCTATGCTTTCTTTGCCGTAGGGGATATGAAAGACCTCCGGCTGATCAGACAGATAGTGCACACTGAGCAGGTCACCATTCTGCAAGCCACTCAAGCGGTTGTTGCGCATCACCAACAGCCGATCCCCGGGGTACATCGGGCCGTCCCATTGCTGGTAGAGCGTGGCGCGCACCGCTTCATTATATTCCTGCACCCGGCGGTTCGTCCGAGCGACCGCCACCGCAGACTGTTCCCCTACGACGCTTTGAGCAATGAGATCCACCGCCTGATGAAAGCTCGCTGCCTGAATATCACGGTAGTTAACCCGCAACGGATAGACGTTGGGAACACCGTCCACTATCTGATTACGCAGGGCCGTGGCGATTTCGAGCAATGCACTATCGCCTTTCTGGCGGACCACCTGCGTGAGGTCGTAACACTGGACCTGTAGACCAAACACCTGATTCAGGTAGTCCGGTGCCATGGCTGGCGAACAGGTGTCACCAACCGGGGGAAGTTGGGCGGGATCACCGATGATGATCAACTTGACTGGACGCCCAGCCGGTCGGGTCGCATCCTGTTCTCGCACGTAGCGGATCAGGTCTGACAGCACCCGACCACTCCCGAAGGCGAGCCCTTGCTGACGCATGGGTTTGTCTCCCACCATGGAGGCTTCATCAATAATCAGCAGATCCACTTCGGGATCATTCTGACGCGCCGGGAAATAACGGTCGATTAACGGTTCGCCATCATCGACCGCGTGATCCGCACAGCGCATATTCCCGAGATAGTAGAGAAATTTGTGCAGGGTCTGGGTCGGTATTTGATAGCCGCTGGACTGACTAAAACCTGCATTGACCTTGTCCTGCATAATCCTCGACGCACGCCCTGTCGGTGAGAGCATCGTGATCGAAAATTGCTGCTGCAACGCCATCTCCAGAATGTAAGGCACTATCGTCGTTTTGCCGGTCCCCGCGCCACCTCGAAGAACGAAGGCATCACAGTACGGATCCTGCAAAAACTGCTGGATCGCGTTGAGGGCATTCTGTTGGTCAGTATTCGGGGTAAAGCGGATCATTGTATTGAACTCCTGTGCACACGGACGCACGCCAGCACGGATAAAGGCCTGGCGCTGTAGGGTGTGCGAATGAAAAGGGGGTTGTGACTCAGATGAGTCGGTTTAATGGGAAAGGCACGCTCCGCCGTAGTGACTGCACGGGGAAGCAGAGCCCGGGTAGGGCTCTGGGTTGGTCAAACACGAAGCATTGGGCTGTGCAGGGTCTGGAGGTGATGCGTGCAGCTTTCCTTCAGAAGATGGTGCTACGGTGTAAGGATTTACATATCGCGAGAGGTTAGCCGGATAAGGCGCGATCGATCATCTGGCGTAGCAGCGTGCGGGCGGCGCCACTGGGACGGCGTCGACGTTGCTCCCAATCCTGCAGCGTTCGCGGACTGATCCCCATGTGGCGGGCAAAATCGGCCTGGGTCATCTGCTGGGCCCGGCGCACTTTAATAGCATCACGCATCAGTTCGTCCACGGGATCCCGGTACGGCAACTCCGTTTCCGCGCGACCCTTTTCCCGGGAATTTGCAGGCAGTGCCGGATACTCGGTGTCACTCTGCCTGCTGTAGGCCACCTCCATCCCTTTCCACTCCTGAAAGTTGGCAGCAGGTATATCGTTCTGTTGCGCAAACTGATCGGCGATCTCTTGTAGTAATGACATGGTTTATCTCCCTTCTTGATCTGCACACGGCAGGGCCGCGCATACCATAGGGCTGCAATGACAGAGATGTTGTCGCTCAAGTCAGGAATCTCCCGGCCGATACACAGTCCATCGCGACCAAGGAGGGCGTTCGATGACTCACACCCACGCGCAAGCTATCGCATTAAGAACCGAGGACGATCTGCAGTCAGAGCTTCACCCAGACTGTCCATTGCTGATTCGCACATTAATGGAGCAACTGAAGGTGTCCGAGCCGATCGCCCGTCGTATTGCAGAACAGGAGCGCCCGACGGAAGAGACGCTCAAGCGACTACTGACGTTGTACGATGCCAGTGATGCGCCTTACATACCGCCCACGTTCGACCTCCCATTCTAATCACATCGCCAGAGGCTCTAGCGGGTCGATGCCCCAAAGCAGTGGTGCCGGTTCCCAAAGGTTTTGCTCCTGGCTTTACACAGGTAGCTGATCCGGTAAAACAGATCACATTCACCCCGGTAGTCCTCACGTGCATTCAGGCTGTATTCGGCATTCTCCGGCACATGGACCAGCCCGAGCGAGTCCTCCTCCGGTAAACTTAATGCAGAGGCCCAAGCCTGGCGGATCAGCGTAAGCAGGTTATCCGCCTCAGGGGCATAGCTACCCAACCTGAAGTAGGCGTCTCGGTTGAACAATAAAACCAGGTGATAGTGAGGAGTCTTAGAGCCGCTCTGCTCTCGAGCCCAAATCATCCGTACCCGGCAGGGATGCACCGTTTTACCCAGGCTATCGCGTCGTGCTGACCTCGCCTGTATCCGGGCATCCAGGGCTTTTTTGAAACGCTCCATCACATGGTTATCGTTTTGTATTCCTAGCGCGCCTTCAGCTGGATAGCGCAGATCGATCCGCGCCGCAAAGATGCGTTTGTACTCCTTTTTCGTGCGTTCCAGAGTTCGGTACGCTCTGTCCAAGTACTCCTCCAGGCAGGGTTGGGAGTTATTCGCCTGTATCGGCATCCCTCGGTATTCAGGGTTGGTATAGATCCGTAGATTGGGGTTAGCAGGTAAGCGTTGATTCATGGGATTCTCCATTATCAAAGCCTCAAATGCAGTCTGTCGCTCAGGCACACAGATACGTATCCACCTTGAGTACCAGTCGCCTCGTTGAAGGCGTTGATAGTCATAGGTATGGATGAATGTCTATGGTATGAGTGGGATAGGTAGGGTTTATCTTGTAGTGATTTAGATACTACTACTACCGAAATGCAGTGACCGGGAATCACTGCACCGGATTAATCAAAAGCCCGACGCGGGCTGCTCTTTTTAGGCAGACTGGCACTCGAGGAAAGTATTACGTTGGAATAGGCATAAAACCATCCGGCGTACCGGTGGCCACGATAGGGGTAGGTCAGGCGTTGCGATCCAGCGCAAGGTCTCGCTGTTCGATGCGCTCCAGAATCCATTGTTCGAGTTCATGCTCGATCCAGGCGACCGAGTTACCTCCCAGGCTGACCGGTGGAGGAAACTGATCCTCGGAGATCAGACGGTAGATGGTGGAGCGGGACAGTCCGGTCATACGTTGGACTTCGGGTCGGCGAAGCAATCTCATGGTTCATCTCCTTAGAGCTTATTGACTCATGAGATCGAGCAGAGATGTGCAAAATTACATAAGCTTCGCGAGCTGGCACCCCCAGCGCATAGCAACGCTCGGCCCCGACGTGGAGTATTCTCCAGTGCCGGCTCGATATAGAATCAAACCTTGGAAAAAACGACACGGAGACGTCATGCCCATCGTTACAACTAAACAGCAGAAAGCCCTCTCAGATGCTCGGCAGGTGGCTGGGGATAAACAAGAGCGTGATGTCGCTTTCTATTTGCGCCGCTCCTTCAAGGACAGTGAAGACATCTTCGTCTTCAATGACTACGCCTTTCGCTACAACGACGAGAATGCTCAGATCGATCATCTGGTCGTGCATCGGTATGGTTTTTTGATTCTGGAGTCGAAGAGCATCTACGGCGAAGTGAAGGTTAACTCGGCGGGTGAATGGTCGCGTAGTTTCAACGGGAAATGGTCGGGCATTCCCTCCCCTATTAAGCAAGCTGAGCTGCAGCAGGCGCTGCTTAAGAAGATGCTCAATGACAACGCATCCGCCTTCCTCGGCAAGATCATGGGATTGCAGCAACAGGTTGGCGGTCGAAAATGGGATGCTCTATGTGTCGTCTCTAACTCCTGCATACTACACCGCGATAATATTCCGAAGGACATTAACGCCCGCATCATCAAGAGTGAGTCCGTCGCTGACGTTGTTGAGAAAATCGGAGGTAAAGGACGGCTGAAAGCCTTTATCGAAACCGCCCCTGCTTTTTCAGGGAGCGAGCTTGAGCGCATCGTGGCATACCTGCTGGAGCACCAAGTGGGTACAACCTCACCGCCATCTACTCCGGAAGTCGAATCAAAACCTCTCCCCGATGCGGGGCCTACCCCGTTACTAAGCAATGAACCCAGCACGTCATCCCACTTGGCCTGCAAAAAATGTGGTGAAACGAAGCAGCTGCAAGGCTGCTACGGCAAGTACGGCTACTACGTTAAGTGTGATGCCTGCGGCACCAATACATCCATGCGGGTGCCGTGCATCCGCTGTGGCGGGACGGACGTAAAAATCACCAAAAAGAAACTCGAGTACTGGATCACCTGTGGGTGTTCCGAGCCCTATCTGCTGTTCAGACAGGAATCCGCTGAGTCTCCCTGAAACCAGCCCACTCACAGTGGAAGAAGCCTGGAGCAAGGCTCACCTATTTCTCGATTTTTGGAAAGGTGAGCTCGATTTTGGCGATGGCGTGCGAATTATAGTGTGCAGCCTCGTTCTCCGGGTCACGGGTCACCTGCTTGCCATAGAGCTAGAAATCGACCAGATCCTTTTCAGGGTCGACGCGAATCAACGACAAACCTACGGACAAAGGTGACAATCTTCTCTTTAATCTATAGCTTAACCAAAATTGAGATTTACCGTTCTAGGCTCCACAGTTTCATATTCAAAAGGTTCGGTCATAGCCCTCGACGGTCAACTAGATCGGCTATACAGGAGTGTAACTGGACTAGGGAAAAAGTATTTTTATGGAGACAGAAGGGATGTCCCCCGCCACAAATAAGATACCCGGCAAGAGAACAGTGCTTTTCTGGCTGGCGGGTCTGATTACTCTGAGCTTTCTGCTAATCATGACAGGGATTAGCCTGTATCAGTCCTGGCAGAAAGAGGAGAAACTCCAGCACCAACAACGCAGCTACTACCAAGGTCAACTTCAGGATGTGTTGCATAGGTCACTGTGGATGGTAGAGCTGGATATAAGCCGTCTGGCCACTTCTCCTCTGCTTGAACGTCATCTCCTTCAGCCCAACTCCAGCACTCAAACGCTTCTGCAAGAAGTCTATCTTTCACTGGCAGACGTGCGTCCCGTTTATGACCAGATCCGTCTGATTGATACCGAAGGCAATGAGCAGATTCGTATTAATCGCGCTGACGATGAAGCTCCCTATGTATTACCAGCTAACGCGTTACAAAATAAGGCTCATCGCTACTATGTAGCCGAGGGGATGCAGCTGCTGGAGGGTAATATATATGTATCGCCATTGGATCTGAATATCGAACATAAACAGGTCGAATTACCCTTCAAGCCGATGCTGCGTATTGTGCAGCCGGTTTATCTTCATGGAAAACGGTACGGTCAGGTGGTAATCAACTACCGTGCTGAAGAACTATTGAAACAGCTGGATAACGCCTTACCGCAGCCCTTGCAGTCAATACTCATCAATGACAGAGGGCAATGGCTGCACGGCAATGAAGAGCAAGATTGGAGCTTTATGTTCGAAGCTCATAGCGGCTTGTCGCAGCAGCGCCCTGCGCTCTGGCAGCAAATCAAGGCCCAGCCAACCGGACAGATCACCCTCGGACAGGACTGTCTGGCGTACGCGTGGACCCACTACGGAAGTGAGCATGTGGTGTCACCTCGCTGGCTGATCGGATTCCGTGAGATAGGTAGCCCTTGCAACGGGTTGGAGGCCCAACACCAGAGTCGTGCAGCACAGCTTCTAGGAGCGGGCACCCTGGCCGGATTCATGGTGCTCTTTGGCTGGCATCAACTCCGTTCACGTCGTCTGCGACTTTATCACCGCTTGCTGGTCAACGAGCAGCGGCTACGCCTGGTGACCAATGAAATGGGTAACGGTGTGATCATGGTCGATGCCCAGGGCTGTGCACGCTGGATGAACCCGGAAGCCGAACGCTTGCTGGGCTGGAAAGAATCAGAGGTTGTTGGCCGCTACTTGCACGATATCATTCATGTGACAGCAGAGGGTGAGAGTCTTGATCGAGATGAGTGCCTGACCCACAGGGCGCTGCGCACAGGCCAGCGTCAGCATAGAGAACGTGATTATCTCTGCACCCGTGAAGGAACCGTCATGCCGGTTAGTTTCACCGTCAGCCCTCTACACCAACTTGAATCAGGTGGCGCGGTGATCACCTTCAATGATGATCGTGAAAAAGCTATAACCGAGAACCGCTTACGTCAGCAAGCAGAAACGGATGAGCTCACAGGCTCTCTCAACCGGCGGGCTATACTGCGTCACGTCGAGCAGTTAATCAGTACAAACGTGAGGTTTGGCGTGATTATGTTCGACTTGGACCACTTCAAACAGGTAAATGACAACTACGGTCATGGGGTAGGTGACAAAATATTGATTGAAGCCACCCGTACAGTCCAAGAACTCCTGCGCAGCCACGACAATTTTGGTCGAATCGGCGGCGAAGAATTTCTGCTGGTGATCGATAACTTGAATGCGGATGATCTCTGCAAACTGGCCGAGCGCATCCGAAGCCGTCTTGAGTGTCATCGTTGTGAAGTCGGCGACCAGTCATTGCAGGTTACCGCCAGCTTTGGTGTGGCAATGCATCGGCCTAGTGAGACACTAGGTGAGCTATTGGCCCGAGCTGATGAGGTGCTGTACCAAGCCAAAGGCCGCGGTCGCAACGTAGTGGTCGCCGTGGACTAATCGTCTGGTGATGGCCCTTTGCAGACCTTTAGGGAGTTCTAATGAGCGCACCGCGACAATTAACGTTTGCAGTTGCGGCAGGTGCGTAGCGCAGCATAGTACCTGTCCGGCAACCTGTACTTGTTAGGCATGCCCAGTGTCGGCTTGTTTGCTGATCAAGCTGGAATAAATCCTCCATGAAGAGCCCTACGATGACTCATCTGGAAATTGCTCAACCTCCATGAACTCTTCGCTAACTGGCTTCATCTCTCCCATTACCAGCGGTGCCTTTGTTCCGTCCCTGTTCAGAGTTTTGGCGAGCATGCGCAGGTCAATCAAAGTGTCAGAGACTTTTTCTATCAGTCGTCCCCGGCTTGAGGCCTTGCCAGTCTCGCTTTCTCCCGCTCCGTACTCTTCCCGCCGAGAGGGTGAAAACTGATTAATAAGGCTTTCGATATCCTGCCTATCCAGCGATACGCCATCCCAATTATGGGCGAACCTATTCCGAATCTTCCTAAGTATTTCCAATGTCTGATAGCCATCCTTTCGCACCAATCCAAACACATAGGCGGCTTTGATCCTCGCGGAAAATGTTCCGAGTGGCGCATTGAAGCCGTTGACCAGCTCTTTCGCTTGTTTTGGCTCACGAAGGTAGTTGAGCAATAGAAGCTCCAATGTATCCTCGGCGAAAGCTGCTATGGTCAGGACCAAGCCTCGGTCATCGTGTTCGTGGAGTGATTCAAACAGGCTATTGAGCTCATCCACGTAAGGCTCTTGGTGAGGGTTTACTGGTGGCTTTACATAGCCCTTCTTGCCTAAGGAATTCAACTAGCGCCTCCTACCGTGGTCCGATTGCCTGTATTAGCAGGATAAGATTTTAGCGAGCAAAGTCCTACTGGACTCGGACATTAATATTCGACCAGGACATGACTCCCCAGTGCCCAACGCTCAATTAAAGGGCCGAAAAAGCGTAGCTTTTGAGGTCCCAGCCCGCTTGCGGGCAAACCTTAATTTCTTGTATGGATAATTCCGTGTGATTTCCGGGTAAAGTCGAGGCCCACCCTCAACGGCCATTGAGGGCCTTCATGCAGTAGCTCGGTGCATTGCCGGCTCCTCTTGCGAGAGACCGATAACAAGTGGGTAGCGCTGCATGACTCCTTAGCCATAACTCGAACAGTCATAGGGGCCTCGAGCCCGCATAGCAAGGCAGAGTCAGCTTATTATCATGAACACGGAAAGCCAAATTGAAATCAACGTCGGCGTGGACGTCGGCAAGACCAAACTCGATATCGTACTGCATCCGCTGGACCTCCATTTCCAGATTCCGAACGATGAGGAGCAAATCCTTAAGACCGTTCAGGTGCTTAAAACTCACAATATCAAACGCATCGTCGTTGAAGCCACAGGCCGCTATGAGCACGCTTTTGTCTTCGCCTGCGATCAGGCCGATCTACCCATTGTAGTCGTCAACCCGATCAGTGTCCGACGCTATGCACAGGCTATCGGCGTACTCGCTAAGACCGACAGAATCGATGCCAGTGTCATCGCGCGTTTTGCGGCCACTATTCAGCCTGACATCAAGCCTATACCGGACAAGCAGTCTCGTTTAATCAAAGACTTGCTGATCCGTCGAAGCCAGTTGCTCGAGATGCAAACCATGGAGAAAAACCGTCTCCAGATCTTACCTAAAGCCTTGCACCGGTCGATCAATGGCTTGCTGAAATCACTAAAAACCCAAATCGATGCTATCACCAGACAGATCGATGAAACGGTCATCCAGGTCAAACATTGGCGCACCAAAACCGAAATCCTCACCAGCGTACCGGGTGTCGGAAAAGTACTCGCCTACACGCTACTCAGCGAGCTGCCGGAACTTGGCAAGCTCAACCGTAAAGAGATCGCTGCCCTAGTCGGTGTCGCTCCTATGAACCGAGAAAGTGGTTCCTATAACGGCAAACGTCGTATCCGTGGTGGGCGTCACCGCATACGTACCGTGATGTTCATGGCGATGCTCTCATCGATTCAGTGTAACCCTGTTTTCAAACGCTTCTATGAGCATCTAAAGGCCCAGGGAAAACTGCCCAAAGTGGCTATCATCGCCTGCATGCGCAAGCTCATCGTGGTGCTCAATACACTCCTGAAAAACGAGGAGCGCTGGTGTGAAAAAACCGCCTAAATATTATCACTGGACACCACAGTCACTTATGTGGACTCCACCCGGTCAACAAAGAATACTGATAATTAGAAAATCATGCGGTCTTATGTACGAGCTCTCCAAGGGTAGGCTCAAAGATAGTTCCGCGGACAACCCGGTCATCTCTTGTTAACGAGTTATGGACTCTCGTGACTGTACTGACTCTGGTTGTTGACTGTTCATCTAATCGGTCGCATTCTTTGATTGATAGTA
>NZ_KE386831.1:10519-16431 GCF_000428985.1 Marinobacterium litorale DSM 23545 | reverse complement strand
ACTTCGGATAAAACTCAGCTGGGCATCGGCGAATATTTCACCGTCACCACCACCGTCAAGAACATCGGCTCCGCCGATGCCGCTTCATCACGGGTACGCTTCTACCTGTCTGAAGATGCCGACCTCGACACCGAACGCGACACCTACCTCGGGGCGCAAGCCATCTCGGCGCTGGCTTGGACCAACCCCCTGGATCAAGAGCAGACACAACTCAGAATACCCTCCGGCGCACAGCTCAGCGCCGGTGACTATTACTTGATCGCGGCGGCAGATGCCGACAGTGAACTCAGCGAATCGGATGAAACCAACAACACCACAGCCCTGGCAGTCTCTCTGGGCAAACCCGACTATATCGTCAGTGAAATCAGCACCAATAAAACCGAATACAGCGCAGGCCAGCAGCTGACCGCTACCTACAGCGTGGCCAATATCGGTTCGGGCGGCTCCAGCGCCTACCATTACACCGCGTTTTATCTCTCCACCAACACGACCTTTGACCAGGGCGACACCCTGCTCGGCTATGAGCGCATGTATAACGGCGTGCCTGCCTGGAAACAAATAACCGACAGCTACAGTTTTTACCTCCCCACCGATCTGCCGGGTGAAGGAACTTATTACGTCCTGGCCATGGCTGATTACCAGGACGATATTGCCGAGGAAAATGAAAGTAACAACTTGAGCTACCTCGCGAGCCCTCAAGCGGATGCTCATTTCCTGAGCGACGACGGCGCTTGGATTACCCAATTAATAGACTTCTCCGGTGACGTCGATTGGTTTGCTCTGAATTTTGAAGAGGACTACGCGTACGATATTTATGTTGAAGAAACCAGCCTGCTGGGTGGCATCGATCCTCAAATCAGGATTGTTGACTTGGAGGGGAACGTTATTGACGGTTGGGAAAGCCAACCCGAAGGCCTCGCCGGTTACTTCGGCAATGCACAACTTGTTGGCGTGAACGACCTGCAAGGATCCTTCTTCATAGAAGTCAGTGATATCGATATTGGCGCAGGTGACTCTGCTAATGATACGGGGATGTACCGCATAAAAGTTATTTCACACATCAAGGCTACTATGCCTAATGGAGACGTAGAGATCACGGGAATACGCCAACCGGGCAATACCTTAACCGCCGAATTAATTGATCCCGAAGGACTTCCGGATTCTGTGGAGTATCAGTGGATTGCAGATGGCGAACCTCTGAGTGGCGAAATAAGCAGCCAGCTACTACTCAACCCAGCCCACATCGGCCAAAGTATTTCGGTAACAGCAAGCTATACCGACGGCGAAGGAACCCCCGAATATCTAACCAGCGATCCCGTCACCATCACCAACCTTAATGACGAACTACAGGGCGACGTAACCCTGGAGGGTACCGCCGAGCTGGGTGCAATACTTAGCGCAGACACCAGCGCCCTTACTGATGCCGATGGCCTCGGCACCTTCAGCTACCAGTGGCTGCGTGATGGCAGCGCTATTGCGGGTGCAACGGGACAGAGCTACGCCCTGACACCGGTCGATATCGGTGCTCAGATAGCCGTACGGGTCCGCTATACCGATGGCTTCGGTACGCTGGAAGAGATCACAAGCAGCACCACTGCCCCGGTAACGGTTCCCACGATTGCAGGTACGGTGATCGATGGGTATATCTCCGGCGCGACAATCTATATCGACACCGATGGGGACGGTATAGCCGACCCGGAGGAGAAGACCGACGTCACCACCGATGCTAACGGCCGCTTCTCGCTGGAGGATGATCTCTATGGCTCTGTGATCGCTATCGGCGGCACCAACACCGATACCGGCCTGGCCAACAACCTGATTCTGAGCGCCCCGGCTGGAGCGGGGGTGATTACGCCGATCACCACCCTGATCGACAGCTACGCCCGCCAAAGCGGTGCCAATACTGGGGATGCTCAGGAAGCGGTGGAAACCCTGCTGGGCTTCTCCACCGAGGCGGATCTGCTCAACTACGACCCCTTCCAGGTGGCCGACAGCGAGGCCACCCAGATCCAGAAAACTGCAGCCGCCCTGGCCGCCCTGGGCGATGCTGCCCATGCCGATGGCAGTGACTTCAGCACGGTGGTGGAGGTACTCACCAACCAGCTGGGTAGTGATAGCTCTGTAGATCTGGCTAACAGCGCCACCCTGACTGAGCTGTTCCGGGGCGTACTGCCGCAGAACCTGATTGAGCAGGCGGCGGATACCAATGCTGCTCTGCAGGCCGCGAACGATCTGGATGCCATTGCCCAAGCCCAACAGGCCGCCGAGTGGACACCACCGGGCTGGAGCGATACCGAAGCGCTGGTTTACCAGATGTATATCGCTTATTACCAGCGCCCGGCCGACCCCAACGGCTTGAAGTACTGGACCGAACAGATCGAAAAATACCAGAACTGGCAGGTGGTCTCCGGCGCCTTTGGTGCGCCGGAAAACGCCGAAAACCAGGCATTGTATGGCGATAAGTCCCGTCCGGAGATCATCGCCGAGATCTACCGCTCCGCCTTTAACCGCGAAGGGGTCGATGCCGAGATCAACTACTGGAGCGACAGCGAGCACAGCCTCACCAACCTGGCCTTTGCCATCGTCAACGGGGCTCAGAACGACGATGCCGCCAACATGCAGAACAAGATGGCCTTCTCCGCCCGCCTGGTGGAGCTGATCGACCCCAGCGGCAGTGGTGACCCGGCTCAGTACACCCAGCCGTTTGATTTTGATGGCATAGGGATGTTGGCCCAGGTCACGGCCGCAAACGGGGTATCCACGTCCAAGGTGTCCGAGGCGCTCGACCGCGCCGTGAAAAATCGCGCCGACGGCAAAGCCCTGGCATCGCTGCAGGATAGAGTCTTCCAGTTTGAGGAGCCTGCCTTTAACGCCATTGACCCTGAGGCTGCCAACGCAGGGGCCGAGCCCTCGATCGGAACCGATCAGATCACAGATCAACTGCTGCTCCTTGGCGCACAACAGGATGTTAATCATACCGGTGTCGGGCTTATCGCCTGACCCCGGGGCTCATCCAGGCAAAAAGTCGCTATTCAACCCTACTAATCGCCTCCAGTCGGCCAGAGTGTATTGAGCCCCGGAGGCGATACCTATATATTTTCTGTGTGTTCACGCTGACGGCTGTAGTCCGTCGGCGCGACCATAAATGGATAGCCCCTACGCAATCAGGATTGATGCGAACCCATGTAGTATCGCGGATCGTTCCAAGAGTCCTGGCACGTCGAGCCAATGGTCGGCGTCGTGTCGGCTATCGCCATTGAAACGACCCGGAGACTGCTGGAATGAGCCTGCCGCTGTACCTGATCGATAAGCATCTTCCCGATTACACCGCCCTGATCGCCGCCCTGCCCGAAGGCGCCGACTACCACCTGTTGGAACCCGGCCAGGATGGTATCGACCAATTGGTCAGCATACTGGGGCAGTATTCGGATATAAGCGCGCTGCACCTGCTCAGCCACGCCGCCCCCGGTGAACTGCAACTGGGTAGTACCCGCCTAACGGCGGACACCATCGACAGCTACGCCAGTCAACTGAGCCAGCTCGCCGGCACCTTTGCCGACGGCGCAGACCTGTTGCTCTACGGATGCAACCTGGCCGATGACGAAGCGGGCCAGGCGTTGCTCGCCGCGCTAGGCGATCAGCTCGGCGTGGATATCAGCGCCTCTGATGATATCACCGGCATCGACGGTGACTGGACACTGGAGGTGACCTCAGGCGAGGTGGAGACCAAGGCGCTGAACCTAAGTGGTTATTCAAATAATCTGGAAGCGCCGGGGCCGCAAGGCACTGAGTTTCAGGTTAACACTTATACAAACTCAGCCCAACGCGACCCCTCCGTTACGGCCTTGGCTGACGGCGGCTGGCTGGTCACCTGGCAATCCTTCGGTTCTGGCATCTACGGCCAACGCTATGCCGCAGACGGTAGCACCGCTGGTGATGAGTTCCAGATCAACACGTACACGGTCTCATATCAATGGCTACCATCAGTAACCGCCCTTACATCAGTAACCGCCCTTAGCGATGGTGGCTGGCTGGTTACTTGGACGTCTTGGGGCCAGGATGGCCACGGTGAGGGCATCTACGGCCAGCGCTATGCCGATGATGGTAGCACCCTAGGCGATGAGTTCCAGATCAATACCTATACGTACACGGGACAATTAATGCCATCAGCAACCACCCTTAACGATGGCGGGTGGCTGGTCACCTGGACATCTGAGGGCCAGGATGGCTCCGGTTATGGAGTGTACGGCCAGCGCTATGCCAGTGATGGCAGCACCATTGACGATGAGTTCCAGATCAACACCGACACGAACTACGATCAGGCCTATCCATCAGTAACCGCCCTTAACGATGGTGGCTGGCTGGTCACCTGGCATTCCGGCGGCCAGGATGGCTCCGGTTATGGCATCTACGGCCAACGCTATGCCGCAGACGGTAGCACCGCTGGTGATGAGTTCCGGATCAATACCTTTACGAACTCAGATCAAATCTATCCATCAGTGACCGCCCTCCACGATGGCGGCTGGTTGGTCACCTGGCATTCCGGCGGCCAGGATGGCTCCGATTATGGCATCTACGGACAACGTTATGCCGCGGACGGCAGCATCTACGGCGATGAGTTCCAGATCAATACGTACACGGCCTCATATCAATGGCGACCATCGGTAACCACCCTCAGCGATGGCGGCTGGCTGGTTACATGGAGCTCCTCCGGCCAGGATGGCTCAAACTATGGCGTCTACGGTCAACGTTACGCCGCAGATGGCACTACACGGGGCGATGAGTTCCAGATCAATACCTATACGTTCTCGATTCAATCAGAACCATCAATAGCTGCCCTTGACGATGGCGGCTGGCTGGTCACCTGGCAATCCTACGGCCAGGATGGCTCACACTATGGTGTCTACGGCCAACGCTATGATGCCAATGGCAACCAGGTGATGGTGGATAACCAGGCGCCCCAGGGCAGCGTGGAGATCAGCGGACGGACGCTGGAGGGGAACGTTTTAACCGCCGGCCATAACCTATCCGATGCGGACGGGATGGGCAGCGTCAGTTACCAGTGGCAGGCCGATGGTGTGGATCTGGCCGGTGAAACCGGCGAGCAACTCACGCTGACCGATGCCCATATCGGCCAGCAGATTCGTGTTATCGCCCGCTACACCGACCAACGCGGCTCCAGCGAAAGCGTTAGCTCTGAAGCCACCCCGGCAATCACCGCCGATGGATCGGTGGGCACTGAGTTTCAGGTCAATACGTATACAGCGAACAGCCAATACACCCCCTCCGTCACAACCCTGGCTGACGGCGGCTGGTTGGTCACCTGGGGCTCTGACGGCCAGGATGGCTCAGGCTATGGCATCTTCGGCCAACGCTACGCCGCCGACGGTAGCACCGCTGGTGATGAGTTCCGGATCAATACGGAAACGAACTTTTATCAAGAGTACCCATCAGTGACCGCCCTTAACGATGGAGGCTGGCTGGTCACCTGGGAATCCCGGGGCCAGGATGTATTAGATTACGGAGTCTACGGCCAACGCTATGCCGCAGACGGTAGCGCCTCTGGCGGTGAGTTCCAGATCAATATCTATACAGTCTTCAATCTGAGCAGCCCATCTGTAACAGCTCTTAACGATGGCGGCTGGCTCGTCACTTGGAGGTCATGGAGCCTGGATTCAACCTATGACAGCATCCACGGACAACGTTACGCCGCAGACGGAAGCACCGAAGGCGATGGATTCCAGATCAGTACCGATACGAACTCTTCTCATGCTTCCCAATCAGTGACAGCCCTTAACGATGGCGGCTGGCTCGTCACTTGGGCCTTCACATCCCAGACTGTCTCCGGTTATGGCATCTACGGACAACGTTACGCCGCAGACGGCAGCGCCTACGGCGATGAGTTCCAGATC
>NZ_KE386831.1:0-10239 GCF_000428985.1 Marinobacterium litorale DSM 23545 | reverse complement strand
CCGCAGACGGCAGCGCCTACGGCGATGAGTTCCAGATCAATAGCTACACAGACGACCATCAGTTTGGGTCATCTGTAACCGCCCTTAACGATGGTGGCTGGCTGGTCACTTGGACATCCTACGGCCAGGATGGCTCCTTTAGTGGCATCTACGCACAACGCTATGACGCCAACGGCAATGCTGTAGAGGTTTTCAACACCCCGCCGGAAGGCGGTGTCACCCTTGAGGGTGAACCGCTGGCCGGTGAGTGGCTCAGCGCCAGCCATACCCTCACCGACGCCGAGGGGATGGGGCCGGTGAGCTATCAGTGGCTGGCCGATGGTGTTGAGATTGAGGGCGCCACCGGTGACCGGCTACGGCTAACCGAAGAGCTTGTGGGCCAGTCTATCGCCGTGGTTGCACGGTATACCGATGGGCAGGGCTTTGTAGCCCGAGTCGAATCCAGCGAGACCGCTCTCGTGGAAGCCGCCAGCGAGCCACCGCAGGGGCAGGTGTTTATCACCGGACAAACCCTGGCGGGCAGCATCCTCGAGGCGCACCATACACTCACCGAAGACAGCCTGGGCAGCCTCAGCTACCAGTGGCTGCTGGATGGTGAGCCCATAGAGGGGGCCACCGAAGGCCGACTGCTGCTCAAAGAGTCTTACACAGGCCATGCCATCAGCGTGCAGGCGCACTATACCAACAGTGCCGGTGATAGCGAGAGTATTCAATCTCCATCAACCCGGCCGGTAAGCCCCAATACGGCTCAGGCCGGCGAGTTTCAGATCAACAGTTTTATCACCAACGCACAGAGCGAGCCCGCCCTGACGGCACTGGCTGATGGCGGCTGGGTGGTCGTATGGCGCTCGGATTACCAGGACGGCTCCCCCGGCAGCATCTACGGCCAGCGTTACGGCGCCGATGGCCTTGCCGATGGCGGTGAGTTCAGGGTTCACCTTTCCGGTTTAACCCAGTCCACCCCCCAGGTTGAAGCGCTGGATGATGGCGGTTGGCTGGTAACCTGGCACTCCACCTACTTAAACGGGCTCAGCCAGGGCTGGTTCGGCCAGCGTTACGATGCGCAAGGTAATGCCCTGGGCGGTCCACTAGTGCTTGATGATCAGCCCGCTGAGCCGCCTCAACCGGCTGTGACCCCGCTTGCCGATGGCGGCTGGCTTGAGGTGTGGGAAGCCGATAACGGCGCTGAGAGCGGCCGTGATATTTACGGCCAGCGCTTCAATGCCGATGGCGAGCCTCTGGGCGATGCCTTCCAGATCAACAGCCAGAGTACGGGTGATCAGAGAGCCCCCATGGCCACTGCACTGGCCGATGGCGGCTGGGTAATAGCCTGGCAGTCCGAGGGGCAGGATGGCGACGCCACCGGCATTTTTGGCCAGCGCTACGACGCGGCGGGCAACCCGGTGCAGAGCTGGGCCACCACCGGTGAGCTTACCCTGGAGGGTGAAGCCCGCGTGGGTGAAACGCTCACCGTTAAGGGTGGTTTACAGGGCGCCGAAGGCCCTCTGGCGCTCAGCTATCAATGGCTGCGGGATGGCGACCCAATAGAAGGTGCCAACGGTAGTGAATACCAACTAACCCAGGAGGATATTGGCCGGGTTATCACGCTAGCCGCTGAATTTATCCCGCAGGATGGTAGCGCCCACCAGCAGCGGCTGAGTACGGACCAACCTGTTGCCAAACCGCTCTGGACCGAGGTAGAGGGGCTGGTTCACCAGATGTATATCGCCTACTACCAGCGCCCGGCCGACCCCAACGGCCTCAAGTACTGGACCGACCAGATAGAGATGCACCAGAACTGGCAGGTGGTCTCCGGTGCCTTTGGTGCGCCGGAAAACGCGGAAAATCAGGCGCTGTACGGGGGTAAAGGCCGTGCCGAGGTGGTGGCCGAGATCTACCGGGCCGCCTTCAACCGCGACGCGGTTGATGATGAGGTGGATTTTTGGGCACAGAGCGAGCACAGCCTTACCGATCTGGCCTTTGCCATCGTCAACGGAGCACAGAACGATGACCACGCCAATATGCAGAGCAAGATGTCGTTCTCGGCGCGCCTGGCAGAGCTGATCGACCCCAGCGGTACGGGAGATCCACAGGCGTACACCGCCCCGTTCGACTTTGACGGCATCGGCATGCTGGCCGAAGTGTCAGCGCAGGATCCGGTTACCCCGCAGGGTGTATCCCAGGCCCTGTTCCAGGCCCAGCAGGCGAAAAACGCCTTTTCTCTGCAGCTGGATATGAGCAAAGTGCCCGATGGCCTTGAGGGTATCGTACTGGGCACACTGGACTACCAGGGCCCCGCCTCGGCCGGCACACCGGTGTTCAGCATCAATGACAACCGGTTTGAGGTGGTCGATGGGTTGGTCCGGCTGAAAACCGATCTACTGATGAACGAGACCGGCCTCAAGGCCCTGGCACAGGTGCTGGGCCTGAGCGTCACCGCCGAATTCAGCAACGGCCTGGCGCTCACCTCGGAACTGTTTGCTGCGCAAGCCAGTGCACTCAATATTACCGATGGTTCTCAAAGCTGGGAGCTGCCGGTCGCGGAGGCCCTGCCCCTGTTTGATAACGGCGCTGATGGCCAGGCTGAACAAAGCGCCGAGCCGAACACCGAGCCCGGTCTTGAAACGCTTGCACTGCTGTCGCCGGACTACGCACCGGCCGATGGGGATCTGATTTTGATGTAACACCGCTGACCTGCGTCTTAAAGGGGAGGGAATATGGATATTACCGGCACACTCAATACGCGCTTTGATGAGGACTGGGTACGGGTCCAGTTATCGGCAGGGACAACCTACCGGTTCACGGCACAGGTCTCGGGCACCGAGGGCAGCAACGACAGCTACAGCTTCGCGGCGTTCAGCACCGAGGATGACGCCGGAATTGTGGTAGACGCCTACTCCAGCCCCTACTGGGCGGTGCGTTACAACGCCACCTACTTTTCCGAGCAGAGCGGCATCAATGAGATTGTCGTCACCCCCTATCTGGACTCCGTGTATTACCTGTCTCTGGCGGCACAGGGCTATTTCGGCACCGATAGCACCCCGGCGGACTATACGCTCAGCGTCACCGAGGTCGAGGACGATTACGCGTCCAATGCCGGTACCACAGGCACAATAACGGTGGGCGGCGAGACCCAGGGACAGATCGAAACTGCCGCCGATAACGACTGGATCACCGCCGAGCTGGAAGCCGGCGTGACCTATCGCTTCTCGGTCAGCTCGGCCGCCTCCTCATCCCTCTACCTGGAACTGTTTTCCAACGGGCAAACGACCATCGCCTACGAAACCGGCGTCATCACCGCCTCCGGGGAGAGCGTGCTGACGTTCACTCCCAAGGAGGGCGGCACCTACCATATCAATGTGGCCCAGTATGCTGCTCTGGAGGCACCTCTCGACTATACCCTCGCGCTGGAGAGTGTGGAGGATGACTACGCCGATAACATCAACACCAGTGGCCTGGTGGCCATTAACGGCAGTGTCGAGGGGCGCTACGATACCGAGGATGATACCGACCTGATAGCAGCCCAGTTGCTGGGCGGACAGAGCTACCGCTTTACCCTGCAGCCGGCGGATGTCGGCGCGGCCCAATCGGCGGGTCTCAGCCTCCTCTCAGTGGAGGATGGCAACGGTACCCATGGGGTGGACTCGGATGATTCCCGCGTGAGCCAGGGCGTATATGACAGTGAAAACGGCCTCTGGTCCGCTGTTATCACGCCCCAGACAGATGCCACCTACTACGCCATAACCGGGGCATCGCAGCATATCGGTGACTACACACTCAGCCTCACCCCGGTCACTGATGATTATGCCGACAATACAGATACTGCAGGCAGCGTTGCCCCGGGCGCCAGCACTGCGGGCACGCTGGAGCAGGCGGGCGATCACGACTGGTTCAGCGCTCAGCTCACCGGCGGCAACACCTACCGCATCAAAGTCGTCAGCGAAGGCGGGCGCGATGCAACCCTGGCCGACCTGCTGGCCGGCTACGGCATCCCCACCGAGGGGATGAGCGCCGAGGAGATGGAAGCCCTGCTCACCCAGATGGGCTTTGATATCAACAACTTGCTGGCGCCACTGTTGGCGGAGTACTCTCTTTCGGGCTACAGCAACAACGACTACAACGGTTTTGTGGATGAGGCCGGCCGCTCAGTGCTTGGTATTTTAGATACCTCCACCGAGGATGACGGCACCCAGATCATCTTCAGCCCACGCCAGGACAGCGAGTGGTTTTTCGATGTCAGTAACGATGCAGGCACCACCGGCGGTTACACGCTGTCGGTAGAAACAATCACCGACGACTACGTCGATAATATCGATACCAGCGGTACAGTCTCGCTGGGCAGCAGCGCAACCGGGCGCATCGATGCGGTTGGTGACAAAGACTGGTTTGCGGTAGAGCTGAGCGCCGATACAACCTATCGTGTAAACCTGCAGACACCCGGCTCCGACAATCCGGGCAATGTCTACAAACCCCACGTCACTGTTTACAGCCTGGAAGACAGCGATGGCTACTTCGACCGGCAGCTGAATGAAGTCGCTCCCCTATTCCGCTGGGAAACCGATTACCAGATGGGCAAAGCGGTGTTCACGCCGATGAATGGCGGTACCTATTACATCGAGGTGGACGGAGCCCTGGCCAGCGGCGCCACCGATTACACGCTCTCGATAGAAACCATAGAGGACGACCTGCCGGACCACACGGGCACCTCCGCCGAGCTTACTTTTTCAGATACACCCACCAACACCCCGCCCACCGGTTCAGTACAGATAACCGGCACCCCTGAGCAGGGTCAAACCCTGAGTGCCGACACAAGCACCCTTGCCGACGCAGACGGACTGGGCACATTCAGCTACCAGTGGTACAGGGATGGTATCGCTATAGGCAACGAAATTTACCCGACCTATGGCCTGACAATGGAGGACGCAGGCGCTTCCATCACCGTAACTGTCTCCTTTACCGATGGTGGGGGAACCGAAGAACTTTTAACGTCTGAAACCGCAGTAGTCGAGGAAGATGATCACGGCAACAGTCAGGACTCCGCCACGCCGATCTCGATTGGAGGTAGCACCTCAGGAGAGATTGAGTTTACTGGAGACAAGGACTGGTTTAGTACGGAGTTAACAGCCGGTGAAACATATCTGTTCGAGCTGCTCGGCTACCGGGCCCAAAAAGGAACCTTAGGGGAGGACTTTGGGGAACGGCCATACCTAACACTATTCGACACGAACGGATACTTCATCGACGGGACCGCGTACGATGAGGCCGGAAACGACCCCTATTATTACCTGACACCCGAGGCGTCTGGAACTTACTTCATTCGTGTTAGTGAGCTGGGTGATGATGATATCGGTACCTATACGCTACGAGTATCCACGAACCACCTTCCCTCCGGCACGGTGGAAATATCAGGCGACGCCATTGAAGGTTATCAGCTCTCGATAGTAAGTTCTCTCTACGACCCCGACGGACTGGGCACATTCAGCTACCAGTGGCAGGCTGATGGTGTGGATCTGCAAGGAGCAACAGGCGAGCAGCTCCTTTTAACTGAGGAGATGGTCGGTAAAAACATCGGGGTGAAGGTTCGCTATACGGACGGTCGCGGAACCACTGAAGAGGTTTTTGCACAGACAACACCCGATATCGAGCCCGCGCCCCCGGCTCTCACGCTGAATGAAGCAGGCAGCGATACGCTCGATGTGGTTATCTCCAATGCGGATCTACAGCCGGGCTTCAACTCGCTTTCATTACGGTTCACCTACAATGCCTCCGAGGTCAGCTTCGATACCCTTTCGCTGCTCGGCGGGGGCTCATCGAGCCTGAGTGTAAGTTCCAGCATTCTGGGCGGCACAGGTACCGTGGAGCTGACCGGATCGGTATCTCCTGCCCTCATGCAGGATGACCAGCTCAAGCTATCGTTCACAACCAGTGCCAAAAGCGGCAACCTGGATATCGCGTTCGACTACTTCCGAGTCGGTTCGGTTTACCATCAAGTCCCACAATATAGCGACTCCTATTATTTCAACTCGCAGCCGACCGGTTCACTTGAGATAACGGGGACCCTCCAAGAGGGTAACACCTTGTTTGTCGCCAACTTTTTGAGCGATGTGGACGGGCTTGGCACATTTAGCTACCAGTGGTTTGCAGATGGAGTCGAACTGGAGGAGACCGGTGATCAACTGACACTGACCCGCGATCATGCAGGAAAGCAGATCAGCGTGATGGCCACCTACACCGATGGTCAAGGGTTCTTCGAATCCATTGAGTCTGATCCGACCCCTGCCATAACACACATCAATATCCCCCCCGAGGGCACGGTAACCATTACCGGCGATAGCGTTCAGGGTGCGACGCTGAGCGCAGAGGCGGCGCTAAGCGACTTCGACGGGCTGGGTGCTTTCAGCTATCAATGGCTCCGGGATGGAGAAATGATCTTGGGTGCTAACGAAAGCACCCTGATACTCACGCAGGAGGAGGTGGACGCCGATATCAGCGTTTGGGTCAGCTACACCGATGGGATGGGCACCTCCGAAACCGTCAGCAGTGAACCGGTCACAGTCTCCAATATTAATGACATGCCAAGCGGCACTGTGACCATTTCAGGCGAGGCTAGACAAGGGCAAACCCTGGCGCTGGATACAACGCAACTGCATGACCCCGACGGTCTCGGGGAGCTCAGTTATCAATGGTTGCGCGACGGCTCACCCATCACAGGCGCTACAGCCAGCAGCCTGGTTCTAACCGAAGCGGATATCGGCGCCTATATCAGCGCTGAAATCACCTATACCGACGGCTTCGGCACCGCTGAGAAAGTCACCAGTGAATCCAGCGCCCCGGTAGCAAAACTGGCTATCGAAGGCAGGGTTATCGATGGTTATATTGAGGGAGCGAGCATCTATATTGACAGCGATGGTGACGGAACCCCCGACCCGGAAGAGCTGACCGATGCCACGACGGATAACCAAGGCCGTTTCTCGGTTGAAAGCAACCTCTCGGGCTCGGTGATCGCTATCGGCGGTACCAACACCGATACCGGCCTGGCCAACAACTTGGCTCTGAGCGCCCCGGCTGGAGCGGGCGTGATTACGCCGATCACCACCCTGATCGACAGCTACGCCCGCCAAAGCGGAGCCAATACTGAGGATGCCCAGGAAGCGGTGGAAACCCTGCTCGGCTTCTCCACCGAGGCGGACCTTCTCAACTACGATCCCTTCCAGGTGGCCGATAGCGAGGCCACCCAGATCCAGAAAACGGCCGCCGCCCTGGCCGCCCTGGGCGATGCCGCCCATGCCGATGGCAGTGACTTCAGCACGGTGGTAGACGTACTCACCCATCAGCTGGGTAGCGATACCTCTGTAGATCTGGCTGACAGTGCCACCCTCACGGAGCTGTTCCGGGGCGCACTGCCGCAGACGCTGATTGAGCAGGCCGCAGTCACCAATGCCGCCCTTCTAACGGCAGAGGACCTGGATGCCATTGCGCAAACCCAGCAGGCCGCCGAGTGGACACCACCGGGCTGGAGCGATACCGAAGCGCTGGTCTACCAGATGTATATCGCCTACTACCAGCGCCCGGCCGACCCCAACGGCCTGAAATACTGGACCGAGCAGATCGACAAATACCAGAACTGGCAGGTGGTCTCCGGCGCTTTTGGTGCCCCGGAAAACGCCGAGAACCAGGCGCTGTATGGCGATAAGTCCCGCCCGGAGATCATCGCCGAGATCTACCGCTCCGCGTTTAACCGCGAAGGGGTGGATGCCGAGATCAATTACTGGAGCGACAGCGAACACAGCCTCACCAACCTGGCCTTTGCCATCGTCAACGGGGCTCAGAATGACGATGCGGCCAACATGCAGAACAAGATGGCCTTCTCCGCCCGCCTGGTGGAGCTGATCGACCCCACCGGCAGTGGTGACCCGGCCCAGTACACGCAACCCTTCAACTTTGATGGTATCGGCATGTTGGCCAGGGTGACCGCCGGTGACGTGATCAGTACAGCAAGAGTCACGCAAGCACTCGCACAATCCAAAGCTGTCCAGCCGGTGTCGGCCATGTTTGCGAACGATACTCTCCAAACAGTTACTATGCCGCACGAGATTAACACCTGGCTGCCCGAAACAAAGCCTGCACACAGCAACCCCGCTGAACCAAACGACCCATCCGACGGGGATTATATGGTTATTATGCTCACGGGATCACAGGCAAGAGAGGAGGAAATATTCCAGCTTTACGGGTAAGGCGACCTGCCATTGAGATCGTTGAAAGAGGCCTTGACCCAGGTCTCTTTTCAACCCGGTTGCAGAGTGTTAGTTTCGAACAACAGTACCGACACAGAATCATGGATGAGAATACGCGGTAATTTCTCAAATTCCCCCTTAAGATACACGCAGGTAGAAGGCGTTAGTGCTTTGTTGCCAGCGCTTCAACGACCTATGGATATTTCTGAATGACTACAACGACCGACCCCTATGACGCTCTTCTCTCCATTAATAACGGGTACTTTACCGCACGATGGAACTTCGGCGATGCGGTCGGCAGCTCGCTCAGCTCGCCTGCGGGTATCGGTAATTCTGCAACGGTAAGTTACAGCTTTTTAACTTCATCCCCGAGTTATTACGCAGGTTCCGGTAACTTTCGTGCTTTTAATACAACGGAAAGGACTGCAGCAACATCCGTTTTGAGTTTAGCTTCCGCTGTCGCTGACATCTCTTTTGTATATCAAGCCTCTGGGGGGGATATCAGCTTCGGAATGGAAGCCCAGTCAGGAAGCAGTGGTTATGCGTACTATCCCAGCTATTATTACAGCTATAGTAACGATACGATTCTGTCCGCGACCCCAACGGATTTAGCGGGTGATATCTGGCTTAACAGCTCTACCAGCTGGACAACACAGGACTTTTCACCCTCATACCATGGTTTCCATACCCTGCTCCACGAACTGGGACACGCCCTCGGTCTAAAACACTCATTCTCCGGCGACTACACCCTCGCCGGCGCTTACGACAGCAACAAGTACACGGTGATGTCCTATACCGATCACCCCAATTCTCTCTATCGGTCAGTTACGGAAACGTCTCCGGGCAACTATTCATTTGATTATCACTATGTTCAGCCAGAAACATTTATGCCCTACGATATTCTGGCACTTCAACACCTGTATGGTGCCAACAGCTCCTACGCCAACGGGGATAACGTTTACACATTTGATCCAGACACACCGTTTATCAAGACGATCTGGGACACCGGTGGCGAAGATACCATCACCATTGCAAACTTTACGCTGGGTAGTTTGATCGATCTTCGGGCCGGCAACTACAGCAGTATCACGATACTCTCTGATGCTTTGCCTCCTGGTTATAGCGGTGGCTCAGTCCCCACTTACGACGGTACAGATAACCTGGCAATCGCCTTCGACGTGACCATCGAACATGCGATTGGAGGCAGCGGAAACGACACGTTAATCGGTAACGATGCCGCTAATGAGTTGACCGGTAATAGCGGCAACGACACGTTAATCGGTGGGCTCGGACAGGACATAGCCATTTACGCCGGTAACCGGGCAGACTACTCGATCACCCAGACAGTCTCTGGTTATACCGTCCAGGATAACGTCGGTAGCGACGGTATTGACGATCTTGAGAGTATCGAGGCGATCATTTTCGCTGACCAAACGCTGTCATTGGTTAACCAGGCTCCCGCTGGAGCTGTCGCCCTGTCAGGATCGTTAGTAGAGGGCTCCACATTAACAGCCGATACTTCTAACCTATCCGATGCCGACGGGCTTGGCGCATTCACATACCGCTGGCTTCGTGATGGATCCACGATTAACGGAGCTACTTCGTCAACCTATACCCTGGTACAAGCGGATGTGGGCACCGGCATCAGTGTAGAGGTGAGCTACACCGACGGTGGTGGAACGTTTGAATCGGTTACCAGTGCAGAATCCAATCCTATTGAGGGTACCAATAGCGCGCCAACGGGCTTGCCCTCAATTCAGGGCATAGCGAGTCAGGGCGAGACGCTCTCCGTCGATACCAGTGCCGTAGCCGATGACGATGGCCTGGGTACGTTCAGCTACCAGTGGCTGCGCGATGGCAGTGCCATCAGCGGGGCCACCGGCACCCAGTACACCCTGACTCAGGATGATGTGGGTTCTCAGGTCAGTGTTCGCCTCCGCTATACCGATGCGCAGGGTACCGCCGAGAGTGTCACCAGTTCCGCCACCGGCAGCGTCGCTAATGT
>NZ_AUAZ01000047.1 GCF_000428985.1 Marinobacterium litorale DSM 23545 | reverse complement strand
GATCCTCGATAACCACCCGGTTCATCATGCTCGTCGGGTTCGAGACTATGTTGAGAGTCTCGACGGCAAGCTCAGGTTGTTCTTCCTGCCGCCGTACTCGCCGGAGCTGAATCCTGACGAGTCTGTTTGGGGCTATATCAAATACCATCACGTCGGTAAAAAGATCATTAACAGCAAAGAACAACTTCGGAGCACTGTTTACCGGCAGCTTCGACGTTTGCAAAAATTGCCACGACTATTGAAATCGTTTTTTGGCCATCCGGATTTGGCTTATATCTCCGGGTAATGTTCGCTTACTTTATTTCGAATTAGTAATCCCGTTCGCTGACCTCGCGCAGGTATCTGAACAGCTTGCGCGCGGTGGCGGGGGGCTTGTTCTGCTCCCGTTCTTTCTTGGCGTTGCGAATTAATTGCCGAAGGTGCTGAATATCGGCCTCAGGATAGGCTTCTATATAAGCGGCAACGGCATCGTTATCACCCTCAATTAAGCGTTCCCGCCACTGTTCCAGCTCATGAAAGTGCTGATTGTGTGCGGCACTGGCAGAGTCGAAGCGTTCCACGGCCTCACGAATCGCGTCGGCGTCGGCTGTGCGCATCAGCTTGCCGATATATTGCAGGTGGCGCTTCTTGGCACCATTGGCGGTGATGCGGCGCATTTCCGCCACCGCGTTGGCGAGTCGCTCATCCATCGGAACCTGAGCCTGCTGGTCGGGGCGCAGTTCGGTGATGCGTTTGCCCAGTTCCTGTAAGGCTTCCATATCACGTTTTATCTGCGAGCGGCTGGGGGGTTCTTCATCGTCCGCCGGGTTGTAGCTGTCATCTATATTGTCAAAATCACTCATCATGTTATCCGTAGAACAGCGTGGCCAGTCCAAGGAATGCGAAGAATCCCACCACGTCGGTAATAGTAGTCAGTAGCACGCTACCCGCCAGTGCAGGATCGATCCCCGCACTTTTTAGCAGCATCGGGAGCAGGGTGCCGGCCATGGCGCCCGCGAGCAGGTTAATGATTATTGCCAGGGCGATCACCAGACCCACCGTGGTATCCCCGAACCAGATCACGGCGACGGCGGCGACAACCAGTGCCCAGAGTACACCATTCAGAATCCCCACGATCACTTCACGGTTAAAAAGCCAACCGATATTGCGCCGCTCGATATGCCCCAGAGCCTGGCCGCGAATCACCAGTGTGAGAGTCTGGCTGCCGGCGATACCGCCCATGGAGGCGACAATCGGCATCAGGACAGCCAGGGCGACGACCTGTGCCAGTGTGGCCTCGAACAGGCCGATCACGGCGGAGGCGATAAACGCGGTTATCAGGTTGATACCGAGCCAGACCGATCGGCGGCGTGTTGTTTTCATGATCGGTGCAAAGGTGTCTTCGTCTTCATCCAGGCCGGCCATGCTCATCAAGGAGTGGTCGGCGTCTTCCCGAATCACGTCCACCACGTCGTCAATGGTAATTCGGCCCAGCAGTTTGCCCTTCTCATCGACCACCGGCGCAGACACCAAATCCTGATCCTCGAAGACCCGGGCTACCTCCTCATCGGGCATGTCCGCGGGAATACCGGCCAGCTCGGTCTGCATAATCTCGCGGACCATCACCTGCGGGTCGGAGGTCAGCAGTCGGGTCAGAGGCAGGGCGCCAATATAGGAATCCTTCCGGCTTACCACGAACAGGCTATCGGTGGAGTGGGGAACTTCGTCGTGGCGGCGCAGGTAGCGCAACACGGTCTCGACAGTGATATCGGGCCGGATGGTGACGGTGTCGGTATTCATCAAGCCGCCCGCCGTATCCTCGGGGTATGAAAGCAGCTTTTCCACCCGTTTGCGGTTCTGCTTGTCCATGATCCGCAACAGCTCCCGAGTCACCCTTTCGGGCAGCTGTTGAAGCATATCGACCATGTCGTCGGAATCCAGGCCCTCGGTCACCGCGAGCAGTTCAGTGGCATCCATCCGACCCAGAATATCGGCCTGGATGTCATCGCCCAGGTGCTGCAGGACCTTACCTTCGTTTTCCTTGTTGAGCAGGTTCCAGAGTATCTGACGCTCTTTCGGGGGTGTCTTTTCCAGCAGTTTGGCTGCTTCAACCGGGCGTAGACCCTTGTTGAGCATAAATTTAAGCTGTCGCAGCTCGCTGCTGTCGAGCGCGCTACTGAGCTGGTCCAGAAGGCTGGGGGCGTCCTTTGATTGGGTCATGGCGATGTTCCCCGGTGAGGAAAGAGCGGGCGCGGCGAAGTTGCTGGAAAGGGCCTGCGCGAGGTTTATTCGGGCTCGTCAAACCGGTTGTTGATCAACGTTTCAATAGCGGTCATCGCGTCCTGCTCATCGTCGCCACTGATACGAAAGGTCAGTTCCGTCCCCTGGGAGGCGGCCAGCATCATGACCGCCATAATGCTTTTTCCATCCACTTCGCGCCCCTGTTTATCGATTTTGATCTGGCTGGAAAAGTGGCCGGTCGTATTGATCAGCTTAGCGGCTGCTCGGGCGTGAAGACCGAGTTTATTGATGATTGTCAGCTGTTTCTCGATCATCGCATTCCTTGGGGTTCGCACGAGCTCAGGTCAGCTCGCGGTGACGGACGTGAACATTATCCATAAGTTGACCGAAATGACCAGTGAGGGCTTCAGCAATATAAACGGATCGATGCTGGCCGCCGGTACAGCCAATGCCAACCGTGACATAGCTGCGGTTGTTGCGTTTGAAATGGGGTAGCCATCGCTCCAGAAAATCACGGATATCCGCGATCATTTCTGATACTTCCGAGGACTGCTCCAGGAAATCGATCACCGCCGCATCGCGGCCATCGAACTGTCGAAGATCCGGCACCCAGAAAGGGTTCGGTAGCATGCGAACATCGAACGTAAAGTCCACGTCCATGGGAACGCCGTGCTTGAAACCGAACGACTCGAACTGCAGCGAGAGGGCCTGTTCAGCCCGCTGCGCGACCCTTAGTTTTATCGTGTCCCTGAGCTCGTACAGACTCAGGCGGGTCGTATCGACACGGATGTCAGCCAGGGTGGCGATCTCTTCGAGCAGGTCGCGTTCGTAACTGATCGCCTCCTGCAATCCCGATTGATTGTCAGAAAGCGGGTGTTTGCGGCGCGTGGCGCTGTAACGTTTGAGCAGTGTTGGCTCTGCGGCATCCAGGTAGAGAATCTCGCAGGCCACATCCTGGCGCTGGTGGATCTCACGCAGAATACTCGGGAACGCATGGAGATTGCTGATTAGGTTGCGTGCGTCGATGCTGACTGCCAGCAGCCCGGGATGATCCGGGTCATCCAGCATCTGATCGAGTAGTTCGGGAAGCAGGCGAGCGGGAAGATTGTCGATGCAATAAAACCCCACATCTTCCAGTGCTTGTAATGCGGTGCTTTTGCCAGAGCCTGAGCGGCCGCTGATCACGACCAGTTTCATCAGGCTACCTGCTTGCTGGCTAGCTTGGTCGCTGCCTGAAACAGTTCCGGGCTTTGCTTGCAGCTGCGCAAGCTATCACGAACACTGCTCTGGCTGAGTAGCTCTGCCAGTCCGGCCAGTGTTTGCAGGTGTTCTTCGGCTCCATCCTCCGGTACCAGCAGGAAGCAAAGCAGATCCACCGGGCGATTATCAATCGAGTCGAAATCGACCGGGGTCGCCAGACTCATTAAGAGAGCCATGGGTTGATTGCAGTCGGCGAGGCGGCAGTGCGGAATGGCAACGCCATCTCCCACGCCGGTACTGCCGAGGCGCTCGCGGTTGAGTAGACCGCTGAAAATCTGTTCCGACGAAGGCGCCCCAGTCTGGCCAGCGAGGGCATCGCTGGCCAGTTCCAGAGCCCGTTTTTTGCTTACCGCATCGGCGTGGCAAAGTGTGCGTGATTCGGTGAGCAGTTCAGTCAAATTCATTGTATGGCGGGCACTGTTGGTTTATTTGTGCGCTTTCATTTTTTCTTTGTGCTTGATGATCTGGCGATCCAGCTTGTCGATCAGGCCATCAATTGCAGCATACATATCGTCGTGCTCGTGAGTGGCAAAGATCTGACCGCCTGCCAAGTGTACATCAGCTTCTGCTTTTTGACGCTGCTTCTCAACGCTGAGTGTCACCTGCGTGTTGGTGATGTTGTCAAAATGGCGTTCCAGTTTGTCGAATTTAGTGCGCACATACTCGTTCAGCGCGTCAGTCAGTTCGACATGATGGCCAGTAATGTTGATCTGCATACGTTTTCTCCTCTCATCGCACGTTTTTATTATCGTGCTCTACATTTAAATTAAACCAGACGCTTGCGTTCATTAGAAGGTGGAATTGCCATCGCTTCACGATATTTAGCGATTGTTCGTCTGGCTACATTTATTCCCTGTTCGTCCAGAAGCTGGGCGATCTTGTTGTCGCTGAGTGGTTTCGCCGGATTTTCAGCGGCGACCAACTTTTTGATCAACGCACGAATCGCGGTGGATGATGCTGCACCGCCATCCGATGTGCTTACATGGCTGGAGAAAAAGTACTTCAGCTCAAAAATACCCCGGGGGGTGTGCATATACTTTTGCGTGGTGACACGCGAAATGGTCGACTCATGCATGCTTACCGCTTCGGCGATGTCATGCAGGACCATGGGTTTCATCGCTTCTTCGCCGTGTTCGAGAAAGTCTGACTGTCGGGCTACGATCTCGGTAGCCACTTTCAGCAGGGTGTCGTTACGGCTGAGAAGACTTTTCAGGAACCAGCGGGCTTCCTGCAGGTGGTTCTTCAGAAAACTGTTATCGGAGCTGTTGTCGGCTCGGCGGATCAGGTCGGCGTACTGCGTATTGATGCGCAGCTTGGGGGCCGCTTCCGGGTTGAGATTGACCATCCACTGACCTTTGACCTTGGTGACCACAACGTCCGGAATTACATACTCGGACTGGCTTGGGTTGATCATGGCGCCGGGTTTCGGATTGAGCGTTTGAATCAGGCGAATGATCTCCTGCAGGCTCTCCTCTTTCACCCGCATCCGGCGCAGCAGCGTTTTGTAGTCGTGGTTGCCCAGCAACTGCAGATGCTCCTCCACCAGCCGTATCGCTTCTGCGCGCCAGGGCGTGTCCGGTTCCAGCTGATGCAGCTGGATCGACAGACACTCACTCAGGTCGCGGGCAGCTACTCCCGGCGGGTCGAACTGCTGGACACGGTGCAGCACGGCTTCGATCTCGTCCACTTCCGACTCGCCGAAGCTGTCCGGTTGCTGTTGCTGGAACTGCTCTAGCAGTTCTTCGGCGCTCAACGTCAGATAGCCGTCCGGCTCAATACCGTCGATGATCGCTTCGGCAACCAAACGATCCGCATCGCTCATGGGTGTCAGATTGAGTTGCCAGATCAGGTGGTCCTGCAGTGTTTCATCACGTGTATCGTTATCGCCGGGTTCCCAGTCATCATCGCGTGCCGGCGCCGTGGGCGCGGTACTGGCCTGAAACGTATCATCCCAGCTGCTGTCCGTCGTCAGTTCGTTGGGGATGTCCTCATTCCAGGATTCCTCTCCCGGCTCGTAGTTTTCTTCGCGCTCGTTGTCAGTGGTGCTCTCCTTGGCTTCGGCGCGCTCATTGTTGTCATTTTCGGTGTTGCCGTCATCGCTCCCGGGCAGATCGTTATCCTCTTCGCTGACTTCAAGCAACGGGTTGCTCTCCAGTGCTTGCTGGATCTCCTGTTGCAAGTCGAGCGTCGATAGCTGCAGCAAGCGAATAGCCTGCTGTAGCTGTGGTGTCATGGTCAGCTGCTGACCGATTTTAAGCTGTAACGATTGCTTCATAGGTGCGATATGCCATTACAAAAGTCGGATCATCCGGCACTGACTAGAGCCGGAACTGCTCTCCAAGATAGGCCTGACGGACCTGCTGATTGGCCAGTATCTGCTCGGGTTCCCCCTGCGCCAGTATACCGCCGTCACTTACAATATAGGCCCGTTGGCAGATATCGAGAGTCTCGCGCACGTTGTGATCGGTGATCAATACGCCAATCCCCTTATCCTGCAGGTGGCGGACTGTTTGTTTGATGTCGCCCACCGATATCGGATCGACGCCGGCAAAGGGCTCATCCAGCAAGATGAACGCAGGTTCTGTGGCCAGTGCGCGGGCGATCTCCACCCGACGGCGCTCACCGCCCGACAGTGACATTCCGGTGTTGCCAGCCAAGTGGGTAATATGAAACTCCTCAAGCAGCTCTTCAAGCTTACGTTCCCGCTGGGCCCGGTCGAGCTCCTTACGGGTCTCCAGGATCGCCAGCAGGTTATCGCGAACGCTCAGCTTTCTGAATACGGATGCTTCCTGCGGCAGGTAGCCGATACCACGGCGTGCACGGCCATGCATGGGGAGACGTGTGATGTCATCCTCGTCAATCCGTACCTGGCCGTGATCGGCTTTTATCAGACCGACGATCATGTAAAAGCAGGTTGTCTTGCCTGCGCCGTTTGGCCCGAGTAAGCCAACCACCTGGCCGCTGCCGATCTCCAGGGATACATCGCGTACCACCTGGCGGCCTTTATAGCTTTTTGCAAGATGCAACGCTTCAAGGCGAGTCATTCACCCGCTCCGTTCTTCGGCTGAATGATCATCTGGACACGGGTTTCACCGCTTTCGCTGCTATAGGCATCGACAACCGCCTTGTCCATGTTGTAGACGATGCGCTGCCCGGTGAATGTATCTTTGCCCTGCTCAACACGCGCCTCGCGGGTAATGGTGACTTCCCGGGCATCGATCCGGTATTCCATACGTTGGCCAAAGGCCTTGGTGACAGGGTCATCAGCGCGCGGCTGTTGCTGGAATTCGGCAGGAGCCCCCGTGGATATAATTCGATTGACGTCACCGTTTTGATTGCGATGTAACTCCACGCGTGCGCCCCGAATAAGCATGCTGCCCTGGCTGATCTCAACATTGCCGCTGTAGACGGTGATACCGGTATTTTCGTTGATGCTGGCACTGTCGGCACTGATATGAATCGGCTGGTTCCGGTCCTCCGGCAATGCGTGGGCGGCCGTTGCTGCTGCGAGCAAAAGCAGAGAAACCAAGCTGTTAACGACGCATTTAAGGCGCAGCATAACGACCCTTAACATTAGAAAGCATCTCAATCCGGCGCTCATCGAAGTAGACCTCCAATCCTACCGTCTCCATCTGTTCCCCGCCTCGGGTCACAGTGGCCAGGTCATCGGTACGCGCCAGCGCTTGCGGCGGGATCACCGTCAGTGCGTCCGTGGTTAGCATGCTCGGGATCCCGGACTGCGGATTATGGTGAACCTCGACATCCCCTGCAAGCGCTATCAATGCCTGATCATCCCGTACTTCACCCTGATTGGCCTGAATATTGTATTGGTCACCGTTGGCTCCGGGCATCAGGGCGCGTGGCGTCAGCAGTGAGCTGATGCCGCGCTTGGGGTAGTGGAATAGCTCCGGAGTTTGCCACTGATAGTCCAGCCGGCCTTGCTGATCCCAGTATGTGGTGCGGGCCTCGCGCATGAAAAAATCGATACTCTCTTGGTTGTTGGGTACCAGCTGAGTGCGTTGAGGTAACGTACTGCCCGACAGACCCCAATAGAGCAATACGGGCATAATCAGTGCCAGTGCTACAACCAGTCGCAGCCGTCCCCGGGATAACATTTAAAGATATTCCCCCAGCAGAGTGTCCAGTTTGCCCTGTGCCGCGAGGATGAGGTCGCACAGCTCCCTGGCCGCTCCGCTGCCGCCGGGAGTGGAAGCGCACCAATCCGCATGCTCACGAACGAACCAGTGCCCGTTAGGGACCGTCGCTCCAAAGCCGGCTGCGCGAATGGCCGCCAGATCCGGCAGGTCGTCACCGATGTAGGCGGTCTGGTCGGACTTAAAGCCCGTTTCCTGCCAGAGCTCTTCCAGCGCTTTGCGCTTATCCTCGCGCCCCTGCCTCAGGTAATGAATGCCCAGTGCTTCGGCTCTAAGCTCGACCTGAGGGGAGCGGCGTCCCGTAATGATGGCCGTTTTGATACCGCTGCGCTGGAGCAGTTTTATTCCCAGTCCATCCAGAATATTGAACGACTTGATCTCTCGGCCGTCAGCCAGAAAGTTCAACTGGCCGCTGTTAAGGATGCCGTCCACATCGAAGACGACCAGACTGATCGACTGCAGCTTGCTTTGAAGTTCCGGGGTCAGATCAAGTTTCATCAGATTACCCCGGCCTTTAGAAGGTCATGCATGTTCAGTGCTCCAATCGGCCGGTTTTGCGCGTCGGTGATCAGCAGTGCATTAATTTTACGGCTCTGCATGACTTCCAGTGCTTCAGCGGCAAGAATGCCCGAGCGGATGGTGGTGCAGTTGGCAGTCATTACTTCCTCGATGCCCGTGGTTTTAAGGTCCACTTCCTGGTCCAGAGTTCGACGCAGGTCACCATCGGTGAAGATGCCGGACAGATGGCCGCCCTCATCGACGACCGCCGTCATTCCCAGGCGTTTTTGAGTGACTTCCAGCAGAGCATCTCGAATTGAGGTGCCTCTGGAGACCATCGGGATTTCATCGCCGGTGTGCATGATGTCATCGACCAGGAGCAGAAGGCGGCGTCCAAGCGCTCCGCCGGGATGGGAAAAAGCGAAGTCTTCGGCACTGAATCCGCGGGCTTCCAGCAACGCGATTGCCAGTGCGTCGCCCATGACCAGTTGTGCCGTGGTGCTCGATGTTGGCGCCAGGCCCAGAGGGCACGCTTCTCTGTCAACGGGTATGTGGAGGCTGACGTCGGCACTCTGGGACAGCGTGGATTCAGGTTTGGCTGTTATGCTGATCAGTGGTGCTTTCATCCGTTTGATCAGCGGTAAAATCGTTACGAGTTCCGCTGTTTCACCGGAATTGGAGAGTGCCAATACAACATCGTTGCCGGTGAACATGCCCAGGTCACCATGACTGGCTTCGCCGGGGTGGACGAAAAACGCGGGGGTCCCGGTGCTGGCCAGTGTGGCGGCTATTTTGTTGCCGATGTGGCCGGATTTGCCCATACCGGTAACAATCACCCGGCCCTGACAGTTCAGCATCAGCTCGCAGGCACGGGTGAAGCGCTCATCCAGATGCTGGAGCAGGTTGTTAACGGCGTCCAGTTCAAGTTCGATGGTGCGTTGGCCGCTTTGAATAAAATCTTTGGATGTCATGAGATTGTCGTTCTTTCCGGCAGATGATCGGAACGTGAAGCCACAGTTTACAACAGCGGCGGGGTCTGGTCACAGCGCAGCGGGTAGGCGGTGTGAAAAGTTCACGTTTAACGGTTGGAATGCTATATTGGCGCGCTTGAATCACCCCGTCGGCAACTTTCTGTCGGCGACCAGAAGGAGCTGGATCTATCAGTCCGGTAAGGCAGGTTATGGAGTCTCAAACTGACAACATTATCGATATCAAGGGGATGACCTTTTCTCGTTCGGGCCGGGTTATTTTCGACAATATCGACCTGTCGATTCCCCGGGGCCGGGTTACGGCGATCATGGGCCCTTCCGGTACCGGTAAGACGACGCTGCTTAAATTGATCGGTGGCCAGCTGCCGCCCGATAAAGGACAGATATTGCTGGATGGGGAGAATATCCCTTCGTTGAGTCGTACGGAACTGTTCATCGCGCGTGAGCGTATGGGGATGCTGTTCCAGAGTGGCGCTCTCTTTACCGATATGAGTGTGTTCGAGAACGTGGCTTTCCCGATACAGGTCCACACCGATCTGCCCGCCGATATGATTCGCGATATCGTGTTGATGAAGCTCCAAGCCGTAGGTTTGCGTGGCGCTCAGCATTTGATGCCCAGTGAACTGTCGGGAGGTATGGCGCGCCGGGTCGCTTTGGCCCGTGCTATCGCATTGGACCCGGATATCGTGATGTATGATGAGCCGTTCACCGGTCAGGATCCCATAGCGATGGGCGTGCTGGTGAATCTGATTCGGCGTCTTAATCAGGCACTGGGCCATACCAGCATCATCGTTTCCCACGATATCAAGGAAACACTGGGTATTGCCGATTATGTCTACGTGGTGGCGGATGGGCGGGTTGTCGCTCAAGGGTCGCCGGAGGATCTGGCTGGCGTCGATTCTGATAAGGTCAGACAGTTCATGCAAGGGCTGCCCGATGGGCCGGTTCCTTTCCATTATCCTGCGCCGGACTACCTGCAGGAACTGTTACAGGACATCCGCTAAATGCTTGATTGGGTCCAATCACTGGGACGTGTAGGGTTGGCGCGCCTGGCCGCTTTTGGTCGCGCCGGGCAGCTTCTGGTTCAGGCGCTTGTGGCTCGCCCTGATCCGGTGATGATGTTTCCGTTGCTGGTTAAACAGCTCTATTTCGTCGGCGTTCTCTCGCTGATTATTATCGTCGTATCGGGCGGTTTTATTGGCATGGTGCTGGGGCTGCAGGGCTACACCATTCTTGTGGATTACGGTTCCGAACAGGCGGTTGGCCAGATGGTGGCGCTCAGTCTGGTACGTGAGCTGGCACCGGTGGTTACGGCGCTGTTGTTTGCGGGACGTGCCGGCTCCGCGTTGACGGCGGAGATAGGCCTGATGAAGGCGACCGAACAGTTGGCGAGTTTGGAGATGATCGGAGTCGACCCTCTGCGGCGGGTCATTGCGCCCCGGTTTTGGGCTGGATTTATCTCCATGCCGATTTTGACCATGATTTTTTCGGTGGTCGGGATCTGGGGCGGTGCCATCGTGGCCGTGGAATGGCTCGGAATTTTCGATGGTTCGTTCTGGGCCAATATGCAGCAGGCGGTGGATTTTCGCGATGACGTACTGAATGGCGTGATTAAATCGATCGTTTTTGGCTTTGTGGTGACCTGGATCGCGGTTTTTGAGGGATATGACTGCACGCCGACGTCGCTGGGTATAAGCCAGGCTACCACCCGCACTGTGGTGTTTTCATCGTTGGCGGTGCTGGGGCTGGACTTTATTTTGACCGCATTAATGTTTGGAGAGCTCTGAGATGCGTATGCGTACAATGGAGATCGGCGTGGGCTTCCTGATGCTGGCCGGTTTTCTGGCTCTGGTTGTGCTGGCCCTGAATATCAGTGGGCTCAGCCTGGCCGACCAGGGAAGTGGGTATAAGATTTACGCCCGGTTCGAAAATATCGGTGGCTTAACCCCGCGGGCCAAGGTGGCCATGTCCGGCGTACAGATTGGCGAGGTAACGGCGATTCGTCTTGATCCTCAGATGCTGATGGCTGAGGTCGAGATGAAAATACGGGATGAGGTGAACTATCTGAGCACGGATAGCTCGGCTCAGATACTTACATCCGGGTTATTGGGTGAGCAGTATATCGGTATCACGTCCGGAGCAGAGGATGAGATGCTCGGGGAGGGGGATCGCATTCGGGATACTCAGTCCGCACTGGTGCTCGAAGATCTCATCGGTAAGTTCCTTTTTAACAAGGTGAGTGAATGATGATTCGCAAACTGTTTTCGACAACTTTTGTTGCGGTGACCGCTCTGTTGTGGGTAGCTCAGGCTCAGGCGAATACGCCAGCCTGGCAGGAAGCCAGCGGCGTGATGGATAAGACGACCCGGGAAATGCTCGCGGTGGTGGAAGATGAGACGCTTAAGTCGCCGGAAAATATTGATCGGATGATGACGGAAGTTGAGCGTGTCATCTCGCCGGTGGTGGACTTCCCGTACATTGCCAAACGGGTTATGGGGAAATACTTCCGTCGCGCCAGTGACGAGGAGATGCAGCGCTTTTCCGAGGTGTTTAAAACCACACTGCTGAAAACGTTCGCCAAGGCGGTCGTTGGATTCGAGTTTGAGCGTTATGAGATCGTCCCCCCCAATGCCGATAGCCCTGAGCCGGACAAGCAGGTGGTGACGGTCAATGTCAGTTCAGGCAACGGTAATACCTATGTCCTGGTGTACTACATGCTCAAGCAGGACGGACGCTGGACACTGGTCAATGTCATGGTGGACGGTGTTAATCTGCGCCTGACCTTCAAGAACCAGTTTGCCGATCTTTACCAGCGCAGTAACGGCATTACCGGCGTCATTGATAGTTGGGAATCACAGGTATCGGTTGATGCAACCAATGGGGCCCGTGGTAGTGACGACGGTTGAACAGGCTCAGAATGGGGTGCTCAAGCTGAAAGGAGACCTCTTGTTCAGCACGGTGGTACCCCTGCGCAAAGAGATCCTGGCCTGGCTGGAGCGTCAGTCGTCGCGTTGCGTGCTGGACTTCACGGACACAGGGCGAGTGGATAGCTCGGCGCTGGCGCTCTACCTGGTCTGTGAGCGCGCAGCGCGTCGTCAGGGGCTTGATCTTTGTGTTAAGAACTTGCCCGCTGACATGGCATCGATTGCCGGCCTTGTGGGTCTTGACGAGGTTCTACATCAGCTTGCCGAGTAAGGTCAGGCTTAGGGCGCGTCTGCGTCGCCTTTAAGCCTGGTTTTCGGTATCATCGGCTCTCAATTCCAGTCGAACGTATTCACCCGGTTTTTCGGAGTTTTTCATGCAAGCTGAAGAGGTAAAGCAGATCATCGAGCGAGAGCTCGACGGTTGTACTGTCTACACGACCGGGGAGGGTTGTGATTTCCAGGTGACCGTAGTCGGTGAGCTGTTCGCAGGTTTGACGCCGGTGAAGAAGCAGCAGATCGTTTACGCGTGCTTGAACGAGCTAATCGCCAGCGGCGCAATCCATGCAGTTTCGATCAAGACTTATACCCCCGAGCAATGGGCGGCCAAGCAGTAAGCGGTAACGACGAGAGCACCCGATGGATAAACTGATTATCGAAGGCGGCGTCCCCCTGCGTGGGGACGTCCGCATTTCAGGCGCCAAGAACTCCGCGCTACCGATTCTGGCTGCGACACTGTTGGCTGATGAGCCGGTCACGCTCTGCAACCTGCCCCACCTGCATGACATCACGACCATGCTGGAGCTGCTGCGCCGGATGGGTGTGGATTTGATGCTCGATGAAAACATGAGTGTTCAGATCGACCCGAGTCAGGTTGATGACCTGTGCGCGCCCTATGAACTGGTTAAAACCATGCGCGCCTCGATTCTGGTGCTCGGTCCGATGTTGGCGCATTTTGGTAGTGCCGATATCTCTCTTCCGGGGGGCTGTGCCATCGGAAGCCGTCCGGTCGATCTGCATATCCGTGGTCTGGAGGCGATGGGTGCGGATATTCGCGTTGAAAACGGCTATATCCGGGCGCGGATGGACGGGCGTTTGAAAGGCGCTCGGGTGTTCTTCGATACGGTCACCGTGACCGGTACCGAGAATATCCTGATGGCAGCAACCCTGGCCGATGGCGAGACAATTATTGAAAATGCGGCCAGAGAGCCGGAGGTGGTTGATCTCGCGCAGTGCCTGCAAGCCATGGGTGCGGATATTTCCGGCGCCGGTACCGATACGATTACCGTTCGCGGTGTCGAGCGTCTCCATGGCTGCCGTTATTCGGTCATGGCTGACCGTATTGAAACCGGTACCTATCTGGTTGCTGCTGCTGCGACCGGTGGTCGAGTCCGCTGTCTGAATACCCGGCCGGATACCTTTGATGCCGTGCTGCAAAAGCTGGAGGAGGCAGGGGCTTCGATTGAGGTGGGCGAAGATTGGGTCACCCTGGATATGAAAGGCCGCCGTGCCCAGGCGATCAGCCTGACAACAGCCCCGTATCCGGCCTTTCCTACCGATATGCAGGCTCAGTTCGCAGCGCTGAATACGGTGGCAACGGGTGTGGGCCGCATCAAGGAAACCATCTTTGAGAACCGTTTCATGCATATGCAGGAGATGATTCGGATGGGGGCTGAAATTACCATCGACGGCAACACGGCGATTATAGAGGGTGTTGATAAGCTGCAGGGAGCGCCCGTGATGGCTACTGATCTGCGTGCGTCGGCCAGCCTGGTTATCGCAGCCCTGGTTGCCGAGGGCGAGACGCTGATCGATCGAATCTATCATATCGATCGTGGCTACGAGTGTATTGAAGAGAAATTGCAGTTGCTGGGCGCGCGTATTCGTCGTGTGCCGGGCTAGTTGTATTAAAGCTTGAGCGAAGAGGCTAATGAAAGAACAGCTGACAATCGCCCTCTCCAAGGGGCGCATCCTGAAGGAGACGCTGCCGTTACTGGCGGCGGCTGATATCACACCGGCGGAAGATATCTTTTCCAGCCGTAAGCTGATCTTCGATACCAATCATTCCCATATCAAGCTGGTCGTGATCCGCGCCACCGATGTACCCACGTACGTCGAGTACGGCGGTGCCGATATGGGGATTGCCGGTAAGGATGTGCTGATGGAGCACGGCGGGGCTGGACTCTACGAGCCGCTGGATCTTGAAATCGCCCGCTGCAAGCTGATGGTGGCCGGAATGAAGAATGCGGCTCCTGTGTCCGGTCGCATGAAGGTTGCGACCAAGTTCGTCAATGTGACCAAAGAGTTCTTTGCGCGTCAGGGCGCTCAGGTCGACATCATCAAGCTGTATGGAGCAATGGAGCTGGCGCCGATCATGGGGCTCGCGGACCGTATCGTCGATATTGTCGATACCGGCAACACATTGCGCGCCAACGGCCTGGAGCCGATGGAGCATATCGCCGATATCAGCTCCCGCTTCGTTGTTGGTCAGCCATCGATGAAAATCAAGCATGCCCAGATTCAACCGATTCTCGACCAGCTCGGGGCGGCGGTGCGGGCCAAGCGTGATCAGGAGGCTCAGTCATGAGCAAGGTTGAAATAACTCGTCTCGACAGCCAGCAGTCCGATTTTGATCAGCGTCTAGATAGCCTGCTTGCCTGGGAAAGCGTTTCGGACGCGGGTGTTAACGAGGTCGTGAACGAAATAATCGGGCGGATTCGTGCTGAGGGTGATAAGGCGCTGGTGGAGTACACCAATCGCTTCGATCGTATGAGTGTGAGCTCCATGAGCGAGCTTGAAATGGGACAGGAGCGTTTGCAGGCTGCCCTTGAAGGTTTGCCTGCAGAGCAGCGTCAAGCACTGGAAGCCGCTGCGGCCCGGGTTCGAGCCTACCATGAGCGTCAGCTAGCCGGTTCCTGGCAGTATACGGAAGATGACGGCACCATGCTGGGCCAGCAGGTCACTCCGATGGATCGTGTGGGGCTCTATGTTCCGGGTGGTAAGGCCGCTTATCCTTCCTCGGTGCTGATGAATGCGCTGCCGGCCCACGTGGCGGGCGTTGAAGAGATTATCATGGTGGTGCCAACCCCTGATGGGATCGTGAACGAGTTGGTGCTGGCTGCTGCGGCCGTCGCCGGTGTCAGTCGTGTGTTCACGGTAGGCGGTGCCCAGGCGGTGGCGGCATTGGCTTATGGAACGGAAACAGTTCCGCGCGTGGATAAGATCGTGGGGCCGGGCAATATTTTTGTGGCTACTGCCAAGCGCGCGGTGTTTGGGGCTGTCGGCATTGATATGATTGCGGGTCCCTCCGAGATTCTGGTTATCTGCGATGGCCAGACCGATCCGGACTGGGTCGCGATGGACCTGTTCTCTCAGGCTGAACATGACGAAGATGCTCAGCCAATACTGGTGTCTCCCGACTCGGACTTTATTGACCAGGTTGAGGCAAGTATCGAAAAGCTTCTGCCCACCATGGAGCGAGCCGAGATTATCGAGGTTTCCCTGCGTAACCGTGCTGTTCTGATCAAGGCTCAGGATCTGGATGATGCGGCGCGTATCAGCAATCGCGTTGCGCCAGAGCACCTGGAGCTATCGGTAGCCGATCCTGAAGCTCTGCTCAAGCGGATCCGTCATGCGGGTGCTATCTTCATGGGACGTTATACGGCGGAGGCGCTGGGTGATTACTGTGCCGGGCCGAACCATGTTCTTCCGACGTCCGGTACAGCGCGCTTTTCATCCCCGCTGGGAGTGTATGATTTCCAGAAACGCTCATCGCTGATCATGTTCTCGCAGGATGGGGCGTCTGAAATGGGCAAAGTGGCTTCGGTTCTTGCCCGGGGTGAGGGGTTGACTGCTCATGCGCGCTCGGCTGAGTATCGTATTAAGAGTTAAGTTGATTTGGGTGACTTCAGGGCTCGTCTGGCAGGGTAAGTGACCTGGCGGGCCTCCGTCGAAGCCATGCTGAATCCTTGAACGAGAGGTCGGCGTGTGCAGACGACAGATCCACTTGATGCGTTACTGGCGATAAGAAACGGCAGCTATTCGGCGAGATGGAACTTCGATGCCGTTGTTGGCGAAACCGTGGCCTCTCTGTCGAGTACGACAGTGGGGGTTGGGGACGCTGCAGCTATCACCTACAGCTTTCTGTCGTCAGTCCCTTCCTACTACACCACCAGCGGTTTTTCAGCATTTACGGCGCTGCAGGAGCAGGCGACGCGCGATGTTTTGGACGACATCGAGGCGGTTGCCAATGTGACCTTCACCGAAGTGTTTTCCGGCGGAGCGCTCTCTTTCGGGATGGATGCCCAATCCTCGGGTAGCGCTGGATACGCATATTACCCGTCCCACGGTTATTACTATTCCTCGGGTAGGGTGACCAGTGTCTACCAGTCCGATTTAGGGGGGGATGTCTGGCTCAGCAGCAATATCAGCTGGGAGGCGGATGACTTCTTACCAGGCGGGTCAGGCTATGGAACGCTTGTGCATGAGGTGGGTCATGCCTTGGGGCTTAAGCACTCTTTCACCGGTGATTATGTGCTTAGCAGTTCGCTGGATAACCTTGCCTACACGGCGATGTCATATACCGAGCATCCCAACGGGTTATTTCGCACTGTTACCCAGACCGGCCCATACAGTTACAGCTGGAGTTACGAGTACATCCAGCCCGAAACGCTGATGTTATATGACATAGCAGCCCTTCAGTATCTCTATGGTGCTAATCCGAACTACCGCACCGGAGATGACCTCTATACATTTGAAACCGATAGGCCCTTTTTCAAGACACTCTGGGATGCAGGTGGTGAAGATACTATTTCCGTTGCCAACTTCCTTTTGGCTTGCACCATTGATCTGAGAGACGGTTACTTCAGTTCAATAGCGATACCGTCTGACCCTCTGCCGGCGGGGCAGGTTGAAAGCTATACCGATATTTATGATGGCTCCAATAATCTGGCAATCGCTTATGGCGCGGTTATCGAAAATGCGATCGGCGGTGCTGGCGACGATACGCTCATAGGCAATAGCTACGATAATACGTTCACCGGCAACGGCGGTGATGACTCCATCGATGGCGGTGGGGGGACGGATACGGCCGTGTATGCCGGAGCCCGGTCTCGCTACAGCATTCAGGTGTCCGGTGATACGGTAACCGTCATCGACGCCATAGGAGGTGAAGGTTCCGACCAACTGGTTGGGGTCGAGCGTTTGCAGTTTTCCGATCAGATCTATCTGGTTTCGGGATCTGATACGCCGCCTAACGCCAGCCCCCCGAATGATATCCTTGTTTTCGACACCGCCTCCAGTGACCTGTTTTCGGATGTGGCGGGCGCTATTGAGGCTACCGACGCTGACGGTGATACGCTGCTCTACTCGATCGTTGGGGGCAGCTCCTTTCAGGGTCTTTCCACCCTCAGCGGTGATTACGGAGCACTATTCCTTGATCAGGATCTGGGCACTTTGTAGTGGTCAACTAATCCCGGACACGGTTTTAAGTTTTTCTTCCGCCGCCAGTGGACTGATGCCGCCATTGGCACGATGTGGCCGCTGGCGGTTGTAGTAATCCATCAGGTACCGACCAATATCCATTTTGGCGACCAGTAGCGAGGAGTAACCGGTTTCTGGCACCCATTCCGTTTTCAGGCTGCGGAACAGCCTCTCCATCGGCGAGTTGTCCCAGCAATT
>NZ_AUAZ01000046.1 GCF_000428985.1 Marinobacterium litorale DSM 23545 | reverse complement strand
TGGCAGGTGGAGCTCTTCTTCAAAGCGCTCAAGCAGAACCTGAAGATAAAGGCGTTTTTAGGTCACAGTAAAAATGCAGTGTTGACGCAGATCTGGATCGCCATGATCTGCTATCTGCTGCTCTCGTTTGCTCGCCATAGTGCGCGGCAAGGCTGGAGTGTACAACGCATTATGCGAACTCTTCAGGTGAGCTTGTTCGAACGCATTCCCCTTTGGGCGCTGCTCAATCCTCCTCCACCCGAGCCACAAAAAAGGGACCCTCAAATGAGGATCCCTTTATGATCAAAAAAACTATGGGACAGCAGTGGCCCGAAGGCCCCCTTTCCCGAAGTTACGAAGGACCACCGAAGCAGTCGAATTCGCACGTTCAGTATAACCTGTTAGCACCCTTTCCCGCCACGATAGCGCGAGTCAGGTGCCGCCGCTCAGCTCGGGAAGGAGTAAACCACCCCTTCACGCACCCCACTTGAGGGCCACCGTTGAGTAATCGTCTTACGGCGCGTATAGAAACGGATCGCATCCGGCCCGTAGGCACTCAGATCACCAAACAGTGAACGCTTCCAGCCACCAAAGCTGTGGTAGGACACCGGCACCGGCAGCGGTACGTTGACACCCACCATGCCCACCTGGATCTGGTCACAGAAGTAGCGCGCCGCTTCACCGTCGCGGGTAAAAATGCAGGTTCCATTACCATACTCGTGACGGTTAATCAGATCGATCGCGTCCTGCAGGCTGTCCACACGCACCACGACCAGCACCGGACCGAATATTTCATCGGTGTAGATACTCATCTCCTCGGTAACACGGTCGAACAGCGTAGCGCCCACAAAGTAGCCATCTTCATGGCCCGGCACAGAGATATCCCGGCCATCGACCACCAGCTCAGCCCCCTGCTCGACACCGGCATCGATGTATCCCTTGACCCGATCACGGGACTGGGCCGTAATCAGCGGGCCCATATCGTTGCTGTTATCGAGACCGGAGCCCACTTTAAGACCCGCGATCTTCTCTTTGAGCGCCGCGACCAGACGGTCGGCAATCTCATCACCCACGGTCACGGCCACAGACAGTGCCATGCAGCGCTCACCGCAGGAACCGTATGCGGCCCCCATCATCGCGTTAACCGCGTTATCCAGATCGGTATCCGGCATCAGTACCGAGTGGTTCTTGGCACCACCCAGCGCCTGGCAGCGCTTGCCATTTGCAGCGGCTTCGCTTGAGATGTAGTGCGCAATCGGCGTGGAGCCAACAAAGCTCACCGCTTGTACAACCTCTGACTGCAGCAGCGTATCCACGGCTTCCTTATCGCCATTGACCACATTAAGCACGCCCTTGGGCAGGCCTGCCTCAATCGCCAGTTCTGCAATTCGCAGAACACTGCTGGGGTCGCGCTCGGACGGCTTCAGGACGAAAGTGTTGCCACACATGACAGCAGCCGGCCACATCCACAGCGGCACCATGGCCGGGAAGTTAAACGGTGTAATACCTGCAACCACGCCCAGCGCCTGGAACTCGCTCCAGCTGTCGATGTTCGGACCGACATTCTTGCTGTGCTCGCCCTTGAGCATCTGCGGAATGCCACAGGCAAACTCCACGTTTTCGATGCCGCGCTGCAGCTCGCCCTTGGCATCGTGCAACACCTTGCCGTGTTCACGGCTGATCAGCTCACAAATCTCATCCGCATGCTGCTCAAGCAGCATCTTAAAGCGGAACATCACCTGTGCGCGCTTGGCCGGCGGTGTTTCCCGCCACGCCGGATAAGCGGCGGCGGCATTGGCGATCGCCTGCTCGACGGTCGCTGCGCTGGCCAGCTCCACCTCGCCGGAAACGGCGCCTGTAGAGGGGTTGTAGATGGGTTGAGTCCGGCCCTGCGTCAGAACGGTTTCACCGCCGATAAAATGCCCAACTGTCTGAGTCACCCTGTATCTCCTGTCTCTTGTTATGAACGTTTAGTCGGCGCTATTCAGCGAGTCACCGAGAATATTGATAATCTGATCGATCTGATCCTGCTCGATAATAAAGGGCAGACCCAGCTGAAGTGTGTCGCCGCCGTAGCGTACGTACAGCCCCTTGCGCCAGCACTCCATCGCAATTTCCCAGGGCCGACGGGTCGGCTCGCCCGGTTTGGCGGCGATGGTCAGGCCCGCAGCAAAACCGTAGTTGCGAATATCAGTCACGTGCTTACAGCCCTTCAGGCTATGCACCTTCTCTTCAAAGATAGGCGCCATTTCGGCAACGCGGGCAATCAGATGTTCATTTTCCAGTACATCCAGCGCAGCCATCGCGGCCGCGCAGGCCACCGGATGACCGGAATAGGTGTAGCCATGGGGCAGCTCCACGTTGTAGTGGGCACCACCGGCCTCCATAAAGGCATCGTGAATCTCATCCTTGACGATAACGGCACCCATGGGGATTGCGCCGTTGGTGATCTGCTTGGCCACGTTAATCATATCCGGCACAACACCGAAAGCATCCGCACCAAACATGGCACCGGCGCGACCAAATCCAGTGATCACCTCGTCAAAGATCAGCAGCACGTTGTGCTTGTCGCAGATCTCCCGCAGTCGTTTCAGGTAGCCCACCGGCGGAATAATGACACCGGCAGAACCGGAGAACGGTTCCACAATCACCGCTGCAACGTTAGACGCGTCGTGCAGTACGATCATATCCTCCAGCTCGTCGGCGAACTCAGCGCCCTGCTCCGGCATCCCCTTGGTGAAAGCCATCTCCGGACGCCAGGTGTGGTGCAGATGATCCGACTCCATCGCCTGGCCCCAGAGCTTGCGGTTACCGCCAATGCCGCCGAAGCTGATACCGCCCCAGCTGGCCCCGTGATAGCCCTTGGCACGGCCAATGATTCGGGTTTTGGTCGCCTGACCCTTCTGGCGCCAGTAAGCACGGGCTATCTTGGTAGAGGTGTCGGCAGACTCTGAGCCGGAGTTGGTGAAAAATACTTTGTTCAGACCTTCCGGTGCCAGGTTGGCGACGCGTTCCGCCAACTGGAACGCCAGCGGGTGGCCATACTGGAACGCCGGTGCGTAATCCAGCACGCCCAGTTGCTTGGCAACCGCTTCCTGAATTTCCGGACGATTATGTCCGGCACCACAGGTCCACAAACCCGACAGACCATCCAGAATCCGTCGACCCTCTGCGTCGATCAGGTAGGCCCCTTCGGCGCCGGTGATCATCCGTGGGTTTTCTTTAAATTCACGATTGGAGGTATAGGGCATCCAGTATGCATCTAACTGTGCCTGGGTGATCCCCGCTGCCTGAGCCTGGTTCATTGTCAGATTCCTGAAAAAGGTTGGAACAGATTCGTGAACGCACTGTAGGTTAGGATCTATGTTTGATAAATTACTATTTATCGAAACTAACTTTCATTTATGTGAAACAAATATGCGCGCTTTGCTGGGAAACCTGAGTGATACCGATATCCGTCTGCTACGGGTCTTTATGGCAGTGGTAGAGGCTGGCGGGCTGAGTGCGGCCGAACTGGAACTCAACATTGGCCGTTCCACCATCAGCCGTCACCTGAAAGACCTGGAAGTACGACTTGGGATGACTCTGTGTCGACGGGGCCGCGGGGGCTTCTCCATGACTCAGGAGGGGCTGCAGATCTACGAATACGCCCAGCGGCTGATCAGCTCAATCGAGGATTTCCGGCATCAGGTGAATGATATGCACCGGACTCTCCAGGGTCAGCTATCCATTGCCATGTTCGATAAAACGGTAAGCAACCCGGAGTGCCATGTACCTGATGCGATCGCTGACTTCATTGCCAGTGCACCTGAGGTCCAGATCGATATCCACGTGGTGCCGGTTAACCAGATCGAGAAAGGCGTTCTGGATGGTCACTATCAGGTCGGCATCATTCCCACGCACCGTCCATCCAGCAGCCTGCATTACATTCCGCTGTTCGGTGAGCAGATGCATCTCTACTGCGGGCGTGGCCATCCGTTGTTCGACCGCGCTGAACGGGTAGAAGCGCGAGAAATTCGCGCTCAACGCTACGCGGGCCTGAGCTTTCACAGCCCCAATATGGAAACCGGCCGTATGCATGGCCTGGAGAAAAGTGCAGTTGCCAACGATCAGGAGGGAATTGCCACGTTGATCAAATCAGGGGCCTTTATCGGCTATCTCCCTGACCACTACGCTGCCCCTTTTGTAGCGGCCGGATCGATGCGACGCCTGATGAGGCGTGAGTTTGACTACCACTGCGAATTTGCCGCGCTTTACCGTAAGTCTCCGGCACCGACGCGGCTGGTGGAACGGTTTCTGGATGCTCTGCGCGGGTACCGCACATCAATCAATTAGCCAACCGGGTCAGCACATCCAGCAACCACTCCTTTTCGCCGTCCTTGAGTCGTTGGTACTGACCCTCTTCCTGATCGATTACTCGCTCAATCATACGTTCACTGAATGTTTCACCCGAAGGCGTCAGAAAAAGCGCATAGGAGCGTCTGTCTTTTTTCGACGGACGCCTTTCAATCAGACTCATCTGCTCAAGTTTATCCACGGCGGCCACCATGGCCGAACGGTCGTTCCCCAATGCCTGGGCGACAGCGGTCTGAGTTAGCCCGGGGTTTTCCTTGACGATAACCAGTACCCCAAAGAGTCCGGGACTGATACCAAGATCAGAACATGCCGCTGAAAACCGGCTGAAGAATTTAAGCTGAGCACGACGCAGCTTATAACCCAGCAGCTGATCCAGCACGCCAAAATCAATCTGCTCCTCATCCGTTGAGTATTTACTGTTCAACGACTCTTCCATCCCACCTCCATACATCGACAGATATCGTCCGCTACTTATCCGCAATTCTAAACCAGTTTGCGAACCGGGTCACAACGAACCACTGTCCAGGCCAATAGAAATAAAACAGGGAGCCCAAAGGCTCCCTAAAGAGGCGACACAAGGCCCGCAAAAACCCGGACGCCTGGGGTCATCCGACACCGGTTAATCCAATAGATGAACCAACGCCAGAGTGATCGAAGGAAACGCGACCAACAGGCCAACGCGCACGACATCAGACAGCAGGAAGGGAACAACACCCTTGAAGCAATCTTTCAGAGCCAGCGATGGATCGAAGGATTTAATGATAAACACGTTCATGCCGACGGGTGGTGTGATCAACCCAACCTCCACGACAACCAGTGCCAGGATGCCGAACCAGATCCCAGCATCTTCGGGTGGAAGCCCGAAATCCATCGCCATAATGATCGGAAAGTAGATCGGAATCGTCAGCAGAATCATCGCCAGACTATCCAGGAAGCAGCCCAGCAACAGGTAGGTCAGCAGCATCAGGATCAGCACCATGTAGGGTGACAAGCCTGAATTTTCGATCAGATCAACACCCGCCGAAGGTAGCTGCGACAACGCAATAAACACACTGAAGAGATCGGCACCAAACACGATGAAGAAAATCATCGCGGTAGAAACAGCCGTGCGAATCAGGCTTTCCTTGAAGTCGGCCATACCCATTTTGCCATGGGTAAACGCCAATACCGCCGTCAGGAACACGCCCACGGACGCCGCTTCCGTCGGGGTAAAGAAGCCTAAATAAATCCCGCCAAGGACGATCAGAAATATCAGCGAGATATGCCAGACATCTTTGGTGGCACGAATACGCTCCCCCCAGGTTGCCTGTTCACCTCGCGGCCCCGAACCCGGCCATATCCGCACGTAGATCGCTATCGCCAGCATGTAGCCGAACGCGGCCAGAAAGCCCGGCGCGAACGCGGCGATAAACATTTTCGAGATGTTCTGCTCGGTCAGGACCGCGAAGATAATCAATACCATCGAGGGTGGGATCAGGATCCCTAAAGTACCGCCCGCCGCCAGGGAACCTGCCGAGAGGCCACCCGCATAATTCAAACGACGCATCTCCGGCAAAGCCACCTTGCCCATTGTCGACGCCGTTGCGAGAGATGATCCACAAATGGCCCCGAAGGCAGCACAACCGGCGACAGCAGCCATCGCCAGGCCACCTTTCATATGACCAACCCATTTGTTACAGGTGCGAAAAAGCTCGGCGGTTATCCCGGCACGGGTGGCCAGCTCGCCCATCAGCAGGAACAGCGGTACCACCGAGAGATCATAAGTAGAAAATTTGGACACCGGAGCTGTCCCCAGATACTCCAGCAGCGCCGGTGCACCGGCGAGCAACGTATATCCAAACGCACCACATCCCAACATGGATAGTGCGATCGGGATACGGAAGCCCATCAGCACCAGCAACGCACCCATCATCAGGAATGCCAGTTCAATGTCGCTCATTTCGCCCCCCTCTGGAGGAAAAACATGTAGAGGTTGTAGAGGCTTAGCAGCAGCATCAGAGCCATGCAGGCTACACCCACGGCAAAAGCCCACCACATGGGCAGCCCCAGTATCATGGTCTGTTCGAAATAATCGTGGGATTCAAAACCACTGACCGTCAGTCGCCAAACCAATACCCCGGCCACAATTGCGAACAGAAGATCCCCGATCATATCCAGCACACGCAGCGTGGCGGGCTTACAGGCTGCAGTGAACAGATCCACCACTACATGGCCCTTCTTCAGATAACACTCGGGGAGGAACAGGAATACCGAGATCGCCAGACCGACCTCGACCAGCTCGTAATCACCTTCTACCGACCAGCCAACAGTTGAGCGGCCAAGGACGCTGACCACCGTCATGGTCGCCAGCGCCAGCATGATCAAGCCCCCCAGCAGCGCAAACTGCCGGGAGACCCAGGCCAATCCCCTACCGACCGCGGTCTGGCAAGCTGATTGATCCAGGGCGGTTGTCATGATCCACCGTTCTGCTTTTCATATTTGCTGATCAGATCCTGCGCCTCTTTATAGAGTGCAGCGCCGTCATAACCTTCATCGGTCATGTTTTGAATCCAGGCGTCCGTGATCGGCTGCATCGCTTCTTTCCACTTTTCACGCTCAGCGTCAGGGAGTGTATAGAAGCTGTTGCCCTCATCGACCGCTGCTTTGCGTCCCACCAGTTCGGATTCATCGAACAGACGGCCGATATGGCCCGCCAGTTCAAGGCCGGAGTTGTCATCGATCACTTTCTGCAGGTCCGGCGGCAGCGACTCGTAGGTATCCTTGTTCATGGAGAACAGGAAGAACTGGGCGTACAGGCCTCGATCGCCCGTGATCTCTGTATGATGCTCAACCAACTGATGGATTTTGAGTGGCGCTACCACTTCGAACGGCAGTACCGCCACATCCAGGACGCCCTTGGACAGTGCGCTGGGCATCTGTGGAACCGGCATAAAAACCGGGTTCGCATCAAATACGGCAAATGCATCCGCCATCACCGTATTGGGGGCACGCAGCTTCATGCCGTCCAGATCGTCACCGCCTTTGACTGGGTTTTCACGGGAGTGCAAAGAACCTGGCGCGTGGGTGTGCATCGCAAGCAGATGGACATCTTTCAACTCTTCTGCCATCTCTTTTTCTGCGTACTCCTGAATCGCCATGCTGGTTGCTTCAGCATTGGCCGGCATAAACGGCAGCTCGAAGACTGTCGCCTTGGGGAATCGGCCCGGCGTGTAACCGCCTACAGTCCAGGTAATATCCGCGATCCCTTTGCGCGCCTGATCAAAAAGCTGGGGTGGCTTACCGCCAAGCTGCATGGCCGGGAAAATCTCGATATCGATACGACCGTTGGATTCCTTCTCGATCTTCTCAGCCCAGGGGCTCAGAAACTTGGAATGCGCCATCGACATGGGCGGCAGGAAATGGTGGAGCTTGAAAGTGAACTCGGCTTCAGCGAAAGCCTGAGTGGAGAGGGTCAGTCCAGTTGCAGACAACGCGACAGCCGCCGCGAGAGTTTTCAATCTCATTGTTCAGCACCTTGTTATTGTTTTCGATACGGCGAGCCGACTCACCCAACGGCTTCATCGCCTCCCTTACTGAATCTATTTATTGCATAAACTGTTTATTCACACAACATATTAACTATTCAATTTATGAAATTAACATTGATTGATTACAAAACAGTAATGGACACACGTCGCGGCAAGCACCTTCAGGTTGAAGCGAGAAGCCGGTGTCCGACCAACTCGCAGCGGCAGGGGTCAATCCTGTGGATAGTCTGTCTCAGCCACAAGACGCAGCATGTCGAACAACTGCTGATGCTGCTCGACTGTGAGAAAGCTGAAAAAGCGCTGGTTATGGTCGAGAGCCCGATTACGCACCTGTTGTTGGAATGCCTCTCCCTGCTCGGTCAGATACAGCGCATTGGAACGGCGGTCATTGGGTGCAGGCTGTCTGACCAACAACCCCCGCTTTTCCAGCTTATCGACGATAGCGACCATGGCCGACCGGTCATTGCCCATGGCTGCTGCGACTGCCGTTTGAGTGAGACCGGGGTTGCGCTGAACGATTTCCAAAGCCCCAAAAAGACCCGGTGTTATATCGAACTCGGCAAAGCACTCATTAATCTGACGGAAGGTGTTCAACTGGGCACGGCGAATCCAGTAGCCCGTCAACTCATGCAGGGTACCGAAATCGATACCCGCCTCATCACAATTGTTACTTGCCATAGTCTCTTTCTACTCACTCTCGGCGATGGTGCGGGTTTAGCGCGCTTAGCACTGCGCCGACCTACTGTTTTAGTTGCATAGATAATTAATTTTAACAACAAATATAAAGTATATAACTATTTTTTACTTCCATACTGTTGATGTATCAAACAATTAAGTTTATAAACTATATCTTTGACCACTCCCGGTGGTGGAACCTAATCGTTATAAAAACAAGAGGTCATCGACTATATGAGCAAGGTGATTACCGCAGACCAGGCCGCCGCTCTGATCAACGACGGCGATACCGTCGCCTGGACCACAATCGGCATGTCCTATTTCGCGGAAGAGATAGCACAGGCGCTGGAAAAACGTTTTGTGGAAACCGGGACACCGCGCAACATCACGCCTGTTCACGACTGCGGATGTGGTGATGGCAAAGATGCCGGTATGGCCCACCTGGCTTATGAGGGACTGGTCAAACGCCTTATATCCGGTCATACCGGCCAGGCCCCAAAGATGGCCCAGATGGTCGCTGACAATAAGATCGAGGCCTACCTTCTCCCTCAGGGCGTACTCGCTACCCTCTGGCGCCAGATCGCCGGACACAAACCGGGCGTAATCACCAAAGTGGGCATGGGAACCTACGTGGACCCACGTATCGCCGGCGGCAAGGTCACGAGCCTGACCAAAGAGGACTTGGTCAAACTCATCGAGATAGAAGGTGACGAGTGGCTTCTATATAAGAGCTTTCCGGTTAATGTCGCCATCATTCGCGCGACCACCGCCGATGAAAACGGCAACCTCTCAGTAGAGGAAGAAGCGCAAATCAGCGAAGCGTTGCCAATGGCGCAGGCCGCCCACAACACCGGCGGTATTGTGATCGCTCAGGTAAAGTATCTTGCCGAGGCGCACTCCCTGCACCCGAAAGATGTGAAGATACCCGGCGCATTGGTAGATTACGTGGTCGTGGCCGAGCCGGAAAACCACAAACAAACCATCACTACCGTCTACAACCCGGGCCTGGCAGGCAACACGCGCGTTCCCCTGGGCGCCATTCCGCCTATGCCGTTCAGCGAAAGGAAGCTGATTGCCCGTCGTGCCGCCATGGAACTCCGTCCTGATACGCTGGTTAACCTGGGCATTGGTGTGCCGGATGGCGTTGCCTCCGTCGCTGCCGAAGAAGGCGTAGTCAAGCAGTTCACCCTGACCACCGAACTGGGTACCTACGGGGGAATCCCGGCCTCCGGCGGCGACTTCGGTGCTGCCTGGAATGCCGATGCCATCATCGAACACCACGCCCAATTCGATTTCTACGACGGTGGCGGCCTCGACATCGCGTTTCTCGGACTTGCCCAGGCGGATATGGAAGGCAACCTCAACGTCAGCAAATTCGGCCCTAAAGTGGTTGGCCCCGGCGGCTTCATCAACATCACTCAGAGTGCAAAGAAAGTGGTGTTCTGCGGCACACTGACCGCAGGTGCCAAGTATGAATTTACAGAGGATGGCATCCGAATCGCCCAGGAAGGCAAAGCGAAGAAATTCGTTGAGGCTGTGGACCAGATCACCTTTAGCGGAAAAATCGCCCGTCAGAATAAGCAGCCCGTTATCTACATTACCGAACGTGCGGTGTTTGAACTGCGAGACGAAGGGATCACCCTGACCGAGATCGCACCGGGCCTGGACCTCGAAAAGGACGTCATTGCCGCGATGGACTTCCGGCCACATGTGGCTGACGAACTGAAGCTCATGCCTGTAGAGCTATTCCACGAAACCTGGGGTGGCCTGAAAGCGGTCATGAGCGGCGACCAATAAACCGGGCAACCGTGCCAAATCCAATAACAAAGGAGAGATACCGATGTCTCTGAATAATGTAGAAATCCCCTACGGTGCCTATTGGTCCACCCCGTTTACCAAGTGGCAGGGGACGCTTCAGCACCTGCATGCCATGAAGTTTGCCGCCTGGGTTGCCAAGAACGAACTCAACAAGCGCGAAATAGATCCGACGGTTTTGGACTCCGGCGTTCTGGGCATGACCAACGCTCAGTATCAATCGTTCTATGGTGCCCCCTGGCCACTGTATGAACTGGGTGCCACAAAGACCCCCGGGCATCTGCTGAGCCAGGTCTGCGCAACCGGTGTCCGCGGCCTGTTCGCCAGCGCCTCCGAGATCGCTCTGGGGCTGGCTGAAACCTCTCTTCTGCTGACCGCAGACCGCTGCTCCAATGGCGCGCATATCTACTATCCGGCACCCAACGGTCCCGGTGGATACGGCCAGTCGGAAGACCAGGTCACCTACAACATGCAGCATGACGCCATAGCCGGCCACTCCATGATCCAGACCGGCGAAAACGTTGCCAAACAGTTTGGCATCACCCGGGAAGAACTGGATGCCGTCGCACTGCGCCGTTATGAGCAGTACCAAGAGGCGTTAAAGGATGACCAGGCTTTTCAGAAACGCTATATGACGCTGCCGTTCAGCGTCCCCAACCCCTCATTCCGCAAAGAAACAACAACACTGACCGGTGATGAAGGCGTGTTTCCAACAACGGCCGAGGGGCTGGCTAAACTCAAACCGGTCAACGAGGGTGGGGTCGTTACCTTCGGCAACATGACCCACCCGGCCGATGGCAACGCGTCGATGATTCTGACTTCCGCCGACAAGGCTCGGGAGTTCAGTACCGACAAGAGCATCCGCATTCAACTTTGCGGTTTCGGCCAGGCTCGTACCGAGCTCGCCCATATGCCGGCAGCCCCCATCGACGCCGCCGCACAAGCCGTCGCTATGGCAGGCATCGATTACAGCCAAGTCAAGGCGATAAAAACCCACAACCCATTCGCAGTGAATGACGTAGCCTTCGCCAAAGCAACCGGTGTGGACGTGATGACCATGAATAACTACGGCTGCTCGATGATCTGGGGCCACCCCCAGGGACCTACCGGGATGCGGGCCATCATCGAGATGATTGAGGAGCTCGTGATCGTCGGCGGCGGCTACGGCCTGTTCACAGGCTGCGCCGGGGGAGACCAGGGCATGGCTGTCGTGATTCGCGTCAGCGACCGATAGGCTGTCGAAGTCAGGGGAGCGGATGCTCCCCTTCTCTTTTCTCACGCATTAGCAGAAAGATCAACAAACCCAATATTTTGCATTTACATTTGTTGTTATATACAACTATTATTAATCAAACCAAATACTGGCCCGATATCGAAACTCAACGATGCGGTCATCATGAGCCAAAGAACAACAAGAGGCAGAACGATGAATGAGTACCGTCACCTGACCTTCTCTGTCGAGGAAGGCATCGGACACCTGACCCTTAACCGGCCCGAGAAAAAGAACGCGATTAATGATGCGCTCTGTCTGGAGATTGAGGAGGTGTTCCGCAATCTTCCCTCCGACCTGAATGTCATTTTGTTGTCCGGTAACGGCCCCGAGTTCTGCTCCGGCCTCGACCTGTCCGAACACACGGCCCGTGAGCCCTTCGAAGTCGTCAACCACTCCCGCATGTGGCACCGGGTGTTCAGCTACATCCGCAACTCCTGCGTACCGGTGGTCGCGGCGATGCACGGTGCCGTCATTGGCGGCGGTCTGGAACTGGCGGCCTGCGCTCATGTGCGTGTCTCCGACGAAACAACCTTTTACCGCCTGCCGGAGGGCCGCCACGGCATCTTCGTTGGCGGCGGTGCTTCCGTCACCGTTGCCCGGATTATCGGTGCAGGCCGCATGACCGAGATGATGCTCACCGGCCGCACTCTGAACGCCGAGGACGGCGAGCGCCTGGGCCTGGCCCACTACATCGTGCCCAAGGGTGAGGCGCTGGCGAAAGCGCAGGAACTGGCCGCCACTATCGCCACCAACTCCCGCTTCTCAAACTGGGCGATGGCGACAGGTCTTTCCCGGATCGACAACATGTCCGCCGAAGAGGGTCTGTACACCGAGTCATTGATCACCGGTATTACCCAAACCAGCGGCGAAGTTAAAGAACGCATCGATTCCTTCCTGAATCGCAAGAAAAAGTCCTGATAACGGCCCCACTCAGAGGAGAAGCAAGATGGATATCAATAACAACCACTTCATCGTAACCGGTGCAAGCTCTGGTATCGGCGAAGCTGTCGCGCGTCGCCTGCTGAGTCAGGGTGCCCGGGTAACCCTGGCCGACATTAACGCTGAAGGGGGTAACAAAGTTGCGGCTGAGCTCGGTGACAAAGCACAGTTCGTGCAGACCGACATCAGCGACGAAGCATCCGTTCAAAACTGCATGGACACCGCTGTCGAATCCTTCGGGCCGATCAACGGGCTGGTCAACTGCGCGGGCATCCCCGGTGCAGAGCGCGTTGTCGGCCGTGAAGGCCCGCATCGCCTGGCCACGTTCGAGCGCGCACTGAAGGTCAATCTGCTCGGCACCTTCAATATGATCCGTCTTGCCGCCGACAAGATGCAGAGCAATGAACCGGGTGCCGATAATGAGCGCGGCGTCATTATCAATACCGCCTCCGTGGCCGCCTTCGACGGCCAGATCGGTCAGGCGGCCTATTCCGCCTCAAAAGGGGGTGTGTGCGCCATGACTCTGCCGATCGCACGCGAGCTCGCCAAGTTTGGCATTCGCGTTCTGACCATTGCGCCGGGCATCTTCAAAACCCCGATGATGGATGTGCTGCCGGAAGAGGTTCAGCAATCCCTGGGCGCCTCAGTCCCCTTTCCGCAGCGCTTGGGCGACCCGGATGAATTCGCGTCACTGGCACAGCATATCATCGAAAACCGGATGCTCAACGGAGAGGTGATTCGACTCGACGGTGCCATCCGCATGGCCGCCAAATAAGAAGAACGAGGTGTATGATGAGTCTTTATCAGGCCCCGCTCAAAGATATGCAATTGCTTGTTGAACAGGCGCTTGCCAAAACCGGCTTGGCCGAACTTTCAGCCCTGGCGGATTTTGATACAGAGCTGGTCAGCGCCGTACTCGATGAAGCCAGCAAGTTTGCCAGCGGAGAGCTGGCTCCGCTCAACACCGTTGGTGATATTGAGGGCTGCCGTTTCGAGAACGGTCAGGTGATCACGCCGGCCGGTTGGAAAGAGGCGTATCGCCAGTTCTGTGACGCGGGCTGGATGGGGCTCGCGCTCCCGGCGGAATTCGGCGGTCAATCGCTGCCGAAGTTCATCGCTCAACCGGTCAATGAGATGTGGCTGTCGGCCAATCTGGCCTTCGTCATGTTCCACGCGCTGGCTCAGGGTGGCAGTGAAATCCTGCTGCACTTCGGTACCGATGCGCAGAAAGCGCGTTATCTGGAGCCGATAATCAGTGGCCGATGGACAATTGCCATGGCACTTACCGAACCCAATGCAGGGTCCGACCTGGGCGCGCTGACCACCAAAGCGATTCCGCAACACGATGGTCGCTATCTGATCAAGGGACAAAAGATCTATATCACCTACGGTGAGCATGATCTGGCCGAGAACATTGTTCACCTGGTTCTCGCCCGGACACCGGATGCCCCCGCCGGTAGCCGCGGCATCTCCCTGTTCGCAGTACCCAAATACCGAATTAACGCCGATGGCTCGCTGGGCGACGCCAACGATGTGATCTGCACTGGCATCGAGCACAAAACCGGCCTGCACGGCAGTCCCACCTGTTCGATCAGCTACGGCGACAACGATGCGTGCTATGGCGAGCTGATTGGTGAGGAGAACAAGGGCCTTGCCGCCATGTTCGTGCTGATGAACGAGGCGCGTCTGAGCTGCGGCATGCAGGGTGTCGGACTCGGCGAAATGGGCTATCAGCGTTCACTCGAATACTCACTGGAACGCACCCAGGGCGCCGACTACCGTGATGGTAAACAGCGTGTCACCATCGCACAGCATCCGGATGTGGCGCGCATGCTTCTGTCGATCCGCTCGGAGGTGATGGGGCTGCGCTCGCTCGGTTATCTGATTGCGGCGCAGATCGACAAAGCGGAACATACCGAGGACAAGGCTGAACGTCTGGCACTTCAGTCCCGCATCGCGCTGTTGACCCCGATCTTCAAGGCCTGGGCGACAGAGCGCGCCAACCTGATGGCGGGTACAACCATCCAGATCTTCGGTGGCATGGGCTTTGTTGAAGAAACCGGTGTCGCCCAGTTGATGCGTGATGCGCGGATCACGACGATCTATGAGGGTACAACCGGTATCCAGGCGCGCGACCTTACGTTCCGCAAGATCCAGGCTGACGGCGGCAAAGCGCTTACCGCTCTGCTGGACGAAATCGATGCCGATGCAGCCCGGGTACAGACCGCAATCACTGTATCGCTCACCGGGGCGACAAACGCCGTACGGAACAGACTGGAACGCATCGTCAGTAACGGCGATAACCTGCTGCAACTTAATGCCGGTTCGGTGCCACTACTGGAAGCGCTGGGTACGCTTTGCTGCGCCTGGCAGCTCGCCAATCTGGCGCAACTGGCCGAAGCGCGGTACAGCGAAGACCCGGCCTACTTCGGCAATATTCAGGCGCTGGCGCATTATTACTTCGCGCACGCTGTGCCTGGTATCGAAGCACGACTGGAAACCTTCACCCAGGCCGATGCGGGCATCGCCGATTACCGTTTCGACATCTGAAACCACCGCTTTTATCGACAAGAATAACGACACTACAAACCGCGGTCCGGGACAAATAAAAGAATCAGGGCCGCGAGGGAGACGCCGAAAAATGCTATCCGATTTTCATAACGTCAACGTCAAAAAGCTCGAAGCAACCATTGAACAACGGGAAAACGGCGAACAGATCGTACGCTGCACGGATCCTCTGGGTGAATACGCCGAGCGCTGGACCGACCGCCTGGAGTACTGGGCCCGCGAAGCACCGGACCGCGTATTTGTGGCTCAACGCAATGCCGATGGCCACTGGGACGAAATAACCTATCACCAAGCACTCCAGAAAGTGCGAGCCATCGCCAGTTGGCTGCTCAATCAAGGTCTTAGTACGGAACGCCCGCTCGTCTGTCTGTCCGGCAACAGCAATGAACATCTTTTGATGGCCCTGGCCGCCATGTATATCGGCGTGCCCTACGCTTCGGTTTCAACCGCCTATTCTCTGATCTCGACCGACTTCGGCAAGCTGCGCCATGTATTCGATGTGCTGACACCGGGGTTGATCTTCGTCGACAACCTCGGGCCCTACCGGGACGCAATCGACGCCGTCGCCAGCGACGACCTTCCTTTAATTGCCGTTTCCACTGCCCATGGCGATGACAATCTAAACAACCCGGTAACCCGGTTCGACGTTGCTCAGGAGTGCTCTATCGATCCGGAACTGGAGCGCACCCATGCGACTGTCAACGGTGATACCATCGCCAAGTTCATGTTCACATCCGGCTCCACCGGAATGCCCAAGGCGGTCATCATCACGCAGCGCATGCTGTGCGCCAATCAGGTGATGATCAACAGCATGATGGCGTTTTTGAAGGACGAGCCGCCGGTACTGGTCGACTGGCTGCCGTGGAACCACACTTTCGGTGGCAACCATAATGTGGGCATCGCGCTCTACAACGGCGGCAGCCTCTATATCGATCACGGCAAGCCGACTGAAAAGGCATTTGATATCACACTGGAAAACCTGCGCGATGTGGCACCGACGCTCTACCTCAACGTCCCGAGTGGTTATGAACTGCTGGTTAAGCGACTGCGTGAAAATCCGGAAATCGCCAAGACATTCTTCTCTCGACTGAAACTGACCATGTTTGCCGCTGCGGGTCTGTCCCAGCACATCTGGGACGCTCTGGACGAACTGGCTATCGAATACACCGGCAAGAAGATCCCGATGATCACCGGTCTCGGTGCCACCGAAACTGCGCCTTCGGCGCTGTTTGCGTCAGTCGAGGAGTCCGCCTCGGGCGTTGTGGGAAACCCGTTGCCAGGTGTGGAAATGAAACTGGTTCCAAACGGTGACAAGCTCGAGGCACGTATACGCGCCGTCACCGTCACACCGGGCTATTGGCGCGCGCCCGAGCAAACGGCAAAGTCCTACGATGATGAAGGTTTTTATTGTCTGGGCGACGCCGTCAAGTATATCGATCCAGAGCAGCCCGAGCGCGGGTTCCGCTTTGATGGACGAGTCTCCGAGGACTTCAAGCTCAATACCGGAACCTGGGTCAGCGTGGGCATGCTCAAAGCACATATCATCCATTTCTTTGCGCCCTACGTGCAGGATGTGGTTATCGCCGGCCACGACCAAAAATTTGTATCCGCCATCGTGATTCCGGACGTGGACCATTGCCGCAGGCTGGTTTCGAAGGGTGAAAACCTGTCCACCAGCGAGTTGCTGCGCGCGCCTCACCTGCGCGAAACATTCCAACGCTTGTTGGATGAGATGGCGAAAAGCAGCACGGGCAGCTCGACCAAGGTGTGCCGCATGCTATTGCTCGATGAAGCGCTCTCGATCGACCTCAACGAAGTGACGGACAAAGGTTCGATCAATCAGCGCGCGGTCCTTAAAAACCGCGCTCACCTGGTCGAGGATCTGTACAGCAGTCAACCCTCTGATGATGTTTTGGTACTGAGCCGGTAGGCGAATCCAGTCTCAGGAGGGCGCGCAGATGCTCAGCAGCACACGTAGCGTATTGATCGAATGGGGCGACTGCGATCCCGCCGGGATCGTGTTCTACCCCCGTTACTTCGCTTTTTTCGACGCTTCAACCGCGCACCTGTTCAGGGCCGCCGGTCTCGAAAAATACGACCTGTTGAGGAAGTACGATATTGCCGGCTTCCCAATGGTCGATACCCGGGCCACCTTTCACATACCGTCCCGTTATGGTGAGGAGGTCAATATCGAAACCCGCGTAGCCCGGACTGGCAGGAGCAGCTTTGATATCGAGCACAGGCTGTTCAAAGCAGATGGCCGGCTGGCCATCGAGTGTCAGGAAACCCGGGTCTGGCTCGGAGCGCACCCGGATAAACCGCGGCCTAGGGCGATTCCTAAAGATGTGATTGAGCTGTTGACTGGCACCAATATGAAAGAGAACCAAACACACCGGACTCCGGGAGAGTAACAGATGAAAGTACTAGTCAGCGTAAAGCGCGTGATCGACTACAACGTCAAGGTCCGCGTCAAAGCCGATAACTCCGATGTGGATCTGGCCAACGTCAAAATGGCCCTGAACCCGTTCTGTGAGATCGCCGTGGAAGAGGCGATCCGCCTGAAGGAAGCGGGCGTTGCCTCCGAGGTGGTCGTGGTCTCCATCGGCCCCAAAGCGGTTCAGGAACAGCTGCGCACCGCCATGGCATTAGGCGCCGATCGCGCCATCCAGATCGATACCGACGAACTGCCTGAGCCTTTGAACGTGGCCAAACTGCTGGCCAAGGTGGTTGAGGAAGAGCAGCCGGGCCTGGTGATCCTCGGCAAGCAGTCCATCGACTCCGACAACAATCAGACCGGCCAGATGCTGGC
>NZ_AUAZ01000045.1 GCF_000428985.1 Marinobacterium litorale DSM 23545 | reverse complement strand
GCCAGCATCTGGCCGGTCTGATTGTTGTCGGAGTCGATGGACTGCTTGCCGAGGATCACCAGGCCCGGCTGCTCTTCCTCAACCACCTTGGCCAGCAGTTTGGCCACGTTCAAAGGCTCAGGCAGTTCGTCGGTGTCGATCTGGATGGCGCGATCGGCGCCTAATGCCATGGCGGTGCGCAGCTGTTCCTGAACCGCTTTGGGGCCGATGGAGACCACGACCACCTCGGAGGCAACGCCCGCTTCCTTCAGGCGGATCGCCTCTTCCACGGCGATCTCACAGAACGGGTTCAGGGCCATTTTGACGTTGGCCAGATCCACATCGGAGTTATCGGCTTTGACGCGGACCTTGACGTTGTAGTCGATCACGCGCTTTACGCTGACTAGTATTTTCATTGTTTTATCCTTCAATCAGTGGAGGTAACCGAATCAGAACTGAGATTCCGGCAGATCCATAACACTCTCACTACCCTCAACAACGGTGTCGAGCAGCCCTTTAACGCGCGGCAACAGATGTTTGCAGTAGAAGCGCGCGGTGGCAACCTTGGCGTTATAAAATTCAGTATCGCCCTCTCCACTCTCGGCCAGCTGAGAAGCCTTCTGAGCCATCTGCACCATCGCCCAGGCCCCACAGAGATACCCCATCAACATCATGAAAGGCACACTGACAGCCCCCGGGGCGCTGGCGGACTGACTGCCTTTTTCGAGCAACCAGGTCACTGCGGTGCGCGCATCACTCAGTGCTTGAGACAAGGCGTCAGCCAGGTCTGTGAGCGCTTCACTAGCGCCAGCCTGAGTACAGGCTTCGCCAATTTCATCGAGCAGCGCAGTCATAGCAACGCCGTTGTTGCGAATCGTTTTACGTCCTACCAGATCCAATGCCTGGATGCCGGTCGTGCCTTCGTAGATTGTCAGAATTCGGGCATCACGGTAGTGCTGAGCCGCGCCACACTCTTCGACAAACCCCATACCGCCGTGCACCTGCACCCCGAGGTAAGTCAGCTCCTGAGCAAGCTCGGTAATCCAGCCTTTGACGATGGGAGTATACAGCTCAACCCGCGCCAGGTGCCGCTGCGCCTCCTCTTCGTCTCCAGCTCCCTTGGCACGATCCACCTCAGCGGCGGCAAGCAGCGCCACACCGCGCATTGCCTCGATGGAGGAACGCATCTGCATCAACATTCGGCGCACATCCGGAAACTCGATGATAGCGATTTTACTGCCATCTTTACGTGTCCCCTGGGTACGCTCACGGGCATATTCTACTGCCTGCTGGTATGACCGCTCGGATATTGCCAGCCCCTGAAGCCCCACCGCCTGGCGCGCGTGATTCATCATCGTGAACATGTAGGCCAACCCCTGATTGGGCTCGCCTACCAGATAACCGATCGCACCGCCGTTGTCGCCAAAGCTCATGGTGCAGGTGGGGCTGCCATGGATACCCAGCTTGTGTTCTATGGAAACACAACGCACATCGTTACGCTCACCCGGCTCGCCATTCTCATTAAGCAGGAACTTGGGCACCACAAACAGAGAGATCCCCTTAACGCCGGCCGGCGCATCCGGCAAACGTGCCAGCACCAGATGAACGATGTTATCGGTCATCTGATGATCGCCCCAGGTGATGAAGATTTTCTGACCGGAGATCAGGTAGTGATCACCCTCGGGGACCGCCTTGGACTTAATGGCAGCCAGGTCGGATCCGGCATCCGGCTCGGTCAGGTTCATGGTGCCGGTCCATTCACCGGAGACCATCTTGGGCAGCCAGACCGCTTTCAGCTCATCACTACCGTGATGACTGATCGCCTCTGTAGCACCCTGGGTCAGCATCGGGCACAGACCGAAAGCCATGTTGGCGGACTGCCAGATTTCGTTCACCGCCGTACCCAATACATTAGGCAGTCCCTGCCCGCCGAACTCCTCACCGTGGGTCAACGTCGGCCAGCCACTTTCAACAAACGCCTGGTAGGCCTCGGAAAAACCTTCGGTCTCCTGTACGCCCTTGTCATTCAACGAAGCACCTTTCTGGTCACCGACAACATTCAGCGGTGCCCAGATCTCGGTTCCAAACTTGCCCGCCTCTTCCAGAATTGCTTCGGCCAGCTCTTCGTTGATCTCATCAAGACCGGCTTTCTCGCATAATGCGTTAAAACCGACCAGTTCACGCAAAACAAAGGCTGCGTCACGGTAGGGGTGGAAATACTCAGACATCTTTTATACCTCTGTCAGGAGGCCGCTATAACGCGGCCATCCGCTATAGTCGGTTTAGAAAAAACGTTTTTGGCTGCGGCTATGCTCGACAAAACTCTGCGGCAACTGGTAAAGCGGGCCCGCACCCTGCCAGCGCTCGACACGGCTTGCGAACGCGTCAGCGCCTGTATGATCGATATAACGCAATGCACCGCCCCGGAATTTCGGGAAACCCAGCCCTAGAATCAGGCCCATATCCACTTCCGCAGCGGACGCAACAATCCCCTCATCCAGACACAGGAACGACTCCAGACACATGGGAATCATCATGCGGTCGACGATATCCTGATCGCTCAATGTAGACTGACGCTCAACGCGGTCACGGATGATCTCAAGGGCCCGGCTGTCCGCTTTCTTGTTACGCGGCCCTTCCGAATAATCGTAGAATCCTCGCCCGTTTTTCTGACCAAGTGCGCCCTGCTCCAGAAGTAATTCGATGATCGGTTGGTCATCATGGCCCATCCGCTCCGGATACCCCGACTGCAACACTTTGTCCGCGTGCACCATGGTATCCAGCCCGATCACATCAGCCAGATACGCCGGGCCCATCGGCCAGCCAAAGCCTTCCATTACACGATCGATACGCTGGAAGTCGACGCCATCGTGCAGCAGTCGGTTGAACGCGTTGAAATAGGGGAAAAGCACTCGGTTAACCAGGAAACCGGGGCAATCGTTCACCACAACCGGTGTTTTGCCCATCTTTACCGCACACTCGACGGCTGTAGCGATTGCACGATCACTGCTTTTCTCGCCCCGGATCACCTCGACCAGCGGCATCATCGGTACCGGATTGAAGAAATGCATCCCGCAGAAATCTTCCGGACGCTTAAGCCCCTGCGCCAATGCGGTGATCGAGATGGTGGAGGTGTTAGACGTCAGGATCGCATCAGAAGCCAGGTGAGCTTCAGTTTCACCCAGAACCGCATGTTTTACCTTTTCGTTTTCCACCACGGCCTCAACGACAAGCCCCACGGAATCGAAGTCTTTGAACTCGAGAGTTGGATCGATCAAACCCAGACAGTCATTCTTTCCGGCCTCATCCATCCGACCTTTCTTGATCAGCTTATCCAGCGCACCACTGGCTGTACTGATACCCAGGTCCAGCGCATCCTGATTGATATCTTTGAGCACCACCGGCGTGCCGGTTACCGCTGACTGGTAGGCGATACCACCGCCCATGATACCGGCACCCAGAACAGCCATCTGCGAGACGGGTACCGCCGCTTTGGACTGGCTCTTGGCGACCCGCTTTACCTGCTGCGTATTGATAAAGAGACCCACAAGGCTCTGCGTACTGTGGGTTGCAGCCAGCCGTTTAAATACCGCCCGCTCACACTCCAGTGCTTTATCAAACGGCAGCGTGGCGTGCTCAAGCACCAACGCCAGCATCTCCTGTGCGGCCGGATAATCCGGATTCAGCAGGCGAGCGAACTCCTCTTCCAACACCGCCCGCTCTGGGACTGCATCAACGTTCAACGTCTGACGTTTATGATCGAAGTAGGTCTGCTTATCAAGCTCGCCATTAACCAGCCGTGCCAACAGATCGACGGCGTCTGCTGTGAGTGACTCTGCGCTCGCTAGCTGATCAGCCAACCCAAGCTCCACCGCCTGTTTGGCGCCAACCGGCTTCCCATTCAGCATCAGTGACAATGCCGGCTGAACTCCGCTCATACGAACCGCGCGCACGGTTCCACCCCAGCCCGGGCATAGCCCCAGCGTAACCTCCGGGAAACCGACCTTGGCGGGCTCGGCAATAACCCGGGCGTCGGCAGTCAATGCAAGCTCAAGTCCACCACCCAGCGCCAGGCCGTTTATCGCGCAGACACTGGGGAATGACAGCGACTCCACCCGATTGAATGTTTTATGCGCCTCCACCAGCCACTGACTGAAATCCTCTTCAGCGCCTTCAAACAGAGGCGGGAACTGAAATACATCCGCGCCCACCACGAAAGACGATTTGGCACTGGTGATGAGCAGACCCTGAATAGCGCTATCACCCTCCAGAACCTCACAAACCTGTTTTAGCTCGGAGAGGAACTCATTTCCTATGGAGTTGACGGAACTGTCGACCTGGTCGATGACCAGCTCCACCAGCCCCGGATGGGAATCGATATGAGTGAGTGAAAGTGACTTGCCGCTGTACATGAAAACCTCCTGCCTGAGGGCATTCTCGGTAGCCCTCTGTTATTTGCGGCCAGTTTTACAATTTTGTAACCGGGATCCAATGTCAGATACAGCCGAAAAATTAGCATTTCCGGACATCGCTGATAAAATAGCGAAACTTCCACTACCAGTCTGTGCCATGAGTTTCGATAATCAGACCGCCTCAATCCATTACGCATGCGCCGTCGTTAATGCCGCTCGACGTCTTGGCCACGACCCGGCTCCAATGTTGGAAGAAGCCGCCATTAACCCGGGTTTGTTAACAAAAACGGAGATGCGCCTTACACCGGAGCAGCTCGCTAAGCTGCTACAGGCGGCGTGGAGAATCGAGGATGATGAGTTTCTGGGGATGGGAATCGGCCAGTGTCGCCACGGTATTTTTACATTAATGGCAAGACAGGCCATACACTGCGGCAACCTGCGCGCCGTATATCGCCATCTGTCGCGGTTCTATAACCTGGTATCTGGCGCTATCAGGATCGAGTTTGAAAGCCATGAAAAGATCGCGAGCCTAAGCATGGCCCTGACGGCCCCGGAGCTGGATCAGGATCATATGCTGGTCGATTTTCTGATGTTGATCTGGCACCGCTTCCCATCCTGGCTGATCGGACAGCGTATACCACTGCTGGGGATCGATTTCGCTTTCTCAAAGCCGGCCCACGCCAAAGAGTACCCCCTCCTTTTCCCCTGTCCGGCGCGGTTCGATCAGCCCGTGAACCGTTTCTACTTCCCGGCAGACCGGCTCTCGCTACCTGTGGTTCAGACGCCGGAAACCCTGCGTCGCCACCTGCGACGCGCCCCGCTTGACTGGTTCCAGCGCCAGCATTACTACCAAGCCTATACCCGCCGGGTACTCGACGCGCTGATGCCTGATCAGGATTTCGTTAACCTGCAGATCGAAGATATTGCGGCGATGCTCAATATCACGGCCCGCACCCTGAGGCGCAAACTAACGGAGGAGAAAACGGCATTTCAGGAACTCAAGAACATCGCCCGGCGCGATACAGCGATTCACCTGCTCTCTCAACGCCATTTACCGATCTCTCAGATTGCACATACGCTGGGCTATACCGAAACCGCGTCGTTCTCCCGCGCATTTAAAGAGTGGACCGGCACCAGTCCGCAGCGCTTCAAACGGTAGCTCACGAAACCGGCACTTGCAGTCGCCTATAAACTCGGGACTCACGCTTTACCCGGCATCCGGGCTCGGGCATATTAAGGCCCCATATATCCTGACGCAGGGATATTGAGACAAAAACATCGATAAGGATGCCCCGATGATCAAAGCACGTTCTTTCATTGCCGCTGCTGCAACCTGCCTGCTTCTCAGCCCTCTCGCCCACGCGGAATATAAAGCCGAGTATACGGTTTCGACCGTACTGCCCTCTGCTTTCCCCTGGGGCCAGGCTGCCGACAAGTGGGTCGAACTGGTCAAAGAGCGCTCTGACGGCCGGATCAATATGAAGATCTACAGCAGCGCCCAGCTGGTCTCCGGCGACCAGACCAAGGAGTTCTCCGCCATGCGCTCAGGACTGATCGATATGGCGGTCGGTTCTACGATCAACTGGTCACCTCAGGTGGTGGAGCTGAACCTGTTTTCACTTCCCTTCCTGATGCCGGATCACAAGGCGATCGATGCGATCACGCAGGGCGAAACCGGCGAGAAAATTTTTGATGCCATCGAAAAGCGTGGCGTCACTCCGCTGGCCTGGGGTGAGAACGGTTTCCGCGAACTATCCAACTCCAAGAAGCCGATCAGCTCCCCGGAAGACCTCGAGGGTCTGAAAATCCGAGTGGTTGGTTCACCGCTATTCCAGGATACCTTCAGCACATTGGGCGCCAACCCGACCCAGATGAGCTGGGCCGATGCCAAGCCCGCGCTGACCACCGGTGCCGTGGATGGTCAGGAAAATCCGCTGTCCGTGTTTGACGTAGCGCGTATCGACCAGGTCGGCCAGAAATACCTGACCCGCTGGCACTACATGGCTGACCCGCTGGTTTTTGCGGTCAGCACACGCGTATGGCGTACATTCTCGCCGGAAGATCAGGCATTGCTGAAACAGGCAGCCATCGACGCCGGTAAGTGGGAGATCGAAAAATCTCGAAGCGAGCTGGAGGAGACGCTGGCGAAGATTCGTGAACGTGGCGTTGAGGTCACCGACCTGACTCCGGAACAGCACGCGGCTTTTGTTGAGGCAACCCAGGCCGTGTATGAAACCTGGACTCCAAAGATCGGTGAAGAGCTGGTCAAAGAAGCCCAGGAGGCGGTGGCCAACCGTAATCCGTAATCACACTGGTTAGTTAATCTGTCCCGCCCGCCCGTTCTCACGCGGCGGGCTTTTTGTTTGTTGGAGTCCCCATGTCATCCAGACCGCCCAAGGCCCGACCGGAGCGTTTCCTGGCCGCGCTGGCACTGACGATTATCTGTTTGATCAGCCTCGGAAATGTGGTTGTCCGTTACGCCACTGATGCGTCGTTCGCATTTACCGAAGAGTTCTCGGTTTTTCTGCTTGTCATCGTAACTTTCGCCGGTGCCGCTGCCGCTGCGCGCGAAAACCAGCACATCCGCATTGAGCTGCTGGAACACCATGTTCCCAGAGCCATGCTTCCTCTGCTTTATATTCTGCAATGGGCCGCAGGACTGGCTGTGCTGGGTGGCGCAGCATGGTACGGCACGATTTTCGCGATGGAAGAGTATCAGTGGGAGTCCCTCTCGCCGGGCCTTGGCCTACCCAACTGGATCTATGTCAGTTGGCTGCCGCTGCTCTCCGTGGCCATCATGATTCGACTCACTCAGAACCTGATTGATCGCTTTAAAGGCCACTCACACGCAGTTGGAGCCTCCCATGACAGCTGACCTATTAATGATTGCAGGCTTCCTGCTGGCCCTTCTTTTAGGCGTACCCGTTGCTGTTTCTCTGGGGCTCGGCGGCATGATCGGTATTCTGGCCGGACTCTCCCCCGATATGTTGGCGACCCTGGGCACCAATACCTATAACAGCATCGCCAAATACCCGCTGATCGCGATTCCTTTATTTATTCTGACCGGCCTGATTTTCGAGTATGCCGGGGTTGCAGCAAGCCTTGTGCGTTTTGCTCAAGCCCTGATTGGTCCCCGCCATGGCGGTTTGGCCGTGGTCGTCGTACTGGTCTGCCTGATTATGGGCGGTATGAGCGGCTCTGGACCTGCAGATGCGGCAGCCGTTGCTATGGTGATGCTGCCCAGCATGAAGCGTGCGGGATATCCGCAACCATTTTCAGCAGCGCTGATCGCCGCATCATCCTCAACCGCCATTCTGATCCCGCCCTCCATCGCGCTGATCCTTTACTCGATCGTCGTACCGGGTGTGGATCTACGTGCACTGTTTGCGGCGGGTCTGATTCCTGGCGTCTTGGCAGGACTATCCCTGCTGATTCCGGCCTGGCTTCTGGCTCGTCGTTACGGCTGGGAGAATCCTGAGGACACCGAACGCCCACCGCTGGGTGAAAGCTTCCGGCAAGCATTGCCTGCGCTATTCGCTCCGGTGCTGATACTCGGCGGCTTACGCTCCGGCCTGTTCACTCCGACCGAAGCGGCCGTGGTCGCCGTTGCGTACGGTGTTTTGGTCGGTACATTGATTTACCGCAAGCTGACCCTGAAGGACCTCTGGAATCTGATGGGTGATGCCGCTATCACCTCGGGTATTGTGATGTTTATCATCGCTTTGGCAGGGATTTTTGCTTGGGCAGGCACAACGCTGGGCACCTTCCGCCATCTGGCTGAGGCGATGCTGTCGCTGTCTGATAACGGCTGGATACTGCTCGGACTGGTCATGTTGCTGGTACTCTTTGCCGGCATGCTGCTGGATGCCATCTCGATCTACCTGATTCTGATTCCTATCCTTCTGCCACTGATGCAGCACTTTGGCTGGAACCCGGTCTGGTTCGGTATTCTACTGGCGATGAATATCGCGATCGGCCAGTTCACACCTCCCGTCGCCGTCAATCTGATGGTAACAACCCGTATCGCCAATATAAGGCTGGAACAGACGCTGGGATGGACCCTGATCTTCGTCCTTTCGATGGCCGTCAGCCTGCTGCTGGTAATGCTGATTCCGGGCCTGGCACTCTGGCTCCCGGATAAACTCGGTTACGTGGTTGGCAACTGGTAACCAGACAGCTCTAGTCACCGGGATAGGCCTGTCCCGGTGACCTGTTTCCCCTCGCTTTACTCAAGATCCCGTCCCTCAAGTCACCCGATCATTGCTGCCAACCAGGTGGTTTTCTTGTCAATATGTTTATGTTGACAACTGTTTTTGCGTCAAATATTGTCAGGCGTGTAAGGGCATCGTTTTCACAGCAGAAAACCCCCACTTTTCCTGAAAACAAAAACAATGGGAAAAACCATGAACAGCATCGTCAAAAACGCATTATTCGGCGCTCTGGGCCTCGGCATTACTCTCTCAACCCACGCCGCGGAAACCACGCTGCGCGTCGCCACCTGGCTCCCCCCTACCAGCCCGCAAAACGAAACCGTCTGGCCGACCTGGGCCAAGTGGGTTGAGGAAGCAACGGAAGGCCGTGTTAACATTGAAATCGAAAACCATTCAGGCCATCCCAAAACCCTGTTCGCCGCCGTTGAAGACGGTGTTGTGGATGTCAGTTTTAGTGTAAATGGTTACCTGTCCGGTCGCTTCAAGCTGCCAAGCGTAGCTGAGATTCCAGGCGAGATTAGCAGCGCTGAATCAGGCTCCGTTGCACTCTGGCGCGTCTACAAAAAATACTTTGAACAAGCTGGCGAGTACGAAGGCCTTCATGTTCTGAGCATGTTTGTTCACGGCCCCGGACAACTCAATACGAGCTTTCCGGTAAACGATCTCGACGACCTGAAGGACAAGAAGATGCGCATCGGTGGCGGTATGGTATCAACCCTCGCCGAAAGGATGGGTGTGAGCCCGGTGGGTGCACCCGCGCCTAAATCCTATGAGATGATGCAGCAAGGTGTGGTTGACGGTACCTTCTTGCCCGCACTGGACCAGAAATTCCTGCATATTGCCGAGGTCAGCACCGATCTTACGCTGTTCCCTAAGGGTCTCTACACCACGGCTTTTACCATTTTCATGAACCCCGACGTGTTTGCTGATCTGAGTAAGGAAGATCAGGACGCGATCATGAGCGTATCAGGCGAGAAACTCGCCAAGCTGGCAGGACAGGCCTGGGGCGAAGGCGATAAGGCCGGGATCGCCGAGGCGGAAGCGAAAGGCGTCAACGTCGTCCGCCTGGAGCCTGATGATAAACGGGTTCAGCAGCTTAATGAGCTGCGTAAAGGCATCGATCAGATCTGGATCGATTCCGTAGCGGATCGCGATGTTGATGCGGCGGCTGCGCTTGCCGAGTTCCGCAATATCGTTGATAACTACGACCACTAAAGCTCCAGCGAGCGGGGCCAGCCACACGCTGGCCCACTGCCAGAATAAGGAATATAGCGTGGATGTACCGGCTCTAGAGTATTTTGCAACACTGCGCGTGGAAGTGGACGCTCCGATCGAGGTCGGTCAAATCGATGCTGGGTTGCGACGGGTCATTCCCATCACCGGCGGTGAAATAAAAGGAACAGACTGGCAGGGCCGTGTGCTAAGTGCGGGCGCGGATTTTCAGTTGATCGCAACGGCCCGCCGGGCTGAGCTCGATGCACGCTACATCGTCGAACTGGACAGCGGCGAACGCATTTTCATTCAGAATCGGGCCGTGCGCGTGGCTTCCCCGGAAGTCACCCAGAAGCTGATTGACGGCGTAGCCGTGGATCCATCCGAGATCTATTTTCGCTGCACACCGGTTTTCGAGACGGCATCGGAACGCTTTCAGTGGATTACCGAGCGCGTATTCGTGGGCACCGGCATTCGTCGCCCGGATTGCGTTGAGCTGACTATTTTCGCCGTGAGCTGACCGGGGTTCCGATCCGTCTCGGTATCAGGAAAATCGAAACTGGCTGCTCCAGTCCCGATGGTTGAACACCTGGCCCTCGGCGCGAACCTGGGCCAGGGCCTCCAGGTCCAGCTCAGCCACGACCCAGCCGGGTTCGCCCTCTGCGCCCTCAACCAGAACGCCGTTATCCGGGTAGCCATAGTCCACCGGCGTGTAAATAGCGGCACGCCCAGAGTTGATATCAACGGCTTCTGACCAGCGGGCCTGCCCAATGGTTGGTGCCTGAGCAACAAAGCACTGGTTTTCCAGCGCACGGGCCTGACAACCGATACGGACCCGGTAATAACCGGCCTGGGTATCGGTACAGCTGGGTACCAGAATCAGATCAGCCCCCTGCTCCACCTGACGACGGGCGATCAATGGAAACTCACTGTCATAGCAGATGCAGATACCAACCTTGCCAAACACCGTATCCAGCACCCGAATCTCATCACCGGCGCTGATAAACCACTGCTCAGACTCAAACCGCGTCATCTGCAGCTTGTCTTGATAGTCACACGTGCCGCTGGGCCTGAACAGCCAGGCGCGGTTGACGAAACGTTCTCTGGAGAGCTGCAGCGGAAAGGTACCGGCCAGGATATGTATCTGGTACGCCTGAGCCAGCTCTGTAAACAGCTCCAGAAAGGGTTCATGCAGGGTCTGCATCATCTCCAGCTGAGCCGACAGGGAGCTGTAGACGTCAGCCTCAAACAGCGAGGCCAGCTCCATGCTGAAGTACTCGGGAAAGAGCAAAAAATTAGCCCCCTGTGAGCGAGCATCTTCCACCATGCCGATGATCTTGGCGCGGAAATTCTCCCAGGTACCAACAAAATCGATGGGGTACTGGGCCGCTGCCAGTTTCAGTACGCGATTCATCCCAACCTCTTACAAAAAAACTGCATCGGCTTATCGCTCTCTTCAGGTTGATCGATATCTTTCCAACCAAACTGAGTAATCAAGCCAGGGGCGCTGCGGTATCCGAAACGCTGCCAGACTTCATCCAGGGGCTGATAGTCCACCGGTCGAAGTGGGTGATTCTGGGGCCGCTGAACAGCGCAAAAAACCGACAGCGTTTTCCCGAGCCGGCGCGCCTGATCTTCCCGCTCTGTAAAAAAGTGGCGGTAAATTCCACCGCCGCGATACGCCGGCAGCAGTACAGATTCAGCGCAATAGAAGATATCGGCGGTATCCATACCGGCCTGCTCAAAGGGTTTACGAAAAGCGGCCGTCTCATCATTGAGAGCAAGCCCGGTGGAGGCCCCAACGACGCAGTCACCATCCAGTGCAAGAACACAGATTGCAGAGTCGGTTTCCACGTACGTGCGTAGATACTGAGCCTCATAGGCCTCACTGCCATCGTAGAGATAGGGAAAATCGCGGAATACGCGGATGCGCAGCGCCGCCACATGGGCCAGCCAGGGCTCCAGTTCAGCGCCACGCAGTGTCATCAATCGGGTTTTATTCATGGCCGGGATCATACCCGTTTTTCGCCATCTACCAAACGTTCAGCCGGGTCATGCGCTCGCTTGGGTTGCGCCTACCTGGGACAGCCAGTCGTTCAGGTTATAGTAATTGGTAACGCGGGCGATCTTGCCATCACGTATCTGGAAAAAAGCACCGGCGGGAAGACGGTAGATCTGACCGCGAGCTTCGGGTAAGCCCTCATCGGTTTCCAGGTATTCGCCATGAACCACAAACTCGGCGGCGGCGCGGGTGCCATCGGCGCTACTCATGATCGAGATTTCACACAGCTGCTCACGGTAGCAGCGGTTCATATGCGCCATAAAACGTGAAAAGGCGGTCAGCCCCACTTCTCGCTGGCCTTGATTGATGTCATGCACAACATCATCGGACAGCAGGCTCAGGAACCCATCCATATCTCCCTGATTGAAGGTGCGGTAGTACTCGAAGATCAATGCTTCAGTGGCTGCACGGCTCATGCGTTTCCTCTCAAATCGAACGGTCGTCGGGCGTATCTATCTGGGTTCAGATAGTGCAATACCACCGCCAACTGAACCATCAGGATTGCGACACCTATGTATCAATTTGAGTCGGACAGTGTGAAGACAATGTAGAGCGTAAGAAAGAAACCGCTTGGATGAGGGATAGCGGCGGAAAACTCCGCCGCTATTGGGCGCTGATATCAGTCGAATGTACGTGGTTTCAGGTTATCCGGCTTGAGGAAGGGTTTCTCGCCGGTATTGTCGTGCTGTCCCAGAACAACACCGTTAACCTCGGTGCCGTAACGGGAATGCTTGTGGAAGTTGATATATTTTTCACGTGTTTCCCTGGCATTCCCCGTGTAGCGCGGGTCCTGAGGACGCTCCTGGCTATTGATATACCAGGCGACATTCCAGGCCTCCTCATCGGTTAATGAGCCAGGTTTGCTCAGCGGCATGTTGTTCTTGATAAACGAAGCCGCCGTGAAGATACGGGTCATACCGGCACCCCAGTTATAGGCGCCATCCCCCCATAACGGTGGGAAAACAACCTTACCCGCTTTTTTCTGACCGGCCCCGTCGTTGCCGTGACAGATCGCGCAGTTGGCCTGATATACCGCTTCCCCTTTTTCATAGGAGATATCTTCCGGAATGTTTTTACCGAGATGGCTGAAACCACGTCCGCCGATGTTCTTTTCATACACCGGTGCACTCTTGGCCAGCCATTGGTGATAGGCCGCCAGCGCCAGCATATCGTCGCTGCCATAGGCGGGCGGTGTGCCATTCATCGAGTAGGCGAAGCATCCGGCAATACGCTCTTCAAGCGAGTTGACGTGCTTATTCTTGCCACGGTAATCAGGCAAGGTGGTTGCTGCCGGCCACACCGGAGCCGACCAGTTCATACGCCCTTCCCCCATATGGCAGGTTTTGCAGTTCATATCGTTGAATACGTACTTGCCGCGGAACTGCTGAGTGTTCATGAACATATCGTGACCTTTGAGGATCACTTTACGCAGCTCTGGATGAATCGACTCATCGCTCATCAGGTCATCGATCGTGGGGGCCTGATGGATATACTGCCCCTCTTTATACTCGGGCAACTGGACCGGCACCTTGGGTTCAGCGGCAAAGGCCAGGGGCTGAGTCATCACAACTGCAGCGGTCAGTAGCGTCGTTTTAAATAACGTCATGATCACTGCCCTCCCTGCGCCGAAACGGCCTGCAGACTGCCCAGATAGGCGGCAACCGCTTCGATCTGTGTGTCACTCAAGCGCTCAGCAACGCCGGTCATCAATTGATTGGGGTCGTTGTACCGGGTACCACTACGCCAGGCCATCAATTGCTGTTTGATATAGGTCGGATGTTGGCCGGCCAGCGCCGGGAAGGTGGCCCCCATGCCCTGACTATCCGGGCCATGGCAGCTCTCGCAAGCGGGGATGTAATTATCCCAGTCACCGCGCGTTGCAAGCACTTCACCACTGGCGACAAGCTCTGCATCGCTATCGCTGCTTGCAGTGGGTACAGGCTGCGTAGCGTAATACGCGGCCACATCCTGAATCTGCTGTTCGGAAAGATTGTCGACGTTGGGTTGCATGATAGGGCTGACCCGCGACCCCGCGTTATAGTCACGGATCTGTTTGGCAATATAGTCAGCGTCGAGCCCGGCAAGACGCGGGAATCCTGCCGCATCATTACCGGCACCGTCCATTCCGTGACACGCAAGACAAGGAGCACCGCTGCCATCCCCCTTCATGACAACAGTCTGCCCATTCGCGACTACTCCCTGTGCATGCACAGCACCGGCAGTGAACAAAGCCCCCATCAGCGCAAGCGGCTTATAATGTTTCAGCATGAACCACCTTTATTTTGATTTTTCTAATTTAGATATATCTAACAAACAAAGTATACTTGATTCTTGTAGCTTTAGAAGGCGTGATCTTCGCCCCAGTCTCACAAGAGCACTTAGCCAATACCAACCTTTTTACTGACCAGGAACAGACAGTTTGCACGGCTATGTGTCCAGTGCTCCTGTACTTCAAAGCCGGCCGTTACCACTTCCTGCAATACCGTATCGACTCTCAGAAAACTCACATAGGGCGCTTTTCCAAACCACTGCATAATCGGAACAATCGGTCGCAGGAACCACATCCGGTCGGCAAGGCAAACCGTACTCGAGATGAATACACCGCCCGGTTTCAACAACCGGTGAATCTTTGACAGCGCCGCCGCACGATCCGGTAGCAGGTGAAGGAGATTCAGCGCCAGCACCATATCGAAACGACCATCGGGCGCTTCAAACGCCTCAACCCCTGACTGCCTGAAATTCACATTACCCACCCCAGCACGCGCCGCCTTCTCGCGACCGATAGCAATCATCGTAGCGGATAGATCAGTCGCGACGATTTGCGACACATGTGGGGCATGTTCCAGCGCTGTCGACCCGGTCCCGCACCCAAACTCCAGCACCTGCATGTTTGGGTGCATAAGTGCCTGTGTCGCGGCCAGTTTTCTGGCATAACTTTCGGTGTCGGCGATGGGGCGCTTGCTGTAACCAGCAGCGACTCGATCCCAGAACTCGGATGATGTGACGGCCATAATGGATTCCCTGACTGGTGCTGCGTTGTTCGTACGCTCATTTGACCATACGCCAATCAGCTATAGAATGGCTAAATTCGATCATCAGCCATACATAAATCGATGAACTGGAATAACATCGCCTTCGACTGGAACCAGGTACGTGCCTTCCTTGCCGCCGCCGAAGAGGGCTCTCTCTCCGCCGCTGCTCGTGCACTCCAACAGACTCAACCCACCTTGAGCCGTCAGGTAACCGGGTTAGAGCAATCGCTGGGCGTAACCCTGTTTGAGCGTGGTCATCGCAAGCTACGCCTGACCTCGGCCGGCCTTGAACTACTGGAACATGTGCAGACGATGGCGGAAGCGGCAAACCGGATTTCACGGGTAGCCTCCGGGCAGTCCCAGGCGGTTGAGGGGAACGTTTGCATCACGGCAACCGAGATGCTGGCCACTTATTACCTGCCACCGATGCTGCGAAAACTGCGCGAGCAGGCTCCAGGTATCCTGGTGGAAGTGGTTGCTTCCGACCAGATTCGAGATCTGCTCCAGCGAGAGGCGGACATCGCTATCCGTCATACCCAACCGACACAACCGGACCTGATCGCTCGCCGAATTGGATCTTTACGCGCCCGCATCTACGCCGCCCGTAGGCTATTGGACGAGGTTGGCACGCCCCGGAGTTTCGACGACCTGGCAGATCAGGACTTCGTCGGCATTGATGACACGGAGGCGCTCATCACCGGACTGGCGGAACAGGGGCTCAGGCTACGCCCCGAGCAGTTCCGCACTCGAACCGCCAGCGGCAACTGTATGCTGCAACTGATCCGCGAAGGACTTGGGTTGGGTTTCCTGCCGATGGATACCGGCGCTCTTTTTGACGATCTCGTCTGTGTGCTACCGGACCTGTTCGACCTGGAAATTCCGGTTTGGCTGGTTGCTCACCGGGAGTTACACACCAGCCGACGTGTCCGGGTTGTTTACGACCTTTTAGCACAAGAGTTGAAGAACCTGACCGAAACCACCAGCCAGAATGCCGACTAGGGAGCAGAGGCGGAAATACTTAACTAATTACGAACTTCAGTTTGTAACAGGCTCAACACCTGGATGAAGGCCTCCACCGACTCCCAGGACGCGGACTCCTCCATGGTATGGTAGCCCGTTGTGGGGACCTGTATGGTTGAGCCATCGACCAACCCATTGGAGCTCGCGATTATCCTGCCCAATTCGGTACTGCCGATGGATCGCGGCTTCTCCCCTTGGGATATCTGCTGCTTGTTAAGCTCTTCCACATACCTGTCCTTGTAGACATAGCTCAAGCCACCGCGCATACAGATCTCTTCAACAATCCTGGTCGCATCGTCATTAAATGACGCGTTGGCATCCTTTGTTCTTAAAACCAGCTGCTGCTTATTAGCCGCCTCAGCATCCGGAAAAGGACTGGTATCGACAACAAAGAGTCTATTGGTTGATCCGCCAAATCGGCGGAACCACTCGAGCAGGTAGCGCCAGCTTTTACCCGCTTCCTCTTGAGCCGTAAAAAACGCTGTCCCTTCGAAACCCTGACTAAACAGATGAACCAGCGCAGCAGCCGACAACACGTTATCGAGCTGGCCGTATATACGATCATCATCGAGCTTCAACTTATCCTTGAACGCGACCGGTGTTCCAGCCACCACACTTTCAAGCCCGTCAATCTCGAAAATCAGGTTGTTTCTATATTCACACACATAGGTGTTTTTGATGGTACCGCTGCCCCTATAGGCACCGGACCAAGGCTCGTATGCGAATACCGGGTGGGATTGATAACGCTCGGTGATCTTTGTCATCAACTCTTCAGACACCGAGTTATTCAACAGGTCCGTTCTATTGGCCGCGATAAACGCCGAATACTGAAACTCGTTAGGGCCCGTGCAGATCAAGCCATGCCTGTCGATATGCGCCGAAAACATCAGGCTAAACGGGTCTTTTCCCTGCGCAACCAGCAACCCCTCATACCAGGTCACTTTGGCGCCGCGTTCTTCCAGCTCACGCTGCAGCACCCTGAAGAAAGAGTGCTCGGCCCCAACCACACTGGGTTGGCGAATCAGGGTTTTGAGCAGATCAATGAAATCGGTATTCACCATCGCTAGTTTCTTTCTTCAATAGTTGGATGGAGCCGGCAGCTACAGAAAGCCGAGTCAACTGTTGATCCAATATGCAGCAATTGTTTTATTCGGGCAGCAAGGCTGGAGCGGGTGATGGGAATCGAACCCACGTTAAGAGCTTGGGAAGCTCCCGTTCTACCATTGAACTACACCCGCGGATTTCTGCTTGGATGATTAAAGCATAGTACAGCGAGCGCAGGCAACGTATCCCGCGTGGTTAATGGCTTACAGAGATGTTGGTGCTCTATTCAAGAATCGTTCGGCAGCTATCAGAACGATATAGAAGCAGCTTTTGTGATACAGGGAAAGCTATGACTGACTTCAAAACGACAACCAAGTAGCTGGAAAAAGCGTGACAAGCGGATCAACGTAACTGATATCAGCGGCCAGAGCGTTCGTATAGCTCTAGGGGAAAAGTCGTTTTCCAGTGATACTGCTGGGGTGGGATGACCTGACCCCAAGGAAAACCCTCCCCCTGATTAGCACATTATTTATATCGGGAACTTTTAGTGACCTGTCCTCCTCTTTCTAAAGGTATTGTCTAGAACCCCTTTGAACCTTCAGCATTTCCAATATTCACAACACTCATATCTCAAAAACGGGGTCAACATCATAGGCCGTGCCGCTGCAGGATGATCTGCTCGATCAGCAGCGCATTCTGCACATTCAGACGGGTGAAAGGATCACTCAGACTATGGCCCAGTATTTGGTCTATCCGGGCAAGCCGCTGGCGCAGGGTATTGCGATGAACTCCCAGCGTATCGGCGGTCTGCTGCTGATTACCAAAATGATTCAAGTAACAGATCAGCGTCTCTTTCAAAGCTAAAGACTGACTGTCTTGGGCGAAGCAGAGGGCTCCAAGTTGCTGCTCACAAAACTGGGTAAGCAGCTTACGTTGCGGTATCGCAGCGAATAGACGAGCGATGCCCAGCTGATCGAAAAAAAACAGCTTTTGTGCTTTGCCCTGAACAACGAACTGCAACGCCTGGCGCGCTTGCTCTACTGCACCGGATAGCTGGCTAAGCGTCGTTTGGAAATCACTGACCCCCATAAAAATGGGCGCGTGAGGTAGTTGCGTCTGAACACGGTCCAGTGCTGCCTGTAGCTCTTCAGCCTGACTGCTCTGCTGATCCTTATCACAGGGCCAGATCGCTATCAGGTCTTTATCAAACCGCAGCACCGGCCAATCAATACTTCGACGCTTGAGCAGACTTTCCACCTGCTGCTCAAGTTGGTTCAAGCCGAAGTGCCATTCGTGGCTGTGAGACCGGTCAGGTTTGCTTACTTCCTGATGACACTGATCGGTTTTCAAGGCCAAGATGCGGTAAGGTTGCTCATCCTTTAAGCCAAGCTCCGCAGCTTTGAGCCTAATGAGCTCTGGAGTATCAGCGAAGCCGTTAATTAGCCGAGTCAAAAACAAGCGGGTGGATTGACCAATCAAGTTTTCCTGCACAATCGCGTTGCTGATCACCTCAGTGACTACAACCAACTTTAAGGAATAAGGCTGCTCTAATATGGGAAGCCCAACCTGATTGGCCCGCTCTAACACCCGGTTTGGAATCGTCTGTATGTACTCAGGCCCGGTGAGTATCACCAAACCAGCCACATCATACTGAACGGCCTCTTCAACCAGTTGAAGTAGATTGAACTCGTTACGGCGATGATTAATACCCGTTACGAAAACCAACTCTCCACCGCTTACCCAGGGCGCTATGCTGTCGTTCTCCGCACAGTAGGGCCAGCGTACAACGCGATTGCCCCCTTGAAGCCCAGCCCGAAAGCGGATCGTTTCCAGGCCAGGTAAGCGAGTAATGTCAGCGCAGGTGATCGCCATACAGAGCCTTAAGCCTCACTCAGCGCAGGCTGGGCAGAAGTGGCTTTGATCAACACCGAATACACGATCAACGCTGCAAAAACACCGACCACTGGCGGCAACACCGGGGAGAAATAGGCGGCAGCGGAGCCTGCAGCGTAGGACGACAAACCGATCCAGTTAAATGCGGGCAGCTCAGTCTCTTGAAGCTTGGGATATTCGCCACGGTGCTTTACCCAGAAATCCGCCATGATCACACCACCGATGGGCGGAATAAAGGTACCCAGCAGAACCAGGAAAGGAATCAGCATATTGTACATACCGCCTACAGCCAGAACGATGCCAATGGCCGCACCACCGACCGTAACGAGACGGCGTTTATCGGTGCGCATCAAATTGCAGCCGGCGACAGCGAAGTTATAGATGGTGTTGTCCTGTGTCGTCCAGATATTCAGGAACAGCATCAGTACGGCGAGAATCACAAATCCCTGCGCGAGCATCACATCGACGATATCAGCCTGCTGGTAGATCAGAGAGCCAAGCGCGCCGGTAAGCACCATCAGTCCGTTACCAAAAAAGAAAGCTGCCATAGTCGCGATGACGGCAACCTTGGGGCTGCTGGCAAAACGGCTCCAGTTCGTAGCCTGAGTACCACCGGAAACAAAGGTACCGATTATCACGGTAATTGCCGCGGCAAAGCCCATACTCTCAGTCGGCTTCTGACCCGCAAGACCCGCGAAACCGCCCACATCAACAATACCGGTATAGAGACTGACCAGTATAAAAAGCATCATCGCTGGAACAGCGATACGAGAGAGCATATCCATGCCCTTGTAACCCACCATGGCAGTCAAGCAAAACGCGAAGCCAAAGAATATCATCAAAGGAATTTCGAAGGACTCGGGTAGCCCTGTAGTCTTGACCAGCACAATAGCCATGGTCGCGGTGCCCCAGGCATACCAGCCGATCTGCGTGAAGCCCAGCACGAAGTCAGACAACTTGCTGCCCACCTCGCCGAAGCAGAAACGTCCCATCAACGCCGTATTCAAACCACTTTTGCAGGCTATATAGCCCAGTGTGGCTGCATACCCTCCCAACAGCAGGTTACCAATCAGGATGGCAACCATAAGCTCCTTAAATTCAAACGCCTGACCAAGACTCCCTCCCGCCCACATCGTAGACGTAAAGAAGGTGAAGCCAAGTAGTACAACTGAGATCGAAAAGAGCCCCTTACGTTTGTCTTTGGGCACTTCGCTCAAAGGGTAATCTGTCGTTTCCATAATCGTATCCCGAAGGTTAATTGGAAGATTGCTTTCACTAACCTTCAGAGCAACCCCCGTTCCGGGCATGCCAGTTTAAGCATACTACGCCTATACACCGGTTATTCTGTATACAGAAATTATAAAACTGCTGTGCAACATGCACACCGCCAAAACTCTTCGTCCTGTCGAGCTAAACATCAACGTAAGATCCTAGTTAGGGAAATGGGATGGACTCCCCCTCCTATGGCATTTATGTGCCAGATTGGTAGTTGACTCAACCAATCGTAAAGAAGGAGCCCATCATGGAA
>NZ_AUAZ01000044.1 GCF_000428985.1 Marinobacterium litorale DSM 23545 | reverse complement strand
GGTCCTACATGGAAGAGGGGCGCCGTTGGGTGGTCGATATCGATCTGGAAAAGTTCTTCGACCGGGTCAACCACGACATCCTGATGTCGCGGTTGGCGCGTCGGATCACGGACAAACGTCTCCTGAAACTGCTCCGTGCCTATTTAGAGGCCGGGATCATGGAGGGAGGTGTTGTGACGGCACGGCAGGAAGGTACGCCCCAGGGTGGCCCTCTCTCACCTTTGCTGTCCAATATCCTGTTGACGGATCTGGATCGAGAGCTGGAACGGCGGGGCCACCGGTTCTGCCGGTACGCGGACGACTGCAACATCTACGTGAAAAGCCGGAAGGCGGGAGAGCGTGTTCTTGCTTCATTGACCGATTATCTTGAGCGCCGACTCAAGCTTCGCGTCAATCGTGATAAGAGTGCGGTTGATCGACCTTGGAACAGGAGTTTTCTGGGCTATAGCGTGGATAATCGCACGCGGAATATCCGGCTCAAAGTGGCAGAGAAGTCGCTGAAGAGACTGAAGGCTACGATCAAGCAGGTGCTTCGCCGAGGTCGAGGACAGAGGATCTATCGGACGGTCGAGATACTGACCCCGAAACTGCGGGGCTGGATCAACTACTTCCGATATAGCGATGTGAAAGGGAGCTTCGAGGCGCTGGATGGCTGGATCCGCCGGCATCTGCGCAAAATCCTCTGGCGTCAATGGAAGCGGCCGTTCACCCGGGTCAAGATGCTGATGCGACTGGGTCTGTCTGAAGACAGGGCTTGGCGCAGTGCGACCAATGGGCGTGGTCCTTGGTGGAACTCGTGCGCCTCTCATTTGAATCAGGCGTTGCCGAAGAAGGTGTTTGATCGCATCGGACTGGTATCGCTGATGGATCAGTATCATCGGCTTAAATGTGTATCATGAACCGCCGTATGCGGAACCGCACGTACGGTGGTGTGAGAGGACGGAGGTCGCAAGACCTCCTCCTACCCGATCGGGAAGATTCCCGGATTGCGCTGCTTCGCAGCTCAACGTCGTCTCGCACTGCGTGCTCGGCTCGAACCACCTTCGGTGGTTCTCATCCACGAGTTATACCTTGCCTGAAGAGTGGGCGATTAACTCAGTGGAGAAAGCAATTTGGGATGGTGGTGAGGGGTGGATTCGAACCACCGAAGCTTTCGCGTCAGATTTACAGTCTGATCCCTTTGGCCACTCGGGAACCTCACCAGAGGGCGCGCATGATAGAGCTCGGAAGGCCGATTGTAAAGGGTAAAGATCAGGCTTTTGCAGGCTTTTTTGACATGCATAATTTTGTATAAAATTGGCTCTTCCATGAAAAAAATTCTACTGTATTCTGCCTTCCCGGCAGACCGCGTGATGCCTGTATTCTCTGCTGTCAGGTCGGGGTAGGGCAGTGATACGCACAAATTTCAAGTGTTGAAATCGGTACGCTACTCACTATATTTAGTGCTTTAAAATCGAAGCCGTACTAGATGTTGTGTTTCTGCTGATTTTTTCACCAATCGTAGCATGACGCATAACAGCGACAAAAAGCGGCCGTTCAAAAAACATCCAGCAGTTCCCCGCCGGGGCAGGTCGTCTGGGTGTCACAATATGGAAGGGATGAGCTAAATGCAGCAAGACCTGATGGTTACCAAACGTGACGGGCGGCGTGAGCCGATTGATCTGGAAAAAATTCATCGGGTCATCATCTGGGCCTCTGAAGGGTTGGAAAACGTCTCGGTATCTCAGGTTGAGCTCAGAGCCCACCTGCAGTTCTACGAGGGAATCAAGACCTCCGATATCCACGAGACACTGATCAAGTCAGCAGCTGATCTGATATCGGAGGATGCGCCGGATTACCAGTACCTGGCGGCCCGTCTGGCCATTTTCCATTTGCGCAAGCGCGCTTTTGGTAGCTTTGAGCCGCCCCACCTGTTCGATCATGTCGCCAAGATGGTGGAAGAGAAGCGGTATGACCGTCACTTGCTTACCGACTATTCCCGTGAAGAGCTGGATGAGCTGAACGCGTACCTGGCCCACGAGCGGGATATGAACTTCAGCTATGCGGCGGTCAAGCAGCTGGAAGGGAAGTATCTGGTACAAAACCGGGTCAGTGGCGAAGTCTACGAAAGCCCGCAGCTGCTCTACATGCTGGTGTCTGCCTGCCTGTTCTCCGGTTATCCGAAAGAGACGCGCCTGGATTACGTTAAGCGCTTCTATGATGCCACCTCCCAATTCAAACTGTCGCTGCCGACGCCGATCATGGCAGGTGTGCGTACGCCGACGCGTCAGTTCAGCTCCTGCGTACTGATTGAGACAGACGACAGCCTGGATTCCATCAATGCTACTGCCGCTGCGATCGTAAAATACGTATCTCAGCGTGCGGGTATCGGTATCAACGCGGGGCGTATACGCGCGCTGGGTAGCCCGATCCGCAACGGCGAGGCGTTTCATACCGGCTGTATCCCGTTCTACAAGCATTTCCAGACCGCGGTGAAGTCCTGCTCACAGGGTGGTGTACGTGGCGGTGCTGCAACGCTGTTCTACCCGATCTGGCACCTGGAAGTTGAATCCCTGCTGGTGCTCAAGAACAACCGCGGGGTGGAGGAAAACCGCGTACGGCATATCGATTATGGCGTACAGATTAACAAGCTGATGTATCAGCGCATGATCAAGGGCGAGAGCATCACGCTGTTCAGCCCGCACGAAGTGCCGGGGCTGTATGAGGCCTTCTTCGCCGATCAGGATGAGTTCGAGCGTCTCTACGTTCAGTACGAGCAGGACCCCAACATCCGCAAGAAGACCATGAAAGCGGTGGAGCTGTTCGGTTTGCTGGCCTCTGAACGTGCGTCTACCGGTCGTATCTACGTGCAGAACGTGGATCACTGCAATACCCACAGCCCCTTCGACCCGAAGGTCGCTCCGGTTAAGCAGTCCAACCTGTGTCTGGAGATCGCGCTGCCTACCAAGCCTTTGAAGGATGTAAACGATCCGGATGGTGAGATCGCGCTGTGTACCTTGTCCGCCTTTAACCTGGGCGCGCTGGAGAACCTGGACGAACTCGAAAATCTGGCGGATCTGATTGTGCGTGCGCTGGACAGCCTGCTTGACTACCAGGATTACCCGGTGCCGGCAGCCTATAACGCGACCATGAACCGACGCACACTGGGCGTGGGCGTAACCAACTTTGCTTACTACCTGGCCAAACACGGTGTGCGTTACTCCGATGGTTCCGCCAACGGGTTGGTGCATCGAACCTTTGAGGCGATTCAGTACTATCTGCTGAAGGCATCCAATGCGCTGGCCAAGGAGATGGGCCCCTGTCCGAAGTTCAACGAGACCACCTATGCTCAGGGATTGCTGCCCATCGATACCTACAAGCGCGATGTGGATGATTTCTGCGAGGAACCTCTGCACTACTTCTGGGAAACTCTGCGTGAGGATATCCGCGAGTTTGGCCTGCGCAATAGTACGCTGACGGCCCTGATGCCCTGTGAAACCTCCTCGCAGATTACCAACTCCACCAACGGTATCGAGCCGCCTCGCGGGTTTGTATCGGTGAAGTCGAGTAAAGATGGGGTGATGAAGCAGGTTGTGCCTGAGTATCTGCGCCTGCGGGATGACTATGAGTTGCTCTGGTCGATTCCGAACAACGACGGGTATCTCCAGCTGGTGGGTATCATGCAGAAGTTTGTCGATCAGTCGATTTCGGCCAACACCAACTACGACCCGACCAAGTTCCCGGGCGAAAAGGTGCCGATGAAGCAGCTGCTCAAAGATCTGCTTACAGCCTATAAATACGGTGTTAAGACGCTCTACTATCACAATACCCGGGATGGTGCGAAGGATTCGCACGACGATATGGGTTGTGAAGGCGGCGCCTGCAAGCTCTGATTTAGGCTTTAGTCCAAGTTATTGATTTATATCTCCCCTGGCCTCGGTCTGAGGGCAGGGGGTGTACCGTGCTTTTGCATTCAGGAAACGTGAATGGCCTACTCCACTTTCAGTTCGAGCGATCATGACGCCACCCGTGAACCGATGTTCTTCGGCCGTAATGTGAACGTGGCCCGTTATGACAAGCAGAAATACCCGATTTTCGAAAAGCTGATCGAAAAACAGCTATCGTTTTTCTGGCGTCCTGAAGAGGTTGATCTCAGTACCGACCGCAAAGACTTCCAGAAGATGCCGGAGCATGAGCGGCATATCTTTCTGAGTAACCTCAAGTACCAGACGTTGCTGGACTCTGTGCAGGGGCGCTCCCCGAATGTGGCTTTCCTGCCGGTGGTTTCACTGCCCGAGCTGGAAACCTGGTTTGAGACCTGGGCGTTCAGTGAGACCATTCACAGCCGTTCCTATACCCATATCATCCGGAATATCGTCACCGAGCCGTCTGCTGTGTTCGACCAGATTGTGACCAATCCGGAAATTGTGCGCCGCGCTGAATCGGTTACCCGCCTGTACGATGAGTTTATTGAGCTGGTAAATATCTACACGGTGCTGGGGCCCGGTGTTCACCAGGTAGAGGGGCGCAGCCTGGACGCTACTCTCTACAATCTGAAGCGAACGCTTTACCTGACGCTGGTATCGGTCAATGTGCTTGAGGCGATCCGCTTTTATGTCAGCTTTGCCTGCTCCTTCGCGTTTGCCGAACGAGCAATCATGGAGGGGAATGCCAAGATCATTCGTCTGATCGCCCGTGATGAGGCGCTGCACCTGACCGGTACTCAGCATATGCTGAATCTGATGAAAGCCGGTACCGATGATCCTGAGTTCAAGGAGATTGCGAAGGAGTGCGAGGCGGACGTTTACCGGATCTTCAAGGAAGCGGCGCAGCAGGAGAAGGACTGGGCTGAATACCTGTTCAGCGAAGGCTCTATGATTGGTCTGAATGCACGCATTCTGGGCGATTATGTTGAGTACATTACCAACGTTCGGATGAAGGCATTAGGCCTGGAGGAGATCTTCCCGGCACGTCAGAATCCGTTGCCCTGGATGAATGCCTGGCTGGTCAGTGACAACGTACAGGTTGCCCCTCAGGAGTCGGAAATCAGCTCGTACCTGGTCGGTCAGATCGACAACGACGTCGATTCCGATGACTTCGATGGCTTTGACCTGTAGGAACGCGTCGACCCATGTCCGGTATCCCCAGAATCAAGGTCAGTAACTATCACACGTTTTACTACCAGTATGAGTTTTCTCTGCTGGACGCCCTCGAGGCCCAGGAGATACCCGCCCCCTATAATTGCAGGGGCGGCTACTGTGGCTGCTGTAAAGTACGCTTGCTTGATGGAGAAGTGGAGCCGGTCCAGGATAGCCTGGTTGATTTAGGTGATGACGAAGTGCTGGCATGTTGTTGCCGGCCTGCCAGTCACATTGAGATCGAGATTCCTGACAGTTAGCGCCATCGCGCCCTCAATATTCTTTTCCACAAGCGGGTGACGTCCTGTTGCCTGCTGTGGAAAATTGCGTATTCCTGTTTATATCAATATCGTAACTTTATGATTTTGTAGGCAATTAGCATCGATTTGATGTTTGAGGTTGAGGCGGCAGAACGTCTCTGTGGCGTTATCTTCCAGGCCTGAGCAAACTTTCATCCACCAATTCATGCACAGCTGGCCTGCAGGACGTCAGGGGTGTTGATACTGCGTGTCTGAGTGGATTTATTATTTCCCTTGGTAATTAAAAGGGAATTGTTTATCCACTGCACGACTCTCACGCGACTAAAAAACTTTTAGTCAAGTCTTGATTTTGTCGAACAAATCGTATTTAAATATAAAAAACAATGACTTAGAAAACATTGGCCAAGAACGCGACAGTTTGTTGTAAAGCCAGTAATCATGCTGCCAAGCGCCATTTTCTCAGCTGTTAATCACAGATCTATCCACAGAATCTGGGTATAACTGGAGCTGCTCTCTATCGATCGAAATCAGTCGACGTAGTCACTCTTCTCTTTGTACTCACACAGGTCCTCAATGATGCAGGCACCACAGCGCGGTTTACGTGCGGTACAGACGTAGCGTCCATGAAGGATCAGCCAGTGGTGAGCGTCCTGAAGAAACTCCTTGGGAATAAAGCGTAGCAGCTTCTTCTCGACCTCCAGCACGGTTTTACCCGGTGCGATTCGTGTTCGGTTTGATACACGGAAAATATGGGTGTCCACTGCCATGGTCGGTTCGCCAAAGGCTGTGTTGAGTACCACGTTGGCTGTTTTGCGCCCGACGCCCGGTAGCTTTTCCAGCGCTTCGCGCGAGCTAGGAACCTCTCCGTCATGCAATTCAATCAGTGCACGACAGGTTTTAATTACGTTCTCAGCCTTACTGTTGTAGAGGCCGATGGTCTTAATGTACTCCTTGAGCCCCTCGACCCCCAGGCCGAGGATTGCGTCCGGCGTATTAGCGACCGGGTAGAGTCTCGCGGTTGCCTTATTGACGCCTACGTCGGTGGCTTGGGCCGATAGAATAACGGCGATCAGCAGCTCGAAGGGGGTGGTGTAGTTAAGCTCGGTGGTCGGATTCGGGTTTTGCTCCCGCAGTCGGGAGAAGATCTCGTGTCGTTTGGCCGCATTCATCGGGGGTCGGGTCGATCGAAAGAGTTAGCTGATGGTGGTCTGGTTACGACCATTCTGTTTGGAGTGGTACAGGGCTTCATCGGCACGGCTCAGCCAGCCGGTATGCTCACCGTTCTCACCCGAGGCCTCGGCAATGCCCAGGCTGATTGTGAACTGGATACGCTCGCCTTCGTGGACCACGACGGTATTCTGTGCGGCCTTTCGGAGACGTTCCGCCAGTATCTCGGCCCGGTCCGCCGGGGTATCCGGCAGAAGGATACCAAACTCTTCACCGCCGTAGCGTCCGGGGGTGTCGGTGGAACGGGTGTGTTCGCGGATCAGTTCCGCTAACCGGCGTATTGCCTCATCTCCGGCCGGGTGCCCGAAGGTATCATTAATCTGCTTGAAATGGTCGATATCGAGCATGATCAGGCTGCTGGTGTTGCCGCTGCGCAGGAAGCGGTCATGTTCATGCTCCAGGCACTCTTCCCAATATCCCCGGTTAAACAGGCCGGTCAGGCGGTCGGTGCGGCTGAGTCGGCTGAGCTCCTGATTCGCCACCTCCAGGTCCAGGTGGCTCATCGCCGCATCGGTCATGTCATAGATCAGAACGCCCACATGGCGAACGGTGCCGTCCGGTGATGTCAGCGGAATCAGCGTCACGTTCTGGTACATGTGATCCGCTTTGCCGGTAATCGGCCGGTCGGGTTTGAAATGGAACAGGTAGGGGCGCTCCTGCCAGGTGATAAAGGCACGGTTGCGAAGCATGAAAACAGTTTCAAGCTTACGCCGGAACCAGTCTTTGGGCAGTTCCGGAAACAGTTGAAACAGGTCCTGTTCGCGGACCTCGCTGTCGGTCCGTCCCGAGTGGTTTGCCATGAAGGTGTTCCAGAGGTGGATCTTGTGATCCTGATCCAGCACCACAAGGCCCACATCAAGGTTCTGCAGCAGTCCGATATGCCAGTGAAAGGCGTCGATACTCAGTGTCTGTTCCTGGCTCATTACAGATACCTGGTCCTTTCATTGAGAGCGTTGATCGAATCCTCGGTGAACAGGAGCAACAGGTTACAGCCAATATCGTAGCCTTCGATGCGGTATCCGACCTCGATGGACAGGGTTCGCTTCCACCGCTTGAGAACGTCGGTATCCGGCAGTCGGTAGTGTTTGCCCAGAACGACAGGCGCACCCTGGTTAAAGGTCACATCCAGCTGTTGGCCCAGCTCACCCAGATAGGCACTGATTAAGACGTTGGCGATGTCCATCAACATCTCCCGCTGCACCGCATCGGTGATCGGGCCATCAATTTTCATCAGGCGCGCCATATCTTCAAGGCTGTGTTGATCAAAGATCAGCAGAGCTTCGCCGGCAATGCCCGGGCCCAAAAAGCCCTGGCACAAGGTGCTGCTGATGGCGGATTCAACGCGTAATTGCTCGAGCAGGGCCGCGATCTCTTCGCATTCGATCAGCCGTACCCGTGGCACGGGTAGCTGAACAAAAACACCCAGGAGTTTGGCCAGGAGCTCAGCGGCGCGCCCCATGGCCACATTGGAAAGCTCCTGATAGTAGTCTTTTAGTTCCAGCGCCGTATCGGCGTGGGCCGTGCGTCCCAGCTCCTCTGGAGGCAAGGGTTCGAGCTCGTCGATCAAACCGTACTCGGAGAGGGCGTCACGCAGGATCTGGGCATCGATCGGCTTGCTGATAAAGCCCATGGCACCCAGGCCGATCACGCGTTCGCGGGCCTCTGCCTGAACATCACCGGAGACCACTATAACCAGCGTGGGCAGGTCTTGCGCGCGGATTCGTTCTAGCACCTGATAGCCGTCCATGATCGGCATATTCAAGTCGAGGAAAAGAAGGTGGCCTTTGCCGGCCCGGACCGCTTCGATCGCTTCCAGGCCATGATTGGCTTCCGTGATCTCCACGTTCCATTCCGCCAGAGAGCGCGCCATCTGCTTGCGAGCGAGGCGAGAATCATCACAAATTACGATCGGGATGGGCGCACTCACCATAACTCCTTGTTCGGTGTTGGCTTTCTTATAGTAACGTCGCGTGATTGAAACAATACGCCATTTGAATGGATAAAGTGGCCCGGGTCAAGGCTGCTCGTTAATTTCTTGAACAGCCTGAGACCAGAGCGGCTGCGGGGGGCTCTAGCCGGTAACCCGGACCCGTTTACTGCCTGCGGCCGGGGTTGCCGGTGCCGTTTTGCGGCGCGCTTCGGCACGCGCGTCAATCACATTTTTAAGTGCGATCAGCAAACCGAGCCCGACAAACGCGCCCGGCGGCAGAATGGCAAACAGAAAGCCATCGTAATTTTCCGCCAGCGTGAGGGTCCAGCTGCGAGCACTTTCGCCGAACAGCAGATGCATATTGGCGAAGATCGCGCCGGTGCCCAGCACTTCCCGGATTGCACCCAGCAGAACCAGAACGCTGGTGAAACCCAGGCTCATCATAAAGCCATCCAGCACCGACGCTGAGACCGGGTTCTTGGCCGCAAAGGCATCGGCCCGGCCCATGATGACGCAGTTGGTCACGATCAGCGGGATAAAAATACCGAGGATCAGGTAGAGCTCGTAAGTGAAGGCCTGCATCAACAGCTCAATGGCGGTTACGAAGGATGCGATGATCATCACGAAAATGGGGAGACGAACGGTTTCCGGCACCAGACGGCGGAATAGTGAGACCGTCAGGTTGGAGCTGGTCAGAACCAGGGTGCTGGCCAGGCCCAGGCCGATGGCGTTTACCACCGAGCTTGTCACCGCCAGCAGCGGGCATAAGCCCAGCAGTTGAACCAGCGCCGGGTTGTTATGCCAAAGCCCGTTCAGGGTGATTTTTCGGTAATCGATACTCATTGTGAAGCCCCCTCTGGCTGGCCGGTCTGCTCGGTCACCGGCGTGAGCAGTCGCGCCTTGTGAGCACGGAAATACTGGATGGCGCGTCCGGTGGCGTTAACCACAGCTCTGGGTGTAATGGTAGCACCGGTGAACTGATCGAACTGGCCACCATCCTTTTTTACCGCCCAGCTGTCATCGCCGGGTCCGCTCATCGTTTTGCCAACGAACCCGTTCAGCCAATCGGATTTGGACGGCTCTATCTTATCGCCCAGGCCCGGTGTCTCCTTGTGCGCCAGAACCCGTACGCCGGCCACCGTTTCATCGCGGTTAATACCCACCAGCAGTCGGATACCGCCGCTGTATCCGTCCGGTGCGACCACGGGCATGATAACGGTGCTAACCTGCCCATCAACTATGGCTTGCCAGGCATGGGCTGCATTGTCGAGCTCCAGCTCCGGTGCGTGGAAAGGCAGGCGATGCTCATGCAGTTGATCATCCACCGAGGGTGGCACAATCTGGTAGAGCGCTTTCGCTTCGGCTTCAGCAATGTTGGCGGCGATCCGTTCCTTGGTGGCGAGCTGGGTGACAGCGATAACGCCTGCCGTAACGATCGCGAATACGCCGATTCCCAGTGTGCTGCGCCGAACGGCCGAGAACATCTCCGTCATCATTAGCTCTTTCCTTTCATTCCGCGGTTGGCGCGTTTATGACCGTAGGTGCGCGGTTGGGTGTACTGATCGATAAAGGGAGCGCAGAGGTTCAGTAGCAGTACCGAGAACGCAACCGCATCCGGATAGTTGCCCCAGGTGCGAATGATGTAGATCAGCACACCGATGGCGGCTCCGTAGATGACCTTGCCCCGGTTGCTGGTGGCGGACGAAACCGGGTCGGTGACGATAAAGAAAGCACCGAGCATGGTAGCGCCGACGCCGAGGTGGACCACGGGGCTAACATAGTTATCCGGATCGAAACCGTAGAACATGCTGGCCATAAGGAACAGGGCAATCAGCATCGACAGCGGCGCATGCCAGGTGAATATCTTGCGCGATAGCAGGAATATGCCGCCCATGAACCAGGCCGCGCTGACGGCATACCAGGCTGCGACGCCGTTGATCAGCACATCGCTTTGGCGCCAGATCTCTTCGGTTGTCTGGCCCGCGCGGTGTTTCAGAACATCCAGCGGAGTTGCGCCGGTAAAGCTGTCATACCAGGTGGCTTCAACACTGCCAAAAATGACCTGAAGCGTCTCCAGCAAGCCGGCGACCTGCCATCCTTCGCCATTCTGGGTGATCGGGGAGGTCCAGCGAGTCATCTCCACCGGGAAGGAGACCAGTAGCAGTGCATAGGCGACCATGGCCGGATTGAACGGATTGTTCCCCAGGCCACCATAGAGCTGTTTTGCGATCACGATGGCGAAGAAAATGCCTGTCGCGGTAACCCACCAGGACGAAAACGGTGGAATCGCTACGGCCAGCAATACGGCGGTGACCAATGCGCTGCCGTCCTTGAGGAAAAAGCCCAGTGGCCGTTTACGCAGCTTGAGTATGGCCGCCTCGAAGCCAAGAGCCAGCACCGAGGCCAATGCGATCTGCACCAGCGTACCCCAGCCGAAGAAAACGGTCATCGCAAGGATACCGGGCAGGGTGGCAATCAGTACCAGGCGCATAACGTCGGCGGTACTGTTGGCCTTGGATACGTGAGGCGAACTCAGGTGTATCAGTGCCATGGGTCAGTGTTCCTGTGGCAATAGGTTATTCATACTGGCTCAGCGTCTGGTTCAGCGTTTCGGCTTTTTCCCGGGCCGCGACCAGATCCTGTTCGATGGTGCTGCGCTCGTCGTCGGATTCCGCTTTCGACAGAGCGCGCTCAGACTTGGTAACAGCGGCCCGCGCCATCGCCGCGTCGATGCGTAACTGCTTCAAATCGACGCCGTCTTTGGCCGCCGCTTCAATCTGAGCCTGCTCGGCTTTCTCAAAGGCGGCAGTGGCCTGATCAAAACGCTGTTTGAGGTCAGCCACTTCCTGTTCCAGGCGCGCCTTTTCCTCTGCATCCTCGCAACTATCCAGTGCAGTCTGAGATTTTTTGAGCTTGGTGCGCATGATTGAAACCTGCTGTTTCAGCGCTTTGGCATCAATCCCGCTCTCCGGGCTGTTTGGCTCCGGTTGCGGAGCGTTCTCGACAGCTGCAGGTGCACTGGTTTTCTGTGCAGCATCAAACGCCTGTTGAGCCTCACTGGCCTTCTGCTCAAGTGTTTCAACAGTCGCGCGCAGCTTGTCGATGCCATCTAATCCTTTGTCTTCAGCGCTCTTCAGTGCATCCTGGGCTTTCTTAAGTTTGGTGCGCGCCACGGCTGCGGCGACCTTCAGCTGCTTGAGTTGATCGTCACCACCGCCGCTGGGTGCCGGTGAGCCAGCCGACAGTGCCTGCTCTGCCGCTTCCGCTTTCTGACGGGCATCGTTGAGTGCCGCTTCCAGCTCCGCCAGGTTGTCGACGCTCGCTGCTGCACCTTCATCGTAGGCTTTCTGGGCCTTTTTGAGTTTGGTGCGTGCCACCGCCGCCGCCGTCTTCAGTTGCTTGATATCCGGGCTGGCGGATGCGGCCGGTGCCTCGCTGGCAGGTTGTTCTGCCTGAGCCTTGCGTTGCTCCTGAGCCTTGGCGGCTTCGGCTGCCCGTGCCTTGCGTTTAGCCTCTTTCTCTGCGGCCTCTCGCTCCAGGCGAGCCTGTCTTGCCTCGAAACGCTCTCGGGCATGATCCGCTTTCTGCTGCTCGCGCTCTTCAGTGCGGATTTCGGACTTGGCAAAGCGGTAGTACTGCACCAGAGGAATATTGCTGGGGCAGACATACGCGCAGGCACCGCACTCGATACAGTCAAACAGATTGTGGTTCTTGGCCTTATCGAACTCCCGGCCCTTGGAGAACCAGTAGAGTTGCTGGGGCAGCAGGTCCGCCGGACAGGCCTGTTCACACATGCCGCAACGGATACACGCTTGAGCCGGCGGTGCCGGTGGCATCTCCTGCTCGGTGGCCGCAATCAGGCAGTTGGTGGTTTTGATAACCGGTATCCGGTCGTTATCCACCGTAACGCCCATCATCGGGCCGCCCAATACCAGGCGTGCCAATGCTTCAGGACGCAGGTCACAGGCTTCCAGGAGGGTGCTGAACGGTGTGCCCAACAGGGTTTCCAGATTCTGTGGGTGCCGTACGGCATCGCCGGTAACGGTGACGATACGAGAGATCAAAGGCTCGCCGCGGTGAACGGCGCGGTACACAGCGCTGGTGGTGCCCACGTTCTGGCAGACAATACCGATGTCGGCGGGAATGCGGCCACTGGGGACTTCAATATCGGTCAGCAGCTTGATCAACTGCCGTTCGCCACCGGACGGGTACTTGGTGGGTACCACGATGACGTCAATGTTCAGGTCGCAGTGTTTCAGCGCGCTCTGCAGCGCGTGAATCGCGTTGGGTTTGTTATCTTCGATACCGATCAGGATATGGCTCGGACGCAGCAGGTGAGCGATGACTTCAATGCCGCCGATCACTTCATGGGCGCGCTCACGCATCAGCATATCGTCGGCAGTGATGTAGGGCTCACACTCTGCCGCATTGATGATCAGTGTATTGACGATATGGTCTTCGCTCAGGTGCAGTTTTACGTCCGTGGGAAAGCCGGCACCACCCATACCGGCGATACCGCTGCGGCGAATATGCTCGATCAGCTCCTGGCGGTTGAGTGCCTTATAGTCACCCAGGCCCTGATGTTCCACCCACTGCTCTTCACCATCGGGTTCGATCACGATGCATTCGGCGCTAAGCCCTGATGCATGAGGGATCGGGTAGGCCGCGATATCGACCACTATGCCGGATGTGGGCGCATGGATCGAAGCACTGATGCGTCCGATCGGTTCGGCAATCAGTTGTCCCTTGAGTACCCGGTCGCCCACCTTGACCAACGGGTCGGCGGGGCCGCCGATATGCTGCTGCATCGGTAGCACGAGCCGCGCCGGCAGAGGCGCTTTGCCAATGGGCGCGCGGCTTGACTGCTTTTTGTTCTCCGGCGGATGTACGCCGCCGTGGAATGCAAACACCTTGCTCATGAAACGCTCTCCGAAGCGGCAACGCCGCGGCCGCGATCAGTGGCGATCAGTTGCATGGGGCTCGGCGGTTCCGGCCACTTCCAGGTATTGGGTGTGGTTTCAATGGGAATCATGTCGATGCAGTCCACAGGGCAGGGCTCAACGCAGAGATCACACCCGGTGCACTCGCTGGCGATAACCGTATGCATCTGTTTGGCAGCGCCGAGGATGGCGTCCACCGGGCACGCTTGAATACATTTCGTGCAGCCGATGCACTCATCCTCGCGGATAAAGGCGACCGACTTGGGCTTTTCCTCACCGTGTTCGGCGTCCAGCGGCACCGCCTCTACATCGAGCAGATCGGCCAGCGCTTCAATGGTGCTTTGTCCACCCGGCGGGCACTTGTTGATCGCATCGCCATTGGCAATCGCTTCGGCATAGGGACGGCAGCCGGGATAACCGCACTGGCCGCACTGGGTCTGAGGCAGAATCGCGTCGATCTGATCGACGATGGGATTGCCCTCTACCCGAAAGCGGACCGAAGCAAATCCGAGCAGTGCCCCGAACAAAACGGCGAGAACAAACAGAACGATAATCGCTGTCAAAATGGTGCTCATGTCTACTCCCGATCAGAACTGAACCAGGCCGGTAAAGCCCATGAACGCCAATGACATCAAGCCCGCGGTCACCATACCGATCGCGGCGCCGCGGAAGGGGACGGGTACATCTGCGACAGCGACACGCTCGCGAATGGCTGAGAACAGCACCAGTGCGAGGGAGAAGCCGACCGCCGCGCCAAACCCGTACGCGATCGACTCGAAGAAGTCGTTCTGCTTCTTGATATTGAGCAGTGCAACGCCGAGGACCGCACAGTTGGTGGTAATCAGCGGCAGGAAAATCCCCAGTAGCTTGTAGAGCAGCGGACTGGTCTTGTGGACCACCATTTCGGTGAACTGCACCACCACCGCGATCACCAGAATAAACGAGATCGTCTGCAGATAGGTCAGGTCAAACGGTTTCAGCAGGTAGGTGTAGACCAGGTAACTGCAGACAGAGGATAGGGTCAGGACGAACGTGGTCGCCAGAGACATACCCATGGCGGTCTCAAGTTTGTTGGACACGCCCATGAACGGGCACAGTCCTAGAAACTGTACGAGAACAAAATTGTTGACCAGGACGGTACTGATCAATATCAGCAGAAAATCGGTCATATGCTTGCCTTAGCCGCGTGCCGCTGCATTAGACACTTTAGAAACAGCTGATTTTACCAATTTAACGGAACAGGGGTACAGCCTTGCCCGTGACAACGCCGACCCCTGTCAATATAACAGTCCGTCAATCAGACTTTTTCAGCTTGTACCAGCGCGTGAATCAAGGTGTCGATCTGGGTGCTCAGGTCCATACCGGCGTCCAGTGTCAGCTCGGCATCGCCCTGATAGGCGACCCGGAACGCGCCATCTACGGTCAGGTCGGTGATCACCAGGAAGCCCTGTCCGACCAGTACTTCGCTCAGCGCCTTGGCCGATCCGATACCCTCCGGCAGGCTGCTCTGCGCTACAACCAGTGGCATACGGCCGCGTTCGAACAGCCGCTTTTCAAGGGTGTAGAGCAGGCTGGCGCTCTGGTCGCCGGCATCAATGCTGATTACGCTGGCCTGCTGACCGAAACGACGCGCTCGCTCCTCGGCGGATACGGCCGGAGCCGTGTAGATGGAGTCGTCATCGTTGGCCAGGCTGTCGCCCAGAATCATGCCCGCCGCCACGGTCGCGTTGCTCAGTCGATCAACGACGATGAACGAGCCTGTACCGGCGTGCTGACGGTAGTCATCGGCCACCAGCGGACGCTCCACATCGATCTCCACCCGGGCGATCTCATTCAGACCCAGCGTAGCAGCCGGGGACTGCTGCAGGGTGTTGACGTCGATCCGGTGACGAATTGCAGTGACACTGCCTGCGCTGCGCGAGGCGGCCAGCTTGATGTCATAGGTACGGCCCGGCACCAGCTCCTGCTCGGCCATCCAGACCAGGTGAGCGTCGAAACGGCGGGTGACGTCCGGCTTGTGATGTTTGTGGACGATCATATCGCCACGGGAAACGTCTATCTCGTCTTCCAGTGTCAGGGTCACCGACATGGGCGGAAACGCTTCGGGCAGCTCACCATCGAAGGTAACAATCGACTTCACCTTGCTGGATTTGCCTGATGGCAGCACGGTCACCTCATCGCCCGGGCGCACAATACCCGCCGTCAGCGTTCCGCAGTAACCGCGGAAGTTGAGGTTGGGGCGGTTGACGTACTGGACCGGGAAACGCAGCGCTTCTGTGTTGATGTCGTTGGCGATCTCCACGTTTTCAAGCAGTGACATCAGCGGTTCGCCGTCGTACCAGGGCGTCTGCTCGGATACGTTGACCACGTTATCGCCCTTCAGTGCCGAGATCGGCGCGAAGTGGATGTCCGGCAGGTTGAGCTGCTCGGCAAACTGCAGGTATTCCGCCTTGATCTCCTCAAAGCGCTCCTGGCTGAAGTCCACCAGGTCCATCTTGTTGATGGCGACGATAGTGTGCTTGATACCCAGCAATGAGACGATAAAGCTGTGACGGCGGGTCTGTACCTGAACCCCGTGACGGGCATCGATCAGAATGATCGCCAGATCACAGGTGGACGCACCGGTGGCCATGTTGCGGGTGTACTGCTCGTGTCCCGGGGTGTCGGCAATGATGAATTTGCGCTTGGCGGTGGAGAAGTAGCGGTAGGCAACATCAATGGTGATGCCCTGTTCGCGCTCCGCCTGGAGACCATCAACCAGCAGTGCCAGGTCGATTTCTTCGCCGGTGGTACCGACTTTCTTGCTGTCGGACTGGATCGCGGCCAGCTGATCCTCATAGATCATCTTGGAGTCGTGCAGCAGGCGGCCGATCAGGGTGGATTTACCGTCGTCCACGCTGCCACAGGTCAGAAAGCGCAGCAGCTCCTTGTTTTCGTGCTGGTGCAGGTACGCTTCGATATCGTCGGCGATCAGTTCGGATTGGTGACTCATTTCTTTCTACTCTTAAAAAATCGGGTAAAGGCGCTTGGGTTTCGATCGACTCGCTGTTCGCGACAGGAGGATCAGAAATACCCCTCGATCTTCTTCTGCTCCATGGAGCCTGCGCTGTCGTGGTCGATGGCTCGTCCCTGGCGCTCCGACGTGGTGGTCAGCAGCATCTCCTGAATAATTTCAGGCAGAGTGTCCGCCTCGGACTCCACGGCACCGGTGAGCGGGTAGCAACCCAGCGTGCGGAATCGGATCGGCTTCATCATCGGTTCTTCGCCGTCCTTAAGCGGCAAACGATCATCATCGACCATGATCAACATGCCGTCGCGCTCGACCACAGGGCGCACCGCAGAGTAGTAGAGCGGTACGATGGGAATGCTCTCCAGATAGATGTACTGCCAGATATCCAGCTCGGTCCAGTTGGACAGCGGGAACACACGGATGCTCTCGCCCTTGTCGATACGGGTGTTGAAAATGTTCCAAAGCTCCGGGCGCTGGTTTTTCGGATCCCAGCGATGGTTCTTGTCACGGAAGGAGAAAACACGCTCTTTGGCACGGGACTTTTCCTCGTCACGACGGGCACCGCCGAAAGCTGCATCGAACTTGTACTTGTTCAACGCCTGCTTGAGCGACTGGGTCTTCATCACATCGGTGTGCTTGGCAGAACCATGGGTGAACGGGCCGATACCCATATCCACTCCTTCCTGGTTGATATGGACGATCAGGTCCATACCGGCTTCCTTAGCCATCTGGTCGCGGAAACGGATCATCTCCTTGAACTTCCAGGTGGTATCCACGTGCATCAGTGGGAATGGTGGTGTGCCGGGATAAAACGCTTTACGCGCCAGGTGCAGCATCACCGAAGAATCCTTACCGATAGAGTAGAGCATTACCGGGTTATCAAACTCCGCAGCCACTTCGCGGATGATGTGGATGCTCTCGGCCTCCAGCTGCTTCAGGTGGGTCAAACGGTGTTCCGGTAACTGGTTCATCATTCGGCTCTTCAAATCAAACTGATGGTGATAAAACGGCGAGGGGTCGCAGAATGCAGTGACGCCCACGATTTGCGACGAGATTATCGCTGACTTGATATAAAATCAAAAAGAATAAATAGAAATCTTTAAATACTTAGATGTTATAAGCGGTCATGCCGCCCACTTGATGGGTTATAGTTCAAAATGTGCTAATAAAATTCTTATTAATTATTTTGTGTTATAACTTGGCGCCGTTACCATGGGCGCCTAAATCGATATAGCCGGAGATAGGACGTCCGCATATGGAGTTCGCATATATAGTAGCTGGCCTGGTTGTAGGCGTGGTCGTTGGTCTGACCGGCATTGGCGGCGGCGCTCTGATGACACCGATTCTGATCGTGGTGTTCGGAATCCCGCCGTTTGTCGCGGTCAGTACGGATCTGCTGTATGCGGCGATCACCAAGTGTGGTGGCATCTATTCGTATGCGCGCAAACAGCTGGTGCAGTGGAAGATTGTCGGCTTTTTGCTGATGGGCTCGATTCCTGGCAGCCTGGTGACTCTGAATTACCTGGAGAGCCTGGATGGGCTTGAACAGATCGAGTATCTGATGAATCTGACACTGGGCTTTTCCCTGGTGCTGACCTCCATTGCGGTATTTTTGCGCGGTAAGATCCGTGATTTTGCGGCTTCACTGTCAGACAGCCCCATGACTAACCGCTTGCGCCGCTGGCGTCCGACCATTACGGTTGTCACCGGTTTTGCCCTGGGCGCTATGGTTACACTTTCTTCGGTAGGCGCGGGCGCACTGGGTACGGCTCTTTTGATCGTACTTTACCCACGCCTGACCATGCCGGCGATTGTCGGCACCGACCTGGTTCACGCTGTGGTTCTGACATCGGTGGCCGGTGCCGGCCACTATCAGCTCGGCGGTGTGGATCTGGAGTTGCTGGCGTTCCTGCTGATCGGTTCGCTGCCGGGGGTGTTCGTGGGAAGCCATGTGGGCGCTCGCCTGTCCCCGCGTGTGATGCAGCCAATCATGGGTTCGCTGCTGATGGCAATTGGCCTGCGCTTTGTGCTGGCCGCCTGAGCCGGATATTAATCTCCTGATATAAAAGAACCTCAAACTGTCCGGGTGTGGGCCCGGTTGAAGGTAGCCTAACAATGTACATTTATAACGAAGTCGATCAGAAGATCGTCGATGAGCGGGTCGAGCAGTTCCGCGACCAGACTCGGCGTTTTCTGGCCGGCGAACTGTCCGATGACGAGTTCCTGGCCCTGCGCCTGATGAATGGCCTGTATATCCAGCGTCATGCCCCGATGCTGCGTGTTGCCATTCCCTACGGCCTGATCTCTTCGCCGCAGTTGCGCAAACTGGCGCATATCGCGCGCACCTACGACAAGGGCTACGGGCATTTCACCACCCGTACCAATATTCAGTTCAACTGGCCGAAGCTGGAAGAGGTGCCCGATATTCTGGCAGAGCTGGCGCAGGTTCAGATGCACGCGATCCAGACCTCCGGTAACTGCATCCGTAATACCACCACGGACCAGTTCGCCGGAGTGACACCGGATGAGCTGGAAGATCCGCGCCCCTGGTGTGAGATTATCCGTCAGTGGTCCACGCTGCACCCGGAGTTCGCTTACCTGCCGCGTAAGTTCAAGATTGCGGTGACCGGCAGCCCACGCGACCGTGCAGCCTCACAGGTTCACGATATCGGCCTGCACCTGGTCAAGAATGATGCAGGCGAGATCGGATTCGAGGTTCTGGTCGGTGGCGGTCTGGGCCGTACTCCGGTGATCGGCAAGCAGATCCGTCCGTTCCTGGAGAAGAAAGATCTGCTCTCCTACCTGGAGGCGATCCTGCGCGTGTACAACCTCAAGGGGCGCCGCGACAACAAATACAAGGCACGTATCAAGATTCTGGTCGAAGCGATGGGGATCGATGCGTTCCGTGAAGAAGTTGAGGCGGAGTGGGCCAACATCCGTTCCAGCGAGCTGGAACTGACCGAGGTCGAGATTAATCGCGTGAAGAGCTTCTTCCAGCCGTTCGACTATGACGCTGAAGCGGGTAACGACACGACTCTGCAGCAGAAGCTTGATAGTGATGAAGCTTTCCGTGTCTGGTATGAGCGCAACACCCACAACCACAAGGTACCGGGTTACACCGCTGTTGTGGTGTCGCTTAAGCCGCAGCTGCAGCCGGCCGGTGATATCACCGATCTGCAACTGGACGTGGTAGCTGATCTGGCCGAGCAATACTCCTTCGGACAGGCGCGCTCCACCCACGAGCAGAACCTGGTGCTGGCTGACGTGAAAAATGCCGACCTGTACGCGGTCTGGCAGAAGCTCGCCGAGCACAACATGGCGCGCCCCAACATCGGCACGCTGACCGATATGATCGTCTGCCCGGGTTTCGATTTCTGTGCCCTGGCCAACGCCAAGACGCTGAATATCGCCGAGCAGATCAATCAGGCGTTCGACGATCTGGATTACCTCTACGATCTGGGCGAGATTCGCCTGAATATGTCGGGTTGCATCAACGCCTGTGGTCACCATCATGTCGGCGGCATCGGAATCCTCGGCGTCGATAAGAAAGGCGAAGACTGGTACCAGATCACCATCGGGGGTTCGGACCGCGAAGATGCCTCGCTGGGTAAGGTGCTCGGCAGAGCGGTAGCGGCCGATGAAGTGGCCGATACTCTGAAGAAGATCCTGGAAGCCTATGTTGAACAGCGCACCGAAGAGGAGCGTTTTGTTGATACCGTACGCCGCGTAGGCGTCGCCCCGTTCAAGGAGAAAGTCTATGCCGCTGCTCATTGATCGCAAGCTTGTAACCGACGACAGCTGGCAGCTGGTCGAAGAGGCCGACAGCCTGCCGCAAAGCGGCGATCTGCTGGTGCCGCTGGCGCTCTATCTGGAGCAGAAAGAGGCTTTGGACGCACATTCCGACCGCCTGGCGGTGAAGGTCAACGGTGATGATGACCTGACCCCGGTGCTGTCGGATCTGGAGCGCTTTCCGATGATCGCCATCGAGTTTCCCATCTTCCGCGATGGCCGCGGATTCTCCCTGGCGCGCATTCTGCGCAGGGCCGGATACAAAGGTGAGTTACGCGCGGTGGGTCAGCCTGCCCGCGACCAGCTCGGCTACATGGAGCGTTGCGGCATAAACGCCTTTGAATTCGATGATGAGAGCTATTCGGACGACTTCCTTAAGGCGTTCGACGAGATCAGCGTGCGTTATCAGGGCAGTGCGGACGATCCGCGTCCGATCTACCTTCAGAACTAAGAGCCGGGAGAACACCAATGAGTATCGATCTGGCCGCAGCCAACGCGGCTCTGGAAGGCAAAACACCGCAGGAGATCATCCAGTGGGGTTTGGAACAGGCTAAAAAACCGCTGGTGACCACCAACTTCCGTCCCTATGAGGCGGTGATCCTGCATATGGTCACTCAGCTCAAACCTGATATCCAGGTGCTTTGGGTGGATTCCGGCTATAACACGTCAGCCACCTACCGCTTCGCCGAGAAGGTGATCCAGGACCTGAACCTGAACGTGGTGACCTATATTCCTCAGATGACGGCCGCCCGGCGTAACGTGCTGATGAAAGGTATCCCGGAAGTGAATGACCCGCTGCATGAAGAGTTCACCCGTCAGGTCAAGCTGGAGCCGTTCCAGCGCGCGCTGGCCGAGCTTGGTCCGGACCTTTGGTTCAATGCGATCCGCAAGGATCAGACCGAGTTCCGTCAGTCGCTGGATGTGGTGACCGCCAGTAAAGATGGCGTGATCAAGGTCGCGCCGCTGTTCAACTGGAACGAAGCGCAGATGGAGGCCTATCTGGATCAGTACGGGCTGCCCAATGAGCACGATTACTTCGATCCGACCAAGGCACTGGAAACGCGGGAGTGTGGGCTGCATACTCAGCTCTAACGACCGCTTTTGCGCACAACTCGAACCGGGCTTGCATGGCGAGCCCGGTTTTTGTTTGGTGCGCCAGGCATGGCGCGTAGCGCCTTGACGGGCGCTGTTCCGACGCGCGTGGTGGCGGTCGGATGACTTGGAGGTGCAAGTCCTCTGTGGGCCCGGCAAGGGGAACCACTAGCCGAACGGCAAGGGTGTCCATCGCGAGGTGGAATCTGAAGGAAGCCGAAGGCAAAGCACTGGCCTGACGAATAGAAATCGCATACGAGGCGACGGCTGCGGGTGAGGAGTCCAATATCTTCAAAGCCCGGTACTTGCACGGAGCAGCGGTCGTAGATGCGGCAGGTATAAGTGTGAAGGTCACGTGTCTTACCCTGGGAGGTCTGCTCTCCTGCCATTGGCTACGACCGTCGCGAGGCGGT
>NZ_AUAZ01000043.1 GCF_000428985.1 Marinobacterium litorale DSM 23545 | reverse complement strand
GCAATCTCGTACAGCGCATCTTCCATGGCTGGATCACTGAGGTTATACCACTGCTGCATGCAGTGAATGCGCAACATGGTGGACAAGGGGTACGGCCGACGGCCGTTTCCAGCCCTGGGATAGTGAGGCTCGATAACGGCTTCGAGACGCGCCCATGGAATCAGCTTGTCCATTCGGCCCAGGAACTTTTCCTTGCGGGTCTGACGGCGCTTGTTGCTGAACTCGCTGTCCGCGAATGTAAGTTGCTGATCCATCTTATGCGTCCTCGATCATGTGCAGTCAGCATTATCCCATGTGGTGGACTTGATCACACCTTTGCTAACCGCACAGCGGCGGTTGAGGCTCTGCGTTTCAAAAAGGTCGATTTTGTAATGACCGGCCCTGCTGAATACGTGGTGATTAAAAAGCGCACCAACGCCAATATCGTGGTGGGCTTTTCACGCCCGGATTACTTCGCCACCGTGATTACCCTGTCCGATAGCCCGTACTCCAGTGTGAAGTCCCTGGCGGGCCAGAAGGTCGCCTTCGGCTCTGTGGGTTCCACTTCCAAGCATCTGGGGCCGATGCAGGCACTGGCGGATTACAACTTGGGCCGTGAAGAGATCGACGAGATTCATACCAAGATTACTGTGGGTTGGGAATCGCTCAAGCGCGGTGACGTGGCGGCCGTGGGTATGAACCACCTGAACTTCCTGAAGCTGCGTGGCAAAGAATCTGAAAAAGAGGGTGGACTGGAAGCGGGTGCGTTTCGTGTTATCGCACGCGGCCCGGACCTGCCCAATGACGTTCTGATGTCCGGTGAGCATGTGGACGCAGCGGTTGTCGAGCGGATGCGTAAAGCATTCACCGAAAACTCCCAGGAGTTGATCGCGGCGATTCTGACCGGTGATGACAACAAGAAATATGCCGGTATGAAGTTCCTGACCGGTATTCAGGACAGCGATTACGATTATGTACGCGCCATGTACGCGACCGCCGGTTACCCGGAATACGCTGATTTCATCGGTGACTGATCAAGCCTGCTGATTATGCGTGTAAGGGGGTTGTGATGAATATGCCAATGGCTGGCGCCGTCGAGTGTGATGTAAAGACTGTTGCGAAGCCCGCAACCCCCTTGCTGAGCGTTGCCTCGCTCAGCAAGCGCTACGACGGACAGGACGTTATCTTCCGCGATATCAGCTTTGAGCTACCGAAAGGGCAGGTGGTTTCCATCATCGGCCCCAACGGGGCGGGGAAAAGTACACTGCTGCGCTGCTGTGTGCGTCTGGTTGAGCCGGACACTGGCTCGGTAAAAATCGGCCAGTGCGAGTTGACCGCCTTGTCCCACCGTCAGTTGGTTAAGGCGCGCACGCGGGTGGGCTTTGTGTTCCAGAAGCATCAGCTTGTCGGCCGAATGAGCGTGCTCTCCAACGTGCTGCACGGTGCGCTGGGGCGCCACCGGGGGCCGAGGTTGTGGGCGCAGGCGCTGGCACCCCGTGATCAGCGCGAGGCCGCGTACCATTGTCTGGCACAGGTCGGGTTGCAGGATTTTGCCCTGCGCCGGGCGGATCAGCTGTCCGGCGGCCAATCTCAGCGGGTGGCTGTGGCCAGGGCGCTGATGCAAAAGTCGGAGATGATTTTTGCCGACGAGCCCACGGCCAGCCTGGACCCGCGTTCGGGCAACGAGATTATGGAGCTGTTGCAGCGCCTCTCTCATGAGCAGTCGCTTGGGGTATTGATGGTCTCCCACGATATGTCCCATGCACAGAGCTTTTCGGACCGTATCGTTGGGTTGCGCGATAAGGGTGTAAAGCTGAATGCGCCCAGTCATGCCTGCTCGCTTTCCGAACTCAGAAATTTCTTCTAACAACAGGTTGTCTATGGCTATTGAGTCTGGCGCTCCCGCTACGGTGATACCGAGCCGTTTTGATAATCCGAGCTGGTTATCGGGCGTGCTTTTCGTACTGTTTATCGGCTTTTTCAGTTGGGCACTGTATGGCTCGGAGTTTTCTCTCTCCAACCTGGTTGAAGGGATCCCCAATATGGGGGTGATCATGTCCGAGATGGTACCGCCCGATACCGAGCGTGCCTGGCCTATCGCCAAATCGGTGTTTGTGACCTTGCAGATGGCATTGGTCGGCGCGGTGATCGGCATTGTCCTGAGCTTGCCCCTGGCGTTTCTTGCCGCGCGCAACACATCGCCGCATCCGCTGGTTTACAAGGTGGTTCGGGCCTGGGTCAGTCTGGTGCGTACCATTCCTGATCTGGCCTGGGCGCTGTTTTTTGTGGCCTCTGTAGGGTTAGGGCCCTTTGCCGGGGTACTGACGTTGATCGTCGATACCATCGGTTTTTGTGCGCGCTTCTTCGCCGAGGCGATAGAGGAGGCCGACCCCCAGCCCAACGAGGCGCTGAAGGCGATTGGTGCAGGCACTGTCGACCGCTGCGTGGTGGCGATTCTGCCAGAAGCGGCTCCTAGCATTATTAACTCCAGCCTTTTCTCGCTTGAAAAAGCGGTACGTTCCTCCGTGGTCCTGGGGTTGGTCGGTGCCGGGGGGATTGGTGCTGAGCTGGCGGTTTCCATGGAGATGTTCCGCTACGACCAGGCTGCGACCATCATCCTGATGGTGTTTGTGCTGGTATACGGCGTCGAGCGTTTAAGCGGCTGGGCCCGGGAAAAATGTCTTTGACGCTTGAATTTCCCAAGTCATTCCATGTTTTTGCAGTATAAAGAGTAAGCCATTCATGTCTCAGTTTTCTCAACCGCTCCAACATCGCACAGGCCCCGTCAATCTGCTTACGCCCAGTGGCTGGGCCATTGCGGATCAGGTAGTGCTGGAGCACGGGCGTATCGCCCGCATCCATCTCATCGATTCACAGGTGGATACACCGGATAGCAGTCTGCCTTACCTGCTGCCCGGTATGATCGACTCCCACGGTGATGCGTTCGAACGTGAAATCTCTCCGCGTTCAGGTAGCGCGTTTCCGCTCGATCTGGCACTGGCAACCAACGATCATCTTCTGGTCGGCGCCGGCATTACCACGTTCTATTTCAGCATTACCGACGGCTTCGAGCCGGGTATGCGCTCCCGTGAGACCGTGCGTGAACTGATGAACCTGGTCGAAGCCCACCGGGATCAGCTGAAGTGTGATACCCGTATCCATATTCGTCACGAGCAGGTAAATACCCGTGATCACCGGGAGCTGTGCGAATGGTTAGAGGCCGGGCGGATCGATCTGCTTTCGCTGAATAACCATCTGCCACAGCCGGACAACGAGAAAAAGGTAAAGCGGTTCAAAACCAGTATCTCCCGCCGTCTGAAGATGACCGATGCTGAGCTGGATCACTTTATCGATGAGCTTCAGGCACACCGTGATCTTGGTATGGAGCAGCTGAGTGAGCTTTCTGCGCTGGCGCGTCGGCAGGGAATTCCCATCGCCAGCCACGACGATGAGTCGATGGAGGATGTGGCGCGGGCCGAGGCGTTCGGTGTATCCATCGCAGAGTTTCCCCTGACGCTGGAGGTGGCTCGTGCCATGGGCGATAAAGGAATCTCTGTGCTGGTCGGTGCGCCTAACCTGGTTCGTGGCGGCTCCCATGTCGGTGCACTGGCTGCGGCTGATGCGATCCACCATCAGAGCGCCGACCTGTTATGCAGTGACTATCATTATGCATCTCTGTTTCGAGCGCCCTTCGTCGCGGCTGAGAACGGGCTGTGCACCTTCCCGGAGGCCTGGAACCTGGTGAGTGCCGGACCGGCCAAGGCACTGGGTATCGACTCCAAGACCGGCTCGATCGAAGAGGGCAAAGATGCGGATCTGCTGCTGCTGGACCGCTTGGACGGATCCCCGCTGTCGATCAAGCGGGTTTGGGTGAAAGGGCGACCGGTTCTCAGTGTGGGCTAAAGGGTTAGTCAGACATCAGCGGTCATTTGATATACTGGAGCGTATCTATCCAATGTTATAGCGCTCCGGTGTAAGTGATGGCGACTCGCAGTAATTATGATCATCTGGTCCATATTGTCAGCCATGATGAATTGCGGCTCTATGAGCTGATCCCCAATGTGGTTTGGGTCTTCGACCTGGACAAGCACGGCTGGTGGTGGGGTAATCAGGCGGCTGTGGATTTCTGGGGGTTGAGCTCTCGCCAGGCGCTGATCGATAAGGATCTGTCTGGCGATACCCAGGGCGCACGAGATCGCACTAAGCAAACCTTCGACTTGGCCGCGAAAGATGGGCTGACGGTTGACCCTTGGACCACCTACCCCAATGGCAAGCCCAAGACGCTGCTCATGATGCACCGAGCGGTTCTGCTGGGCCCGGAGAAGCATCGCGGCATCATCGCCTATATCAATGAGCAGGTGAATCTGGGGGAACAGCCGGAAAACCTGTTGATGATGGAGGCGATGCGCTACACCCGCATACCGGCCACTACATTCACCTATGAGGGCGAGCCGCTGGTCGAGAATCCGGCTGCTACGGAAGCCTATACCCATGTGGCAGAGCGCTCCGCTGAAACAGATAGTTGTGCCTTTGTCGCCCGGTTTGCCGACCTTGCCGAAGGTCGCGCCTGCCTGGAGCGAGTGCGGGCCGGTGAGGAGGGACGCTGGGATTTCATCATGCAAACCAGCACCGGAAAGCGGCGCCACAGCCTGGATATCCGGCGCACCCGGCACCCACTGAACGGTGACTTTCTGTTTCTGGTCGTGGAGTATGACTTTACCGAGCTCTATAACGCGCTGGATGAGGTGGAGCAGGCGCGTGCCAAACTGCATGATATCGCGATGAAGGATGCGCTGACCGGCGTGCACAGCCTGCATTATATGCAGGAGGCGGCGGAGTCGATTATCGCTCACGCGGTTCGCCATAAAACGACGCTTTGGGTGATGTTTGTTGATCTGGATGGCTTTAAGGCGATCAATGACCACTTTGGCCATAGTGCGGGAGACTTGGTGCTGCGTGAAACCGCCCGGCGTTTACAGGGCACTATCAGAGCGGAGGACCTGCTGGCCCGAATAGGGGGTGACGAATTCGTGGTGCTGCTTGCCCACGATACCAGTGAAGCTGAGGCTGGGGCGATCGCGGCCCGGATTCTGGAGATCCTTGAGCAGCCGGTCCAGGTTGCCGGCCAGGAAGCGGTGGTCAGTGCCAGCATCGGTATCGCGGGGTTCCCGAACGATGGGGCGGACCTGGAAGCGTTGCTGAAAACGGCGGATGCGGCCATGTATGGTGTGAAGAAAGGGGGCAAGAAGGGATTTGCCTTTGTCGGCTAATTCGCTTTAGGCCTATCCTTTGACTGCCAACAGCCATCATGTAAGGACCAAAGATGAGAGAGACAGGGAAAATCAATTACATTGAGCTGCCCGCGCGTGAGCTTGAGGCCACGAAGCAGTTTTTTACGGATGCGTTCAGCTGGTCTTTTATCGACTACGGGCCGGACTATGCCGCCATCGAGGGTGCCGGATTGGATGGTGGCTTTTATCGTTCGGATAAGGTGGCGACAACAGCCGCTGGCAGTGCGCTTGTCGTGCTCTACAGCGATCATCTGGAAGCGACTGAAGAAAAAGTCAAAGCCTGCGGTGGAACGATTGTTCAGCCGATCTTTTCGTTTCCAGGTGGGCGGCGTTTTCATTTCTGCGACCCCAGCGGCAATGAGTTTGCTGTCTGGTCGGAGTAGTGCCCGGGGTTAGCCCCGGTATGTTGCGACTAACACCTAGTCTAAGCATAACAGGAGCGCCGTTATCGATGAGCCGATATGATGTAACCAACAGCGAAGGGGACTTTCAGCCGGGCGGCGAAGAAGGTGTACTGCGCAATCGGCTGGGTCTGACCCGAAAGCAGGATATCGATGATGCGGAAACTGAACTACTGCAAGCGCTGTATGAATTTGTGCTATCCGACTCCAGAGAGATCCTGACATTCGACGATATCAAACGCTGGCACCACCTATGGTTGGGTAATCTGTATGAATGGGCAGGTAGCCTGCGTACAGTCAACATGAGCAAGGGCGATTTTCACTTTGCAGCGGCTGCTCAGTTGCCAAGACTGATAGGCTCATTCGAACAGGAATTACTTAACCGCTTTTCAGAACTGTCCGAAATGGATGATGAGGCGGTTGTTCAGTACCTGGCGCAAAACCATGTTGAATTCATCCTAATCCACCCCTTCCGGGAAGGAAACGGACGTTTATCACGACTTCTGATGGATACCATGGTGATCGAAGCGGGGTTTGAACCGCTTGATTACCAGCTGTGGGAAGACAATAAAGACTTTTACTTTAAATCGATTCAGGCGGGTGTCGCGGGCAATTATCAATACATTGAGTGCCTGGTTAGGGACGTGTTGGAGCAGCAGGTCTAGGCCTGTGCAGTGATCAGCGTGCGAGTGTCAATTGGGGAAAACGGCGTTCACCTGACTTCAACCGCGCCTCAATAAGGTTTGAAGACTCACCTGTCTCGATGGCACAGGAGCTCGCGACAGATCTACGAATCCGGTCCTTGCTTATGGTGCGTTTGGCGGTTTTGGGCTGGCGTGTCATGCAACTCTCCTCTGCGATTGTCTGATTATACCAAATTACTGACTTTCGCGCAGATTCGGGACCATCGCATCTAGAATTAAGCATTGGCTTCCCGCAGGATTACCGTTATTTTGTTTCATTCTCTGAGGGCTTGCTCACAACACAGAAAGCGCGTGTCCTCCTGTCAGGCTTTGTATTTGGCCTCATGTTCCGCCATCAACCGGATACTCTCCGCCGGGATTGCCAGCTTCTCGATCAGGTAGTGGCGAAAGGATTCCGGGTAATCCAGGTCAATCAACGCCTGCTCCATACACTTGAGCCAGGCATTCTTGCTGTCCATATCCACCGGGAAGTGCTTGTGTGCATCGGGGATGACGATGGGACCATAATGCTCCTTGAACAGCTTGGGGCCGCCCATCCAGCCGGAGAGAAAGTAGGTGAGCTTACGGCGTGCGACAGTCAGATCTGCCGGGTGCATCTCACGCAGGGCTTTGGCTTCGGGCAGGGTATCCATCCGCTCGTAGAAACGGTCGACCAGTGCAGTAATCCCGTCCAGTTCGCCCGCCGCTTTATAGGTGGCATCGCCCTGGCCGTAAATCGGAAGCTCGCTCTCTTGCATGGAATAGTCCTGTCTTGAATTCAGTGGCTGGGCCGTTAGTCTTTAGGTTCACAACTACGCATACATTATGCAAACCATTTGCCAAGGCACAGTTTATGGAACAACCCGGTCTGGTAGAACGTATATGGCAGGTGGTCGCCGCTATTCCACCGGGCCATGTCATGAGCTATGGGCAGGTAGCGCGACAGGCGGGTTACCCGAATCATGCCCGTTTCGTCGGGCGTGTTCTGCGTATGCTGCCCGAGGACAGTCAGCTTCCCTGGTTCCGGGTGATTACGGCCCAGGGGCGGCTCGCTTTTGCGCCAGATACCGATGCCTGGTGGCGTCAGCGTACATTACTGGAGGCCGAGGGCGTCCCGTTTATCAACGACCGGATACCTGCCCGGTATCAAGTCCGACAATTGTTATAAAGGCCACCCCCCGTCACGAGGTTGACGACAGTCAGTAGCTGGTGGATCCTTTTGCGCCTTTCTATCCGTATCCTGGGAGTGCCTGTGAAGTTCGATCCTCCATTGGAGTCCGTAACCCTGCTACGTCGCTACAAACGTTTTATGGCCGATGTGCGCCGGGCTGATGGCAGCGAAATGACGGTGCACTGCCCCAATACCGGATCCATGAAAAACTGTGTATTGCCCGGTGTGGAGCAGGCGGCGCTGATCTCCGATAGCGGTAACCCCAAGCGCAAGTACCGCCATACGCTGGAAGCGGTGCAGGTAGGCCACGGACACTGGGCCGGTGTGAATACTGCACGCACCAATGCGTTGGTGGAGGAGGCGGTGAGAGGAGGCAGGATCCCGGAGTTGTTACCGGAGCAGGGAGTGGAGCGCGAAGTTAAATATGGCGATAGCCGCTTCGATCTGGCGCTCGGGGAGCGCAGTGATCCTCACACGTTTATCGAGGTGAAAAACGTGACGCTGGGGCCGGGCCCTGACGATGAGGACGATGGCGTGATCGCCTTTCCCGACTCGGTGACCGAGCGCGGCCAGAAGCACCTGCTGACCTTGATGGAGGTGGTTGCATCGGGTAAGCGGGCGGCATTGATGTTCTGCGTCCAGCACTCCGGAGCCCGGGCGGCACGTCCTGCTGATGAGGTGGACAGGCGTTACGGTGAGTTACTGCGTGAGGCACAGACCAGCGGCGTGCTGATTCTGGCCTGGCGCGTGCGGCTGGATGCCAATGAATTTGCATTGGAGAGCCCACTGCCGGTTCTTCTTTAACCGGCAGTGGGGTGGTTTCAAGCGGCGTCCGCTGAGTCCTGCGTGAAGTGTTTGCCCAGCAGGGCGTGGTAGAAATCCCGGTCTGACAGCATGCCCACCAGACGTCCCTGTTCGGCAAGCACAACGGGCAGGCCGCTGCGGTAGCGCAACTCGATGGCGGTGCGCATGGAGACCTCAGGGTCGGCTACCATCAGCATGTTTTCCCGAACCTGCTCCAGCATCATCGAGTCAGTCCACTCGGTCACTTTCAGCGTCTGATCTCCGCGGCGAGCCTGTGTGGGCTTGCCGTTATCAAGGCGCAGATGTGTGTGGTCATTGGCGTTCAGCACCAGGCCCTCTCCATCCAGTGCCATTGCGTCTACTGCCGTCATCAGCGAGCGGCCGCGCAGTACATTGAGCGGGTTGGTGTGCGCCACGAAGTCTTCCACGTAAGGGGTGCTGGGGTTCAGTACGATATCTTCGGGGCGGCCATGCTGGATGATGCGCGCCGATTCCATAATCGTGATATGGCTGCCGATCTTCAGCGCCTCATCCAGGTCATGGCTGACGAACAGTATGGTTTTCTTCATCCGCTCCTGCAGTTCGATCAGCTCATCCTGCAGCTGGGCACGGATCAGCGGGTCCAGCGCCGAGAAGGGTTCGTCCATCAGCAGAATATCGCTGTCCATGGTAAAGGCGCGGGCCAGGCCGACACGCTGCTGCATACCGCCAGAGAGTTCATGGGGGAATTTGTCCTCCCACTCGGCCAGGCCCACCATCTCCAGCTTTTCCCGGGCACGGCGACGGCGCTCCTTCTTGCTGACATTCTGCATCTCCAGGCCGAAGGCCACGTTATCGAGCACACTAAGCCAGGGCATCAGGGCGAACTTCTGGAACACCATTGATATACGATGACTGCGCAGATGACGCAGGGTGGGTCCATCGCAGTTGGCCAGATCGACCATGCGGTCCCCGTCCTGTACCTCCAGTGAACCCCGGGATACGGGGTTGAGGCCATTGACGGCGCGTAGCAGGCTGGATTTGCCGGAACCCGAGAGTCCCATCAGAACACAGATCTCACCTTCGTTGACGCTGAGGCTCGCGCCTTCAACACCGACCACATCGCCGGTCTTGTCCAGAATCTCCTGGCGGGAGAGCCCCTGATCGATCAGTGACAGGGTCTGCGTCTGGTTATTGCCAAACACCACGTCCAGATTTTTGATATCGACTACGGCCATATTAACCCTCCTCGCTGGCGCCCGGTTTTTTACAGATACGGTCGAGAATGATCGCCACCAGAACGATCGCCAGTCCCGCTTCAAAGCCCTGGGAGATATTGACCGTGTTCAGTGCCCGGATAACCGGTTTGCCCAGGCCGTCGGCGCCGACGAGTGCCGCGATGACGACCATCGACAGCGACAGCATGATGCACTGTGTGACACCGGCCATGATGCTGGGCATGGCGGCTGGCAGCTCCACCTTGAACAGCAGCTTGGAGTGGCTGGCGCCAAACGCCTTGCCCGCTTCAATCAGTTCCTCAGGTACCCGGCTGATACCTAGGTAGGTCAGCCGGATCGGCGCCGCGATAGCGAAGATGATTGTGGAGATCAGCCCCGGCACTACGCCCAGGCCAAAGAGCACCAGTGTGGGGATCAGATAGACGAACGTGGGGATCGTCTGCATCAGGTCCAGAACCGGGCGTAGCAGGGTATAGACCCAGCGCTTGTGCGCCGCCAGGATCCCCAGCGGAATGCCCAGCAGCACCGACAGTGAGGTGGCCGTTAGCACCAGTACCAGGGTCTGGATCATCTCGGTCCAGTAGCCCAGGTTCAGGATCAACAGCAACGCCCCGGCGGAAAACAGTGCCAGTGATAGCCGGCGATGCAGCGCCCAGGCGATAACGGCCACCAAGGCTACGATAACGCCCGCCGGGAACCAGAGAAACACATCCACCAGTGAGAGAATGACCCACTCAAGAGACAGAGATATGGCGTCGAAAAAGCCGGCTGCGTTCATCGTCAGCCAATCGACAAATGCCTCCATCCAGCTGCCCAGCGGCAGTTTATGGTCGGTTAACCAATCCATGCGCAATACCTATCTTGATGATGGATCAAAGGTTCAGGTGGCTTTTGACGGCACTCAGGCCCTCTTTGCCATCCAGCGTGGTGACACCTTCGAGCCAGCCTTCCAGCACAGCCGGGTTGTTCTGCAGCCAGGCTTTGGCCGCTGCGCGGGGCTTTTCGCCATCATCCAGAATCGCGCCCATGACCTCGTTTTCCATTTCTAAGCTGAATTCCAGGTTGTTCAGCAGGGTGCCAACGTTGGGGCACGCTTCGGTATAACCCTGACGTACATTGGTATGTACAGTAGCGCCACCATAGTTGGGGCCGAAGAAATCATCGCCGCCGCCCAGGTAAGCCAGATCAAAATTGGCGTTCATCGGATGCGGCTCCCAGCCCAGGAACACAATCCACTGATCACGACGTACCGCACGTTTAACCTGAGACATCATGCCGGCTTCGCTGGACTCAACGATCTGAAACTCTTTCAGGCCGAAAGCGTTATCGTCGATCATGCTCTGGATCAGGCGGTTGCCGTCATTGCCCGGTTCGATGCCGTAGATGCGGCCATTAAACTCGTCGGCATGCTTGGCGATGTCGGCAAAGGACTTCACGCCAGCGTCGTAAACATACTGCGGAACCGCCAGGGTATACTTGGCACCCTCCAGGTTGGCTCGCACGCTTTCCACGGTGCCGTTATCCCGGTATTTGGCGATATCGCCCTCCATGGTGGGCATCCAGTTGCCCAGGAAAACGTCGATATCGCCGTTGGCCATGGAGCTGTAGGTTACCGGTACCGACAGTAGCTGAACTTTGGTGTCGTAACCCAGCCCCTCCAGCACTTCGCTGGTGATCGCTGTGGTCGCGGTGATATCGGTCCAGCCCACATCAGAGAAGCGCACGGTGCTGCACTGCTCGGCGGCTGAGGCGGCCAGGGGCGTGCCCAGTGCCAGACTCAGGGTTGCTGTGGTGCCGATGGTCTTCAGAATGTTCATGGTCATTGGATAGTTCTCCTCGGGTTACAGGTGGTTGCGGGGCACCGCCTTTCACCGCCTGGTCAGCCGGGCAACACGGCTCGGCTGAGCGGGCGGAAGACGCAGACTTTTCACGGTCCACTTCAGGCGTTAGCGCTCTTGTTATTGTTCATCGTTTGGGTTGGCCCGGCCGTTGCCGGGTTTGCCACTGTTCATCGATCCAGAAGTCCGCCTGGTCTGCGACCAAGGGTTTCCGGCCTAAAATCATGTCAGCGGCGCGTTCGGCGACCATAATCGTCGGTGCGTTCAGGTTGCCGTTGGTAATCGTCGGGAAGATTGAAGAATCCACCACTCTCAGGTTTTGCATACCGCGGACCCGGCATTGGGGGTCTACCACGGCCATGGCATCATCCTCTGCGCCCATGCGGCAGGAGCAGGAGGGGTGGTAGGCGCTCTCCACGTTGGCGCGAACCCAGGCATCGATCTCTTCATCGCTCTGTATCTGTGGCCCGGGCTGGATCTCCTCACCCCGGTAGCGGTCAAGCGCAGGCTGACCGAGAATTTCGCGGGTCAGTCGGATGGTGTCGCGCCAGTCCTGGATATCCTGTTGCGTACTGATGTAGTTGAATAGGATACGCGGTGGCTGTTTGGGGTCTGCTGATTCAATCCAGACACGACCGCGGCTTTCCGGTTTGTTGGGCCCCACGTGGACCTGGAATCCGTGGCCGTTAAACGCTTTTTTGCCGTCGTAGCGCATGGCTGCGGGCAGGAAGTGGTACTGGATATTGGGCCACTTGAGACCTGCGCGGGAGCGGATAAAACCGCAGGACTCGAAGTGGTTGGTGGCGCCCAGGCCATCCTTGCGCAGAATCCAGCGGGTGCCGATCAGGCCTTTGCTGATCAGATCCAGCTTGCCGTTGAGGGTGATCGGCTCATTGCAGCGATACTGGAAATAGACCTCCAGGTGATCCTGCAGATTTTCGCCCACGCCGGGAAGCTCATGCTGAACCTGGACGCCTGCATCATGCAGGATGTCGGCAGGACCAATGCCTGAGAGCTGCAGCAGTTGGGGAGAGCCGATGGAGCCTGCGGACAAAATCACCTCGCGACGGGCGTGTGCCTTTACGATCTGGCCTCTGTGCTCATATTCCACCCCTTGAGCCTGCTTGCCTTCCAGAAGCACTTTGCGGGCAAGCACACCGGTGTGCAGCGTCAGGTTGTCGCGGGATTTGGCGCGATTCAGGTAGGCGTGACTGGTGGAGGCACGGATGCCCCCATCCACGGTCATATGCATGGGGCCAAAGCCCTCCTGCTGGTAACCGTTGTAGTCCTGCGTCTCCGGATAGCCCGCCTCGACGCCTGCATCGATAAAGGCGCGGTAGAGCGGGTTCAGTGACATCTCATTTCCGTTGCAGGTCCCCACCGGGCCTTCACGACCGCGGTAATGATCAGCCTCGCCGCTCCAGTTTTCTGCCCGTTTAAAGTAGGGCAGGCAGTTCGCGTAGCTCCAGCCCTCTGCGCCCTGCTGGTCCCACTGTTCGAAATCGCAGGCGTGACCGCGGACATAGACCATGCCATTGATCGACGAGCTACCGCCGAGCACCTTGCCGCGCGGGCAGTGTAACCGCCTGCCATCAAGCCCCGGCTCCGGGTCGGATTCGAACTGCCAGGCGAACTTGGGCATGCTCATGGGGTAGGAGAGAGCCGTGGGCATCCGGATCAGAATGTTCTTGTCGGCCCCCCCGGCCTCCAGTAGCAGTACGCTGTGTTCGCCACTGGCGCTAAGGCGGTCTGCCAGTACGCAACCCGCGGAACCCGCGCCGACAATGATGTAGTCGTATGTCTGTTTCATAAGCTTGATTTCAGGCCTCTGATCTTTCCGAACTTTTCGGGTTCAGGCATAGGGAGACTCAACGTCGCCCAGTTCGACAAAGACCGATTTGGTCTGGGTGTAGTGCGCCAGTGTTTCGATACCGTTCTCGCGGCCAACGCCGGACTGCTTGTAGCCCCCCACCGGCATCTCCGCCGGGGACGCGCCCCAGGTGTTGATCCAGCAGATACCGGCCTGCAGCTTGGCGATCACACGGTGGGCGCGGGAAAAATCACGGGTAAAGAGGCCGGCGGCCAGGCCGTAATCGGTATCGTTGGCGCGACGGATCACCTCCTCTTCGGACGAAAACTTCAGCACCGACATCACCGGGCCAAAGATCTCTTCGCGCACCTGCGGCATGTCGTCAGAGCAGTCGGCAAAAACGGTCGGTGCGACAAAGTAGCCCTTGTCTAGCCCGTTTTCAGTGACCCTTTGGCCACCGCAGACGAGTCGCGCCCCGGCATTTTTGCCCGCCTCGATAAAGCCGAGCACCTTGTGCAGGTGTTCTTCGGAGATCAGCGCGCCGACCTGCGTTTCGGGATCTTGCGGATTGCCGATCACCAGTTTGGCGGTGCGCTCGGCAAGTTGCTCCAGGAAGGCGTCATAGATCGACTCGTGCACGAAAACGCGGGTGCCGTGGGTACAGACCTCGCCCTGGGTATAGAAGTTGGCCATCATTGCGCCGGACACGGCGTTTTTCAGGTCGGCGTCTTCGAACACTACCAGCGGTGATTTGCCGCCCAGCTCCATGGTCACATCTTTCAGTGTCTGGGCGCTGGCGCCCATGACCTTCTTGCCAGTACCACATTCGCCGGTGAAGGAGACCTTGGCGATTTCCGGATGCGCGGTGAGCATCTGGCCCACGCGGGCATCACCTTGCACCACATTGAAAACTCCGTCCGGTACGCCTGCCTCGGTGAAGACTTCCGCCAGCTTGAGCGCGGTCAGCGGCGTCTCTTCGGAGGGTTTAAAGATCATGGCATTACCGGCTGCCAGGCAGGGACCCGACTTCCACATGGCGATCTGGATCGGATAGTTCCAGGCGCCGATACCGGCGCAAACGCCCAGCGGTTCACGGCGGGTATAGAAGAAATTACTACCTCCCAGATCCTGGTGTTCGCCGCCCAGACTCGCTGCGAGCCCGGCGTAATACTCGATAACATCGGCACCGGTGACAACATCGACTTCGCGGGCTTCCTGGACCGGTTTGCCGGTATCCAGTACTTCCAAGTCTGCCAGCTCGTCATTACGTCCGCGCAGGATACGGACTGCGCGCATCAAAATACGGCCGCGTTCTGCCCCGCTCATGGCACCCCAGGTCGCCTGTCCTTCGCGGGCCGAAGCAACAGCAGCGTCCACATCGTCCTGAGATGCCTGCTGGATCTCGGCAAGTACTTCACCGGTTGCCGGGTTACGGGTGACGAATGTTTCGCCGGAAGTTGCGTTGCGCGCCCGGCCATGGATGTAAAGGGTCTGTTGTTGCATCAGTTTATGCTCTCTGAAGTCAGGCGTTGGTGGCGTTCAAACAGTTCGCGGGGAAGCTGGTGCTCCAGATAATCGGTGATAATTCCAAGAGCCAGCCCGGTATTGATCCCCTCAGGATTCAGAGCGCCGCGCAGCCAGATACCGTCGATCAGCGCGGCGATTGCCTTGGATATAAAATCGGCGCGTTCGGCCGGCAATGCCCGTTTCAGTTCCAGCCGCAAATGTGACAGCAGCCGTTTTTCGTTGACACGCTGCAGGCGGAACAGCATCGGGTGGTGCATGGCATGGGCCCAGAAGGCGAGCCAGGTTTTAACCACACCGGAATCCAGCTGGCGAGGGTCAAAGTTGCCGCGGACGATCGCCTTGATCCTGCCGACGATGTCGTTAGGGTCAGTGAGGGCAAGTTGCTCCCGCACGCCGACGGATAAGTCCTGTAGTACCGAACGCATGGTCGCTTCAATCAGCCCATCTTTGCCGCCAAAGTAGTGATTGATAATGCCGGGCGATACGTTGGCGGTGCGGCCGATCAGCGCCACACTGGCACCATGAAAGCCCACTTCATCGATCACCTGCATGGTGGCCTGAATCAGCTGGGGTTTACGCACCTTGTCCATTCCGACCTTGGGCATCTGCTTTCCTTCGAGAACCGTTTTATTGATTGAACGTTTAATTAAAAATACGTGCTTCGAAAGAGATGTCAAAGATGTGGTTGAGTAATCTGTGATCGATTTTTGAAAAAATGTCGCCAAAATTCACTATCGACTCGAAAAGTGAAGGTATGTTTTTATAACTTTCAATTAATAAATATTTCGAAGCACGAATGATTTGGTCCGCCGATGAGCTTGGGTTGCCGGGAAAACCGGTTAAAAATTTTGTTCCTGTAAGAAAGGCTCGGTAGCATCACTGATCTGCAACTCACTTAAAGGAATGAACGATGACCGGGGAGATGGGGTTCGTTTTCGCCCTGCTGGGCGTCACCGTGGCGCTTTTTATCAGCGACAAGCTGCGTATGGATCTGGTGGCTCTGATGGTGGTCACCGTGCTTGCTGTTTCCGGCATCGTGACGCCGGCGGAGGCGGTATCCGGTTTTGGTAACTCAACAGTGATTATGATCGCTGCCCTGTTTGTGGTGGGCGAAGGGCTGTTCAGAACCGGTGTTGCCGCAGCGGCCGGTAACTGGCTCTATCGCGTGGGTGGCGGAAGCGAAACTCGCTTGATGCTGTTTCTGCTGCCGGTGGTGGCGCTGCTGTCGGCTTTTATGAGCTCGACCGGCGCGGTGGCGCTGCTGATACCGGTGGTGTTGAGTATGGCGCGGCGTTCCGGTTTGCAACCGGCGCGATTGATGATGCCTTTGGCGTTTGCGGCGTTGATCGGCGGCATGCTGACGCTGATCGGGACTCCGCCCAATATCGTGGTCAGCAACGCGCTGAAATCGGCGGGGCTTGAGCCGTTCGGTTTCTTCGAGTTTACACCGATTGGTGCCGCCGTCCTGCTCGTCGGCTGTGCCTATTTGATCCTGGTTGGCAGACGCCTATTGCCGGCGGGGGAACCTTCAGCCATGGCGGATGATGAGATTGATGTAGAAGGGCTGATGGACCGCTACGGGGTCAGTGGTCAGCTGCATAAGCTGGTGGTCCAGCCGTTCAGTCCACTTGCTCATCGCACGGCAGTGGAGGCATCGCTGCGCTCCGAGCACCGAGTGACACTGATCGGTATCCGGCGCTCGGAAACGCTGCTCTCCAGCGTGATTCCGGTGTTGAGCAATACCCGTATCGAGGTTCGCGACGAGCTTTGGGTCTACGGTCAGGAAGCCGACATAAACCGCCTATGCGACAGTCATCGTCTGACGCATGATGGTTCGCCAGAGGCGGAGATGGCGCGAATGCGCAAGGAGTTTGGGGTGGCTGAAGTGATGTTGCCGCCGGAGACGCCGCTGGGCGGACACACCATTCGCGAGGGGGCATTTCGTGAGCGCTATGGCCTGAGTGTGATCGGTGTGCGCCGCCGCCATGAAGCACTGCCGGCAGATTACCGGGAGACCCGTCTGGAAGGTGGCGATACCCTGCTGCTGGCCGGGGGCTGGGAGCAGATCCGGGCGCTGGAGGGGCGTCGGGGATTGATTCTGCTGGATACGCCGCTGGAACTGGGAGAAATCCCCTCCCATGGGGAGCGCGCGCCGCTGGCGTTGATGATTCTGGCGGCGATGCTGGTTTGCATGACAGCCGGTTGGCTGCCCGCGCTGCCGACGATTTTGCTGGCCTCGCTGGCGATGATTCTGACCGGCTGTGTCAGTCTGACCGAGGCCCTGCGCTCGCTCAACGCGACCAGTCTGATCCTGATCGCCGGTATGTTGCCGCTGGCGCTGGCGATGGAGAAAAGCGGGGCGCTGGGCTATGTGGTCGAGCACTTGGTGGCAGTACTGGGCGGAGCCTCACCGCTGGTGCTGAGTACCGGCCTGTTCCTGTTAACCTCGCTGCTCAGTCAGTTTATCTCCAATACCGCAACCACTGTGCTGATCGCGCCCATCGCGCTGACTACGGCGCAGTTGCTGGGAGTGAACCCGGAGCCACTGATGATGACGGTGGCGATCGCCGCATCCACCGCCTTTGCTACGCCGATCGCGTCTCCGGTCAATACACTGGTGCTGGCGCCGGGTAACTACCGCTTCTCCGATTTCGCCAAAGTGGGCATACCGCTGCAGCTATTGGCGCTGGGAATCACTCTGGTACTGACGCCGATCCTGTTTCCGTTTTAACGTGAAGCGCCAGGCTCGATATGTTCAGGTGTCAGTCTGTTCGGCTTTCATCGAACAACGTCAGCTCGCCGCGCCAATGGCCCAGCTCCACTGTTTTCAGAAAATAAGCCAACTGCTTCGTGTTCATGAAGGATATCGGAAAATTATGGTGGGGTTCCATATACGCTTTTGTTTTTATGGTGGCGCTAACTGCTTAAGATGTTAATAAAATAAGCTGAAACTTTGAGCAGGAGAGGATAGATGACCCCAACAGACCGTTATTTCGAGCGTCCCGCCCGGTTTAGCGAAGCCGAGTGGAAAGCCCGTGTTGATCTCGCGGCAATGTACCGGATTTTCGATTATCTGAACTGGGATGAGTCGATCTACAACCATATTTCGCTGCGGGTGCCTGACCAGCCGGACTGCTTTCTGATCAACCCGTTCGGGCTGCATTACAGCGAAGTGACCGCATCGAACCTGGTCAAGGTCGATGTCCAGGGTAACATCGTTGGTCATTCCGACTGGCCGATCAATCCTGCCGGCTTCACTTTTCATGGTGCGATTCACGACAAAGTGGATCATGGTCACTGTGTAATGCATGTGCATACGACGCCGACACTGGCGGTGTGCTGTCTAAAAGAGGGGCTGTCGTACAGCAACTTCTACGCGGCGCAGCTATACGGCAAGATTGCTTACCACGATTTCGAAGGGATTACCGTACACCTGGATGAAGGCCAGCGCATTCTCGACAGTGCCGGTGACAAGCAGGTACTGCTGCTGCGTAATCATGGTCCGGTTGTGATCGGTGCCAATCTGGCACAGGCGTTTGCGCTGATGTGGCTGGTCAACCGTGCCTGCGAGGTTCAGCTCGCTTCAATGGCCGCAGGACCGGTTCTGGAGATTCCGGTGCCGGTGCTTGAGAAGTGTGTCGCCGATTCGCTGAATTTCGATCCGAAATACGGTGCCGGTGAGGATGTGTTTGCGGCGATGAGGCGTCTTGTTGAACGTCAGGATCCGTCGTTCAAGCGTTAGATGACAAGGGGATTTCCGATGAAAGTCTGTATCTATGGTGCCGGGGCGATCGGTGGGCTGCTCGGCGCGCGATTGGCTGCGGCTGGACATTCGGTGTCAGTAGTGGCCCGTGGTGAGTCAATGGAGGCGATCCAGCGTCAGGGGCTTGGGCTGGTGGTGGCGGACGAGGCACGTTTTTACCCGGTCGCGGTCGCCGCGGACCCCGTACAGCTGGGGGAGCAGGACCTGGTCGTGATTGCGGTCAAGCAACCGTCCCTGAACGCCATTCTGCCGCAGATCAAGCCGCTGCTCGGCCCGGAGACGCGGGTGCTGATGGCGATGAACGGTGTGCCCTGGTGGTTTTTCGATGGGTTGCCGGACGCACCGCTCGATCCGGTGCTGAGAACCGTTGATCCGGAGGGCACGCTGCGTGACTGTCTGGCCAGCGAGCGGATCATCGGCTGTGTGATCCATATCGCGGCCTCGATCAGCAGCCCCGGTGTTAGTCGTCTCAATATGGGGAACTCGCTGATCCTCGGTGACGCCTTGGGTGGTTGTTCGGCTCTCACCCGACAATGGGCGCAACACCTGTCCGCAGCCGGATTCGATACCACCTGTTCGGAGTCCATTCAGCGTGATATCTGGTTCAAGCTCTGGGGCAACATGACCATGAACCCGGTTTCTGCGCTGACAGGCGCCACCACCGACCGGATTCTGTCCGACCCACTGGTACGTGCGTTTTGCTCACGGGCGATGGTTGAAGCGGCTCAGATCGGCTCGAAATTCGGCTGCGCGATTGAACAGACACCGGAGGAGCGTCACGCCGGTACCCTGGCGCTGGGGGCGATGCGAACCTCGATGCTACAGGATCTTGAGGCCGGGCGCGGTCTTGAGTACGAGGCGCTGATCGGAGTCGTCCATGAAATCGCCGACAAGCTGGCTGTGGAGTGCCCCAACATCGACGCGATCTACGGGATGATCCGCTTGCTCGCAGAAAAAAACTGAAGTTCTACTGGAGCCCATCAATAGAAGGAACATGTGGGACGGTAAAAACAACAATCATTAGAGCGGGTAAAAGCAAGAAGGCGGCCTTGGGACCGCCTTCTTTACGTTGGTGCCTGAACAAAGATCAGTGGGTGATTTTTTTGAACAGTTCGAAGTATTCGGGGAAGGTCTTGCGGGTGCATCCAGGATCATTGATGGTGATCGGTGCATTGCCGAAAGCGGCCAGTGAGAAGCACATTGCCATGCGATGATCGTCATAGGTGTCGATTGCAGCGCTGCTGATCTCTGCCGGGGGCGTGATTTCGATATAGTCCTCGCCTTCGACGACTTGAGCACCGACTTTGCGCAGCTCCGTGGCCATGGCGCTAAGTCGGTCGGTTTCCTTCACGCGCCAGTTGTAGACGTTGCGGATCGCAGTAGGGCCTTGGGCGAAAAGCGCCGTGGTGGCTATAGTCATGGCCGCATCGGGGATGGCGTTTAAGTCCAGGTCCACACCGTTGAGCTCGCCTTTGGTGACTTCCACCCAAGTGGGGCCGTAGCTGACCTGAGCGCCCATCTTGCCCAGCACTTCGGCGAAGGCTTTATCGCCTTGTACGCTGTCGGAACCCACGCCGTATACACGCACGGTACCACCGGCGATGGCGGCGGCAGCCAGGAAATAGGATGCCGAGGAGGCATCGCCCTCAACCATAACCTCACCGGGGGAGCGGTAGGTTTGCCCCGCTCTGACAATAAAGCGCTGGTAGTTGTCGTTGATCACGTCGACGCCGAACAGCTTCATGCTGTGCAGGGTGATGTCGATATAGGGTTTGGAGACCAGTTCGCCATCGACAACGATGGTCAGGTCTTCTTTGGCCAGCGGGGCTGCCATCAGCAGGGCAGTCAGAAATTGGCTGGAGATATTACCCTTGATACTGACCTGTCCGCCGTCCAGGCCGTGGGCCCGTATTTTCATCGGCGGGAATCCTTCATCACCCAGATATTCCACATCTGCGCCGAGCGGGCGCAGCGCATCGACCAGGTCCTTGATCGGGCGTTCATACATGCGCGGCTCACCGGTCAGTTCAAACTCACCCTGGCCCAGGCAGAGCGCTGCGGTCAGTGGACGCATGGCCGTGCCGGCGTTACCCAGGAATAGCTCGGCGGTATCGGCCTGGAAAGGGCCGCCCACACCTTGAACCGTGCAACTGCGGCGGTCATCCGACAGCTGGTAGTCAACACCGAGCCTGGTTAAGGCATTGAGCATGTGGCTGACATCGTCACTGTCGAGCAGGTTGGTTACCCGGGTCTCGCCCTCGGCCAGGGCCGCCAGCAAGAGAATGCGGTTGGACAGGCTCTTGGAGCCCGGTAATTGAACTTCGCCGGACGCGTGGTTCAGCGGAGAGAGTGTGAGCGTTTCCATGGTGTTCCGATCGGTTCCGGGTCGTTGTTATCGGGGGAGGCATAAACTACCCGCTACGGGGCGTTCAGTCCAGCACACCCTCAAGCTTGAGCAGTGCTTGCTTGATATTGAGCCCACCGGCATAGCCCACCATGGCACCGTTGGCGCCAACGACCCGGTGGCAGGGAATCAGGATCGGTATCGGGTTACGGTTGTTGGCCATGCCAATGGCCCGTGCCGCGTTCGGGTTGCCGATAGCGTTCGCCAGGGCGCCGTAGCTTCGCGTTTCGCCGAAGGGGATCGCGCAGAGCTGGTCCCAGACACGGCGCTGAAACTCAGTGCCCGAAGGTGCCAGGGGCAGGTCGAACTGATCCAGGTTCCCGGCAAAATATTGGCTTAGCTGATGGGCTGCCTCCAGGAGCAGGTCGTTTGGAACACTGTTTAAAGTCTCATTCTCAATACGTCCAAAGCGTATGCCGGTGATCGCGTTGTCGTTGGCGAGCAGGGTCAAAACCCCAACAGGCAGTTCGGTCAGGTAGAGCTGATGAGTCGGTAGTTCGGTCATCTGCATACTCCGCTTGGGTTGGGGAGGAACGTTGACCGGCATCAATGCACTCTATTGGTGCCGGGGGGATAGTGAAATCGTAAACACAGCATAAATAGCAGATACAGGGAACGCCAGAATGAGTATTGAACGTCATGACCTGGTTCATGAGTTTCCCGAGTTTCGGGAGCGGATTCGCGAACTGAAAGCGAGTGATGCACACTTCTCGAAACTCTTTGACGAGTATGACGAACTGACCCGCGAAGTTCGTTTGATGGAGGAGGAGGTTCATCCCACGTCCACCGGTACGGAAGAGACCTTCAAGCTTCGTCGCGTTCACCTGAAAGATCAGCTCTACGCAATGTTGAGAGCGTAAGTAGAGGTTTCGGACACCTTTGCTTGTAACTGGAAAATACCCGCCACCATAGCGGGTATTTTTCTTTCCGTAGTCCGGTAGAAGCCGCCAGGCGTATACCGGGGCAGGGCTGGCTTATTGGAGTGGAGGTGGGCACTCATGAAAAATACGCGCTGAACACTGGTCACAAATCTTCTGGTCTAATCGGGGCACCCAATGGCGGATGGCATCCTGTGATCCGTTAAAAAAGTGCTCTTCGCCGATCCGCTTACTAATGGGTTCGAAAGTAAGCGAACATCATTTATAATGTAGGCTCCGTTCGCCAAGCTTATCGGATATTTACACACATGCGCCACGATGACGGTCGTAAACTTGATCACAAAACATTAGAAGCCATTCGCGTTCGCGCCGTTCAACGGGTCATGGATGGCGAGAGTCCAGAAGTCGTCATCAAAGCGCTGGGGATGAGCCGAGCACGAATCTATGAATGGCTGGCTGCCTACCGCGAGGGTGGCTTTGACGCGCTCAAGGCCAAGCAGATTTCCGGTCGTCCCAAGAAACTGAGCGGTGCTCAGATCCGGGAGCTGTATATCTG
>NZ_AUAZ01000042.1 GCF_000428985.1 Marinobacterium litorale DSM 23545 | reverse complement strand
TGGCACTTTGGAATGAAGGCGCATATCGGTGTTGATGCGCGAACCGGAGTCACTCACAGTTTCACGACGACAGCGGCTCATGAGCACGATCTTAATCAGGCCGGTCATGTACTGCATGGTGATGAGTCCTTTATCTTCGCGGACGCGGGATACCGTGGCGCGGAGAAACGAGATGAGTTGAAGCATGTTCGAGCTGATTGGCACATCGCAGAAAGACCGGGGACGCTCCAAGCTCTGAAAAAGCATCCACGCATCAACAAAGTCAGAATCCGTACCTAATATCTCAAGGCGAGTGTGCGGGCAAAAGTGGAGCATCCCTTCCGGATCATCAAGTGCCAGTTTGGCTTTGTGAAAGCACGTTATCGCGGACTGATGAAAAACGACGGCAAGTTGGCGATGCGATTTGCATTGGCGAATGTCGTGCGTGTAGATCAGATGTTGCGAGCGCAGAGTTAATCCGTCCGAAGTGCCTGAAAAGGCAGCTCGTCGATGGACAAACACAGGATAGTAACGCCTAAATTAGGCTCAAGTTGCGGTGATTGCTGGTAGTCACGGAAATTGGAACTTAATCACAGGTTTGTATGGACTCCCCCGGTTTTGCAACTCGTTGGCGTTCGACATGTCAGGTCTTACTGCTCGCTTGTATCCGGTCTCTTTAGTGAGCCGTTTTTATCGGCTCGGACCCTGATGGAGATCCGCCCGCCAGCTCCTCATTTCCCTACCGGTCTCAAGGACCCTGTGCGAACTCAGGTTTTGCTGACGTCGGTACAACCCGTTATGCCATCACGTCAATGTCGTTGCATTCACCTCGGTTAAAACTCTCAAACCGATGCAGGCTGGTATTCTGAACCCTTTGCCAGCATCGCCCAGAGTATCCGTGCATGCTTGGCCGCCAGGGCAACCGCTGCTTTGTTAAAGCCTCTGCGCTCACGAACCGCCTTCACCCACTCGCTCTTTCGGTCATCTTTATTCATTAAATAGCGCATCACAGCCCGAGACCCATGGATCAGTAACGTTCGCAGATAGAAATCTCCGCGCTTGGTGATCCGGCCATGCCGCGCTCGACCGCCTGTTGACCATTGTCTGGGTACAAGCCCGAGCCATGCGGCAAATTGCCGACCGTTTTTGAAGGTAGTGATATCACCAACCGAAGCAATGATCGCCGTCGCCGTAATGGGGCCTACACCTTCAAGCCCCATCAACCGTTTGGCGTCGTTATCGGCTTGAGCCAGCGCCTCTATTTTTCTATCGTACCCGTCGATCCTACGATCCAAGTCACAGAGGCGTTCATACTGGTTGGCGAAGACCTCTCTCGCTACTGCGGGCAATTCGTTCTCGGCATCTTCGAGAATACCGGGTAATTGGCTGCGCACGTGGCAGCGGCCTTGCGGTAAAACGATACCGAATTCGCTCAACAACCCTCTGATCTGATTGACGAGTGATGTGCGCTCACCCACCATCAAGCTTCGAACCCGATGTACCATCAGTACGGCTTGCTGCTCTTCGGTTTTTACCGGTACAAAGCGCATGTTAGGCCGACCGGCGGCTTCACAAATCGCTTCCGCATCATTGTGATCGTTTTTATCGCTCTTTCGGTATGGCGCCACGAACTGCGGGGCCATCACCCGGATTTCATGGCCTAAGCTGCGCAGCCTTCGCGCCCAATGGTGGGCACTGCCGCAGCTTTCAATACCGACAACGCAAGGATGGAGCTGAGCGAAGAACTTCATTACCTGGCTGCGCTTGAGCGTCTTGCTCAAAGCCCGTTGTTCCTGCTCATCAACCCCATAGACTTCGAAAACATTCTTGGCCAAGTCGAGACCAATGCGCATAATTTTCATGATGGGCTCCTTCTTTACGATTGGTTGCGTCAACTACCAATCTGGCACATAGATGCCGTAGGAGGGGGAGTCCATCCCATTTCCTTAGCACACGGAACATGCGAACAGCCATCCACTTACCATTATGTGGGTGAGCCGATCATCTTTGCCATTGGTGCTAGGTGTATAGTAGCGCGTTTATACACCCTAGCTCCTATATAAAGCCAAAAACTATATTGATAGCTTCGAAAGTAAAATCAACCAACAACTTAGTAGAGCTCCAGCAACTAAGGCAAATTTTCCATTCCACCCCCAGCCTAACTCCTTCGGACTGACTCCAGCCATACGCCCTGCTACGATCACAGTAGTGGCAACGGGTGACGACGAAATTGCAAGTGACCAACCCGCCATTACGGCAAGCGCCAACAATGTTGGTGATAGACCAAATAGCTCTGGCTGCTCCATCGATGACAGTATTAGAGTTGCGACCAGTACCGGATTAAATCCAAACTGCGGCAAAATGGACATCAGTACCATCACCAAAAGTGCTACTGGAGCCCCCTTTAACCCTATTGACTCCAACAGCTCAGCAAAAGCTGTAGTAGGCAATAGCTTAGCTAGCACCGTACCTAAAAGACCAGATGCCCCTAACACCACGATTTCAGTCCTGATATTTCCGAACTGCTTTCCTGCGCCATGCCAAATTCTACCAGCGCTACTCAAAATAGCATCCGTGAAACCTTCACGATGATTTTGGACTATTATCCAGACAAAAGCCGATAAGGGAGACACCAACACAATCGCAAGCGGGAGACTGATACTTAGAAGTGTTTCAACAGAGATAGCAGCTATAAAAATCGAAAATACCAAACCTATAAATTTCATGAGCGCCAAACCTGCGCCTGGAAGAGACGGTTTCAAAGTTATCTGCACACCCGAAAGTGGTTGTGCACTTTGCCGATCTAATAGCCAGCCCACCAAATGCATCAGAATCATTGCAACCATGCCAAGAGGAACCACTACTTGCCACTCAACCCTGGGAACCAGTAACAAAATCAATGCGAGCGTCATTGTTAGAGGTGAGCCTAAAGAAGTACTCGCAAAACCTCGGGTCATAGCCGAAAACATTCGACGGTTACGTAATGCCTGCACGGATTCCGACCCAGCGGCAGCTTCGATCGTGTTAGCCTGGCGTACCATCCCTCCAAGTAGGTGAATCACCCCCAAGTTTAGCAACGTTCCAATCATGAAAGCACCAGCACTCAGCGTAGCATACCGTTTAGAGGGCGATTGGTTCATGATTACTTCGCCGCAACGAAACACAAGAGGGGACTGCGTGGCGGCTTCACGCAAAAAAGAAATAGCACCAAGAAACGTCGCGAACCATGTGGCACTATTCATCGCCACAAACAACACCGATAAAGAGCTGATAGAAGAAAATGGCAACAGCAAAATTGCCACGAGGCAAGCAACAAGAAGCAACCGTGGGAGTCGAGTAAGATGCGGCCACTCTACTAAGACATATACTACGAGGCATATATGAGAAATGACAGCAAGTGAAGGCATTCCAACTAGAAGATAAGTTGAGGTGAAGAATATGCAGCAAGGAAGGGAGAGGCTTTTAAGCTTCAGAATAGTTCCCAAAGAAACACTATCATTTTCATCCAAGATGTTTCTACCCTCTTACTCTATGCCATTGGGGTTTTATAAAAAACCGCAGCTCGCCTTAGCCATAAAAACTCGTTTATTAACTGTGAAATTAAACTTGATCGCATGCCAAGAAAATTTAATCTGTATCTGTTTTTCTAGAAATAAAAGGTACTCCGTCTGGTAATTCACTTCCAGAGCGCAGACGACAAGTTGCTTCGCCCATTGCCAGTAAGCGCCCTTCCTGGTCATAGACTTCACCACTACAATTGAATATGCGGCGACCACCAGCCCGTTTAACACCTACAGCACGAACAATTCCACTACTACATTGCCCAGTGAAAGTAGTAGTAAGCGACAGAGTAATAGCCTTACGCACATGGCCAGCCTTAGCACAATAGGTCCCTGCCATTGAGCATACAATGTCGAGTAACGACGTTAAAACACCGCCGTGAATCACGCCTCCCATATTGAGATGTTCAGGCCGAACTTCCAGCTCAATGACTGCCTTTTTCTCACCCCAATCGATAATTTTGTATCCCAACAAAGCGTGAAATCCACCAATATCTTGTCCACTGCTAACATGATCAGTTTTTTTATTTTCGATATAAGACACCATTTACACCTCTGTACAGTCCATGTATGAGAATATTAAATATATTTCCCAGCCCCAAAAGAGGCCACGGACGGCTTAAAAAAACTTACAATATTATTTATAGAGATAAAATTTCAATAGCCAAACAAATATCCAGAAGACGCAGATTTCCATGAGCGACCACATGGAAATCACGCCACATGAATTAAACCCTTTATCTAATAAAAAATTCAGCCTTAATACTAAGCAGTAGCGGGTACCTTCCTGCTCTTCCAGTAACGGCGGACGGCAAAAAGTAGAGAAGCAACCGTCAACGCTATGAAAAACCAAGCAATCGGTCCGCGAAAAAAGACCAATGGATCCCCTTTACTGATCAGTAATGTTCGGCGTAGGTTATCCTCAAACATCGGACCGAGAATAAATCCAATCAAGAACGGAGCCGCTGCAATACCGGTACGATTGAAAACAAATCCAAGGAGCCCGAATACCATCATAAGGCCAATGTCAAATGTACTGTTATTGACTGCGTAAGCACCATATACGCAAAACATCAGCACGATTGGCAGTAAGATGGCCTTAGGAATGTCTGCAATTAATGAGAAGTAGCGGATCGCCGCATTACCAACCACCAACAACACGACAGAGCTCAACAGAATTCCGCAAAACAGGGCATAAACCAAGCTCAGGTTTTCTTGAAACAGAACCGGACCCGGAGTTAAGCCATGGATCATGAAAGCACCAAGGATTATCGCCGTTATTACGTCACCTGGGATGCCTAAAGATAGCAACGGAATCAGTGTTGCTCCGGCAACACCATTGTTACCGGCTTCAGCGGCTGCAACACCTTCTACCTCTCCCTTCCCAAAGTTGTGTTTATTCGGGGAGTTCCTCTTGGCTTCGCTATACGAAATAAAAGCAGCTGCCGTCGCTCCTGTACCAGGAATTGCACCAATGATGACACCAATCAAGCTCCCACGGATAACACTCTTCAAGCTGCGCTTGCATTCAGCTAGCGTCAAAGACGCCCCCGAAACTGCTGAGCGGACGTGTGGAACTACCTTACTGGTATAAAACTCGATGATTTCAGGAATCGCAAAGAGACCGATCAAAAGTGGTACGAATGAGATCCTGTCCATCAAGTTGTAATTGTCAAACGTCAACCGTTGAGACCCATATACAGCGTCCAGGCCAATATTTGAAACAATAATTCCAAGTCCCGCAGCTATAAGACCTTTGACGATTGAATCACCGGAAATTGATATGATTATTGTCAACGAGAAGCAGATCAGCCAAAAGTACTCAGGAGGGCCAAAATTCAATGCAATCTTGGCAAGATAAGCAGCAAAAAATATGAGAGCAACGTTTGAAATGACGTCGGCCACGCAAGAAGAATAGAGTGCCGCTTTAAGCGCCTTCTTTGCATGCCCTTGCTGAGCTAATGGATAACCATCTAGCAATGTACAAGCCGAGGCTGGTGAGCCGGGTGTACGAATGAGAATGGCTGTAATTGAACCTCCGTACATGCCACCTTTGTAAATTCCTACAAGCAACAGGATAGCTGTCACTGGCTCCATAGAAAAAGTGAACGGTAGTGCCAGAGCAACAGCCATTGTCGCGGTCAAGCCTGGAATAGCACCCACCACGACACCAATCAAGACACCTGCTGCAATAGCAATAAAGTTATCGACACTCAAAAATATCGAGAGTACTTCAGAAAAGTTTTCCATCAAAGAAGTCCCAGTTCATACATTTAACGGGATGTATGTCCGTTTTCAGAATACTGTGCCTTAATCACTCCCAGAGCATACCAGCTGGCAAGGGCACATTGAGAAGGTAAATAAAGAGTAGTGATACAACCACCGGAAATAACAGCGCCAGAAGATAGATACTAAAATGTCGCAGATGGTGGGCAAGAAAAAGCATAAATGTTGCTATTACACCACTTGTGATAGCACCAAGTTGCTCAAACAACATTGTATAGACAGCGCCGGCCGCCAGCATCAATACCCAACGTAGTTTAGGTATACCTGCATGAAAAGCTTCCGCTTCAGTGTGCTTCGGCGGCCATAAGAGCCCATTGACCAATAAGATCAACGAGCACAACAACACCATCCAGCCAGCTAGTAAGGGCAGGAAGCGTGGCGACATCATAGGATTCTTCACCATACCCGAGACCTCAATATATTGAGGTACCAGATAAAAGATGAAAATACATGCCAATATGACCAATGCAGCGCCCAACATTGAATTAGGATTCACACGGCCATGGTATTCGGAATGATTGATATCTGTTTGTTTCATGCACGACCTCCAGCAGATCATCAACAGAATGTAGAGCGATGAGCCTGACGGCCACCGCCCTTGGCACTCACTTCTTGACGTTTGCCTGCTGGGCTACTCCGTCCCACTTAACCACCTCCTCAGCTACGAAGGTGCGGAACACTTCACCGTCTTCTTCTCCAGGCTCAGCGCCCAACTGCGGCAGGAAAGACTTGAAGGATTCGCCCGCCATCACATCAGCTACAGAGGTGCGCAGCTTGAGCACCGCGTCATCAGGCATAGATTTGTGCGTAATAAGGCCAAACCATGCTGAAGTTTTATAGCCCGCCAGGCCGAAATCACTTCCGGCTTCTGCGACAGTCGGCACATCAGGAAGGAATGGCGAACGTTTAGTGGTCGTTACCGCAAGAGCCTTTAGCTTTCCAGACTTGATGTGAGGAAGCACTGTCGGCATATTTTCGAAAGCAACGTCAACATCACCTGCCAACAGCGCTGGAAGCGCTTCACCACTTCCACGGAAAGGCACATGTATCATATTTGCACCTGTCATCGTTTTAAAGAGCTCTCCCGACATATGGACGGAGCTTCCAACGCCCGGAGAACTAAACGTAACTTCCCCATTCCTGGCTGCTTCGACGAATTCGGCCAAACTGTTATAGGCACTACTAGCAGGCACTACCATCACGTTCGGAATGCTGATCACGTTGCGGATAAACCGGAAGTCTTCCACCGGATCATAGCGAAGCCCTGGGTAAATTGCCGCACCGATAGCATGACCAGGAGATGCCATGAGAATGGTGTGATCCGCATCGCGTCCTCCTCTGGCCAACTGACCAGTCGCTACAGTTGAACCAGCACCGGGGCGGTTTTCAACCACAACATTACCTAACTCTTCTTTTAGTAGGTCAGCAACCTTACGCGACACGATATCCGTCGTACCTCCTGGGGAATACGGTACGATCAGCTTCACAGTATCAGCCGGCCATTCGCTTGCCGCTACAGAGGGAATAGGAAATGTCACTGCCGCAGCTAGAGTCATTACACTGGTCAGCTTTACAATAAGTCGATTCATACTGGTGCCCTTCGTTTCTTCTTTTATAAAAGACTGCATGTTCGCATATCGAACATTAGTTCGCATACTGCATCCGTACTCTTACACAGCCGCACCCATTGCGCAAGATAATTCCACACTCTCCCACTGTGGTTTCTAGAAGTTTGAATATTGCCTTGACAGCACAAATGTACTCCAAATAGCATATTCGAAAATCGAACTTGTGTTCGCATATAGAACAAAGGCACGCTATGACAACTATAAAAACGCTCAAGGAAGCCATAGCCCTGTACGTAAAGCCGGGGATGACTGTTGCATTGGAAGGCTTCACACACCTGATACCTAATGCTGCAGGACTTGAAATTATCCGTCAGGGCATTAAGAACCTGACGCTTGTCCGCATGACACCAGATCTGATTTACGATCAGATGATCGGTATGGGGTGCGCCGATAGGATGATTTTTTCCTGGGGCGGCAACCCTGGGGTCGGCTCACTACACCGTTTTCGTGACGCCTATGAGAACGCAACCCCACACAAGTTAACAATTGAAGAACACGATCATGCAGCTATGGCAAACGCTTATACTGCAGGAGCAGCAGGCTTACCCCTGGCTGTTTTTGATGGCTACAACGGCACCTCATACGCTGATCACAACGCCAATATCCGCAGTATCACTTGCCCATTCACTGGCAAGGAACTAACCGCCATCCCTGCCTTGCGCCCAGATGTCGGTATCATTCACGCCCAGCGAGCGGATCGTGATGGCAATGTATGGCTTGACGGTATAAGCGGTGTCCAGAAGGAAACCGTTCTGGCTTCTACACATACCATTGTGACCGTCGAAGAGATCGTAGATCACGTGAGTGAAGACCAAGGAGGATGCGTGATTCCCAACTGGGTGATCGATGCAGTCTGTGAGACGCCCTATGGTGCATTCCCGTCTTACGCCAGCGGTTACTACGAACGAAATAACAGTTTTTATATGCAATGGGATGAAATTAGTCGTGACTACGACCGCTTTCTCCATTGGATGCAAACTTTCGTATTGGAAACAAAAGACTTTTCCGAATACCTAGAAAAACTGCGTGAGGCAAAGTATGTCTAGTCTAAATTTCAATTTACAAGAAATGATGACTGTTGCCGCATCTCGCATGCTTGCGGCTGATGATGTTTGCTTCGTGGGTATAGGGTTACCCAGCGCAGCAGCCAACCTAGCCCGTCTAACCCATGCTGAAAATATTAAACTGATTTATGAAAGCGGCACGCTTGATACCAAGCCAAAGACTTTGCCACTTTCGATCGGCGATGGTGAGCTGTCAGACACCGCTCTTAGCGTTATATCGGTACCTGAAATGTTCCGCTACTGGCTACAAGGAGGAAAAATTCGGACAGGCTTTCTTGGTGCAGCGCAAGTAGACCGTTTCGCCAATATCAACACCACCGTGATTGGTCCCTACGATGCTCCAAAAGTACGTCTTCCCGGTGCAGGTGGTGCGCCGTTGATAGCGTCTCACTGCCAGCGTGTTCTGATCACCTTGCGGCACAGCAAACGTGCATTTGTAGAACAGCTCGACTTCATTACTTCAGTGGGCTTTTATGAAGGTGGCAATAGCCGCGAAGAGTTAGGATTAAGGGGCCAAGGGCCTGTGATGGTCATTACGGACCTCGGCATTCTCGAACCGGATCCCATCAGCCGAGAACTAGTACTAACGCACCTGCATCCAGGAGTGTCAGTAGAACAGGTTATAACCGCGACTGGTTGGCCTTTAAAGATCGATGCCGATCTAAAAACGACACCCGCGCCAACAGCTGAAGAACTGTACCTCTTGCGCGAGCTCAACGCTCGGACACAAGAGGCTTACGCTCCCGACGGACTGTCGACTTAGTGAAATACGTCATGGCAACGCTGCCGTAATTTCTCTGGAGACCTGCTGTAACAGTGTAATGAACTCTTCTTCAGCACGCTTCATAGAAACCTTACTAGCATGAGTAGCAACATTAAGGGCAAAAGAAACGTGTCGATGCCTGTCATAAACGGGCACAGACACAGTGCGCAGACCTAACTCAAGCTCCTGATCAACGATAGCGTACCCTTGAGCCCGCACCCGCTTGATCTCAGCGCGCAGGTCTTCAGCCGACGACAGTGTATAGGGTGTCAATTTCTCAAAGGGGGCATTTGCCAAGAATGTCTCCAGCTGCGCTTCAGGCAAGCTCGCCAGAAGCACCCGACCCATGGAGGTTAGATATGCTGGCAACCGCGCACCGATCTGCAAGTTAACTGGTATCAGGCCTCTTATCGGAACACGGGCAATGTAGACGACATCCTGGCCATCTAACACCGTTGCAGAGCAGGACTCGCCCAATTGATGCGCTATACGCTCAAGAAACGGAGTAATAATTTCGGAGAAATTCAGTGATGCCAGATAGGAGTATCCAAGCTCGAGTATTTTTGCCGTCAGTTTGAATCGCTTGCCATCACTTTGGACATAGCCCAGCTTCTGCAAAGTTAGTAAAAAACGGCGGGCAGAAGCCCGGGATAGATTGTTTTTTTTGGCAACCTCTGTCAGAGACATGGAAGGGGTTTGCGTGTCAAAGGATTTTATTACTTCAAGACCACGGGCAAAGGTAGTCAGGAAGTCCTTATCGATCGTTTCAGGCTGAGACTTTGTATCTGGCATGAGAAATTCCGTATAGGCACAATCTTTTGTTCGATTATCGCTTACTTTGTTCGATTATCAAACAAAATCCTGATGACAATGCACAGACTGCCATAAATGAACCATAGAGCGTTCGACTTATTAGAGATGCTCACCATATCGGACCAACAGCGCCATATCTACAGGGTAAAAGGTGTCACGCCATCACTTAATATCCTGCCGATTTGCATGAGCAACTCTAAGGAGCTCGCTTACAACACCAGCTTGATCTGAAGAGCTGAATGGCCGCTGAGCGGTCAAGCACTCTACGTATGCAATGACATGATCGTAGATATACGGTTTCAACAACGACATATCAGAGACATTAGTAACAAGGAGAACAGAATAATGGCAGGTCCATTAACAGGACTTCGCGTCCTAGATTTATCCCGCGTAATGGCTGGTCCCTGGTGCACACAAATACTCGCAGACCTTGGTGCCGAGGTGATCAAAATTGAACGCCCGCACAGCGGTGACGACACTCGCCACTGGGGTCCCCCTTGGCTCAAAGACCGTAATGGCAATCCCACGCGGGAGTCCGCCTACTTTCTTTCTGCCAACCGCGGTAAGCACTCAATCACTGTCGACATAGGCCAACCAGAAGGACAGGCCCTAATCCGAGAACTGGCGGCTACCTGCGACATATTAGTAGAGAACTTCAAGACAGGCACCTTGACTAGGAAGGGACTTGGCTACGACACGCTTATTGAGCTTAATCCTCGCCTGATTTATTGCTCCATCACAGGTTTTGGCCAGACGGGTCCAATGGCCCAGGATGCCGGCTACGATTACCTTATACAGGCCCAAGCCGGTCTGATGAGTATTACAGGTGTCGCAGACGGACAACCAGGAGCGGGACCTCAGCGCGTTGGCATGGCAGTTGCGGATCTTACAACCGGTATGAATGCAACCATTGCCATCCTTTCAGCCCTACACCACCGCCATTTAACGGGCGAAGGCCAGTACATAGACATGGCACTGCTTGACGTTCAGGTTAGCTGGCTGGCTAACCAGGCGCAAAACTACTTTTGTAGTGGTACGGCACCAACAAGAACCGGTGAATACCACCCTAACCTTGCACCTTATCAACCATTTCCGACCTCTGACGGCCAAGTCATTATTGCAATAGGAAATGACGGTCAGTTTCAACGCTTCTGTGAAGCAATTGACAGGCCTGAGCTAGCACAAGACCCCCTCTATCGTACCAACCCGGATCGCGTGCAAAACCGCCAGTCCCTGGTGGAGCTAATGTCCAGTATCACCCGTACACGCAGCAGCAGAGAGTGGATGGACCTACTGCGCAAACTGCATGTCCCGTGTGGCCCTATACAAGACATCGCGCAGGTTTTTGAAGACCCCCAAGTGTTAGCTCGCGAGATGATTATCGAGCAGGAGCATCCTGGGATCGGTACGGTTACAAGCGTCGCTAATCCTATCAAGTTTTCAAAAACACAGCAGGAGTACCGCAAAGCTCCCCCTATGCTTGGAGAAGATACAGAAGAGGTACTAGCAAGATTACTGGGTAAAAAACCGCATCAAATAGCTTCATTGAAACAGCAAGGTACCATTTGATCTGAATAGGTTTCGACTGTGTAGATTAGGGTACCGCTCCCGGTACCCTTTGAAGAACAACTTACAATTTTTGCTCTAACTCAGGAAGGGCTTCAAAGAGGTCAGCAACCAATCCATAGTCCGCTACCTGGAAGATCGGCGCTTCTTCATCTTTGTTGATGGCCACGATCACTTTAGAGTCTTTCATACCCGCCAAGTGCTGAATAGCACCGGAGATACCTACCGCGATATAAAGCTCAGGAGCAACGATCTTACCGGTCTGACCCACCTGCATGTCATTTGGTACAAAACCAGCATCAACTGCTGCACGGGATGCACCAACCGCTGCCCCCAGCTTGTCTGCAACGTTATTCAGCAGTTCGAAGTTTTCACCATTGCCCATACCGCGACCACCGGAAATCACAACTTTTGCTGCAGTCAGCTCAGGACGATCAGATTTCGCCAGCTCTTCACCAACGAATGCTGACTTGCCGGCATCTTGTGTGTTATCCAGAGACTCAACCGCAGCAGAACCGTCAGCTGCAACCGCATCAAAACCAGTACCACGGACAGTGATCACTTTGATCGCATCTTCAGACTGAACAGTAGCGATCGCGTTACCTGCGTAGATAGGACGCTTAAAGGTATCAGCAGACTCAACCGCGATGATGTCAGAGATCTGAGCAACATCCAGCAGCGCGGCAACTCGAGGCATGATGTTTTTGCCGTTAGAAGTCGCAGGTGCCAAGATGTGAGAAAAGTCTTTACCCAATTCTGCTACCAAAAGCGATACGTTTTCAGCCAGCTGGTGCTCATAAGCAGCGTTGTCAGCAACAACAACTTTTGCAATGCCGCTCAGTTTTGCAGCTTCTTCAGCCGCCGCACCACAGCGGCTGCCGGCAACCAGTACAGTAATATCGCCATCGATCTGGCGAGCCGCTGCAACTGTGTTTGCAGTCGCACCAACCAGAGCGGCATTGTTGTGATCAGCTACAACTAAGATACTCATGATCAGATCACCTTCGCTTCGTTTTTCAGTTTTTCCACCAGCTCGTCTACGCTGCCCACTTTGATACCTGCACTGCGCTCTGCAGGCGGCTCAACTTTCAGGGTCTTTACTTTAGACGCCACATCAACACCCAGATCAGCAGGGGTCTTAACATCCAACGGCTTACGCTTCGCTTTCATGATGTTTGGCAGAGAAGCATACCGCGGCTCGTTCAGACGCAGGTCGGTGGTCACGATCGCCGGCAGGTTCAGTGCAACCGTCTGCAGACCGCCATCGATTTCACGGGTTACATTCACTTTTTCACCATCAACAACCACTTCAGACGCGAAAGTACCCTGAGGCATGCCAGTCAGTGCACCCAGCATCTGACCTGTTTGGTTGTTATCTGAATCAATAGACTGTTTACCCAGAACAACCAGCCCCGGCTGCTCTTCTTCTACCAACTTGGCCAGCAGCTTAGCAACGCCCAGCGAGTCTACTTTTTCGTCAGTCTCAATCTGAATCGCACGATCGGCACCCAGTGCCAGAGCCGTACGCAGTTGCTCCTGAACCTCTTTAGGGCCAACCGATACAACAACGATTTCAGTCGCGACACCTTTCTCTTTCAGACGAACCGCCTCTTCCACTGCGATTTCGCAGAATGGATTCATCGCCATTTTCACATTGGTCAGATCAACGTCAGAGTTGTCCGCTTTAACACGAATTTTGACGTTGTAATCGATCACGCGTTTAACCGCCACAAAGATCTTCATATGTTCTTCCTGCTATGAAAGGTTCAAATTCAACCGTGTTAAACACGCTCAATAACTATTGCCAAACCTTGGCCTACGCCGATACACAGGCTGATCACGGCATAATGTTTACTACGGCGCTGCAACTCTCGAGCCGTGGACAATGCCAAACGCGCCCCAGACGCTCCCAACGGATGGCCCACAGAAATAGCCCCCCCGTTCGGGTTTACTCGCGGATCGTCAAAGGACACATTCAAACCTTTCAGGCAGCCCAATACCTGAGATGCGAAGGCTTCATTGATTTCAATGATGTCCATATCATCCAGCGTCAGGTTGGCACGCTTCACGGCCTTTTTGATGGCCTCAATAGGCCCCTCACCCATCACTGCCGGCTCGACACCACTTGCCGCGCTGGACAGAATCCGCGCCATCGGTTGCAAGCCATATTTTTCACCAGCTTCCCGCGAACCAATCAGCAATGCAGCAGCACCGTCGTTTACGCCGGACGCGTTGCCCGCTGTTACCACACCACCTTCAAACAAAGCGTTCAGCCGTGACAGAGTAGCCATGTCTGACGACGGGCGTGGATGCTCATCAGCCACAACCTCCCGCGGTGGAGTTTTGCGCCCGGTTGGTACCGACACCGGCACAATTTCATCCTCAAAGAAACCTTCCGCCCGGGCTTTTTCAAATTTTGCCTGAGAGGCTGCGGCAAAGGCATCGGCCTCTTCCCGGCTGATACCATATTTCTTTGCTACGTTATCGCCTGTCTGAGGCATGCTATCGTTGCCGAACTGCTCGACAATTTTAGGGTTTGGAAAACGCGCCCCGATCGTGCTGTCAAACACAGTAAAATCACGACTAAAGGGGTGTTCTGACTTTGCAAAAACAAAGGGTGCACGCGACATGCTTTCAGCACCACCAGCCACATACAGTTCGCCTTCTGCGCACGTGACGGCACGTGCAGCATCAATCACGGCCGCCAAGCCGCTGGCACACAAACGGTTTACGGTCTGCGCAGGAACAGTGACGGGCAGGCCCGCCAACAGCGAGGCATGACGCGCCATATTACGGCTGTCTTCTCCCGCCTGGTTGGTATTACCCAGAATCACATCCTCGATTGCATCGCCAGGCACGCCACTACGACTCAACAGCTCACGTATCACATGTGCCGCCAGATCGTCCGGACGAACAGGTGACAACGCGCCGGCATGACGACCAAATGGGGTGCGCACCCCTGCAAAAATATAAGCATCAAGCATATAAAACTCCTCTCACAAACATGTGTTTTATCAGTTCAGAGCGTGTTCTGGATGGCATAACGAAAGCCCCAGCATTGCCCTCCGGCGCAACCAAGGCCCAGGCCGATATCTCGGATCACCTGTGATGCCTTCAATACGAGATAGAATTTTCATCAAACGCTCACCACCAACCAGGTCCCCCCACTGCAGCGGACCATGTGGGTATCCAAGCCCACGACTGACACCTTCATTGAGGTCATCGATACTGGTGATTTGCTGCTGCACGATATCGCCGGCCAGATTGACGATCATGCCCAGCATCCGCTGCGCGACAAATCCAACACTGTCGTTAATCAGGGTCACGCCAACACCATCTCGCGCCAGCAGCGCATGTGCAGCCATGCGCATTTCCGGCAGCGTGGCCGGCGTTTGCATCAGCGTACGGTGGCGTTTCACATCAATTAGCATATCGATGCACAGCGTACGTGTAGCATCTGTCCCAAACTGGACTGCCGCTGTCGTCGCATCTACCCCATAGGGCGCCAGCAAACAGAGTGCGGAGTCAGACGGTTTTTTCGCCTGTTCGACTTCTGCCCCCAGCTCCTGTAACAGCGCAATCAAAGCAGCACGATCACCTTCGTCCTCAGCGCCGACCCAGACTGGTGGGAACGAATCAACGACCGGTACCGGCTGGGGCTGCGGCGGGTTGATCATCCGGCCATCTTCATAGCGATAAAAACCACGCCCGACCTTACGTCCTACATAGCCCGCATCCAGCATTTGCTGACTCAGATGGGAAGGCCGATAACGGGGATCCTGATAGAACTGGTTGTAAATGGACTCAATGACAGGATGTGATACATCCAGCGCTGTCAGATCGAACAGTTCCAACGGCCCCATCCGAAAGCCAAGTCCTTCACGCAGAATACGGTCAATATCGGCAGGGGCAGCCACGCACTCTTTCAACATCTGCAGAGCTTCGGTGCTGTATGCTCGACCGGCATGATTGATGATAAATCCGGGGGTGTCCTTGGCCCTGATACCACGATGTCCCATCCGGGCAGCCAACACCTGCAGGGTATCGCCGACAGCTGGATCGGTTGCTAGCCCATCGATCACTTCTACCACCTTCATCAGCGGAACCGGGTTAAAAAAGTGGAAACCCGCCACCCGCTCCGGATGCTTGGCCTGGCTGGCAATACTGGTCACAGATAGTGAAGATGTATTCGTCGCCAGAATGCAGTCTTCGGGCACCACCTCTTCCAGCTGCTTGATCAAACTCTGCTTGATATCCAGCCGTTCAATGATCGCTTCGACAACCACTTGAACATCAGCCAACTCATCCAGCGAGTCCGCAACATACAACCGTGCCAACGCAGACTTGGCTTCTTCTGCACAGATCTTGCCCTTGCCCACTAGCTTGTCCAGCGTAGCCTGCAGGTTGTCATAGGCCACCTGTGCACCACCTTCACGGGCGTCGTATAACTTCACTTGGATACCAGCCTGAGCAGCAATTTGTGCGATACCAGTACCCATAATGCCGGTACCTACCACCGCCATCCGTTCAATCGTTGCTGTCATACTTCACTCCCCACAATAATTGGCTTGGCGTTTCTCGAAAAAGGCAGCAACCCCTTCCTGCTTGTCCTTGGTATCAAACAGCAGCTGAAACGCCTTGCGCTCAAGCATGAGTGCAGCTTCCAGCGGGAGGTCAGCACCGGCCAGAGCCACTTCCTTGATTTGCTCCAGCGCCAGTGGTGGCAGCAGCGCCATTTCTCCAGCCAACTCAAGAGCGCGACTCAGGGTTTGCGAGTCTTCAACCATCTCGCTGACAAGCCCCATGGCCAGGGCTTCTTGCGCATTCACCAAACACCCCGTCATGAGCATCCGCAAGGCCTGGAACTTACCGACAGCACGCACCAGCCGCTGAGTACCGCCCGCACCGGGCATAATGCCCAGTTTGACTTCAGGCTGACCAAACCGAGCCTTATTACTGGCGATGATCAGGTCACAGTGCATAGCGAGCTCACAACCACCACCCAAGGCATAACCCTGAACGGCTGCAATAACCGGCTTCGGACAACGACCGATGGCCTCCCACAACCGTTCGTTATGACGCAAGTGCATTTCAGTGGGGCCAGCCTCGGCCAATTCACGTATATCAGCCCCAGCGACAAAGTATTTTTCATTGCCGGTCAATACGATGACACGCACCCGGGCATCCCCAGCCAATGCATGGAAAATCTCAGCCAAGCGATGGCGCACCTCTGTGTTGAGTGCGTTTTTAGCCTCGGGACGGTTTATACGTACAACAGCAACACCATTGCTTCTAATCTCCGACCGTATAACCAGAGTGTCTTCAGCAGTCATGTGATAACCTACCATCATATGTTTCACTATACGAAATCGAATTTCAATATATAGGATATGTTAGACAGCATGTCTGTGCGATGTAAACAGCAGCATGAAAACAATTTATAAAACCCTTTTATTTCAAATAGTTATAAGTCACTAAAAGAACCTGTTGATCACATCGTCTATTAATGAGATATTTCGTATAGCGAAACATGATTTTATTATTGTTGACTTCTCAAATCAGTGGGTCTTACTATGAATAAAGAATCAGCCGGAAATGGTCCCGGCAAGAGGGCTCTATCAAGCCTAGAGAGCGGTAAAGCCGAGCGCTTTTCTTCGTCGCCTTTAGTGCCTAATAGCAATGAAGATGAGAAGGGAGGACAAATCGTAACGGCCTTGGCGCGAGGATTAGAGTTGCTGCGGTGTTTTACACCTAGCGAAAGCGTGCTGGGAAATCAGGAGCTAGCAAAGAAAACCGGTCTGCCTAAGCCGACCGTTACACGCTTGACCAAAACCTTAATGCACATGGGCTGCCTCAAACAGGAAGTCCACTCAGGCAAATATCAGCTTGATGTTGGTGTTTTAGGCTTTGGTTACGCCATGTTAGCTAACTTGTCCATTCGCAGTATTGCTCATCCTTTTATGGAAGAGCTCGCTGATTATGCCCAAGCGGCCGTGGCGATGGCGGCCCGGGATCGCCTGCAGATGGTCTACCTGGATGTAGTGCAAGGTAAAGGAAATATGACCATGCGAAGGCAGGTCGGCTCTTATCTGTCGATTACGGAGAGTTCGGCCGGCAGGGCCTGCTTAGCCGCGATGCCTGTAAGTGAACGCGAGTTTCTGCTGGATCATATACGCGAGCGAAACCCCGACGACTGGCAAAAAATTCGACGCGGGCTTGAGCGAGCATTTCGAGACTACGAGGACTATGGGTACTGCCTGTCAGTCGGCGAATGGCAAAGTGGCGTCAACTCAGTGGCAGTGCCTCTGGTTCATGCGCAATACGGCATTCTGACATTTAATTGTGGAGGCCCGAGCTACCAGCTTTCTCGGGAAAAACTGGAGGACGATATCGGTCCTCGCTTGATCAACATGGTTAACAATATTGGCTCAGCCACCCGCTGACCCCAGTCAGGGTGACGGGCCATACAAAGCAAGGCCGTTAAACAGCCGAGGAGAATCTATGATCCGTGACCCGGAAACCCTGAACATTCTTACCGATACCCTCAGCCAGTTTGTTGACGAGGTGCTAATTCCTCGGGAGCAAGAAGTCGCTGAGACCGACGCCATTCCTCAGGACGTCATCGATCAGATGAAAGAGCTGGGCATGTTCGGTCTGACCATTCCGGAAGAGTATGACGGCCTGGGCCTGACCATGGAAGAAGAGGTCAACATCGTCTTTCAGCTGGGCCGCACCTCTCCGGCGTTCCGTTCCTACATCGGTACTAACAACGGCATCGGCTCTATTGGTATTCTGCTGGACGGTACCGAGGAGCAGAAGCAGCACTACCTGCCGAAACTGGCCAGTGGTGAACTGCTGAGTTCATTCTGCCTGACCGAACCCGATTCAGGGTCCGACGCAGCCTCCCTGAAAACCACCGCGGTTCGCGATGGCGACCACTACGTTCTGAACGGCACCAAACGTTTCATCACCAACGCGCCAGAAGCCGGTGTCTACACCGTGATGGCCCGCACTAACCCCGAGATCAAAGGGTCCGGTGGTATCAGCGCATTCATTGTAGACCGTTCAACACCGGGTATTACGCTGGGCAAGCCGGATCAGAAGATGGGACAAAAAGGGGCCCACACCTGTGACGTCATCTTCGAGAATGTCCGTGTTCCAGCTGATCACATTATCGGTGGCGTTGAAGGCGTCGGTTTCAAAACAGCGATGAAAGTGCTCGACAAAGGTCGCCTGCATATTGCAGCGTTAAGTGTGGGCGCGGCAGAGCGAATGCTTGACGATACACTGAAGTACGCGATGGAACGCAAGCAGTTCGGCCAACCCATTGCCAACTTCCAGCTCGTACAGGCCATGCTGGCTGACAGCAAAGCAGAAATTTACGCTTCCCGCTGCATGGTACTGGATGCTGCTCGCAAGCGTGATGAAGGCCTGAATGTCAGCACCGAAGCCTCTTGCGCCAAAATGTTCGCAACTGAAATGTGTAGCCGCGTTGCCGATCGCTGCGTCCAAATCCATGGCGGGGCTGGCTATGTGAGCGAGTATGCCATTGAGCGCTTTTATCGCGATGTGCGCCTGTTCCGTATTTACGAAGGCACAACACAGATTCAACAGATTGTAATCGCACGAAACATGATTCGCGACGCTGAGTGATTGCGCTAGTACGTTGATGTCCGCTTGCCACTTTCTACCTCTAGCCGGGTTTAAAGCTGAATGCATCATCAAGTATTAGCGTGAATACAGACACGAGGTGCCTTGCTATGTACCTCAGTCTCAGCAGATTTACATCTGAGCTAAAGCACTTTAGGTAGTAACATATGCAACGCGAATCGATGAAATTCGATGTAGTCATCGTTGGAGCGGGCCCCGCCGGTCTGTCCACCGCCTGCCGTCTGATGCAGCAGGCACAGGAAAACGAACAGGAACTGACGGTCTGCGTGGTGGAGAAGGGCTCCGAAGTGGGGGCTCATATCTTGTCTGGTGCGGTACTCGAAACCCGCGCACTGGATGAGCTGTTCCCGAACTGGCAGGAAATGGGCGCGCCGCTGAACACGGCGGTGACCGAGGACGAAGTCTACCTGCTCAAGGACGCCAGGAAAGGTACTAAAGTTCCCAATGCCTTCGTGCCCAAGACCATGCACAACCAGGGCAACTACATCATCAGCCTGGGCAACCTGTGCCGCTGGCTGGCGGAGCAGGCTGAGGCGCTGGGCGTTGAAGTCTTTCCGGGCTTTGCCGCCGCGGAAGTGCTGTTCAATGCGGATGGCAGCGTCAAGGGCGTGGCCACCGGTGATATGGGCGTGACTGCTGAAGGCGAGCAAGGCCCCAACTACATGCCGGGCATGGAGCTGCACGCCAAGTACACCGTCTTCTCAGAAGGCTGTCGTGGCCATCTGGGCAAACAGCTGATCAACCGCTTTGAACTGTACAAGCAAAAGGACACCCAGCACTACGGCCTGGGCATCAAGGAGCTCTGGGATATCCCGGCGGAGCAGCACAAACCCGGTCTGGTCGTTCACGGTTCCGGCTGGCCGCTGGACAAGGACACCAGTGGCGGCTTCTTCCTTTACCACACCGACAACAATCAGGTGGTGGTGGGCCTAATCATCGACCTGAACTATCAGAACCCGTACCTGAGCCCGTTCGACGAGTTCCAACGGCTGAAGCATCACCCGGTGCTCAAGCGTCATCTGGACGGCGGCAAGCGTGTCTCCTACGGTGCCCGTGCCATCGCCAAGGGTGGCTACAACTCGCTGCCGAAGATGACCTTCCCGGGCGGCCTGTTGGTCGGCTGTGATGCCGGTACGCTGAACTTCAGCAAGATCAAGGGCAGCCACACCGCGATGAAATCCGGCATGTTGGCGGCTGAGGCGATCTTCGAAGCGCTGAGCAAGGGTGACGAAGGCGGCAAGGACCTGAGTGGCTTTACCGATGCCTACAAGGCCTCCTGGTTGTTCGATGAACTGTATCGCTCGCGCAATTTCGGTCCGGCGATGCACAAGTTCGGTCAGCTGATGGGCGGTGCGTTCAACTACATCGACCAGAACTGGTTCGGCGGTCGTATCCCGGTGACGCTGCACGACAACCACCCGGATCATGCCCAGCTGGCTCCGGCGGATCATTATGAGCCGATCAAGTACCCGCGACCGGATGGCACGCTCAGCTTCGACAAGCTGTCCTCGGTGTTCCTGTCCAACACCAACCACGAGGAAGATCAGCCCTGTCATTTGAAACTGGCGGATGCCAGTATCCCGCTGAAGCAGAACCTGCAGCTGTTTGCCGAACCGGCGCAGCGCTACTGTCCGGCGGGCGTGTACGAGATCGTTGAAGACGAGGGCGGCAAACGCTTCCAGATTAACGGCCAGAACTGCCTGCACTGCAAAACCTGCGACATCAAGGATCCGGCCCAGAACATCACCTGGGTCACTCCGGAAGGCATGGGCGGACCCAACTACCCGAACATGTAGAACATGCTTTTCCCGTTGCTCCACTCTCTACCGGAGAGTGCCTTTCGCCCGGTTTACCGGGCTTTTTTAGGTTCATCGCATTTTACCAGGGACGGCTCCTTGATTGTAAGGAAGAAGTTGGCCTTGTCCCGGTAACCATAAGCCATGCGTTTGATCACTTTGATCTTGATAATAACGTCCCCAGCATGCTGGTGTACATCGGGAAATTGGCGCTAGCCAAGATGCCCTCTAATAACCTTTCAGATTGTGAGCAAAGCGCAGCAACGACACCAAGCCGCTTCCTCTAGCATACCTTAACCAGGCTTTCCGGCGACACTAACACCCCAGACAGAGGGGGCATACCGGACCTCTTTCAAGGCATCTTTGAGCAAGCAGTCCGTCGCCAGTGACTAATTCGCATCAGGGATCTCCTTCAGCCGGATCCTTTTCTAGTGCTTTAGGTTTTGCTTGTTTCTCAGCAATAGCCACCGGCTCTGCTTGACTATATTTTTCGGTCTGGTTTATCCGCCGTTAAAGCATTGGCCTGATCGCCCCGTATGCGCCCCTCCACCTAGCGTCCATACAAGGCCACCACATGGAACAGATCGAACACCACCTCCGCGTGCGGACAGTGCTGGCAAACATCCCGGTCAAAGGCGGTGTTTATATCCATGGCAACGGCTTCGATCTGTAGGTAGCACTCACACAGCTGTTAGAAAAATGGACGTATTGCCTGACGGCTGTTGCCTTCACCAATCCAAAGCACCAAGGTACGCTCGGCGTCCATGATCAAAGTGGCATACCGATGTCCCTTTGAAGTGCAAACTCATCTATGACCAAACGACGGACATCACCACGGTCAATGTCACAAATAGCGGCCTCAAGGCGCCGCTTATCAAGCGCTTTGTCGTATGCCAGTGAAATCACGTGAGCAGCCACGAGAAACAGCACTGAAGTATCTATAGCGCCATATTTCGCCCATCATTTGTAAAATGAGGCACCTCTCATATCATGCTAATGACATAGCTAGGTAACCAGGGTGCCTGACTCTGCTTGTTTTAGTATCGCCATGATATTGCTATCAGTTTATGGGACTTTTTCATGCAGCACCTCTTGCGTATACATTACGAAAAAATTCAACTTTTCAGCATTGCTACTTTTCAAAGGGAGTACCCGCCATGGCTTATCTAGTTGTTAATATTAAACATAACTAACTTGATGAATTGAGCAATAAATCTGCCGCATCAACCCCTTGAAAGTTGATGATCGGTTCAAATACACGTCCTGCTTCAAGTTCCAACGCCATGCCATCTCGTACTGATTGAGTGCATGATCATCAGTGAACTCTTCACGAAATATCCTGATGAAATCGCCCAAAAGCTCAAAGTCATTCTTTTCCAAATCCAACTTGTGAACCGCCCCGGTTATTCCGGAGACCAATTTATTTGAGTCAGGCCGCTTCACCTGACTCCTCCATTTGGTGATAGTACGCCCTTTCTCGCTCTGCTGGAGGAACATTTCCAATAGGCTCCAGCAGTCGGTGATTGTTGAACCAGTCGACCCACTCCAGCGTGGCATATTCAACGGCATCCAGTCCTTTCCATGGTCCACGATGGTGGATTACCTCTGTTTTGAACAGGCCGATAATGGTTTCAGCCAGCGCATTGTCGTAGGAGTCACCGGTAGTACCGACTGAGGCATCAATGCCCTCGTCAGCCATGCGTTCGGTGTACCGGATCGATAGGTATTGGCTGCCCCTATCACTGTGATGGATCAGGCTTTGACGACGCTTGCGTGCCC
>NZ_AUAZ01000041.1 GCF_000428985.1 Marinobacterium litorale DSM 23545 | reverse complement strand
TTAACTCTCTCAAACGGTCTATCAGCGCATACGTTTGAACTCGTCTGACATTAAGAGAGCGGAAGCCTTTTTTAATATGTCCTTTTCTTGCTCCAGGCGTTTAACCCTGGCTTCCAGTTCTTGGATGCGCTTCTGCTCGGGCGTCATAGCTTTGCTGGCGGGCGTTTCCCCGTCACGCTCAGCACTTAACTGATCCACCCACCGACGCAGTGCGGTATCACCGATACCAAGTGACCGGCAGGCCTCAGCGATGGAATAGCCCTGATCCAGTACAAGACTGGCGGCTTCCAGCTTGAACTCGGGCGTAAAGGAACGACGTTGTTTTTTCATTGAACACCTCTTGGGTGGCAAGGTTACCACCTATCTGGCTGTCCGGAATCATTGAACCACTACAGGAATGATCGAATAGAGGAGGGGGCAACACCTAGATTGCTGACGTTGCAGCGTTGCTCTGGGCTTGAAGTGTAAAAAATAAAGGTATAGTGGTAAAAATGCCGCTATATCCGCTAGAGTGTAGCGGTAATAGCCGGTACCTATCTTAAAGCGAGGTATAAAATGGAGAGTAATCATGTGGCGCCTCCCCCTCCCATCGAGGTGACGTTCGGTGATGAGAGGCCTGATCAATGGCCCCAATACCGTGAGAGCAGTGTCTTTTGGTCTTCGATTATTGAAGCTGAAGAGCACATTCAAGTCCCAAGAGAAATGGCAATGATGTGCGCTTTGGGTGCTGTATCGATTGCTTGCCAAGGTCTGGTCGATGTAGAGATGCCAACAGGCCATCGCGTCCACACCCCTTTGATGCTGCTGACCCTGGCTGAATCAGGTGAAAGGAAAACGACTGTCCAGAATTTATTTTTCAAAGCCATAATTGCGATGAACCGCACCGCTATGGAGACGAATCAGGCACTCCTTGAGGATTATCAGAACCAAGTGGTCGCCTGGCAAACAGAAGAGAAGGCTATTAAAAGTCAGTTCACGAAAGTCATAAAGACGCAGGACGAGCAAGCTATCTGCGAAGCAAGGAAGGTCCTTCAACATATCCAAGATCAGAAGCCGAGACCGCCGGTCTTCCCTCGTGTGTTGTACGATGACGCAACACCGCAGGCCCTCGTAAAGCAATTGCATGATTACGCCCCTTTTGGTGGTTTGATGACCAGTGAGGCTAACAGCATCTTCAGTGGCCGAGCAGTTCAAGAACTCGATAAGCTGAATACGCTTTGGGATGGCGGTGATGTGATAGTCGACCGAATGAGTCGAGAGAGTTTTATCTTATCCGGTGCTCGTTTGACTTTAGCACTGATGACACAGCCTAGTGTTATTGAGCGGTTTCTTTCTAAGCGAGGCGAAGAGGCAAGAGGGATGGGGTTCTTGGCGCGCTTTTTGGTTGTCAAACCGCCTAAAATGGCCGGTAAGCGTAAAACGCTTCAACGTAACCCACTACCATCGATCAGGTCGTTTAATGAGCGAATAGAACGGTTATTGAAACGAGCAATGGCTCCTTGGTTAGAGGGGGCTGGTGAGGAGGTCGAAAGGCAGGTATTAACGTTCAGCTCTGAAGCATCTGCACTGTGGCGTCGGTATGACCAAGGTATCGAGGATGCCATGCGTGCTGGACAACCTTATGCTTACTACACTGACCACGCTTCGAAGCTGATGGAGAATGTCACGCGTATGGCTGCGCTACTGCATTACTTTGAGGGTCACGAAGGTCCGATTACCACAGAAACCTTGGCTTTTTCGTATGATGTTGTTCGTAAATGCTCGACACACTTTCAGAAGTACTTGGCTGGAGAACCTCAAGTAGTGTCCGATGCGAGCGCGCTGGCTCGGCATTTCTTAGAAATGGCCGACAAACAGGGGGCGGCCATGTGCGTTCCACTCCAGAATATGCCCCATCTGGCAAGGGGGCGTGAAGTTCAGTTGACCTTGACTGACCTCAAGCAATTCGGACCGAACAGGTTGCGTGGAAGAGAAAATGACGCGCGTTTACGCGAAGCCTTACACTTACTGGAAAAAATGGGGCACCTTGAGCGGAAAAAGACTGCACCAGGGTACCGGTTTCGAGAGAATATCTACAGTCGTCATCCTGGTCCTGAGCTACGTAACGGTGTTGAATACCGTATTGAGTCGCTCCCTTTGTTTGAGCAGCAGGAGTATTATCGGTGTCCCAGCGATAGAGGCTTAACTCGATCAAGCGGCTTTTATTTAATCCGGCCTGAATATATGTAAGCGGATCTCCATCGGTAATAGCTCCCGCTAAAAATGGGGTCTCCGGAGTCATTGAACCACTACAGAACAGATGGCAGAGTCTGAGTAGCGAGCGGAGACGCGACGACTCAAAGCTGAGCTTCGTAGGGTGGCCGAGGTAGGAGCGCGATATCCTAAAGGAGGCCGCCGTGTACTTCGTAAGCGAGTCAAAGAAAAGTACACGTTCATAAAGTCGCGGCTCGACCAGTATGGTGTCGTCATACTGCCTCGAACCTTGGGCGTTCATCGCAATGGTTTCTATGCCTGGCTGCGACAGCCAAAATCGCATCGAGTCGCTACCAGGAATGTCTTCGTTCACAAATAGGCTATACGCGTCATTAAGGCCTTTATGTCGGGAAGGGCCGCGAGCGCACCGAATAATCTGATCGTCAGTTCAACGTTGTAGAACCCAATGTCTCTTGAATAACGGATATAACCTACATCCGCACATACGAAGGTTGGAAGTATCTATCAGTGGTGTTTGATCTATTTTCGCGCCCGGTTGACGGGTCAGGGCAACGGCTTCGCGCTTGAACTCGGCGCTGTATCTTCTGCGTTGGGTCATAAACACTCCTCTGGCACATTGTGCCTCTTTTCAGAAGTGTCCGCAGTAACGGGGTAGAACCCCCTTTGTAGTAGATCGCATCGAGCTAGAAGAAGGGATAGACCTGTTCCAGGTCGCGCTCCTGCTAGGCTTTAGTTCCGGCACCAAGCGGCCGGTAATGGCGTTGATGGTGCCGTTGAAGACTACAGATCCATCAAGCGCTCACGGATGTTCTGATAGCTGTTGCCCAACGCGAACAGCGACAGCACGTTACGCTCCATTTAATCGGTCAGGCGGGTTTGGTATGAATGCTCGAAGTCATAGATGTGGTTTGCACGTAGTGGGTGTTGATGGGAAGTAGTTTATCTTTCTGTGGCTCCTGAAAAATCTGTAGAAGCAGGTTAAACTAGGGGCTGACCTGATAGGGTCTGGATTCAGAGTGATAGGGCTTTTCAGGCTGAGAGGCCTTGCCCATACATCCGTACCCTTGCAGTGGTTTATTACTGAGGTGGATAAGTGCTCACATTGATTGCCCGTATCTGTCTCTTAACTGTATTTTAGTGGGGCTGCGAAAGCGCAGCGGGAAAAAGTTTTTGAATATAATTAAATCTATCCCAAAAAACATGGGTACTGATTCTGAAACTACTGGACCTAGTCTAAGCGAAGAAAGGATTGCACACATTATCCGACAATGTGCACGCGACTTTTATAACTCATTGGAAAAGCGCTTGCAGCCATATGGTGTAAACCACGGTTTTTGGGCGTATCTGCGGGAGTTGTGGGTTGAAGAAGGAATTTCCCAGCGTGACCTCAGCGAACGAGTAGGTTTAACCGGCCCAACAACTAACTCGGTCATCAAGCGCATGGAAGCTGCTGGTTTGGTTGAGCTGCGCCCAATTGTCGAGGGAAAACCTCGACGTGTCGTTTACCTAACCAAACGGGGTCGCGAGCTTCGAGATATACTTGAACCTTTAGCAAAGGAGGTTAATGATATTGCTGTCGCTGGCATGGAGCATGAAGAGGTGGTTTTAATTCGCAATTTATTGCTAAGAATTCATACAAATCTCGCTATGGATAATCAATAGAGTGGTTGAAAATTTTAATTTAAGCCGTATGTTTTGAATGTTTATTCTCTAGGTCGTCCTCTTATAAAATCTACTATTTTATAGCATTAGAGGAATGATTTTATTTGCATTTAAAGGCTTCGTTTATTTGAGTCTGCTTTGTCTTTAAATGGTATTGACCTGGCCCCGACATTTAATCCAACCTCCTTAGCACCCACATCTAGGGAAGATGTGATCAAGTCCGCCGCATGGGATAATGCTGGCTGCACATGATCGAGGACGCATAGGATGGATCAGCAGCTCACATTTGCCGACAGCGAGTTCAGCAACAAGGGTAATCCCCCCCCATTTTTAGCGGGGTTCAAAGGTCATAGCCAGCTTACGGGAGGACTTGCACCTTCACGAGTGCGCCCGTGCCGGGCTCACAAAAAAACCCGCCAATATAAAATGGCGGGTCCAGATAACATAAACTGGCAGTAGCTGAAGGGCCTAAATAATATCGGTCTATCTTAGAATTTGATCCGGCCACCCATAGCCAAGACATTGATGTCATCGAAATCGCTTCCGCTGCGATCCAGCGAAGCTCTATTGTAAGAGGCGTAAACCTCGGCCCATTTAGCCGCTTTATAGGTATAACCCAGTGAAAGGTAGTCAGCATCATCCCCTTTCATATTCTGGTCCGAACCTCGTCCGAAGATCACCGCTGTACTGTGTTTTCCGGTTTTGTAACCCAGCTTCAAAGCACGGTAATCTGAGTCGGGATCTGAGGAATCATCGTTGGATAGCGTAGACGCGCTCACTGTCACGTTAAAGCCGTTGCCTGCCAGATAGGAGAGTGAACCGCCAAAGATGGATTCTGTATCCGCAGCCCCCCCCTTATCTTCCGCTGAATAGCCCAGACTAAAATTAAGCTTCCCGTTTCCAAGCTCCTGTGCGGAATCCAAGCCTAACTCGAAAATATCATTACTGCTTTTTACGCCGGAGCTCACTGACAGGGTTGTACCAGCAAAGGCAGGTGTGTCGTAGCGAAGTCGGTCATTACGGCTTTCAAAATCCTGATGGTTCAGGACACGTTTTACCGCTGGCCCATATACACCCTTATCCTGGAACTGGAATCCCCCTATAAGAGCAGCCGGAGAAGTGAATGCCGGAAGCAACGTACCTGATAAATCGACTTCAGTATTACCGTTCGCAGCTCCATCACCCATGCCCACCGATACTTTACCGAATCCGCCTTTAACAAAGAAATCGAAGTGGCGCTCCGCCCAGTCACCGGAAATGTTACGAGTATCCATATTCAGGCCTGATGAATTGTTACGATGCCATGCTGCCTCAATCTTCAGACCAACGCTAACACCATTTCCTACTCCGGCGGAGCCTTTTACCCCAACACGACTAGCACTGTTATCGCTGTCGGCAATGAAACTTTCTGACTTATCCCCATCGTTTGCAAACATAACAACCTGATTAAGCTGCCCATAGAATTTACCTTCGAATTTATCAGGAAGTTCAAAAGCATATGTAGGAGCGTTATAAAGGCCGATAGCCAATACTGTACCAACCCCGGTGAAAATTTTATTTTTCTTCATGTATGCCTCGTTTTTTTATTGACTACTTTATTAAATGCTTTCGCATAAGCATACTATAAACAATTATCTGCTTATTCCTAAAATCAAAAAATGCAACATGGCTATCAATAAAATATACATCGTTGATTTTTATAGATTTTTTTGTTAATTAATTAGAGCGTTTCTTAATAAATTAATATTGATTTTATTCTTATTTTTTCCAGGTAGTATGTGAGAGTATACAGATGTTGATATCTTATCGCTCTCCTCGCCTAATATGATAAGCCGGCCTGAGTTTATATCGTTGGTTACATCCTTAATACTTAACCAAGAGAATCCAAATCCATCCAAAACCATTTTTTTACGCTTAGAAACTTCTGATATATAGAATGTTTTTTTTGGAAATGGTTTTTCTTTATATCTTTTAAAAACATTATCGAGTATTTCGATCTCAATAGGGCTTTTTAGACAGCTGGATAAATAAGGTATCGAATCAATGGCATATTCGATATTGTTTTTTACCTTGATAGGAATAAGCTCACGCCGACATACAGGAACCATCACATCTTGGTACAACTTTGTCGATTCGACTTCTATATCTGACGAAGTATGTTTTTTGTCCGAAAGGTAAACTCCGATGTATATATCTATCTTATTTTTATTGAGCAAGTCGAAGAAATCCAACTCCTCAGAGCAGGTTACTTTTAAGGTAATGTTTGGTAGGTTAATGTCTTTGTTTATATTTCTAAGATAGGTTAACGCAATGGCCTCACTGACATTCGGTGCCATGGCAATTCTGTAATCAGGTTCAGGTATACTAAGGAGAGAATCAGCTTCGTTTTTTATATCATTAGCTAAGCTTAGTATCTTTTTCGCCTTTTTTTCGAAACACTCACCGGCTTCTGTTAATCTGATTGGATGTTGTGAACGATCAATAAGCTCTTGTCCGACCCACTCTTCTAGCAACCTTATGCGACGTCCGAAGGCTGATGGAGATACACTCCTCTCTTCTGCTGCCAACGCAAAGCTTCCAGCATTGCAAAGAGAGTAAAAGTCAACTAGCCATTTAATTTCCATATTCGCCACCTTTATTTATTGTTATTCGCTAAAAGGGCAATGTGCTGATTACACGTAAAAATACGTAAACTAAAATAGTAATTTAGTTATAATAAACAATAAAATTAGATATCTAACTATATGTTATACGGGTTTTTTTGAATGGTCAATACTAATTATTGAATATCTAATAATTTTTTATGCTTTAATTATATGTATTTATGTGAGTTGTTATCGGTGTTGAAAAGGGTGGGTATAAATAGACAAAAAGTAAGGCCGTCTATAGTGACCGGCCTTAGATATTAGGATTCGGTGATGCCTGAGGGGCCTGCACGTGGAGTCCGTATGTTCACCTGGCCTAGAAAACTATCCTAGAGGGAATAGAGTTGATTGATGATCTGAAGTTGTTGAGGGTTTCAATATAATGTTATTATATTGAAACCCTCATATTTAGGGGCTTTGATCACGGTGAGCCTGCCTTAAAGGACTTTTACATAAATCGCATCGATAAATCTATAGCCCTAACATTTTTCGTAACGTCCCCGACCGATACGAAATCTACTCCAGTTTCCGCGATCCTTACTATGGTGTTAAGATTAACGCCACCTGAGGCTTCAAGCGGTATACGTCCATTAGAAAGAGCGACTGCTTCAATCATTGATTCGATAGAAAAGTTATCTAGCATTATGATATCTGCACCAGCTGAAATTCCCTCTTCAACTTCTACGAGCGTTTCAGCTTCAACTTCCACTTTTATTGTGGGATGAAGTCGTCTAGCCTCTGCTACTGCGGCCGCGATAGACCCCGCAGCTATAATGTGATTTTCTTTTATTAGAACTTGATCGTATAATCCAATGCGGTGGTTTTTACCACCTCCACAAGTAACTGCGTACTTCTGTGCGGTTCTCAAGCAAGGGATGGTTTTTCGAGTGTCAAGTAAGAAGCAGTTAGTATGTTTGATTAGATCGGCATAAACTTTTGTTTGCGTCGCGGTACCTGACAAAAGCTGAAGGAAGTTAAGTGAAGTGCGTTCGCCGGTTACAAGTGACCACGCTGGTCCTTCAATTTCACACAATACGTCATTGGCCTCGATAGAGTCGCCATCTGCAAATTGCCATTTTACTCTGATTCGATCATCTACTTGGCGAAACACCTCGCTGAACCAAGCGGTACCACAGAGTATGGCCGCCTCCCTACTAATGACTCTTGCTCGAGCTATGGAAGTCGAAGTAATAAGGTCAGCAGACACATCCCCACTTCCAATATCTTCGCTCAACGCTATCCTGACAGTATCTTTTAAATCGTTAGGTGATTTCATATATATCCTTACCAAAATCAAAATATAGTTAAGCAGTAAAAATAATTTTTCATTTAAAACTAATAAACGTTACCCAATTGATAGGGGTGATTTTAAAAAAGAAACCCAGCGCGAAAAAAGTCGCCCCGGGTTTCCGAATGAGCACTAAGGGGTTACCACTTAAACGTCGTGTGCCGATCGATAAGAGGTAAAGTGAACACCGATATGCGCTTTTTTAATTTGTCATAACATTTTCTTTCCAGAGTTTACGCCAATCTGATTCTTTGGGAACGACCCCTTGGAATGAAGCAATCTGACTTTGGTCAATAGACGGATCGGTGCCAATGGCCTTTTCACCTTCAGCAACCTTCTGCGCAGCATCTACCATAGTCCGACGGAACTCGACGATCGCTAAGTCTGATGAGCCTAGGATGTCATCAGTACGGTTAACGATAGCGCCCATAGAAACCCACATTGCGATGTCCTGATTAGGGATGCCTGGAATCCCAGTGAAGTCTCCCTCCTTCATTTTCACTCTGTCCTGACGGTAGCGGTTTTCCATGTTACCTACTGTAGCCCATGTAACCGGATCAACATCAACCCCGGGAACAGCTCGTGCGAACTCCCGCCAAGTCGTTGTATCAGGTGTGGTCTCTGGGTTACCCCAAGCGATAAAGTGGAAGTTACAGTTAGTATTGTCGATAGGAACGATGACTGCAGCTACATTGTAAGACGTGTTTGGCGGGATCATCGCATAATAAGGAGCAACATATTGCGTTACGCGAATATAGTCGTGAGTTGCAGCATTACTGATAGGCCTGCGGATTGCCGCATATTGGAAGCCGTATTCAGTCCTGGCAGCTTGCATTTTAGGTGACTTATCCGTCGAGGGACGGTACCAGCCTTTGTCATCTGCGGCGGCGCTGTCTACCTTGGCAGGAACCATGTCCGATGAATGGAGGGATGATGAATGGGCTGAGTCAATTTGACCCTCTAGCACCTGAGCCCAGTTGCATGGCAAGCGTATTTTCAGAATGGATACTCGGACGTCCTCGTTCGGTGCAAATGCTGGCTTTTTAAATTCCGGAGCGTCGCCTTCCCCGAGCCAAGCCCAAAGAAACCCACCCCATTCAACAGTCTTGTACGCTTTGTGCTTAACTTTCTCGCACATGCTTTTCTCTGCTTCTGGAGGTTCTGATGCCATAGCTACCGCATTACCTTCAACGTCAAACTTCCAGCCGTGGTATAGGCAGCGGAGGCCACAATCTTCGTTGCGACCGAATACGAGAGAAGCAAAACGGTGGGGGCAAAGCTCATCCAAAAGACCGACACGGCCTTCAGTGTCACGGAACGCGACGTAGCGTGAGCCAAGCACTTCACAAAGTACAGGGGTTCCATCGGGCTCCTTGATTTCTTCAAGCAGGCATACTGGAGTCCAATGTTGGCGCATAAGCTTGCCCATCGGGTCACTGGGCATTACATGAGTCAATAGATCGTTTTCTTGTGGTGTAAGCATCGTGGACTTCTCCGTTTTATTTTGCTTATCGGCTAACTTAACTCCGGTTCAGAACGACCCCGGGTGTAATAGCTTGTGCCTTCGTTATTTGTCTGCAATGCATCCAAGTCTGAGAAATATAGCCGCCGCATCGCCGTTACAAATAGTAGATATCTAATTTTTATTTTTCAACAATATTAGCAATCTAATTTTGTTGACTGACCAAAATTAGATTGCTAATATTGATCCAGATCATACATCGATGGTCTAAAGATCGATGAGCAAGATGTACTGAACGAGCGCTATACCTAGAGAGAAGAAGAATGAAGCTAGAAGTTACTGCTCGGCGCGCTCTGACGCCCGAGATTGAAGAATTCACTCTGTCATCGTTGGACGGCGAGGTTTTACCACCGGCGGAGCCAGGCGCTCATGTGTCCATTACGACCCCTTCTGGTGCCCACCGCTATTACTCGCTAGTGCATCCTGGGGATAGTCCTCGTTCTTATACGGTCGCAATAAAGCGTGAGCCGAATTCGCGGGGCGGCTCTGAATCTATGCATGAGCAGGCGATCGTCGGATCTGTGCTGGATGTTGAGCCTCCCGATAACGAGTTTCCTCTGGGTGTTGGTCATGCTGCACTGTTAATCGGAGGTGGGATAGGCATCACACCTATATATTCTATGGCGCAGCGGTTGCAGGAAGAAGGCAGGCAATACAGGGTTGTTTACTGTGCGAGGGATCCTGAGCATGCCGCATATGCGGAAGAGTTGCGACAATTGTGTGGTGACGCTCTTACGTTTCATTGTAATTATGGCGATCGATCAAGCGCATTTGATTTTTGGGACTTGCTTATGACGCCAACGGCAGAGCATATCTACTGTTGTGGTCCTTCTTCTTTGATGGAAGAGGTCAAAGGCGTGACGGGGCACTGGCCAGATGGGCGAGTTCATTTTGAAGAGTTTATGCCTGTTGAAATTATCCGGGCTGATGATAAGGCCTTCGAAGTCGTGCTTGCTAAGTCAGGCGCGTCGATTACAGTTCCTGCTGATCACACGATTCTAGAAGCGCTGCGAGCCAATGGGTACGAGTTCTCAAGTTCATGTGAAACTGGGACCTGTGGTACTTGTAAATGCAGGTATATTGAGGGGGAAGTAGATCATCGAGACTTGGCATTGATGCCTGAAGAAAAGTCGTCGACCATCATGCTTTGCGTCTCCCGGGCTAAAGGTGACCAACTTGTTCTCGATATCTGACCCTGTTCGCTTAGGGGCTGTCGGGTTGGGTAGGGCATTTTCCCTGACTGCCCGAGCAATTGCTGCCAATCCTTATGTTGAGCTGGTTGCTGCGGCTGAGCTGAATGAGAATCATAGACAAGCGTTTGTAAAGGCGTTTGGCGGCAGAGCCTATGCAGATATTAGCGATTTGATAGCTGATGCCGATGTTGAAGCTATTTATATTTCGACGCCTCATGGGCTTCATAAGGAGCACGCGCTTGCGGCGATAACAGCAGGAAAATCGGTCCTAGTCGAAAAGCCAATGACTATCTCTCTGGAAGATGCGTCGACGCTTATCGCTGCAGCAGAACAGATGGGAGTGCGCCTTGTAGTTGGTCCGAGCCACAGTTTTGACGGCCCTGTAGCTTTAGCCAGCAAGTTGATCGATCAAGGTAAAATCGGTCGTGTGCGTATGATTCATGCTTTTTATGCGACTGATTTTTTATACCGTCCAAGGACCCCGGAAGAGTTATCGACCGAGTTAGGTGGCGGTGTCGTGTTCAGTCAAGCTGTTCACCAGGTCGATGTCGTAAGGCGGTTGGCATCAGCTAGCGCCGTAAGAGTTACGGCCCGAACCGGGGGGGCTTGGGATCCTAAGCGGCCAACAGAAGGCGCGTACGCAATGCTAATTGACTTTGAAGATGAAATCTTTGCAAGTCTAACGTACTCCGGATACGCCCACTTCGATGGTGATCGTCTCATGGATGATGTCTCTGAGCTTGGAACCCCTAAAAAAATTCAATCAAAGAGCGCTCGTCAAACGCTTGCATCAGTTAGTGATGAGGAGGCCGTTAAGGCATCCCGAGGGTTTGTATCTTTAGATAGCTGTCCGCAGTCAGAAACTCACGAACATTTCGGTCAGGTTTTGGTATTTGGTGACCAGGGTGATTTGAGGTTAACGCCCCGAGGTGTCGAGGTATCGGATGCCAGAGGGCGATATTTTGTCGAAGCACCTTTCTGTACCAACCGTGCAGAAGTCTTTGACACTCTATATGCCGCCGTCCGTGGTAAAAAAGCACCTCTCCAGGACGGTAAATGGGGCCGTGCGTCTCTTGAAATATGTCATGCGTTACTAGCTAGTAACAATACCGGCGAGACCATAGAGCTCCAATTTCAAAAAGGATAAAAAATGTCAAAGCTTAAACTTTCTTTAGCAATGGGAGATTACGACCGGACCCGTCCTATTCATGATGGCCGAGTTCAGATAGATGGTGTTGATCCCATCTCGTTTCTTCAGTCTCCTGAAGAGATGTTTTTCAACGCATTTCGTCATCAGACTTGTGATATTTCTGAGATATCGCTTAGCTCGTATTGCGTATCTTTAACACGTGATAATCCTCCTTATGTTGCTATTCCTGTATTCCTGAGCCGAGCCTTTCGTCACTCCTCTGTTTATATTCGGAATGATAGGGGAATAGATACGCCGAAGGATCTCAAAGGTCGTAAGATTGGTATAGCAGAATATCAGCTTACCGCTAACGTATGGGTCAGGGCGATCCTAGCAGATGCGGGGGTCTCCCCCGAGGAAATTTTTTGGGTCCGAGGGGGAATGGATAAGCCGGGTCGGCCAGAGAAAATAAAGCTGGACCTGCCTAGCAATATCAATATTGAAAGCGCACCGGACGGAGCTTCTCTAAATGATATGCTTATGGATGGGCGGATTGACGGCTTCATTGGCCCCCGCTGGCCACGATGTTTCCGCGAAGGGCATCCTCAGGTTAGTAGACTATGGAAGGACGGCTTTACAGCAGCTAAGAACTGGTATGATGAAACCGGAATATTTCCAATCATGCATGTGCTTGGTGTCCGTCGAAGTCTGGCTGAAGAGCATCCATGGCTTCCTGGGGCACTACTTAAAGCTTTTACAGAAGCAAAAGCTATGGCTCTGGAATCCCTTTCGGATACGAGCGCTACTAAAGTAACGATGCCATTTGTTGAGGACGTCTTGGAAGTAACACAAGAGATGTCGAACGATCTTTGGTCGTATGGTGTATCATCTAATACTAAAGCGCTGGAATATTTCCTGAAAAACCACTACGAGCAAGGACTTAGTACTCGGCACCTAACTGTAGATGAGCTATTTCATCCATCTACAAAGGAAGCCTACTCTTTGTGAGGAATAAGCGTTAGTCTACGTTCAATATAACGGCTGAAACGAATATGTTTCGGCCTTTTTGTTTTCTATATCATGAAAGTTGCTCGGTAATTGACGAAGGAATGGAAGTAGACACGTTGTTCAGGACTAGTTTAGAGAGTGTTTAAGACTTTCAGCCTAGATATGTTCAACCCATCATAATAAACGGTTCTATTTTCAAGCCGTAAGAGACAGAAAACTGCGCTACCTAGCATAGGCATTCATTATTGTAATATCGGTTCCCCCTTAAAATTAACTTCTATTATATTCTCTTTATATTGTAATTCTATATTATATGCCCAATAGGGTTATTTGGCTTTGTATTCTATAATAACCTTAGGTTTACTACCCTTCCGAAAATATTATATTAATGACTAACTCTCGTATCCTAGTTCGACAATCCGTCCTTTTTTATGAGAGTTTATCAATAATTTTCATGCAAAAAAAAGCAGATAGTAAATATCTGCTAAAGCATGAGCCGCATTGCGCGGCTACACGAGGGTTAGTTCTAAGGGCAGTTATTGAAAAATCATATAATTATTTAGTAAACTTTATCTACTTGTCTGTTCTTTACAGCATCAGCAAGTCGATATAATGGCCCCAATAGCATTGTCTGAATTTCATTTGATATTTCTAACGATAACATCGCCTCTTGCATACATGATATCCAACTATCTCTCTCTCTCGGTCCGATATAGAATCCGGTATGCGGATTTGTCATACATACAGATCCATATTTTTGGAGGTAAAGTTGAGGCCCGCCCATCCATCCTATCAAGTAGTCTCCCAGTTTATCTTTGATGGGCTCCAGGTCCTCTGCATGCATTGCTCTTATCTCTTTGTAGTCTTGAGACGTATCCATAATCCGATAAAATTCGTCAACTAAGCTACGTACTCCTTGCTCTCCTAATGCTTCATATGGTGAATCGTAAGGCATAAAATATTTCTCTTTTGCTTTTTTTTAAATATAATTAGATATCTACTAATTATAATTTTATCATTTTTTGTTTTCAACATTACTATAAAATAAATAACAGGTATTATTATGAATAAAAATTATATCGATAGTTTGATTGATGACATCGTTTATGCAAATTGGATTCTATTCAACGAAGGGGTTTTAGATGCTTTTGGGCATATTAGCGCTAGAAACCCGGAAAATAGAGATACTTTTTTTCTCGCTAGAAATATGGCTCCTGGGCTAGTTACACGAGATGATATCCTCGAATTTGACTTAGAAGGAAACGTGGTAGGTAACGACCAACGAAAGGTATATCTCGAGCGCTATATTCATAGCGAGATCTATAAGTATCGGGAAGATGTAGATGCAATTGTTCATAGCCATTCTAAGTCAGTGCTACCCTTTAGTGTCGTTAGGTCTCAGCCGTTAAGGCCAATGTGCCATATGAGTGGATTCATAGGGATGCAAGTACCAGTATTTGAAATTCGTGAAGTGGCTGGTGAAAGTACTAATATGCTGATAACAAACGGAAACCTCGGCAGATCCCTTACAAATGTTCTCGGTAGTCATACGCTTGTGTTGATGCGAGGGCATGGATCTACAGTTGTGGCCCCTAGTCTGAAACAGGCGGTTTATCGAGCTATCTATGTTGAGGTAAATGCTCAACTGCAGATTGACGCATCCAGATTGGGGCCAGTTGAATTTTTATCTAAGGGTGAGGCGCTTGCTACACAAGAAACAAATGAAGGGCAGGTAGAACGTCCTTGGAACCTTTGGAAAGCAATTGCTATCAATGCTCAGAAATCGTGGCAGTCTACTGAAGAGGGTTAGATTCGTTACTAATATACTGCTGGCTTTTTTAAAAAGTTAGCAGTGATAAACCGATAAATATCCCTATAATTCCTAATACTATTGGATAGTTGAAGTTTTCATTGTTCTTAGAGAAAAACCACGTACCGAGCAAGACAAATAGGGGGGTTGTTGCCGCTAATGGTGCGACCATTAATAAATTTCCTATCGCTAACGCCGAATATAGTAGTACCGGGCCTAGACTGGATAGAACCCCAGCAAAAATAAAATAGTAAATTTCTCTTCTACTACAGCGTATCCTTATCTTCCTGATTATTAAGTAACTGGTTAATATTGACCAAGAAGAGCATACAGTCACAGCGCTCGCTATAATTGGGGAGTTGAACTCTTCTATCCCTACCTTCCGCAAAGCTATAGAAATTCCATAAGTTAGCGAGGCTAATAGAGGGTAAGCCAAATAATTGCGAGAAGTGTTTTTTAAATTAAACCCTGGGCTTTCGGTAGGACAAACTGATATCAACAGTGAGCCAATTATTATTAGTAAGGCTCCGCTCATTTGTATAAAGCTAGCACGTTCTCCAAGAAAAAAAAGTCCTATTGCAACTGTAAACAAGGGGTGGGTTAGAGTTATCGCGGTCGCCGCGTTTGCTCCCAAAAACGACATGCCGATGAACTGAAACAACCTCCCAAGAAGGGGGGCAAATATTCCAGATAATATAAAGTACTTGAGGTCTATAAGCTTAGTATTTGATGGAATTTCTATTAACAGGCTAGAAATGCAAAGTATTAAAACGTTTACGGAGAGCGTTATCCAGAGAACAGAAAGGTGCGAAGATTTCTCGCGCCCTATCTTCACGAGTAAAAATGTAGACGCAAACATAATGGATGATGATAATGCATAAAATACATCCATCATGTGCGCCTCGTTCTGTAGGAGGGGCTTTTCAACCCCTCAAAGGATATGCGATGAATACACTAATACTAAGCTGTTTTAGCACGACTCCTTAGGTGTGGTGTTGTTAAAAAGGCGGCCACCAGGAGAGCTACGCCAATACCTAGTGCAATTATGTTTGGAGCCATGAACATCAACCCTGCCATGATTAGCATGGCGCGTGCGCTAGCATGAAGCGTATCTTTCCAGAACCCCTCAATGCCAGCACTTAACGCTAGAACACCGATGGTCGCGGTCAAGCAATTCAGAACAATACCCCAGACAGGGCCTTCAAGTAGCAGGCCTTCTCCATACATAAACGCGAATGGGACGACAAAAGCGGTAATAGCTAACTTAACAGCTCCCACCGCAATACCAAGAGGCTTAGCATTGGCGATTGCCGAGGCTGCAAATGCTGCTACTGCAACAGGAGGGGTCATTGCAGAAAGCACAGCGAAGTAAAGAATAAACATATTGGACTGCATAGCTGTGAAATCTAGTGAGCTCAATGTTGGGCCAACCAGTACAGCAGCCAATATAAACGCAGAGGGTGTAGGCATACCCATACCAAGGATGATGGCTAAGATCGCGGAAATGATTAGAACCAGGAATCCACTGTTGCCAGCAAGCAGGAAAACGAGATCAGCAAATTTGCCACCGAGGCCAGTCATTGATATACCCCCAATGACGAGACCTGCAGCAGCACATGCAGCGGTCACGGAAACCATGCGAAGCGTGGTTTCGCCTAGGGCTTCCCAAATTGCCTTGAGACCCATACGAGTGGATGGCTTTATAGCAGCAACAGCGATAACACTTAGGGATGCAAACGCAGCAACATATGTCGGTGAGTAACCCAGCACCAAAGCCACTGATAAAACGAGTAATGGAATTATAAATAACCCCCCATTCGACATGGCAACCCTTACAGTCGATACTTCGGTTTCAGCAAGGCCTTGAAGCCCCATCTTCTGAGAACGGAGATGAATCTGAGTGTAAACACATATGTAATACAGCAAGGCGGGGACTATCCCTGCAATGGCGATATCTCGGTATTCTATACCGGTGTATTCAGCCATGATAAAAGCGGCTGAGCCCATTACCGGCGGCAGTAGGCTTCCACCAGTAGAGGCGGCAACCTCTACGCTTCCTGATAGTGATCTGCCATACCCAAGTTTTTGCATCATAGGAATGGTGATTGAACCGGTAGTCACAACATCGGAAGTGGGGCTTCCCGACATCGTTCCATATAGCCCTGAGGAGATTACGGCTATTTTAGCTGGTCCGCCAACACGTTTTCCGGCAACAGCAGACGCTAACTCAAAGAAGAAGTCTGCTCCTCCTGCTCTTGAAAGGAATGTACCGAATAGTACGAACAGAAATGCATATGTAGCGGCTACGCGAAGTGGCACACCAAATAGGCCATCGCTTGTGAACATCATAATGTCTATGAAGTGATTGTAGCCGACTTCCCGAAAACCTAATCCGAGCGGTAGTCCGTGGCCAAATAAATTGTAAAGCACAAAAACAGCGACGACGCTAGTTAGTCCAAACCCTACCGTTCTTCGGGTAGCTTCAATGGTCAAAAACAGCAGTGCTGAACCAGCAATAAGATCCGGTGTTTCAAGGGGAAAAAGTAGAGTGATTCTTTCTACGATACGGCTACTTTCCACCAAGAAATAGACGCCTGATGCTACGCTTATCAGTGACAAAACCCAGTCCGATACACCGGGGGCATCAGTACGACCCCAAGGCCCCGGTGTATACAACAAGAATAGAAGAGCCAGCATTGATGACAAAAATACGATCGTCATTGCAAACAAATCTACATAGACGATAGTAGTTGTATAAATCACTCCAAGTGCAATTATAGCAGCAACTGATTGGAGCACTCTTAAGAGTCCAGGTGTCAAACTACGTTTAGCACCTGTCTCTAACATTGATGAAAGTATATTCGACATTTTAACTAGCTCTTATAACTCTTATAGCCTTAATGGGCTTATTGGGCTTATCGCAAGCCTGCCTCTTTCAGGTACTTCAATGCACCTGGGTGGTACGGAACTACATCGACAGATGCCATTACTTCTGGAGTCAGAGCTTTCATTGCTGGGTGTACACCGGCAACCTGCTCGTAGTTCTCAAAGATTGCCTTTGTTAGGTTGTAGGCTGTCTCATCGTCCATATCGTCTCTTACAGCCAACGTGGCACCGAGTGACGGCGTGTTGACTTTATCCGGAGACCACTCATAGGTCCCTTCTGGGATGACAAAAGGAATTGTTCCGCTCGCTTTGTTCACTGCTTCGATAGTTGCTGAGTCCAAAGTCAGCAGATCTAGGTCAACGCTACTAGCGGCCTGTTGAATAGAGCTGTGACGCACGAAGAGTGAGTTGATCATGAGATCCGCTCGGCGGTCTGTGATCAAAGATACCTGCTCACCCGAAGCTGCGTATATTAGTTTGCCGCCCCAGCTTTCGATATCCGCTTCAGTAACGCCAATAGCGTTGAGCATTTCGACTGCTACATTCGAGGCTATATTACCTCGCTTGTTAATTGTGATGGTTATCGGGGGTTCTACCCTGGCGATATCTTCTAGCGTTTTAATTCCGTACTCCTCAGCAAAGCTGGAGCGAATTAGCGCCTGCATTGGCGCCCAAACGTAGAGATAAGACAGTACATTGATAGAGCGGATCGGTTTGACGAAAGGGGCTTTACCTGACTGTGCGAGTAGTAACTCCGCGTCGTGAATGATTGCAAGGTCGGCTTGTCCTCGATCAAGCAGACCGATGTTAGCTATGCCGCCGCCAGAGGTTTGGTAGGTGATTTTTGACCCGGGGTATGCTGAGCGAACGCTTGAGTCCAAACCTGCGCCCAGTAGGCTCCATAAACCACCAGGCGATGCTCCGGCAACTGTCATTTCATAGGATTCAGCTTGTGCGGATGGAGCTTGGAGTAGGGCCGCTGTCGTTAGCGTTACTGCAAGACATTTTTTTAAACTCGTTAACATAGTTATATTCCTCTTATTTTTTTAACTTGGTGGTCAACCAACTATGTAAAGCATTGTGAGTATTTCTATCAGCTATCTGCCCTCTCACTACGGCTAATTAGTCGATATCTCCTTCATTTGGTTGTCTGGATACGCAGTTCATGCATTCAAGTCCGCTCTCGACCTGTTATCTAGCCACATGTTAGCGATACCGCATAAAAAGTTAGATAGCTAATTTTATACAGACTAATGGGATTTATGACTTGGGTCAATAGGGATAATTCGATATCGAATCATCTGAGGGGGCTTGCCACCTTGCTCTTGACAACCTCCTGGTTGTAGTGGTTGTGGTCAGGCCACACTGTTGGTTCACGATGTCAGCAGACGACACGTGCGTGAGCGTGACCTGCTCGACTACCGCGTTTGGCTCGATGTGCCCGTGCGCCGCGCCCTATATGTCAGCGTAGTTGTCACCTGATAATTTCAGAGGACAACCATGCCCCACTACTCACCAGAACGTAAGGAAGCCATCCTCCAGAAGATGGCACCGCCTCACAGTCTTACCGTGGCCGAGTTGGCCAACCAGGAAGGCATCAGTACAGCGACCTTGTACAATTGGCGTAAAGCCGCCAGAGAACGAGGTGCCGTTTTGCCGTCGAACTCCGCCCACCCCGATAAGTGGAGCAGCGAAGAGAAGTTCCGCATTGTCCTGGAGACGACTCCAATGACAGAAGCGGAAATCAGTGAATATTGCCGTAAGCACGGCCTATACCCGGAGCAGATCGAGGCTTGGAAAACCGCCTGTATGGGGGCTAACGCTCAGTCGGACGAGCAGGCCAAGCGTGATCGCAAAGCAGCCGCCGCTGAAAAGAAGCGGATCAAAAAGCTTGAGTCCGAGCTGCGTCGCAAGAAAAAGGCGTTGACAGCAGAAACCGCCGCATTGCTGACTCTGTCAAAAAAAGCCGAGGCGATCTGGGGCCCCAAAGACGAGGACGAATGACCAGCCTCCCGGATCGCTGGCAGACGGTTACCCTGATTCGCGAAGCTCAGGGTAACGGAGCCCGGCTGGTTAAGGCCTGTGCCTTGCTTAACTTGAGTGTACGCACCTATCAGCGCTGGACGGTGGAGAAAGCCGTCACGGCTGATCAGAGACCGGTCGTAGCGAGGCCGGTACCGGCAAATAAACTGACGGACGAGGAGCGTCGAGCCGTGGTGACCCTCTGTAATCAACCCGAGTACCGGAGCTGCCCACCGGCGTTTATCGTGGCTGATCAGCTCGATCAGGGCCGCTACCTGGCCTCGGAGTCTACCTTTTACCGGGTGCTACGGGAGCACGACCAGGTGCATCCCAGAGGACGGCAGAAAGCGCCTGAGCGGCAACGTCAGGCGACGACGCACAAAGCCTCGGAGCCCAACCGGTTGTGGTCCTGGGATATCTCTTGGCTACCGGGGCCGGCGCGAGGAACCTGGTTTTATCTGTACCTGATGCTGGATATCTACAGTCGTAAAATCGTTGGCTATGAAGTCTACGAGTGCGAGACCGGGGAACTGGCCAGCGAGTTCATTGAGAAAGCCTACTGGCGAGAACATCTGGCTTCCCAAACGAAACCCTTGGTACTGCATTCCGATAACGGTAGCCCCATGAAAGCGGCGACCTTCCTGGAGAAGCTGTACGATCTCGGTATCACACCTTCGAACAGTCGGCCCAGAGTCAGCAACGACAACGCCTTCTCGGAAGCATTGTTCAAAACGCTGAAGTTCCGTCCAGGCTTCCCGGTTGATGGCTTTGAAACCATTCAGCAAGCACGGGAATGGGTGTTGGCGTTCGTGCGTTGGTACAACACAGAGCACCGCCACAGCGCTCTGAACTATGTGACCCCTCAGCAACGTCATAATAGCGAAGCTGATCAGATCCTGGCCCAGCGCAAGCGGATCATTGAAGCTGCAAAGGCAGCAAACCCGCGGCGCTGGTCAGGCGATATCAGAAACCTCAGCCTGCCGGCGACAGTGACTCTGAATCCGGAACGGGCGGTAAATTGTTAAAGAGCTGAAGACTTAAACACGACAACTACGTTGACAGACTCCGGTCCCGGGCTGCTGTCGATGCAGGGTTCGTACCCAATGATATGCAGGTTGGTCAGACCGGGAAGATCGTCGCTCCTGATCTATATATCGCCGTCGGTATCTCCGGTGCGATTCAGCATCTGGCAGGCATGAAGGACTCGAAGGTGATCGTCGCTATTAACAAAGACGAAGAAGCACCGATCTTCCAAGTCGCTGATTACGGTTTGGTGGCAGACCTGTTTGAGGCTGTTCCCGAGCTAGAGGCACGGCTCAGCAGTTAAGAGTTAGCTTGTCCCTCGGGCTTAGCCTTCGGATCCATGGGGCTTGGCCCTTTGGGGGCCGTTGTTAGATTTCCGCATCGGCCCCCTTTTTTATATCTGACTTCAATCATCCGCTATTTCGATAACTCAAGTAGCACTTCACAACGCACGGAAGTCGAAAACCATAATAGCACCCTAGGTGTGGGTGCTATCTGAGTTCTTTGATTATCCTTTTCCTCTCTCGCTTATCGACCATTTTTGATCGGTACCAGCTTAATTAATTCTGTGTGTACTCGAACAAACGCTGGGTGGCTAAAGCTCGTAACGCTATTGGTTGATCATGTCATTGTTATCCAATATTCGCTACACAGATCGTTTTAATATTTCTAATCCTGTGTAGGTTTTTGTGTAGGTTCTTTGTTTTATATGTTGCAACTTATTGAAAATAAATGAAGAAATACCCTTGCATCATAGGTGTGTGCTGCTGAGATTTGTCTTTTGCGTTCACGAGCCCTTGTCCTTCGCGCTGCCGGGAGTCCAATTATCCGGTTTCGTTGATATCTGACAACCACCTGCCGCGAGCGATTTTTCGCTTTGGATGCGATGTGTTGGATCGATTAAGAAGTCGGCCAGACTAACAAAGCAGGGCGGCTAAGGACAGTTGAGTTCAGAGCGGTTGTGAGTAGCAGCTCAACTGCAAAGCGCAAACAGCTGAGCGCGGCTGGATATACCCAGTTTTTCATAGGCGCGTTTGCGGTAGGTGATCACGCTGCTGACAGCGACATCCAACTCCGCCGCGATCGCCTCGTTCTTTTTACCCCGCAGTACCGCCCGACAGACCTGTTGCTCGCGGTCGGACAGGAAGGCCAGGGCACCTTCCAGGCGCAGCTGTTCGTTCAGTGCGAAATGCTTACACAGCAGAACGCTGATCAGAGCACCGACGTTGGAGGCAAACTCCGGGTCGTCAAAGCGGCTATCGAAGCGAGAACTGCGGCGGTAGAGGTTGACGTAGTAGTTTCCGGTGTCGCTGCCGCGGATGATCGCCAGCTTATCCAGAAAACCGGGGGATTCGAAAAACGCTTTGCGGTAGTGAAGCCCCATATTGCTACTGACGCTGTCGAGTCGGACCACCTGGACGTCGCCCGGTTTGATCGCTTTCAAAATATTGAAATTGGGGTCCTGAAGATAATGGCGCTCTCCGATGTAGGTTTCGGCCAGTTTGCGGGCAGAGGCCTCCCGGGCATAGTCTTTGTAGAGAAGGGTAGAAACCTTCTGGCCATCAAGCGAGAAGAAAACCATGCACTGCTCAGCCCCGAACTCATCGTGCAGCCACTGTAGAAAGGCATCGTAAAAGCCCTGAGTTCCCAGTTGCTCAAGGACCTGCAGTAGTTGGGGTGAGGGGGCCCAACTCGGGGCCACTTCGTGCGCCACGTATCTCTCCGACCGTTTTTCTCCTGCTTTGAGTGTAACCCGCCGGTAAGTCTGTCTCCAGATAGCGGCGCCTCTGGCAAGTCGCGTGCTCAAGGCGCCGGGTACTCAAACCGGTTTAGCTAAGCATAAATCGGTCGAAGAAAGCGGCGAGTTCAGCATTGGCATCCAGGGGCAGGATGGTGGCGATATGCTGATCAGGACGCACCACAACCATGCAGCCTTTTGATCGGTCGATACCGCGCTGAGCGAAAATATCAGGGCTGTTGGAGTCTGCATGGAAAACCTTTTCGTAATCCCTCAGCCCGTACTTGCCTTTGGCTGGCCACAGGTAATCAGGCAGCTGTTCAATGGACAGATCCTGCTGCTGAAAAATCGCGTAAACGTCGATCACGGAATCGATATCAGCTCCCGGGTGCGTATATTTGATAACCGGTGAAGAGTTGGAACGCGACAGGAAGTCGATCAGCCGGCGTGAGTCTGACGTGCTATTGAGAGGACTCTGCTGGCTACCAAAGATAAATATACGCCAGCGGCCATCGGCCTTGTTCAGATGGCCGAGATGCAAGGGGCGACCATCGGCCACACGAGTCGCGACGGCTGAATGGAAGCGTTCACCAATGTGGAAGCCGGTGGCCAGTCCCTGGTGTTCATGGCCGGTGCAGAGGTAGGATTCGTCGTAACCAATCGAGGTGCCGGCAATAAAGCCGTTCTGACGCGCGATAAATGCTTCGATGTCAGCGGTGCTCTTCTTGACCACTGTGCCCTCTTTGTTTGCCGTCGGGCGCGTTGCAACCAGCGCTGACATTTCACGGTCGGCGTTGATCAGCATGAAGGCCACTTTACGTCGCTCTGCTTCATAGGTCTGAAGTACTAATTCGAAATAAAGTAAGCGAACATTACCCGGAGATATAAGCCAAATCCGGATGGCCAAAAAACGATTTCAATAGTCGTGGCAATTTTTGCAAACGTCGAAGCTGCCGGTAAACAGTGCTCCGAAGTTGTTCTTTGCTGTTAATGATCTTTTTACCGACGTGATGGTATTTGATATAGCCCCAAACAGACTCGTCAGGATTCAGCTCCGGCGAGTACGGCGGCAGGAAGAACAACCTGAGCTTGCCGTCGAGACTCTCAACATAGTCTCGAACCCGACGAGCATGATGAACCGGGTGGTTATCGAGGATCAGGAAAACCGGCTTGTCAAC
>NZ_AUAZ01000040.1 GCF_000428985.1 Marinobacterium litorale DSM 23545 | reverse complement strand
TCCTACGCGTTACTCACCCGTCCGCCGCTCGTCAGCGGGGTGCAAGCACCCCCTGCTACCGCTCGACTTGCATGTGTTAGGCCTGCCGCCAGCGTTCAATCTGAGCCATGATCAAACTCTTCAGTTTAAAAGTTTAATTGGAATCTAAAGAGAGGAATTATCTCTTCGCCATCCTGCTCAAGGTATAAACAACGCTAAATGAATTCACATATAGGTTGCTTGTCTTGAGATATAAGCTTTGTGTGCTTAATCCCGACAAGCGCCCACACGAATTACCTGATCGACTTGTTAAAGAGCGTGCTGAGCGACTTATGCTTGCCACCGCAGCGGCTGCATTCGTCATCTCAAGCGAGGCGCGCTTTTTAGCGCCTCATAAGGAGGTGCGTATTCTACCGCCTCCGCCTTCAGTGTCAAGCGTTTATTTCGCTTTTCACTGCGATTTTCGTTTTCTCGAATCAACCAAAAGGCTTAATGATTTCAAGAGGTTAGAAAACCGCCTCGCTGTTCCGTCCGGCTCCCGAAGGGGCTGTCGTCTCAAGCGAGGAGGCGCATTCTACAGAGCTGACTGAGGGAGTCAACAACTCTTTTGAAAAATCTTTTACGGTACTGTTACAGGTAGAAAAGGTGGTGCTTCTTTTTGCCCAGTTTCACCAGGAAGTATTTCCCGAACCGCGCGCTGTTTTCAGAGAACAGCGCTGGCGCCGACATGTTGTCATCCGCTGTGCAGGCCTGATCATTGATAATCACAGCACCACGCGCCAAGGCATCTTTAACCTGTTTGCCGGATGCTGCGACACCCGCTTCAGCCAGCAAAGAGGTCAAAGGCTGCCCTTCAAGCTTTTCGGGAACCTGACTTGCAGGCAGGCCATCTAATTGAAGCTGCTCATAATCGTTCGCGCTCAGGCTGGTGTGATCACCGGAGAACAATGCTTCAGTAATCCGACGAGCAGCCTCCAGAGCTTCATCGCTGTGGACCAGCCGCGTCATCTCTTCCGCCAGGACCCGCTGGGCCTCAGGGCGCCCCTCCCGCGCTTTATCCTGAGCTTCAATTTCATCGATCCGCTCCACATCCAGGAACGTGAAAAACTTTAGGAAGCGATAAACATCAGCATCGGGGGTCTGCAACCAGAACTGGTAGAACGCATACGGTGACGTTTTCTTCGGATCCAGCCAAACAGCTCCGCCTTCTGTCTTACCGAACTTGGTGCCATCCGACTTGGTAATCAAAGGCAACGTCAAGGCATGAGCTGACGCGCCATTCATACGACGAACCAGTTCGATACCGCCCGTAATGTTACCCCACTGATCGGAGCCGCCGATCTGCAGACTACAGCCGTACAGCTCGTTCAGCTTTTGGTAATCGTATGACTGAAGAATCTGATACGTGAACTCGGTGAAAGAGATGCCATCCCCGTCACGCTCGATACGCTGTTTGACTGACTCTTTGGCGATCATCTTATTGACGGAGAAGTGCTTACCGATATCTCGAAGAAAGCTCAACACATCGACATTAGCAGTCCAGTCGTAATTGTTAGCCAGGATCGCACCATCTTCACCGCCAAAATCGATAAACTGGCTGATCTGTCCCTTGAGACAATCACTCCACTGCTGAACGACCTCAGCCGAGTTTAACTGACGCTCCTGTGCCTTAAAGCTGGGATCACCGATTAGACCGGTCGCCCCGCCCACCAGGGCGATCGGACGGTGGCCATAATCCTGAAACCGCTTGAGCATCAGTAGAGGCACCAGATGTCCCAGGTGCAGACTGTCTGCAGTCGGGTCGAAGCCGCAATACAGAGTGATAGCGCCAGACTCCAGGTGCTCCTCCAGCTCCTGTTCATTGGTGGTCTGCGCAATCAGGCCACGCGCTTTTAAATCTTCGATCAGACTCCGCTTACTCATAGCCGCCTTCTTTAGAGATCAGTTCACTATCGGGAAAGTGGCGCATTTTAGCGCCGCCCTTGATCCCAGACAAATCAACCGTTCGATGGGGTTTAAGTTTTTTAATGACTGGCAGATAAATAATATTGGAACTTCTATATAATGGGTGGTCATATCAAGGAAGCTTTCACGCCGCCCGGGGCAACTGCAGACCTGCTATTTCAGTTGTATCGGCAGCCCGACGGCATAATTACGCTACCGCATTATCGATCGAGGTCTTATCGTGTTGCGCAAAGTTTCTAACATTGTATCTGGGTTACCCAAAATTCATCTGGCTGCCGCCACTATCTGCACCGGCATTATTGGTGCCAGTCTTTTGCTCCCCTCTAACGAGGTCGAAGCGACCCGCAGTACTATTAAGTTAATCACGCCGAAGTCAGAGACCACCGTTACATCAGCGGCCGCCAAGGCAGATCAGAACGCCAAACCCGCCGAGTCGTCGACAGAAAACAACCCGGTTGCTCTGACCACCGACGCTCAACAAACAGCCTCCTTTGATTCGACAGGTATGTTGGAGGCCACTGAAGAACAGGAAAGTCTCGCGTCACCCGCTCCTATCATCGAGAACTGGATCGAATACGAAGTGCGTAGCGGTGACAGCCTGTCTACATTATTCAAGCGTGCAGGACTCTCTGCCCGGGATGTCTACCAAGTGAGCCAGGCAACCCAGGAAGCCGGTGTACTAAAACGCCTTTATCCCGGCCAGACGCTCTCCTTCCTGATCGAAGGCGGCGAGATGGAAAAGCTGCGTTTCTCACAGGATCAGCTGAACAGTGTGCAGCTGGAGCGCACCGAGGATGGATATAAGGTTGAGCACATTTCGCTGACGCCTGACGTCGAACAACGGATTGTCAGTGGCAAGATCACGAACTCGCTTTTTCTCGATGCTGAACGCGCGGGCCTGTCCGGCCGCATGATTATGCAAATGGCTCAGATTTTGGGCTGGGATATCGACTTTGCGCTGGATATCCGGAAAAACGATAGCTTCCGAGTGCTTTATGAAGAGAAGTTTCTTGATGGCAAGAAAATAGGCGAAGGCGATGTTTTAGCCGTCGAATTTAAAAACCGGGGGCGCACCGTCCGTGCTCTTCGATTCGTCGACAGTAACGGTGATACGAACTATTACACACCGGAAGGCGAAAGCATGCGCAAGGCATTCCTGCGCTCACCGGTCGACTTCCGCCGCATCAGCTCCTCTTTCAACCCCGAACGCTACCACCCGGTGCTGGGCAAGAAGCGCCCCCATCGCGGGACCGACTACGCAGCCGCGACCGGAACACCGATCAAAGCCGCCGGTGATGGCAAGATTATCTGGCGGGGGACCAAGGGTGGCTACGGCAAGACCATTATTCTGCAGCATGGCGGTAATATAACGACGCTGTATGCGCATATGAACGGTTACAAATCCGGGTTGTCCGCCGGCTCCCGCGTCAAACAAGGTCAGGTGATCGGCTACGTTGGCAAAACCGGCATGGTTACCGGCCCCCACCTGCACTACGAATTCCGCGTGAACGGGGTACACAAAAACCCGGTAACGGTTGCCCTGCCCCATGCTCAGCCTGTTCCCTCCAAAGAACGCGCTGCCTTTACCAAGCAGTCCTCTCAACTGCTGGCGCTACTGGAAGGTGAAACAACCATAGCACTGGCCGATAACGACCGCTGATCCATGGCGCTTTTTATTGGCTTAATGTCCGGCACCAGCATCGACGCGGTCGATGCGGTGCTGGTCAGTTTTACGCCTCACTTCAAGCAGATTTCATCCTACTCCCATCCAATTCCAGACAGCATAAAACAGCGTATTTTCTCGCTGGCCGAGGGCCACGAGGAAAGTATCGATGCGCTCGCGGAACTAGATCGCGACCTGGGAGAACTGTTTGCCGAAGCTTGCCTGGCGCTCATGGAGCACTCCGGCCAGGCTGTTGGCAACATTTCTGCCATCGGTAGTCACGGCCAAACAATCCGCCACCGCCCTGAGCAGAGCTATACGCTGCAAATTGGGGACTCCAGCCGAATCAGTGAACGCACAGGCATTACCACAGTGGCTGACTTCAGACGTCGTGATGTTGCTGCGGGAGGGCAGGGAGCCCCATTAGTGCCCGCATTTCACCAAGGCGTTTTTCACTCCGACAGCGAAGACCGTGTCGTGATCAACATCGGCGGCATGGCCAATCTTACGGGCCTACCCAAAAACAGCGCAGCTCATCTATCCGGATTCGATACCGGCCCCGGCAACGTACTGATGGATGGGTGGATCAAAAGACACCGTGGCTGCGCTTATGATAAGGGCGGGTTATGGGCTCAGCAGGGACAGATTAATACCAGGCTACTTGAGCAACTGCTCAGCGAACCCTTTTTTAAACAATCCCCACCGAAGAGCACCGGGCGTGAGCTGTTTCATCAGGGCTGGTTAGACAACCACCTGCAACAGTTGCCATCCGTCGCTGCCGAAGATGTCCAGGCCACGCTCACCGAATTGACCGCCATATCCATTGCCGAAGCAGTCAAGTCGCTGTCTCTGGACAACCCGGCACTCTATTTATGCGGCGGCGGCGCTTACAATCCGTATCTGAACCAACGCATCCAGGCCCAATTGCCTGCGCTGACAGTCAAAACCACAGCGGCCCTCGGCATAGAGCCGGACTGGGTCGAGGCGGCCGCTTTCGCCTGGCTCGCGAGCATGACTCTGACAGGGCAACCAGGCAACATTGCCTCAGCAACGGGTGCCCGGGGGCCCCGGGTACTGGGTGCCATTTACCCAGCCTAGAGACCATCAAGCCCATAAAAAACCCCGGACAGGAAGACTGGCCGGGGTCTATTCGCCTTAACAGGCCGGTTTAGATCGAGAATGACGAACCGCAACCACAGGTCGTTGTCGCGTTGGGGTTATTGATCACAAACTGTGACCCCTGCAGCCCCTCTTTGTAATCGACCGTGGATCCAGCCAGATACTGGAAACTCATCGGATCAACGAGCAGGGTCACCCCATCCTTGACCACTTCGGTGTCGTCATCAGCCTTCTGCTCATCGAAGGTAAAACCGTAGGAGAAGCCCGCGCAACCGCCCCCGGTGATAAACACCCGAAGCTTCAGGTTATCATTCTGCTCCTCTTCAATCAGGCCTTTGACCTTGGCTGCCGCCGCATCGGTAAACACCAGCGACGCTTCGTCAAATGTCTCACTCATACCTTGTAGAACCCTCCAATAGAGACTGGATTCTCACTTAACCAACCTTTTCTGTCAAGAATTAAGGCATCAACCCAACACTGCCAAGCCCTGACGTTTCATCAAAGCCAAACATGATGTTCATAACCTGCACTGCCTGCCCCGAAGCCCCTTTGACCAGGTTATCGATGACAGAAAGCACCACGACAGTTTCGTCATCCTGCGGACGATGGACGCTGATACGGCATACGTTGGAACCGCGCACGCTACGTGTTTCCGGGTGACTGCCAAACGGCATTACGTCAACGAAAGGCTCGTTGGCGAATCGTTCTTCGAACAGCTCTTGCAGACCCGGGTCCACAGGATCTTTCAGTGTGGAATAAAGGGTCGCGTGGATCCCCCGAATCATCGGCATCAGGTGAGGAACAAAGGTGAGTCCCACTTCACGTCCCGCCGCACGACTGAGCCCCTGACGAATTTCCGGTAAATGACGATGCCCCGAAGCACCATAGGCTTTAACACTCTCACTGGCCTCGCACAGCAGCGTACCCACATTGGCACCGCGACCTGCTCCGCTCGCACCGGACTTACAGTCGGCAATCAGACGGCGATGATCGACCAATCCTTTTTCCAACAACGGCAGATAACCCAGCTGCGCAGCGGTCGGATAACAACCGGCACAGGCCACAAGCTGCGCGCCCGCGATCGCCTCCCGGTTAACTTCAGGCAAACCGTAGACCGCTTTCTCTACCAGGTCGGGACAGGTATGGCTCAGGCCGTACCATTTTTCCCACAATGGAACATCCTTGATGCGGAAGTCCGCCCCCAGATCGATAACCCGCACGCCACGTGCGACCAACTCAGGCGCCATCGACATGGCCACACCGTGAGGCGTTGCAAAGAAAACCACATCACATGCACTCAGACGCTCAACATCAGGAACCGTAAAAGCCAGGTCATAATGCCCCCTCAGGTTGGGAAACATATCCGCCACGCGGATCCCTTCCTCGGATCGGGAGGTAATCACATCAACCTGGACTTCGGGGTGATTCGCCAACACTCTTAACAGCTCAACCCCGGTATACCCTGTACCGCCAACAATACCTACCCTGATCACAACAACCTCTCATACGCTTCTAAGAACTGTTAACCTTATACGGGGCGTACCTGAACCGCCGATGTTTACGGCAACTCCAGCGCCGCCCCACCGCTATCATACTGACCCATAGAATTATTGACCATCAGCTACAGATCGAGACGTGCGCCAATGCCCTCTCTGGATAATTTTAGACAACGGCTCTACTATTTCGAGGCACTCCCTCAGCTCGTTGTTCTGGGCATATTATCGGGCCTGGTGACCGGCGGCGTTATCATTCTGTTCCGGCTGGCCATCGAGCTACCCCAGCAATGGCTTCTACCCACCGGCATCATTGAGCACTTTGAATCACTTCCCCTGTGGCAGCGATTTCTGTATCCGGTACTGGGCAGCCTGCTTTTGATCATGCTGTTCAAACTTCTCCCACGCAGCTCCCGCAGCGTTGGCATCCCCCACCTTCTGGAGCGACTTAACTATCATCAGGGCCGTCTGTCACCGGTCAACCTGGTTACCCAATTTATAGCCGGAGCCATCGCACTCGGAAGCGGGCACAGTGTTGGCCGAGAGGGCCCCGCTGTCTATCTCGGGGCCAGCGCCAGCAGCGTAATAGGCCAATTACTCAAGCTCCCCAATAACACACTGCGAATTCTGATCGGATGTGGCAGTGCAGCAGCGATCGCAGCTGTGTTCAACACCCCCCTGGCCGGCGTTATTTTCGCCATGGAAGTGATCCTGCTCGAGTACAGTATTCTTGGATTTATCCCGGTCATGGTCGCGGCGGTCGTCGGTGACGTGGTGATTCAGCTTACACTGGGACGGGTCGCCGATCTTGCGCTACCCGGCCTGCCGCAAGATGTGCTTCCGGACCTGCCGATGCTGCTTGTACTGGGCCTGATGATCGGCGTTGTAGCAGCGGCCTTTATCAGCACGCTCCAACAAACCCTGAAACTGCGGTCCCTGCCCCTCCCGGCCAGGCTACTACTGGCCGGGTTAATCGCGGGGACGATATCGCTTGCCATACCGGAGGTGATGGGTACCGGCTATGACAGTATCGAAGGGCTGTTTCACTCCCCCTCGACGCTGGGTATGCTTTTACTGCTGCTGATATGCAAAACCATGCTCACACCGTTTGTGATCGGACTGGGCGTACCCGGCGGCATCATAGGTCCTTCACTGGTGATTGGCGCTATCGCCGGGGCCCTGCTGGCCGGCCTGGGGCAGCACCTTAACCTGCCGACCTCCACCGACCTGTTTGCCATTATCGGCATGGGCGCGATGATGGGTGCCGTACTCAACGCCCCTCTGGCGGCCTTGATCGCATTACTGGAACTCACCGATAACTCAACCATCATACTCCCCGGAATGCTGGCCATTGTGGTCAGCAATCTGACTCTGCGCTCGGTGTTCAAGCTGCCCTCCGCGTTTCAGGCCACTCTGGTGGCACAAGGCCTTGATATCCGGCAGACACCGATGGCACAAACGCTATCGCGAGCTGCGGTGGGGAGCTTGATGGAACGCGACTTCACGCCCCTCTCAGCGGTTCAACCCCGTGAAACGCTAAAAACCATTGCCGAAAACCGTCCCCGCTGGCTATTGATCGAGCAAGAGCGTGACTGGACACTGATGCCCTGCGGTGAGCTTATACGTCACCTGGAAACCCAGTCAGGCTCGGAACACGCCGTAAACCTTCTGCAAATTCCGGCCAACCGCCTGCATGCAACCCCGGTCTATTCTCGGGCAACCCTGCTGGAGGCCTGGCAAAAAATGGAAAGCGAAGGTATTTCCGCACTGTTGGTTGTCAGCAACCGTGAGACCCCGCTGGGGGTAATCAGCCGCAACCAGATCGAAGAGTATTACAATCACAAGCAGGCCCTATGACAGACCCTCGTCTTCACGGCGTTTATGCCATTACCGACGCCAAACTGATGTCGACCACTGACCAGCTGCTCACTCAGGTCGAGTTAGCCCTGCGCGGCGGCGTTCGCCTGGTTCAGTACCGGGACAAATCCGATGATAGAGTAAAACGCTACGCCCAGGCTCAAGCACTGAACGCATTGTGCCAGCACTACTCAATTCCGCTTCTGATCAATGATGATATTGAGCTTGCACGGCTGGTTGGTGCTGCGGGCGTTCACCTGGGACAGTCAGACGGTACCCTGACAGAAGCCCGCTCGGCACTTGGCGAGGATGCGTTGATCGGCATCACCTGCCACGACCAGATCCAACTGGCGCACACAGCCGTCGCAGGCGGAGCAAACTACGTGGCATTCGGTGCGTTTTTTCCCTCATCGACCAAACCCAATGCTATCCGTGCCCCATTAAGCCTGCTGAGTATGGCCCGCGAGCAATTGGACTGCCCCATAGTAGCGATCGGTGGCATCAGTGTGGATAATGCCTGCCAGGTCATCAGCGCAGGTGCCGATATGATCGCCGTGGTCAACGCGCTATTTACGCCGGGCGAAACAGAATCCCGGGCAGCGTCACTATCGCACCTGTTTTCAGAGTCACCCGATTCACCCGTTCAATAGAGGAAAGCTTAAATGTCAGGTTCCGAAGCTCTGTTTAAAGCAGCCCAGGTCCATATCCCCGGCGGCGTCAACTCACCGGTTCGTGCCTTCAAGGGCGTAGGCGGAACACCGGTTTTCTTCAAGCGCGGTGAAGGGGCTTACCTCTTTGATGAGGACGACAAGCGCTACATCGATTACGTGGGCTCCTGGGGACCCATGATCCTTGGGCACAGCTACGCCCCAGTCATTGACGCAGTGCGCCAGGCGCTGGATAACGGTCTGGGCTTCGGCGCACCAACCGCCATCGAGACCGAGATGGCGGACAAGGTCTGTGACCTGGTTCCCTCCATGGAGATGGTGCGCATGGTCAGCTCCGGCACGGAAGCGACCATGAGCGCGATCCGCCTGGCGCGGGGCTATACCGGGCGCGACAAAATCGTCAAATTCGAAGGCTGCTACCACGGTCACTCCGATTCCTTGTTGGTGAAGGCAGGCTCCGGCGCACTGACGCTGGGCGAACCCAACTCTCCCGGGGTCCCGGCGTCACTGGCCGAGCACACCCTGACGCTGGAGTTCAACAATCTGGACAACGTGCGTGAGGCGTTTGCCGAAGTGGGTGAGCAGATCGCTTGTATCATCGTTGAGCCGGTGGCCGGCAATATGAACTGCATTCCCCCGGCGCCCGGCTTTCTCGAAGGTCTGCGAGAGATTTGTGACCAGTACGGTACGGTGCTGATCTTTGACGAAGTGATGACTGGTTTCCGTGTAGCCCTCGGTGGCGCCCAGGCGCTGTACAACGTTACTCCGGACCTGACCACGCTGGGTAAGGTGATCGGCGGGGGACTGCCCGTGGGTGCTTTCGGCGGCAAAACTGAAATCATGTCCCATATTGCCCCCTTAGGGCCGGTGTATCAGGCCGGCACACTGTCCGGCAACCCGCTGGCGATGGCTGCAGGCCTGGCGATGCTGAATGCACTGTGCGAAGGTGATGTGCATGAGTCGCTCAGCGCCAAAACCGAATACCTGACCGAGGGCCTGAAAGTTGTCGCGGCTCGCCACGACATCCCATTCACAACCAGCGCTGTTGGTGGCATGTTTGGCCTGTTCTTCAGTGAGCAGAGTGAGATCCGTCGTTTCAGCGACGCGACCGCCTGTGATACGGAGCGCTTCGGTCGCTTCTTCCACGCCATGCTGGATCAGGGCATCTATCTCGCCCCCTCCGCGTTTGAAGCCGGGTTCATTTCAGACGCCCACACGGAAGCAGATCTGGATGCTACGATTGCCGCGGCCGACAAGGCGTTTGCCACACTGTGATAGCTCTGCTTAATCATCTGGGTGGGCTGATGCTGGCTCTGGTCGCCGGCTTCAGCGCCGCCTGGGCGTTCCAGCGACGCGCTGACATACCCCATGCCTCGTCCTGGCTTTCTGCCTGGGCGCTGAGCATGCTGTTTGTCGCGCTGGCGAGTATTGCCAACCTGCTACCCGAGCCCGGGGGTGACCTTCAGGTTATCAAGCGAATGGTTGATAACCTGGCTCTGTTTGTCGCTTTACCCTTTCTCGGCGTCTCGATCCCGGCACTGGCCAAGCGTTGCTTCTGGTCATCCGGTGGCTGGGGTCGATTGCTGCTGGGCCTGTTTGCGGGTTTCGAACTGACCCGTCAACTGGGTCACGGCGAGACCTACCTGCTGATATTGGCCGCGTGCTGTACCGTGCTTCTGATCGCGGGGTCGCTGCTGATGCAAACCCGTCAGGCCCAGGGTCTGGGACTGCTTTCCGGCATTTTTGCAGCGACCGCATTTAGCCTGGCCAGCCCGTTCGCGCCCTTCGAGTACTCTCAGAGCGCGCTGTTCGGGCTGGTCACGGCAACCCTGGCACTGGTCAGCCTGGCCGTGCGTACCGAGCTGAGCCAGGTTAAAGCCTCTCAGTAACGCGAGGCCTCACGTTGTGCGGCCTTGGCACCTTCCGGATTACCGGCGTCGCTTCGGATCAGCGCCAGCAGACTCCATAACCGCCGCAATGCAGCCGCTTGTCCCGTTGCCACATCAACCCCCTTCAGTGCCACCTGCTCAGCTTGCAGGAACTGTCCCATCCGGCGTTGCACATCCGCTAACTGGTAGTAAACCTGCGGATCACGCGGCGCTATACGTAGCGCCCGTTCCAGTCGGTTCTGAGCAGCCCGCAGATCACCGCTGCGGGTATCAACCTGCGCACCGTCCAGCAACGCCACAACGGCCGCGTTTTGCGGCAGCGCCTCAGACTGGGGGGTGGTCGGAGGTACTACCGCTTCCTCTACCTGCTCGGCGTCCTCACGTTGCGGACGAAATACGGGTACCTCTTCCACCGGCTGCACCGTCACCCCTGGCGAGGGCTCTACCGCTTGTACGCTACCCGGACCCGATGGCGCCGAGCCCCCACTTCTGTCCTCTACCGGCGTTCGATAGGGATTGGGCCCGGCACAGCCGGCTATCACGAGGGTGACGCCCAGCAATTGCATAACTCGTTTCATCTGTTTCCCTGCCACATTTAATCAGCCCCCCAAGGGCTACCCCTCACTGAAACCAGCCTCTGAACCAATCCAGAGGCGAGCGACCACCACGGGCTTGTCCACAGTCTACACTCGCCTGCGGTGTACTTCCTTCTATAAACGGTAGCTGCCTGGAACCTTCACAGCGCTCATCCGACAGCCGCCCCGTGGCCTCATCAATCCACGCATACTCGACACCCTCGGGGCGTCGGGCGAAAAACGGTTCCGGGTTTTCACGACGCATATATTCAGTCCAGAGCCGCAACGCCCCACCGGATCCCGTAAACGGCAGGCTGGCATTATCATCCCGGCCGATCCAGACAACGGCGAGGCGGTTCCCGGTAAACCCGGCAAACCAGCTATCACGCTGTTCATTTGATGTTCCCGTTTTGCCCGCCACATTCAGATTTTGCGGTAATTGAGAGTAGACGTAACGGGCCGTCCCCTCCCGCGCCACCTCCTGCATCGCATACTGGATCAGATGCACCTGTGCCGGATCCACCGTCTGCTTGAGCTGGAACGGGTATCGAGACAGCTCCTGCCCCTGGGCATCGGTGACGGAACGAATCGCCCGGAGCGGGACCCGAAAGCCGTTCGCGGCCAGGGTCTGGTAGACCGAAGCCACCTCGAGCGGCGACAGCCCCTGCGCCCCAAGCAAAAGTGACGGGTAAGGCTTGAGCTCCCGTTCGACGCCAAGCCGTTCCAGCGTGTCGATCACACGCTCCACCCCGACCTCCAGGCCCAGCCGTGCCGTGGATTGGTTATAGGAATGCGAGAGCGCCCGGTGCAGCGGCACCTCACCATGGCTTTTATGGTCAAAATTATCCGGCGACCAGACATCGCCATTCGGCAATTTAAGCTCAAACGGCTCATCCTGAATCCGGCTGGCGAGAGTGTAGCCCTGCTCGAGTGCTGTCAGATACACCGCCGGTTTAACCAGAGAGCCGATAGGCCTGCGCGCATCCAGCGCCCGGTTGAACCCCTGGTAGCGCGCATCGCGTCCGCCAATGACCGCCAGGACCTCGCCAGTCTGGGGGTCGGCTACGACCATGCTGCTTTCCAGCCCGGATGCTTTGGTACCAAAACGCTGTTCCAGCTGTTTCAGCGTTTGATTCTGTGCGCCCTCCGCCCTTGCCTGGACCAGAGGGTCCAGCGCTGTAAAGACCCGCAACCCCTCAGAACTCAAATCCTGCTCGCGATACTCCTCACGCAACTGCCGCTTAACCACGTCGAGATACGCAGGGTAAGCGCCTTTATGCAACCCACGCTTCTCAACAACGCCCAGCGGCTGGTCGACGGCCTGCCGATACTGAACCTCAGCGATCCGCCCCTGATCAAACAACAACTTAAGCACCAGATCACGTCGCGCCTTGGCCCGCTCCGGGTGACGCCGGGGGTCGTAATAAGAGGGCCCTTTCACAAGGCCTGCCAGCAGCGCGACCTGCGAGAGACTGAGCTCACCCACCGGACGACCGAAATAATACTGGCTCCCCATCCCGAAACCATGGATAGCCCGGGCACCGAACTGCCCCAGATAGACTTCGTTCAGATAGGCTTCGAGAATCTCATCCTTGCTGTAGTGCAGATCCAGCAGCATCGCCATGGGCATTTCCAGCAGCTTGCGCGCCAGGGTTCGATCGGCGGTGAGATAAAAATTCTTGATCAGCTGCTGGGTCAGGGTACTCCCACCCTGTACGAAGCGTCCGGCCCGGATATTCACCCACATGGCCCGCGCAATCCCTTTCAGCGAGATGCCATAGTGGCTGTAGTAATTTCGATCCTCCACTGCAATCAAAGCCGCCGGCAACAGGGGTGGAGCATCCTCCAGACGGATCAGATCGCGGTCTTCGTTATCCTGAGGGTAGATCCCGCCAATCAGAATTGGCTCCAGCCTCACCAGCGACAGCGCGCCACTCTGGGCCGAGTCGATCGAACGCAACCGCCCCTGATCAAAACGCAATGTCATGCGCCGGGAAGGCTCCGCTCCGTCCGGGAATGGAAAACCACGACTCACCAGCTCTATTCGATTGCCGGACCGACTCAGGGTACCGGCGCGACTGACACTCTGCACCGCCTGATACCCCAGCCCCTTCAACTCCAGCTGCAGATCATCGGCACTGAGCTGCTGGCCCGGATACAACTCCAGGGGGCGTGCATAAACCTTGGCGGGCAGCGCCCAGCGTTTACCTTCAAACTTTTCCCGCACCTGCGCATCAAGATAAACCAGCCCGGCACCACCGATCACGATGGCAACCAGTGACAGTTTTAATATCAGTCTCAGCACCGCACGCTTCCAGGAACGTCGCCCGGTTTTTTTACCACTGTTTCGCTTTTTACTCATGGAGTCACTATTAACCGGCATTTCGCTGTAGAATGCGCGACATGGTACCAGAACTGATCAACTCCTTGCGCCTGCCCGAGCACTATCCCCATCCGGTCGACGAGATCGAGGTGATAGAGACGCATATCTCCTGGCTGCTGCTGACCGGTGACTACGCATACAAAATCAAGAAGCCGGTCAACTTCGGATTCCTCGACTTCACGACCCTGGAACAGCGGCGTTATTGTTGCGATGAAGAGCTGCGTCTGAACCAGCGCCTGGCGCCGGATATTTATGAAGCGGTGATCCCGATCAGCGGCAGCGAAGCGGACCCGCGCCTTGGCGATGACAGCGCACCCATCGAATATGCCGTGCGCATGCGTCAGTTTGAAAGCGGGAAGCGGCTCGACCAGCTGCTCCAGCAACACCGGTTTGAGGCCCAGTGGATCGATCTGCTCGCCGCACAGATCGCGGATTTTCATCAGCGCATCCCGATGGTTGCCCAGGACAGTCCCTGGGGCGAGGCCGAAACGATCAGCGCAGTGGTTTTCGACAACTACAGCCATCTGACTGAAAAGCTGGACAACCCGGCGGACATCGAACTCCTTGAACGTCTGGAAGCCCACACGCGATCCGAGTTCGAGCGCCTGCGCCCCACCCTGGCCGCCCGCAAACAGGCAGGACATATCCGTGAATGCCACGGCGACCTGCATTTAGGCAACATCACGCTGTTCCACGGCGAGCTTCGACTCTTCGATTGCATCGAGTTTAATCTGCAGTTCCGCTGGATCGACACCATCTGTGATCTCGCCTTCCTGCTGATGGACCTGGAAGCCAACAAACAGTTCCGCTGGGCAAACCGCTGCCTGAACCGTTACCTGGAACTGACCGGCGACTACGAGAGTCTTGAGCTACTCAATTTCTACAAGGCATACCGAAGCATGGTCAGAGCCAAGGTCGCCATGCTGGGCGAGCATCCGGATCTGGAGACCTTTCGTCACTATCTGAACTTGACCGCTCACTACTGCCAGGAACACAAACCCTTCCTGCTACTGATGCACGGCGTCAGCGGCACCGGGAAAAGCTACCTGAGCGAGCGCCTGTTTGAAGCCATGGGCGCGATCCGTATTCGCTCCGATGTGGAGCGTAAACGGATATACCGTGAAGCATCCCGGCGGGAAGAGCTGGACCTCTACGGCCCGGATATGAACCTGCGCACCTTCAACCGCGCCCTGGATGCCACCAGCAGCATGCTCAGAGCGGGCATCAGCGTCGTGGTCGACGCGACCTTCATCCGCCTTCGTACCCGAACCCTGTATCGACAGCTGGCGGAGAAAGAGGGAGTCCCCGTACGCATTATCAGCTGTCACTGTGACCAGAACCTGATTGAGGCCCGTCTCAAAAGAAGGACCGAGGAGGGCCTGGATCCTTCGGATGCCGATGTTACGGTCATGAAACGTCAGCTGGAGTTGCTTCACCCTCTCACCGAAGAGGAACAGCTACTCACGCTGGAAGTGGACACCCGGGATGATGAAGCGATCGAGCAGCTTCTAGCCCAACTTCGCGGCCACAATCTGATCAGCGACTGAGACTGTGAAAAACCGGGAGCCCCTCGGGGCTCCACAGGCACTGAACATCCACATTGAACAACCGCGACAGGCGGTGCGGTTGCATCACATCACCCACCTCACCGGAGCTGATTACCTGCCCGGCCTGCATCAGGATGACGTGGTCGGCGTAACGCGCCGCCAGATTAAGATCATGCAGAATCGCCATCACTGCATAACCCTCTTTCGCCAGATCACGCAGATAACTCAAAGCCTGGTGCTGATGTTTCAGATCCAGAGCCGATACCGGCTCATCCAGCAGAATCACGCCGGTTTCGACGCCGCGCTGCACCAACACGCGGCCCAGCTGCACACGCTGCGCCTCACCGCCGGACAATGTCAGATAGTTGCGCTCCAGTAATGCTTCAATATCCAATGACCGGGCCACGGCGGAAATACGCTGTTCCAACCGAGGAGCAGACAGGTTCAGAGGCTGCCCACCCATGGCGATTACCTCCCGGGCGGAAAATGCAAACTCCAGAGGCTGCTGCTGAAGCAGAACCGTCAACCGGCGCGCACGCTCTACCAGCGGCAGCTTCGCCAACGCCGTACCGTCGAGAGCCACCTCTCCGGCGCTGGGGGTCAACAGACCACAAAGCAACGAAAGTAACGTCGATTTACCGGCGCCATTAGGCCCCAGCAACACGGAAACCGTCCCCGCAGGCAATTCAAGATCACCACACAACAGCGCTTGCCGCCCCGGCGCTGCGTATTCCAATGCGCTGGCCTTAAGCACGGCCACCTCCGAAGGCACGTCCCCGGGTCAGGAGCAGCAAAAAAAAGGGGCCACCCACCAACGCGGTCAGTATCCCGACCGGCAACTGAGCCGGACTGATCAGTACGCGGGACAGCAGATCAGCCAACGCCATAAACAAAGCGCCAAAGATAATTGAGTGCGGCAACAGATACCGGTTATCCGGACCACATAGAAGACGCACAAGATGGGGCACAATCAAACCCACAAACCCTACCAGCCCGACAAAGGCCACGGCACAGCCGACCCCGAGAGCACAGAGAAGGACCAGCCGGCGCTGCAGTGCCTGGACATCCACCCCCACCAGTTGCGCCTGAGATACGCCAAGCAACAACAGATTCAACTCCCGCCCCTCCCGACAAAGCAGCATCAGGACAGGAAACCCGACCACAATCAGCACAATAATCGGCAGCCACCCCTGACTGGTAAGGTTACCCAATAACCAAAAGCTGGCCTGACGCAGCGCTACGTCATCGGACAGGTACTTCAGTGCGCCGATACCCGCCCCGGCGATCGCATTTACCGCCATCCCGGTCAGCAACAGCGTGGTCACCGAGATACCTGAAAACGTCCGGGACAGACGGACAACCAGTACCGTCACCAGCAACCCACCGACAAATGCTGCCGCCGGCAGCAGTAACTTCATCACCCCAGGCTCAAGCACAGCCCCCGCCACGACCATCAGCGTCACACTGGCCAACGCGGCACCGGCGGACACACCGATGAGCGACGGGTCAGCCAGCGGGTTGCGGAACAGGCCTTGGGCGGCGGCACCGGTTCCCCCCAGCAGCGCGCCCACCAGCAGCGCAGTCAGCAGATGAGGGAGCCGTAGCTGATACAACACCCGTCCCCCATCGCTCTGCGGATCTACCCAATCACTCGGCGAGAGATCAAACACGCCCACGCTCAGGCTGACAGAACAGACAACCGCGAGCCCCAGGATAACCGCACCGCGAAACAGGACCGGGGAGTGACGGAACGGGGGCGACACACCCTCCGGTACGTTCAGCATGAAAAACAGCCTCGCATTATTCGACTTGCCTGCACTAGAAAAGAAGTAAGCGCCCTATGACAATCAACAGGTATCATAGCGGCAATTGAACCCCGCTTGAGGAGACATGATGATAGACCTTTGCAGGTTTGACGACATCCCCGAGGGCGAAGCTCGAGGATTTGAGGTTGGTGAGCAAGCCGTCCTGATTATCCGCCGCCAGGGGCAGCTGTATGCGTATCACAACCACTGCCCTCACCGTGGCATTCGGCTCGAATGGCAACCTGACCAGTTTCTCGATTATGAAAAGCAGTACATTCAGTGCGCCACCCACGGAGCCCTGTTCACCATCGAGCAGGGCGAGTGCATCGCAGGCCCCTGCCCCGGAGAACAACTGGACCCGGTCAGGGTGTGCACCGAGGGCGACCGGATCCTGATCAGCTTATGATCCGTAGCGCTGGGCACGGCGAGCAAGACGTTCCAGCGCCAACTCAATCCGATCCAGGCCGGTGGTATAGGAAAAGCGCACATACTTGTTTGCGTCAAAGCGGGAGAAATCTGCACCGGGTGTCGCGGCGACTTTATCCTCCTCCAGCAGCGACCAGCACCAGTCGAAACTGTTGTCGGTCAACGCACTTGCATCAGCATACACATAAAACGCCCCCTGAGGCGGCGTATCGATCACAAATCCCAGTTCCCGAAGTCCGCCCACCAACAGATCACGGCGCTCCTGAAAAGCACGACGCCGGCTTTCAAACAGCTGGATCGACTCCGGTTCGAAGGCGGCCAAGGCCGCGTATTGCGACAGTGTCGGCGGCGAAATGAAAAGATTCTGGGCGATTTTCTCCATCTCGGCGATCGCATCCGCCGGTGCCACCAGCCAACCCAGGCGCCAGCCCGTCATGCCGAAATATTTGGAGAAGCTATTGAGCACCACAACCTGGTCATCCTCTGCCAGTGCGCTCTGAGCATCAAACCCATAGGTCAGGCCGTGGTAGAGTTCATCAACGATCAGCTCGCCTCCGAGCTCCCGCACCGTGGCTGCGATCCGCGACATCTCCTCCGGGGGAACGACCGCCCCGGTTGGATTGGCCGGCGACGCCAACAATACGCCAGCCGTATCTTCCGCCCAATGGGTTCTGACAAGCTCAGCCGTCAACTGAAAATTAGTAGAGGCATCCACCCTCACGCGCTGGGCGCCGGCTTCAACCAGACGTAAGAACTGAGGGTTACAGGGATAACCCGGGTCAGCCATCATAAAGCGCTGCCCCTTTTCGGCCAGCAGGGAAAATGCCAGCAAAAGGCCGCCGGAGGCGCCCGGAGTCACCAGCACCCGCTCCGGTCCCAGCTCGATGCCGTAACGCTCCTGGTAAAAGCGGGCAATACGCTCACGCAGCGGAGCAATGCCTCCGGCAGGGGTATACTGGATCGCTTTGGTCTGGATCGCTTCAACGGCAGCACGCTTGATTGCCGGTGCCGTTTCGAAGTCCGGTTCTCCCGCTTCCATATGGACCACGTCCTGACCCAGATCATCCAGCTCACGCGCTCGCTTGAGCAGATCCATCACCTTAAAAGAGTCGATAGCACGTGCTCGAGCTGTCCACTTTTCCGCTGTCACCACTTTTCTCCTACCTGTTAGTTACGACCAAGGATTATAGCCACCAACCAACAACACAATTAATCACTAACCAGAAAACATAAGCCCGCACAATAAACTATGATTTTCACGAAACCCAATTAATTTAACGCCCAAATAATCTCTATTCTGTTATCACCATAACGAAACTAAGCAAAACGCCAGAACAGGTCTAGCCTAAAGGGAAGGCTTCTGGTAATTTCACCGGCTTTTGAGACACCACCGGATGGTGGTTCCATTTCCGGATCAAGGCCCGGCCCGGACTATCCGCCGCCGGCCCTAGATGTGAGGCTGCGCCCATGGCAAATAAAACTGAATCTCAGTTCACACACTTCGAGCCCTATCCGCTTAACACAGGCGAGGAGTACATGAACGATGCGCAGAAAGACCATTTCCGCGACATCCTGTTGGCGTGGAAGCATCAGTTGATGGAAGAGGTGGACAGCACCATCACTCACCTCAAGGAGGAAGCCTCCAACTTCGCCGACCCCAGCGATCGCGCCAGCCAGGAAGAGGAGTTCAGCCTCGAACTGCGCACCCGGGACCGCGAGCGCAAGCTGATCCGCAAGATCGACGAAGCGATGGAGCGAATCGACGAAGACGACTACGGCTTCTGTGATGCCTGCGGCGTAGAGATCGGCATTCGTCGTCTGGAAGCGCGTCCTACAGCCACCCTGTGTATCGACTGCAAAACCCTGGCTGAAATCAAGGAAAAGCAGCTCGGCGGTTAATGCCTCCGGCGAACGGTCGCGGCACTCACCCCGCGACCGTTGTTCCGTTCAGGACCCAGTGGTTGTGAACTGCACAGGACGCTTTGCCCCTTCGCCAACCGGCCCGCTGCACTTCGGGTCACTCATGGCGGCGCTTGCCAGTTTTCTAGATAGTCGATCTCAGAGCGGACGCTGGCTGTTGCGAATCGAAGACCTGGACCCGCCGCGCGAAGTCCCCGGGGCATCGGACAACATCATCCGAACGCTGGCCCATTACGGCCTGGAGTGGGACGATCAGGTTCTTTTCCAAAGCGACCGACTCAGCATCTATCGAAAAAACCTCGACGCACTCATCAGCCAAGGCCTGGCCTACCCCTGCAGCTGTACCCGCAGTGAAATGAAGCGGCGTGACGCTCTGGCGCTCTATGACGGCCACTGTCGCACCCACACTCCCCGACCGGGCACACAGTGTGCGGTACGTGCTCTTTACCCGGCCGAAGACGTTCAGTTTCATGACCGCATCCAGGGTAATCGCCTTTACCCGGGCCAGGACGGGCGCGGCGATTTCGTTATCTTCCGGCGAGATCAACTCTTTGCCTATCAGCTGGCCGTCGTCGTCGATGATGCCTATCAGCGCGTCGATCAGGTGGTACGCGGGTTTGATCTAATCGATGAAACACCCCGCCAGATCGTGCTGCAGAAGCATTTGGGACTGGTCACGCCGAGCTATGCTCACATTCCCGTCGCCACCAATGCCGAGGGACAGAAGCTCAGCAAGCAAACCTATGCACCGGCGCTGAGCGATAGTGATCAAGACCGAAGTCGCAATCTGTATTTTGCTCTTGAGATTCTCGGGCAGAATCCTCCCGCGGCATTAAGGGAAGAAGCGGCTCAGACGATCCTGGAGTGGGGTGTTTCAAACTGGCATATCGAAGCGGTGCCCCGTCAGCCCGGTGTACGGCCGAAGGAGTGGAGCTGAATGTATCCGCATCGGCTGTTGATTGTCGTATGCCTGATCACACTTCTGCTTGGCCCCGAGCTGCTCGATCTGTGGCTGTTTGGCGAAGGCCCCTGGCATCGCCCCTTTTTGATCGGCATCGGCGTCTGTATGCTGATCGCTCTAATCGAACACTGGCACCGCCATGAACGTTGAGCTGCCGCAGCTTCTGCTGCTCTGTTTCACCTATCTACTGCTCCTGTTCAGTGCCGCCTACATGGCGGAGCGCGGTGTACTGCCACGCAAACTTGTCCGCCACCCGCTGCTACATGCACTTTCGCTGGGGGTCTATGCCAGTGCCTGGACGTTCTACGGCACGTTTGGCCTGGCCGCTCAGTCCGGCTACATTTATCTGGGCTCCTATATCGGCGCAGCCGCCACCTTCATGCTGGCTCCGGTCATTCTGATTCCGATTTTACGGATCACCCGAACCTATCAGCTCTCATCACTGGCGGACCTGTTCGCTTTCCGGTTCCGCAGCGGTGGTGTAGGAACCTTGACCACGGTGGCGATGCTCTGCGCCAGCCTGCCTCTGATATCGATACAGATACAGGCGGTATCCGATTCTTTGTATCTGCTTAACAACTCGGTGGGACGCCATCAGATCGCCGCTGCGTTCTGCGTGATCATCGCTATTTTTGCGATCCTGTTCGGCGCGCGGCGCGCCACGTTGCGTAACAGTCACAGCGGTCTGGTGGTGGCTATCGCCATCGAATCCGTGGTCAAACTGGCCGCTATCGTCATCGTCGGGCTGTTTGCCTATCTGGGCTTTTTTGGTGGCGGCAGCGGCCTCGAAGAGTGGCTGCACAACAACCCCGAGGCGCTGACTCGCATGCAGCATCCCGGCAGCGAAGGTGGCTGGCGGGTTCTGGTGCTGGCCTTCGCCGCTGCGGCCATCGTCATGCCCCATATGTTCCACCTGGCGTTTACCGAAAACGTCTCGTCCGAGAGCCTCTACAAGGCAACCTGGGTCATTCCACTGTTTGTTTTGCTGACTGCGCTCTGCGTCCCCCCCATATTGTGGGCAGCGCAAGCCAGTGGCGCTCCGATGGACAACCCGGATTTCATCATCCTGACGCTCGGCAGCCATCTCAATCAGCCCTGGCTCACGTTGATCGCCTTTATCGGAGGCCTGTCTGCCGCCAGCGGGCTTATTATCGTGGCCGTGGTCGCTCTCGCCTCCATGCTGCAGAACCATCTGGTTCTGCCCTTGGTAAAACGTCCGGAAAACGCCCGCTTCTATGCCTGGCTTTTGTGGTTGCGCCGGTTCCTGATTGTGCTGTTGATCTTCGCCTGCTACCTCTTCTTTGTGCTATTCGGTGAACAGTTCACATTAAGCCAGCTCGGCCTGCTGGCCTTCGTGGCATTCCTCCAGTTTCTACCCGGGCTGCTATCAACACTCTACTGGCCTGGCGCCAGCCGCACCGGCTTTCTTCTGGGTCTGGCAGGCGGTTTCTCGGTCTGGCTATTTGCTCTGACACTTCCACTGCATCAGGAACTGCTGGGCTTTCAGATCACCGCTGGGCTCGCCGAGGACAGCTGGTACACCCATACACTGATCTCCTTTCTGGTGAATTTGACCCTGCTGCTGATCGGTTCCGCGCTGTTTCCCGGCCGAGAGTCAGAACGGGAAAGTGCCGATGCCTGCGTGCTCAACGGCCTGCAACGTACGCTTTCTCACTCACCTTCGCTGCGCCGGCATCAGGATCTGCACGCAGCACTTGCTCCCCATATCGGCTCGGAAAGCGCAACACGGGAACTGAACCGGGCCCGTCAGGCATTGGGGCTTTCCGCCGGCGAATTGCGCCCGCTGGACGCTCTGCGTCTACGCAGTAAACTCGAGCAGAACCTGTCCGGTCTGCTGGGCCCGGTGGAAGCCGCCGCTATTTTTGCAGACCCCACACCACACACTCGCAGCGGGGGATTCCGAGCACGTGAAATCCACCTGCTGGAAAATCAGCTGGAGCATTACGACGCCCGCCTGTCAGGACTGGCGGCAGAGCTGGACCAACTGCGCCGCTATCATCGCATTACCCTGCAAAAAATGCCGATCGGGGCCTGCACTCTGGATGGCGAACTGCGGATCCAGCTCTGGAACCGAGAGCTCTGCCGCTATACCGGCGTTGACGATGAGAGCTGCATCGGAGCGCCACTGAACACCCTCCCTCCCCCGTGGAATACGCTACTTGAACAGTTCGCCAACGCTCAGACCCAACACCAGTCCGCGGTTAAAGTCGAAATAGAAGGGCGCCCACGCTGGTTTAGTCTGCACAAGGCAAGCCTGGGAGAAGCCTCCGCTCAAGGGATGGTTTTGTTGATCGAGGATGAAACCGAATACCAACTGATCTCGCGTAATCTGGCACACCAGGAGCGCCTCGCCTCAATCGGCCGTTTTGCCGCAGGCGTGGCACATGAGATCGGCAACCCGGTCACCGGCATCGCTTGCCTGGCGCAGAACCTGAAGCTGGAAACCGATGCCCCGGAGATTCTAGAAACCGGGGAGCAAATTGTCGAGCAGACCGAACGGATCAGTCGTATCGTGCAATCGCTGGTCAGGTTCGCCCATACCGGCCAGCAGGCACGGGGCGGCGAACGTGAACCCATGAATATGCGCGAGTGTGTAGCCGAGGCGATTCACCTGGTAAAGCTCGACTCCCGCGTGCGCCAGCAGCAGTTTATCAACGAGGTCGCGCGCGAAGACTGTGTCGCTGCAGACCCCCAACAGATGCTGCAGGTATTGATAAACCTGCTGAACAACGCCAGCGATGCCTCTCCAGACCGGGGCACCATCCGGGTAGACTCGGATGGCAACGCCCACCAGGTGATAGTACGAATAACTGATGAAGGGACCGGCATCGCACCGGAAAATATCGAGCGCCTGTTTGAGCCCTTCTTCACAACCAAGGAGCCCGGCAAGGGCACCGGGCTCGGTTTACCTTTAGTCTATAATATTATTGTTGAACACTATGGTAACATCGAACTCTTAAGCCCCGCCGATAAGAAGCAGAATAATGGTACTCAGGTGGTCATAACCTTACCCCGGTATCCAGGGTCACAACCCTGATCGGTTACCGTTATCAGACGCAAGGGTCCAAAACCATATGAGCCGAATTCTGATTGTTGAGGATGAATCAATCATCCGCTCAGCACTCAAGCGCTTACTGGAAAAGCATGAGTATAGTGTCGCCGATGCCCCCTCCATCGCCGACGCCACCGAACAGTATCAACTCCACGAGTTTGATCTGATCATCAGCGACCTTCGTCTCCCCGGTGGCGAAGGCACCGAACTGATCGAGCTGGCCGCCCCGGTTCCGGTACTGATCATGACCAGCTACGCCAGCCTGCGCTCGGCCGTTGACGCCATGAAGCTGGGCGCCGTGGACTATATCGCCAAGCCTTTCGACCACGACGAAATGCTCTCCACCGTTGCTGAAATCCTGCGCAAGCAGACCGGCACATCCGAGACCGCGGGATCCAGCCCCAGCCAAGAGAGTACACAGACTGAAATAATCGGTCGCTGCCGCCCGATGCAGGAGCTGTTCCGCCGCATCAGCAAGGTCGCCAAGACCGATGCCACAGTGTTGATCCTGGGAGAATCGGGCACCGGCAAAGAGCTGGCGGCACGCTCCATACATGAACAGAGCGATCGTGCCGGCCGGCCGATGATCTGCGTAAACTGCGCCGCGATCCCCGATACCCTGATCGAATCGGAGCTGTTCGGGCACGAAAAAGGCGCCTTCACCGGCGCCAACGCCAGCCGCAGTGGCCTGATCGAATCCGCCGATGGCGGAACCCTGTTCCTGGATGAGATTGGCGAGCTGCCACTGGAAGCTCAGGCGCGCCTGCTGCGCTTTCTGCAGGAAGGCGAGATTCGCCGCGTTGGCGCCGTCCAGCCGCGCCGGGTGGATGTCCGTCTGATTGCTGCCACTCACCGTGACCTGAAGAACCTGGCTAAACAGGGCGAGTTTCGGGAAGACCTCTATTACCGACTCTACGTGATGGAGCTACGTATGCCGCCGTTGCGCGAGCGCGACGAAGATATCGTGGAACTGGCTCAGCGTTTCCTCGACAGCCGCTGCCGCAAACTGGGCACCGGTCCTTTGCAGTTCAATGCCGACGCCCAACGCGTTATGTTGCGCTACTCCTGGCCCGGTAACGTCAGGGAGCTGGAGAACGCCATTGAACGGGCGGTCATTCTGGCCGATGGCGACGAGATCACAGCGGACCTGCTCGGCCTGGATACCGATCACCAATCCTTGAGCGACTTCGAAGACCAATACAGCCAGCATCAGTCACTCCATGACGAAGCCCGCAGCAGTAATACGAACCGCTCTGCGCGCACAGACCTGTCTCTCGACGATTACTTCCAACGCTTCGTGCTGGAAAACCAGGACTCCATGAGTGAGACAGAACTCGCTAAGACCTTAGGCGTAAGCCGAAAATGCCTGTGGGAAAGACGGCAGAAACTGGGCATACCCCGCCGCCCAAAGAAGTAACACTTTGGGCGCAGGGTAACAGAACCTAAGTGTTACCTTACTACCCATGCTGCACCGCCGAAAACGTGGCAACAGGTAACAAAAAGAGGGTAACACCCAAGGTAACAGATCCAAAAAAATCAGATAAACGGTTATTAATTAATAACTTACAAAAACTGGCACAGCATCTGCTTTGTATAGATCAGAACAACAACAACGACGGCCTGAGACGTTCGGCAGCAATAAAAATAAAAACAGCCGCGACCGAAAGGTGTCCCGCCTCGAACAAAAATAAAAATGAGGCTTGGCTGGTCACAGAGACTGAATACAGCGTCACGCGACGGCAATAAAAATAACAAGCCAAGCAATGACAATGTGAGCGCTTTGTGATCAGCACCCCACCTACCCTGTTATTCTCTCCGCTTACATATCTCGCTTCGCAGTGCCTCTGCGTAACACACATGTCGCCAACCCGGCCTTTTAACCCAAAGGGCCCTGCTTCGAGCGGTGCTGACCGGCACAGCCTCAAACACCGGCACCTTTGCTGCAATGCACTACACATCCCAGCTATGCTATGATGCGCCACTTTTGAACATCCACAATTGGAACGCACACCTCAAACTCAATGCAGACCTCTCTGATTACCCTGGCCGCGTTTGTTATCGCCGTTATCATCGGTGCACTCTGGCTGCGTAAACCCCGTCAGCCTGAAACCGCCGACGAAACCTCCCATGATGATAGCAACCACTCGTCATCCCCGCGGGTTATTCCCGAGTCCGAACACCAGATCCCGCGTCAGCGTCTTGATGATAACGCGATGAAGGTTGTCTACCGCTTGCGAGACGAAGGCTACGACGCCTACCTGGTCGGCGGCTGTATCCGTGACCTTCTGCTGAACAAACACCCAAAGGACTTTGACGTTGCCACCTCCGCCCATCCTGAAGAGGCCGAGGAGCTGTTCCGCCGCTCTCGCCTGATCGGTCGGCGCTTCAAGCTGCTGCACGTTCGGTTTGGCCGCGAAGTGATCGAGGTTGCCACATTCCGTGCCGGTCACGACCATGAAGACAATCCGGATGGCGAACACGGCCGCCAGGCCGAATCCGGCATGATCCTGCGTGACAACGTTTATGGCACAATCGAAGAAGATGCACTGAGGCGTGATTTCACCATTAATGCGCTCTACTACTGCGTGCATGACTACTCGATTCATGATTTTGCCGATGGCTACAAGGATATTCAGCAACGCCAGATTCGCATGATCGGCGACCCTGAAGACCGCTACCGTGAGGACCCGGTTCGCATGCTGCGCGCCGCTCGTTTCGCGGCCAAGCTGGGTTTTGAGATCGAAGAACAGACTGCAGCACCGATCCATCGGTTAGGCAGCATGATCACACGGATCGCCCCTGCCCGGCTGTTTGACGAAGCGCTAAAGCTACTGCAGAGCGGTCACGGTGAGGCCTCGTTTCGACAGCTCAAGCGGTTCGATCTATTCAAGACGCTCTTCCCCCAGACCGACGACATGTTGGACTCTGAAGACTACCCGGTAGAAACACTGGTCCTGAATGCACTGGCCAACACCGATCGCCGTCTGGCACAAAACAAGAGCGTAACGCCGGCTTTCCTGTTTGCTGCACTGTTGTGGTACCCCATGCAGCGACGGATGCAGGAGATACTGGATGAAGGTGACCAACCACCTTTACCAAGCCTTCATCAGGCAGCCAACGAAGTCTTGTCGCAGCAGGTGCGCTCGACAGCGATTCCACGGCGCTTCTCAGGCCCCGTCCGGGACATCTGGGAACTACAGCTTCGACTGCCGCAAAAAAGGCGCGCCGAACAGACCATGGGCCACCCTCGCTTCCGGGCCGCATACGACCTGCTGCTTCTGCGTGAAAACAGCGGCGAGGATCTGGGCGGCTTAAGCCAGTGGTGGACCGACTACCAGAACACCGACGAAAACCAGCGCCAGAGCATGACCCAAAGCACCAAGGGCGAGGGCTCGGATAAGCCGCGCCGCCGCCGCCGGCGTAAATCGAAGCCCAAACCGGCAGACCACAATGACTGAGTTTCCGGTCCGCTGTTACATCGGGCTGGGAAGCAATCTGGACAACCCGGAACGGCACGTTACCACGGCCTTTGAACAGCTTGCAGAAATCGGAGGTTGCCGTCTGGTCACGCACTCCTCCCTGTACCGCTCGGACCCGGTCGGCCCACAGGATCAGCCCGATTTCATTAATGCGGTGGCGGAGCTGCACACATCGCTGGAGCCCGAAACACTTCTCGATCAGCTGCAGGCGATCGAGCAGAGGCATCAGCGCGTCAGGGAGCGCCACTGGGGCCCACGCACGCTGGATCTCGACCTGCTGCTCTATGGCGATCGACAGATTCAGACCTCCAGACTGACAGTCCCTCATCCCCATATCCGCGAACGCGCTTTCGTACTCTGGCCGCTGGCCGAGATCGCGGCAGACCTGTCGTTGCCGGGGGGGACTACACTTTCGCAGTGGTTAGCCCTTTGCCCCATGGGCACATTGGAGCAGATGCCGTTATAATCGAGCACTTTCGACGACAAACCCAATAAAAAGCCGAGACGTACTATGAGCAACATCACCCTGCGCACCCTAACCGAACGCAAGGAGTCCGGTGGCAAGTTCGCTTCGCTCACCGCCTATGACGCGACCTTTGCCAATCAGGTTAGCCAGGCGGGCATCGAGCTGATCCTCGTCGGCGACTCATTGGGCATGGTACTTCAGGGGCACAGCAGTACCGTACCGGTTACGCTGGAAGAGATGGCCTATCACACGCGCTCTGTCGCCCGGGGCAACACCGGCTCCATGATCATGGCTGACCTGCCCTTTATGACCTATGCCAACGCCGACCAGGCGATGGCGAGTTCGGCTGAGCTCATGCGCGCGGGCGCCCACATCGTGAAGCTCGAAGGCGCAGGCTGGCTCTGCGACAGCGTCAGCCAGCTGGCCGAACGCGGCGTCCCCGTCTGTGCCCACCTTGGACTAACGCCACAGGCCGTCAACAAACTCGGCGGCTACCGCGTACAGGGGCGTGATCGTGAATCCGCGTTGGCAATGATCGAAGACGCCCGTCGCCTGGAGGAAGCCGGTGCCAGCATGCTGCTGCTTGAGTGCGTCCCTTCTCTGCTGGCACAGGAAATCACGCTAAACGCCTCAATCCCGGTTATCGGCATCGGCGCAGGCCCCCATACTGACGCCCAGGTTCTGGTCCTGCACGACATGCTGGGCCTGAATCCCGGCCGCACACCCAAGTTCGTTAAAAACTTCATGGAAGACGCTTCCACGATTCAGGAAGCCCTGACCCATTTTGCAGGAGCTGTCCGCGACGGCTCTTTCCCTTCCGCCGAACATAGCTTTGACTGATCATGCAGACGATTACAACAATTAGTGAGCTGCGCGAGCAGTTATCGGCGGCGCGTAACGCCGGTCGGCGCATCGGACTGGTGCCTACCATGGGCAACCTGCACCAGGGCCACCTGAGACTGGTGGAGGCCGCGGTAGAAAACGCGGACTTCGTCGTGGCATCAATCTTCGTTAACCCACTGCAGTTTGGCCCTCAGGAAGACCTTGAGCGCTATCCGCGCACGCTGGCCGAGGATCAGGCGCAGTTAAGAGCCTTCGGCTGCAACCTGCTGTTCGCACCCAGCGAAGCGGAAATATACCCTCACGGGCGCGTCGGACAGACCTTCGTCGAGGTTCCTGGCATCTCTGATCTGTATTGCGGCAGCAGTCGTCCCGGCCACTTTCGTGGTGTCACGACGATCGTCAACAAGCTGTTTAACCTGATACAGCCCGATGTGGCCGTGTTCGGTCGTAAGGATTACCAGCAGCTCCACGTAATCCGCCGGATGGTTGAAGATCTTTCAATGCCGGTCGAACTCATCGGCGTCGGCACGGAGCGGGCCTCGAACGGCCTGGCGCTCAGCTCCCGAAATGGCTATCTAAGCGAGTCAGAGCTGGCTGTCGCGCCAACGCTTTACGCCACGCTCAATCAGTTGGCGGACGCGCTTCGATCCGGGTCAAGCGATTACCCGGCGCTTATCGAACAGGCTCAGTCACAGCTTGAAGAAGCGGGTTTCATGCGGGATTACATCCATATACTCAGGCGCAGCGATATGCTGGCCGCCAACCCCGATGATCGCCAGCTCGTGATTATCGCCGCCGCCTATCTGGGGGCCGCCCGCTTGATCGACAACATCGAGCTGGACCTCTAGCCTTTCCAGCCTGCGCACTGCGCTGCCTCAACGGCAGCGCCACCCTCTCTTGACAGCTTGCTTTGGCTTACCGCAGACTTCAGGGACTGGCCCTGTTTTCGCACCTGCGTAATGCGGTCGGTGGCTCTATTTTTCCGCTGCTCATGCAATCACCCGGTCATCAGATCGCTTTAGCATGGATCGCTGGATTTTAAATAAAACGACATGTAAGAGAGGCACACCTATGCGCGACGTTGTCATCGTAGCAGCCGGTCGTACGGCCGTAGGCTCCTTCAACGGATCACTGGCTTCAGTCAAGGCTTCCGATCTGGGCGCCACTGTTATCAAGGGTCTGCTCGAAAAAAGCGGCATCGCCCCCTCCGCCATCGACGAGGTCATCCTCGGACAGGTACTGACCGCTGGCTGCGGCCAAAACCCGGCTCGCCAAGCCAGCCTGAACGCAGGCTTGAGCCAGGAAACGCCGGCCATGACCATCAACAAAGTCTGCGGCTCCGGCCTCAAGGCACTGCAGCTCGCCACCCAGGCGATCCGTTGTGGCGATGCCGATGTAATCATCGCCGGTGGTCAGGAGAGCATGTCCCAGTCGCCCCACCTGCTGCCCAACTCTCGTAACGGCGCCCGCATGGGTGACTGGAAGATGATCGACTCCATGATCACGGACGGCCTGTGGGACGCCTTCAACAACTACCATATGGGCATCACCACCGAGAATATCGTCGAGAAGTATGGCTTTACCCGCGAGGAGCAGGATGCCTTCGCCAGTGCGTCACAAAACAAAGCCGAGGCCGCCGTCACCTCCGGTCGTTTCAAAGACGAAATTATTCCGGTCAGCATCCCCCAGCGTAAGGGCGATCCGGTGGTCTTTGACACCGATGAGCAGCCCCGCTTTGGTTGTACGCCGGAAGCGCTGGCAAAACTGCGCCCCGCCTTCAAAAAGGACGGCACAGTCACTGCGGGCAACAGCTCCACCATCAACGATGGCGCTGCAGCGGTGATTCTCTGCTCCGCGGAAAAGGCACAGGAACTGGGACTGCCGGTTCTCGCGCGTATCAAAGGTTACGCCTCTGCGGGCGTCGACCCGGCCATCATGGGTACAGGGCCGATCTGCGCAACCACCAAGGCGCTGGAAAAAGCTGGCTGGTCCATCGATGAGCTCGAGCTGGTAGAAGCCAACGAGGCGTTTGCTGCCCAGGCCATGTCCGTCAACAAGGACCTGGGCTGGAACACCGACATGGTGAACGTGAACGGTGGTGCCATCGCCCTGGGCCACCCGATCGGCGCATCCGGCTGCCGCATTCTGGTCTCTCTGGTCCATGAAATGGCCAAGCGTGATGCCAAGAAAGGCCTGGCCACACTGTGCATCGGTGGCGGCATGGGTACTGCACTGGCGATTGAGCGCGACTAACAGAAAGCCCAGCCAGAAATCGAGTAGGAGGAGGTCTTGCGACCTCCGTCCTCTCACACCACCGTACGTGCGGTTCCGCATACGGCGGTTCATGATACACATTTAAGCCGATGATACTGATCCATCAGCGATACCAGTCCGATGCGATCAAACACCTTCTTCGGCAATGCCTGATTCAAGTGCGAGGCGCATGAGTTCCACCAAGGACCACGCCCATTGGTCGCACTGCGCCAAGCCCTGTCTTCAGACAGACCCAGTCGCATCAGCATCTTGACCCGGGTGAACGGCCGCTTCCATTGACGCCAGAGGATTTTGCGCAGATGCCGGCGGATCCACCCATCCAGCGCCTCGAAGCTCCCTTTCA
>NZ_AUAZ01000039.1 GCF_000428985.1 Marinobacterium litorale DSM 23545 | reverse complement strand
TGGCACTTCGGGATGAAGGCTCACATCGGGGTTGATGCCCGCACCGGCATCACGCACAGTTTCACGACAACTGCGGCCAATGAGCACGACCTTAATCAGGCTGATCAACTGCTACACGGTGAAGAAGCATTCATTTTTGCTGATGCGGGTTACAGGGGCGCCGAAAAGCGAGATGAGCTGAAAGATGTCAGTGCGGACTGGTACATCGCAGAACAGCCAGGGAAGCTGAAGACACTGAAAAAACACCCTCGGATCAATAAGGTCAGAATCCGCACCGAGTATCTGAAAGCCAGTATCCGTGCGAAAGTTGAGCATCCGTTTCGGATCATCAAGTGCCAGTTCGGTTTTGTAAAAGCCCGCTACCGTGGCCTGAAGAAAAACGACTGCAAGTTGGCCATGCTGTTCGCACTGGCCAACGTTGTGCGGGTGGATCAGATGTTGAGAGCACGGGGTTAATCCGTCTGCACTGCCTGAAAAGGTGGTTGCAGCTGGTTAAAAAGGGCTAAAAGTGTTGAATTTTCGCCTCTGAGGCGGTGACAACGACATTTCAGAGCCTTGGATCGGGCTTATTCGTAGCTACCTTAATATTGCCCTACCTGTTTTTTTTATTTGCTTTCACTTGTATTGGGTGATCATGGTTATATACAAAATATTTACGTTGGAATAAGTAGCGTCAAGCTTATGTCTTGAAATACTTCAAAGCCTGCATAAGGCAGGCTTTTTTCTCCATAGTTGTCATTTTTACCAGCTGCATGTGCACTCTTTTCTGGTTTCGGTGTGCAGACCTGACCAGCAGGGTGTGCATTTTTGACCAGCGCCTACAAGTGTGGGGGCCGGTGAAAGTCACAGGGCCTGCTGGTTTGGCGTGAACGGCTGTGCCGGTTTGCCGTGCAGGTCATGCTGTTAATCGAGGAATGTACCAGTAGTGAGCGCTCGGCGCTTGTCGGCAAGGAGGGAACCTGTCATCCCATGCGGCATGCCAGCGCAACCTACATGCTCAATCACGGTGCCTATATCCGCTATGTCGATGAGCTGTAGGGACACCAGGATATCAAGAGCATGAAGATCTATACCCATGTCACGATCAGCGATCTAAAGGCTGTTTACAGGCGTACTCATCCGGCAGCAACAAGTACAGAAGATGATTGATCACGTACTGTACAGACGGAATGAATAGATCTATATTTGGACCTGTATAAAGATCTATTTACAGATCTATAAAGGTGAGGCACCCAATGAGTGTAGAAAGAATGATGGCGGGCGTTTCTGCCAGCATCACCGACTTTAAAGCCAATCCCAACGCGATTATTCAGCAGTCGGGAGGGGAAGCTGTGGCCGTGCTCAAGAGTAATGCACCCTGTTTTTATGCGGTGCCGCCTGAGCTGTTCGAGATGATGGCTGAGGCCGTCGAGGACTTGGCTCTCCTGACCCAGGCACGTGAACGTCTCAACGATGGCAAGGAACCCGTCGAAGTCAACATCGATGACCTATAAGCTGAAGTTCCACCCGGATGCCCTGGAGGAGTGGGAGCGTCTACCGTCAGCGGTGAAAGAGTACTTTAAAGGTAAACTTAGGGAACGGTTGGAGCACCCCCATGTACCCAGGTCTCGCCTGTCGGGCGGTTATAATTTGTACAAGATCAAACGGAAACAGCCTCCATTCCGTTTAACCTATCATGTCAATGACAAGGAACTGATCGTAACGGCACTCAGCGTAGGGAAGCGAGATGGTGACGTCTATCGTGAGATGTTAGGGCGAATCTAGCACAACCTCCCTGCGAAATTTTCCAGAAAAGTTGATAGACCAACACGCAATATGCGCAAGTAGTTTATAACTACGTCCGATGACCTGCCGCCGACATTTTATCCAGCCACGATGAGATCGAAGGAGGTTGACGTATAGTCAATCCGCGACTATTGTTGACAATGAGTCAACCAGGGATGACTGATGAATGTAATTTCGAAGAAGCCGTTTAACGACGCTGCCAAGAAATACCCGAACGATGAGGCTGCGCTGTTGGATCTGTACAGGTTGCTGCACAAGCTGGATTTCACTACCCCGGATGAGTTGAGGGCGGTTTTTCCAACGCTGGACAACTTCAAGTACAAAGACAAGTGGTGGGTGCTGGATGTGGGTGGCAACAATCTTCGTGTGATTGCATTTATTCAGTTTGTGAATAAACGCATATACATCAAACACATTGTCAATCATGCGGATTACGACAAGCTGACACAGCGATACATGAAGAATCAAGACTAGAGGTGACCATGGGACAGCTAGCGATTATCGATGCGTATCAGGCGTTTATGGAAACCGCACAGCCGCTTATTAACATCGAGACGCAGGAGCAGTACGAAGCGACGCTGGAAACACTGGAGCAGGTACTTGACTCGGCTGGCGATACCCTGGACGACCCGATGAACCCACTTATCGACATGCTCAGTCATGCGATTGAACGGTATGAGTCTCGGGATGAGGAACTGTTAGCGTTTATCGACGAGGCCGAGTCTTTGCCCGCGGATATCGCGTTGCTTCGTACCTTGATGAGCCAGCACCGACTGACCGGAAGTGATCTGCCGGAGATTGGCGATAAAACGATGGTCTCTAAAGTTCTGAACGGGAAACGCACTCTGAGTCGGCAAGCCATCGAGAAACTGTCTAAGCGCTTCAATCTGAAACCTTCCATGTTTTTTGGTGAATAATCGAAGAACATAGCTTCATGCCGATATTATCTGACAGTGGTTAAGTTTTAGCTGGCTAGCTCAGTATCTGCTCAATAACATCGTCTAGGTTCAGGTTTACACCGGTCGTTGGCTCAGGCATCACAATCCCAACGGTCTTTGCCTTACCCGATTTCCTTGCTCCATAACGGAACGAACGTCCAAGCCTGTGTTCACTAGCAGTAAGACCAATGGGAGGCTTGCATGTGGGATAGAGTAAAATCGGCACTCAGTAGCTTATTGGAACCCGAGGGCGGCGCTGCGACGCAGAGCGATGAGTCGGTTATCCAGCTGGCCAGTGTCGCGTTGATGGTGGAAGTGGTTGCGGCGGACTATGAAAACAAGCCGGAGGAGCGCGCGGCGCTGATAGCCGGGATTCAACGCAGTTTCGGTCAGGGTGAGCAGGAGGCGACCGAGCTTCTGGTGCGTGCCGAGCAGGCCCATGCCGGGGCCACCGATTACTTCCGCTTTACCTCCCAGATCAACCAGGTTTGCAGCCAGGCGGAGAAAGTGCAGCTGATCGAGAACCTCTGGCGGGTGGCCTATGCCGATGGTGAGCTGCATCACGTGGAGGAGCATGTGATTCGCCGTATCGCCGATCTGATCCACGTGCCGCATATGGATTTCATTGCTGCCAAGCATCGGGCTGAGGCTGATCAATAGGCTTCTGCACTCTTATTATTGTGTCAGGGATGCTTGCGCTCTGCCTTTAAATCAAGGCTCTCCAGTCTTTCGCTAGGGTGAACACCCTGAGTCACCATGCCAACCAGAATCAGTGTTGGTCCCGATAGATTGTGGCGCTTAGCCTCCTGAGCCATTTGGTCAAGGCGGGTGGGGATACTGCGTTGCTCGGGTTGGGTTCCCCGTTCAACCAGCAGGACGGGCCAGTCGGCAGGTAGCCCATGTAGTTGCAGTTGCTGGCTGATCGTCGGCGCCATCGATAACCCCATGTAGAACACCAATGTTTCATCGCGGCGGGCCAAGTCGGCCCAGTCGATGGGACGATCATCACAGCTGTGGGCGGTAACCATGCGCAGGCGCGGCGCTGTTACCCTTTCGGTCAGCGGAATACCGCAACTGGCGGCGCAACCGGCGGCGGCGGTGATACCGGGCACTAGGTCGAACGCGATACCGGCTACTTTCAGTGCTGCAAGCTCCTCAGTGAGGCGGCCAAAAACCAATGGGTCTCCGCCTTTCAAACGAGCCACATTCAACCCTTGCTGAGCCAACGAAACCAGCAACCGGCAGATCTGCTCCTGGCTGGCGCTGTGGGCACCCTTACGCTTCCCCACGTAGATACGCCGAATATGGGCGGGGATCTCTTCCATCAGCAGGTCGCTGACCAGGGCGTCATACACGATGACATCGGCAGCAAGCAGTAACCGCCAGCCTTTACGGGTGATCAGCTCAGGATCGCCGGGCCCGGCGCCAATCAGGCTGACGTGGCCCTGTGCCGGCTGCGGTTCCCGATGAAAACGGCGTGACAGGCGCGAGATCAGTTGGGTTCCGTTCCAAAGGGGGCGGGCGGAGCGAAAGTAGGTCAATGCAGCCATGAATCAAGTCCTCCAAAAAAACAAAGGCGCCTGACTCCTATACTTTCGTTAAGGAGTCAGGCGCCTTTGCCGGGTGTAACGGATTGTGTGTGGGAGTGCGTCATACTCCCGAGCTATTCAAGCTCAAACTGATTCTAATGAAGCAAGTTTAATGCCTTTATGGCTGCGTGGTGGAACAACCTTTGCTGCAATCGCTTATCGAAGTGCGTTTGTTCCCGGAGAAGTGTGATGACTAGCCCCCGTAACCTGAGTGAGCATTTTCTGCTGGCGGCCCGAAATCATGAGATCTCCAATCTGGAGCAGTTGGCCCACAGCAGTGAGCTGGTGGCTTATGCCGCACAGTTAGTACATGAGCTTCAGCGTGAACGTGGTATCAGCAATGTATTTCTGGCGTCTGCCGGTGCACATTTTGGCAAGGAGCGTCAGGAGCAGGTTGCTGCCAGCGGGCAGGCGGAAACCGATTTTCGGGCCTATCTGGAGCGGGTGAGTGGTGAGCGTCGGCCTTTATGGAGCAGTGCACGACTCTATAACCGCCTGGCTCAGGTGATGCTTCAGCTTGATGAGCTGGAGGCCCTGCGCCGGGCAGTCGCTGAGCAAAAATTGGATGCCACGGACTCCACCGAGGCATACAGCCGTCTGATCGGTAGCTTGCTGGCGGTGATATTCGAGGCTGCGGATATCGCCACGGACCCGGAGATAACGCGCGTGTTGGTGGCGCTGTTCAACTTCATGCAGGCCAAGGAATACACGGGGCTTGAGCGGGCCTGGGGTTCTGTGGGTCTGGCGGCCCGCAAGATCGACAAAGAACTGGTGGGGCGTTTACAGCACCTGCGCGAGTCGCAACAGCGTTGCCTGGAGACCTTTCTTCAGTTCGCAGGCGTCGATCAGTGCGATAACTGGAAGAGGATCGATCAGGATCCGGCCACCGCCGAGCTTGCGCGGCTGCGGGCAATGATCGATGCATTTGTCGGAGAGGCCGCGGTGCCGGACAGTATCAGTGAGATCTGGTTTGCCGTCATCACAACCCGCATTGACCGGATGCACCAGGTCGAGAGCGAGCTGCGCGAGCAGCTGCTGACAAGCTCCCGAGCCCGTGTGGAAGCGGCAAAGCAGGCGATGCGCAGTAATCGGTTCAGGTTGCAGCAGGAGTCTGGAGCCGAACCGGTCTCGCCGCTGTCGATGTTGCTGGATGCACCCACTAAATCGGCTGATGCTCCGGCCTCACCGGAGGTGAACCGCTCGCTTTACCAGCTTCTTCAGGAGCAGTCAGCTCACCTGCAACAGATGAGTGATGAACTGAATGAAGCACGGGAGGCTCTGCGAGAGCGTAAGGTGATCGAGCGTGCCAAGGGCGTACTTATGCAGTACCAGGGGCTCAGTGAAGAGGAGGCTTATCGGCGATTGCGGGAGTCCGCGATGCAGAGTAATTGCCGGGTGGCAGATGTGGCGAAGAAGGTGATTGGAGCCGTCGATTCAGGTGCCAATCAGCACCAATAGGGTGCGGTTTTTAATTTGATGCATATTAAAGGTGCGTTTATACCGCGCTCCGTGGGCTTTCGGCTAAGGCTTTTCAAGGTGATAGCGGTGGCACAAGACCTGCATTGAGCCTCCCAACATAGGATGTCCTTTGTGGCATCCATCCGGACAATGGCGTCCACTTCCTTTCGCGAAAGCGAAAGTGCAAGTGGGCGCCTTTTTTTTGCGAAAAAAAAAGCTCCCTGGGGAGGCAATACCATGAAACAGCGATTGATCGTGGTCGGCAATGGAATGGTCGGTCATCACTTTGTAGAGCAGTGGTTGAAAACCGATGCAGCGGCGAATTATCAGCTGACCGTATTTGGTGAGGAGCATCATCCGGCCTATGACCGTGTCCATCTTTCCAGCTATTTCGAGCAGTCCAGTGCCGATCATCTAAAGCTGGGGGAGCCGGGGTTCTACCAAAATGAGCAGATCGATCTTCACCTGGGTGAAGCAGTGACCGGACTGGATCGCAGCCGTAAAGTCATTGTGACCGAAGCGGGTGAATATCCCTACGATAAGCTGGTATTAGCAACGGGCTCCTACCCGTTTGTACCGCCGATTCCGGGCGGTGATGCCGATCACTGCCTGGTTTACCGCACCCTGGATGACCTGGATGCGATCCGCGCCAGTGCCGAGGGGGTAAAGACCGGCGTGGTGATCGGCGGGGGCCTGCTTGGCCTGGAAGCCGCCAATGCCCTGAAAAGTCTGGGTCTGTCGGTGCATGTGGTGGAGTTTGCACCACGTCTGATGCCGGTGCAGCTGGATGATGAAGCGGGCGCGATGCTCAAGCGCAAGGTTGAGTCCCTGGGGGTTCAGGTTCATACCGGTAAAGCCACCGACCGCATTGAGGCTGGTGAGAACGCCCGGATGCGGATGTGCTTCTCCGATAACGAGTCGCTGGAAACCGACCTGATTGTCTTTTCCGCCGGTATCCGTCCGCAGGATGCGCTGGGTCGGGCGGCGGAGCTGACACTGGGTGAGCGAGGCGGTATCAATGTGGATCAGCACTGCCTGACCAGCGATCCCGATATCTATGCCATCGGCGAATGTGCGGTCTGGAACGGTCGTCACTTCGGTCTGGTGGCGCCGGGCTACACCATGGCGAGGGCGGCGGTGTCTCATCTGACCGGTGATGGTCAGCTCAGCTTCCAGGGCGCTGATATGTCCACCAAGCTCAAGCTGCTAGGCGTGGATGTGGGCTCGATAGGTGACGCCCACGGCCACACTGCGGGAGCGCGCAGCTACCGGTTCACCGATGAGTGTAAAGGGATCTACCGCCGCTTGGTGGTATCGGAAGATGGCAAACATCTATTGGGCGCGATTCTGATCGGCGATAACAGCTACTTCGATCCGCTATTGCAGATGGCCCTGAATGATATGCCTCTGCCGGAGCAGCCGGAATCCCTGATACTGCCCGCTGGCAGCGGCGATGCACCGACTCTGTCCAGCTCCGAACTGCCGGATACCGCCACAATCTGCTCCTGTCATAACGTGACCAAGGGTGATATCTGTGAAGCGATGAATGATGGTGCTACCAGCGTCGGCGATCTGAAAGCCTGCACCAAGGCGGCCACCGGCTGCGGCGGCTGCGCGGCAATGCTGAAAACGGTGCTGGAGAGTGAGCTCGAGAAGCGTGGGGTCCAGGTGGACCGTTCGATTTGCGAGCACTTCAGTTATACCCGTGAGGAGCTGTTCCATCTGATTCGCGTTGAGCAGATTAAAAGTTTTGACCACCTGCTGGAGCGCTACGGTCAAGGCGGCGGCTGTGAGATCTGCAAACCAGCGGTCGCTTCCATTCTCGCCAGTTGCTGGAACGAACATATTCACCAGCCCAATCTGGTCCCGCTTCAGGACACCAACGACACCTTCATGGCCAATATGCAGAAGAACGGCACCTACTCCGTCGTGCCCCGCATACCTGGCGGTGAGATCACACCCAAAATGTTGATGGTGATCGGCCAGGTGGCGCAGCGCTATAAACTGTACACCAAGATTACCGGCGGCCAGCGGATCGACCTGTTTGGCGCCACGCTGGACGAGCTGCCACTGATCTGGGAGGAACTGATCGCAGCAGGATTCGAGACTGGCCATGCTTACGGTAAGTCGCTGCGCACCGTGAAGTCCTGTGTGGGGAGTACCTGGTGTCGCTACGGTGTGCAGGACAGTGTCGGCATGGCGATCGACATCGAGAATCGCTATAAGGGGCTGCGCTCACCCCACAAGATCAAAATGGCGGTGTCGGGATGCACCCGCGAGTGTGCCGAGGCACAGAGTAAGGATATCGGTGTGATCGCCACTGAAAACGGCTGGAATCTCTATGTCTGTGGTAATGGCGGCATGAAACCGCGCCATGCGGACCTGTTCGCCACGGACCTGGATGACGAGACGCTGGTTCGCTATATCGACCGCATCCTGATGTTTTACATCTACACGGCCGACCGCCTGCAGCGGACATCGGTCTGGCTGGAGAACCTGGACGGTGGGCTCGACTACCTGCGTCAGGTGGTCATTGACGACACACTGGGCCTGGCCGCCGAGCTCGAAGCCCGTATGCAGCACGTGGTCGATAGCTACCAGTGCGAGTGGAAGACAGCGGTCGAGAACCCGGAGAAGCGCAAACGCTTCCGCAGTTTTGTGAATACCGATGAACCGGGTCGCGCACGGATTGTTCAGATCAGCGAGCGTGACCAGCTAATCCCAGCCCGAGAACTGGTCGAGGAGGGTGCATGATGAGCACGAATGATAACTGGCAGGATCTGTGTGCGTTGAACGATCTGGTACCCGGGTCCGGTGTAGCCGCCAAACTGGGTGATGAGGCGGTGGCGTTGTTTTGGCCAAAAGCGGACCAGCCGCAGGTCTATGCACTGGCTCACCGTGATCCGTTCTCCCGGGCCGAAGTGCTGGCCTGGGGGCTGTTATGCGAACAGCAGGGGGAGTGGTCAGTGGCCTCCCCGCTGTATAAACAGCACTTTCGTTTGCGTGACGGGGTCTGCCTGGAGCAACCGGAGCTGGCGCTGCGAACCTGGCCGGTCAGGGTGAAGGGGGATCGCGTGGAAGTTGCCATGTAAATAGATTCAGGACGGTATCCAGGGGGTGTCCGAACACAAATCGGCCACCCCCTTTTATGTACAGGATGTACGGTATGCCGCGGGTGCATGGATGCACAGGAGCGGCGATGTCAGGATGTACGGTATGCCGCGGGTGCATGGATGCACAGGAGCGGCGATGTCAGGATGTACGGTATGCCGCGGGTGCATGGATGCACAGGAGCGGCGATGTCAGGATGTACGGTATGCCGCGGGTGTTCACCCCCCGTCCTGAATCAGGGCCTTAAGCTCAGGCAGGCAGGACCCGCAGTTTGTCCCGCACTTCAGTTGTTCGCCCAGTGCTTCGGTGTTCGTAGCGCCATCGGCGATAGCAGAACGGATCTCGGGTTCGCGGACCTGGAAACAGCTGCAGATCACGGCACCGCAGGCTTGTCCCTCAGCCGCTCTGGCCGCCAGCAGTTGGCGGCGTGTATCGAGATCGATGGGATGTGCAAACTGCTCATCCAGCCAGTCCAGATCCGGCAATTCATGGTGCGGCTCCACTAACAGGATCCACTCCAGTCGATCACCCTCAAGACCAACGGCGCGGAAGCGGCCCCGGTGTGAGTCTTCAATCCACAGAGTCGGGATACCGGTCAGGTTGGCGCACCATTCACGCCAGTTATCCACAGGCTGGCTGTCCGCCAATCGGTAGCTGATGCAATGATTCAGCGGCACCCGGGTCCACCAGTGATCATTGAGTTTTGCCTCCGAGCGCACCATCAAACGGGCCTCCCAGCGGGTTTTAACCGGTTTCAGGCTGGCGCGACCCTGCTTTGACTCGGGCTGACCCGATACCGGGTCGGCCACCGATGCATAGAGGGCCCCGCTGATCGCCTGCTGGCTGAACTGGGCGGTCCAATGCATAGGGATAAAGACTTCGCCCGGTCGCTGCTGGTCGGTAATGCGGACACGCCCGATATAACGTCCCAGGTCGTTGGAGAGCTCCGCCAGCTGCGATGCTTGCAAGTCGTATCGCTCGGCATCCCGAGGATGCACTTCGATAAAAGGCTCGGCGCAATGCTGTAGCAGACGCGGGGCGCGGCCGGTGCGGGTCATGGTATGCCACTGATCCCGGATGCGGCCTGAATTCACCAGCAGCGGGAACTCCGCGGTTGGTGTCTGCACAGGCGCACGCGGCGTGATCGCCAGAAACTGGGCGCGACCGCTGGGCGTAAAAAAGCGGTTGTCAGCAAACAGCCGCGGTGTTCCCTCTGGCGCAGCGACTGTCACCGGCCACTGAATGGGCGCAAGATCGTCATATTCGGCTGCCGTAAGGGTGCCCAGACCGCTGATATCGAAGCCGCGGCTGCCGCTGTTTTCATAACCCGAGAGTTGCGCGTGTTCTCGGAAAATATCGGCAGGGCCCGTGTAGCTGAAGGCGTCTGCATAGCCCAGCCGCTTGGCCAGCTCGCAGATAATCCACCAGTCATGTCTCGCTTCTCCCGGTGGCGCCACCAGGCCGCGCTGGCGCGATATGCGCCGCTCGGAGTTGGTGACGGTGCCGTTCTTTTCGCTCCAGCCGCTGGCCGGTAGCACCAGATCGGCATACGCAAGCGTGTCGGTGTGGGTCATACACTCGGAGACAACGACAAACTCACACATCTCCAGTGCTCGACGCACGCGGTTGGCATCAGGCAGGCTGACCAGTGGATTCGTGGCCATGATCCAGAGCGCCTTGATCTCACCGCATTCTATCGCTTCGATCAGCGCCAGCGCCTTGTGACCCTCCTTCTGCGCCATATTGGGTGCTCGCCAGAACCGTCCTACCCGCTCTATGAATTCGGGTTGGCTGTAATCCATATGGGCGGCCAGTTGATTGGCCAGTCCGCCGACCTCTCGACCGCCCATGGCATTGGGTTGGCCGGTGAGTGAGAAGGGGCCCATACCGGGCTGGCCGATCCGGCCGCTGGCCAGATGGCAATTAATAATTGCATTCACCTTATCTGTGCCACTGCTGGACTGGTTAATGCCCTGGGAGAAGACAGTGAGCGCTTGCTCATGCTGGCAGAACCACTCTACGAGAGTCTCCAGGTCGCTCAGGGGAATATCGGCGCGCTGCGCCACATTAGCGAGATTGCCTGCGGTTTCGCGTGCCGCTGCCAGAGCGCTGTCGAACCCCTCGGTGTGGGCTTCGATAAACCGCCGGTTCAGTTGCCCGCTATCGGCCAGGGCGGCCAGCAGCGCATTGAAGATCAGTGCATCGGTGCCGGGCTTAAGCGGCAGATGCAGGTCGGCGATATCTGCGGTTGCGGTACGACGGGGGTCCAGCAGCACCACTTTCAGTTGTGGATTATTCTTTTTCGCGGCGGCCATGCGCTGAAACAGGATCGGATGGTTCCAGGCTGTGTTGGAACCCACCAGTACGATCAGTTCTGCGTGATCAATATCTTCGTAGGAGCAGGGCTGAAGGTCGCCGCCAAAGGCGCGCTTGTAGCCCGCCACCGTGGATGACATACACAGGCGTGAATTGGTATCCACGTGGGGCGAGCCGATAAAGCCTTTCATCAGCTTGTTGGCCACATAGTAGTCTTCGGTCAGAAGCTGGCCCGACAGATACATGGCGATCGCCTGCGGACCGTCACGGTCGATGATCGCTTGAAAACCTGTCGCCAGACTATCCAGTGCACGAGTCCAGTCACAGCGCTGTCCATGAAGCTGAGGATAAAGGAGTCGGTCAGCGGGCAGAGTAGTTTCCGCCAGTGCGCTGCCTTTTACACAGAGCCGTCCGAAATTGGCCGGATGCTCAGGGTCACCGGAGACCGCAATCACACGCTCTGCGTCTATTTGAGCCGTTACGCCGCAGCCGACGCCGCAGTATGGACAGGTGGTTGTTTGATTCATGTGCACTCCACAAACAAAAAACGCCCGCATCGAGACAGCGTGCTAACACGGTGTCGAAGCGGGCGTCTTTGCCAAAATCAGATTGAGATGTCTAAAGAGACAACTGGATAAGACAGAGCAAGCAAAACAGGTGCCAGTGTAAGAGGGGCGTTAACAGGGGGACTTAACGCATGGAGGACATAAAGTGCGCACAAAAATGTAACAGAGTGCTGTGTTTTGGTGCGATCTTTCATACCGGTTGTGGCTGAAGATCGGTGGGGGATAGCCGTAGCTCACTGTTTTTTCGGTAAATTATTGAAGTGGTACGGACTGTGCTTTGCTAAGTACAAATGCTTCGCCAACGCTGAGTGAAGCCTGATTGATACAGACATCGTAAATGAACTACGGCAAGGGCGCCGTTCTGCTTTGGACACTGTTCCAATGCGGAGCGGCGCCTTTTTTGTTTTCCGATTGGGAGAGAACCATGAGTAAACGACCGGGAACCCTGAAGCGACTTCTGCTGGCTGCTTCCATTGCCTTGACGGCGACAACGGCACATGCGGAGGTCGGCTACCCTGAAAAAGAGGAGCTGAAATTCGGCTTTATCAAGCTTACCGATATGGCACCTTTGGCGGTGGCATACGAGAAGCACTACTTCGAAGACGAAGGCCTCTACGTGACCCTGGAAGCCCAGGCAAACTGGAAGGTGCTGCTTGACCGGGTGATCGATGGCCAGCTGGACGGTGCTCATATGCTGGCCGGTCAGCCGTTGGGTGCGACCATCGGATTTGGCACCAAAGCGGACATTATCACCGCGTTCAGTATGGATCTGAACGGCAACGGAATTACCGTTTCCAACGATATCTGGGAACAGATGAAGCCCAATATCCCGGTCGGTGATGATGGTAAGCCTGTTCACCCGATTAAGGCTGACTACCTCAAGCCGGTTGTGGATAAGTACCGCTCCGAGGGTAAGCCTTTCAATATGGGTATGGTGTTCCCGGTGTCCACCCATAACTATGAGCTGCGCTACTGGTTGGCAGCCGGTGGTATTCACCCGGGTTTTTATGCACCGCACAAGGGCGATACCAGCGGACAGCTTCAGGCTGATGCGCTGTTGTCGGTGACACCGCCACCACAGATGCCGGCCACCATGGAAGCGGGCACCATTTACGGTTACTGCGTCGGTGAACCCTGGAACCAGCAGGCGGTGTTCAAGGGTATCGGGGTCCCGGTGATTACCGACTACGAGATCTGGAAGAACAACCCGGAGAAGGTGTTCGGCGTTTCTCAGTCATGGGCCGAGGAGTACCCGAATACCCATATTCGTGTAGTTAAGGCGCTGATTCGTGCCGCCAAATGGCTCGACGAAAACAACAACGCCAACCGTCCGGAAGCGGTCAAGATCCTGTCACGTCCGGCCTATGTGGGCGCAGACGAAGAGGTTATTGCCAACTCCATGACCGGCACCTTCGAGTATGAAAAAGGTGATGTGCGTGAAGTGCCTGACTTCAATGTGTTCTTCCGGCACAACGCCACCTACCCGTACTACTCCGATGCGATCTGGTACCTGACCCAGATGCGCCGCTGGGGCCAGATTGCCGAGCACAAGCCGGACAGCTGGTATATGGATATTGCCAAGAAGGTGTATCGTCCGGACATCTACGCCACGGCAGCTAAAGAGCTGATCGCCGAGGGGCATATGGCGGCGTCGGATTTCCCGGATTTCGGCAGCGAAGATGGCTTCAAAGCGCCCCAGACCCAGTTTATCGACAACGTTACCTACGACGGCCGCAAGCCCAACGAATATCTTGAGAAGTTCGACATCGGTCTTAAAGCTGACGATCAGATCTGATCGGACGGTCTTTCATCGACCAACGGTCAACCTGCGAGATACGGGGCAGACATGCCCCTCACTTGCCAGGTGGGAGGAAAAAGATGAGTAGCATTCGTATGACCCTGGCCGGCGTATCCAGCATCGCCGGTGTCAAATCCAACGACACGCTGAGTAGCTGGCTCAAACGTACCACCCGTGCTTTGGGGCTACCGCTGCTGGGTATTCTGGTTTTCCTGTTTATCTGGCAGGTGGGTGCCAAGCAGATTGATACCTCACTGGGCCAGTTCCCGGGTCCTGAACAGGTTTATCAGCAGGCCGGCGCGCTTGTCACAGAACATATTAACGAACGCGAGCGTGAGGCCGGATTCTATGAGCGACAGGAGAAGCGCAACGCCGAGCGCGTGGCCAAAGACCCGGATTATGTCCCCAAAATCCGCGACTACACCGGTAAACCAACCTTCTTCGACCAGATCGGCACAAGCCTGGTGACTGTGTTGGCCGGTTTCGCCATTGCCGCTGCAATCGCTATTCCGCTGGGTATCTGCATCGGGCTCAACAGTGCGCTGTACGCGGCGCTGAACCCGGTGATCCAGCTGTTCAAACCGGTCTCGCCTCTGGCCTGGCTACCGTTGGTGACCATGGTGGTCAGTGCGGTCTATGTAACTGATGACCCGCTGTTCGCCAAGTCATTCCTGACTTCGCTGTTCACTGTGTCCCTGTGCTGCCTCTGGCCGACACTGATCAATACGGCGGTGGGCGTTTCGGCAGTCAGCCCGGATCTACAGAACGTCAGCAAAGTGCTGCGGCTGAACTGGCTGACCCATGTTGTAAAAATCGTGCTGCCCTCGTCGGTGCCGATGATCTTTACCGGCTTGCGGCTATCTCTGGGTATCGCCTGGATGGTGCTGATTGCCGCCGAGATGCTGGCGCAGAACCCGGGCCTTGGCAAGTTCGTCTGGGATGAGTTCCAGAACGGCAGCTCCGACTCACTGGGCCGCATTATGGTGGCTGTGCTCGTGATCGGTCTGATCGGCTTCCTGCTTGATCGCATCATGCTGTTCCTGCAGCGCACCGTGTCCTGGGACAAGAACGCAATTACCCGTTAAGGAGGGCTTATCATGGCCAAGCATCTAGACATCAGTGATGTATCCATCGAATTTCCGACGCCCAAGGGTCCGTTCAAGGCGCTGGATGGCGTTAACCTGAAGATCGAAAAGGGTGAGTTTGTCTCCCTGATCGGTCACTCCGGTTGTGGTAAGTCCACGGTGCTGAACATCGTTGCAGGCCTTCATCAGGCCACGACCGGCGGCGTCGTACTGGATGGACGTGAAGTCAACGAGCCGGGTCCGGAGCGTGCCGTTGTGTTCCAGAACCATTCGTTGCTGCCCTGGCTGACGGCCTACGAGAATGTGGAGCTGGCGGTAAAGCAAGTGTTCAAGGGCACGAAGAGCAAGGCGGAGATGAAAGCCTGGATTGAGCACAATCTGGAGCTTGTTCACATGACCCATGCCATGCATAAGCGCCCGGACGAGATTTCCGGCGGCATGAAACAGCGGGTTGGTATTGCCCGTGCGCTGGCAATGGAACCCAAGGTCCTGTTGATGGACGAGCCGTTCGGGGCACTCGACGCGCTGACCCGAGCCCACCTCCAGGACTCACTGATGGAGATTCAGAAAGACCTGAACAATACCGTGATCATGATCACCCACGATGTGGATGAAGCGGTTCTGCTGTCGGATCGTATCGTCATGATGACCAATGGGCCCGCCGCTACTGTCGGCGAGGTGTTGAACGTGGAGCTGGCGCGCCCGCGCGATCGTATCGCCCTGGCTGATGATTCTCAGTACAACCACTACCGGCATCAGGTATTGAGCTTCCTCTATGAGAAGCAGCGCAAGGTGGAAGATATGGAGCAGCGACGCAGTATCCGACGCTCGGAGGCTGGCGAGAGCAGCGAAAAAAAGCAGCGGGCCATCGGGTAAACCGATGAGTACGACTTACGATCTTGTCATCATCGGCAACGGGATGGCGGGCAACCGGCTGTTGCAGGAGTTGGTGAAGGCTTCGCCGAGGCCGGAATCGATACTGGTGATCGGCGAAGAGCCGCGGGTGGCCTACAACCGGGTGCTTCTGTCACCGCTATTGGCGGGGGAGATGACACCGCAGCAGGTGGAGCTGCAGGGCAGGGAGTGGTACAGCGAGCACGGGATCGATCTGATCTGCGCAGACCCCGTTGTCAGCGTGGATACAGACCGGCATCGGATCAAGACAGATAGCGGTCGCGAGCTGGGTTATCACAAGCTGGTGTTCGCCACCGGATCTCGCTCGACCATGCCTGATCTCCCGGGTATCGACCTGCAGGGTGTGATGGGTTTTCGTACCTGGGCGGATGTGGAACGAATGACCGAGGTGGCGGAGCAGGGCGGGAATGCGGTGGTGATCGGCGGTGGCCTGCTTGGACTGGAAGCCGCTGAAGGGCTCCGCAAGCGAGGAATGAACGTCAAGGTTCTTCAGCGCAGCCGCTATTTACTCAATCGGCAATTGGATGTTACCGCCTCCGCGCTGTTGAGAGAGACGCTGGAGGCGCGTGGCCTGGAGGTAATGACCGACTCCCGCCTGGAAGCCATCGAGGGTGCACAGGGTCATGTGACCGGAGTCAGGTTGCAGGATGGCCGATATCTTTCGGCCAGGCTGCTGGTCATTGCGGCGGGTGTGACACCGGAGGTGGAGCTGGCTCGCCGGGCGGGGCTTGCCTGTGATCGTGCCATAGAGGTGAACAGTGAGATGCGGACCGGTGAAGAGGACGTTTATGCACTGGGTGAATGCTGTCAGTTCGAAGGTTCCACCTATGGTCTCGTTGCACCGATCTGGCATCAGGCGAGGGTGCTGGCGCAGCAACTGACCGGCACTTCGGCGCACTATTCGGAGCAGCCCGTTGCGACTCAGTTAAAGGTGAGTGGTATCGAACTGTTTTCCTGCGGCGAGATCGATCCGGAGTCGGCTGATGCCATCGCCTATCATGATCCCGGGCAGGGCGATTATCGCAAGATTTGGCTGCGTAATGGGCGGGTTGCCGGAGCGGTTTTATATGGTGATGTTCGCCTTGGACAGGACTATTTCAAACATCTTTGCGAGCAGACGGTGATCACCGATAGCCTGCGCGATGAGTTGCTGTTCAATGCCTGAAACGGCCTCTCTGACGGGGCTTTTGTTTAAGAGCGTCCCCTGCCCCTGACTCTGCCAATCGGTTAGGATAGAGGCCGATTCGGGTGCAGGGAGCTCTACTATGAATGAAACGATCTTCATGCTGGCGATCGACTTTATCGCCATCATCGGCCTTCTATTGCTGTTGCTGATCTTGGGTGGGTTGATTACCGCCTTTGTCATGTACCAGGTGGACAAGCGTCAGACCGCTCATACCATCCGGCGTAACTATCCGCTGCTGGGGCGGTTTCGCTATATCTTTGAGAGCCTGGGTGAGTTTTTTCGTCAGTATTTCTTTGCCATGGACCGGGAAGAGATGCCGTTTAACCGCGCCCAACGATCCTGGGTGTATCGCGCGGCCAAGAATATTGATAACACCGTGGCTTTTGGCTCCACCCGTGATCTGCGCCGGCCGGGTACCTATTACTTTCTTAACTGTCCGTTCCCAACCCTCAGTGAAGATGCGGCCCAGACCCAGACTATGCGGATTGGACCCTACTGCCGTGAGCCCTACGATGCGCCCTCACTTCTTAATATTTCCGGGATGAGTTTCGGGGCGCTGTCGCGCCCTGCGGTCCGTGCTCTGTCTCAGGGTGCGAAAAAGGCCGGTTGCTGGATGAATACGGGCGAGGGTGGCTTGTCGCCATACCACCTGGAAGGCGGCTGCGACATCGTATTTCAGATCGGTACCGCCAAGTATGGAGTCCGCGATGAGCATGGGCGGCTGAGCGATGAGAAACTGGTGCAGGTGTCTGCATTGCCCCAGGTAAAGATGTTCGAGATTAAGCTCAGTCAGGGCGCCAAGCCGGGCAAGGGCGGTATCTTGCCGGGCGACAAGGTGAATCGGGAGATTGCTGAAATTCGCGGCATTCCCGAAGGCAAGGCGTCGATCAGCCCGAACCGCCACCCGGAGATTGGCTCTACCTCGGATCTGCTGGATTTTATCGAGCATGTTCGGGTGGTTACGGGTAAGCCGGTAGGCGTCAAACTGGTGCTCGGCTCCACCAGCTGGATTGATGGATTCTGCGAGGCGATCAATCAACGGGGGTCAGAATCGGCACCGGATTTCATTACGCTGGACAGTGCTGACGGCGGTACAGGTGCAGCGCCTTTGCCGCTGATCGACAGCGTGGGTCTTCCGCTCAAGGAGAGCCTGCCGATTCTGGTTAACAAGCTGACCCAGCATGGCTTGCGTAACCGTGTGCGGGTAATTGCCTCAGGCAAACTGATCAACCCCACCGATGTGGCGGCGGCCATCTGTATGGGGGCGGACTTTGTGGTGACGGCGCGGGGGTTCATGTTCGCGCTGGGCTGCATCCAGGCGTTGCAGTGCAATAAGAACACCTGTCCCACCGGTGTAACCACGCACGACCCCCACCTGCAGCAGGGGTTGGTACCGGAGGTAAAGGCCGACCGTGTCGCTCACTTCCACCACAATCTGGTCCATGAGGTGGAGATGATCGCACATGCCTGCGGTGTATCAGAACCGCGCCAGCTGACCCGGGAGCATGCGGCCATCGTCGTTGATGGCGGCAGCTCCGTACCGCTCAACATTCTGTATCCCGATGACTGAGCCGGTGTCGGCCCGGTAAACGAGAAGGGCCAGCACGTGATGGCTGGCCCTTTTTAATCTCTACTCTTCTTCGTCGTCATCGAACCAGGACTCACGGTCCAGATAGGGAGAGAGCTCTTTCTCCTCCCGACGCCGCTCAATGGCGCGCCGAGCTTCGAGGAGACGCTTGGATGCGTGCTGCTTGCGACGGTTCTTCTCCTCCACGTCGTAGCTGACGAGGATGTCGAACACTTCGGTCTGAATTTCGCTCAGTTCATGATCTTTCTGTACCAGCATAATACCTGCTCCGATCAACCGATCCGGCGGCGACCAACAGGGCGTCAAGTGTCCCGCTGGTGACCGCGAAGACATACGTCAATTCTTTTTTACCCCAACGCCGCTCAAAATTCAAACAGTGCTGTTGTAGGCAATGTCGATGGTAGAAGCTGGTTATTGCAGGCAAGTGACAACCCGTCAGGCGCTGTCGAGTCTTCGCTAGCGGCTGACGGGTGGGTGATTACAGGCGGGTGTGAAAAGGATCAGTCGTTATCGTCGGGGCGGCGGGTTGGCAGACGCTTGTCGTTCTGGCGCAGACTTCGCAGGCTGCGCTTGATCGTTTTCAGATGGTCGAACAAGCCCGGGCCCAGTTTCATGGCGACGCCCACGGCCAGCACATCGATTACGACCAGATGGACGATACGGGAGGACATCAGCGTACTGAGGTCTTTGTCCTCCTCCACATCAATATGGATGGGAATGGTCGCCAGTTCAGCCAGCGGCGTGCCACCGGGGCAAAGGGCAATAACCGTGGCGTTGGTATCGCGAACCAGTTTTACCGTATGCAGAAGGTCTTTGGTGCGACCGGTTTGTGATATGGCGACAACCACATCGCCCTCGCCCAGCGTGACGGCCGAGATCGTCTGCATGTGAGGGTCCGAGTATGCGGCGGCAGAAACCATCAGGCGGTAGAACTTGTGCTGGGCGTCCGCACAGACCGGGGCGGAAGCACCAAAACCGTAAAACTCCACGCGCTTGGCTTTGGCCAGGGCATCGATCGCTTCCTCCAGCGTGGTGGGGTCGAGCTGCTCGCGGATGTTGATCAGGTTACCGATCATCGAGTCAAAAATCTTCTGCTTGAATTCGATGACGGTATCGGTGGAGTTCAGTGCAAACTGTTCAAAGCTGGTGTTGCTGGCAAGGCCCTGTGCCAGTGTCAGTTTGAAGTCCTGAAACCCATCATAATTCAACGCACGGCAGAAGCGGACCACGGTCGGTTCGCTGACATTGGCCTCGGAGGCCAGGTCGACAATCCGCATATGAATCACTTCATTGGGATTGGCCAGAACATAATCGGCGACTTTCTGCTCTGATTTTCGGAGCTTGGTACGCGCGTCCGCGATCGACTTAAGCAGGTTGAATGAGTGCAATGGTAATTCCTGATGGCTCGATGGTTGGCATCGGGAAAAGTATATCAAGGCAGATCAAACAGGCATAACTTTCCCGAAAAATATCCAAGTGTTTGACCTGGCTGGGAAATGAAAGGATTGGGGAGGTGTGTCGGATAGCCCGGCCTTGCATTATACTGCTTGTTGAAGCCTCGAATCCGATGACTCAGTAGACGATATGAAGAAATGCAGTATATAAGTCGCCTGGTACTGACCCTGTTGATGCTGGTGCTCTCAAGCTCCCTGTTTGCCAGCCCTGACCCTGCCCGCCTGCAGCTGGCTTCCGTCAATGCGATGATTGTCGATCTGAAAACGGATGAGTTGCTCTATCAGAAAAATCCGGATGCCGTGGTGCCGATCGCATCGGTGAGCAAACTGATGACGGCACTGGTAACGCTGGATGCGCACTTGCCGATGAATGAGCGCATCCCGATCGAAGTTCGGGATTCGGTTCATATGCAAAATGTGATCTCCCGGATTCGTATCGGTAGTGAACTGCCCCGCGAGGATGTGCTGCATCTGGCGCTGATGGCTTCGGAAAACCGTGCCGCGACAGCACTGGCGCATGCCTACCCTGGCGGGTATTTCGCCTTCGTGCGGGCCATGAATGAAAAGGCGCAGGCGCTGGGTATGACCAGCACGCGGTTTGTGGAGCCAACCGGGCTGTCGCACTTCAATGTTTCCACGGCGCGGGATCTGGTGCGCCTGATCCGGGCTGCCCGCGAGTATCCGGCGGTGCGCCAGATGACCACCTCCTCCAAGATGGATGCGCGTTTCCAGCGGCCGCGATACATCCTGGCGTTCTATAACACCAATCGCCTGGTAAACCGGGATAACTGGAACATCCTGCTGAGCAAGACCGGTTATATCGATGAGGCCGGACGTTGTCTGGTGATGTTGAGCCGGATCGGCAACCGCGATGTGGCAATGGTCTTTCTCGACTCCTTCGGCAAACGCTCCCATATCGGCGATGCCGGTCGTGTCCGCCGTTGGCTGGAGACGGGTGTCGGAGGCGAGGTGCCGCGCTCGGCGGCCCGTTACGAGCGGGAAAAGAATCGTGCCGGGCGCAGTGCAACGCTATTGGCGGACAAGAGTCGCTGATAGTCAGCAGGTGTTAGCGTAGCAAACAGAAAGCCCCGGCATGGTTACTCACCACACCGGGGCTTCTTCGTTGAGCCGGTTATAACTCAGACAGGGGAGTAGATCTGTGCACCGGCTTCCCGGAACTCCTCAGACTTCTCCTGCATCCCCTGCTCGGCCTGGGCGTTAATCGCCGCGACCTGACTTTCGTCCAGCTCGCGCACCTCCTGGGAGATCTTCATTGAGCAGAACTTGGGGCCGCACATGGAGCAGAAATGCGCCACCTTGGCGGATTCCTTCGGCAGGGTTTCGTCGTGATAGGCACGTGCCGTGTCCGGGTCGAGACCGATGTTGAACTGGTCCTCCCAGCGGAACTCGAATCGCGCCTTGGACATGGCGTTATCGCGGATCTGCGCCCCCGGATGGCCTTTCGCCAGATCGGCCGCATGGGCGGCGATCTTGTAGGTGATGATGCCGGTCTTGACGTCATCCTTGTTGGGCAGCCCCAGATGCTCCTTCGGCGTCACGTAGCAGAGCATAGCACAGCCGTACCAGCCGATCATCGCCGCACCGATGCCGGAGGTGATGTGGTCGTAACCCGGTGCGATATCGGTGGTTAGCGGCCCTAATGTGTAGAAGGGCGCTTCGTCGCACTCCTTGAGCTGCTTGTCCATGTTCTCTTTGATCATCTGCATCGGCACATGGCCGGGGCCTTCGATCATCACCTGCACATCATGCTTCCAGGCGATCTTGGTCAGCTCACCCAGGGTTTCCAGCTCGGCAAACTGGGCTTCGTCGTTAGCATCGTAAACGGAGCCCGGACGCAGGCCGTCACCGAGGGAGAAAGCTACGTCGTAAGCCTTGCAGATTTCACAGATCTCTTCGAAATGGGTGTAGAGGAAATTTTCCTCGTGATGCGCCAGGCACCATTTTGCCATGATCGAACCGCCGCGGGAGACGATGCCGGTCATTCGTTTGGCGGTCAGCGGCACATAGCGCAGCAGCACACCGGCGTGGATGGTGAAGTAGTCCACGCCCTGTTCCGCCTGCTCGATCAGGGTGTCGCGGAACACTTCCCAGCTCAGGTCCTCGGCCACGCCGTTCACCTTCTCCAGCGCCTGGTAGATCGGCACGGTACCGATGGGGACCGGCGAGTTGCGCAGAATCCACTCGCGGGTTTCATGGATGTTCTTGCCGGTGGACAGGTCCATGATGGTATCGGCGCCCCAGCGGGTACCCCAGGTCATCTTCTCGACCTCTTCCTCGATGGAGGAGGAGAGGGCGGAGTTGCCGATATTGCCGTTGATCTTCACCAGGAAGTTGCGGCCGATAATCATCGGCTCCAGCTCCGGGTGGTTGATATTGCATGGAATGATCGCCCGGCCGGCGGCTACCTCACTGCGCACGAACTCCGGGGTGATCTCCTCGGGCAGATAAGCGCCAAAGTTGTGCCCCGGGTGCTGCTGGTTAACATTGCCACTGGCACGTTCTTTGGCCAGCTTCATGTTCTCGCGGATGGCGATATATTCCATCTCCGGGGTGATGATTCCCTGGCGGGCGTAGTGCAGCTGGGTCACGTTCTTACCGGCCATGGCGCGGCGCGGTTTGCGGGTCAGCTCGAAACGAAGCTCATCCAGGCGAAGATCGGCGGCGCGGGCGCGGCCATATTCGGAGGTCAGTTCATCAAGCTGCTCGGTGTCGTCCCGTTCCAGAATCCACTGTTCTCGCAGCGGTGTGAGTCCCTTGCGTACATCGATGTCGGCCAGCGGGTCGGTGTAGGGGCCGGATGTATCGTAGACGTAGAGCGGCGCGTTCTTTTCCCCGCCCATCCCGGTGGGGGTATCGTCCAGCGTAATTTCGCGCATCGGTACGCGGATATCGGGGCGGCTGCCTTCCACGTAAACCTTGCGGGACTTGGGAAATGGTTGAACTGAGGCGCTGTCGACGCGGGCACTTCGATTGAGTGGTGTGGTGTTCGGGTGTTGGGTTGTCATTATCTTCTCCGGTAGGCGTAAAGGCTCAGTCAGACAGGTCCAGCCCCATCTGCCAGAAGGCGATTTCCATCCGCGTGGCGGTGCGGAAACGGGTTTCCAGTTGGCTGATGCGTGACTCGGGTAGATCGGCTCCCAGGCTTTCCAGCAACTCCAGCTCCGTTTGTGCGGCCTGCTGGTACTCCTCGCTCAGATACATTTCGATCCAGTCGTTATAGGGGCTACCCTCACGCAGGGTGTCTGGTTGAGCGGCGAGCCACTGGGCGATCTCGGCGTAACCGAGTATGCAGGGAGCAAGCGTGACGTGGAGGTCGAGAAGATCCCCGGCCATGCCGGTATCGAGCACGTAACGGGTATAAGCCACGGTGGCCGCTGCTTCCGGCAACTGGTGCAGCTCGCGCTCGTCGATGCCCCAGTCGCGACAGTACTGAACGTGCAGGCCGATCTCGGTATCAAGCATGGCGTTGAGCCCTGCCTGGGCATAGCGCATGGCGTCCAGGTCGGCGCTTTTGTAGATCGCCAGTCCCCAGGCACGGCTGAACTGGATCAGAAAAAGGTAATCCTGTTTCAGGTAATGCTGAAAGCTCCTCTGGGGCAACGTGCCCTGGCCCAGCTGGCGCACAAAAGCATGTTCGGTATAGGCGCGCCAGTCATCGCTGCAGCTGGTTTTCAGACGCTCGTAAAGTAACATGGCTCCTCCTTGGGTTCAGGGTGCGGTGGCGTAGGTATCGATGGACGGATTGGACTCGGTCAGGCCCTGCTCAACCATAAAGGCACCAAACTCCCGGTAGCGGGTCTCGTCCAGAGCTGCCGGGCGCAGGGCAAAACGGGTCAGGGTGTCAGCCCAGGCACGTTTGTTAAGCTCGGTATCCAGCTCGTCCGGCTTATAGCTGACAAAGCTCTGCCATGCCTTGTCCGGGTGGTTGACGATGTACTGGGTGGCTTTTTCAATCGCTTTCAGGAAACGGGTGTGACGGTCATCGCCCTTGTCTGCGCTGTTTACGACCAGAATCAGCTCGTCGTAGGCCGGTACACCCTGCTCTTCGGGATAGAATGCCCGGCCCGGATGGCCTTCAATATCCATCTGGTTCAGCTCGAAATTACGGAAGGCACCAACAACCGCATCTACCTGGCCGGCAATCAGTGATGGGGAGAGTGACCAGTTCACATTGATCAGTTCGATATCCTCAAGCGTCAGGTCATGCTGGCCGAGCATGGCGCGCAGCAGGGCATCCTCAAATCCGCTCACGGAAAAACCGACCTTTTTGCCCTTGAGATCGGCGATCGACTGGATCGGCCCATCCTTCAGCACCACCAGTGAGTTCAGTGGCGTCGCCACCAGCGTCCCGATACGCATCAGTGGCAGGCCCTGGTCGATCTGCAGGTGCAACTGAGGCTGGTAGCTGATCGCCATATCCGCCTCGCCAGCCGCCACCAGTTTCGGCGGCAGGGACGGGTCGGAGGGTTCGACCAGCGAGACGTCAAGGTTTTGCTCGGCGAAGTAGCCCTCCTGTTGAGCCACAATCAGTGACCCGTGATCCGGGTTGATGAACCAGTCCAGCAGCAGCTCCACCTTGTCCGCGGCAAAGCTTTGGGCGGTAAACAGGCTGGCGATTATCAGGGTGCTCAAACGTTTCATGGTGATCCTCGTTCTATTGCTTACCGGTCGCGCCGGTTTTGAGAGTGCATCGTGTCTGCCTGCCAGGGCGTGAGCCAGCGGGCGAGAAAGTCGATCAGGAAATAGAGGCTGACAGCGATTAATGCCAGAACCAGCAAGGCGGCGAACATCAGGTCTACCTGCATGCGGGCGTTGGCGTTCAGCATCAGGTAGCCAAGGCCGGTGGATGAGCCCACCCATTCACCGACTACGGCGCCAATGGGTGCCACTGATGCGGCTACGCGCAGGCCGGAACCAAACGCCGGCAATGCGGCGGGCAGGCGGATCTGCAAGAGCAGGGCGCGGCGGCTGGCGCCCAGGGTCCGGGCCAGCTTCAGATAACCGGTATGCGTCTGGCGCAGGCCATCGAAGCAGGCGGCGGTTACCGGGAAATAGATAATCAGTGTTGCCATGGCCACTTTTGAGGCCATGCCGTAGCCCAGCCAGAGCATCAGCACCGGTGCCAGGGCAAATACCGGTATAGCCTGACTGATCACCAGTACCGGCATCAGCCAGCGACGCAGCCCTCCCCAGGTGATCAGGGACAGGGCGCTGACCAGGCCCAGGAAAACGCCCAGGAGCAGGCCCAGCAGAATTTCGGTCAGTGTGACACCGGCATGGCGTAACAGCAGCGGTAGCTGATCGATCAGGGTTGTCAGAACCTGGAGCGGCCCCGGCAGGATAAACTTCGGAGCAACGGTCACCCAAACGATACATTGCCAAAGCAATGTAAGCCCCAGGGCAATGATCAGAGGCCGCAGCAAGCGTTCGCTCATGGAGCCTCTCCTGCCAGTAGTTCCAGCAATTGCCCCTGCAACGACAGGATGGCGGTATCGCTGACCTGGCGCGGCGCTTTCCCCGACGGCTGAATGGGGGCGGATAGCCGGGCCGGTGAGCCATTTAACACCAGTACCCGGTCCGACAGGCGCAGTGCTTCCAGTGGGTCGTGAGTAATCATCAGCACCGTGCGGTCTGCAAGCAGGTCGGCTGCCAGGTCCTGCAAACGCAGCCGATTGATCGCATCCAGCGCCGAAAACGGCTCATCCATGCAGATCAGTGGGCGGTTCTGAAACAGGGTGCGGGCCAGGGCGACACGCTGGCGCTGGCCGCCGGACAGTTGCCCCGGCAGTGTATCGGCTTTATCGGTCAGGCCTACCTGGCTCAGCAGGTAGCGGGCGAGCTCATATTGCCCGGGTTCGCGCCGGCCTGGGCGCAAACGTGCCTCCAGCACCACGTTATCGATAACCCGAAGCCAGGGCAGCAGCAGGTCATCCTGGGCCATCCAGGCGACCCGGCCATCCAGCGGCTTGCCATCACTGCAGTGGATGCTGCCGCTGATATCCGCTTCGTCAGCGATACCGCAGATCAACTGGAGCAGTGAGCTTTTACCCACGCCTGACTGGCCGAGAATACAGGTCCACTGGCCGCCGGGCAGCTCCAGGTCAAGGTTGCTGAAGACACAGTGATGCCGCCAGCTGAGGCTGGCTCTCTCAAGCCGTATATCCACTTTCACCACCAGCGGTGGAAGTGGTGAGTGGGTCCGTGTCCATTGCCCACCGATAGGCGATCAGCAGCGGCGATTGCTTCACCGATATAGGCTTTTGCCTGCTCCACTGCTATGTCGATATCCAGGCCTTTCGCCAGACCGGCCGCGATCGCGGAGGAGAGCGTACAGCCGGTGCCGTGGGTGTTGCGAGTTTGGATCCTTTTCGCCGGTAGCCAGCGCTCGCGATGGGCGTTGAGCAGTAGATCGGAGCTCTCCTCGCTGCCCGAGTCGGAAAGGTGACCGCCTTTTATCAATACGGCTCTGGGGCCAAAACTCAGTAATGCAGCTGCATGTTCGCGCATGGCATCGGAGTCATTGGCTTCATCGACACCCAGTAAAACAGAGGCCTCAGGCAGGTTGGGAGTAATAAGAGTGGCCAGTGGCAGCAGTTCACTGCGCAGTGCGTCGATCGCCTCATCGGCGAGAAGCTTGTCGCCGCTTTTCGCCACCATTACGGGATCCAGGACGACATTGTCCAGTGAGCGTTCACGCACAATGGTGGCGATGGTCTGGATCGTTTCAGGACGGCTCAGCATGCCGATCTTCACGGCATTGACGGTCAGATCATCCAGCACGGCATTGAGCTGATCGGCGATAAACGCCGGCGGAACATCGTGAATTGCGCGGACCTCGCGCGTGTTCTGGGCAGTCAGCGCCGTGATAACCGAGGCTCCGAAGACACTCAGAGCCGAAAAGGTTTTCAGGTCTGCCTGAATACCCGCGCCGCCGCCGCTGTCGGAGCCGGCGATGGTCAATGCGATAGGGGTGGTGCTCATGTCAGGCTCCTCTGTGACGGCGAACCGCACAGCCAGCCTGTTTTGCAGGTTTGGATGTGTTGCATAGGTGTATCTCGATTTCCTACGCCGGTTCAAGCCGGATCAGGTTCTGCGGGTGTAATCTCAGCCCTCTGCCGTTTCAATAACGGTGGGGCACCCCGACCAAGATAAAGTCAGGGGCCTAGTCTAGGTGTGTCGGTTAACCCTGTCCAGCGCAGCAAACTCTGTTATATCCGCTATAACTGTATCCAGAGCCCGGTGTTGATTGAGAGGGACCCATCAATAAAAAGAGGGCGTTGTGATGAACCCCGAGGAAAATGTAGAAGTAGGATGCCCCTGGTGCAGCGAACTGATCTCGCTGCGTGTTGAGTGTATTGAGCCGGAACAGGAGTATATTGAAGACTGTCCGGTTTGCTGCGCACCAATGCTGGTGCGGGTTGAGGTACCGCCAGAGGGTTTTGTGCAGGTGGATGTGGAGCGCGAGGGCGGATAACGTCCTGCCAAGGGATAATGAAGCAGAAAGCATTAGGCAAAAAAAAGCGACAGGAAAAAATCGAAGCCGCGACCCGGGACGCCGCTTTAAGTTTGGTTGACACTGCGCGACAGGATCTGGCGGCGTTGGAGAAAATGGGTGAAAAGGAAACGATTCACCAAGTACGTGTGGCGATGAAGCGGCTGCGTGCGTTTCTTCGACTGGTCCGTGGACGCTTATCGGAACCGGAATATCAGCGGATCAATGACCGTTGCCGCCAGCTAGCCAATGATCTGTCAGGCTCGCGTGACTCCGATGTGGCCATAGATACATTAATTGACCTGGGGGCCTCCGGTCATCCGTCGGGCCAGAGTCTGTTGGCTGCACTGGAGACGGATTCAGACTCGGCGACCTCCCGGCAGCCCACGGACTGGATTCGGGTAGAGCAGGCGTTGGATCAAATCGCACATGAACTGGTCAGGATGGATCTGGCCGGTCTGCGGCCCAAAGATCTGCGCAAAGGCTTGCGTAAAAGCTACGACAAGGGGCTGAAGGCTTGGCGTAAAGCTCGTGATTGTGCCGGCTCCGAACTCCTTCACGACTGGCGCAAATCGGTTAAACACGCCTATTACCAGAACCAGCTGCTGCAGAGCTCCAAAGACAAACACACGCGCCGCCTGAAGTTGCTCAGCGATTATCTGGGTGATCTGCATGACCTGGATATGTTGCAGGAGCGGCTTTTGGCACGCCGGCGCTACTACTGGCAAAGCGATCTGGAGTGGTTGATGCCCAGGCTCAATAAGCGCCGGGCGGCATTGCTCGCTGCAGCCCTTAAGGAAGGCAAAAAAGTATATGCCAACACCACGCTTAAGAAGCGGGTTGAGAAAGTGGTAGCGTGAAGGCTTCGGTGTTAGTCTAACAGGCTGATAAATGTGCCTTTTTGGCGACTCAACCATGCCGTTGGTATGTCCCGAACTGGGTCTTTCGTAAAGGAATGGAGCTGACCTGTGTTTCTATCGAATCTTTCCGTGCGGTCCAAACTCTGGGCGCTTATTTTAGTGGCCGGCGTATTGCTGGCCCTGGTCTCTTCGCTGGCGCTCCTCGATATGAGAGAGCAGCTGTACACAGAGCGTCAGGAAAAGCTGCATGCCCTGGTCGAGAGTGTCACAACCATGCTTGAGGGACAGCAGGCGCGGGTTGACAGTGGAGAGCTGAGTGAGGAACAGGCCCGGCAAAGCGCCCGTGGACTGATTGAGTCGATGCGTTATGGGGAAGACGGTTACTTCTTTGTATTGAATCGTAAGGCAGAGATGGTTTTGCACGGGGCTGATACCAGTCTCTCAGGCAAGGCCATGGCCAATAGCACAAGCAGTGATGGTCAGCCGATCTTCCGTCAGATGGCTGCGTTGGTCGGTAAGGGTAGTGGTCAGGGATATTTTGAATACGACTGGCCTAAGGCCGGGGAGGATAAGCCCCAGGCCAAGCTGTCGTACGGCACAGTTTTCGAACCCTGGGGCTGGGTCGTCGTAAGCGGGATCTATATTCAGGATCTCAATGCTACTTTTCAGGACGGCGTGATTCACGTTGGCATTCAGCTTGTTATCGCCCTGGTGATCATGGGGCTTGTGGCGTGGATGATTGCCCGCTCCATCTGTCAGCCGCTGGATCGGGTGGCTGATACCATGGTGAAAGTGGCGGCGGGCGACCTGAGAGTGCGTACCGAGTTGAACAGCCGTGATGAGCTGGGACGCGTCGGGCGTCAGATCGATAAAACACTGACCGTTTTCCAGGACCTGATTCAGAGTATCGCTGCCAGTAGTACCCAGCTTAGCGGCAGTGCTTCCGAATTGGCCTCAAGCGCCGATGAAACCAGTCATGCACTGGATCAGCAGGCCCAGGAGGCGGAACTTCTATCGACCGCTATGAATGAGATGGCGGCGAGTATTCATGAGATTGCACGCAGTGCCGGTGATACAGCCGATGCAATTGATAGTGCCGACCATGAGGCGGACGAAGGCAGCCATGACGTTGATGATACCGTGCAACGTATCAAGGCGCTTGCGAAGGAAGTTGAAGAGGCTGCCAGCGTGATTCAGGAGCTTGAGGGTGACACCGAGCAGATCAGCGAAGTGTTGAGTCAGATCGAAGCGATTTCTGAGCAGACCAACCTGTTGGCGCTGAATGCGGCAATCGAGGCTGCCCGCGCTGGCGAGTCTGGTCGGGGCTTCGCTGTGGTAGCCGATGAGGTTCGTCAGTTGGCGCAACGCACCCGTGGCTCCACCGAAGAGATTCGTGATATGAACGAAAAGCTCAGTCGCGCCGCCAAACGTGCCGTGGAGGTGATGGAACGATCACGCAGCCGGGCCGATGAGAGCGTCACCAAAGCGCTACAGGCCGGTGAGGAACTCCAGCGTATCGTTGCGGATATGAACGCCGTACGGGATATGGGTGTGCAGGTGGCCGCGGCGGCCGAGCAGCAGAGTCAGGTTTCCGAAGAGATGAACAATAACCTGCTGTCGATTACCCGTGCATCCGAAGCCACCGTGAGTGCAGCAAGTACGGTCTCAGCTCAAGGTGAGCAACTGAGAGGGCTGGCAGAAGAGCTTCAGCAGCGGATCAGCCGATTCCAGACCTGATTGGGTTGTAACGGTGCCCCGCGTATACTGGGGCACCGGTTTAAACGGTTCTGGAGCTGCCATGAAATATCGAATTATTCCTGTAACCCCTTTTCAGCAGAACTGCACCCTATTCTGGTGTGAACAAACCGGTGAAGCCGCCGTTGTTGACCCCGGTGGCGATGTGGAGCGCATCCTGAACGCCGTTGAAGAGGAGGGGGTTCGCCTGACCAAAGTACTGCTGACCCATGGCCACCTGGACCATGTTGGTGGAACGGCAGACCTGGTCGCCCGCCTTAAACTGCCGGTAGAGGGGCCTGCCGAGCAAGACCGGTTCTGGATAGAGGGTTTGGCCCAGCAGTGTGCCATGTTCGGCTTCGATCCAGTCGCAGGCTTCGAGCCAGATCGCTGGCTGGTTGATGGCGATGAGGTGAGTGTCGGGGATGTAAAACTGAGCGTTATTCATTGTCCTGGCCACACGCCGGGGCATGTGGTTTTTTATGATCAGGAAAGCGCCGTTGCACAGGTGGGCGATGTCCTCTTTGCCGGTTCTATTGGCCGAACCGACTTTCCCCAAGGTGATCATGCCACTCTGATTCGTTCGATCAAGGAGCGGTTGTTACCACTGGGTGATGATGTCGATTTCATACCTGGCCATGGTCCCATGTCCACATTGGGTGACGAGCGCAGGACTAACCCGTTTCTCAGGTAGCGGATACACCAGGGTATTAGAGTTTCGGCTTCTGCTCCCGGCTACTGGTCGAGACTCCGCCGCTGACAATAAACGTGGTTACCTGACTGGCTTTAGCATCAATCGGCGTAATCCGCTCCCGGGGAACGATAATCAGGTTCCCCGCAAAGTTATACGATTGGGGTAGATAGACTGACACCTCATCCTCCAGCCCAAGCAGGCTCAGATCATCCCGGGTGATGAAACCCGCAACTCTAATCCCGGGGTCGGCTGTGAGTTGAACCAGTACCGGCTGGTCAAAACCACGGTGATCTCCCAGTAACGCCTTGAACAAGTCACTCAGTGAACTGTACAGCAGTCGAACCAGTGGTATCCGTTGTAACAGCTGGTCGATGCGTTGAAGTATAAAGCGTCCCAGGTAGATCGATGCCAGCATGCCGGTAAACGTGATCAAGACGAGCACTAATACCAACCCAAGAATGGAGCTGAGCCATTGTGGGAGCTCGACGCCGGCAATACGTTCAATATGCTGACCGATCATTATGAACAACAGGTCGTTCAGGGCATGGGCAATCGTCCATACCAGATAACCGGTGAGCACGACCGGCAGCAGGACCAACAGGCCCTGGAAGAAAAAGCGCAGTATCGGCTTCATGCCGTTCTCCTCATCAGCGATGAACCTGCAGAGCAAGATCCAGCAGGGTGGGGTCCAGTCCTTTGCGGAAACTGATTACATCATGAAGCGGCACATCCAGAATACGCCCGTCACGCACGCCCACCATAATGTCACTATATCCGGCGCACAGATAACGCACTGCCATGGCGCCCATGCAGGTGGCCAGCACCCGGTCATGACCGGTGGGGCTCCCTCCACGCTGGATATGGCCGAGAATACAGACCCGCGGGTCCTGGTTATGTTCCCGCAGTCTTTCTGCCAGGCGATAGGTCAGACCGGGTTCCGGGCCTTCGGCGACCACAATAATCCCGCTTGAGCCGGTACCCGCCTGTCGGCTTTCAGCAAGCTCCTGACTAATCTGGCTGACCTCTACGGCACGTTCGGGTACCACAATCAGTTCGGCGCCGGCGGCCATGCCCACGTTTATGGCGATAAAACCGGAATTACGGCCCATGACCTCGACCAGAAAATGGCGTTCGTGAGAGGTCGCCGTATCACGGATCTTATCGATGGCGTCCAGTGCAGTGTTAACGGCAGTATCAAACCCGATGGTGTCATCGGTACCAAAGATATCGTTATCGATGGTGCCCGGCAGACCAATAACATCAATACCCGTTTCCTCGAAAAGCAGATGGGCTCCGGTCAGGGAGCCATCACCCCCAATAACCACCAGCGCATCGATCGAATGGTTTCGAAGGATCTCGGCGGCTTGGGCGCGAACCTCTGGCCTTTTAAAGCCCTCGCAGCGATCACTTTTCAAGATTGTGCCACCGCGCTGAACGATATTGCTCACCGACGCTGAGTTCATCTCTTCCATATCACCAGCAATCAAACCGCTATAGCCACGGTTGATCCCAAAAACACGAATGCCCTGGCCAAGCGCAGCGCGGACTACCCCCCTTATTGCCGGGTTCATACCGGGTGCGTCGCCGCCGCTGGTCAAAACGGCGATGGCTTTGTAAGTGCGAGTTATTTCAAGCGAAGGCAAGGTATACATCATGAAATCCTTGATAGGGGCGCCGAATCCAACTCTCTGTTTAGCACTATACCCCCGGGTTAATCCACCGTGGCGGTATGGATCGCGGACGTATGAGCGACTAAAAGGAAGATCTTTTAAAAAGGCCTGAAAAAGTTGTTGACGGGGTGTCGAATCTCAGTAGAATACGCCCCCACTTCAGCGGCAACGAGCCACGGGTTCGGCAACCAGAGTTCAACTCCAAGTTACCGAAAACGAAGCAAAAAATTGGTTGACACTGAAGTTTGAGGCGGTAAGATATGCGCCTCGCTTGAGACGACGGATACAGCCACTGCGGTGGCAAGCATAAGTCGCTCAGCACGCTCTTTAACAAGTCGATCAGGTAATTCGTGTGGGCGCTTGTCGGGATCTAAGCACACAAAGCTTATATCTCAAGACAAGCAACCTATATGTGAATTCATTTAGCGTTGTTTATACCTTGAGCAGGATG
>NZ_AUAZ01000038.1 GCF_000428985.1 Marinobacterium litorale DSM 23545 | reverse complement strand
GACGCTTGGAGTCGGCGAGGGCAGCCTGAAGGCATCCTGTTCCATTCCGATCAAGGATGTCAGTACACGAGCCTGAAGTTCCGCCAACGGCTTTGGCGCTACCGCATGGAGCAAAGCATGAGCCGTCGTGGAAATTGCTGGGACAACTCGCCGATGGAGAGGCTGTTCCGCAGCCTGAAAACGGAATGGGTGCCAGAAACCGGTTACTCCTCGCTACTGGTCGCCAAAATGGATATTGGTCGGTACCTGATGGATTACTACAACCGCCAGCGGCCACATCGTGCCAATGGCGGCATCAGTCCACTGGCGGCGGAAGAAAAACTTAAAACCGTGTCCGGGATTAGTTGACCACTACACTCGGTCTTTCAATTCATTTAGGATAATTATCTTCGAAGGCTCCGCTCCACCCCGTTCAACCGAAAATACCTTGCTGCCAAACAAGAAATCTGCCCGAAACGTATGCTCGATAAGTGCGTCAGTGCGAAACAGATTTCCCTTGGGGCAGTCCGCGCCAAGTAGAAAATGAATGATCTCCACCAGACTCGTTTTCCCTGCGCTGTTTCTCGTTTGCTTATTCGTTGCGCCAGGCTGTCTGTCTGATAACAGGACATTTAGACCTTCATGGAACTCAACTCTCTTGAATGTCGGTATCGAACTATCGATATTCAATATCACAATCCGTCTCCAATACTTATCAAGCCCTGGTCGTAATCTATGGCACCTATCGCATACAAAAAGATCAAGGTTAAGATAAACCAGTCGTAAGAAATTGGCGTTGCTTTGGGGGAGCGCCTAGCGCGCACTTGCTCCCAAAGCTCTGAAACTGTGTATTCGCCGTGGATAGCGGCTAGAATCTCCCCCCCGATACCGATGAGCGAGCGATCATGCTTGAGATGCTTGCCTGGTAGAATCATGCTGTTATCTCCTCTGTTACGTTTTCGAAGATGTCACAGCTTTCAAACAGGTGGGCAAGCAGGGCTTGTGCAGCAACTTGGCGTTCTGGAGAGACAGTACCAGCGCCTGTTACGAATTCGTAAAGCGAGTTCATGATCGCACCTGGCGACAAGTGCTGCGCCTTGAAATATTGGTATTTTTCATTGAACAGACGAGCGATTCTTTCACCGACGAGCGGCTCCGGGTGTCGGTCAAGATAACTGGCTACGAGATGAGCATTTTGCCACCCCCCGGCAATCAGGGAACGCCAGTGCCCGGGAAGATCATTAGCATCGAGTTTATCAGCAGGTACAGGCTCAATGGGTGAGCTTGTAGCCGTCATCGACTCCGCTCCCTTTGCAACGGCACTCACCAGCTCGCGAAGTTCCTCGATCTGAAGGTTTCGTGCATCGAGATTTGTGGCGACAGGCCCCAGCAAGCTCTCGACTTGGGTTCTGTCGAGGGCGCTTATCCGCCGTTCAATACCCTCCAGTCCAATGAATCCGAATTTTATGTCTGAGTTCTCCTTTTTAAGCTCTTCGAGAACTTCGACAGCGTCAATTGGTAAACCGTCCACCAAGTTGTGGACCATGCACCATTCCTTCATGATCGACGGAAGCTTTTCCTTGGCCTTTTCAAAGTCTTCCTTCATTTTGCCGATCAGGTAATTGACTTTACCTCCGTCACCATTTATCGCACCGTAGCATTGAAACACTTGTCCGCTTGACTGGAGGTAGCCGTCACAACCCTTATCACCTTTGCTACCAAAAGGACGGAGCCTAACGAAATCATCACCGTGGCATTTATGCATGACATCGGAGAAAAAGTTCTGGAACGCGTCGCCGCTTACCTTGCGGAGCTTTAGTTCTAGCAATACTTTCCACCAATATTCTTGAGTCAAATCCATTGCGCTCATCCACCGAAATGATTAGGGCTTTGCCAAGTATGTGAGAGTTAGTGCTGGCCGAACGCAACATTCACCGGCTTGTCCGGTGCAATGCATTATTACATCTCCTAATTGCCCTGAGCTACTATCTCCAACCATCCCTCATCACCGATTGATCTAGTTGCTGGCTCTACAGGAATAACGGTTATTAGATCACGATGCTCTGGGGCAATACGGAGTCGTTTTACCAAGGCTCTTTTCTGAGATTCTGCTGACCCATCTTTACCCAAACAGACCCAGAACATTGACTTTCCTTCTTCCTCAACAAGCTTCCTGAAAAGGCCATTAATGTGGCTATCATCTATATTAAACCCATAACCCACAATAACCAAACGGTCGCATGCAACATATTCATCGTATAGCCCGACATATCTACGAGACATATCTACAGAGGTTAACGGCTTCAACCCGCTTTGGGTAAGAACAAATGGAACGTGTAGCTGATCCTCGGGAACTTGATCAGGATCATCCTCCGAAATTACCGAATTCTTGTATGGATTATAGTAATCAGTTACGCCGCCATTTAGGTGCTGGACAGCAGGTATCTCAAAATCAAGATCCTCAGATATCTTTTCAACCAAACTGTTATAGTTCGAAGTTCCAATAGCAGAAACCTCAAGTCCAAGTTGTTCACATTTTTCCAAGTCGTGATAATAACCATTTTCTGGGAGGTCACCAATTGCATCTAATTGTTTAACTATATAATCTCTAGTTGCTCTAAGGAAAATGACCATTTTCGAAAACTTTGCCCATTCTGTTCTGGGTGAAAATAGATATCTAAAATGACTATCGATTAACGATTGATAGTCTAAAACTGTTGTAAATATATTTTCCAAAACCTGCTGAGAAACAGCACATAAAATTTCAGAAACATTACCATTTTCAAGATCATAATTACGACGCTTTTCAAGCAATAACTCTAAAGCGGTCAGGCCAGCGCGGCTAAACTCGAGCTTAAACATACCTGTAACGTCATCGAAAATTGGAATATCGTCCGGAGCAGCCTCAAAAAGCTCTTGGTTTAGCCGTTGCACTAGGTGCTGACCATGAGCCCCAACAAGTAGTTGAAGAAAAGCTCCTGCGTAACGTTGAAGATCAGCAGAGTTTTGCCCACCACTAATAACACTTAAAATCGCGGAATATGATTCACTTCCAAAAAGCCTGACTTCATTGGCAAGGATTGGGTTCATTCTTATTGCCGTCGAATACAGGTGTTCGCCAAAGTCGGTATCCATCTGCTCATTGAACTTATCAATTAGAATATCCTTTTCTATACCTAATTGAGAAAGAGCATATTCGACCTCTTCATCGAAGACGTTAAGCCTCCGAATGATTTCATTTTTCCTGTATTCAATTGAGGATTCAATTAACGCTGTAAATTCATTTTTACCGAATGCATGAATACGCTGTGTTGCATAATTCTCTGGAAGCCAGCTAGTGGCATAATTTGTTCGTGCATCAATTTTCCCAAGCTGTTCACGCAGCTTTTTCTTATGTTCACTCACATCTTGTCGAAAGAGGTCGATGGCGAACTTTCCACCGCTCGGAAGTCCATAACCTATCTCGGCTCCTGCCCCGAAGAAAAATCCTACTTTCATTCAAACTCCAAGTGGTCATATGTCATTTAGATGTAATGTTATAATACTGCGCACGTGCATATTTGCTCTCAGCCGGAGACTGGGAGATTTGTTATAAGCACTTGAAGAGAAAGGATAAATCGAGATACCACAGCCATTCTCTTCCGGTGAAAATGAGCAAGCGCGTTTTGTAGCTTTGCCGTGCGCAGTATCCCGCAACAGCTAGTCCATAGTATCTCTGATACTGAACGATTTTCCCGACTGTTGCCAGTCACAAGTGAATACAGCCAAGTGACACAACAAGCGTCCACGGCACACACCCTTCAATACGCTGTATGTAACAACAGAAACTTAAAGCCGCTTGTCCACAGGTACAGTGGTACCCGGAATGACTGGCCAATTCCCGCTAAGGTCTGCAATGTGCGCAAAGGGGGCCTCTTAACGATTGGCCGCCTCCACGGATGCTGGATCCCTCCAAAGTGGATACTGAGCCCGTAACCCCGGATTACGTATGTACAACATCTACCATGTGGTTCTTGCTACCATTCAAGCAAATGACATAAGCGCATGCATGAGAGCCGTGCGATCAGGTATCGGGCTACCAGGTGACACAGAACTATGAACACCCTCGCGCCAAACGCCTTTTTATGAAAATAAATGAAATAAAGCTATCGCCGGACCAATAATAAGCGTACTGTGGGCTGGCTTGAGAGTAACACCTGCATTTATGCACCTTTTCGACGTCCTGCCTAATCGTATGTACCTCGTTCAGTTTTCATAAGTCCTTGTATTATTTAGAGCATTATCCGAACCTGTTCAGCATTTTGGCTGCAGTGTTCAATCATATTTTTTGAACGAGAATACTATTATGTCTACTACTACTGGCACCGTTAAATGGTTCAACGAAACTAAAGGCTTTGGCTTTATCCAGCAGGCGAGCGGTGGTCCGGACGTTTTCGCACATTTCAGTGCGATTACCGGTTCAGGCTTTAAAACCCTGGCTGAAGGCCAGGAAGTTCAGTTTTCTGTGACTCAGGGCCAGAAAGGTCCTCAGGCTGAGAACATCTCCGTGATCTGAACCTAGCGTTCAGTAAGCGATAAAAAACGGGCTCTTGTGGCCCGTTTTTTATCGTCTGGGAATAGGAGTTGAATCAGTGCGCCCTGTCTTTCCGTATTACATCAAATTCCAAAACGCCTCCACCAGCGGGTTCGCCAGGTTCTTTTTCAGCGTAAACAAGCCTATATCGTAGGGCTCGAGCTCGGGCGTTACGTCCAGCACATGGATCCGGTTGGCCAGCGGGCTGTTATCCAGCACGATCTTGGGCACCACGCCGATGCCAAAGCCCAGGCTTACCATGCTTACGATCGCTTCGTTACCGGTGACCTGTGCGTAGATCTTCGGTTTGATGCCGTGCTGGGCAAACCATTCATCCACCTGGTAACGGGACACGCCACCTTCCGACAGGATCATCGGGATATCGGCCCACTCTTTTGGGTCTTTCGGCGGGTCGGTGGGTACGTTGGGTACCTGTTGCTCGATGGGCGCGATAAACAGTAGCGGTGAGATGGCGATGGGTTTGAAGGCCAGGCCTCTGGGTAGCTTTAGCGGCCGTGCGGCGATGGTTATGTCCTCGGAACCATCCAGGATGTGAGCGATGGCGTGTTCCGGATCGCCGGTTCTCAGCTTGATTTCGATGCCGGGATGGGCGATACGAAAGCGGCTGAGCAGGTCGAACAGGAAGCTGTAGCTTGCGGTGACAGAACCATAAAGGCTGATCTCGCCGCGTAGCTGGTCCGAGTTGTCGGTCAGTTCATAGCGGATCATATCCCACTGATTGCAGGATTCCCGGGCGTATTTGAGGAACTGCCTGCCCTCGGGCGTCAGTGCGACGGTGCGGTTATCCCGGTTGAACAGCTGAGCGCCCACGGCGTCTTCCAATTGGCGGATGTTGCGCGAGAGCGCTGAGATGCTGATATTGCACTCGTCGGCAGCACGGCCAAAGTGCAGGGTTTCCGCCAGCGAGAGGAAGTGTTTGAGGGCTCTGATATTCATACAACGCATAATAGCAGAGCATTGCAAAATAAGGGACATGTCATTGCATATATGTCAATTTACGCAAGGATCTATTTTCTATAGAGTGGCGTCACTTAATGCAGGTTGCCGCGCAGTTGGGCAGCCGCCAGGGTCTTCTTTATGGGTATCGATCAGACCCAGTGTCGATACTTTAACCGTGTAAATCAGGATTTGAGTCAGATGGCCAATTACTTCAATACACTGCCGCTTCGCGAGCAGCTGGAACAGCTCGGCAAATGCCGTTTCATGGACCTCTCTGAATTTGCTGACGGCGTTGAAGCGCTGAAAGGCAAGAAGATGGTCGTTATCGGCTGTGGCGCCCAGGGCCTGAACCAGGGTCTGAACCTGCGTGACAGCGGTCTGGATGTGTCTTACGCGCTGCGTCCGGAAGCGATTGCCGAGAAGCGTCAGTCATGGAAGAACGCCACCGAGAACGGCTTCACCGTAGGTACCTACGAAGAGCTGATCCCGACAGCGGACGTGGTTCTGAACCTGACCCCCGATAAGCAGCACACCGCTGTTGTTAACGCTGTTATGCCGCTGATGAAAGAGGGCGCCTGCCTGTCCTACTCTCACGGTTTCAACATCGTTGAAGAAGGCATGAAAATCCGTGACGACCTGACCGTTATCATGGTTGCGCCGAAGTGCCCGGGTTCTGAAGTCCGTGCTGAATACGTGCGTGGTTTCGGTGTGCCGACTCTGATCGCCGTTCACGAAGACAACGACCCGAAAGGTGAAGGTCTGGCGTTGGCTAAAGCCTACGCTGTCGGTACCGGCGGTCACAAAGCGGGCGTTCTGATGTCTTCCTTCATCGCGGAAGTGAAGTCCGACCTGATGGGCGAGCAGACTATCCTCTGCGGTATGCTGCAGACCGGTTCTATCCTGTGCTTCGACAAGATGGTTGAAGAGGGTGTAGATCCGGGTTACGCGTCCAAGCTGATTCAGTACGGTTGGGAAACCATCACCGAAGCACTGAAGTACGGCGGCGTAACCAACATGCTGGACCGTCTGTCCAACCCGGCCAAGATCAAGGCTTTCGACCTGGCTGAAGAGCTCAAGCAGATCATGCGTCCGCTGTACAACAAGCACCAGGACGACATCATGAACGGCAACTTCTCTTCCGGCATGATGGAAGACTGGGCCAACGACGATATCAAACTGCACACCTGGCGCGCAGAAACCGCTGAAACCAACTTCGAAAAGACTCCGGCCGGCGATTTCGAAATCTCCGAGCAGGAATACTTCGATAACGGCATCCTGATGGTTGCCATGGTTAAAGCCGGTGTTGAGCTGGCGTTCGAAACTATGACCGCTGCCGGCATCATCGCTGAGTCTGCATACTATGAGTCTCTGCACGAGACTCCGCTGATCGCCAACACCATCGCCCGTAAAAAACTGTACGAGATGAACGCCACTATCTCCGATACCGCTGAGTACGGCTGCTACCTGTACAACCACGCGTGTGTACCGCTGCTGGCTGATTTCATGAAGGGCATCAAGTCCGACGTGATCGGTAAAGGCCTGAACGTTGATGACAACGGCGTCGACAATGCTCGCCTGATCGAAGTCAACACCGCGCTGCGCAGCCACCCGGTTGAGAAGGTGGGTGCGGTTCTGCGTGGTCACATGGCTGACATGAAGAAAATCGTTTAATCGGCGTATAGCCCGTTAAACAGAAAAGGCCGGGCCTCCTCACAGGAAGTCCGGCCTTTTTGTCTGAACGCTTTCAACAAACAGTTTAGCTTTCAAAATACCTTTTGCCTGGATTCATGCCGATGACTGCTTCTATCTCCCTGCAAAATTTAACAGTGAACTTTGATGATCGCTTTAAACTCAGCGAGATCGACTGGCAGATCGAGCTCGATCAGCATTGGGTGATCACCGGCACCAACGGTGCAGGCAAGTCGGCGTTGGGCGCTGTACTGGCCGGATTCGGTGAGATAGAAAGTGGCACGTTAACCGGTGTTCCCGGCAATGTCGGGCTGGTCTCTTTTGAGGCTCAGGCCGAGCTGATCGCACAGGAGCTGAAAAAAGATGACGCCGATATCATGGACGTTATCGCCGAGGGCACGCCTGTCCGCGAAATGATTTTTAATGACTGCGCCGATCCCGAGTTGGCCAGTGAGCTGGTTGAGAAGTTTGGCCTTACCGGCTTGCTGGATCGGGCCTTTCGCAAGCTCTCCACCGGGGAAACCCGCAAAATGATGCTGATCCGGGCGCTCTCCAGCAAGCCGGACCTGCTTATTCTGGATGAGCCCTTCGACGGCCTGGATGCCGACACCCTGGTGATGCTGCAGGCGCATCTGGCCGCCATCGTTGATGAAGTGCCGATGATCCTGGTACTGAACCGTTTTGACGAGATGCCTGAATTCATCACCCATGTTGCTTACGTCGATAAAGGGCGGTTGAGCCATACGGTGGATCGTCTGGATGAAGTCGCCTTTAACGAGCTGTACCAGTTGCTGCACCTGAAAACCACGGATCTCGAAGTGCCCGGGGCGGACCCCGCCGGCAAGCTGCCGGATCTGGACCCCGCTCAGCCGCTGGTGAGCCTGAAAAACATCAGCGTTAAATATGGCGATGATGTGATCATCGATGGCCTGGACTGGACCATCGAACGCGGTCAGCACTGGCAATTGAGCGGGCCGAACGGCAGTGGCAAAACCTGCCTGCTGTCACTGATTACCGGTGACCATCCACAATGCTACGTGAACGATATCTTTGTCTTCGGTTTCCAGCGTGGCAACGGCGAGAGCATCTGGCAGATCAAGCAGTTTATTGGTTACGTATCCACCGCGTTGCAGTGGGAGTACCGTGTCAGCACCAGTTGCAAAAACGTGATCATCTCCGGCTTCTACGACAGCATCGGCATGTACTCCAAGTCCACCGACAAGCAGAAGGAGATCGCCGATCAGTGGCTGGCCCTGCTGGGTATGACCGAGCGCGCCGACCAGCCCTTCAACAAGCTTTCCTACGGCGATCAGCGCCTGCTGCTGATCGCCCGGGCCATGGTCAAACACCCGCCGCTGCTGATCCTCGATGAACCCTGCCTGGGGCTGGATGATATGAACAGACAGCTGGTGCTGGCGTTGATCGAAAAGATCTGTGCCGCTGGCGAAACCACGGTGCTGTATGTGAATCACCACGCCGAAGACCAGATCGCGGGCATTGAGCACTACCTGGCGCTGGAGAAAAAAGGCTAACCCGTGCCAAAAAGTGTAGGTCCCATTTTCCCTTCGTTTCAGCTTTACAGGTGCCGACTACGTCAAATGACGTAGTTGCCTGCGTCATTGCGCGCATACCCCTTCGGCCCCCGGAAAAGAATAATCGCTCTTGTGTTGAGTTTCTTTTCTTAAAATCCCAAAGGGGGTAAGTAATGAAGATCAAATCACTGGCCGCAGGCGTCGCGCTGACCGTTGGTGCAACCGGTTTCTCCATGGCTGCCTTTGCAGCGGATCCGATCAAGGTTGGTATCCTGCACTCTCTCTCCGGCACCATGGCTATCAGTGAGTCCACACTGAAAGACACCATGTTGATGCTGATCGAGAAGCAGAACGAAAACGGTGGTCTGCTCGGTCGCGAGCTGGAGCCGGTTGTTGTCGATCCGGCTTCCAACTGGCCGCTGTTTGCCGAGAAAGCCCGCGAGCTGCTGGCCAAGGAAAAAGTGGATGTGATCTTCGGTAACTGGACCTCTGTATCGCGTAAGTCGGTACTGCCGGTGGTCGAGGAGCTGAACGGTCTGCTGTTCTACCCGGTTCAGTACGAAGGTGAAGAGTCATCCGAAAACGTCTTCTACACTGGCGCTGCGCCAAACCAGCAGGCGATTCCGGCTGTCGATTACCTGATGAACGAGATCGGTGTTGAGCGCTGGGTGCTGGCCGGTACCGACTATGTTTATCCGCGTACTACCAACAAGATCCTGGAAACCTACCTGAAAGATCACGGTGTTGCCGAAGAAGACATCATGATCAACTACACCCCGTTTGGTCACTCCAACTGGCAGTCTATCGTTTCCGACATCAAGTCGTTCGGTAGCCAGGGCAAGAAGACCGCCGTGGTTTCCACCATCAACGGTGATGCCAACGTGCCGTTCTACCGCGAGCTGGGTAACCAGGGTATCTCTGCGTCCGACATCCCGGTTGTTGCCTTCTCCGTGGGTGAGCAGGAGCTGTCCGGTATCGACACCGCGCCGCTGGTCGGTCACCTGGCCGCCTGGAACTACTTCATGAGCGTGGATGCCGATGCCAACTACGATTTCATTGACCAGTGGGTTGCCTACAAGGGTGATGAAAACGCGGTTACCAACGATCCGATGGAAGCACACTACATCGGCTTCAACATGTGGCTGGAAGCGGTTAAGAAGGCCGGCACCACCGATGTGGATGCGGTTAAAGACTCCATCATCGGTGTTTCCGTACCCAACCTGACCGGTGGTTACGCGACCATGATGCCGAACCACCACATCACCAAGCCGGTGCTGATCGGTGAGATTCAGGATAACGGTCAGTTCTCCGTGGTTTGGGAAACGCCGTCTACTGTAGCCGGTGATGCCTGGTCCGACTTCCTGCCGGGCTCCAAAGACCTGATCAGTGACTGGCGTAAGCCGTTGTTCTGCGGTAACTACAACGTGGTCGAGAAGACCTGTGGCGGTGGCGAGAAAGTCGCTACCAACTAAGCCGCAACGGCTGAAAAAACAGGCACCGCCCAGCGCGGTGCCTGTACCTTCCGTCCCGTCAGGGACAGCTCCAAAGCCAAACTAACCGAAAGATAGGACGCACCCATGAGCATCATACGGTCGCTCAGACTGCTTCTGACTGCCTGTCTGTTAGCCCTGATGGCGCTGCCCGCGCAGGCTGACGACGCCCAGGCCAAATCTCTGCTTAAACAGTTGGCTGATGCCCCCAACGCCAAAAAGGGAGCTGTAATCAGCGATATAGCAAGCAGCGGCGATGAGCGGGCGCGACAATGGCTGGAAGCCTTTGCCGATGGCAAGCTGGCGCAAAATGAAGAGACCGGTGATTTTGTCATCGTGCTGGAGAACCGGGGCCGTAACTGGACCGTGGCCGATGCCCTCAGTGGTGAGGAGATCGGCGAAGTCTCACGGCGCGATCTGGACAGCATCCGCGTCAACAATGCACTGCGCCGGGAACTGGATGGCATTCTTTCGGTGATCGATCTGACGGTGCAGGATCCGGAAAAGCGGCTGACCGCTGCCCGTGAACTGCGCGGCAGTGTGGATGAAACGCTGATCGAGCGGATTACTGCATTGATGGAGGCGGAAGCCAACAGTGATGTAAAAGCGGCGCTCACAGAAGCAATCGCAATCTACAAGGTGGATGCGCTTGGCGATCTCGATGCCGTGGCACAACTGTCCGGAAGCCTTAACATCGATGCCCGCGCCGCGCTGACCAACGCAGCGCGCAGTGATAATGCCGAGCTGGCTGCCGCCGCACAGACGGCGCTGGACCAGATCGAGCAGAAACTAAAACTGAACAACGCCGCCAAGACCCTCTATTTCGGTATCTCACTGGGTTCTGTGCTGGTGCTGGCCGCCATCGGTCTGGCGATAACCTTTGGCGTTATGGGTGTCATTAATATGGCCCATGGTGAGCTGATCATGCTGGGCGCCTACACCACCTGGGGCATGCAGCAGCTGCTACCGGGTCAGCCGGGGCTGGCGCTGATACTGTCGATTCCGGCAGGCTTTATGGTTGCGGCTTTGGCCGGTGTAGCGATCGAGCGTACCGTGATCCAGCACCTGAAAGGGCGCCCCCTGGAAACCCTGCTGGCGACCTTCGGTATCAGCCTGATTCTGCAGCAGCTGGTCCGTACCGTCATTTCTCCGCTTAACCGCACCGTGGTGACTCCGGAGTGGATGAGCGGCTCAATCATGATCAACGAGGCGTTGAGCCTGACGCTGAACCGCCTCTATATCATCGGTTTCGCACTGGTGGTGTTTGCAGGCCTGATGCTGATTATGCGCAAGACCCGTCTGGGCCTTGAGGTTCGTGCGGTTACGCAGAACCGGGCGATGGCGCGTTCCATGGGTATCAAGGCGACCCGCGTGGATATCATGACCTTCGCGCTGGGTTCCGGTGTGGCCGGGCTGGCCGGTGTTGCTCTGTCCCAGATCACCAACGTGGGTCCCAACCTGGGTCAGAACTACATCATCGACTCCTTCATGGTCGTGGTGTTCGGCGGTGTGGGTAACCTCTGGGGCACTCTGGTAGCAGGTCTGTCACTGGGTACCATTAACCAGCTGCTCGAACCCTGGGCCGGTGCGGTTCTCGCCAAGATCCTGGTTCTGGTCTTTATCATTCTGTTCATTCAAAAACGCCCGCGCGGACTCTTCCCGCAGAAGGGCCGTGCTGCGGAGGGTTGATCGATGACGCAATCCACCAATTACGGACAGTCCTGGCTGACACGGCCATTTACCGAACGCTCTACCCAGATCTTCCTGGCCGTGTTGCTTGGCGCTGTCGCGCTGGTGACCTTTCTTAACCTGACCATGCCGGAAGATAGCGCGCTGCATGTCAGCACCTATACCGTGACATTGATGGGTAAATACCTCTGCTACGCGCTGCTGGCGGTGGCGGTGGACTTGGTCTGGGGCTACCTGGGGATCCTCAGCCTGGGTCACGGCGCCTTCTTTGCGCTGGGTGGTTACGCCATGGGTATGTACCTGATGCGCCAGATCGGTGATCGCGGTGTCTACGGTAATCCTGAGCTGCCCGACTTTATGGTGTTCCTGAACTGGCAGGAGCTGCCCTGGTACTGGTATGGCTTCGATATGGCCTGGTTCGCCTTCCTGATGGTGCTGCTGGCACCGGGTATCCTGGCCTTTATTTTCGGCTATCTGGCTTTCCGCTCCCGGGTGACCGGTGTGTACCTGTCGATTATCACCCAGGCACTCACCTTTGCCCTGATGCTGGCGTTCTTCCGCAACGAGATGGGCTTTGGCGGCAACAACGGCCTGACCGACTTTATGGATATTCTCGGCTTTGATCTGCGTACCGATGGCGCACGTCTGGGGCTGTTTGTCGCCTCCGGGATTGCACTGGCTATCGGCTACCTGATCTGTCGTGCCATTGTTGGCTCCAAGTTGGGACGGGTCAGTGTGGCTTGTCGCGATGCCGAGGCGCGTACCCGCTTTATCGGTTACCGGGTGGAACGGATACAGCTGTTTGTCTTCGTGGTCTCGGCCATGTTGGCCGGTGTAGCCGGTGCGTTGTATGTGCCGCAGGTGGGGATTATCAACCCCAGCGAGTTTTCGCCGCTGTTCTCTATCGAGGTGGTGGTCTGGGTCGCTTTAGGTGGTCGCGCCACGCTTTACGGTGCCGTGATCGGTGCCCTGATCGTCAACTACGCCAAAACCGTGTTTACCGGCGTCATGCCCGACGCCTGGCTATTTGCTCTGGGGGCGCTGTTCGTCCTGGTCACCGTGTTCCTGCCCAAGGGGATCGCAGGTCTGTTGGCGGGGTTAACACAGAAGAAAGCAAGTACTGACAAAAGCGTAGCGGGTACTGCACAGGAGGCCGGCGTATGAGCATTATGACGGAGTTCACCCGTCGTGACCGGGTGTTCGAATTTCTGGCGCCTACCCAGTCTCCGGTAGATGTACGCCACGGTCCGATTCTCTATCTGGAGGATGTGACGGTTAGCTTCGATGGCTTTAAGGCGATCAACAACCTGAACCTGACCATCGATGATGGCGAGCTGCGCTGCATCATCGGTCCCAACGGGGCGGGGAAAACCACGATGATGGATATCATCACCGGCAAGACACGTCCGGATACCGGGTCGGTCTGGTTCGGTAGCCGCCATAACCTTCTCAACATGAATGAACCGGAGATCGCCACGCTGGGAATCGGCCGCAAGTTCCAGAAACCCACGGTGTTTGAGGCACTGACGGTGTTTGAGAACCTGGAACTTTCCATGGCCGCCGACAAGCGGGTATTCCCGACCTTGACTGCGGCGCTGACCGGCGAACATCAGGACCGTATCGACGAGGTGCTGGATATCATCGGTCTGTCGGATTTGCGTGAACGCCTGGCCGGGATTCTGTCCCACGGCCAGAAGCAGTGGCTGGAGATCGGTATGTTGCTGATGCAGAAACCGCGCTTGCTGCTGGTGGATGAGCCGGTAGCCGGGATGACCGAGCAGGAGATGGAACGTACCGCCGAGCTGCTCACGGGGCTTGCCGGCAAACAGTCCGTGGTGGTGGTGGAACATGATATGGGTTTTGTGCGCTCCATTGCCCGCAAGGTGACTGTGTTGCATCAGGGCAGTGTTCTGGCCGAAGGAAGCATGGATCAGGTCTCCGCTGATCCGGATGTAGTGAAGGTGTATCTGGGGGAGGATGACTGATGCTCAAGATCGAACAGCTCAACCAGTTCTACGGTGAGAGCCACACCCTCTGGGATCTGGATCTACAGATTCCCAAAGGCGAATGTCTGTGTGTGATGGGGCGTAATGGTGTGGGCAAGACCACGCTGATGAAGACGATCATGGGAGAGGAGTCGGTCAAGAGCGGTTCTATCATGCTGGAAGGCGATGTGGAACTGACCAAGCGCAGCATCGAGGAGCGCTCAAGACTGGGCATCGGCTATGTACCCCAGGGCCGTCAGATCTTCCCCATGCTGACGGTGGAGGAAAACCTGCGTACCGGTCTGGCGGTGCGCAAGGATGGCCTGAAAACAATTCCCGAGCGCATCTACGAGCTCTTTCCCGTCCTCAAAGAGATGAAGAATCGCCGTGGCGGTGACCTCTCCGGCGGTCAGCAACAGCAGTTGGCCATTGGGCGGGCACTGGTGATTGAGCCGCGTCTGCTGATTCTGGATGAACCGGGGGAGGGGATTCAGCCCAACATCGTGGCTCAGATCGGTGAGGTGATCCGTCGTCTGATGAAAGAGGATGGGCTGACCGTGATCCTGGTGGAGCAGAAGCTGCCCTTTGCCCGCAAATACGCTGACCGTTTTGCCATTCTGGACCGGGGGCGGATCATGGCCGCCGACAGCATGGCGAACCTCAGTGATGAGCTGGTCAAGCAGTATCTGGCGGTCTGACAACGGTTTTGAGTGTGAATCCGGCGATGGATGCCGTTATCGGTTTACATAGCCGGCGAACATGTAGCCTGCGCCATGGGCGGTGAGGATCAACTGGGGATTGGACGGATTGTCACCGAGCTTGCGCCGCAGGCGTCCGATCAGCACATCGACGGAACGGTCATTCGGGGTCCACTCCCGATCATGGATCGCATCCATTAACTGATCGCGGGAGAGCACCTGACCGGGTCGGGTGACCAGCGCCCGTAACAGTTTGAACTCCCCTTCGGGCAGACGCTCGGCGTGGCCATCCGGGCCGATCAGTTGACGCTTCTGGGGATCAAGCAGCCAATTCTCGAACGACCAGGCGGGCGTTTGGGGGGCTTCGGTCTGAGCTGGCGAGTGACTGCCGGACCCGATACGCCAGAGCAGATTTTTGGCTCTGACCAACAGTTCGCGTGGATTGAACGGTTTGGTGACATAGTCATCGGCTCCCAGCTCCAGGCCGACGATCCGGTCGATCTCATCATCCTTGCTGGTTACCAGAATAATACCCACCAGCGAATTTGCCCTTAGTTCCCGGGTCAGCGTCAGACCATCGCGGCCGGGCAGATTGATATCCAGAAGCACCAGATCGATCTGCTCTTCGCGTACGCGATTGCACAGGTCATCGGCCTGATCGGTTTCACTCACCAGATAGCCCTCCTTTTCGAAGTGGCTGACCAGCAGTGCTCGGGAAGCGAAATCATCTTCAACAACGAGGATACGGGCGGGGTTGCGGGTCTGATTCATAGGGTACCGAACACTATCGTGGGCTGATTCCATCTGGGGCGTCCTGCTGATCCCTGCGTCCTGCCAAGAATAATCTAACATATCTTTAAATAGCCAGGCGGCTCAAGTCCTGTGATAACGATGAATATTCAGAATTATCAATTAGATAGAATCGCCTGTTACAAGCTGTTACATAACAAGACAACTTGGTAAATGTGTCGCGAACTTTATTTACACAGCGATCTTAATTTGAGTAGGCAAGGGAAGTCTGAGAGGCCATGGACTTATTCATAGCTTCCCATGGAGCACCGCCGAGGGCGCCTTCCTCATCGGCTACAGTCATCGGCAGGCTCGTTCGTCGACAATCATCCTGACTAGGTAGGAGTGATGGCATTGAATAACAACAGAACCAAGGGTGCACTGCTGGGAGCCAGTATCCTGGCCCTGGCGGGACTGGGCAGTCTGCCGGCCCTGGCCGCGGACGCACAGGAGATAATCCGTGACAGGTGCCTGGCCTGTCATACCGAATCGGGTGATGCGGATAATCCCAGCTTTTCCCGAATCAGTGATCTGCGTAAGACGCCGGAAGGCTGGCAGATGACATTGAACCGCATGCAGCACCTGCGCGACCTGGAAATCAGTACGGAAGAGAAGCGGACGGTAATCAAGTATCTGTCCGACCATCAGGGACTGGCACCGGAAGAATCTGCGCCTTTCCGTTATCTGCTGGAGCAGGATACCAACCGGGTGGAAGTCGGTATCGACGAGAACGTTATGCAGATGTGTGCCCGTTGCCACAGTGCAGCCCGTATCGGATTGCAGCGCCGCACCGAGGATGAGTGGCAGACCCTGGTGGACTTCCACATGGCGCAATTCCCGGGTATTGAGCTGCATGCCGGCTCTCGTGACCGTCCCTGGTATCACCTGGCCCATGACGAGACAGCGGTGAAGTTGGCCGAGATGTACCCGTTGGTGACGCCCGAATGGAATGATTGGAAAAAGGCTGATAAGGCGAGCCTGATGGGTCGTTGGCGCGTGCTGGGTTATATCCCGGCCAAAGGCGAATTCTCCGCCTGGATGACCGCGGCGAAAACCGGCGAGGACCGCTATAGCCTGGAGCTGGAAGGCAACTATGCCGATGGCGCCGTGATCGAAGGCAAGGGTAATGCCACCGTGTTCACCGGTTACGAGTGGCGCGGCACGATCACCATCGACAGTGTCAAAATGCGTCAGGTGATGGCCGCCGATAAGAACGGCCAGATGATGGATGGACGTATGTTCCTGGCCGCCGAAGATGAGATCGGTGGTGAGCTTCGCGCGGTTAAAGACACGGGCGATGCTCAGGTCGTTGCCGTTATGCCTACCTACCTGAAAGCGGGCGAATCCGCCGAACTGGTCATCGTTGGCCAGAATCTGGATGGCGATATCGATCTGGGTGATGGGGTAAGCGTCGACAAGATCATTGCGCGTAGCAAAGACCGTATCGTTGTGGCCGCAACAGCCGCGGGTGATACAGGTGTGAATACCGTGAAGGTGGGATCCGCTGACAGCGATGTGGCGCTGAACGTCTATGAGCAGGTCGCCCGGGTTGATGTAACACCGGTGAATGCCATCTCTCGTATCGGCGGTAATGGCGGCGAGATGGAGAAGATCCGTGCCACCTACCGCGCTATCGGTTACAGCGCCGGTGCCGATGGTGAGCCGGGTACTGAAGATGATGTGCGCCTGGGTTACATGCCTGCCAGCTGGTCGATTGAACCGGCCGACGAGATCGCCGAGCACGACAAGGATCATCTTTATGCGGGTGAGATTACCCCAGCCGGTATGTTTATTCCCGGTGATGCGGGTCCGAATCCCGAGCGCAAGATGTCAGCCAACAATGTGGGCCGTCTGAACGTGGTTGCCACCGTTGATGATGGTGGCAATGCCGTGGAAGGACGCGGCAGCATGCTGGTATCCGTACCTGACTTTGTTGAACGCGTGCTTGACTGATCGATTCAGTGGTAGCCACCTAACAGAACGAAAAGAGGTGAATATGGGCGCCATGACGCTGGTGAAACCGAATCTGCACCGGGTTGATGTGGATACCCGTCAGATGCTGTTTCACATCCCCAGCAGCAGCATTTTCGAGCTCGACGATCTCGGGCGCGAATTGCTGGCGCTGTTCGATGCCCACGAGCAGGTCGCTCCGGAGCAACTGGCCGGACTGGCTGCGCGTTATTCACAGCAGGACGTGATGGAGGTTCTGGACGAACTGCGCTCACTGGAAGTGATCTCCGACGGCAGCACTGTGGCCCGGATCAATCCGGCCCCACAGCAGGTCAACAAGTTCCCGTTGACCACCGTGGTGCTGAACGTCAACACCGGCTGCAACCTGAGCTGCACCTACTGCTACAAGGAGGATCTGACCACCCCCTCCAAGGGTGAGAAGATGGCCTTGGATACGGCGATTCAGTCAGTGGAGATGCTGCTGCGCGAATCACCGGATCAGCCCAACTACAACGTTGTCTTCTTTGGTGGTGAACCGCTCTCCAATATGCCGCTGATCCGCGAGGTGGTGGATTATTGCGAGAAGCGCTTTGCACAGCTGGATGCCACTGTCGACTTCACCATGACCACCAATGCCACGCTGCTCACCGAAGAGCTGGTGGACTGGTTCAACGCCCATCGCTTCGGCCTGACCATCTCCATGGACGGCCCCAAGGCGATGCACGACAAGAACCGGATCACCGTGGGCGGCCAAGGCACCTATGATGTGGTGCGGCGCAAGGTGGAGATGCTGCTTAAACGTTACACGGCCCGTCCCGTCGGCTGCCGTGTCACGCTGACCCGCGGTATCACTGATGTGGAGCGAATCTATGATCACCTCTCCGGCGAGCTCGGCTTCTTCGAGGTGGGCTTCGGCCCGGTGACCTCCGGCGATATCGCCGAGTTCAACCTGACCGGTGAGGAGCTCATCGAGGTGTTCGCCGGCATGAAGCGGCTCGGGCAGCGCTACCTGGAAGCGGCGCTGCGCAACGAGAACTTCGGCTACGGCAACATGCATCAGCTGATTACCGACATGTACGAGGGCAACAAAAAACTGGTGCCCTGTGGTGCAGGTCTGGGTCTGCTGGCGGTGGATAAGGATGGTGGTCTCAACCTCTGCCATCGCTTCACCGGCTCCGACATGGAGCTGTTCGGTGATGTCACCCACGGCATCGACAAGCCGCGTCTGGCCGAGTTCGTCGAGAAACGTCTTGATCGCAGTGATACCGGCTGTGAAACCTGCCGCATCCGTAATCTCTGTTCCGGTGGTTGCTACCACGAAAGTTACGCCAAATATGGAGATCCGACCCATCCCTCCTACCACTACTGTGACCTGATGCGCGACTGGGTCGATTTCGGTGTGGAGGTGTATGCGCGGATCATGCTCGAGAACCCGGGGTTCTTCGAAGCACATGTCTCTCCGAGGAGGAGTGCCTGAAATGAAACATTTGAAATCCCTTAACAAGAAAGCCCAGCTGATCAATAAAGCGATCAGCCCCGAAGAGGTCGAAGACGTGGTTGCCATGCAGACCGTCGTCGGCTGCACCGCCACCACAGACCCCGGTTGGGAGCTGGACCCGTTCGGCGGCCTCGGCTCGCTGTGCCAGCCCATGGAATCGGATCTGTACGGTTGCGCGGATGCCTGCTGGTGGCCGGCCCAGGTGCCCGACACCATGAACACCTATCCGGACTGGAACAAGGATGTGGCCAAGGCCGATGAAGACTGGCGCAAGCTGGATGGTATCTACGAGGATGGCGAGTAAGGGAGCCCGGAAATGAAATTGACTCAGATGTTCAAGTCCACCGCCCTGGCCGGCTCGCTGGGCGCAGCCGCCCTGATGAGTGCTGTCGCACCGGCAGCCCAGGCCGCACAGGAGTACCTGCTGACCGTGACCCGCCCGGGTCACCTGCAGGTGATTGACATGGCCACCAACAAGGTGGAACGCACCTGTGATGTGCCGGGCAACTTCGGTTCCGGCTCCATTGCACTGGCCCCGAATGGCAAGACCGCCTACGTACTCAGCAACGGTATGGAAGATGTGTATGGCTTTGATATCCGCAGCTGCGATATCACCTTCCATGCCGCCCAGTCCACGCCCACGCTGAAGGTCAAATCCTTCCAGTCGGTGGCGGTGAGCCCGGACGGCACCGAGCTGTATACGATTCAGAACCCGTTCGGCCTCAAGCGTGACCGCTTCACGGTGGAACAGCCGCGTCTGGCGGTGTTCAATGTGGCTGATGGTGTAGGTGCCAAACCGGTACGGACCTTCCCGGTGGACCGGCGTATCACCAAGATTGCGACCACCGCTCAGGGAGAGGTGATTCTTGGTGGTGCCGACGTTAAAGCGATTAACCCGGACACCGGGGAAGTTCGCATGGTGACGCCGCTGCAGAACTGGGAAAAAGGCCCGCTGTGGTTGCCGCCCGATGCCTTTGCGATGCACAACCAGGGTGAGCAGAGCAACGAGTACATCATGCCCTACGTAACCGCGAAGTTTGATTCGGAAGAGTGGAATTTCGAGACCGCCGAATGGTGGTGGGGGATGAGCCGGGTGGATCTGGAGACCGGTGAAGCGGAGCGCATGGAGATCGTGCCTTTCCAGTTCATCGTCTTCAACTTCATCTCCGACCCGCGTGACCCGAACATCCTGTATGGTGCTTTCAACACCCTGTCGAAGCACGATATCAGCAAGCAGGAAACCATCGCCGTGAAGGAGATGCCGCACACCTACTACGATCTGAATATTTCGGCGGATGGCAAGACCATCTACGTGGGTGGTACCAGCAGCGATATTTCGGTTCACGATTCGGAAACCCTGGAGAAGATCGGCTCGATCCAGCTCTCCGGTGATATGTCCACCTCGGATCTGCGAGTGGCGACCATTCGGGATTGATTCTGACAGTGCATCAATTCCGGATACAGTCAACGGGAGGGCCGGCTGCGGCTCTCCCGTTTCCGTTTGTGTAGAAGAGGAATCTGTTGATGCTGAACTGGCTGGTGAGAGCCATTCATGCCGATGACCGTGTCCGGCTGGAGCAGGGATTCCGCTGGCTGTACAGCTTTGTGCAGCCGCAGAGAGCGGCGATTGCAGGTCTCCTAGCGCTGTCACTGCTGGCCTCGGCACTGGTTCTGCTGCAGCCCTGGCTGACCAAGATGCTGATCGATGATGGCCTGCTTGCCGGGGACTACGGTGCGTTGTTTCAGATCGCCATCGCCATGGTTATCGTTGGTGTTCTGGGCACCGTGTTGTCGGGACTCAACCGCTACCTGCATACACGTCTTTCCGGGCGTATTCTCTTTGCATTGCGCACTGATGTATACGCACATCTGCAGCGGCTCTCTCCACGTTTTTTCGGTCAGCGCCGGGTGGGTGACCTGCTCTCGCGTCTCGATGGCGATGTGGCGGCAATTCAGCGGTTTGCCGTGGACAGCCTGTTCTCGGCAGTCAGCAGCCTCATCGGCCTGGTGGGAGCGCTGGCGCTGCTGGTAGTCCTGTCCTGGAAGCTGGCGCTGCTGGTACTGGTATTGATCCCGTTGGAGGTGCTCTGGCTACGCTGGATGCGGCGCAAGGTGGAAACGCACACCCGGGAAATGCGCGAGCGCTCGGCGGATATCTCCAGTTTTCTGGTAGAGACCCTGCCCGCCGTTAAGTTTATCCAGTCCACCGGCCAGGAAGCGCGTGAACGCGACCGGCTCGGCGGTCTCAATGACAACTATCTGGGCCAGCTGCTCAGACTTCAGATCGTCGAATTCTTTACCCATGCCATCCCCGGTACGCTGACCTCGCTGACCCGGGCCGCTGCATTTCTAATCGGCGGCTGGTGGGTGATTCAGGGGCAGTGGCAGCTTGGCTCACTGATCGCCTTTTCCACCTATTTGGGCATGGCGACCGGTCCGGTCAACAGCCTGCTGGGGCTTTACGTGGCGATTCAGAGGATGAGTGTCAGTCTGAATCGGGTCAGTGAGCTGCGCCTGACCGAGGCGGAGATTGAATCACCGGTGGAGCCTGTCGCTCTTCCGTTTCCGCTCCGGGGGGCTCTGGTACTGGAACGGGTCGGTTTTGCGTACGAGGGGCGGGCTCCGGTGCTGGATAACGTCAGCGTGACGTTTCCCGCCGGCGGCAAGGTCGCATTGGCCGGCGCTTCAGGCGCGGGCAAGTCCACACTGATCGATCTGCTGCAACGTCATTATGACCCCCAGCAGGGCTGTATCCGGCTTGACGGGGTCGATATCCGCACCCTGGATCTGGCCGACCTGCGCCGCACCATCGCCGTGGTGTCGCAGGAGATCACGCTGTTTCGCGGCTCCCTGGCCGATAACCTGCGCTATGCCCGGCCCGATGCCAGCGATGACCAATTGCTGAAGGCGGCCTACGATGCTCAATTGGAAGCGCTGATCGAACAGTTGCCCCAGGGGTTGGATACGCCCTTGGGTGAGCGTGGTCAGCAGCTTTCCGGTGGACAGAAGCAGCGTATTGCCATTGCCCGGGCCCTACTTCAGCAGCCCGCCATTCTGGTGTTGGATGAGGCTACCTCGGCCGTGGATGAAGAGACGGAACAGCAGGTGATCGCGGCCGTAGACAGGCTGTTTGCCGGGCGTACCCGTATCCTGATCAGTCACCGGCCTTCGACTCTGGCGGGATGTGATCATCGCCTGCTGTTGCAGAACGGCCATTTGAGCGTCATTGAACCGACTCCGGTGGAGGTTGACCATGCCGGTTAAGTCGGTACGTGTGGGCATGGTAGATTCCGGCGTGGGGCCTGAGCAGGTGCTTGCCGACTCCGCCGCTTTTACCGTGCGTGACGATGCACTCTGGCAGGAGGCTGCCGGGCCCGACCGGCTCGGCCATGGTTCGCGGATTGCTGAAGTGATCGCAGACTTGGCACCGGAGTCACAGCTTTATTCGGCCCAGGTGTTTACCGAGCGTCTGGTCACAACGGCGGCTCAGGTATCTGCGGCTATTGACTGGCTGGTTCAGTGCGATGTGGACATTATCAATCTCAGCCTCGGGTTACGTCAGGATCGTGATGTGCTGCGCGAGTCCTGCCGACAGGCGCTCAAACGCGGCGTGCTGATTTGTGCCTCCAGTCCCGCCCGGGGCGAGCCGGTGTATCCGGCGGCATACCCGGGGGTGTTCCGAATGACCGGAGACGCGCGTTGTGGCCGTGAAGAGGTCGCCTATCTGGAGACGCCATTCGCTGATTTCGGTGGCTGCGTACGCGCGTTGGATGAGCAGCTTGAAGTGTCCGGTGCCAGTCTCGGCTGTGCCCATATGAGTGCTCATCTTGTGCGTTATCTTGGGCAAATCAGTGGCCGACCACGGCTCAGTGAAGCGCGCCAGTGGTTGATAGAGCAAGCGTCATACCGGGGGCCGGAACGGAGAGTTGAGTGATGCCGAAACAGATACTGGTTTTGGGCGGTGGTCCCGCCGGTGGCGCCGTAGCCATTGGCTTGCGCCGCATGGGATACCCGGTGACGCTGGTCAGCGAGCCCAGGCCGTTCGATGCGGTGGAAGGAATTTCCGAGCGGGTTCTTGCCGGATTGAAGGGGGCGGGCTTTTACAAGGCTTTACAAACAGTGGCTCCCGCATCACCCCGTCAGGTCACCTGGAATGGCCAAACCAGTGCCGCCAATACCGAACACCTGATCGTGCGTCCGGTCTTTGATGCAGCGCTGCTGCAGGACCTGATTTCCCATGGCATTGAGCTGGTAAGGGGCCGTATTCGACGCCAGCTCTCGGCAGATGGGCGTTATGTCGTTGAGGTCGAGACGTCAGATGGCACCGTCGAATGTCAGGGCGACTTTCTGGTGGAGGCGAGAGGGCGTGCGGCACCGGCTTCCGGTATCCCCAGAGTGCAGGGCAGTAAGACGTTATCTCTATTGCAGTACTGGCAGGGGCCGGAGGGTCCGGCGCGTTCAGCGGTACAGAGCTTTACCGAAGGCTGGGCCTGGATGGCACAGAGAGCAGATGGCCGGCGCTACCTGCAATTAACGCTCGATGCCGGAAGTACGGAACTCCCGGCCAAGCAGGCCCTGGGTGACTGGTGCCGGCGTCATCTTGAACGGCTGGAGCAGGCGCATCCGTTTATTGAAGGCGCAGAGCCGGTGGGCGATGTTCACGCCCGGATCAGCACACCGGTACTCTGCGAGCGCAGTGCCGGTGACAGCTGGGTTCGTGTCGGCGATGCCGCCATGGCGGTGGATCCGCTCTCCGGCAACGGTATCTTTCAAGCGCTCTCCTCGGCGCTCCAGGCACCAGCAGTAGTTAACACCCTGCTGCAGAGCCCGGAGCGGGGCGAGCTTGCGCGACACTTTCATGAACAGCGGATTGAGGGGCTTTTCTACCGTTTTGCCCGCATCGGACGCGACTTCTACGCCCAGGAGTCGCAATGGCCGGATCAGGCATTCTGGCGTAAACGGCGCAGCTGGCCCGATAATCAACCTCTCCACACCGATGTCATCCCGCAGCAGGTCAGTATCGACCGGCGTCCGGTGGTTCGAGACGGAATAATTACCGAGGCCGAAGTGGTCATTACACCGGACCAGCCACTGGGCATCTGGCATCTGAACGGGATCGAACTGGCACCGCTTTTACGCCGGGTTCGAGCTCAGCCTGAGCGTTCGGCGGGTGATGTCCTGAATGATGCTTTAGGCGACAGCCGCGGCACTCAGCTGGCGCTGTGGATGTCCCAGCAGGGCTGGCTTTAACGTTTTCAGCTGCGTGTCCAGCTTCTATCGCATCAAGTGAGCCTGCAGGGCATTCTCTCTTCTGTTCACGGTTTCCAACAAGTGCACTTTGAATGCCTTAGGGATATCTGCAGAATCAATCAGGGGGCGTATGTCGGCCATTTTCTTTCTGATGTTATCGATACACGCCAGCACGCTTTTCCTGTTAAGGCCTAGCGATTCACCAAGCTTTAAAAAATCCTGTTGGGTGTAATAGCCAAAGTAGCTGTAGGCTTCTGAATGCTTCCCTTGGCGTTCGGCTTCCATCAATGGCATTGCCAGGTAACCTAGGTTGCTGATTTCGTAGACTATAGTGGGTACGCAATCATAGTTGGGTGATAGCCTTGGGAAGAAAAGACCGGTATCACCGGATTCTCGGATAACGCTGAAGTTCTTTAAATGTAGATCCTCATTCCCCATAAGGTATGCGGCCAGTATCCGGGTGAAGTAATCCAACATGACGCTGAGCTTTCCGCCTGTTGCTTCTTTCAGAATTAAGCCTGCGGATTCATAGCTGCTCTCGTATTTATCATCTTTGGTAAAATCCGAGAGGGAGCAGAGATCTTCCATCGGACGTTTATCAGTGACCCCATGGTCACGGTCGAAGCGTCGGGTCACATAGGCTTTCTCGCCATCGTGGAATTCGATCAGCGCGCACTGAGCGGTATTAATGCCGAGTGCTTTGCTTATCAGCATGCCCAAGTGCTCCATCTCGGCACAATTCGGATACTGGTCAGGGGAGGGTTTAATGATGAAGGCACCCTGAGTGTCGGTTGGGACCAGGGTGTTTTTCGCATCGTCGAAGCGCATGGATAGTTTCTGCTGGACACCGGAGATCGAAAGACCTTTGACCGTTTTGACACCCTCAGCGAATAGCTCCTTGCGAGTCACCGCAAGCCGGCCACTGAAACGAGTAGTTCCATACAGCTTTCGTGCATCAGCATCGCGCATTCGGGGATTGGAATTTCGCTCAGGTATATCCTTGAGCGTTATCAGGCATTTCTGAGTCACTCCACGATCTCCTCTAGGCTTATAGCTCCCACTAGATCCTTGCCGTTCGCAATCAACATGGAAAAAGTATCTCGCTCATCAATATGCTGAAGCTGAGACTGAAGCTTCAATAACCAGCCTTCCGACGCTAGGTTTTCGAAAAAGGGAAACAGCTGGTCGGCATGGTAAGCCTCTTTCTGCAAAGGGAGCCGATAGGCAATTGGGGCTCCATGTGCCAGATAGGTGGCGTCATACTGAAAGGTGTACTCGCCTGATTCATGCTGGATAAGTACACCGGCCAGGACTCCGTTCTGGAGCACGTTCACTTTCCGATCCAAAGCGAGACTCCGAGGGCATCAAACACCTTCACCAAGGTTTCGAAGTTGACGTTGAGTTGCCCCTTCTCCAGCTTACTCAGCGTCACAGTGGAAACACCGGAAAGCAGTGCCAGGTTTTCCAGGGTGAGTTGCTGTGTCTCACGTGCGCTAAGCAGCATCTGACCGCACGTCTCCCTACTGAAGGGTTCCAAGTTCTGCTGCTGACGGAGCCCCGCAATGCGGGACTCCTGGTTGGCAATGATCTCCTTCAGCTCCGTCAACAGATCATCAACACGAGCGGAGGAGGTGCCTTTATTGCTCAATTCGTTGAGTGTGCCAGACAAACCAAAGGCCTCTTTGCTTTTTAGGTAGAAAAATAGAATTTTATAAATATATATTATTCTTTTGGCTTTAAATGTCAAATTATCTTTGTTTTTTTAGAAAACTTATCATGAAAAAATAAGAAATATTTAAATTTGTGTGGCTCTACATCTTTCCTTGCATACCGTACTTAAGAATTATGGTTGCTGTCGCAACCTTGTGGGCTGCTTCTTCGCCTGCACCTGAGCGGCGATCAGCGCAGCGAATTCGCTACCCAGCGGTTCAGCATGGCGTGATCAACAAGTCGCTATATCTAGCTCTAGGCATCAACATGGATGGTCATAAGGAGTTGCCAGGCCTGTGGCTGGTCGAAACCGAAGGTGGGAAGTCTGGCCCTTGTTACACTCCGTTACATCTCCTCACAAAGCGGTACTTAAAGACGGAAACTGGTTTACAGCACCTCTCTAGTCTTACAGGTGGAAGATAACCCTTCGTGCTAAATCAGCTCTGTATAGGCTGTCCGGCACCCCTAAGGAATGAGGTCAATGAATAAAACAATTTTCCGTCGAACCTCCGGTTCTTTACTGGCGGCGGCCGTTGCGGCGGCCCTCTCTGCTCCGGCTTCTGCTTATAACCTGTATAGCGAAAACGGCTCCGAGCTGAATTTCGATCTGGAACTGATCGTCGGTCAGTTCAGCAGCGAAGAGACCTACGGCAATTCTGATAGCAGTCCTTCCTGGACCGAAGCCTATGCCAAGTACGGTTTCTCCGGCAGCCGCGCGGCAGGCACTGGTACCCTGTTTGGGGCCGCCAATGTGGTGACTTCAGGCACCTGGGGTGATGGCGATGCCGCCGGACTCACCACCGGTGAAGAGAGCGAAACCGATATCGAAGACCTGTACCTGGGCTACCGTACCGATATGGTTGAGCTCTCCTTCGGACGCCAGAACCTGACTATCGGTGATGGCTTTATCCTTAACGGTGATGCCCTGAACATGGGAGAAGGGCTGGATGGTCTGATGCCAGGCTTCAGTGCCAACCGAGGTGGTGCCTACTGGCTGGCGGCCCGCAAGGCGTTCGATAAGACTGCCGTACTGCGCGTGGGCGGTGAAGGCCCGCTGCGCTCCGATCTGTTTTGGTTCAAGTCCGATAACCCGGCTCAGGCCAGCGTGGAAATGGCCGGTATCAACCTGGAGTACACCACCGACGCGGGTACCTTCGGCCTGATGCACCTGAAAGGGCTGGACGTGGATGACAACGAAGCCGCGTTCTGGGGCTACGACGGTCGCGACGGCCAGAAAACCACCAGCCTGCGGTTCCAGGGTAATGCCGGTGTTGAAAACCTGTTCCTGTCCGCCGAGTACGTGGATCAGTCTCAGGGTAACAGCAACCCGGACGCCAATGCCTGGTACGCCGAAGCCGGCTGGACCTTCGCGAACACCGCCTGGTCGCCGAGCGTCAATTACCGCTATACCAGCTATGATCAAGGGTATGACCCGCTGTTCTTCGGTTTCAACCGCGGTTACGGCACTTGGTTCCAGGGTGAGGTGGCCGCCAACTATGCCGGTCCGTTCGGTACCGATGCCGATATCCATTACCTGGGTGTGATGGCTCATCCGAGCGAGATGCTGACCGTTGGCGCATCCTACTTTGACTTCCGTGATACCAACGGCGGAAGCGGCAGCAATGATGCGAGCGAAATCGATATCTGGGCTGAATGGGTGGCTATGGATCACCTGATTATCAGTCCGCTGGTCGGCTTCTACACCCCGGACTCTGCTTCCAGCACCCAGGGTAACGATGACACTAATCTCTATGCCCAGGTTCTTGCGATCGTTCCGTTCTGATTGGACCGACCTGGCAGGTAATAACTCCGGCGGCGGCAGGTGGTGTTAACTGCCTGCCGTTGCCGTGTTTCAGAGGACTTAAAGATGATTAATATCCCCTCGAACATCATCAATGGACAGGCTGTAAAAGGGGCTGAAGCACCATTTTCGGTCATCGACCCCGCCACGGGCGAAGGCTTTGCCGAATGCAGTGCAACCTCCACGGCTCAGCTGGATGAGGCGGTCGCGGCGGCAGCCGAAGCGTTCAAAACCTGGCAGCACACACCGGATGCAGAGCTGAAGGCGATGTTGCACAAAATCGCCGACAAGATAGAAGAAAATGCAGCGGAGCTCGCCGAGATTGTCGTGCGCGAGCAGGGCAAACCCATGGCGCTGGCGCAGATGGAAGTCGGTGGCGCGATTGCCTGGACCCGCTACACCGCTGAGCTGGAAATTCCGGTCAAGGTGATCGAAGACAGTCCTGAACGGCTGGTGGAGCTGCATCGCAAACCCCTAGGTGTTGTCGGCTCGATTACGCCCTGGAACTGGCCTTTGATGATTGCTGTCTGGCATGTGATGCCGGCACTGCGCACCGGTAATACGGTAGTGATCAAGCCCTCTTCATTGACGCCGTTTAATACACTGCGCCTGGTCGAGCTGATCAACGAGGTTGTACCCGCCGGTGTGGTTAACAGCATGAGTGGTGAGTGCGGTATCGGCAGTGCCATGAGTGGTCACAGCGGTATCAACAAGATTGTCTTCACCGGCTCCACGCCCACTGGCCAGAAGATCATGAGCAATGCCGCCGGTAACCTGAAGCGCCTGACCCTGGAGCTGGGCGGTAATGATGCCGGCATCGTGCTGGAAGATGCCGACCTGGATAAGCTGGCACCGGCCATTTTCCAGACCGCGTTTCTGAATATGGGGCAGACCTGCGCCGCGCTTAAGCGCCTCTACGTGCATGAGTCCCAGTATGATGAGCTCTGTGGGCGACTGGCAAAGATCGCCAGCGAACAGAAAGTGGGCGGTGGTCTGGAAGAGGGCGTGACCTTTGGCCCGGTTCAGAACGAGAAGCAGCTGGCATTGGTCAAGGAGCTGGTGGAAGACGCGCGCAAGCAGGGCGCTGATGTGCTTTGTGGCGGCGAGCAGTTACCGGGTGGCGGCTACCTCTATCCGCCGACGATCGTTGCCGGCCTGAATAACAGTGCTCGCCTGGTCCAGGAGGAGCAGTTCGGCCCTGTGCTGCCGGTCATCAAGTACACCGATCTGGATGACGTCATCGCCATGGCAAACGCCTCTGACGTTGGCCTGGGCGGCTCCGTCTGGGGTACGGATGTGGAACGCGCACGTAGCGTTGCATCTCAGTTGGAGTGCGGTACCGTCTGGATCAACAATCACGCCGAGGTACTGCCGCACTGTCCGTTTGGTGGCTGCAAGATGTCGGGCTTTGGCGTGGAGTTCGGTGAGGAAGGCCTGCTTGAGTACACCTCGGTACAGCTGATGAATATCAGCCGCGGTTGAAAGCTCAGGTCTGACCGTTAGTAAAAAACCGAGAGTCGAAAGGCTCTCGGTTTTTTATGGTCAGGATGTACGGTATGCCGCGGGTGCATGGATGCGCAGGAGCGGCGATGGTCAGGATGTACGGTACGCCGCGGGCGTTCAGTCTATCTCCAGCAGCCGCTCCGGGGCGAAAGCCGTACAGAAATTACCCCAGTGACGACCGGATACATAAAGAGGGACCGAGATCGAGTTGAGGATCTCACCTGTGTCCCGGATAAAGGTTTGCAGCAGGAAGGGGGCTGTATTGGCGGCCCGGCGTTTCTCGGCGCGGTTTCCGGCGTAGATTCGGCGATGTCGACTGAGGGCATTATCCGTTTCAAAGTCGCCGGTGATCGGTTTGGAGATCTTGCTGTTGTGAGCGGGCAGGTAGCCGTTGATATCAAACGCGGAAGCGATGATAAATTCAGGCTTTTCATGGATAAAACGATCGAACATTGGTTGCAGCAGCTGCTCGTAACGCTCTGCGTAGCCAGTGGCGAACTTTTCCGGCTGCTGGTCCGGGTTGATGCGTTGGTAGTTGTGATCAAACAGGTTATGGCCTTCCTCCGCCATCCTGTTTAACTGCTGCTCGACTTCGTTGGCCCAGCCCTTGGCGGTGCTGATTATCTCTTCAAAGCCGCCGTAGCCGATATGGAAGTGGGACAACAGTTCCTGCATCTCCTCGGTGGCACTTTCAAGCGTCTGTGAATAACCGGCTGAGATCTCGATCTCTTCCTGGATGTTGTCGGACAGCTCATTGATCGATGAGATGTTGTCGTGAGTCGAACCGTTGGTATATGACAACTCTTCTACCGCCGCGCTGATTTCTCCCAGTTGATTATTCAGCTGCTCGAAATCGTTCAGCATGGTGCCGAACTTGGTGTGGGTTTCGCCAATAAACGATTCGGTTTCAGTGACATGCGCCATGATCGCCTGGGAGCCCTGACGTGTGCTCTCAACCAGCTGGGTCATATCATTGATATTGGCATCTATTTCGTGGGTCGCATCACTGACTTTGAGCGACAGGGAGCGCACTTCGTCGGCCACGACAGCGAAACCGCGCCCAGCTTCTCCGGCTCGAGCCGCCTCGATGGATGCGTTCAGTGCCAGCAGGTTGGTCTGTTCCGAAAAGCCCTGCACCATCGCCAGTACGCTGACGATGTTTTCCGAGTTGGCAGATAGCTTCTGCACCGTGCCCTGGAACTGAGTCACCTGTTGCTCAATCGCCTGTATCTGCTCCTTAATCCGGAGCAGTTCACGACTGGAGTTATTGATCTCCTCCAGGTTGTGCTGGTTGCGCTGTGCGATCAACTGAGTATGCCCGGCGATCTCATTGATCGCCTGAGTCGCTTCCTGGCTGGACTGGAACACCAGGCGGGCTCCGTTTGACTGATTGTCCGCAGCGGCCTGGACCTTGCTGATGATGCGCTGAAGTTGAGCGGCCCCCAACGAGACTTTGACACTGCGTTGGCGTGACTGAGCGATCATCTGCTTGAGTGCTGTGGAGAAGTCGTTGTAGGCCTCTCCCGTTCGGGCCAGCTCTGCACTGCCAGTCGTCGGCAGCGAGGCGGAAATGTCTCCATGACGGTTCTTGATCTCCTCGAACGTGGATTTCACCTGAAGCAGGGGCTTAATCAGCGCGCGATTCAGAATCAGAAAGGCGAGCAGCAGCAGGATTGGCAACGCGGCCAGCAGAGCTAACGTTCCAGTATCGAGCGATGCACTGAGACGGGCCAGCTCTGGTCTCAGGGGCTGTGGCACTGAAGTGGCGAGTGAGAGGCTGTCGAGGCTCGACTGAATATGGATGTTGAACAGGATCAATGCCAGCGCAGGCAAAAATGCCAGGGTAGCGGCAAAGAGGAGCCAGCTACGGATGGAAAGTCCGCGGCCTGTATTAGCGTTGGAGTTGGATTGCAGCATGAATTCGACCTTAGTATTAGATTTCTTATTAGATGAACGAATTTAGGCCCGTCGTTTGAGGTGGGCAATCTCCCCGCACAATTCAGTACAACTACGAGCATCTGGTTTCATCCTGTTACGTAAATCAAATCTCGATGAAAAGTACGTATCGCTTTCGGGGTTTGTAATGTACCACAGAATTATTGATCTGGATCAACAAAAAGTATTGCCGATTTCTTTGTTTTATCTGATTAGACAGAGATTTCATTTAACTAAATCCTTGAAAACAAAGAGCTTAAACAAGGATGCGATATTTCTGTTAATCGTTTAAAGCGATACATAATAAAATTGTGTAGTTGTTTTTATGTGTCATAAAAAATAATCTCTATTCCGGTCATCAACAATAAAGATTAGAAAGAGGTGAAGTGATGCACGATAAGCTCGCAGACTCCATGGAGTTCCCGCCGGAGACGCCCCAACCGAACATCTATCCCCTGCGCTGGGAAACCAAATCCTCCAAGGTTGAGGAGATCTGGGATGCCTCCCTGCGTGAGGCCTGGAACCCGAAAGACCTGCCCTGGGATACCTTCGATCCCTCCAGCTACACCTGGGAAGAGCGTGAAGCGATCGCGTACTGGTGGACGTTGCTCTCCGTATTCGATGCGTCGGCTCCGCCGGTTTTCGCCGAAGCCTTTATCAAGACCTACGAAGATCACGAAGAGGATGCGATCCGTCGCTGCTTCTTCTCCGTGACGCGCGACGAACAGAACCATGAGCAGATGTGTGGTCTGGCGATCACCAAGCTGCTGGAGTCGCCGAGCCCACTGGAGTATGAGCCCAAGACCGATCTGGGCCGTCGCCTGCAGAAAAACGCCCGCTGGCTTTACTACAACGGTGGCCGCTACTGGAACGGTTACAAGCAGGCGGTTCCCAAGTACAGCCTGGCGGTGCTGTTCAGCTCCTTCCTGATGGGCGAAATTGCCGCGGCGACCATCTTCAAGCAGATGTCTCAGAGCTGCGAAGAGCTGGTGTTCCAGGAGGCGTTCCGCAATATCGGTCGTGATGAAGGTCGTCATATGGCGATCTGTCTCTCCCTGATGGAGCGTGACTATCCGCAGCTGGATGAGAGCGAGAAGGCGATCATCACCAAGCAGATCCGTGCCGGTTACCTGTTCCTGTCTGCCGTGCTGTTTGAGCCGCCCGAAGAGTTCTGGGATCTGCCAGCCGACTTCATCGATACCCAGCGTGAAGCGGAAGCGATCGCACGTGAAGCGGGCTTTGGTGTGCCCGAGTATGAGGCCAAGAAGGAGAACTGGCGCGCAGCCATGCTTAACCTGAAGGCGGTGCTCGATAAGTACGATACGCCGTTCCCGGCGATTCCAGAGGTAGATATCACCGGCCAGGAAGTGACCCAGGCTGACCTGGACTCGGCGGATATCATCCCGATTTTCTGATCCGGATTGATACTGCAATCAGCAAAACGGCAAGCCGGAGGCCAAGGCCTCTGGCTTGCTTCTGTTGGGATACATCCCGACCAAAAATAAGAACTGATCGGAGATTTCGGCATGACACGAATTCGTTTATACCCGTCCGGCAAAGAGGTGGACGTCCAGGCCGGTGATACCGTGTTGGAGTCATTGGAAAGATCCGGCTACGCACTGTCAAACAACTGCCGCGCCGGCGCCTGTGGCGAGTGCAAGGTTAAAGTGAGGGAAGGAGAGTTCGATCAGGGGATGGTGCTCGATATGGCGCTGTCCCAGGAGGAACGTACTGAAGGGTACGGCCTGATGTGCATGGCCAAGCCGCTGTCCGAGGTTGTCGAGATCGACTGGGGCACAGCCGATGCCCAGCCTAAGCTCTTTCCGCCCAGAGAAAATGTGCGCTGTGTGGTGGTGGATCGTATCGAGCGTACCCCCCGCATCACCGAGCTTCGAATTCGTCCGGTGGGTGAAGCGTTGCGCTACTGGCCCGGGCAGTACGTTTCGATCACCGATATTCAGCGCACCATTCCGGCGCGCTCCTACTCCATCGCCAATGCGCCGCGTAACGATGGCGAGATCGTGCTCCAGATTACCCGCGTGCCCGACGGCAAGACCAGCAACTGGATTCACGACCAGGTACATGTGGGCAGCATGGTCAACCTATCCGGCCCCTACGGCACCTTTATCGGCGATCCGGCTACTGATGCCCCGGTACTCTGTCTGGCGGCAGGAACCGGTCTGGCTCCGATTCTGGCACTCACCGATGCCGCACTGCGCCGCGGCTTTAATAAACCGGTACATCTGATGTTCTCGTCTCAAACCGAGGCGGATATATACAGCCGTGGTTTGCTGGAGCTGTGGAACCTCCGTCACCGTCGCTTTAAGTTCATCCCCACGCTGACCCGGGAAGAGAAAGAAGGGGTACTCCATGGGCGAATTCCCGCCGTGCTACCGGAGCAGTACAAGGACCTGTCCGGCCATGCGATCTACATCGCGGGCAGTCCGGAGTTTGTTAACGATTGTATAGCGGCGGTTAAGCAGTTGGGCGCCCGCGATGAGATGATCCATACCGAGGGCTTTTTCGATCAGGCTCCGCCGGAAGTACCGGCGGGGGAGCGGTTGATGGGCAGCTGATAAGTCGCTTCCACCTAAATTTAGTTATTGAAACCCCGCTGCAGTAGCAGCGGGGTTTTTCGTTTGTGCGCCAGGCATGGCGCGTAGCGCCTTGACGGGCGCTGTTCCGACGCGCGTGGTGGCGGTCGGATGACTTGGAGGTGCAAGTCCTCTGTGGGCCCGGCAAGGGGAACCACTAGCCGAACGGCAAGGGTGTCCATCGCGAGGTGGAATCTGAAGGAAGCCGAAGGCAAAGCACTGGCCTGACGAACAGAAATCGCATACGAGGCGACGGCTGCGGGTGAGGAGTCGAATATCTTCAAAGCCCGGTACTTGCACGGAGCAGCGGTCGTAGATGCGGCAGGTATAAGTGTGAAGGTCACGTGTCTTACCCTGGGAGGTCTGCT
>NZ_AUAZ01000037.1 GCF_000428985.1 Marinobacterium litorale DSM 23545 | reverse complement strand
CGAGGGCAGCCTGAAGGCATCCTGTTCCATTCCGATCAAGGATGTCAGTACACGAGCCTGAAGTTCCGCCAACGGCTTTGGCGCTACCGCATGGAGCAAAGCATGAGCCGTCGTGGAAATTGCTGGGACAACTCGCCGATGGAGAGGCTGTTCCGCAGCCTGAAAACGGAATGGGTGCCAGAAACCGGTTACTCCTCGCTACTGGTCGCCAAAATGGATATTGGTCGGTACCTGATGGATTACTACAACCGCCAGCGGCCACATCGTGCCAATGGCGGCATCAGTCCACTGGCGGCGGAAGAAAAACTTAAAACCGTGTCCGGGATTAGTTGACCACTACACTATGATCGAAGAGTGAGATAATCCAGCAACCAGGATATAAACCAAGGCTACGCGATGTGAAATGACCTCCTTCATCCCCAGCATCACCGGTTTTAATGAGAGGGGGCGTTGATTATCAGTCTTTAGCGTTTCCGGCTGACGTATTGCAAACCAGACCAGCAGCGCCAGGCAGATGACACCCAGCAATCCAAAAATGGCGCGCCATCCAGCGAATAGAAGCACCACCTGGCCAACTAATGGTGCAACAACTGGGCTGAAAATAAATATGGTCATTACCAAAGACAGCACTCGCGCCATTTCAGCACCGGAAAACCGGTCACGTATAATCGTGACTACCATGACTCGTGGCCCCGCCGCCCCCACTCCCTGGAGCACACGTCCGACTAACATCATCTCGAAGCTTTGTGCGGAGGTACTGATCATGGTACCGACCAGCATCAAGGCCAAGCCTAGATAAACTGTAGGCTTGCGCCCAAAAGCATCGGCTATCGGCCCATAAAACAGCTGCCCAACCCCAAGACCAACCATCAGCGAGGTAAGAACCATTTGGTAACGGTTGTTATCCAACGCATCCAGCTCCTGCCCAATCTGATGCAATGCAGGCAACATCGAATCAACAAACAGTGCCGTTAAGCACATCATCGTCGCCATCAGAAGCAGGAACTCGAAGCGGATGCTCGCTTTGCTCATAGAAAGTCTCTGGTAATAATTTTAAAAGCACTTGTTTTTAGCACAGATTGTTAATGACACTAACAAATATTTCACGAAAAGCTATTTATATTCTGGAACTTATCGGGTTGCTCATGCCTTGATATAAAGGAGCTCATAAACCACCCCCGAGCCTGCTAAAAACATCCACTCACTGTCGTCAGTCAAGAATACGTGCAGCCCTATCCCCTTCAGTGCAGCCGAGCATCGCAGACTGAAAGAGAAGCACAGGGAAACCCGCGAAGCGGGTCAAACTGAGGGGCGGTTTGGGATTGTTAAGGGACTTGTCCGCACAAGTCCCTTGACTCGCCATCCGGCGAAGCCAAGCCCACTCATGCTTGGGTCTTAATGACCAACCACGTGCACCTGCTCTGCACACCCTCCACTGAGGGGGGGGGGGCAAAAATGATGCAAGCCTTGGGGCGATTCAGATCGTCACGTGTCATATATAACTCAATTTGACCGAAATGGGTTACATATGACCCATTTCTTGATTTTAGTACCAGCGCTACTAAAATGGGTCGTGTATGACACAAATCCGGCGATATGAGTCACGTATGACTCGAATGGTGATGTATGGCAACCTCTCGCATCCGTAACTACTCGAATACCACCCGTCTGATAATCCAGCAGCTCGGGTACGAGATTCAATCCGCCCGTAAGCAGCGACAGATGACGACTGAAGAGCTGTCTGAGCGGGCCGGTATTGGGCGTAAAACCCTCTATCGCATCGAGCAGGGGGATCCTCGGGTCGAGATTGGCCTTGTTCTGGAAGTGGCACTTCTGGTGGGGCTCTCTCCTCTGGCCAGCAGGTACGAGCAGTCATCAGGGGGCTATGCCACTTCCCGGGATGCCTTCAAAACTCCATCAATCAAAAGGGCAATAAACAAAACCCGCAAGGCGGTGAAGGATGACTTCTGAAAGCACAACACCCCATGAGGCCTATGTGTGGGTTTGGCTACCGGGAGAAACCGATCCCGTTGTGGCCGGCTTGATTACTCAGGATGCTGATCGATTGATGTTCAACTACGGTCGCTCTTATCTTGAGCGGGACAATGCCATCTCCCTTTATGAGCCTGAACTCCCGCTTGTTCAAGGCCTCCTCGAACCCCTTCCGGGCCTTGAGATGGCGAGCTGCCTGCGCGATGCCTCCCCTGATGCCTGGGGGCGTCGGGTCATCCTGAACAAACTCTTCGGGAAAGGGGGGCGTGACGATCAAAAGATCGGAGAACTCCAGTTTCTGATTAACTCGGGGTCTGACCGGATAGGGGCGCTGGATTACCAGGCATCCCCGACAGAGTATGTGCCCCGTCAGATGCAGTCCGCCAGCCTTGAAGAGTTACTTACGGTTGCCGAACGGGTTGAAAAGGGGTTGCCGATCGCCCCCGAATTGGACCAGGCGTTTAATCACGGTACCTCCTTAGGGGGGGCTCGCCCAAAGGCCCCTATTGAAGAGAAAGGGGTAAAGTACATCGCCAAGTTCTCCTCCAGTACCGACACCTACAGTGTGGTGAAAGCGGAATTCATTGCGATGCGCCTGGCGAGCCTGTGTGGGCTGAGTGTGGCTCCTGTGTCCATGGTAAAATCCGGTAATAAGGATGTCCTTCTGGTTGAACGCTTTGACAGGGACTATACCCCCGGAGGCTGGACTCGTCGTTTGATGGTGTCCGCGCTGACGATGTTTGAGCTCAACGAGATGATGGCACGGTACGCGTCATATCAGGAGCTTGCTGATTTAATCCGTCACCGTTTCACAACGCCGAGAGAGTCCCTGCATGAGCTGTTTGGCCGGATTGTTTTCAATATCCTGTGTGGCAACACCGATGATCATGCCCGCAACCATGCGGCGTTCTGGGACGGTCGTCAACTGACGCTCACGCCAGCCTACGACATCTGCCCGCAAGGACGCACCGGTGGCGAGGCATCCCAGGCGATGCGGATTAATGGGCCGAGTCAGTTAAGTCAGATATCAAACTGCCTGACTGTGGCTGAGCATTTTCAACTCACTCCGTCTGAAGCGATTGCAAAGGTGATGCATCAGATACTGGTGATCGGCCAGCAATGGCAGGCGGTGTGCGATGAAGCAGAACTTTCAGAGGTGGATCGGAACCTGTTCCGAGGGCGACAGTTCCTGAACCCCTTCGCTTTCGAGGATCTTGAAGGGGAGCTGAGCGAAATTAGACGGTTGGCCGATTTGGCTCGGGAAGGGCTGTCCGGCGAAACGAATCCCTGACAAAAGACAAAAAAGGAGCCAGGTCACCCCGGCTCCTTTAACGCTCTTCTTACACCCAAGCCATACCGGCCCGGAAGCTACTGCACTATCACTTCGCTGCCGGCTGGTAGATGCCGTCAAAGAAGGAAGCGAGTTCCTGGTAGGCATCCAGCGGCAGGATATGCGCTACGTACTGGTCGGGACGAACCAGGATCATGCAGCCCTGCTCACGGTCGATGCCGCGCATGTCGTAGATATCACCCACGCCCTTGTGATCGACACAGAACACTTTCTCGTGATCCTGCAGGCCCAGCTTGCCTTTTTTCGGGCACAGCAGTGAGGGCATCTGCTCGTAGGCGAGCTGGTCGAAGGTCTGCTGGAATACCGCACGCAGGTCGATCAGCGTATCGATATCTTCATCCTTGCCGGTGAACTTCACCACCGGTGAGCTGGGGTTGGTTTCCAGCCAGTCAGCCAGTTTGTGGATGGCAGAGCCCGGCGCGGAGCTGTCGTTTTTACCGGCGAAGGCGTAGATGCGCCATGCGCCATCCGCTTCAGCGGCGTGGCCCAGTTGCATCTGCTTGGCGTCGGATACGCGGACTACCGGCGCGGAATGGAAGCGACGACCGATCTCCTGCCCCTTGGCCAGCGCCTGGTTGGTGGCAGGGCCGATCAGGGCAGACTCGCCGTACTTAACTGCCAGGCCACCGGTGAACTCCAGGTTCTCTTTGAACTGACGTACAAAGCGCGGCTCGTCACCGTTATCCATGGTGGACTCACCGGCCGGCGCGGACATGATACGGGCCCATTCGTGGTCGGTATCGACCAGACGCTTGGCTTCGGCCCAGCGCTCGGCGGAGTAGCTGTGTAGCAGGCTTGCATCGGCGCGGCCCTGAAGGACGTGCGCCAGTTTCCAGCCCAGGTTAAAGGTATCCTGCATGGAAACGTTCATGCCCTGCCCGGCTTTCGGGCTGTGGGTGTGGCAGGCATCACCGGCGGTGAAAACACGCGGGTTACGGGTTGCCTGTTCACCCGGGGGCACATCGTCAAACTTGTCGGTCATGCGGTGACCGATCTCGTAGATGGACCACCAGGCTACCTCTTTCACATCGATGCTGTAAGGCTGCATGATGCGGTTGGCACCATTGATCAGATCATCGATGGTGAAGTTACGGTTGGCGACACGCTCATCCGGGTTCAGCTTATCCAGCTCCACATACATGCGGAACAGGTAGCCACCCTCACGCGGCAGTACCAGCACGTTACCTTCATGGGCGGAGGTGATCAGACACTTCTGACGGATATCCGGGAAATCGGTGTTGGCCAGGATATCCATAACACCCCAGGCCTGGTGCGCGGCGTCGCCGTGCAGTTCACCACCAATCGCTTTACGCACGTTAGAGCGCGCACCGTCTGCGCCAACCACGTAGTTGGCACGCACAATCTTGGTTTCACCCTTGTTGACGCCGAAGTTCTCCAGCGTGACGGTCACCGGATACTCATCGGTGGTGGTATCCACCTCAAGATCGCGGATCGCCCAGTTGTAGTCCGGCTCCAGTCGGGTGGGGGAGTTACGCATGAACTCGAGGAAGAACTCGTGGACCCGCGCCTGGTTGATCAGGATGTGGGGCATCTCGGAGGAGTCATCCGCCACGTCCTGGACCCGGCCGATGCGCTGAATGTGTTCCGGCTTCTCCGGGTTTGGCATCCAGAAGTTGGTCTGGTTAACCCAGTAGCTCTCGCGCTTGACCTGATCGGCGAAACCGAACGCCTGGAACATCTCCATGGTGCGGGTGTTGATGCCGTCCGCCTTGCCCTTCTCGATAGGGCCCGGGGTGGGGTCCACGATCATGGTTTCGATTTCAGGATACTGTGAAAGCTGGGCCGCCAGGCACAGGCCGGTGGGGCCGCAGCCTGCGATCAATACGTCTACGGTCTCCGGCAGGGGTGCAAACTCGGCACGATCACGGCGCTTTGAAGTTGCATTTTTACGATCCGGATCACCACCGCGAAAACCATCCACATAGTACTGCATCGTCGTCATTCCTCGCGTTTTTGTTGTCTGTACAAGCGTTGGGCACAAAATAGTAACTACACTTACCTTTTCGATAGTACGTATACTTATTGGTTGACGTCAACAAAAATAAGTACACTTACTATTTAGACAACCTAAGCTGTACTGTTTTATTGATCCAGATCAATTTTTCGAGATCGTGACATGGATTTACACCATAAACCCGGCCACCTGATCCGGCGCCTACACCAGAATTCGACCCACGTATTCACCCTGCATATGCAACAAACGGGCATCGACCTGACGCCGGTGCAGTATGCAGCCATGGATGCCATCGCCCGCGCCCCCGGCATCGATCAGGCCAGCGTAGCGGCCGAGATTGGCTACGACCGGGCAACCATTGGGGGGGTTATCGATCGTCTGGAGCAGAAAGGCTATATCAACCGCACGGTTTCCAAGCGGGATCGGCGCGCGCGGGAAGTGAGCCTCACGGAAGAGGGTTCCCGGGTTTTCGATCAGATCTCCCCGGTTGTGGAGGCGTTGCAGGCGGAAATACTACCGGGGCTGAGTGCGCAGGAGCAGGCGCTGTTTGTGGAGCTCGCCAACAAGGCGGTCAGCGGCTTTAAGGAATAACCCGGCGACGATAAAAAAAGGAGCCACTGAGGGCTCCTTAACACATCAAGACTGATGCCAGGGGTAATGACGGACCTACAACTAAGTCACTGCTTGACGGCCCTTATGCTACATACGTGCTGTAAACCAAGTTCGCGCCGCATGTAAGCGTTTGTAACAGCGTGTAATCGCTTCTTACGAGGTATATTTCGGTTTTATCTCGATCAGATTGAGCTTTGGCCGGTCGGCGTCGATCTCAGCCAGAGGCTCGCACAGCTCCAGGCTATCCAGACAACGCTTGGTCAGACGCTGGTACTCCGCCGTGCCCTCGCCCTTCCAGGCGATTTCATCGTCACGCAGCTCCCGTTTGACCTCCGCCGGAGAGCCCATCAGCAGCGAGCGTGGCGGACACTCAAAACCCGCTTTAACGAAGGCATTGGCCGCCACGATAGACGCCTCCCCGATCCGGGCACCATCCATCACCACGGCGTTCATACCGACCATGGCGTTACGGCCCACGTGGCAGCCGTGCAGAATCGCACCGTGACCGATATGGCCATCTTCTTCGATCACGGTTTCGTTCTCGGGGAAGCCATGCATGACACAGTTATCCTGGATATTGGAACCGCGCTTCATGACCAGACGGCCGAAGTCGCCCCGCAGGCACGCATTCGGACCCACGTAGCAGTCAGGGCCGACAATCACATCGCCGATCAGAACGGCGGTGGGATGAACAAAGGCGGTCGGGTCGATAACCGGGATCACCCCTTCCAGACTATAAACGGGCATTGTTTTACTCCTGTTCCGGTGGGGCGACATCGTGACGGCTCTGCACCATCACAAAACGGCTGCTGACAAACGCAGGATCGGTCAGACAGGCGTTGGCGGCCGGGTTGCCGCCAGTGGCGTGGAAGTCACTGAACGCGGCTGACTGGTTGACGAAAATACCGCCGGTGAGGTTGCAGGAAAGTGCCACCTTCACATCCAGCGCCAACGCCTCGGCCTGTTCAAGCACTGCATCCGAGGTGGAGTAAACACCCAGCGTAATGGCGCCCTTCTCGCCAATCACCTCGCGAGCGATCTGGATACTGTGATCAGTGCTGTCGGTGGCCACCAGGAAGCTGATGGGGCCGAACCGTTCCTCGCCGTATACCTCGCGCTCGCTGGCATCCACGCTGATCATCAGCGGTGTGCACATACGCGCGTCGGGAAAATCGGGATGTTCAACCGGGACGCTTTCCAGAACCACCTTACCGAGTTCAGCGCTCTGCCTTATGCGTTCTGCGGTGGCCGGGCTCTGTAAACCGCCCAGTACGTTCACGGCCACATCCGGCTTGGCGAGAAACTTGGTCACACCCTCGGCCAGGGCCTGGGCGACGTCATCGAAGCTCAGGTGGCCCTGATCGGTATCGATACCATTCCGCGGGATGTAGATGTTCTGGGGTGTGGTACACATCTGGCCGGAATAGAGGCTCAGTGAAAACGACAGGTTACGGACCACCGCTTTGAGGTTATCGGTGCTGTCGATGATCAGTGTGTTAACACCCGCTTTTTCGGTAAATACCTGCGCTTGCGGGCAGTTGCGTTCCAACCAGTTGCCGAACTCGGTGGAACCGGTGAAATCGATCAGTTTGACGGCGGGATGCTGGGCCAGATTTTTGGTAACCGGCTCGGCGGCGCTATCCGGGGCCATGGCGACCAGGCAGGGATCGAAACCGGCTTCACGCAACACCTGCTGCGCCACTTCAACGGTAATCGCCACCGGCAGCACAGACCCGGCATGGGGTTTGATAATGGTGGGGTTACCGGTCACCAGGCTGGCAAACAGGCCCGGGTAGGTATTCCAGGTCGGGAAGGTGGAACAGGCCACCACCAAAGCAATCCCACGGGGCACCACGGTGAACTTCTTCTGCTGTGCCAGCGCCGGATGTTTACCCTGGGGCTTGATCCAGCGGGCCGTCGACGCAACACGCGTCATCTGCTCCCATGCCAGCGCGACCGCTTCAAGACCGCGATCCTGAGCATGAGGCCCACCGGCCTGGAACGCCATGGCAAACCCCTGACCGGTGGTATGCATGGTGGCGTAACCGATCTCGAAGCTGCGCTTGTTAAGACGCTCCAGAATCTCGAGACAGACCCCGGCCCGAATATCAGGACCGGCATCACGCCAGGCGTTCATCGCCTGCTGCATGTGTGAGATCAAGGCATCCGTATCGGGGCTTGGATAACGAACTCCCAGCTCGAACCCATAGGGGGACCGCTCCTCCCCGACCTCACCAGCCGATTGCGGCAGCTCCAGATCAAAAGCGTTGTTCAGGCGGGCATCAAACGCGGCGCGTCCGTCGGCATTGGCCGTTTCGCCATAGATCCGCCCACTCGGGACTTCGGGGTATGGGGTCCAGAATTCACGGCTTCGTGAGGCCTCAACCGCCTTGGCGAGGGTTTCCCGATGTCGTGCGTAGAACACGGAGGCATCAGACATAGAACGGTTCTCCTTATCCGATCGGCCACCCGCTAGAGCCGGTGAGCGAACGATCAATTGTTGTTTTTGTAGCTGCGATGCTAGTAACACACTTTTTTAATGTCAAAGAAATAATAAGTGTCACAAACAAAGATCCCGCCAACGCCCTCTTTCCGGACACGCAATGATCGCCTGACCAAATCCGCGTACCCGATCCCCATTAATTACTATAAAACAATGACTTATAGCAACTTAAACGCACTTAAATCGTACCTGCACCGGGCTAAAAACATCTTCACACACCGCTTTCAAAGAGATCAATGGATATAAAAAACCAAACATTAAGACACAAATTTTATCAATTTTAGTATTTTCATGTATCACATTAGGCGCTAAGCTTTAGATCAATAATGAGGCCGACCCCGTAGTAGGCACAGCCGTGCGCTGAGCCCGATACGGAGGATCACCCGAAGAAAGACAGAACAACAATAATTAAGTGATAACTATGCTGAACTATCTTCTGACCGAGACGCTCCCCAACGGCGTCTTGCGTATCCAGTTACATCGCCCCGAGGCGCTGAATGCCCTCAATACGGCGCTGCTGGGCGAACTGGCCGACACTCTTGATGCCGCCGCCACGGATGATGCCGTGCGCGCTGTTGTCATCAGCGGTGACAGCCGTGCCTTCGCCGCCGGTGCCGATATTCGCGAAATGGCCGACCTGGACATGGTCGGGGTCATGAGCGATCCGCGTCCGCAGCGCTGGAGCCGTATCGCCGCCTTTCCCAAACCGATTGTTGCGGCCGTTAACGGCTTTGCCCTGGGTGGTGGTTGTGAGCTCGTGATGCATGCCGACATTGTCATCGCCGGACGCGATGCCCGCTTCGGACAACCGGAGATCAAGCTGGGCATTATTCCCGGTGCCGGCGGTACCCAGCGACTGATCCGCGCAGTCGGCAAGTCCCTGGCGACCCAAATGGTCCTCACCGGTGAGCCGATCAGCGCTGAACGCGCCTGCGACGCCGGCCTGGTTTCCGAGCTGACCGAACCCGAACTCACCCTTGAACGCGCCCTGCAGGTCGCTGACCAGATCGCCAAACAGGCGCCGCTGGCGGTCCAGCAGGCCAAAGATGTGTTGCTGCGCTCTCAGGAAACGCACCTCGCAGCGGGCCTCAGCTATGAGCGCAAAGCGTTCACAATGCTGGCAGCCACCGAGGATCGTAACGAGGGTATTCGCGCATTCATCGAGAAACGCCGTCCGGAGTACAAGGGGCGCTGATCCCCTTTTGCTTCCGACAGATCCCTGTCTTATCCGCGTACATTGAAGGAGCTGCCAGTCATGGCTTTCGAGCACATTGAATATCGGGTCGATGAAGGTGTTGCCATCCTGACCCTGAATCGCCCCAACAGCCTCAACAGTTTCAATGCCGAGATGCACGCCGAAATGCGTGAAGCGCTGAAACAGGTGCGTAAAGATGGCAGCGTGCGCTGTCTGCTGATCACCGGCAATGGCCGCGGCTTCTGCGCAGGCCAGGACCTGTCCGACCGCAATGTGGCCGCCGATGCCGAAATGCCGGACCTGGGCGCCTCCATCGAGAAGTTCTACAACCCTATGATCCGCACCCTGCGAGACCTGCCGCTGCCGGTGATCTGCGCCGTCAACGGCGTGGCCGCCGGTGCCGGCGCCAATATCGCCCTGGCCTGTGACATCGTATTTGCTGCCCGCTCCGCCAGCTTCATTCAGGCTTTCTGCAAGATCGGCCTGGTACCGGATTCCGGTGGCACCTGGAACCTGCCCCGACTGGTCGGTCACGCACGCGCCATGGCGCTTTCCATGCTGGGGGACAAGATCAGCGCCGAGCAGGCCGCCCAATGGGGCATGATCTGGTCCTGTGTCGATGACGACCAACTGATGGATGAAGCGCTGAGCTGCGCCCGCAACCTGGCCACTCAGCCCACCCGCGGCCTGGCGCTGATTAAACGTGCCCTGAACGCCAGCACCACCAATACGCTGGATGAACAGCTCGATCTGGAGCGCGATCTCCAGCGCCTGGCCGGCCGCACGGACGACTACCGCGAAGGTGTCGCCGCGTTCATGGAAAAGCGCAAGCCCAACTTCACCGGCCAGTAAGGGAGGCGTTGATGAAAACATTTGACACCCAGTCCGTGATCGCCGTCATCGGTGCCGGTGCCATGGGTGCCGGTATTGCCCAGGTGGCAGCCACCGCCGGCCATACGGTACTGGTCTATGACAATGCCGAAGGCGCTGCCGAAAAGGGTATCACCAACACCGCCAAAGGGCTGGAGAAGCTGGTGAGCCGGGGCAAGATCGATGCCGAGACCCGCGACGGGATTATCGCGCGCATGCGCCCGGTGAATGAACTGGACGAACTGGCCGATGCGGACCTGGTTATCGAGGCAATTGTTGAAAGCCTGGAGATCAAGCGCAGCCTGTTTACCCAGCTGGAATCGATCTGTAAGCCGGATACCCTGCTTGCCTCTAATACCTCTTCGATCTCCATCACCTCGATTGGTGCCGCACTGAAGCGCCCCGAAAACCTGGCCGGCCTGCACTTTTTCAACCCGGCACCGATCATGAAGCTGGTCGAGGTGGTTTCGGGTCTGGAAACCGATCCACAGGTCGCTCGTACCCTGCACCAGCTCGCCACCGACTGGGGTAAGAAAGCGGTGCACGCCAAGTCGACTCCCGGCTTTATCGTCAACCGCCTGGCCCGCCCCTTCTATGCGGAAGGCTTACGCCTGCTTGAAGAGGGTGCCGCCGATCACGCCACTGTCGATGCGCTGATGCGCGAAGCCGGTGGCTTTCGCATGGGGCCGTTCGAGCTGATGGACCTGATCGGACATGACGTGAACTATGCCGTGACCTGCTCGGTGTTTAACGCCTACTACGGCGACACCCGTTTTCTACCCTCCCTGACACAACAGGCACTGGTGGAAGCCGGTCGTCTGGGACGCAAATCGGGCCAGGGTTTCTACGATTATCGCGAAGGTGCCGAGAAGACAGCCCCCGCCACATTGGATGACGACAACGCCAGCGCACCTGCCACCATCACCGTGGAAGGTGACCTGGGTGTGCTGGGTGCCTTGGTTGAACGCCTGCGCGGTAACGGTACTCAGGTGGTTGAGCGTGAAGGGCGCGGCTTGATGCGCGTGGGCAGCTGCACACTGGCGTTGACCGATGGCCGCATGGCCACCGAACGGGCAAGCCAGGATGGCATCGACCGTCTGGTACTGCTGGACCTGGCCGTGGACTACAGCCAGTGCACCCGCCTGGCCATCGCCCACGATCAACGGGTGAGCGCTGATGAGCTGGCCACGGTAACGGCGCTGTTCGACCAGTCCGGTATCGCCCTGACTCGCCTCGACGATGTCCCGGGCCTGGCGGTTATGCGTACCGTCGCCATGCTCGCCAACGAAGCCTCCGACGCGGTGATGCAGAGTGTCTGCAACGCAGGTGATGCCGACCGCGCCATGCTGTTCGGTGTTAATTATCCCCGCGGCCCGCTGGCCTGGGCCGAGACGGTCGGCCTGGATGCAATTCATAAAACCCTGATTAACCTGCAGCAAAGCTATGGCGAGGAGCGCTATCGCCCCTCCCGCCTGCTGCGCCAGAAAGTCTTCGCCGGAGAGCGTTTCCATGACTGAACAGATCTCGAACCTGAGCCCGCAGCAGCTGGCGGAAGCGTGTGCTGACGCCATGTACAGCCGCGACACTGCTGTACGCTCGCTACCGATCAAGATTGAGCGCGTGGCGCCCGGTGAAGCGACGCTGACCATGACCGTCACCGAACCGATGATCCAGGGTCACGACAGCTGCCACGGCGGCTACATCTTTACCCTTGCAGACTCGGCGTTCGCCTATGCCTGCAACACCTATAACGCCATCACCGTGGCCCAGGGCTGCACCATCGACTATGTCGCCCCCGGCAAGCTGGGTGACCTGCTCACCGCCACTGCAAAAGAAGAGTCCCGCGGCGGGCGTACCGGTGTTTACGACATCCGGATCGAAAACCAGAAAGGCCAACTCGTCGCCCTGTTCCGCGGCAAGTCCTACCAGACGCGGGGAATCCTCATTGAACAGGACGGCTCCGGCGAGAGTTCAACACAGGAGAACAACCAATGAACGATGCGCTGATTATTGATGCGATCCGCACACCGTTCGGCCGCTACGGTGGAGCTCTGGCCCCCGTGCGGGCGGACGACCTGGGCGCGATTCCCCTTAAGGCCCTGATGGAGCGTAACCCAGGGCTGGACTGGTCCAAGGTGGATGACATCATCTACGGTTGCGCCAACCAGGCCGGTGAGGATAACCGCAACGTGGCGCGGATGTCGGCACTGCTGGCGGGCCTTTCTACGGAGGTTCCGGGTACCACCGTCAACCGCCTGTGTGGCTCGGGTATGGATGCCATCGGCATCGCCGCTCGTGCCATCAAATCCGGTGAAACCGGTCTGATGCTGGCCGGTGGCGTGGAGTCCATGTCTCGTGCGCCCTTCGTGATGGGCAAGGCCGAGACGCCGTTCAGCCGCAAAGCCGAAATTTTCGACACCACCATCGGCTGGCGTTTCGTCAACAAGCAGATGAAAGCCGAGTTTGGCATCGATTCCATGCCGGAAACCGCCGAGAACGTGGCCGCCGACTTCAATATCTCCCGTGCCGACCAGGATGCCTTTGCCCTGCGCAGCCAGCAGCGCACCGGTGCCGCGCTGGAAAAAGGCCGTTTCAAGCAGGAGATCACCCCGGTCACCATCCCACAACGTAAGGGCGATCCCGTGGTTGTGGATACCGACGAACACCCTCGCCCATCCACCACACTGGAAGCGCTGGCAAAACTGCCGACCCCGTTCCGTGAAAACGGCAGCGTCACTGCCGGTAATGCATCCGGCGTTAACGACGGTGCCTGCGCCCTACTGCTGAGCAACCAGGAAACCGCCGAGCGTTACGGACTTAAAGCCCGCGCGCGCGTGGTCGGCATGGCCACCGCCGGTGTTCCGCCGCGCATCATGGGCTTTGGCCCGGCACCGGCCGTTCGCAAGGTGCTGGCCCAGACCGGTCTGAGCCTGGAGCAGATGGATGTGATCGAGCTGAACGAAGCCTTTGCCGCTCAGGGACTGGCCGTGATGCGCGACCTGGGCCTGCCGGATGATGCCGAGCACGTAAACCCCAATGGCGGTGCCATCTCACTGGGCCATCCGCTGGGTGCCAGCGGTGCTCGCTTGGTGACCACCGCTTTGAATGAACTGGAAAACCGCCAGGGCCGCTATGCTTTGTGTACCATGTGTATCGGTGTAGGCCAGGGCATCGCCATGGTGATCGAGCGTCTCTGACGGCTTGATCACGGCTAGCAGCCCCGCCAACAGGGGCTCCGCGATAAATAAGAATAAGTAACAGGAAGAGTACCAATGAACAGCACAGCAACCGCCACTGCGACTCATTCCAAAAACCTGCTCGACCCGATCGAAACCGCAAGCATCGACGAGCTCCGTAACACTCAGCTCCAGCGCATGCGCTGGAGCCTGGCCCACGCCTACAATAACGTGGACTTTTACCGCAAGGCGTTCGATGAAGCCGGCGTCCATCCCAGTGACCTGAAATCACTGGACGACCTGGCCAGGTTCCCGTTCACCATGAAGAACGATCTGCGGGACAATTATCCGTTCAACATGTTTGCCGTCCCCATGGAGGAGATTGTCCGTATCCACGCCTCCAGCGGCACCACCGGCAAGCCCACCGTTGTGGGTTACACCCAGAAAGATATCGACACCTGGGCCGATGTGGTCGCTCGATCGCTGCGCGCTGCCGGTGCCCATGCCGGTGACCTGGTCCATGTCGCCTACGGCTACGGCCTGTTCACCGGTGGCCTGGGTGCTCACTACGGTGCCGAACGCCTGGGCTGCACCGTGATTCCCATGTCGGGCGGACAGACCGAAAAGCAGGTCCAACTGCTGCGCGACTTTAACCCCGATGTGATCATGGTGACCCCCTCCTACATGCTCAATATCGCCGACGAGATGGAGCGCCAGGGGCTGGATCCCCACGAGCTCAAGCTGCGCCTTGGCGTGTTTGGCGCCGAGCCCTGGACCGGCACCATGCGTACGGAGCTGGAACAGCGCCTGGGGATCGACGCCATGGATATCTACGGCCTCTCCGAGGTCATGGGCCCGGGTGTAGGCATGGAGTGCATCGATTCAAAGGATGGTCCTACCATCTGGGAAGACCACTTCTACCCGGAGATCATCGATCCGGCTACCGGTGAAGTCCTGCCCGACGGCGAATATGGCGAACTGGTGTTCACGTCGCTCTCCAAGGAAGCACTGCCGATCATCCGCTACCGCACCCGCGACCTGACCCGCCTGCTGCCCGGCACGGCCCGCCCCATGCGCCGCATCGACAAGATCACCGGCCGCAGCGACGACATGCTGATCATCCGTGGCGTTAACGTCTTCCCGACCCAGATCGAGGAGCAGCTGCTCCGTGTCTCCGAGCTGGCACCACACTACCAGCTGATCCTGAGCCGCAAAGGCCATATGGATCACATGGAGGTGCAGGTGGAGCTCAAGCCGGATGCCTCCGGCATCGGCAGTGACGGCGAGCAGCGGGTTGCCAAAGAGCTGATGCATCATATCAAGTCCAGCATCGGCATCAGCACCCAGGTCCGTGTCGGTGCGCCGGGCTCTCTGCCCCGTTCCGAAGGCAAGGCGAAGCACGTTATCGATAACCGCCCGCCGCAATAATCCACCCAAAAACAAGGGCGTGCCGGATCGTTCAAGGCACGCCCAGATATGATACGCAAAATAATATTTACTTTACTATTAAGTATCATATAATGACTAAATATTGATCTGGCGCATTGACAGAGCAATACATAACAACAGGAGTCAGCCATGTACGCCCAACTCGTCGACACCGGCGCGAAGCGACTGAAGACCCTGGAAGAGATGTCCCCGGAAGAGCGGGCATTCCAGGAAAAGATCGACGCCGATATCAAGATCGAACCGAAAAACTGGATGCCGGAAGGCTACCGCCGCACCCTGATCCGTCAGATCTCCCAGCACGCCCACTCCGAGATCGTCGGCATGCTGCCGGAGAAGAACTGGCTAACGCGCGCGCCCAACTTCAAGCGCAAGCTGCAACTGCTCGCCAAGATTCAGGATGAAGGCGGCCACGGCCTCTACCTGTACAGCGCCATGGAAACCCTGGGTGCCGACCGTGACGAAGAGGTCGCCAAACTACACAGCGGTGAGGTGAAGTACTCCAGCATCTTCAACTACCCGGCGCTGAGCTGGGCTGACATGGGCACCATCGGCTGGCTCGTGGACGGCGCCGCCATCGTCAACCAGGTTGTGTTACAGAGAACGTCTTACGGCCCGTATTCCCGTGCCATGATCCGCATCTGTAAGGAAGAAAGCTTCCACCAGCGTCAGGGCTACCAGATCCTGCTGGACATGATGCGCAACGGCAATGAAGAGCAGAAGGCGATGGTGCAGGACTCCATCAACCGCTTCTGGTGGCCGGCACTGATGATGTTTGGGCCGCACGACAGCGACTCCCCCAACACCGCGCAGTCCATGGCGTGGAAGATCAAGCGCATGACCAACGACGATCTGCGTCAGCGTTTTATCGATCAGACTGTTCCCCAGCTGGAATACCTGGGCTGCACAGCCCCGGACCCGGACCTGAAATGGAACGAAGAGCGCGGCCATTACGACTTCGGCGAGATCGACTGGAAGGAGTTCTACGACGTGGTCAAGGGTAACGGTCCCTGTAACCGCGACCGCCTGCGCACCCGTCGCAAAGCCATCGAAGAGGGTAGCTGGGTCCGTGAAGCCGCCAGCGCCTATGCAGCCAAACAGAAGCAGAAAAACGCAGCTGCCTGAATAATAAGAGGAATTGAACAATGTCTGACTGGACTCTTTTTGAAGTATTCGTGCGCAGCAAGCACGGCCTGAACCACAAGCATGTTGGCAGCGTTCATGCCGCCGATCCGGCCATGGCGTTGGAAAACGCCCGCGAGCTGTACACCCGCCGCAGTGAAGGCGTCAGCATCTGGGTTGTACCCTCTGCCGCCATCACCGCCTCCTCGCCGGACGAAAAGGAACCGCTGTTCGATCCGTCCGATGACAAGGTGTATCGCCACGCCACCTTCTACGATCTGCCCAAAGAAGTGGGCCACATGTAAGGGAGCCTGACGATGAATCAGAACCAAGCCCTGTTTGAATACCTGCTGCGCCTGGGCGACAGCGACATGGTCCTGGCCCAGCGCCTGTGCGAACTGGTCGGCAAGGCCCCCGCTCTTGAGGAAGAGATGGCCATCGGCAACGTGGCGCTGGACCTGATCGGCCAGGCCCGCTCCTGGCTCGAATACGCGGCTGAGCTGGAAGATGCCGGTCGCAGTGCCGACGATCTGGCCTTCACGCGGGACGAGCGCGCCTATCGCAATCTGCTGCTGGTGGAGCAGGACAACGGCAACTTTGCCGACACCATGGCGCGGCAGTTCCTGTTCGATCTCTGGCACTACCACCTGCTGAGCGCGCTGAGCCAATCCAGCGATGAGCGGATCGTGGCAATCGCCGCCAAGGGACTCAAGGAGGTGACCTATCACCTGCGTCGCTCCGGCAACTGGATCAAGCGCCTGGGCGATGGCACCGAGGAGAGCCACGCCAAGATGCAGGAAGCGATCGACGAAATCTGGACCTACGCCGGTGAGATGTTCATCGCCGACGAGGTGGACAGTCTGCTGGCCGATGCCGGAATTGCGCCGGACCTGAACGCGCTCCAGCAGAAATGGCAGAGCGATCTGACCACCACACTGGAGGAGGCCACCCTGGCCTGCCCGCCGATGGATGCCTTTATGCAGACCGGCAGCAAGCAGGGGATGCACACCGAGCAGCTCGGCTATCTGCTGGCAGAGATGCAGTTCCTGCCTCGCTCCTTCCCCGGCGCCAGCTGGTAACCCTTTGATCACTTGAGGTGCAACCATGATCCGGGAATCCGATAACAGCCGCTCCGATGCGGTCGCTTTTGAAACCAGTAGTGTGGACCGTCTGATCGCCAGCGACCGTGCCGGTCGCAGCGGTGTATCCGGTATCCGTCCTGCGCTGGAGGAGATCTGGCAGCTGCTGGAAGAGGTGGCGGACCCGGAAGTCCCGGTGGTCAGCGTGGTCGATCTGGGCATCGTGCGCGACCTGGCCTGGGCGGACGAGCAGCTGGTGGTCAAGGTAACACCGACCTACTCCGGCTGCCCGGCCACCGAGTTTATCGAACAGGCGATCGAAGAGGCGCTGCACGCGGCAGGCATCGCGGATGTACGTCTGGAGCAGCAGTTATTTCCGGCCTGGACCACCGACTGGATCACCGATGCCGGGCGCGAAAAGCTGCGCGCCTTCGGTATTGCACCGCCCGTGGGTTCCGCCTCCAAACGGACCCTGCTGGGTGAGGAGCCGGAGGTGGCTTGCCCACAGTGCGGATCGCATGACACATCAAGAGTCAGCGAGTTTGGATCAACCGCCTGCAAGGCGCTGTACCGCTGTAACAGCTGTCTTGAGCCGTTCGACTACTTCAAGTGCATCTAATAAAGACAAGAAAAGAGAGAAGATCATGAGCCGTTTTCACACCCTGGAAGTCACCGACGTCCGCCAGGAAACCCGCGACGCCATCTCCATTGCGTTTGCGGTACCGGAAGCACTGCAGGACGATTACCGCTACCGTGAGGGGCAGCATCTGGTGCTGCGCTCCGAAATCGATGGCGAGGAAGTACGCCGCTCCTACTCCATCTGCTCCTCCCCGGCAGATAAAGAACTGCGTATCGCGGTCAAACGGATCTCCGGCGGCCTGTTCTCCAACTATCTGAACGATCAGGTCCGTAAGGGCATGCAGATCGAAGCGATGCCACCGGCCGGTCATTTCCATATCGATCTGGACCCGAACCGCGCCGGTCAGTACCTGGGCGTGGCCGCAGGCAGCGGTATCACACCGATCTACTCGATCATCAAAACGACGCTGGAGACCGAACCGAACAGTGAATTCACCCTGTTCTACGGTAACCGGGCTACAGCGAGCACCATCCTGCGCGAGCAGCTCGAAGACCTGAAGAACCGCTTCATGGAGCGGCTCAATCTGGTCTACGTGATGACCCGCGAGCAGCAGGATATCGACCTGTACAACGGTCGTATCGATGGCGAGAAGTGCAAGGCGCTGTTCGACCACTGGCTGGATGTACCCAACCTGACCGCGGCGTTCCTGTGCGGCCCCCAGACCATGATCGAGACGGTGCGTGAAGAGCTGGAAGGTCATAACCTGGATCGCTCACGAATTCACTTCGAACTGTTCGCCACCACCGGCGGCAACCAAGCGCGCAAACATCATGCGCCCAAAGCCGAAGGCCAGGTGCAGATGTGTGATGTCACCGTCATCGCCGATGGCCGTCAACTGAGCTTCGAGCTGGGCCGTGATACCGAGAACATTCTCGATGCCGGTATCGCCCACGGTGCCGACCTGCCCTACTCCTGCAAAGCCGGTGTCTGCTCCACCTGCCGCGCCAAGGTGGTTGAGGGCGAGGTGGAGATGGACGCCAACTTCGCATTGGAGGATTACGAGGTGGAAGCAGGCTACGTGCTCTCCTGCCAGTGCTATCCGGTGACCGATAAGGTTGTTCTGGACTACGACCACTAACGCGAACGATTCAAGAGGTTTTCAGTTATGAAACTCAAGAGCTATGTCGGCGGCCAGTGGGTCGAGGGCAATGACAGCGGTCGTGAAGTGCTTAATGCCGTCACCGGTGAGTCGGTCTGCAGCGTAAGCAGTAGCGGCATCGACTTTGGCGATGTGGTCCGTCATGCACGCCAGAAAGGCGGTCCGGCCCTGCGCAAAATGACCTTCCACGAGCGCGCCAATGCACTGAAAGAGATCGCCAAACTGCTGATGGCGCAGAAGGAGGAGTTCTATCGCATCTCCGCCTGGACCGGCGCCACCCGCACCGATGGCTGGGTCGATATCGAAGGCGGTATCAGTACTCTGTTCACTTACTCCAGCCTGGTGCGCCGCGAGCTGCCCAACGAAACCTTCCTGGTGGAAGACGACGCCCAGCGCCTGTCGGCCAAGGGCTCGTTTATCGGCCGTCATATTCTGGTGCCTAAAGAGGGCGTGGCCGTTCATATCAACGCCTTCAACTTCCCCTGCTGGGGAATGCTGGAGAAGATCGCGCCGAGCCTCGCCGCCGGTATGCCGGTGATTGTTAAACCGGCGACGGTGTCGGCCTACCTGACCGAGGCCATGGTGCGCGCCATCGTCGATAGCAGACTGCTGCCGGAAGGCGCGATTCAGCTGGTCTGCGGCGGTGTTGGCGATCTGCTGGACCGGCTCGACGAGCAGGATGTGGTCACCTTTACGGGTTCTGCCTCCACCGGACAGAAGCTGCGCACCCACCCGAATATCGTCGCCAACTCGATTCCGTTCACCATGGAAGCTGACTCGCTGAACTGCAGCATCCTCGGTGAAACGGTGGAACCGGGTTCGGCCGAGTTCGATCTCTTTATCAAGGAAGTCGCGCGGGAGATGACCGTCAAAGCCGGTCAGAAATGTACCGCGATCCGCCGCGCCATCGTGCCGCGCAATCGCGCCGATGCCGTGGCTGACGCGCTTTCTGCACGCCTGACAAAAACTACGCTGGGTGATCCCTCCGTTGAAGGCGTCCGCATGGGCCCGCTGGTCGGCCGCGACCAGGTGGATGATGTCTGGAGCCAGGTGGATAAACTGCGCGAAAGCTGCGAACTGATCCACGGCGGCCAGCGAGAATTTGACGTTGTCGGAGCCGATGCCAGCAAGGGCGCGTTTTTCCCGACCACTCTGCTCTACGCGGATCAGCCGCTGAAAGCAGATGCACCGCATAGTATCGAAGCATTCGGTCCGGTTTCCACGCTGATGGCCTACGACGATATCGATCAGGCGATCGCCATCGCCAAACTCGGCAAGGGCAGTCTGGTCGGCTCTATCGTGACCGGCGACAACCGCGAAGCGCGGGATTTGGTGTTGGGCTGCGCCTCCTATCATGGCCGCCTGCTGGTACTGAATGCGGACTGCGCCAAGGAGTCAACCGGTCACGGTTCTCCACTGCCGACACTGGTCCATGGTGGCCCCGGTCGTGCCGGCGGTGGCGAGGAGCTGGGGGGCCTGCGCGCCGTGAAGCATTACATGCAGCGCACCGCGATCCAGGGTAATCCGACCACGCTGACAGCGATTACCAACGAGTTCAACCCGGGCTCCGAGCAGATCACCGACGCGGTACACCCGTTCCGCAAGTACTTTGAAGATCTTCAGATCGGTGAGACGCTGATCACCCACCGCCGCACGGTTACCGAGGCTGACATCGTCAACTTCGGTTGTCTGTCCGGTGATCACTTCTACGCCCACTTTGATGAGATCGCCGCCAAAGACTCCATGTTCGGCAAACGTGTGGCCCACGGCTACTTCGTGATCTCCGCCGCCGCCGGCATGTTTGTGGAGCCCTCGCCCGGCCCGGTTCTGGCCAACTACGGCATGGAAAACCTGCGCTTTGTGGAGCCGGTGGGTATCGGTGACACGATACAGGTTCGCCTGACCTGCAAGCAGAAGATCAAGAAAGACCGTCGCTCCGAAGAGGAACAGCCTAACGGCGTCGTGGTCTGGGATGTGGAGGTTCGTAATCAGGAAGATACGCCTGTCGCGATCTACAACATCCTCACCTTGGTGGCGCGCAAGGAGGACTGAAATACTCGACTAGTGACACATAATAAAAATTAGACTTTATAAATACGTATCATATAATCCCTGTGAAACCGGCCTGTCTATCAGCGCCGTTCATTGGAAAATCCGCAAAACAATAAAAAGGACACAACAATGAACCTGAAAACACTGCTTGGTACATCCGCACTGGCTTTCTCCCTCACGGCTCTGCCCGCAATGGCTCAGACCGAGATGATTGTGGGTAGCTGGCTGCCCCCCACACACCCGCACAACACCACCGTACTGCCCACCTGGGGTAAGTGGATTGAGGAAGCCACTGATGGCCGGGTCACCATGAAAGTGGAGTACAACCTGGGCCACCCGAAGGATATGTTCAACCTGGTTGAAGACGGTGTCGTCGATGCCGGCTGGACCTTCCACGGCTATGTCCCGGGTCGCTTCCGTCTTACCCAGATCGTTGAGCAGCCGGGCCTGGGTGCCAACGCTGAAGCGGCATCCGTTGCCTACTGGCGCGTTCACGAAAAGTACCTGGCCGAAGCCAATGAGCACGTTGGCCTGGAACTGCTGGGCCTGTTCACCCACGCCCCGGGTCAGCTCCAGACCTCCTTCCCGGTTAACAGCCTGGAAGACCTGAAAGGCAAGAAGATCCGCCTGGGTGGCGGTATCCAGAGTGAACTGGGCGAGCGCATGGGCGTGACCGCCGTTAACGCACCGGCCTCCAAGATGTACGAAATGATGCAGCAGGGCGTTATCGACGGCGCCTTCATGCCGGTCTGTGAACAGAAGACTCTGCGTCTGAGTGAAGTGGCTACAGAGCTGACGCTGCTGCCGGGTGGCATGTACCTGGGCAGCTTCGCGATCTTCGGCAACGAAGACTTCTTCGCTGACCTGTCTGAGGAAGACCGCGAAGCGATCATGAGCGTCTCCGGTGAGAAGCTGTCCCGCATGGCCGGTCAGGTCTGGGATCAGTGCGGCACCGATGCACTGGCTGCCAGCAAGACTTCCGGCGTTAACGTCAAAGACGTGGCAGAGAACGATCCCATGGCTCAGGAGTTCAACGAACTGACCAAGGGTATGGTCGACGCCTGGGTCGAGTCGGTGAAGGATACCGGTGTCGATGCCGAAGCCGCCCTCAAGGAACTGCGTGAGATTGCACGCAACTACGACAAGTAAGCACAGGGACAGCCAGACACAGCCGCAGCTCTCTGCGGCTGTCACCTCCAAGACGAAGTAAAGGTAACTTCAGATGTCTCTGAGTGCATGGGTTAGTGCACACTATGACGAGATCGGGCCAGTCAAATGGCTGGCCTTTGCTCTCGAACTGGTGGCTGCAGTCGTACTCTTCTCGCTGATGGCGATCACCTGTGTCGATGTGGCCGGGCGCTATCTGTTCTCCAACTCGCTCGATGGTGCCACCGAACTGACCCGCATCGGTCTGGCGATCATGATCTTTGCCGAGCTGCCGGTTGTCACCTGGCGCGGCGGCCATATCGTTGTCGACCTGCTGGATCGTGTTCTGGGCAGCAAAATCGTCAAGGCGCTTGGATTACTGGCGGCGCTGGTGATTTCCAGCTCCATGTATTTCCTGGGCGCACGTATCTTCGAGCTGGCCGAACGCTCACTGCGCAGAGGCGTTGTCACCGAATATCTGGGCCTGCCTGCGGGTTATGTGGTCGAATATATTGCGATCATGAGCTGGTTTACGGCGCTGGGGATGATCACCTACGGTATCTACCGGATTCTGACCAACCCCGTGAAGTAACCGGACCAATGTCACCGGCGCTCTGTCGGACAGCACATAATAACGATAACGAGTAGAGTTCTATGTCTATCGTGTTGATCGGTTTTGCCGTTCTTCTGTTTTTGATCATCGTCGTCCGCATGCCCATCGCCTTCGGTATGGGTCTGGTCGGGTTCTTCGGCTTCGCTGCCCTGCAGGGGCTGGAGTGGAGTAACCTGGCTGATTTCCGCTGGAGCGGCGTTCTGTCGATGGCGTCCTATCGCGTGATCGATACCGTGCAGGAGTACAGCCTGTCGGTGATCCCGCTGTTTATCCTGATGGGTAACCTGGTCACCCGCTCCGGGCTCTCCCACGAGTTGTACCATGTGTCCAACGCCTTTCTGGGCCACCGCAAGGGCGGTCTCTCCATGGCCACCGTGGTCGCCTGTGGCGGCTTCTCCGCCATCTGTGGCTCCAGCCTGGCCACCTCGGCCACCATGGCCAAGGTCGCCATGCCGCCGATGCGCAAATACGGTTACTCCGATGCCCTGGCCACGGCCTCCATCGCCGCCGGCGGTACCCTGGGTATCCTGATTCCGCCCAGCGTGATCCTGGTGATTTACGGTCTGCTGACCGAATCCTCCATCCGTGAGCTGTTTGCCGCCGGCTTTATTCCCGGCATGCTGGGCATCCTGCTCTATCTGGCCGCTGTGCGCTATGTGGTCTGGCGTGACCCGTCTCAAGGCCCGGCCGGTGAAAAGATGCCCTGGCGCGAACGGCTGCTGGCCCTGAAAGGGGTCTGGGGTGTGCTGCTGCTGTTCACCATCGTCATGGGCGGTATCTACCTGGGTATCTTCACCCCCACCGAAGCGGCCGGTATCGGTGCCGGTGGTGCCTTTGTCATCGCCCTGGCCCGCCGCTCGCTGAGCCTGACTACGCTGTTCGATACGCTGACCGATACGGTACGCACCTCGGCCATGCTGTTCGCCGTGGTGATCGGGGCGCTGATCTTCTCCGACTTCATCAACCGGGCGGGCCTGCCGGATGCGCTGCTGGGCTTTGTCACCGGTCTTGAAGTGGAACCGATAGTGGTGATCCTGGCGATCCTGGGGATCTACATCGTGCTGGGGATGGTGTTCGAGAGCCTGTCGATGATGCTGCTGACGGTACCGGTGTTCTACCCGCTGGTGTCCAGCCTGGGGTTTGATCTGGTCTGGTTTGGTATTGTTGTTGTGGTGGTCACCGAGATCAGCCTGATCACACCGCCGGTGGGGATGAACGTGTTCGTGCTCAGTGCGGTGTTGCGGGATGTGAAGACCGGCACTATCTTCAAAGGCGTGACACCGTTCTGGTGTGCCGACATTGTGCGTCTGGCGTTGATTACGCTGGTGGCTCCCATCGCCATGTTCCTGCCCGAACTGCTCTATCGCTGATACTCTGGTTACGAAATACGGGGGCTTATAATAGTCGCCGTATCGTAATCGCCTTGCGAGATTCAACTTCAGCAGTAAAATAGAGCCACTAATCTGTTGAGGCATTCAACTATTCATGAGCAGTTCCTCCTCACTCAACACGCTGATCAACCAGTTCCGCGAGCAGCGCCCTATTCGCGCCGGTTCTCTGATCATCACCATTTTCGGTGACTCCATTGTCCCCCGCGGCGGTAAGGTCTGGCTCGGTAGTCTGATTAATGTGCTCGAACCCCTGGGCCTTAATCAGCGTCTGGTGCGTACATCGGTCTATCGGCTAAGCAAAGAGGAGAACTGGCTGCAGGCTGAGCAGTTGGGGCGCCGCGCCTATTACAGCCTCACGCCCCAGGGCCGGAAACGGTTCGATCAGGCGTTCAAACGAATTTATGTACCGGCAACCCGGGAGTGGGATGGGCGCTGGTGCCTGGCTGTACTAACGCAGGTACCCGCCGAGATGCGCCAGCAGGTGCGCGAAGAGCTGCAGTGGCAGGGCTTTGGCGCTTTCGGTCCAACGCTGGTCGCCACGCCCCACTGCGACCCTCAGGAGGTACGAAGCACCCTGCAGGAGCTGGGTGTTTTGGAGGCCACGATTCTTTTTGATACCAAAGAGTGCGACGAATCCTCGTCCCGTGCATTACGTGCTCAGTCCCGGGAGTGCTGGAACCTGGACCAGATCAGTGACAGTTACCAGAGCTTCCTTGAACAGTTCCGCCCGGTCTGGCAGGAGATGAGCAGCGCCGACCAGCTCGATCCTCAGGAATGCTTTATAGCCCGGACGCTGCTGATCCACGAGTACCGCAAGGTGCTCCTACGCGATCCTCAGTTGCCAGCGGAACTCCTGCCCTCCGACTGGAACGGCGCCGCTGCCCGTCAGCTATGCCATAACCTCTACAGTCTGGTCTGCAAACGCTCTCAGCAATACATCACACGCATGATGGAAACCGCCGACGGGCCACTTCCGCCGCCCGCGCCCTCGTTCTATAAACGTTTTGGTGGGCTAAGTGACGATTAGAGGGGGACAACATAGGTAGTGTTCAGAAATCTGTGTCATTTCAGTAGCATATGCGAAACAGGAATGGCACATGACCGACAAATTCGATTTCGACAAAGCACTTGAAGCCCTTCGTTCAGGCAAGGACCTGACCGGCAAGGACGGTGTCCTTACCCCGTTGATCAAACAGCTGACCGAAGCAGCGCTGAGTGCAGAGCTTGATCAGCATCTTTCCGACGATACACAGCCCAACCGGCGCAATGGCCGTAGCCGCAAAACCGTCAAAGCCGCTACCGGCCGCTTTGAACTGGAGACACCGCGTGACCGCGCCGGGACATTTGAGCCCGAACTGGTGAAGAAGAACCAGACCAAACTTACCGACGAAATCGACCGGAGAAGATACTTTCGATGTTCGCCCTCGGTATGAGTTACCGGGATATCCGTGGTCATGTTGAGGATATGTACGGCCTAGAGGTTTCGGAAGCCGTTATCAGCGGTGTTACTGACCGACTGATCCCTGAACTCAAAAGTTGGCAGCAGCGGCCGCTGGAAGCGATCTACCCCATCGTCTGGCTCGACGCGATCCATTACAAGATTCGGGAAGACGGTCGCTACATCAGCAAGGCGGTGTACACTCTGCTTGGACTGAATGTGGAAGGCCGCAAAGAGCTGCTGGGCCTGTACCTGTCGGAAAACGAAGGGGCCAACTACTGGTTATCAGTACTGACAGACCTGCATAACCGGGGAGTGAAGGATATCCTGATCGCCTGTGTCGATGGTCTCACCGGCTTCCCTAAAGCGATTGCCAGCATCTATCCCGACACTGAGGTGCAGCAGTGCGTTATCCATCAGATCCGCAGCTCGATGAAGTATGTGGCCAGCAAGCACCAGAAGGCGTTTATGGCAGACCTGAAACCCGTTTATCGTGCCGCAACGCGTGAGGCGGCGGAAGCCGCCCTGGATGAGCTGGAGGCCAAATGGGGCGAGCTTTATCCAGTCGTATTGCAATCCTGGCGTCGCAAGTGGAGCTACCTGTCAGCCTACTTCAAATACCCTGAATATGTGCGCAAGGCGATCTACACCACCAACGCTATCGAGGCTGTGCACCGTCAATTCCGCAAACTGACAAAAACCAAAGGCGCTTTCCCGAACGAGAATAGCTTGATGAAGCTGCTCTATGCTGGCATGTTGAATGCCTCGAAGAAATGGACAATGCCTATCCAGAACTGGGCGCTGACATTATCCCAACTGGCAATTCATTTTGAAGGGCGCCTGGACCAGGTGGTTAAAATCTAACAGCTTTTAGCTGACACAGAATTCTGAACGCCCTCACAACATATGATTTACAATCTTTGCCCTATAAAAAACCTACTGTGACTCTTCATATTGACTAACCATTCGCACCAACTCGGCTACCGAACGCACGCCCATTTTCTGCATCATGTTATGCCGATGCACCTTAATGGTCACTTCCGTCACGCCTAAATCAGCCGCTATCTGTTTATTAAGGCGGCCCTTGATCGCCTCCTCCATAACCTCGCGTTCTCGGGGTGTGAGCGTCTCGAGCTTGACCTTAACACTGTCTCTCTTTTCACGTTTCGCCCTGTTAATAGTGTCTTGCTTTAGGCCCTGCTCCACAGAGGCCACAAGCTCATCATCATTAACTGGCTTTTGGAGAAACTCGATTGCTCCGGATTTTATAGCCCGCACCGTCATGGGTATGTCGCCATAAGCCGTTATAAAAACAATGGGTACAGTTTCTCCAAGCGCAATCAAATTCTCTTGCAATTCCAACCCAGTCATTTCGGGCATACTTACATCCAGCACAAGACAACTAGGTCCCTCAGGGGCGAAAACATCCAGCAGTGCCTGTGCTGAATCAAACATAAGAACATGGAACCCATGGGATCGTAATAAACCGTTCAAAGCCTCACGCATGGACACATCATCATCGACGACGTATACCGTTTCACCCTTCTGCATTATTTTTATTCTCTAGTGTTGGAATACTGAACTGAAACGAGCAGCCTTTTTCAGTCGACTTATTATCAAGCAGTTTCAGTTCACCTCCTAGGCGAGATATTGTAGACCTGCATATTGAAAGGCCCATTCCAAGACCATTTTCCTTGGTCGTGCAAAAGGGCTCAAAAAGCTTATCTTCTACATCGGCATCAATTCCCTTTCCCGAGTCCGATATTCGCACGACCACGTGATCAATATCCTCAGCGTAGTGCACATCTATCTGCAGGAGTCTTTCGGTAAGCTCAGGATCTCGCATAGCATCGATGGCATTAAGCACCAAATTCAGTAAGACCTGTTGCAGTTGGACTTTATCGCTGTACAAGTCCGGAAGGTCGGCGGGCACATTAGCCTGAACTTCTATGCCAATTTTCCAGAGGGTTTCATTCACAAAGTCCAGAACTTCTGATATCAACACAGACCAGTCGACTTGTTCAATATACTTCTGATCGCGCTTCATAAATCCGCGAATCCGTATCGCCACTTCCGCAGCTCTTTTACCATCACGGAGAATATTATTGATAGCATTATTAGCTTCGATATAGTCGGGTGGCTCATGAGAAAGCCATTTAAGCGCGGCCTGACTGTTAGACACTATGGCCGAAAGAGGCTGATTTATTTCGTGGGTAATTGAAGCCACCAATTCACCCATGGAGGTAACACGCATCACCCTCGCCAACTCAATCCTGGCTTCCTCAAGCTCGAGCTCAGCCTGCTTACTAGCGCTTATGTCTTCGACAATACCCAGTAACAAAGGCGGCGAGTCTTCGGTCTCTGGAATCACCGTAACACTGGAGCTGGTCCAAATCTCAGTCCCCTGCCGATTAATAAACCGCTTTTGATAGTGATACCCTTCCAACTCTCCTCTAATCAACCGCGTGAGTCGCTCGCCAGTTGACTCCTTGTCCGCCGGGTGCGTGAACTCAATGACTGACCTGCCCAAAAGCTCCTCCGCCGTGAAACCCAACATCCGACAAAAAGCCGGATTCACCTTCACGAAAGCCCATGCGGGATTGACTACGGCTATACCGACTGCTGAATTTTCATATATAGCTCGCCAATGACTCTCCGATTTCTGGAGTGCATCGACACTGGCCCTGAGCGCTCGCCGACCATCTATTACCTCTCTGGTGAGATACATTAAGTCGGTGTTATGAGTCTCCAACTCTTTTTGAAGTGCCTGCTTGGCTTCTCTCATCATTATCAGGTTGCGTACCCTGGAAACCAGCTCGGGAACCGAAAACGGCTTGGTCACATAGTCCTGTACATACCTCGACAGCAATTCGTTCTTGATACCTTCATCAGCACGTGCCGATAGAACAAGAATCGGTATCTGAGCCGTATCTACCTTTTCTCGTATTTTTCTGATTAATTGATCCCCACTGATATTCGGCATCATCAGATCTGTGATAATCAGGTCCGGCTGGTAACGCTCCATTGCTGCCAAGGCTTCTTCAGCATCAGGAACAGTTATCACGTGATAGGTTTGCCCAAGGATTCTCTTAATCAGCTCTCTCATCTCATAGTTGTCGTCCACAACCAGAACTGAGGCCCTATCATAACTGCCACCCAAGTCCGGGTCAGAAGGACTATCAACCACTCCCGCAACGAGTATTTCTGCATCGTGATAAATTACTTTACGGTCCCTACTTACCCCTGCTCCCGCCGGCGCCTTCTCGGGCAACTCGATCATAAAGATCGCTCCTCCCACCGAGGAGTTTGTGACCGTCACAGTACCGTTATGCAGATCCACGAACTCTTTAACGATCGCTAAACCTAAGCCACTCCCCTTTCTGGAGCTTTGTAACAAACCATCGCCCTGTTCAAACCGCTTAAAGATTTTAGCTATTTGATCACTATCGATGCCGGGTCCGGTATCCTTAACATGGATAAGAATCTTCTCACTTTCGATGCTTTCAACGGTACAACTGATCCGCCCGCCTCTTGGCGTCACACTAAAAGCGTTTGAAATTAGGTTAAAGACTATCCGACTGAGCCTCTCTCTATCCGCTTCAATCTCCAACTCGTCGGGCACCATCACTGCGAAACTTATATTATTCTGGTGGGCGATCATCTCGAAGTGGGAAGCAATATCTTGAATAAACTGCGACAGTCTTATTTTCTCATAAAAAAGCTGAACCTTACCTGCATCAATTTTCGCTAGATCCAAGAGCTCATTCACCAATGTCAGCATAGTTACCGCGTTACGGCGAATAACGGAAAGATTTGATTTATCTCTCGCCGATATACTCTCCAAATCCTCGAGCATATCATCCACAGGACCTATTATAAGAGACAGGGGTGTTCTTAGTTCATGACTTATATTTGCGAAGAATTTATTCTTCTGTTCATCAAGCTGTCTATTTTTATTAAGCAGCTCTTTTAGCTCACTATTTTTTCTTTCTACTTCTATCTCAATTTTCTTCTTCTCTGTGATATTTCGCCCTTCTGCGAGAATAAACCTGACAACTCCATCTTCATCTCGTATAGGGGATAGCGAATAGTCTGTAATTATGGTTTTCTCACCACTCGCCTCCCCGTAGACCTCTATATCACGACGAATAAATTCTCCCGATGCCGCGCGCCTGACAAGCGAGCGCTGTAGCGCCTTACTCTCATCAGACAGTGCAAACCATCGAGCCTCCCAAAAAGGAATTCCCAGCACATCATCCATGCCAAGACCGGCCCCCCTGAGTGCAGGGAGGTTTATTTCAAGAATATTTCCATCCGCATCCAACAAACCGGCAAAATGGTACATCTGATCTAGAATAATACGAGCAAACTTCTCTCTCTGGGTTTGATACTCATCTACCTCATTTAAAGAGACGCTTCCGATTCTAAATTTACCAATACCTTTAAATATATTATTTATTATTCTATAAATATTTTTCTTCATATTTATTCTTCTAATTGAAAGGATTATAAAAAATCAATCTTGTAAATAATAGCAAATAATCCATTTAATCCCAAAAACCATAAAATAAAAAAAGAGCCTTGCGGCTCTAAAGGAGGGTTGCTTGGTCACCCTATTCGGTTAACACTGACAAGTTGTGCGGTTGTATATTCGAGAAGTCCTTCTTCCCCGAACTCCACGCCAATACCGGACATTTTACAGCCTCCGAAGGGACAGTGAGGTAAAACCTCAGCATGGTTATTAATCCATACAGTGCCACACTCAAGCTGCTGCGCCACTTTTCGGGCCTGCTCTAAATCCCGTCCCCAAACAGACCCACCCAGTCCGTTCACATTGTCGTTAGCCCGCTGGATCACTTCATCCACACTGCTGTATCGAATCACCGGCAAGACAGGGCCGAACTGTTCTTCATCTACCAGTCTTGTTCCATCAGATACCTCTGCAACAATGGTAGGCGGATAAAAGTAGCCTTCCCGCGGCAACGGCTCACCGCCACAGAGGATATTCGCACCCTGTGCTTTTGCATCGGCCACCAGTTCAGATACAAACTCAAGCTGTTTCTTATTCTGCACAGGACCAAAAGTCACACTGGAGTCCAAACCGCTGCCTAGAACCTGCTGCTGCGCCAGCTCTACCAGACGCTGTACCAATGCATCGTACATCGAATCATGAACGTACAACCTCTTCAGCGCTGCACAGGTCTGCCCCATATTAAGAAATGCGCCTTGGAAGATAGCTGGTGCGATCTGATCAATATCGGCATCCTCAAGCACAATACCTGCATCGTTACCGCCCAGCTCCAGGGTGAGTCGTTTGAGGTTACCCGCAGCGTTGCGCATGATGCTCTGGCCCGTTGGCGTGGACCCTGTGAAGACCAGCTTAGCGATGTCCGGATGGGAACTCATCGCACTGCCAATTTCGGCATCACCGGTAACACAATTCACGACGCCGGCAGGCAGAACCTCATTAATGATTTCGACCAATTTCAATGTATTGAGTGGCGTTAACGACGCGGGTTTAATAACCACCGTATTGAAGGAGCGCAGTGCCGGCATGATATGCCAGACCGCGATCATAAGGGGCCAGTTCCAAGGTGTGATGGAGCCCACAACACCCAAGGGCTTACGATGCAGCTCCGCAAGCCGGGTATCGCTATCCTCTATCACTTTTACCGGAAGCTCGAGTTCTGCGGTGTAACGTGTCCATCCAACAGCAGCCCCCACCTCAAGCTGTGCCATGGCTAATGGCTTACCCTGCTCTCTGACGATAATTTCAGCCAGCTCATCGGTATGTGCTTCAATTCGACCTGCAATCAGATGCAGCAACGCTTTGACGTCTTGATCGGAACTGCGTTTCCACTTTTGGAAAGCTCGACCGGCGGCATCAACAGCTTGATTTAGTTGAGAAAAAGAAGCCCCCGGACAGACCGCGAACACTTCTCCGTTAGCGGGATCGACCACCTTAATCGGGGCCGCTTCACCGGAACATTTTTCACCTGCAATCGTGAGGTAAGGTTCATATTGCATGTTACTCTCCAGTATTAAATTCGGCTCTATGTTTAAGTCACAACCCGCCTCGTTAAGCCTGCTCCGGCTTAATTACTTCGAGATCCGCAGTTACTATTACCGCCCCCTGCGGAGAGAAGTTAGGCACATCCTGAGCTAAGGCTTCGCCGGTTGCAGACGACATGGCCCGGTGCAGGGCGTCAATATTCTCAAACACCGCTTCAAAGAATACGAAGTAGGGGCTTCCCTCTTCTTCCGTGACGCTAAAAGCTGCCGACACCAAACCTGGGAGTTTTTTAACCATCGGCAGGTGCTCTACTCGGTAATATTCTAAAAATGAACTTCTATTCTCTGGTTCAGGATATAAAACCATTAGCTTTTTCATCGCACACCCTCAGAATCTAGCTGTATAACCAATCACAAAGTTATTTTGTGATTCTTTATTGCGCACCGGGTTTCCCGTATTTGTGCTCGCACCATTGGTACGTTCAATTTCAAAATTATGTGAGTACGCAAAATCGATTTGGCCACTCTTGGCAATGCGATAGCTAAAGCCCATGGAGGCGATCCGCGTCGGAGTTACTGGCAAAGTAACGAACAGATTTTCACTGGGTACAACCTCCGTACCCTGGCGATAGCCGGCTCTCAGTGTCCAGTTACCGATGTCATAACTGGTGCCGAGCGCAATAATCGTTTGATCCTTGTAGTTTTGAGGAAGCGATATATTCAGATCTCCGCCACCGGCACTCGTGAAGGAAACATCGATATCTTTTAGCACATCGTTCCAGAACACCCGGGATAGATCAGCCGAGATACGCCAGCGATCATTCACTTTGTGGGTAATGCCAGCCGTTAATGACGCCGGCATCTGGAAATCCTTAATACGGATTGACCCATCCAAAGGAATATTACCCAGCACTGCATCTGAGGCCGTTAGCCTTGCCTTGCCTTTAAGATCATTGAGCTTTGTACCGAGGTTATAGGCGGCACCTACGACAGTCGTTGGTGTCGCTTGCCATATCAAGCCTATACGGCCGCTGACACCCCAGGCATCGGCTCCGCTGCTTAAAGGCTTATCTTTGGTAAAACTGAGGTGAGCCCCATCCAGAGCAGGTAGGCCGCCCAAAGTAGGCATCAAGCCACCTCCTACACGCCCCTCTGCTACCAGGGAGCCAACCTGATTGGCACCCAGAAGCATGTTCAGGTTCATGCCACTCCACACGGCGTCGACGGTGGCTCCGAAAGCCAGGCGATCATTAATCCGATAGCTCAACGCAAGCGGAATATCGAGCACAAACAGCCGGCTGCTATTTTCCAACTCGGTGGGATTTCCGCTGCTACCATCCGACAGAAAGCTTTTATCCCCGTATTCGGTGCCCAAGCCTCCTAGCGCGAATGCGCCGACACCCCAGGCCCATTTTCCTCGATTGTCGGTATAGCCAATCTGCGGTGCAAAATAGGGATGACGGTTTTGGCTTTCATGGGAGGAGCTTACTTTCTCCCCGCTACCAAGATCGGTATTGGTTATCTCTGCCGTGATGATATCCGCGCCGACACTTAACCGCTTGCCCAACGGGGCCAGAGCCATTGTAGCCGGGTTCCCCATGATGCTCGCTGTACCCGTGTCCTGAGCCATAGCTGTTCCACCCATTGCTCGGGAAACAGGGCCATACCCCTCCAGCCTTAAGCCTTCAGTGGCCTGTGCATACTGAGAGATAAACAGCAAAGAGATACTGATCGAGGTATATCGAACTGTATTTTTGATCATAATAATTCTCTATTATTTTTATCGTGAGATACTGATCTTAGAATTTCATAAAGCTACTAAATTACAGCTATATTCATATCTATTTACTATTAATTCGAACCGCTTTTAGGCCAATCACCAGTAACGCCCATAGTGCCAGGACACCAAAAAGATAGGCGGGAGCTAAAGCCAGGAAGCTAAATACGTCTCCCTCACCAAACTTATTAGCGCCAAAGGTAAGGCCACGGTTTTCGGTAAAGTTTGAGAAGAAGTAGAAGCCTACATTTGCCCAACCATCGGCAATAACGATCCACCCGAGTAGTTTTTCCTTTTTTTCGTCAAAGTTCAGGTGGGGGAGTACAAAAGCGACGGCGATCACCATCATTCCATTTAGTGCCGGGCCAGAATGTGCCTTTGCCCAACCTTCAGGGGTTCCAGGGACATGGAATTCCAGGATGTAGCCGGGGATTAGCTCGAACCCTCCAACCAAATTCATCCACAATCCCACGCCAAAGAGCAGCGTGGAAAAGATCATTAGAATTCCATGCCCAGCCATTACTTTTTGAAAGTTGTTATACATATAACCTCCAGGTAGTTATTTTATTTAATTGGAGTATTGGTTTTATATACGTGTCGTATCAGATCACCGGACAGGGCTTATGGTGATATTTGCTGGCGAAGAACAACAGAGGAGCATGATTCTCCTCGCCGACTCTACCGCAGGCAGTAACCTTGGCAATAAACAGTGTGTGATCACTGACTTCAACGTTTTGATCCACTTCACACTCAAACCATGCTATAGCATCACTCAACGTGGCTAGTTCACACCTTTTCGTAAACTCCGGGGCAGGTGCCCCATCCAGATTACGCTTGCTGAAATAGGCCGAGTATTCTTTGTGATTCTCGCCAAGAATACTCACTCCAAATTTACGCCCAGCGGTTATAAGCTGGTGCATTTTCCCCGGCTTTAACGAGACCATGATGGTGGGTGGGTCCAGGCTTATAGATGTGAAACTGTTCACGGTCATCCCATGGATAGTGCCGTCCTGCTCTTCGGCGCTAACAACACCGATGCCGGTCGCGAAAAGTGACACCGCCTGACGAAAGGATTGGTCATCAATAGCTTTAGATACAGACAATTCCTGGGCAGTCATAGTTGACTCCTCATAATCAAAAGATTGAGGCCGCCCGTAACTGGACGGCCACAAGTAGACTTATGCAGCAATGCCTTGCGCATATTTCTGACACCACTCCAGAAGCCGCTCAGGGCTGGAGAAGTAATCCCACTGTTTTTCCGGATAGTTGAAGTTATCGGTAAACTCATCGGCCATAGCACGGCTCTGGCTGAGGGTACCGATAAACTGCTGGAACTCTGGCGGAAGCTCTTGCAAGTTTTTCAGCATGTAGTTGGTCCAGCGGGTAGCACAGATAGTGCGATCTTCGCGCCGGCGTTCCACATGCTCGATAAAGCGGTCGTCGAATACATCGTTACTGACAATCTCTTCCCCCAGAACTCGGGCACCATGGGATGCCATATTGGCCCCCTGTCCCAGCACCGGATCAACCGTAGCCAGCATATCTCCCAAGGCAACAACGGACTTCCCGTTGCTTAGTCGTGCTGAACCTTTCCGGTAAACTGGCGTAACACGCCCCTGAAGAATGTCGTTAGAATCGCGAACCAGATCGAACTCTTCCGGATCTATTCGCTCGGCAACCGTCGGATGGTGTTTGTGCAGTTTTTCCAACAACAGATCCAGGAATGCTCGCGGGTTGTCGTCATAGCGAGTGGTAGACAGAACTTCCAGCTCACCACCGATGTGATTCTCCAGTACAAGAGCCGTGCACATTCCGTCAAAGGAGAGCGTCGGGATCTCAATTAGCTCACCGGCTCCCGGCGAGAAAGACATGGTCACCGCACGGATGGGGGATTCTTTGATGCCTTTAAACAGGCCAACGCACAATGCACGTTGAGGGGTTTTGAAAGGCGAAGCATCTTCACGGGTATCAAACATCTCGCCGAAAGCGTATTTACCGGCGCAAACCACCACCAGGTCGTACTGCTCGGACAGCTGCTCCATATCCTCTGCGGCGATCTGTTCATAAACGATCTTGCCGCCATTATCAGTGAAGGCGTTCATTAATTCGGGCAGATAGATACGATAATCGACAGCCCGGCTTGGCTGATGCAGGTCGCCGTAGAAGTTCAGGGGGGTAGGCGTACCCACGTGGTAGTAGTGGCCGTAATAACCGTGCTCGTTGACTGGCCACTTGTTCACATCCATGTCGCTCTCGCGAGCGATAGTGACTGAGTGATGCGCTACGGTGTTAAGAAGACGTATATCCTGATAGGCCTCAGGGCGCCGATCTGTGTAGATGGTTACATCGATATCGTGCTGACGCAGATACAGCCCCAAATGCAGACCAGCCGCGCCGGCACCAACGATACCTATATGCTTACTCATGAAGTTGACCTCGATTTTATTGTTATCTGGAAGCAACTTCAGACTAGCTTTCACCCAATACCGGAACAATTAACCATGGTTTAGATTGATACGATTTTTATCGAGGCTTTCCCGCTTTGTATCACTTCTTGATTATTACGCCTGATCGAGTAGGAGGAGGTCTTGCGACCTCCGTCCTCTCACACCACCGTACGTGCGGTTCCGCATACGGCGGTTCATGATACACATTTAAGCCGATGATACTGATCCATCAGCGATACCAGTCCGATGCGATCAAACACCTTCTTCGGCAATGCCTGATTCAAGTGCGAGGCGCATGAGTTCCACCAAGGACCACGCCCATTGGTCGCACTGCGCCAAGCCCTGTCTTCAGACAGACCCAGTCGCATCAGCATCTTGACCCGGGTGAACGGCCGCTTCCATTGACGCCAGAGGATTTTGCGCAGATGCCGGCGGATCCAGCCATCCAGCGCCTCGAAGCT
>NZ_AUAZ01000036.1 GCF_000428985.1 Marinobacterium litorale DSM 23545 | reverse complement strand
CAGCGCCAGGCCGGTATCAAGGTGGACAGCGTGGATGCGCTGGTCGACAAGCTCCAGAACGAAGCCAAGGTACTCTAAGGGGGTTGGGATGAGCATTTTACTGATAGCCGAACACAACAATCAGGCCCTGAACCCGGCCACCCTCAGCGCCCTGACCGCTGCCACCGAAGTCGGTGGTGATATCACCCTGCTGGTCGCCGGTAGCGGTTGCCCGTCCGTGGCCGATGAGGCTGCCAACGCGGCGGGTGTGTCTAAGGTGCTGCTGGCGGATAACGCCGTCTACGAACATGGCCTGGCGGAAAATCTGAGTGCCCTGATCGCTGAGCTGGCGGGTAACTACAGCCATGTGATCGCCCCGGCCAGCACCACCAGCAAAGACTACATGCCCCGCGTAGCGGCCCTGCTGGATGTGGGTCAGCTCAGCGAAATTATCACCGTTGAGTCCGCCGATACCTTCAAGCGCCCAATCTACGCCGGTAACGCCATCGCCACCGTGCAGTCGCAGGATGCGATCAAAGTGATCACCGTGCGCACCTCGGCGTTCGACAAGGCTGCGGCCGAGGGTGGCAGTGCTGCCGTGGAAACACTGGCTACCGCCTGTGATGCGGGCACCTCGAGCTTTGTCGGTGAAGAGCTGGTCAAATCCGACCGGCCCGACCTGACCGCGGCTCGTGTCGTCATCTCCGGTGGTCGGGGCATGGGTAACGGCGAGAACTTTGCCCTGCTGGAAAAAGTGGCCGATAAACTGGGTGCCGCCATCGGTGCTTCCCGTGCGGCGGTGGATGCCGGTTTTGTGAGCAACGACCTTCAAGTGGGCCAGACCGGTAAGATCGTAGCGCCTGAGCTCTATATCGCGGTCGGTATCTCCGGTGCGATTCAGCATCTGGCGGGGATGAAAGAGTCCAAGGTGATCGTGGCGATCAACAAGGACGAGGAAGCCCCGATCTTCCAGGTCGCCGATTACGGACTGGTGGGGGATCTGTTTACGGTGTTGCCGGAGTTGGAGGCGAAGCTCTGATTGAAGCCTGTAAGCTTTTTGGAGACCGGTACCGTCGGCACTCCCCCTTCCGTGCAGCCGAGCATCGCAGGCTGGCAGCGGTAAAGGGGCCGGATGTTTGAGGCGAAGCCGAGTTTCCGGCACCGCGCTGACAGCTGAGACGCACAGGGGAGTCGGCGTAGCCGACCCAACGACAGGGGCGGTTTGGGATTGTTAAGGGACTTGTCCGCACAAGTCCCTTGACTCGCCACCCGGCGAAAACGGGGGCCGGAAAGACCTGCCCCTTTCGGCGAATTACCCAGAACCCCCGGACTCAGCATGCCCGATTTTACTGGGGTGCGAGGAATAACAACGAGGTATATATGCGCGAATCCATGGAATTTGATGTCGTTATCGTCGGAGCCGGGCCCTCCGGCCTGTCCGCTGCCTGCCGGCTGATGCAGCAGGCCCAGGAGGCCGAGCAGGAACTGACCGTTTGTGTGGTCGAGAAAGGCTCCGAGGTGGGCGCGCATATCCTCTCCGGTGCGGTGATCGAATCCCGTGCCTTGGATGAGCTATTTCCCAACTGGAAAGACGCTCCTGTGGAGAGTCGCGCTCCGCTGAATACCCCGGTTACCGCCGATGAGCTCTATCTGCTCAAGAGCGACAGCGCCGCCAAGAAACTGCCCAACGCCCTGATCCCCAAGACCATGCACAACACCGGCCATGGCCTGAACAACTACGTGGTCAGTCTGGGTAATCTTACCCGCTGGCTGGCGGAGCAAGCTGAAGGGCTGGGCGTAGAGATCTTCCCTGGTTTTGCAGCGGCGGAAGTGCTGTACAACGAAGACGGCAGTGTTAAGGGTATTGCCACCGGTGATATGGGCGTCACCGCTGAAGGCGAGCAGGGTCCCAACTATATGGAGGGGATGGAGCTGCACGCCAAGTACACCCTCTTTGCCGAAGGCTGCCGCGGACACCTGGGTAAGCAGTTGATCAGTCAGTTCAAGCTCGACACTGAAGCCGATGCCCAGCACTACGGCATCGGCATCAAGGAGCTCTGGGATATCGATCCGGCCAAGCATCAGCCCGGGCTTGTGGTGCATGGCTCCGGCTGGCCGCTTGACGGCGATACGACCGGCGGGTTCTTCCTCTATCACCTGGAGAACAACCAGGCGGTGGTCGGTTTGATTGTGGATCTGAACTACACCAACCCCTGGCTCAGCCCCTTCGATGAGTTCCAGCGTCTCAAACACCATCCGGTGCTGTCCCAGCATCTGGAGGGCGGCAGCCGGGTGGCCTATGGTGCGCGCGCCATCACCAAGGGCGGCTTCAACGCCCTGCCCAAGATGACCTTCCCCGGTGGACTAGTGATCGGGTGTGATGCCGGGACGCTGAACTTTGCCAAGATCAAGGGCACCCATACCGCGATGAAATCCGGCATGCTGGCGGCGGAAGCGGTGTTTGAGGCGATTCAGGGCGGCAGTGAAGGCGGCACTGAACTGACAAGCTTTGCCGATAAGTTCAAGAATTCCTGGGTCTACGATGAGTTGTTCCGCTCCCGTAACTTTGGTCCGGCCATGCACAAATTCGGACCGATCCTGGGCGGGGCGTTCAATTTTGTCGATCAGAATCTGTTCGGCGGCAAGCTGCCGATCACCCTGCATGATGACAAGCCGGACTATGCTCAGATGAAACCGGCGGATCAGTGCACCAAGATCGACTACCCGAAACCGGATGGCACGCTCAGCTTCGATAAGCTCTCCTCGGTGTTTATCTCCAACACCAACCATGAGGAAGATCAGCCCTGCCACCTGAAACTGGCTGATCCGACGATACCGGTCAGCAAGAACCTGCCTACCTATGCCGAGCCTGCGCAGCGATACTGTCCGGCCGGGGTGTATGAGGTCGTGGAAGAGGAAGCCGGGCCCAAGTTCCAGATCAATGCGCAGAACTGTGTGCACTGTAAAACCTGCGATATCAAGGATCCGGCGCAGAACATCACCTGGGTGGTGCCTGAAGGGGGCGGCGGCCCGAACTATCCCAATATGTAATAGGTTGGTGAAAAATCGAATCAACTAATCAGTTGTTGCTACTCATCCGGACCATAAAATTGGATTTGTATCGCAAAGATAAGAAAGACCGATAACAAGCATTTAATTATTATAAAAATAAGCGGGAATCAAAATGCCATTTCATCTAACAGCCTGTGATTATTCACTCAGAGGGGCCTACGCCTGCGAAGTGTCCGAGTTCATGAAACAAAGGCTCGGGAACCACCGACTTGTGACCCCATCCAACCAACTCAAATCGGCTCAAATACGCTACCGAAGGTTTGGGCTGCTCGAAGTCTCTGAGCACGGTTATGGTCATTCTCTGGACGTTCGCGTACCACCTATGGACGACATATACCATCTGCAGGTTATTCTATCGGGAACCTGTAGATGGAACATCGCGGATCAGGGCCTCCAGCTGGAGCGAGGCGACTCTATCGTCCTCTCCCCCGGGCAAGAGTCAAGCATGCTCTACTCAGCAGACTGCACCAAGCTCATCATAAAAATCCCGGGTGAGTTTCTGCGTGATGTTTCTCGCGAGTTTGGGTATCTGAGCCATAACAACCCAATCTGTTTTACTCACCAGGCGCTTCCCTACTCCAGCTCCACAAGCCTTCATAACCTTATTAATGACATTTCCACGTTAAAGCACTCGACCGGTGCAGACCGCATGTCCCTCTATTACGGTAAACTACTGGCGGGTGGCATTCTGGAAATTTTCGACAGTAACCTCTGCGTCCAACACCGCGCATCATCACTCCAGAACCATCAGATTGAGGTAAGCGTTCATTCCACGACGTTCTGCCACGGCGCTGAAATTCGCCCTAGAGTAGCCTCACATTTTTCAACGCGAGGTTACCCCCATGAGAAAGCACCGTACGCCAGAGCAGTGGAAGGCCCTGGTTGATCAGCAGCGCAGCAGCGGTCTGTCAGCTTACCAATTCTGTAAACAAGAGAACATTGGCTATGCCAGTTTCTGCAACTGGCGAAAGCGCCTGTCCAATCCGTCGACTGATGAGTCGTCAGGTTCCGGTGAAGCCGGTTTTCTGGATCTCTCATCGTTGATGGGCAACTCTCCATCTTCCGGCCCAAGCTGGAACATTGTGCTCAGCCTCGGCAACGGCGTCGAACTGCGGCTGAGTCAGAACGGATGATCGGGCTCGATAGCCAGGCGTGCATCTGGCTGTGTACCGAGCCCACCGACATGCGCAAGTCGTTCCGGGGCCTGAGTGCCCTGGTCCGAAATCAGTTGAAGCACGACCCACTCAGCGGTCAGTATTTTGTTTTCGTCAATCGTCGCAAGACCCAGATGAAGATGCTGTATTTTACCGCCACTGGGTATTGCCTATGGGCCAAGCGTCTGGAACAGGGACAGTTCCGGGTGCCGTTATCCGCCTCCGGTCAGCGGGCCCTGACCCTGACGGATCTGCAACTGCTGATCGATGGTATCGAGGTGCAGAAATACCGCCAGTTCAAGCGTTTTCGAGGCCTGTAGAAGGCGGACTTCCGGTATAATATCGGCTATGAATTCAACGGCTTCCGCTCCCCATTCCACTGCGCCCTCTTACTCGGCTCTGGCCGGGGAGAATGCGTTGCTGCGGGAGCAGCTTCAGGTCATGCAGCGGCAGCTGGACTGGTTCAAGAAGCAGCTGTTCGGCCCCAAATCCGAGAAGCAGGTGTATGACCTGCCAGAACAGGACAGCCTGTTCCAGTCAGGTGAAGCGCCAGAGCAGCCTGCGGGTGAAGCGCCAGAGCAGCCTGCGGGTGAAGAAAAACGCATCATCAAGGCCTATCAGCGTGGCACCGGCGGGAAGCAGCGGAGCGACGACTGCCTGAACGATACCGGCCTTCGCTTTAGCGCCGATGTGCCGGTGGAAGTCATTGAACACCTGCCACCGGAGCTGACCGGCCCGGAGGCCGATCAATACGAAGTGATCGGCAGCAAGACCACCTACCGGCTGGCTCAGCGGGCCTCCAGCTATGTAGTACTCAAGCTGGAGCGCCCGGTGTTCCGGCGTAAGGGAACCGCGAGGCCGGAGACAACGCCGGCGCCGTTCAACGTGCTGGACAACAGCCTGGCCGACGTCAGTCTGCTGGCGGGTTTACTGGTGGACAAGTTCCAGTTCCACCTGCCGCTGTACCGCCAGCACCAGCGCATGCAGCAAGCCGGCGTGACCGTCAGTCGCAGCACCCTGACTAACCTGGTCAAACGCGCCATCGACCTGCTGCGCCCCATTGTGGATGCCCAGACCCGAAACGTGCTGCGAAGCCGGGTGCTGGCCATGGATGAAACGCCCATCAAGGCCGGTCACCAGCGACGGGCAGGCCCGCAAAAAGGCAGGATGAAATCCGGCTGGTTCTGGCCGTTATACGGTGATGCCGACGAAGTGGTGTTCACCTACTCGAACAGCCGTGGGCGCGGCCATATCGAAGCGGTGCTCAGCGAATCGTTCAGCGGTACCCTGATCAGTGATGGCTATGCGGCCTATGCCCGCTATGCCGCCGCTCAGGAGAACATCACCCATGCCCAGTGCTGGGTGCACAGCCGTCGTTATTTTATCGAGGCGCAAAAGGATCATCCGGAAACCGTCACCGAGGCCCTGCAACGGATCGCAGTGCTGTACCAGAATGAAGAGGCTATCAAAGCTCAAGGGCTGACTAGCGAGAGCAAACACCATTACCGGTTGAAGCACTCAAAGCCAGTCGTCAGTGACTTCTTCCAGTGGTGTCGGGATCAGCTGTCACAAGGCGGGCTGGTACCCAGTGACCCGTTGACCAAGGCCCTGAACTACGTACTCAGCCGCGAAGCGAGCCTGACCGTATTCCTGGAAAACCCCGACGTGCAGCCAGATACCAACCATCTGGAACGCGCCCTACGGCCCATTCCCATGGGCAAAAAAAACTGGATGTTCTGCTGGACCGAACTCGGCGCGGAACATCTAGGGCTCATACAGAGCCTGATCAGTACCTGCAAACTGCACGATGTGAATCCCTACACCTACCTCGTGGACGTGCTGCAACGCGTCAGCCGACATCCGGCCCGCGACGTGGCAGACCTGACGCCACGGATCTGGAAAACCCGGTTCGCCGAGAACCCGTTGCGGGCGCTGATCGACCCACGTCATCCTGCTCGCCAGGACAACCCACTGGAGACCCCCGTTCATGCGCATTGAAGATATGAGTATCGATCAGTTGCTGGAACTGAACAAAGTCATCTGCCAGCGAATCGATGAGCTACAGGACCGGGAAACGCTCCAGGCGCTGAGCCAGTTGCGTGTGGGCCTGAAAGTGACCTTTGAGAGCCGGGAAGGTCCATTGATGGGGGTCGTTACCAAGATCAACCGCAAGAGCGTGATCGTGTTGGCGGAGGACGGCAGCAAGCAATATAAGGTATCGCCCGAGCTATTAAGACCCCTAAGGGATGTGAAGTAGGTCAACTACGTCGTGGAATGAACGCTTACAGATTGAGCAGGTTCGCAACTATGTAATCGAGCATATCTGCGGAGACCTCTCTATCGATAGCATCGCCCGCCACTGCCGTATAAGCCGCAAGTCGCTCTATAACCTGTTGGAAAAGGAGCTGAACGTGACGCCCTCCACCTATATCCGTCAGCTTAAGCTCGAGATGATCTACTCCGAGCTCAGTCAGAACCTTGCGGTTCGCAACGTCACTGAAATTGCCCTCAGATACGGTTTTTCCAACCTGGGTCGGTTCTCCGCTCAATACCGCGACCACATAGGAGAGCTCCCCTCTCAGACCCTGCGCCGGCTGGGACGCTGTGCCTGAGTATCGAGTGTCTCGAACGACAGCCTGATCATTAGCCGAACCCACACAAAAGAAAACCCGGGGAAGGGGGGCCCGGGTTTTCTCTTATCGCGTTTCCAATCAGAACTTATACATCGCCATGACCTCGATCTGCTGACCGGCTGTACGCAGCCCTGTCGGAATGGTCGTTGCACTGCGGTCACGCCACTCAATACCGAAATCCAGCCCCGGTACGTAAGTATAGATGAGGTTCACGTTGGTCATGCGTACAGTGTCTTCACCTTCACGCACGATTTCATCGGACTCCACCTGGCCATAACGCAGGTTGCCGCGAAGCTTGGGAGAGAACTTCTGGCTAATGCCGGCGTAAAAACCTGTAGTCGTCGTCAGGTCGTTCGATGCATCCACATCATCACCCCAGCCCGCATAGACAGCACCACCTTCACCACTGAAGGCACCCGCCGCAACGCTTGTGTTGCCAAACTTAAATTTACCACTCAGCTGAAGGCTCACACCAAATTCCGAGTCACTCGCAGCCGGGTCAGTTTCCACTTCACGTCCAGACACAGCGATGTTCACTGCATGTCCAGACTTCGCGCGATAGGTGTAAGCTGCCACGAGATCAGGGATATCTGCATCAGCATACAGCGGATCCTGCGCGGTAAAACGGAATCCGCCCGTCGTATAATGCACAACCAGATCAGGACGAACGACAGCACCGCTGCCGGCGAAGCTACCGACACCTGTGCCGAAGAAATCCAGGATCTCGACGTCAAACGGCGCGTTAGTCCAGAATTGACCATTCCAAGTCTGACCGACTGTCAGATTATCAACCTGCATGTAAGCGTGCCGCAGACGCCAGTCATAGCTGGTTGACCCACTGCCATAGAAGTCACCTTCCACAAAACCCGTTAGCTTATGACCCTCTACGGATTTGCTCGCTTTAAAGTTGACGCGAGACTGGCGCGCAGTTGAATCGAAGGAATCATCATCCCCATATGCTGTCTTAGCCACGTCATCGGGACGGTCGATTATAGCTTCGCCCTTAATATAACCGCCAACGCTGAACGTGGTTCCGTTAAACTCTCCCAGCTCAACAGCCGATACCTGCGTAGATATCCCAGCAACCATCACTGCCAGTGCCAGTTTATTTTTAATCATCATTTATTGGCCCTCATTATTATCGTTTTAACTTCGAAACCAATATCTCAAAGCTTCAATAAAACTGATATACATATAGTGTAAAGTCTGTACACCGAATGAACTTTACGGATAAATTAAAATCTACACTGCGCTCTATTCATGCCATTTAAAACCGAGTCAACAAAAACTTATATCCAGTTCAAAAAATCAATAGACCTGATAAAATATATGCATGGATACTGGAAGCTAGCCGGTAGAATATTGACAGTGGAAGTAAATGATCAAAAACGGAGACTTGCACTGGATGCGGAACCAGCACGCAGAGAGACAGGATGCGGCCGCGGAGTCAGTCGATCCGCAGCGATAGGATCAGGATGGAGTTTGGTCCGCCCTTTTTTCCGGGGCAATCAAACAAACGTAACTAAATGCAGGCGACAACCATTGCACAAAAACAGTTGAACACCTGCATTTAAAAATATTTATACGATATTAGATAAACTAGCCATCTGCCATAATCATAACGATACTCGGAAACGCTATAATCAATGCAACCACGACCAAGTCAGCAACCAAGAAAGTGGCCACTCCCTTAAAAATATCAACCAGTGACGCATATTGCCCGGCAACGCCTCTAATAACGAATATATTCATCCCAACAGGCGGCGTTATCATGCCAATTTCCAGTAGTTTGACAAGCAGAACACCAAACCAAATCAAACTAACGTCATAAAGTTCAAAAATTGGCAATAATACCGGCAGTGTCACCAGCATTGCTCCAAATGGCTCCATAAAAAGACCCAAGAGGAGATACATGACGACAACAACGAGCATTAGCTCCACATAAGAGAGATTACTGCCTGAAACAGCGGAAGTCAGTACATCGGCGATGCCACTGAGACTCAGGAACAGCGTAAACATGCTGGCGCCGATCCCTATAATCAGCAATGAAGACGTGGTTGCCAGAGTCTCCAAGAGCGCGGATTTGGCTTTCGCCCAATCCAGCTTACGCAGCGAAACCGAAAGAAGCAGCGCACCCGAAGCACCCACAGCACCCGCTTCTGTCGCTGTAAAGAAGCCGCCGAACATGCCGCCAAAGACAAGTACGACCAACAAGATCACCGGCCAGACGTCGAACAGCGCTTTAGCCGCACTGGTATTTTCAATATCTTTGGCCACACGAGGCACGATGTCCGGCCGGGCCCAGCTGACACCTAAAATAATCAGCGCATAGCTGATCGCGGTTAACAACCCGATTGTTATACCACCAAGAAACACCTGCGTAATGGAAACCTGCGCGAAGACACCATAGACAATCATAAGAATGCTGGGGGGGATCAGGGCACCGATAGTACCACCGGCGGCGATAGTCCCGCAGGCAAAGCTGGGCCGATATCCGCCCTTGACCATCTCGGGTATCGCGATACGCCCCATCGCTGCGGCACAGGCGACGCTGGACCCACAGACGGCAGCAAAACCTGAACTCGCGAAAACGCTGGATATGGCAATACCACCCGGCAACCATCTGAAAAACACCTTGGCGGCATTAAAAAGACCGGATGTAAGCCCGGAGTGATAGCAAATAAACCCCATGAGCAAAAACATAGGGACCGCGCTCAAGGTCCACTTGGATACAAACTCATAGGGCTTGGATGCGAGTAAGCTGATGGCGGTATCCCAGCCAAACATGAGGCTTATTCCACCCAAAGATACAGCAACCAGTGCGATAGCTATCGGCGTCCGCAACACCAGAAGAACGATAAGGATTGCCAGGCCGGCAAACCCGATTTCAATACCCATTATCCGGTTACTCCTCTCGATTCTGGGCAAACAACAATGGGAACCGCGCCAGCGTCACCAGAGTTGATAATCCGAAGGCGACCGGCAAAATGAGATACGTCGGCCAAACCGGCATCGGGAAATTCAATGACATTACGTAGGAGCCAATCTCATACTGCTCCATTGCCTTTTCCCAGGTAGCAACAGTCAGAATGCCATAGATCACGGCACAAAACAGAGCAACGCCACAATCCATATAAAGCCGACCTTTCGGGCCATAAAAACCACTAAAAGCCTCTACGAAGATCATGGTCCGGTTACGTTCGACCCAGGCCAGAGGAAGCAACGCCAGCGTTACCATGTAGTAACGGGTTACCAGTTCCTGGGTTGCAGGTATAGAACTCTCGATAGTGCTCCGCAGGAGGATATCTAATGTGATGTGCACCATCATCGCCAGGATACCCAAGGCACCTAGCAAAGCGACCCCTTTAGAAACACGATCAACCCAACATTGCAGTCGGTTCATAACGACAACCTTGCAAAAGGTGAAGAGGAGGTGTGCTCAAGCTGGCTAAGCCGTCACACCTCCGGCTGGATTTTTCAGAGGCCGTAGGTATTGAAGTCGACCTTCGACCAAATCTCCTGGTTCATCGCTTGCGCAACAGAAGCCGGGTCGTTATTGGCATCAGCCGCGATCTGTTCCCACTTCGCCACCAACTGCTCGAAGCGTTCCAGTTTGCCCGCTGCGTTCTCGATCTGATAGCGCTCGCTGGCCTGAGTTGCCGCTGTCTTCAGGTCACGCTCAACAAAAGCGTTAGTAGCATCCAACAGCGCCTGTGAAGGCTGCACTACCTCTACACCTTTATCGCTGGCCATCTTGATACCCTTATCAGAGAGGACCGCCCAACGATTGGTGCACTTTGCGCTGGCCAGTGAAGAGACTTCTATCAGAGCCCGACGATCTTCCGCCGGTAAGCTCTTCCAGGTATTGAGGCTGACGGCGTGAGAGATGTCGGAAAAGAAAGTACCGAGCGGGATTTCCGTAACGTACTTGATGGCGTCATCCAGTCGGAAGGAAACGATATCTGCGGAGGAAGCCACGGTACCGTCGATCACCCCCTGTGAAAGCGCTTCAAACTGCTCACCCACAGGAATACTTGCCGGAGAACCGTTCATCGACTCGACCCAACGCGAGTACTGTGGACCACCAACCCTGAGGCGAAGTCCCTTGAAATCGTCTACGTCCGTCACCGGTTTATTACTCAGGATCCGGTAGATATCTGTTGAATGAGCCGACGTAAAGACGATACCAAGCTTTTTCAACTCATCCTGACAGTCTTCACAGGTCACGATGTACTCGGTAATTGCAGCGCCCATGGCCTGGGGGTTGGAGCCCAGGAACGCCATGTCCGCGACCAGGTTGAACTCCGGCAGATCAGCAGGGAAATAAGCAGGCAGGAAAAGTCCGATATCAACCAGACCACTCTTGATCCCGGTCCGCATATCCCCAAGAGACGCTATCTCCGGACCCAGCAGCTTTCCACTGAGGTTACCACCCGACGCTTCGGGCAGGCTTTCTTGCAGAGACGTATAAAGCGGGTCAGTAGCGGGATGGGCAGGCGGCACACCCGGCGCCAGCCGAAGTTCTTTGGCTGACACAGCTTGACCGAAGCAAGCAACCACACCGGCAGCGATTGCCACACCTTTAGTGAGCCGTTTCTTGAATGTAGACATAGTAGACCCTTTTATTCTTAGTGTTTGTCATTTTGTCACAGGCCTCGCACCTCCCGAGCTTCGGATGCTCTCTATCGAGGCCTGCCTGAGCATAGTAATTACAAACAACCATTGTTTGCAATAGTATATGTTTAGTTTTAAATAGATGGTTATAACAACCATTTTGCTCATTTTACTCATTGGCATATCAGACCTCCGGGGATACGCCGGTGAAGGTCTGTGGCAAGGATTAGATATAGCGTTATTGAATTGAGGGGAACCCATGCGTCTTCAAGCTAAGATCTCTATCATCACCGGCGCTGCCAGCGGCATTGGGCTTGCTGCGGCGCAAAAATTTGCCAGCGAAGGATCAATCGTTATGCTCTGCGACCATAATGAAGAAGCGCTGAGTCGAGCGGTGGCCCAAATCACATCGGAGGGAGGTCAAGCGGAAGCCTTTTTAGTCAATGTAGCTGACCGCGAGACGGTCGACTCGATGGTAACCCGTGTGCTTGCGGACTACGGGCGCATCGATATCCTGGTCAATAATGCGGGAATCACTCGGGATGCGAGCTTGCTAAAGATGACCCAAAACCAGTTTGACGATGTCATCGCGGTAAATTTGAACGGCGTATTCAACTGTACGCAAGCCGTTGCGCCAACCATGATAAATCAGGGCGGTGGATCCATCATCAATACATCCAGCATAGCGGGCCTGTATGGCAATTTTGGCCAGGCCAACTACGCGGCGTCCAAAGCAGGTATTATTGGATTGACCAAGACATGGGCCCGGGAACTCGGACCAAAGGGCATTCGAGTCAACACCGTGGTCCCCGGGGCAGTGGCAACCGACATTCTTAAGACAATCCCGGAAAAACTATTGGCCCAGGCTGAAAACAACTGCTGGCTACGACGACTCGGCAAGCCAAGCGAACTGGCCAATGCCTACCTTTTTCTGGCGAGTGATGAAGCCAGTTTTGTAAACGGAGCAACCCTCGAAGTCAGCGGCGGCGTAAGCCTTTAACGAGCGCCGTCATCCCACCCCTGACTTTTTCCCAGGCCGTAGATAAGAGCGCTGGAGGACTTCAGATCCGCTCGCTCAGCGAAACCTTGAATCAAGTTTTTCCCCTGGTTGCCGATCACAGAGGCCATGCCGTTGTATTTTCTGGATGAAGGGCCACAACATGGAAATCGCCTCTAGCCGCTACCAGCCCCCCGCTCCGGTGAGCCCTGCCCGCTCCGCGGGGTCCAGCCAAAACGACCCGAACAGCACCCTAACCTCAAGAGTCCACGCAACCAAGGCCCCCTCTGAAAGTGCCCGTAGATCGAGTTCTGCCGAAGACAATGCGATGTATAAGTCGCTAAAGGTCTACCAAGGCACCTATCGAGGCGGGGCGGCACAGGACCTCGCCAAAAGCACACGCATCGATGCGATCCTGAACCGCCTTTCAGAGAACGAACAGGCCGCGCTGATTGATAACAATCCGATGCTGTTCGATGACGATTTCATTCACCTGGCCGAAGAGATGAGTGACGATCAGCTCAGCCAGTTCGTCGCCATTGCTTCAGCGTTGCAAACGATTCCTCTGGTTGAAAGCGCCCATCAAAGCCGCGCCTACTCCGGCACCAATGAAGTCGCGAGCCTGATTAACGAACTATTCGAGATGGATGCCGATACCCGTAGCCGAGTATTGGACAAAGCTGAAAAGTATGCTGAACAGGTCGTACGACGGCCCTCCTCGCAACTGACCTACGATACCCAGAGTATTGGCCGTTTCCATACGGATGGCGCGACCGCCAACGACCTTTTCAACTTTAATAAAGCCATTTCGGGCAGCGATGACATCAACGGCTTGCTAGATCAGCTGGCTCAGTTTGACGAGCACCAGCAAACTCAGTTGCTGGGTTTGTTGCGAAGAGACAACGCGCTTGGCAGCCGGATGATGGACCAGTTGGAGGGTCGCGCCCCGGAAGCACAAAGCCCCATCCTGGATTTTATGTCCGAGCTGGATACGACCCGCAAATTTCATATGAAATATGATGCGACGGGCGTAACCCGGTCTGTGCTTGATTTCGACAATAACGGTTATGAGGTTATCGTCGGGATGATGGAAGATACGGTCTCACTGCTGGAAAACTATCGCTTTGATGACGAACAGCTCGAGCAGATGGGTAACCGGTTGAAGCAGTTGGAACGCAGTGATCAGCGTGCCTACCTGGCGATATCCAAGACCGGCTTTGAAACCTTACTGGGCGATATCACCGACACAGGTAAACAGATCGACCTGAGCAAGCATGAAGAGGCGTTGGAAACAATAAATGACCTTCGCAATAACGCGCAGGTCCGCGATTTGGTGTTTAGGTCACGCATGGGAGAAGAGAGCTTTGAGAACGGGACCCGCTACTACGAGCAAAAGTCCTTAGGCCAAGCCCATCGGGATGTCGAGGCGATGGTCCGTTTTCTGACTACGGATGGTTGGCTGAACCATCGGCTCGAAGACAGTTCTGCCCATGTCGCACAAACCAACCGCCTCACAATGCGGCTGACGGATATGGATGCAGAGCAACGTGATCAACTGGTGGAAGACCTTAACCGGCTAGGCCAGGACGTACACCCCATCACCGAACTATCGGACGCAGCCCTGAAAGAAACCTACGACGCGCTTTTTGACCGCACAACCTCCATCGCCAATGTTGATGACCTGAGCACGCTGGCTGACGCGGAAGCAAAGACCCAACCCGGGTTGAGAGACGCCTTCTGGCAGGCCACAGAGCTTGCCGGTGAGCGGGTCGATGACGTGTTGAAGATTCTGGATGAAAACGGGCCGGAAATTCGCCAACGGCTGATCGAGACACTGGCGGAGCAGGCCTCTGAGACCGCGTCCGGCCAGAAAACACGCAGTGAAGTGGACGAAGACCTGAGAAAACTGATCAACTTTTTCAAGGAAGACCACAGAAACGATGACAAGCTCAGTTACATAAATCAGGCCTTTGCAGCCCACTGAGGTCAGTCAGCGCTTGCCCAGGCCCGTTTATCCTCCGGTCTGGAGCCATACCGGAACCCAAGAGTCCATTTCCACATAAAGCACCTTTCTGAGAGACTGGGGCGATGATGACTAAACTCCTATCGCCCTCGGTGCTCGCTATAACGGCGACATTCACACTGGTATTGCCGCTGTTCTACCTCTGGTTCACCCTGCTGAGCCCCTGGGGCTACACCCGCCCTGCCCATTTGCTCGACGTTGAACCGGGAGAGCATCAGGTGTTTGTCTATGGCACCCTGCGCTCACCGATTGTGCGTCGGCTGGTGATCGGCGAATGGGTCGAGTCCGAGCCTGCCCGGCTATCGGGCTATCGTAAAACGGGGCTGGATCTGGAACCAGATCAGGGCAGATCCGTGGAGGGAGAAACCTTTACGGTAAGCCGCCCTGAATTACTGCGCCTGGACCGTTATGAGCGCCTGGGAATTCGCTATGAACGGGTGAGCATCGAGCTGACGGATGGCAGCCAAGCCTGGGTCTACCAGCGGCTTGAACGTCCCTAAGCGCCCCGGTATACGCGACTCAATAACCTTATAAAAAACAGGCGAAGTGTTCTGTTTGTACAAGCAATAGGCCTGTATATGCATTCCTGATCGATTCGAATCGCTCATAAAATGAAACCTCGTTAATTAATAACTACAACGTTCGAGGTGAAGCGATGTTCAGGTTCGACCCCTTCTCTCCAGAGATCGACGCCAACCCCTTCCCTGCGTATAAGGCGCTGCGCGATGAGTACCCCTGCTTCTGGAGCGAAGAAGCCAATATGTGGGTGCTGACCCGCTACCAGGATATCGTCATGGCCCTGAATGACTGGGAGACCTTCTCCTCAGCCAAGGGCAACCTGATGTCCGAGATGCCGGGACGCGCCGGTGCAACCCTCGGCACCTCCGATCCGCCCCGTCACGACCGTATGCGTGCTCTGATCCAGAAAGCGGTGATGAAGCGTGCTCTGGACCATATCATCGAGCCGGCCCATGCAGCGGCGCGCGCTCGCCTTGAGGCGGTTAAGGACAAGCAGCCGTTCGACTTTGTTGAAGATTTCTCGGCCAACTACACCGTTGACCTGATCGCGTATCTGTTCAACCTGCCCGAGGACAATCTGGACACCGTACGTGAAAAAGCGGTTCTGATGGTGCAATCCGACCCAGTGACGCGTACCAAATCACCGGAGCATCTGGCTGCTTTCGAATGGATGCGTGACTACGCCGATACGCTGGTTGAGATCCGCAAGCAGAATCCGGGCGAGGACCTTCTGAGCCAGTTCATCCTGTCCGAGATTGATGGCGAGAAACTGGAAGATCGCGAGATCCAGCTGACCGTAACCACGCTGATTATGGCCGGTATCGAGTCACTTTCAGGATTCATGAGCATGCTGATGAAGAACCTGACCGACTTCACCGACGTGCGTGATGCGCTGGTGGAAGATCCGTCCAGGATTCCGGACGCCATCGAAGAGAGCCTGCGCTTCAACACCTCGGCCCAGCGCTTCAAGCGTTGCGTCCAGAAAGAGATCACACTGCACGGCCAGACCCTCAAGCCCGGTGACTTTGTCTGTCTGGCCTACGGCTCCGGCAACCGCGATGATCGCCAGTTCCCCAACCCGGACGTCTACGACCTCAGCCGTAAACCCAAAGGTCATCTGGGCTTTGGTGGCGGCGTACACGCCTGCCTGGGCACAGCGATCGCACGACTGGCGTGCAAGGTAGCAGTCGAAGAGATCCTGGCGATGTACCCGACGATTCACAGTGTCGAGCAGGAATTCGAGTGGATGCCTTCATCCACCTTCCGCAGCCCGTTACATCTGTGGCTCAAAGCCTGATCCATACCTGAAACAGCAAAAGGCGCCCTGCGGGGCGCTTCTAACCGCACCATCTTTGAGGAGACACGACCATGTCCAAAGTCACTTATATCGATTTCGCCGGTAACACCACGGAACTGGACCTGGCCAATGGCATGACCCTGATGCAAGGCGCCTTGATGAACGGTCTGGACGGGATTGAAGGCGAGTGCAGCGGCTCCTGCGCCTGCGCAACCTGCCACTGTTATGTCGATGAAGCCTATCTTGGCAAACTGCCGGAAATCAGCGAGAACGAAGATGAGCTGCTCGACAGCACAGTCAGCGAGCGCCTGCCCAACAGCCGCCTGAGCTGCCAGATTCGCATGTCAGACGAGCTCGACGGCATCGTCGTTCGCCTGCCCGAGGAGCAGAGCTGATATGGCCGGCGTTGTCATCGTTGGCGGGGGCCATGCCGGTTTCCAGTGCATCGACAGCCTGCGTAAGGGTGGCTATACCGACGCGATTACGTTGATCGACGCCGAGCCTCACCTGCCCTACCAACGCCCGCCGCTATCCAAGAGCTACCTGCTCGATGGTGCAGACCCCGACACCCTGCTGTTTCGTACCGCTGCTTTTTTTGAAGAGCAACGCGTAGAGATGCGTCTGGGTCAACGTGTCGAATCAATCGACCGCGGTGCGAAAACCCTGGTTCTGGATAACGGTGAGCAGGTGGTTTACGACCAGCTGGTACTTGCCCCAGGCGCACAGCTGCGTCCTCTTCAGATTCCAGCTGATCTGGCGGACTCGGTTCACTATATAAAATCACTGGACGATATCAACGGCATCCGTGAACAGCTTGATGCAGTCGAGGACGTGGTCGTCATCGGCGGTGGTTTTATCGGCCTGGAGTTCGCATCCACGGCCGTTAAGTTGGGCAAGCGGGTGAGCGTTCTGGTTCGCGGCGAGCGCATACTGAATCAGAACGTGACGCCGGAACTCTCCGAGTACATGCTCAAGGAGCATCAGGCGCAAGGTGCTGATATTCGGCTGAATACGCGGATCGAAACCGTTAATCGGCTGGAGAGCGGCCGATTGTCGATCCTGACTCAGGATGGACAGCAGCTTGAGTGCGATCTACTGGTCGCCGGTATCGGCGTTACACCGGCCATCGGATTGGCAGAACAGGCAAGCCTGGAATGCGATGGTGGCATTCGGGTGGACAGCTATTGCCGAACCAGCGATCCGTCGATCTGGGCAGCCGGTGATGCGGTCAGCTGCGAGCATCCGATGGCTGAAGGCTTCACTCGCATCGAGTCGGTCCAGAATGCGGTCGATCAGGCCAAAGTGATCGCAGCCAACATCACCGGAACACCAACCACCTACGACGCTGTACCCTGGTTCTGGTCCGACCAATACGCTCACAAGATACAGATGGTGGGTTTCCATCAGGGCTACGACCGGGTTGTACAGCGTGGCGATATGGACTCAGGTAAATTCACCCTGTTCCTCTACAAGGGCGACCAGCTGATTGCCGTTCACACCGTCAACAAGCCCGCGGATCATATGGCCGCGCGTAAACTACTCGCTGCTGGTATCTCTCCCAGCTTTGAAGAAGCGGCGGATGAAAGTCTGAAGCTCAATACGCTGTTGAAGCGCTGAACGGCGCCTCGATTAACGCTGACCGTTCCTCCTGGTGACTGCGTGCTTACACAGTTGCGAGGAGAAACCTCCGTTACATCCCCTCACAGGTCTCAACCAGAAACTCCAGAAACGCCCGGGTTTTATTGGAGAGCAGTCGACGGCTGGGATAAACGGCGGACAGAATCGATGCCGAAGCTTCAAATTCCACCGCCTTGAATACCTGTACCAGCTCCCCCCTGGCCAGATGCCGCTTGCAGTACTGATCCGGTAATAATGTCACGCCCAAACCGCTCAGAACCGCCTCGCGCACCGCGATTGGATCGTTAACATGTATGATTCCGCGGCTCAGATCGAGTTGGCGCTTCTCCCCGTTCACTCGGACCGGGAAGCCCTGGATACCATAACGTTTTTCACAGATATGGATATGGGGTACCAGACTTTCGATCCCCCCATTCAGTCCATGACTGGCCAGGTATTCCGGGGTTGTCACCCAGCATAGACGACTCTCGTAGAGTCGACGGGCGATCAGCTCGGAATCATCCAGATGCCCTACCTGCACAGCCAGATCGATCCGGTCCCGGATCACATCCACCGGATGGCTGGTAATGACGATCTCCAGCTCGATAGCGGGAAAGCGCTCGTAAAACCGACGCAACCGAGGCGCAACAATCTCCCGGGCAAAGGCCATCGGCAAGGCTACAACGAGAGGGCCAGCCGGCTCTGAAACCAGTCCGGCCATGGTGGCGTCGGCTTCGTTCACCTGCTCAAGTATCATTCGCGCCTGCTCCAGAAACACACGCCCTTCACTGGTCATGCGTATATTGCGCGAGTTTCGTTCAAGTAAACGAACGCCTAAGCTTCGCTCCAGTCGGGTCAGCGCCTTGCTGATAGTGGACTTGGCCAGCCCCAGCTCCTCAGCGGCAGCGGTTATGTTCATCTGATCACAGACCGCAACAAACAGCGGCAGATCATCCAGGTTCCAGTTCATCTATTGAGTGTTTCTATACGGAAACGATCCATTCATTATAAGCCAATTGTTGATGCCGACTAACTCTTTACGATGGGCTTAAATCATCAGCTCACTTAGAGGAGTAAAACATGGCTCGTATTGTTGGCGGTATCGGCGCCTCTCACTCCCCCACAATCGCTTTCGCCAAAGACACCAACAAGGCGTCGGATCCGGCCTGGGCCCCAATCTTCGAAGGCTTCAACGCGGTACAGAACTGGGTGAAAGAGAAAGAGATCGATCTGCTTTTTCTGATCTTCAATGACCACATCACGTCGTTTTTCTTCGACCACTACTCCCCCTTTGTTCTGGGGGCAGACGATCAGTATCACACCGCCGACGAAGGCGGTGGCCCTCGCGACTATCCGCCCGCGCGCGGACATGCAGCCCTGGCCCGTCATATCGGCGCCTCTCTGGTCGCAGACGAGTTCGACATGTCGTTCTTCCAGAAAAAGCCGTTGGATCACGGTTTCTTCTCCCCGCTGTCGATGATCTCTCCAGACCCGGAGGGTTGGCCCGGCCAGGTGGTCCCGCTGCAGGTGGGCGTCCTTCAGCTGCCAATCCCCAATGCCAAGCGCTGTTACAAGCTCGGCAAGGCGCTGCGCAAGGCGATACAGAGTTACCCGGAGGATATGAATGTGGCCATCGTCGCCACCGGTGGCCTCTCGCATCAGGTCCATGGCGAGCGCTGCGGCTTTATCAACGAAGCCTGGGATGAGGAGTTTATGGATCTGCTGGAAAGCAACCCGGAGCAACTCACCGAACTGCGTCTGGCCGAGTATGCCAAACTGGGCGGTATGGAAGGTGCCGAGGTGATCATGTGGCTGATCATGCGCGGCGCACTCTCAGATCAGGTAAAATGCGTACACCGCACCACCTATGCCCCATCGATGACCAATATCGCCACGCTGATCTTCGAGGACAGAGGCGAGCATCCCACAGCGGAAGAGATCTCTGAGCACCGCACACATATCGGTTATGAACTGGCCGGCGCGGAAGATCTGGAAGGCACTCATCCGTTCACACTGGAGTCCAGCCTCAAGGCGTACCGGATCAACGACTTTCTGCACCGTCTGATTGAGCCGGAGCACCGCGACCGATTCCTGAGCGACTTTGCCACATTGGCCGACGAGTTCGGTCTTACCGAACAGGAGCGCGACATGATCGCCGAGCAAAAGTGGATCGAGATGATCCACTACGGCGTGACTTTCTTTGTGCTGGAGAAAATGGCCGCCGTGGTGGGCGTATCCAACCCCCATGTCTACGCCAGCATGCGGGGTGAAGACCTGCAAACCTTCCAGAAGAGTCGCAAGGTCGCGATGCAATATTCCGTTGCCGGTGGCAATCGAGCCAACGAACTGGACCAAAACTAACCCTTTTCCGGCCGCTCTCCCAACGAGGGGGAAGCGGCCTTTTCTGCTCAGACGCTGCGACTCGCCAGTATTTTCGGCAGCCAGTGCGCGACCAGTCCGATCACCAGTCCCCAGAATGCACTGCCTACCCCCATTAACGAGATGCCCGATGCAGTGACCAGAAAAGTGATCAACGCGCTCTCTCGGCTCTCGCCGGACTCCAGCGCCGCCGCCAGTGAGTTACCGATGGTGGCCAGCAGCGCCAGTCCCGCAATACTCATCACCAGTGCCCCGGGCAATGCGGCAAACAGCGCTACAACCGTTGCACCAAACAGGCCGGTCAGCAGATAGAAACACCCGGCCCACACCGCAGCCCGATAGCGCCGCTTGGGATCGGGATCCGCATTTTCACCCATGCAGATCGCAGCGGTAATGGCCGCCAGATTAAATGCATAACCGCCGAAGGGTGCCAGTAACAAACCGGTTAAACCGGTGGTGGTAATCACCGGCGACACCGGAGTCTCATATCCGTTGGCGCGCAGCACGGCCAGTCCCGGCAGGTTTTGGGACGTCTGGGTAACGATAAACAGGGGCAGACCCACGCCAATTAGTGCGGCAACGGAAAACTCTGGCTTAACCCAGACCGGCCAGGCCAATGCCAGCTCAAGTTCATCCACGACCAACTGCCCCTGCACGGCAACGCAGCTTAAGCCCGCCACCAGCGTCAAAGGAATCACGTAGCGCGGGAGGTAACAGCGAGCCAGCAAATAGGTCACCAACATGGTTCCAACCAGCCAGGTGCTATCCTCCAGCGCAACAAATAGATCCAGGCCGAACTGAAACAGCACGCCGGCCAGCATCGCGCCGGCCAATGCCGAAGGCACATGCCGTATCAAACGATCAAAGCCCCCGCTGAGTCCCGCCAGCATCGCCAAGGCAGAGGCGAACATAAAGATCCCCACCGCCTCGTTAAGGCTATGCCCCATCAAGCCTGTCACCAACAAAGCGGCTCCCGGCGTTGACCAGGCGGTGAGCAGCGGCGTTTTATAACGCAGGGACAATCCGATGCTGGTGACCGCCATACCCAAACCCAGTGCCCATAGCCAGGATCCGATCTGGGTGTCGCTGGCACCGGCACTGCGAGCGGCCTGCAAAATGATCACCACTGAACTGGTATACCCCACCAGTACCGCGACAAATCCAGCGGATATATGCGAGAGGGAAAACAGATCGGAAATTCGTTTAGTCGGCATCGGAGCTCACCTGCCTTGTTTCCACGTCAGGCTGAGCGCTCTTACGACGCCACAGCCATGTGCGCTATAACGCACAATTTGCGACAGCATAGCGTTATACGCTATAACGCACAAATCAATTTGCGGAGATCAATCGTGGACAGCCCTGATTACATAGCCACTGCGTTACAGGCAATTCGCCAGGAGCGAGGCTGGAGCCTGGATCGCGCCTCAAAAGCGACGGGGGTCAGCAAGGCGATGCTGGGGCAGATCGAGCGCGGCGAGTCGAGTCCCACATTGGCCACGCTGTGGAAACTGGCCACCGGCTTTCAGATCTCACTCTCTCATCTGTTACAACCTACTATCACACCGCCCGGAGGCGTGCAGCTGCGCAGTGCTGACCGTCTCAGGCACCGCCCCACCACCGACCCGATGCTGGTAGCGCCCCTGTTCCCGTACGACCCGGCCTTTGGTTTCGAGTTACTGGAATTAACGCTGCCGCCCGGCTACGAGCGCCTTTCGGCCCCCCATGACGCAGGGGTCACTGAGCATGTCACGCTGATTCGCGGGCAGATGGCAGTCAAGGTCGGTGAGGCTTGGGTGGAGTTACACATGGGGGACGCCCTGCGATTCAATGCCGATCAGCCCCATGGATACCGCTGTTGCGGCGGTGAACCGGCTGTATTTCACAACCTGATTCACTACCGCTACACCCGCTGATCACATTTTTAAACGCTCGGTATCGTGGATCAGCGGATACTCGGAAATTGCGCCGATCGCGTTCTGATCCTTGTCGAACATGGGCTTGGAGGTGAGGTAGCTCACCAAAAGGCGGGTCACCGCTTCCAGCGAGCGCATATGCACCCGCTCCCAGCCATGGGAGGCATCAAGGCCGAAACAGATCAGCGAGGTCCGAATGTCATTCCCCGCCTCCAGCGCAGAGGCCGCATCGGAACGGTAGAAGCGGAATATATCGCGACTGAATTCGATCTCCCAGCGCTTGCACAAGCCAATCAGGTGCTGGTTAAGGTGGCGGTCGAACGGGCCACTTGAGTCCTGCATGGCGATAGTCACGCCATACTCACAGGTATTCTGGCCCGGGGCGTTGGTGCCGTTGTCGATGGAAACCATCTCGGCGATATCGCCCATCAGGATATGGGATGCACCGACACCCACCTCCTCCGAAATCGTAAACAGCAGGTAGCTGTCCAGCTCGGGCTGGACACCGGCGTCACGCAGCGCCTTAACCGTCGCCAGCATGCAGGCCACACCCGCCTTGTCATCCAGATGACGGCCGTTAACAAAACCGCTCTCGGTAAACTCCGGCTTGGAATCCACCGAAACGAAGTCACCGACCCGAACCCCCATATCCCAGAGCTGGTCGATCTGGTTCACCGGCTCATCCACGCGGATCTCGAGGTTGTCCCAGTCCGATTCCTGTGAGTCGACCTCGGTGTTATAGGTATGACCTGATGCTTTCAGCGGCAGAATAGTCCCGGTGTAGATCGAACCATTGTCACAATGGATTTTGACCCGGGCACCTTCGGCAAAGCGTGCATTCCAGTGCCCGATAGGGACAACCCGCAGCCGGCCATCGCGCTTGAGCCCCTTGACCATCGCTCCGAGGGTATCCAGGTGAGCGGCGATAGCGCGTCGCGGCGCCGTTTCATTGCGCCCGGGAATGATCGCACGAACCGCACCCCGACGGGTCAGTTCATAACGAATTTCCAGCTTTTCCAGCTCCGCACAGATATAGCGCACCACATCATCGGTCATACCTGAGGGGCTGGGTGTCAGGAGCAAGTGGTTGAGCTGTTCCTGGAGGTACTCCTGATCAATGTTCAGTTCAGTCACGCATCACTCCTCTGATTCAAATGCTTGGAATTCTGACTCCGGGTATGCGGAAACAGCAGATCCACAAACCGCTCCACGGTGGGCTGGGGCTCATGATTGGCAAGCCCGGGCCGCTCGTTCGCTTCGATAATGGCATAATCGGGACCGCTCACATCAGGTACCATGAAATCCAGGCCCACCACCGGGATCTCCAACGCCTTTGCGGCCCGAACCGCCGCGGATGACAGCACCGGATGCAGATCGGCCGTCACATCATGAATAGTGCCTCCCGTATGCAGGTTAGCCGTTGTGCGCACTTGTAGCCACTCACCACCGGGCAGGACCTGGTCCAGACTGTATCCTGCGCGGCGCACACAGCGCTCGGTTTCCGCATCCAGCGGGATCCGGCTTTCACCGTCTGTTGCTGCCTCCCGACGGCGGCTCAAACGCTCGATCAGCTCGCCAATGCTGTGTGAGCCATCACCGCAGACGCTGGGAGGTCGGCGCACCGCAGCCGCCACCACCTGATAGTCGATCACGATAACGCGCAGGTCATCCCCGCTGACGCACTGCTCCAGCAATACCTTGTCACAGAACGCGCGGGCGGACGCCACCGCCGCTTTAATCTCGTCAACCTCGGTGAGCCCGACCTGAATACCACGGCCCTGCTCGCCCCGGGCCGGTTTAACCACCACAGCACGGTGACGCGAGACAAAATTCTCAATGGTCTCGTCATCGCCGGCGGTGACCTGCTCGGGAACACGTAGCCCCTCTTTTTGCAACAGGCGACGGGTGACCGCCTTGTCGTCACAGCGGGACATGGCCACGGCGCTGGTCATTTCACTGAGCGATTCGCGGCAGGTCACCCAACGCCCGGCCAGAGACAGACGGAAGAAACCGCCCTCGGCATCCAGCACCTCAACCGCAATACCGCGTCGCCGCGCCTCTTTGGTGATCAGGCGCGCATAGATGTTGAGATCTTCCTCCGGATCCTCGCCGATAAACAGCCGTTCATTGATCGAGTTCTTATGCTTGACGCAGTAGACCGGCACCTGTCGAAAACCGAGCTTTTCATACAGATTGATTGCAGGCTCGTTATCGTGCATCACCGACAGGTCGATAAAGCTGCGTCCGCGCGCGATCATCATCTCGATCAGATGACGGGAAAGCCACTCCCCGACCGCCGGCACCTGAGTTTGCGGATCGGTCACCAGTGCCCAGAGGCTGCACCCATTGTCCGGATCATTAAACGCCTCACGGTGATCAACGCCGGTGACACAGCCAATAATTTCACCGCTGTGCCTGTCCTCTGCCACCAGAACCGTCAGTTCCGGCTTGTCGTTCAGTTTGGTATAAAAGCCGTCGTAGGCGGGTACCATGCCGCGCGCCATATGCAGGCGGTTGATCTTGGGCTGGTCATCCTCTGCCGTTAGCTCACGAATCACCAGCGTCTCCGGACGCGCGGGCAGTTTCCGATAACGGCGGAAGTCGAGCCGGAAGGTGAGCGAGGGATCCATGAACAGATCCTGGGGGGCATGGGAGAGGACCAGATGAGGCTCGCGCACATAGAGCGCAATATCACGCCGCCCCTCGCGCTCCAGCCGTAGCAGGTTAGCCAGTTCCCGGGGGTTACTGAACGTCTGGCCGAAGATCAGCCGCCCCCAGCCGCAATCGATCGCCACGTCCGACGCCATCTCGCGACCGCCGGGCAGGTCCAGCGGATCGCCCCAGTGTTTAAGGGAGGCCATGGTATTCGGATCCATCGGATCCAGCTCAACAGCCTCACTCCTGTCGTCAGTTTCATTATTCATCGATCAGATTCCGTGGGTCTGCATCCACATCTCCAGCAGCGCCATCTGCCAGAGTTTGGAGCCGCGTAGCGGCGTGATGTGGTCTCGCGGTGCATCCATCAGCATCTCAAGATACTCGTGGCGGAACAGCCCTCGCTCACGGCAGGTATCGCTGTCCAGATACCCCCGTACAAACTCCAGGTAGGGCCCCTCGATATACTTAAGTGCAGGCACCGGGAAATAACCCTTGGGACGGTCGATCACCGCACTGGGGATAATCCGCCGTGCCATCTCCTTGAGCACATATTTGCCGCTATCCTTCACCTTGAGTTCAGCGGGAATACGCCCGGCCAGCTCCACCACTTCGTGATCAAGAAATGGCACCCGCGCTTCCAGGCCCCAGGCCATGGTCATGTTATCGACCCGCTTGACCGGATCGTCGACCAGCATCACGTTGGTATCGATATGCAACGCCTTGTCCACCGGACGGGGGGCTGACGCGCTGGCAAAATAGCGCTCTACAAACTTGCGGGAGTAATTATCGCCCACATACTGAGAGCTGATCGCCTGGGCAAACTCCGCCTCGCTACGATCAAAGAAGGCCTTGCTGTAATCGGCCACCGCGTCTTCGCTCTCCAGCATCGGCGGATACCAGTGGTAACCACCAAAAACCTCGTCGGCACCCTGCCCGCTCTGGACCACTTTCAGGTGTTTGGACACTTCGTGGGAGAGCAGATAAAACCCCACATTGTCATAGCTGACCATGGGTTCGGACATGGCGGAGAAAGTATCCGGCAAAGTCTCCAGCAAGCGGCTGGAGGGCACCATGATCTGATGATGCTCGGTGCCGTAGTGGTCGGCGATGATATCGGAGTACTTAAACTCGTCCCCCTTTTCGCCGCCTGCCGCCTCGAAGCCCACCGAAAACGTATTCAGCCCGGTTTGCCCCTGTTCGGCCAGCAAGCCGACGATCAGACTCGAGTCCAGCCCGCCGGAAAGCAAGACCCCCACGGGAACGTCGGCCACCGCCCGGCGTTCCACCGAACGACGCATGACAGCAAGCAGTTCATCTTCCCAGTCACGCTGAGTCTTGTCCTCATCGCCCTGCTGCGGTCCCATGACCTGTGACCAATAGCGGGTATCGCGATACTGCCCATCCGCTTCGATCACCCGGTAAGTGGCAGGCTCCAGCTTACGTACGCCCTTGAGCAGGGTATAGGGCGGCGGGACAACCGCATGCCACTGCATGTAGTGGTGCAGCGCCACCGGGTCGATTTCTGTATTGACCTCACCCGCCGCCAGGATTGCGGGCAGTGAGGAGGCAAATCTCAATTTGCCCTCCAGCTCAGCATAGTAAAACGGTTTTATACCGAACCGGTCGCGGGCCCAGACCACCCGGCCCGTGTCCCGGTCGTGTATGGCAAAGGCAAACATACCGTTGAACCGTTGCACGCACTCCGGGCCCCAGGCATGAAAGGCCTTGAGAATCACTTCGCTGTCGCCGGTAGAGAAAAAGCGATAGCCCAGACTCTGGAGTTCGCTGCGCAACGCTTCGTAATTGTAAATGCAGCCGTTGAAAACCAGCGTCAGCCCCAGATCCGGATCATGCATCGGTTGCTGGGCATGATCGGACAGATCGATGATCTTCAAGCGCCGGTGACCGAACGCAATGTTCTTCTGTGCATAGACACCACCGGCATCCGGGCCACGCGGTTGCAGGCGATCAGCCATCCGCAGCACGGCCGTCACCGACGGTGACTGACCGGTAAATACTATTTCACCGCAGATTCCACACATAGGCTGTCGTCTTATCCTTTTGAGAAAACCATTGATGGGCCGCAGGGGCTATCGGCCCCGGCAATCGGGAGGTCATCATGTCTAAACCGCGCTGGGGCGACATGATTTCGGTGAGGCTGCTTCCACTGAGGTGGAACGCGGAGATCCAGGCAGACACGCTGGGTACCCTGAAAGATCGTCGAGTGTTTCTTTACGGTAGCAAACAAAAACCACTTGCACAAACCACCCCAAATGGCTAACTCTTTGTTTTTTAAATCTTCACAGTAGACATAGCCACCTTCAGCTAAACTGCCATCTGCACTTAACAACGAGGGAGTCACATGAAACTGATCGGATCTTCCACTTCACCCTACGTGCGCCGCATTCGGTTGCTGTTGGCAGACGCAGGACAGGGTTATGAGTTCGCCGACCTGAATATCTATGGTGCGGACCGGGATGAGCTTCGCAAAGAGAACCCCGCCATGAAGATTCCGGTGCTCCATGACGGCGATGACGTGGTGTACGACTCGCGAGTGATCTCTCGCTATCTGCAGGAGAAACTGGACTTGCCCCACCTGAGTTGGGAGCAGGAAAATCAGTTAACGGTGATTGACGCCGTGAATGACTCCATGGTCACACTGCTGCTGTCACAGCGTTCAGGCCTGGATACCGACCGCGAAGAGGTGATGTTTTATCGGCTTCAGCATGAACGCATCGCGCTGTCATTGAAAGCGCTGGAGGAACTGGCTGCAACCGACGCCTTCACGGTGTGGCATTACCCATCGATCTGTCTCTACTCGATGCTGGACTGGGGTTATTTCCGGGAACTTATCCGCTCCGGTGACTATCCCAATCTGGCGCGCTGGCATGCAGCTCAGGACAGCCGCTCCAGCGTCACCGCAACCGATCCGCGCCAAGCGAACTGAGTTGGGTTAAGCGGGTGACTTATAAACTCTCAGAGCTTTAGTAAGTCACCCTCACATTGCCTCCGTTGCGCAGCACCCGCACGCGGTCGCCCGGCCGGAAGAAGCTCTGATCCTGTACCTCCTGCACCAATGAGATCAGCTCGCCATTATCCAGACGCAAGGTGATTTCCTGACCCTGACGACGGCTGGTGGACTCTTCGACCCGCTGTCCGATAATGCCACCGGCCACAGCACCGAGCACTGTGGCGATGCGCGAGCCGCTGCCGCTGCCCACGCCACTGCCGGCGATACCGCCAACCACGGCGCCAGCACCTCCACCGACAACACCATCGGTACGTCCCTCAATGACCACCGGCCGCACAGACTCAACCACGGCGTACTGAACCCGCTGGACCTGCCGTGCTTCACTGCGGCTGTAGGCGTCTCCGGTCAGACTTTGCTGAGCACAGCCCCCAAGCGCAAGCGCTGCCGCCAACACCGTAAAAATCATAAACCGGGTTTGACCACGACGTGCCATATATCCACCTCCTGACGGGCGCATAGGGGTGGCTCACCACCCTTGCCCTATCGAATTCTCAAGATCCACTGGCAGACCAATGCCCAGATCAACTCTTTCAGCTTCCGTGTCCAGGGCCTTTTCGCCCAGACCTCTGCCGTAATCTCTTCGCTGTCGGCAAAGTCTCTTTCAAACAACTGAACCACCGACTCACTGAATGTCCTTTCATCGACCTCAATATTAGCCTCCTGGTTCCAGCGTAGATTCCAATGATCCAGATTACACGAGCCCACCGACACCCGCTCATCGAGCAGTGCAATCTTGGAATGGAGCATGCGCGGCTGGTACTCATAAATCCTGACACCCGCGTTTAACAAGCGTCGGTAGTACCGTTTGGAGGCATGATAGATCCATCGATGATCTGTCAGAGGTCCGGCCACCAGCAGTCTCACATCCAGCCCTCGACGCGCTGCGTAGCGCAGGGCCAGCCGCAACGACAGCGAAGGCAGAAAATAGGCGGTGCAGATCCACACCCGTTTTCGTGAAAAATGAATAGAGCGCAGCACACTGAGCTTTAAATGCTGACGGGTCGGGCCCTCAGAAGTCAGCACACGAATCCGCGCAGCCCCCGTCTCCGGTAATTGAATACGCCCGCCCTCAAGAGCACTGCCCAGGCTTCTGCACCAGAGCCGCTCAAACAGCCCCACCAAGTCGGCCACCACAGGACCACGTACCCGGCACATCAGTTCATGCCAGGGCGTCTCCCTCTGTGTTGGATCCGCATACAGATATTCATCGGTCAGCCCTGAACCGCCGATGAACGCAAGGGAATAATCAACCACCAGCAGTTTACGGTGATCCCGGGACAAGTTTGCACTCCACTTTCCCAGCGATAGAGGATTGTAAAAAACCAGCTCCACGCCGGTGTCGCGCATACGCTGTCGATCACGTCGTCCCAGGTCCCGTGCGCCGTAGTGATCAAATAAAACACGCACCGCCACGCCGCGCTGCGCCGCTTGCCCCAGAGCCTGTATAAACGTGTCCATGACCGCACCACTGGAGACCAGGTACATCTCCAGCAGCACGGACTCCCGGGCCTGAGTAATCGCTTCCAGCATAGCGGGATAGAACTGTGCCGCGTCTACGATCAGCTGGATATCGTTTCCATCGCGCCAAGGACACTCGGGACGACGCATGCTCACCTCTGCCGGGTACCATACAGCCGCGCATAGAGGCCGTTCTGACTGAGCAACTCTTCATGACTGCCGCGCTCGCTGATCTGCCCACCCTCAAAGACATAGACATGATCGGCCTGGCGCACGGCACTGAGTCGATGAGCCACAATAATAGTGGTTCGCCCGGCTAAAAAGCTTTCCAAAGCGCGATGCAACGCGTATTCAGTCTCTGTATCCAGCGCCGACGTCGCCTCGTCCAGAATCACCACGCTGGGGTCGCTCAAGACCATGCGGGCGACAGCCAGGCGCTGGCGCTGCCCCCCTGAAAGGCGAACCCCCTGACGCCCCACCCGCGTATCGAGCTGTTGATCGAGTCCCTCGACAAATTCACGAAGCTGCGCCACTTCCAGCGCCTGCCAGAGCTGTTCCTCTTCGAACTCACGCCCCATCGCCAGGTTTTCTCGAACACTGCCATTAAACAGGGCTGGAGCCTGAAGTACTGTCGCCACATTTTCCCGAACACAGTCCAGACCAATCTGGGTGACAGGCACCCCGTCAAAGCGCACCACGCCTTTCTGGGGTGGATAGAGGCCGAGCAATACCTGCACCAGCGTAGACTTGCCCCCGCCGCTGGCACCCACCAGCGCCACCTTCTCCCCGGGCGCAATTTTCAGACTGATCCCGCGCAACACCTCCTGGCCTTCGATGTAGCTGAAATGGATATCGTCGAGCTCGATGGCAACCTGCTTCCTGCCCTCGAACGGGTTTTGAAGGTGCGGGTAAGCGGGCTCGAGATGCAGGTCCATCAAACGGTTGACCCGGGTTAGTGCTGCACGGGCTCCGAACCAGGCGTACTGAATACCCAGTACCTCCTGTACCGGTCCCATCATGAACCAGAGATAGCCGAAGACCGCCATCATCTGACCGATACTCAGGTCGGAGAACACCACCATCAGCATGGCCGCTGCGCGAAACACATCGACCCCGATCATGAACAGGATGAAACTTAAGCGGCTGGTCGCATCCGACTGCCACTCAAACGCCGTGGAGTGGTCCCGCACCTCACGGGCACGGTCGGTCAGACGCATTAAATAATGACGTTCGCGGTTACCGGCACGGATCTGCTGAATCGCATCCAGGGTTTCAGTCAGCGCCCCCTGAAACACCTCGAACGCCTTGTTCTCCCGCTTTTTCAGCAACTTGACCCGCTTGCCGATCGCCATGGTCAGATAGATCACCAAGGGGTTCAGAAAGAGGATAAACAGCGCCAGCTGCCAGTGCATCCAGAGTAGAATCACGGCCGTGCCGATAATCGATAACGTGGCTACTAACAGGCGACTGACCGATGTCCCGACAAAGCGGTCAACGGTATCCAGGTCCGTCACAAAATGGGAGGCCACGGTTCCACTGCCCAGGGTTTCATACTCATTCATCGAGATCTTCTGTAATCGCTGCAGAAGGCTGGCCCGAATCCGAAAGATCACGTCCTTGGAGATGATCGTGAACTGGCGGGTTTGCCAAACGTTAAGGCCCAGGGCAAACAGACGCAGAATCACCGTGAACAGCAATACCGCTCCGATATACAGAATAGGCCCGTGCCAACCCTCAGGGGTCATCCCGTTGACCGTTTCGACAACCACGCCCGGTTTATCCAGCAACACCTCGTCCACCAGCAATGGCATCAGCAACGGCAGGGGAACAGACACCGTCGTCGCCAGAATTGCGATGATATTGGCCAGGATCAACTCACGCCGGTGCTTGAGGCCGATATTCAGAATATAGCGCCAGTCATAATGTTGAGAGACATCCTGCGGCGAACCGGGAAGCTCCTTGGGTTGCATGCTAGTCATCGTTCTCTTCGATCTCGGTAGTGCGAGTTTGCAGCAGCCAGTGTACGAAGTGGCGCTTGGCATTGACCGGCTCGCGAGGCCGGGGCTCTCTTAGAAAGTAACCGCCCCGGGTATGAACGGTAAAGTCGCGCAGGGCAACGAGCAGACCCCGATCTATCAAATCATCGACAAGCGTGCCCCAGCCCAGCCCCACGCCCTGGCCGGCCAATGCCGCCTGTATCAGAAGCGTGTAGTTGTCGAAGGTCAAAACCGGATCATCGGATTTGGGCTCTACACCCAAATGCTGGAGCAGATCCTTCCACTCTAACCAACCGGCTCCCGATTCGGCGCGCAAGCTCAGCAATGGCATCGTTAGCAGCTGGTCAGCCTTTTGAGGTGCGCCCAGCCGCTCCAGCAGTGCGGGGCTGCAGATCGGAAACACCTCCTCGGCAAATAGCCGCCTGGCACCGCGTTGGGTTGGCGGCGTGCCACAGAAGCTAATTGCCACATCCGCATCTTTCGGCTGAAGTCCATCCCCACCCTGAGAGGTCATGATGCGCACATCCACCTCTGGATACCGGCTACGGAAATCAGGCAGCCGAGGCATCAGCCAGTAGGCGGCGAATGCAAAATCGGTGGCCACCGTCAGCCGTTGATGTTGGCGTCGGTACTGCAGTTGTTCCAGGGTTCCGGCGATCCGGTGCAGCCCCTCCTCCACCGCATGGTGCAATGCACGACCTTCATCGGTCAGCTCCACACCACGATACACCCGGAGAAACAGCTCCAGCTGCAACTCCTCTTCCAGCCCCCTTACCTGCTGGCTTACCGCAGACTGAGTCGTGCCCAGCTCCCGGGCGGCTGCCGTAAAACTCAGGTGTCGCGCTGCGGCCTCGAATACGATCAGACTCTGCAGCGCAGGCAAACGTTCCGCAAATACCATTAGCCTCACTAATCCCAAGTATCAGTTTTCAGTCAGTTTACACCGTTTTTTCCGTATGGAACCCTGAAGTAGAGCGACTAATCGATAAATCGATCTAATCACAAACCGGACTTATAAACTTAAGCAGGCGCAGTCATCTCATGCAGGAACAGCCCAATATCTTGTTCATTATGGCCGACCAGCTGGCCGCCCCGGTCCTTTCCTTTCTCGGAGGCAAGACCGCCAAAACCCCTAACCTTGATCAGCTGGCGGAGCAGGGTGTGGTGTTCGAATCCGCCTACTGCAACAGTCCGCTCTGTGCACCAAGCCGGTATGTGTTGATGACAGGACAGCTACCCTCCCGCATCGGTGCCTGGGACAATGCCGCGGACTTCCCGGCCGACTACCCTACATTTGCACACTACCTGCGCCACGCCGGATATCGCACAGCGCTCTCCGGCAAAATGCACTTCTGTGGCCCGGACCAGCTCCATGGATACGAAGAGCGCTTAACCACGGATATCTACCCCGCCGATTACGGCTGGTTTGTCGACTGGCAAAACTTTGATCAACGGCCAACGTACTATCACAACATGTCATCGGTCACTCAGGCGGGGCCTGTCGTACGGACCAACCAGCTCGACTTTGACGATGAAGTGGTGTTCCACGCCCGACGCTACCTGTACAACCACGCTCGGAGTGAAGATCAACGCCCGTTTTTCCTGACCGTTTCCATGACCCATCCCCATGATCCCTACGCAACACCCCGGGAATACTGGGACCGCTACACAGAGGATGAGATCGACCTGCCCTCAGTCAATATCGCCGATGCCGAGCAGGACCCTCACTCCCAACGCCTGCTGCATGTTTACCAGAAAGATGAGCGAGAGATCAGCGAGAAGCAGATCCGCAACGCCCGCCGGGCCTACTATGGCAATGTCAGCTATGTGGATGACCAGATCGGCAGTCTGCTGAACTCCCTCAAAGAAACAGGGCTTGATCAGAACACCATTGTTATTTTCTCAGGCGATCACGGAGATATGCTGGGTGAGCGCGGACTCTGGTATAAAATGAGCTTTTTCGAATGGTCAGCCCGGGTTCCCATGCTGGTCTGGGCACCACAACGTTTTGAGCCACACCGCGTCACAGAGTCCATATCCACCCTGGACCTGTTACCGACTCTGGTGGAGCTCGCCTCCCCTCAAAAACCCCCGAAATACGTTATGCCGATCGATGGCCGCAGCCTGATGCCCCACCTGCTCGACCAGGGTGGACATGACGAAGTCATCGGTGAATACACCGGCGAGGGGGTAACCGCTCCCCTGTTTATGATTCGCCGGGGCCGATTCAAATATGTCTGCTGCGAGACCGATCCGGAACAGCTATTTGATCTTGAGGCCGATCCCAAGGAGATGAACAACCTGACAACGAACCCCGCATATGCAGAACAACTCGCAGCGTTTCGTCAGGAGGCCGCGCAACGCTGGGACAGCGACGCGATTACCGAGCGTGTACTGATTAGCCAGCAGCGCCGACGCTTTATCGCCGAAGCACACCGCCAGGGTATCGAGCCCAAGTGGGACCACCAGCCCATGGTGGATGCGAGCCGCAGCTACATGCGCAACACTATCGATCTGGACGACCTGGAGCGCCGTGCGCGTTTTCCGCAACCCTCGGCCTGAGTGCCACCGTCCACCAACAGAGGAAAACCGATGAACGCGATGAAAAAGACTCTAAACCTGACCCTGGCTTTGGGGTTGGCTGGAACACTGAACGCCGGGGCGGCCTTGGCGAACGATCACAGCTGCAAGCAGGTCACTCTGAGCGGCCCGGGCTGGACCGATATCGCCGCCACTAACGGCGTAACGGAAGTCCTGCTGGATACGCTGGGCTATGATGCCAAGGTGGAAACCCTGGCCGTACCCATCGGCTTCGAAGGCTTAAAGAGCGGCGAAGTGGACCTCTTCCTAGGCAACTGGATGCCGGCCCAACAGAAGTTTATCGACAAGTACGGCGACTCTCTCGATATCGTCGGCACCAACCTGACCGGTGCCAAGTTTACGCTGGCTGTGCCGCAATATGTCCACGATGCCGGCATCACCGATTTTGCCGATCTTCAGACGCAAGCTGACAAATTCCGCAACCGGATTTACGGTATTGAAGCCGGGGCACCCGCCAACCAGCTGCTGCAGAAGATGATCGACAGCGGCGACTTTAATCTAAGCGACTGGCAACTGGTCGAGTCCGGAGAACAGGGCGTGATGAGCCAGGTACGCCGGGCAATTCGACGTGATCAGTTCATCGTCTTCCTGGGCTGGGAACCCCATCCAATGAACAGCACCATGGAGATCGCCTACCTGACCGGCGGCGACGACTACTTTGGTCCTGACTTTGGTGGTGCCACGGTTCGTACCCTGACTCGTAAAGGCTATTCCGAAGCCTGTCCCAACGTCGGTCAGCTGCTGCAAAACATGACCTTCACGCTGGATATGGAAAATCAGATCATGGGATACATCCTGGATGACGGCATGAAACCCGCTGCGGCGGCGCAACGCTGGCTGGCGGCCAATCCCGCCGTACTCGATACCTGGCTGGATGGCATCACAACGCTGGACGGCAAGCCCGCCACACCGGTAGTCAAGAGCGCGCTCGACTCTCTCTGATCTGCCCGAACGCGCCCTTCGGGGCGCTCGCTTAGCCACCTTCTGATAGACTCCGCACACACACCAATCCGAACCGGAGTTAACTCTTGGCCGATCTGTTCCCATGGCGCCATCAATTGAGCGGCACTCAGATGCGGGCGGACCTGATTGCAGGCCTGACCGGTGCTGTGATCGCCCTCCCCCAGGGTGTTGCCTATGCGTTGATAGCCGGCATGCCGCCAGAGACCGGCCTCTATACCGCTATCATTGTGGCCGCCATCGCCGCACTGTTCGGCTCATCCTGGCAGATGATCTCCGGGCCCGCCGCGGCCGTGTCGATGGTGATAATGAGTATTGTCAGCGGGGTCGCCGAGCCCGGCTCGCAAGCCTTTGTCTCCACGGTCATTACGCTGACACTGTTGGTCGGACTGATTCAGTTCGGCCTGGGCCTGCTGCGGGTCGGCTCGCTGGTCAACTTCATATCCCATACGGTCATCATCGGCTTTACAGCAGGGGCAGCGATACTCATCGCCGCCAGTCAGATACGCTATTTACTGGGCATAGAGCTTGATCGAGGCCTCAACCTGTTTGAAACCCTCGGCGCTTTGGCCGGACAGTGGCAACAGGCCGATTGGCGGCCGTTTGTGATCGGCTTGGTGACATTGATTTCGGCGGTCGCCTTGAGACGGATAAACCGTCGCCTCCCCCACCTGTTGCTGGCGTTGATCGCAGGCTCCGTGGTCTGCCAGCTGCTGGGCGGCGGCACAGCCGGTATCGAAATGGTCGGGACCATGCCCAAGAGCCTGCCCAGCCCATCGCTGCCCTCGCTTACGCTATCGGAACTGGATAGCCTCGCATCCGGTGCCTTCGCCCTGGCGCTGCTCGGTCTGATCGAGGCGGTCAGTATCGCTCGCGCTCTGGCCGCCCAAACCCATCAGTCGATCAGCGGAAACCGGGAGTTTGTTGGCCAGGGGCTGGCTAACAGTATCGGCAGTTTCTTCGGCTGTTTTGCCGGGTCCGGCTCCTTTACGCGATCCGGCGCCAACCTGACTTCCGGTGCCAGAACCCCCCTGGCCGCGCTGATTAATGCCCTGATCGTGGCACTCGTTCTACTGCTGTTCCCGAGCTTTACACACTGGCTGCCGCTGCCCGCCATGGCCGGTGCCATTATGCTGATCGCCTGGAATCTGATCGATACACACCACATCCGCCAGATCGTGAGCGCAAGCCGCAGCGAGTCTCTGGTTCTCGGCGCCACCTTCTCCGCTACCCTGCTGGTGAATCCGGAGTTTTCGATTTACGTGGGCGTATTTCTTTCCATCGCTCTCTACCTCAGACGCACCTCGCGTCCCTCCATGATTCCGGTGGCCCCGTTGCAAGACAGCGAGCGTCGCAGTCTGCGCAATATCCACCGCTACAACCTTCAAGAATGCCCGCAGCTAAAAATCATCCGCATCGACGGCTCCATGTTCTTCGGCTGCGTCGACCACATTCAGCGTCACCTGCGCACGCTGTCGAAACAGAGTGAAGGCCCGCCGCGCATCCTGATCATCGGCAAAGGGATCAATTTCGTGGATGTATCGGCTTTCGAGATGCTGATACAAGAAAAGCAACGGATCGAAGCTCAGGGCGGCGCCTTGCTTTTTGCCTCCTTCAAGGGAACGGTTTTGGATGAGCTGCGTCGTGCAGGACTACTTACTAATTCGAAATAAAGTAAGCGAACATTACCCGGAGATATAAGCCAAATCCGGATGGCCAAAAAACGATTTCAATAGTCGTGGCAATTTTTGCAAACGTCGAAGCTGCCGGTAAACAGTGCTCCGAAGTTGTTCTTTGCTGTTAATGATCTTTTTACCGACGTGATGGTATTTGATATAGCCCCAAACAGACTCGTCAGGATTCAGCTCCGGCGAGTACGGCGGCAGGAAGAACAACCTGAGCTTGCCGTCGAGACTCTCAACATAGTCTCGAACCCGACGAGCATGATGAACCGGGTGGTTATCGAGGATCAGGAAAACCGGCTTGTCAACATCTTGCACCAG
>NZ_AUAZ01000035.1 GCF_000428985.1 Marinobacterium litorale DSM 23545 | reverse complement strand
GGGTAAGCGGATTAAATGGTTGATCTTACCTTTGCATGAGAGTGAGACAGACCGGCATCTCATCGGATTATCTGGTTGATGCTTCACCTACTGCTGGTGCATGTTTCCTTCGCTAATTCCAGCAAGATGTTTAGACGTTAGATAAATATACCCGGTATGAGAGATAAATGCGGGATGGGCTGGGACAAGCTGTGACAAACCGGGATGAGTTTATGGAAGGAAGTTGCAGATAGTGAAACGAGAGCCCGGATCAGAATAAGTCGTGCTGATCCGGGTCGCCATTGGCTCGAACGCGTGCAATGACTTTATATATGCCTCGCACGGTCATGCCAAATTCGCGTGCCAGGATGTGGTGGTTGTTACCGGTAAAGAGGTCGTAGATTTCTGAGTCGCGCTTACCTATACGATAGTGGTAATCCATCGGAATTGTGAAGTTCTGGCCGCCCCAGTTTTGCGCGAGGTGATCTGCAATCGCACAGCCGATCTGATCAGCCAGATCAGGGTCAATGCCGAGCTCTTTGGCCACTTCCGCAGCGCGGGCGTGGACGTCTTCCAGGAGCTCATGCCTGCGGCCTTCCATTCCTTTTCCGTCGCGTGCCATATCAAGCCTCCTTCACGTTTAGGATGCTGAGAAGCTGCTCAAGCGCTTTGCGGTTTCGCTTCCAGCCTTTTCGGGGGTGGTAATCGCGCTCGATATCGGCCTCGGTTAGGCCGAGTCGATTCATTTCACGCTCTACAGCGGTCCAAAGCGATCGCTTTTCCTGCTCTACATGGAGCGCGGCGATCACGGCGTCAAACTGACGCGTGGTTTTCAACCAACCCACTCGGGCAATGCCGAACTGCTGCTTTGCGATCGCGTCCGCGTAGGACCAGGGCAACTTCATATCGGCGAGCTGCGCTTCGACCTTCTGGAGCATTGGCTCCTTTTCCAGGTTGTTGGGCGTTCCTGGATGTTTACCTGGTTGTTGGCGCGGCTTACGTTGAAAACCGATTTTTCCGAGTTCGTTGAGTACCTTGCCACGCTCGCGGGCTGTCAGATCGGCGGCGCTGCGCTTGCCGGTCCATTGCTCCAGGAGCTCGCGATATAGATCTTCATCCAACGCTAGTGCACGACGGGCAGCGTGGATGGCGGCTAGGTCTCGATTGCGCTGGGGGTTTTTGCTCATCCGGTTCACCAGTCGATGTTCTTAATATCCATAGTCGCAGCGGTTACGCGTGCGCGTTTTTCGTTCTTGCTCTCTGCCCCACGGAGATCCGCAGGCAAGTTGTCGATATCGCCTTCAACCTGGTTAGCTGGGCCAGAGGACTCGACCACTTTGCGCAGATAGTTGTGGTTACTGAGGGGCTTAAAGCCGCCGACATCTTGCTTAACCTGCATTTGCTCAACGACGGTTATTAATGCCGGTACCAAGCGATCAATTGGAGCCAGGTCCAAGGTCTCTTTAGCGATCCGTAACGCTCGATCACTGGCCAGGTCGCGAGATTTCGACCGGAACAGCGTCATGTATGAGACCAGCGAGCGACCGGCGGCTCGGTCGAGGTTGGACAGTAGTGCGAGCAGCTCGCGGCCGGCGTCATCCTGGACGAGGGCGTCCAGGTGGATGCGGCTGTGGCAAATAGGGCAACGGGTCAGCTGCATGTAGACCCCACCTTCAACCGCTCAAGGGTACGGATAGCGCCCAAGGCTGTATCCAACGCATCATCTTCGATCTTGAACGTATTCTCTTCCCAGTGAAGGATTGCTTCCTCATCACTCACATACATTTCAACACCGGGCGGCAGGCTGTTGCGCAAGGCCTGCAGGGGACTGATGGTGCTGGCTGGCTCGGACATTTCCAGTACCGGCACCTTCACCGCTGCCTGTTTGCCGGAAGCCGGTGCTGTGGGCTTCTGTTTTGCTGCCACCTTTGGCTTAACCGATACCGGCGCGGGCTTAATGTCAGCGACCGGCGGTGTCGTTACCGTAGTATCGACCGTTGCTCCGACCTTTCCGTCCAGCACCTTTTTCTTGAGGGCGGCAGGCATTGCCCACTGACCGTTTGACTGGTATTTCGCCAGCTCCTTCTTCTCCAGCCCCTCCAGTGTGCCTTTCAGCTGCGCTTTTGAATCCAACCCCTCAACATGGGGCATGATGGTGGATGCGGCGCAGGGCCCACGCCGGGCGAGTTCGTTGAGTATGCGGACTTCTAAGATTGACAGTTGCATTGCTTTCTCCTAGCTGCTCATCAGTACCCGACCACCACGTCGGGCAGACAGGCGGCGTACCGCCTGTTTCGCTTAGCTATTGACGGTCTCTTTTAACAGCTTTCCGGGCGTAAACTTGGGAACACGCGCTGCGGGGATATCGATCTCCGTACCGTTCTGAGGGTTGCGACCCTTGCGTGCTGCTCGCTCGGAAACATGGAATTTCCCAAACCCTGGTATTACTACATCGCTGTGTGTCATCTCCTCTGAGACGACAGCGGTAAAGCTCGACAGGAAGGCCTGGACATCGGCCTTACTGACCGGACGATCATGGGTAACCTTCATATCCTTGGTCAGTGCTTCGATCAGATCTGCTTTATTCATGGATATCTCCTGTTGTTCGGCTGCTCATCAGTACCCGGCAGCCACGCCGGATAGACGGACCATTCACGGCCCGTTTCGCTTGGTACAGGTGCCATCACAGTATGGGCACACGTTATCTCCCATCCCGCTAACGCACGGACTGAGGCTCCCGATCGTGTCGCGCAGCGCCTCACCAAAGGCCTGGGCTTTACTGGGTGTGTGTCCTCGATCCGGAAGGCCTTCGATCTTCACGTCAACCGCTCCTTCGTCGTTGTCAGTTAGGCTGATAGTTACAGTACTCATCTCGGGCCCCCGTTAATCGACCTTCGGATATGGCCTTTTCAGCTCTCAGAAATAGAGAGTGGAAACTCACCCAGCATTTCTTTGGCGAGAGCAATCCCCAGTCGGACTCCACGATGCTCCGGGGAGCCTGGCTCAATCACACGTTCGCCAACATGGATCGGCGCATCCTTAAACGTCAGCACAGTGTCGAACTGATCAACGATTGCGTTGTGCTTTGCCTCCAGTCGCATGAACACTGCTAACGCATCGTCATCGATGTTGGCCTGCATCCCGCTTTGAAAGTCCAAATTCAAATCTTCTTAGATACTCATCTCACACCTCATCCGGTCTTGAGTGAATCAGCCCAAGCATCCACTTCACTGCGTCGTGAACGCCTTCCTCGTACGTGCCTGTTTCGTGATCCGTCGTCTCGCCCTCTACATGCAACTCACTCCAGGCGAGCAGGTCGCGGACCTCGTCTTCTGTAACGGGTATCTTGATGCTCATGATTTAAGCGCCTTCCGTACGCTATTTGATTGGACGAATCGAAGAGCGGGCTCGCCGTTGCCGCGCTTGCCGAGTTCAAACTTTCCGAAGGCTGGCAGTTCAACCGTATGGCCATCGGCAACAGCTCGGGTCACCAGTTCGCCGAATACGCGGATAGCGTCTTCAGCCTGTCCGCTGGTCATGCGCGCATGGAAGGCCATATCGATCGAGAGCTTTTCAGGGTTAACAACGCCCATATCCCACCTCACAACTTCGCCAGATCCAGAGCGACCGGCTTATATTCGTTGCTCTCGCCGATCCGCTCGTAGATGCGTACATAAACCGCCGTGCCGCTGTTACGCATGGCTGCGCGCAGGACCTGCATCGCTTCGTCCCACTCTTCATCGTCTGGAATATTCCAGCTGAGCATTTCCAGCAGTCGATACGTGCGGACCTTGCCATCCTTCAGCCCGAATGCTTGCTCAAATGCATGCCGCATCGTGCTCGCACTGCTGCCCCAGCGCTCAATACAGTTCTCGATGAGCTGGCGGGCAGCCTCCACCTCTTCGGTAAAGGCGATGAGATCCCGGAAGGCTCGGACAACCTTGAACCGCCCGTCGTAGCTGCGGATCTCAATGTTGCCCTTCTTGCCGCCGAGCTGGACGCCGATCCGCTCTTTAGCGATATCGATCAGGTCATCGATATCGGACAGCGCCCGTTTCTTGAAAGCGAGAAGTCGTTCATTTAGTTCAACAGCCTCGGGTACCAACCCTGAAACAACCTGGTCACGGAGTTGGTCCTGCTCGCTGATATTCTCGACTCGCACTAGGTCGCCCCGGTGATTCATCAGAAACCCTTCGGGGATTTTCTGAGGCATTTGCGTATGGGTATTCATGCGATCAGCTCCTTTGCGGGTTCAGGGTGACGGGTATGGATCAGCTCCATCAGGTTGTCCCGGTACTCACGGACAGCGCTACACAGCACGGCGCGAGTGGTATCACCGTTGTCGTAAAACTCGGTGTTGCCGTTCACAAACTCCTCGGTAATAACGGCGGCTTGCTCTGGTTCAGGCGTAAGCTGATTCCGCAGCCCCTTACCGAAGAACATCACGCGTCCGGTGCTCCGTGTCGCTTCCAAATCAATGACGTAATAGTCGTATCGACTCATGACCGTTCCTCCCATGACACGTGGCACCCAGAGACAAACGCCACGTTCTCAACGGCCTTGCGGCCATCAATAATCGTTCGCCGGGTCCAGCCGGATCGCAGCTGCCTGCAACCCACACCGGGGATGATCCTGATCCTGGGCCGCTCGCCGATCTTGTCGATGCTCAGCACTGACAAGCCCAGCGACTGCAACATATTGACGGCCAACTGGGTGTTGGCCAGCTGCTCCAGGATGGTCTGGTTCTGCATATCTGATGCGTAAGACATGTCAGCTAACTCCATTAATGACTTCTTCATCGACAACCGGCAGACCCAGCTCAGCCGCCAAGTTCATAGCCGCAGTTACCAGGTTGCCAATAGCCAGGGGGTACAAGTTAGAAACACGGGTGTCGCGTTTGCGATCGGGCAGCTGCAGCCGGTGAATCAGCGCAGGGATGGCCGATTCATTCAGGAACTCAACCGACTGGCAGCCGGCCTTGCCAAAGCGGAAGGTCAGAAACTCTTTGAGCTCACCGGGATCGATCGGGTTGAGGGTGACCAGCTCGCAGCGCTGCACAACCTCACGTACATCCATGCGGTGGATGCTCAGCTTGTCGCCCAGCTCGGTCTGGCCGATCAGGATAACCGACACCAGTTTGGTAAAACCGACCTCCAGCTCCAGGATGCGCTTCAGGTGCTTCAGCGTCGGTACCGGCAGGCAGTGTGCCTCTTCGATCACCACACAGTGGCGATACCCGGCGGCATGGCTGTCTTTCAGCGCCCGATGCAACTGCGCGAAACGGGCCTGAGGGTTGATTTTCGGCTTTTCAGTGGGCGCGACGGCCGCCAGCAGCGCTGAGGTGATATCGCTGCTCTTGAAGCGCTTACCCTTGATGTCGGAGTCTTCCGCTTCCACGGTATAGGGCTCCACCAGGATCACCGGATGGGATTCATCCTGGATGCGCTGGGCCAGGTCGCGGCGCAGCGTGCTTTTGCCAGAGCCGGACTGGCCGACTACGGCAATAAAGCCCCCGTATCGCGCCGTCTGTAGCATTGATTCGCGCACGTATCGGATATCGGGGCTGATCCACATCTCATCCGGCGACGCCAGCTCATCGAACGGCTCGCGGTAAATGCCAAAGGTCTTTTTGGCGTCTGGTGTCAGGCGTTGCTTGCGTAGTAACATAGGTTCGTCCTCCTGGGACATGGCAGTGTGTTGAAGGGCGGTTGGTAGCGGCTCTTCAGGCTCAAAAGCGGTGCTGACGGTGCTAGCGTCGGCACCGCTCTCCTCCAAAAACATCTCGATCTTCTGTTTCAGCGCATCGCGATCCAGCGACTTTGGCCACTGGCTGTGGTTGACCAGCTGGGCGATCGTCCCGCCACTCAGATCCAGCACACGGGCCAGATCCGCCTGGGGTTTACCCAGCTGTTTCAGTACGGCTTTCAGCTTCAGCGTCATCACGCACCCCCAACCAGTTTCAGATTGGCCTTCGGCTGACGCAGCAGCGCCTCGATGGCATCGATCTCCTCACTGGGTACGCCGTCCGGATAGGTCGCTTTTAGCCAGCCGAAGTGCTCGGCACCTTTCCAGCAGCTGCCCAGCCGATCACGCAGCAGCTTGGCGGCCTCCACATGGGTCAGCGGCTTGGTGACCAGCCGAGGGGTATGCACATCCAGTGCGGTACCGCGCTTAGGCATAAAGTCGGTGGGGTTGTACGCCTCCACATCCGCGTGGGGGTTGATATCGGCAAACACCCGGCGCTTCGCCTTGCGGGCGGCCTCGGCCTCGGCGATGGAGGTGGTACCGGTGGCGATCTGCTCCAGCTGCTGACGCTGCTCCTCGCCTGTCGTGGTTGCGTGGCGCTTGTACTCGCTGCCGATCATGGCCGCATTCACGTTGAAACCGTGATCGTCCCGCTCCACCGCCTCAACCACATGAAAGATCTCGCGACCGTGCTCATCGCGCAGCACGATCTGGGCGGTGTCTTCGTCGCGCCAGGGGTTGCGCACCACCATCAGCTCCTGGCCCACACCGATATCCGGCACGCTGGAAACATCAAACTGCTTGCCACGGAAAGAGATCTGGACGTAGTTATCAACCACGCGGGTTTCCGGGTCGCTCACCGCCAGCTCGCGGCACAGCTCGCCGCCAGGCGCCAGGCGCAGCTGATCCGGCTGGATCTCCATCCATTTGGAATAGCGGCTCATGCCGGTGCGGGTATGGGTGGCGGTGGCGTTAAAGTGCCGCATCCAGCGCCAGGCCAGCTGATTAATCTCATCCAGGCTGTTCGCCTTCTGAATCGCCAGACGGCTCTCAAACAGCTTTTCCACCATGTCGTGGGCCTGCTCCACCTGGCCCTTGGCGCGGGCGTTACCCACCTCGTTGATGATCAGATCCACACTCAACGAACGGCACAGATTGCGGAACATGGCCGACTTCATTGCCGCGCCGGGGTCCGTTACCAGGATGAACGGCACACCATGAAACGGATCTTCGCGCTGTTTCTGCATCGCGTTGATAAACACGTTAATCAGATTCTCGGCGCTCTCCGCACCCAGCACGTACTCCAGGTAAAGGGTGCCGCTGGTGTGGTCGGTGATCACGTAGCGCCACAGGCGTTTGCGTTCGATCTTCTTCAGGTTCTCCGGCTTGCCGTCGTAATACTGGGCCGGGTCGATCGCCTCAGAACCGTGAACATCCATATAGAACTGGGCGCTGATCGACGCATCCACCTGCCATACATGGTTCGGGTGAGCACTGCGCTGTGCGATCGCTGGTGGTGGGGCCAGCAACTGGTCGGGATGCAGGCGATAGTTGCGTAAAGCGCGGGCGATCGCATCATCACTGAGCGGTGTTAGTTCGCCGGTGCTTTTATCGAACTTCTCAGCGCGGATCTTGCCGTCTTCGCGCAGCAACTTAACCACCGCCTTGATCGTGCCGTTGCGTTTATTGTTGCGGCGTATCATTTCCATCAGCACCGCAGAGATCAGCCGGGCTTCGCTCAGCTCCAGGGCACACTGCCCGGCATCAGAGCGACGTTTGCGTGAATTGCTCATGGCAACACCTTTGAGTTTTTTTAGTAACGTGGCGCGGGACATACACAGCTGCCGGGCCCAGCGGTCATAGAAGGGCGTTTTCTGACCGTGGGGCAGCTCGCGCGCCTGCTGGGCAATCATCACCAGTTGTTCAGTCAGCGCGCTCATGATCAGCGCTCCTCAGCCTGGCGGATGGCCGCGGCCACCACCTGGTCAGCGTCGTCACGCAGCCAGTCCGGGGTGCTGTCGCCATCCAGGTGGCGCGGCAGGTCGAAGTCGGCGCGGATTTCATTCAGGCGCACCTCCAGCTGAGCCACCAGCCCCGCCATCATCACGTTATGGCGGCTGCCGTGGGTCTGATCGTGGCTATCGATGGCGCGAAACGCCGGCAGCATCATGCCGTTGATCACGCCCAAGGCCTCATGGGTAAAACGGGTGGCCTGCTGCATCAGATCGGCGGCGACCTCGTCGGGCGGTAGCGTCTCCACTTCCGCCTTGGCGCGACGGTTTTTCAGCGCGGTCAGCTCCGCATCCAGCTCATCGATCTTGGTGTTCTTATCCGCCAGCACCTTGCCCTTGGCATCGGCGTTTTCGCGGGCGTCTCGGAGGGCGCGGCGGAGTTCGCGGGAAGTCATACGGTCGATGTCATCGAGAGTCAGACCAGCGACGGTGCCGCCCTCGTCAAGCTCAACTAGCTCCTCATCATCCGCCACCATCAGCTCGAACAATTTTGTTTTACCCAAAACGGCAAGCGCTTGCCGTTTTGGCTCCAGCTTGGGCGATGAGTATTTGATCGTGGCTTGCATCATGACCCGCACGGTCCTGGGGCTCATGCCAAACTGGTTCTCGACGATTTCTGTGAACTCCCCATGAGGCTCGTTCTCTTTCAGAAGAATCAGCCGCTTGCCCATTTCAAACATGGCTTCAGCGCCCTGAGCCATGTAGAACCTGAATTCCTTGATTATTCGCCTGCGCTCATAGGGCTCGCCGTCACCAAACTGCTCCATAATTTCAGTGGAATGTTTAGCGGCCTGACTCATTGCGCCGCCAACCCAATCCACCTGATCTTCCGTGGGTGCCTCGATAATTTCCGGTGTGCGTGACATCTATCGCTCCTTTTACAGATTCGCGCCGGCCATCAGGCGCTGATCGATTTCGTCCATACGGGCGCGGGCCTTGCTGAACTCCTGAGCATGGCGGGTGGCCATCTGCAGCACCCGGATGCTGGGCGCAAAGCGGCCTGAATCCAGCTTGATGGCCGCACCTTCCGCAATCAGCGTGTTCAGGCAGCGGTTGATGGTGGCCGGGCTCTCGTTCAGCGCCTTGCTCAACTCACTGTTACTCAGCCCGGTCAGGCTATGGCCACTTAGGGCGAACAGCACCCTGAGGCACTTGGCGCCACTGGCGCTGATACGGGTCTGGTCAGCTGTACTCATGGGCGAGCCTCCAGAATGTCCAAGCCGCAGGAGATCAGGTCGTTGAAAATGCGCTGCGCTTCGGGCGAATCGCAACGCACAAGCTGGGCGCAGTTGGCGTGGCTGTCATCGCCGGTCAGTATGTCCACACCGTTCAGCTCTTCCAGGGCGCGCTCAGCGCCACACCAGCTGCAGTGGTAGGTTTTTTTGTGAACACCTGGGGCGTTCTGTGATGCAGGTGCAGATTGGGTAGCCATGGTTAAAACTCCAGTTGAGGTTGTGCGTGCTGCTGCACATTGCCGTGGTGCCAGGCCAGTGACTCCAGGCCTGCGCGCAAAGAGTCCAGGGTTTCGTCGGCGTCCTGATCGCCGGCGCTGAACGCCAGCAGAGCCCCTACGGAATCGTTCAGAACGGTTTGCAGCTGCTGAACATCTTTGGCCTTACAGTTGCGGCCCGTGGGGATATCAACCAGCATCTTGCCGTTGGCGGCGGCCAGGTAGCGGGTGATCAACGGCACACCACAGGCCTTTTCAAATGGCAGGATCAGGCAGAGCGGCAGCCGTCCATTACTCATCCACTTGTAGAGAGGCCCCGCGTCGTGCTGCCCAATAAACTCGCAGGCGATTCGTTTGATTACCCGGCTGCTGTCTTTGATAAAGGCCAGCTCAACGACACCTTCCATGGCCTCGACAGGTGACCTCGGTACCCAGCTCTTCCAATTTCTGCGTGTCATTGGATGGCGTCCTCTCTTCTCTTTTTTCAGGCCTGCTGAAAAAACCCTGATTTTGCTATAGGTAAAATTGTTTCAACTTCGCTAGGCTCTTCGGTACATTTACAATCGAGGATGGGCGCATGAGTGAATCAACCCCTGTCGACCGTGAAGAGCTTGCTGCCGCTTTTGCTGGCCTGCATAACCTATTTGGCACGCTGGTTAAGCGGCTATCGGACCAGCAGGCAATCGACTTGCCGGAGCTGATGGGCGACATTAACGCGCTCATCGAACTTCCCGGTCAGAATCCGATGACGATTGCCGTTGAGCGAGATGCGCTTGAATTGCTGAACGGAGTGCTCCTTCGCGCTCCCCATGAGAAAGCCGATGCAATCCGGCAGCACGAGCTATCGAACGTAGCTCCTCTACGGCAAACGACCGGATTTGTTGATGGAAAGGACGGTTAGGCATGGCATGGCTCCTGGTAGCGGGTTCGTTTACGCGGCAGCGTGATCAGGCTGGGGTTGGGCTTTGAGCCCCAGCTTTACGGCGATCTCGTGAGCTTTGCCGTACTTGGCTTTATCGAACCCGTTCAAAACGCGATAGACAGCGTTGCGGGTGTAGCCGTGGTCTTTAGCCCACTGAGTGATAGTGATGCCCTGATCCTGTAGCTGGGCTTTGACTTCATCGGGAGTGAGTACTTTGCGCTTAGTCATGGCTTTGCTATGCCTCGTTCTCTGTAAATGATGTTTGGTGTTTATTAAATCAATAATAGGTACGTTTTTCGTACCCGTCAAGGAAAGTATGATTTCCGTACTAACAAAAAAAATCCTGAAGGAATGCGGTCTTAAACAGAAAGAGCTTGCCGAATTGCTCGGTGTGCCGCTCCAGCGCGTAAAGCGCTTGGCTGGCGGAGAGGCTAAGAAGTTTTCAAGAGAAGAAGCTGAAGTGCTGGTTAAGAAGTTGCACATTCGGGGTGACTGGTTGGCAACCGGCGAAGGTTCGATGTTTCAACCGGATAATGAGGTTGAGCTTCATCGCCGGCTGGATGCGGTATCGACAGCGACACAAAAGGCAAACCTACCCGAATTGAGTGAGGAGCAGCGTCGATTATTGCAGCAGATCCTGCATGCGGCAGAGCTGGGTGATGGGTCGGCTTTGGCTGGGCTGGTGCAGGAACCGCTGCACCGCGATGAGCAGGAGTTGCTTGCTTTGTTCCGCACCGCCTCTTTGCAGGTTAAAGCTGCTGTACTAGGCGCGTTGACAGCAGGCAGTACTGCCGATACGCGCGGCGACACCTCGATATCGGTCAAAGGCAAAGGCAACCGCGTAGCGGGCAAGGATTACTATGAGAAGTAGCAAGGGAGTTGTAGATGGATATCCGCGTGGAGGGAGACAACAATTTTGTGGTGGGCGGTGACTATCACTGCCATTTGGTGCTAACGCCGGAGGCGGTGCTGCTGCTGTGGCAGTTGCTCAGAATGCGTTGGCCGGGGTAGTGGGTGGAGTGTTGGCTGGTGACGGCTCAAAATTGAGCCGCCAAAACGGCAGGCGCTTGCCGTTTTGGTTCAAATGCGTCGACGCATTTGGGTACGAGTGGCGTCAGGAGGATGTCGGTGCTGCGCTTTGATTGATCTAAGGAGGGAATATGATTCGTGTAATTCTGATGCTGGGCTTTGTGGTCTTTGCGCTTTATGTCCTGTTCGGCAATAAGGGCGAGAGCGGGGCTAATACGGTGATGGGTGGTGAGTTTCGCTCATTGAGAAGCTGTCTGACTAACGTTGAGTCAAGCTCTGGTTTCTCTCTGGATGTGATCGTAGACGAGCCGGACAACGTGACGGGTTATCTGCGAGGCACCAAAAGAAACTTCGCCTGCACAAAAAAGGAAACCGGTACTAAAGGCGTCTATTGGGATGGCTGGTATGAGTCGTGACCTGTAGCTTTAACGATACTTTGCAACAGCAGGCATAGCGGCCCTGGTTGTTTGCGGTGGTGTCGTTTGGCTATTTGCTCAGTAGTGAAATTGAGCTTGAGTTTTACAGCGCCAGATGGATGTAGGCGTTGCACTGTGGCTGATCTAAGGAGGTAATATGAGCTTCAACTTACCCGCCATCCCTGATGTATTTGTGCGAGTCCCAATGGAGCAGGCGGCTCGGGAGATGCAGTTATCTGAATCAACCAAACGCAAGCTTCTGGAAGAAGTTGTGTCGCTCCATAATGAGTCGGCCGAGCATCGGGTTTGGATAAAACGCCTTGAAACGGTGCTTGGTAACGAAGAATGGGATTGGCCCCGTTGCAGGGAGTTGCTGGTTTCAGAAGGCATTGATCCAAATGCCCGGGATATTCTCGATACACTCGTTTCCTGGCTGATCTTTTCGGCTCACAAACTTATGCGCCGTGGTGAAATCCGGGTGGCCTTAAAGGGGGCACCGGATAGCTTGATTGAGGTCTCTTTGGATATAGGAGGTCCAGATCTAGCGCCTTGCGGGCGTCGTGATGGGGATACGTTTAAGCCGACTTCAGAGCTGATGCGACAGATGCCGCCATGTGGCCACCTGCGCTGCAAATGCAGCTGGACTACGCGATACGTTTTTCAGCGAGGTTAGGAATTATAGATAAGAACACAGGGAGGGTTGAATCGGTGGATCAAAATTTACTGTTTGAATATTTTTCTCAAGTCATCGGTCCAGACTGGAAAAACAGTGCACCAAAACAGTTATCAGGATGGGATGTAGTTGAGGCTCTTTGGCCGTTAAATAATGACTTTAGAAATCGTTATCGTGACTTCGTGGCCTTGCCCTATGAAGCGCGCTTCGAAGGAAAGGCTGATTTGGCACAGCAGCACTTTGTTTTTAAGGGAAAGTGGCCGCCTGTTAGCATTGAGGTGTGGCGTGTGATTTTGGAGCGACACCAACAGGCGATCCAAGTGGCGTTGGCTAACGAGCTGGCTGGTAACTCCCTGATGCCAATTCCTGATCGTCTGCCACGGTCGGCAAGAACAGGCGCTGCAGTTCTATATTTGCTTCAGCAAATGAAGCTCCCGTTTGCAGTAGTCGATCGAGCAGGTTACTCACCCGACGCAAATCCGCCTCATTCATAGCGGTGGCAGCTGAAAACGCTTCCTGGTGATGTTGTTTGTAAATTGCTGTTTGCATACTGGGCTCCGGTTTGTTTATGTCCGGAAGTTTGCCTTCTAATCTCCTTAATTGATTTTGCCCCCGTTCAAATTACTCCCCACCTAATCGGCGTCATTCTGACTGTACTCACTCACAGTCAGAGGACGCCGACATGTTGCGCAAGCTCTTCGCCAAAATCACCATCCCTCGGATCACCATCCCTCGGATCACTATCCCTCGGATAGCCATCCCCCGCCTGATCGTCTGGCTGCTGGTCAGTATCGCGCTGTTGGCGGCTATTGCTTGGGTAAGCCCCCATCAACTGCCGGTGGTGCTCTACAAGATCGCCCTGGTCACCATTGCGGCGGTGCTGGCGTATTGGCTGGACCGTACGCTGTTTCCTTATGCACGGCCCCACGTGCTGTTCGGTGAGGCCGACCATTACCAGGATGGCGATCTTAAACGCGACCGGGCGCAGGAGGCTGGCTATCGTTGGTCCGCCAGTATCGCCACCCTTCGCCGCGCCTTAATCGTGCTCGCCTGTGTCCTCGGTCTGACGTTGGGGCTGTAGTCATGCGCCGAGTAACCACACCGTCATTTGATGGCTTCCTGATCCTGCTCCTGGTTGTGCTCTTCGGCTTTGTGGCCTGCGCACCCGCGCACTCTGCCGGGATACCGGCGGCAGCCAACAAGTACCGCAGTCTGTTGGTGCGCAGTGCACACGCCCATTGGGGGCTGGATGCGCCGATCGCCACCTTTGCCGCCCAGGTGCATCAGGAGTCGCGCTGGATGCCGGATGCGGTCTCTCCGGTAGGCGCGCAAGGGATGACGCAGTTTATGCCCTCAACCTCGGAATGGATCGCCAAGATCTACCCCGATGAGCTGGGTGATCACCAGCCTTTGAATCCCGGCTGGGCACTGCGCGCCCTGGTTATCTACGACCGTTGGCTGTTTGCGAGGGTGGATGCTGTGGATCAGTGCAATCAGGCCGCCAAAATGGCCAGCGCTTATAACGGCGGTATCGGCTGGGTAGGCCGTGACGAACGCCTGGCGTCGGCTTCGGGGGCCGATCCTGCCAAGTGGTTCAACGCAGTTGAGAAATATACCCAGCGAGCGGATTGGGCGCGGAGGGAGAACCGCCTCTATGTGCGCCTGATCCTCTTACGGTGGGAGCCGCTCTATGCCGCTGCCGGATGGGGCCCTGGCATGTGCGAAGGAGTCACGCTGTGATCGCCCGTCTTATTGCTGTTGCGTCCCTTGCCTTGATGTTGGGCAGTGCTGCGGGCTACTGGAAAGGCCATGCCGATGGCTCACTCCAGGCCCAAGCGGCAACCGATGAGCAGGCCGTGACTGATCTGAATGCACTGATTGAACAGCATCGCACCCTGGTAACTGAGTCGAACAAGGCCAGCCAGCGGGTAAAGGGCTTGTTGGCGGACCGCCAGAGCCAGGACCGTAAAACCACCAAAACCCTGAAGGAGCTGCTCGATGAAACGGCTGCTATGCGTAGCGAGTGCCGCTTTGATGACCGCGTCATGCGCGAGCTCGATGCCGCCCGAGAACGGGCTGCCAGAGCCGTTACCGGCGGACTTGATGGTGCCGTGCCCGGTGCCGGTGAGCCCGGCGGATAACAGCGACAGCGCTGCAGCGGTGGCACTGAAAGAGCTTTATGACCAATACGGCATCTGCGGTGGCCGTTTGTTTGAACTGATACGGAAACTACAAGGAGGCCGCGGTGCAAATGGAACTTAGGGACGTGCTGTCGCTGGTGGCGATCATCTTGACGTTGATTGGCGGGTATTGGGCGGTTGCGAAGTATGTAGGGAAGCTGTTTACACAGCAGCTCGATAGCAAGTTCGACGCGCTTAACCAACGATTGGCCAAGATCGAGGAAGGTGAGCTACTGAACAACCAAGCCGTTACTCAGGTGGAGCGCGATCTGATGAAACTGCGTGCGGAATTGCCCGAAAAGTATGTCCGCAGTGAGGACTACATCCGGGGCCAGAGCCGTTTGGAAGCAAAGATCGATAGTTTGGCGGGCGGCCTGCAGCGCGCCCAGCTGCGAGGAGGATACGATGCCAATTGATATGGAACGTGTACGCCGCGAGTCGATGCGGTGGTACATCCTGCTGACGCTGAACAATGCCCGCCCGATCGGGGCGTATGAAGGCCTGGTGCTTTCCGTTGTACAGAGCGAATACCCGGACGCAACGCCCCAGGAGCTCCGTCGGGAGATCGATTACCTGGGCGATCGCAAGATGATCGACGTCGATAAAAAGCCGGATGGCCGCTGGCACTGCGAACTGACGGCCCTGGGTACCGATATCGCCGAATACACCGTCGAGTGTCGCCCTGGTATTGCACGACCTGAGAAGTACTGGTGAGCCTATGAGTGACGATATGGACGAAATCGCTCCAGTTCTCGCATCCAGTCGCTCATCCGTTGCCAGGCTGCGCGTAGAGATCCGCCAACGCATCGAGAAGCACCTGGCCGAAGGCCGCATGACACTGGATGAGCTGATTGCGGACCTGCAGTCTGAATTCCCGGATGAAGCAAAAGCCGGTGAGCTGCCCAGCCGTTCAGCTGTTGGCCGCTACGGCCAGAAGCTTGAGAAACGCCTGGCCGCGATCCGTGCCTCTACGGAGGCCGCGAAGATCATCCGAGAACACACCGCAGACCGTGAGGATGCGCGATCTGAAGCGCTCACCTCCATGATCCAGACCGGCCTGTTTGACTCGCTGATGATGCTCCAGGAAGCGGATGACGAGGATATCGATATCAGTGAGCGGATCGGCCTGTTATCGGAGGCGGCAAAGAATATTGCCACCCTCACGCGCTCCAGCGTCACGCTGAAGAAGTACCAGGAAGATATTGAAGCGCGGGCGCGGAAACAGGCCCTGGAGGATGCTGCGGCCAGTGCAGAGCAAGCGGCGAAGAGCCAAGGCCTGTCTAGTGATGGTGTTGCCGCATTGCGAGCCGCCATTATGGAGGGTATGCAGTGAGCGATCAGCCTCTTACTGGAGAGCAAAAAGAGCGGTTGGATTCCGACTTCGCGATCCTGCTGGGCTACCAACAGCGTTGGGTCCAGGATACAAGTCCGGTCAAGGTGATCGAGAAAAGCCGCCGTATCGGTCTGTCCTATTCGGAGGCCGCTGATGATGTTCTTTATGCAGCCTCCAGCGCCGGGGCAAACGTCTACTACATCTCTTACAACAAAGAGATGACATCCGGCTTTATCCAGGACTGTGCGGGCTGGGCGAAGGCGTTCCAAGCAGCGGCTGGCCAGATCGAAGAGTCTGTTATCGAGCAGGATGACAAACAGATTCTTACCTACACCATTAAGTTTGACTCCGGCAATGTCATCCAGGCGTTTACTAGCAACCCGCGCAACCTGCGAAGCAAGGGCCGTCCCGGTGAGCGGCTGGTGATCGATGAAGCGGCGTTCGTTGACGATATCGCCGAGCTGCTCAAGGCCGCTATGGCGATGACCATCTGGGGCGGTCAGATTCGGATCATCAGTACCCACAACGGTGAGGACAACCCGTTCAATACACTGATCAACGATATCAGGGCCGGGCGCTACGACTTTTCTTTACACCGCGTCACCCTGGATGACGCCCTGGAAGATGGCTTTTATCGCCGTATCTGTGCGGTGACTGGGCGGGAATGGACGGCAGACGGCGAGAAACACTGGCGTCAGCAGCTTATCAACCGTTACAAACCGAACGAGGACGAAGAGCTGTTCTGTGTGCCCGCCTTGGGCGGCGGATCCTACCTGACCCGTGCGCAAATCGAAGCCTGTATGTATCAAGCGCCGGTGCTCAGATTCAACGGCTCCCGCGAGTTCAACCAGATGCCGCTGCCGATGCGCACCTCCATCATGGAAGACTGGATCCGTGATGAAGTGCGCCCCCTGCTCGATAAGCTCGATCCCGAGCGCCGTCATGCACTGGGTATGGACTTCGCTCGCTCCGGTGATATGTCCGACATCGTTCCCATGGAAATCGGCCTGGATCTGCGCCGCCGCGTTCCGTTCATTGTGGAGTTGCATAACGTCCCGTTCAAGCAGCAGGAGCAAGTGCTGTTTGCTGTCGGTGATGGCTTGCCACGTCGTTGCGGTGTGGCAATCGATAGCCGAGGCAACGGCTCCTCAATCGGCGAAGCCGCGTGGGATTACTGGGGCTCCCAGGTAGAACGGGTGATGCCAACGGAATCCTGGTACCGGGAGCAGATGCCCCGCTACAAGGCCCGTTTCGAAGACCGGACGATCCTGATCCCGAAACATGACGACGTCCTCGAAGACCACCGCGCCTTCAAGCTCGTGCGTGGTGTTGCTCGCCTCCCTGAAGGGAAAACCGACGGTAAAGGAGAGCGTCACGGGGATAGCGCCATGGGCTGCGTATTAGCCCATGCCGCCAGTGAGCAAGAGATCGTCGAGATGGAATTCCAATCCACAGGCCGCCGCACTTCCATGAGCGATGACCACTACAACCGTGGCGCTGTCGTCACCGATACCGGCTTTGGCACGGTCGGTGGCGGTAACGACTTCGGAGGGTTCTGAATATGCAGCAGACATTAAGCGGGCTCTATATCCCGGCCAGCTTCGCCGATGAAACACGCCGATCCAGTCGCCCGGAGATGCGCGAAGTCGCGACCACGTTTGATGGCCGCGATATCACACGTGGCTATGTGGATCCGATGCAGATCCAGCCCAGTTCTGATTCCATCCTGCAGTTGCGCGGCGCAGGCGATTACGAGATCTATCGCCAGGTGCTGCGCGACGACCAGGTCGCAGGCGTATTTCAGCAACGGCAACTGGCGATCACCAGTAAAGAATGGGGTGTTGATCCAGGCGGCAAAACGAAGCGCGACAAAGCCGCTGCGGACTTCCTGACCGAGCAGCTCCACCACATCGGTTGGGACCGCGTTACCGGCAAGATGATGTATGGCGTGTTCTACGGCTTTGCAGCCGCAGAAGCGATGTACGCCCGCGACGGCCGCTTTATCACCCTGGATGCCATCAAGGTGCGCGATCGCCAACGCTTCGGCTGGGATGGGGCCATGCGCCTGCGCATGAAGACCTACAGCAACCCGCAAGGCGAGCTACTGCCAGACCGTAAGTTCTGGGCGTTCAGCACCGGCGCGGACCATGACGACGAGCCCTATGGACTGGGCTTGGCCCACTGGCTCTATTGGCCGGTGCTGTTCAAGCGCAACGGCATCAAGTTCTGGATGATCTTCCTTGAGAAGTTCGGCCAGCCAACGGCGAAAGGTAGTTACCCAAGTACCGCGCTGCCGGATGAGAAGACCCGGCTGCTGCAGGCGCTGTCGGCCATCAATACCGACTCCGGCATCATCGTGCCCCAGGGTATGGAGATCGAGCTGCTGGAGGCCGCCCGCAGCGGCTCCGCCGATTACGTTTCCCTGGTCGACCGGATGGACCGGGCGATTGCCAAGGTGGTAATGGGGCAAGTGGCCAGCTCCGAAGGCACGCCGGGCCGGCTCGGCAATGACGACCTGCAGGGCGATGTGCGTGAGGATCTGGTGAAGGCCGATGCGGATCTGGTCTGCGAGTCGTTCAACCGCACGATCGCCCGCTGGCTGACCGAGTGGAACTTTCCCGGTGCGGCGGTACCGCGCGTCTATCGCAAGGTCACGCCGGATGAGGATCTGAACGAGCGTGCCGAGCGTGATAAGACGATTGTGGATATGGGCTACTTCAAGCCTAAGCTGGGCTATATCACCGAGAACTACGGTGAGGGCTGGGAAGAGAAACAACCCGATCCTGCCCCGCCTGTGAAGCCAGGTGTTCAGCCGGTACCGGTTGAGTCTGGTACTCAGGACGCGCCGGATGTGCCAGCAAGCTTTGCGGAGGCTATAGGCCAGCCACCGCTACAGATGATGGAGCAGGCCCGACAATCCGTTGAGCCCAACGTCAGCGCGTGGATTAACCAGGTACGCGAGTTGGCCAACCAGGTGGACACCCTGGAAGAGCTGCGCGATCGGCTCCTGGAAACCTACCCGGCCATGACATTGGACCAGTACGCAGCCGCCATGGCTCAGGCCGGATCCGCCGCGTTCCTCGCCGGTCGCAATGAGGTCAAAGAGGAGCAACGCTAATGCCCAGCGTCTCTTATGGGTCGGTGCCGTTTCCTCAGCAGATCGATTTCATCCGGCAGAAGCTGGCGATCCCAACCCGGCACTGGACCGACATACGCACCCATGAGCATGACTGGGGCTTTGTCGTGGCCGGTGCCAACCGCAATGCGATCGTTGAGGACTTTCACACGTCGATCATCAAGATGGTGGAGGACGGCATCACCCTGGAAGAGTTTCGCAAGGATTTCGACAACATCGTTTCAAAACACGGCTGGGACTATAACGGCGGGCGCGGCTGGCGATCACGCGTTATCTACGAGACCAACCTGTTCAGCAGTTACAACGCGGGCCGGTTCGAGCAGCTCTGGGAAGACCGGGACGCACTGCCGTACTGGCAGTACAACCACAACGACTCCGTCACCCACCCGCGTGAACATCACCTGGCGTGGGATGGCCTGATCCTGCGGGCCGATCACAACTGGTGGATCGCACATTTCCCGCCTGGCGGCTGGGGCTGCCAGTGCTATGTAACGGGCCTGTCTGAATTCGATATGCAGCGGCAGCAGCTCAAACTCGGTACCGCGCCGGCCGAAAACTGGCAGACGGTCACCATCGGCCAGCGCAGCCCCAGCGGCCCCCGTACGGTGCGGGTGCCGGAGGGGATCGATCCCGGCTTTGAATACACACCTGGTCGTGCGCGCCTGCAGAGTGCTATCCCCCCTGAACGCCCTGAGCCTCCGATAACCGGCTCGGCTGGTGGCCAGGGTCTGCCCAATACCCGCCCGAATGCACCCCTGCCTGAACCACGCCCGGCCAGTCCAGACCAGCTGCTGTCTGAGGGGCTTACGCAAGAGGAGTATGCACGCACCTTCCTGCAGCCCTTTGGCGCTGATTTGGATAAGCCTGCAATCTTTCGTGATGTGATTGATGAACGCCTGGTCATGGGGAAAGAGCTTTTCATGGACCGCCGCTCAGGCACCTTGAAAGCGGACAAGCGTGGCCGTGGTCGTTACTTGCCGTTATTGGCTCAAGCCGTGATTGATCCGGATGAGATCTGGGTACGCCTGGAGTGGCACCACAGTCAGAAGAAAGCCATGGTTCGCCGCCGTTACCTTGCGCAGTTCAGTCTGCCTGATCAGGTTTTGCCCGCATTGGCGGTATTCGAGATTGCGGCCGATGGGTGGAGTGGAATCACCGTTTTCCAGCCTGATGCGCATGACATCGAAGATATGCGTGTCGGTGTGAGGCTATACAGCAGAAGTGAGGAGTGACCGCAGGCCGGCACCTGCGGCCCCGCGATGTTTGGCGGCCCAATTGCCGGGGGCGTATCCATCGCGGTTACCCCGATTATAGGAGAAAATGATGGCCGGTGCGCGTATAAACTTTGAACTGAATGATACCCAAGTCCGCAATGTACTGAAGGCGGGAATACAGGCGCTGGATAATCCCAAGCCGCTGCTGGTCAATATGCGTGAGCACCTGCATCGTGTGCATCGCCAGCGCTTTAAAGACCAGAAAGCTCCAGACGGTACACCCTGGGCACCGTTATCCCCACGTTATCAGAAGCGCAAGAAGCAGAACGGCAACAAGATCCTGACTTTGCGCGGCTACCTGGCCAACACGCTACGTGGAGTGGTCGATGATGAAGGTTTGGCCTTTGGTACCGATCGAATCTATGGCGCGGTTCACCAGTACGGTGCTGAGATTCAGCATGCGGCTCGTTCTCAGAATGCCTATTTCAAACGCAACCGGGATGGATCGGTTGGAAACCGATTTGTGAGTAAGCGGCGCAGTGACTTTGCCCAAGGCGTAACGATCGGGGCCCACAACACGACCATTCATGCACGCCCTTGGCTGGGTACCAGCGAGGCCGATGAGAACTACCTGGTCGGTCTTGCCCGCGACTACCTCGCTAAAGCGGTTTCTGCCCGCTAAATAGCCCGAGGCTCTGAGCGCCTCTGTAAGCCCCTGAGAGGGGCTGGCCGCTACAACGCCTGTCACCCGCCCCTGAAAAACCGCCTGAGAGGCCGATAAAGCTTTTATAAAAAGTCTTTACGCCTACGCGACACCCAGACTTCCCGCTTTTCCTCATCAACACCCCGATTTCAAGTTTTGCCCCCGTTCAAATTACTGCGCCGCGCTCACCTCATAAGCTGACCTCATTGGCATATCGCCAGGCCCATTTGAGACCCAAACGAACCGGAGCAGTCATGTGAGTGCACTCGAAATTTTCAAAGCCGGGACGCATACCGACATGAACGGCCAGCGCCTGGAGTTTACCGAGGAGGATCTAAAAGCATCCGTTGCCGCTTACGATCCTGCTCTGTTTGCTGCCCCCCTGGTTGTCGGTCACCCCAAACTGAACGATCCGGCCTATGGCTGGCTCAAGTCGGTTGATACCGATGGCAACCTGATTACCGCCGAGCCCGAGCATGTGGATGCCGAGTTTGCGGAGATGGTGAACAAGAAGCGCTTTCCCCGTATCAGCACCTCCTTTTTCCATCCTCAGTCACCCAGCAACCCCAAGCCGGGTGTCTGGTACATCCGCCATGTTGGATTTCTGGGAGCCAAAGCTCCGGCGGTTAAGGGGCTCAAAGCCGCCAGTTTTGCCGATACCGACGCGTCCGAAATCGTCACCGTCGAGTTTGCTGCACCGGGCACCTCCGGCGCCTGGGCGATTACCCGGATGTTTCGTGGTTTGCGGGAGTTCCTGATTGAGGACCGCAATACCGAGGTAGCCGACAAGGTGATCCCTGACTGGCTGATCACTTCCTACGAGGAAGAAACCCGCGAGGCTGAGGAGCGCATCGAGCGGCCCTTGGCTGAATATTCCGATTCGATCGAGGAGGACGAAACGATGGATCCCAAAAAGACCGCTGACTTTGCAGAGCGTGAAACGACGTTGCAGGCCCGTGAGGCACAGATCGCAGAACGCGAGCAGCGCCTCCAGGAGCAGGAAGCCAAACAGCGTGCCGATGAGATCGCCTCCTTTGCGGATCAGGTGATCGACGCCGGTAAGGTGCTGCCGCGAGACCGTGACGGGCTGGTCGCCTTTATGGACGGCCTGAACGATGCCGAGGTTGTGGAGTTTGCCGACGGTGATCAGACCATCAAGAAGCCGAGCGCAACCTGGTTCCGTGAGTTCCTGGATCGCTTGCCCGAGCAAGTCAGCTTTAGCGAGCACAGCGCCCAGGAGGATACCGACGAAGAGCACTCTGCAAGCTTCGCCGCGCCCAGCGGGTACACCGTCGATCAGGAGCGTCTGGCGCTTCACAACAAGGCCCAGGCGTACGCCCGCAAGAACGATTGTGACTACAACACTGCGCTGGCCGCAGTTAGCTAAAGGAGCACCACCATGAGTTCTCAATTTATCTCTCTGCTTGGCCTCACCCGTACCGCCAGCGGTGCGGTCACGGCCCAGCGTTTTGTCAGCCCCACCAACGCCGTGGCCACCGCCGCCGGCAACACCCTCGGCGTTGCCCGCACCAAAGCGGCCGACGGCGAAGAGATGCTGGTTGATGTGATCGGCACGGCGGTTGTTGTTGCCGATGGTGCAGTCAGCGATGGCGATGAGCTGGAGGTTGGCACAGCCGGAGCAGCCACCGTTCAGAGCGCAGGCGTCACCGTTGCCCGCGCACTGGAAGACGCTGCCGATGGTGAGCCGTTCGAAGTGCTGCTGATCGCCAACTAACCCGACCTGAATCCATAAAGGAGATCCACCATGAGTCAGATGAATAACAGCCAGGTTCGGGTGATTGATCCGATCCTTACCACGCATGCCAATGGCTATCGTCACCAGGAACATGTCGGTATGGCGCTGTTCCCGCGCGTGCCGGTTGCTATTGCAGGCGGTCAGGTTCTGGAGTTCGGCAAAGAGTCGTTCATGCAGTACAACATTCGCCGTACGCCAGGCTCTGGTACCAAGCGCGTAACCTTTGGTTACCTCGGCAAGCCCTACGCACTGGTACAAGACGCGCTAGAAGGCGTAGTGCCACGCGAGCATCTGCGTGATGCCAATGTCATGCCTGGCATCGACATGGGACGTCGGGCGACCAGTAACGCCATGAATATCGCCAGCCTTGCGCTTGAGCGCGAACAGGCGTCGATCGCACGCAATGCCGCCAACTATGACGCGGATCACAAGGCGGATATGTCGGCCGCTAAATGGACCGATGACGCCAACAACCCAGTGACCGATGTAAGCACTGGACAGGAAGCCATTCGCGAGACCACGGGCATGGTTGCCAACACCTTGTGCCTGTCCGCCAAGGCGTACGCGGCGGCCCGGTTTAACGCCAAAGTGAAGGAGAATTTTAAGTATACCTCTGCGGATTCAGTGACCGTCGCGATGCTGGCGCAGCTGTTTGATGTCGAACGCGTCGTAGTGGGCCGTGCAATTACGGCTGACTCGGCGGGGGCTTTCTCCGATGTCTGGGGGGGCGATGCGGTGTTGGCCTACGTACCCACGTCGCCGGATCCGAATATGGAGGAGCCGAGCTACGGATACACCTACACCATGGAAGGGCATCCCCTCGTTGAAAAGGCCTATTACGACCAGAACGCCAAAAGCTGGATTTACCCGGTGACCTATGAGCGCTCGCCAGTGCTCAGCGGTATGACCGCCGGTTACCTGCTCCAGGGTGTCGGCTAATACAGCGCGAAGAGAGGCCGCAGTTAAGTAGTCGCGGCAAACCACCAGGGAAGCAACGGGCCAGGGATAGGCCCAAGGTTTGAGGACAAGCGATGAACAGTTACCGCATTGAGCGCCCGGTTAAGTGGGAAGGCGAGATCCGCAAGAGCGGTTCGCTGGAAGCGACTGCCGACGATGCTGCGCCGCTCATTAAAAGTGGTGCCCTGGTACTCATCAGCGAGACAACCAATGACAACGTACCGCCCTCCGTCTCTGACGACGGAACCGCCGGTTCAGACGTACCGGATCAGCAAGCGCCCCAAGCCGGTGAAGCCGGACAGGAAGAACCGCCCACGCCGGAAACGCCACCGGAAGAGCCAGTAAGCGATGCCGTCCAGATTGGGTTTGCAACTGTGAACGGCGAATCCGTCCCCCTTGAAGACCTGCTGGTGAAAGACCTGGAAGCGATCGCCAAAGACAAAGAGATCGATGGCTACTACAAGCTGCTCAAAGCGGATCTGGTTGAGGCCATCAAGGCTGAACAAGCGAAGGTGAGCGCATGAGCTACGTCACCCACGAACAGCTTGCCGACATCCCCGGCGCGCGTGAGCTTTCTCAAGTCGCAACTGCCGAGCATGAGCAGCTGGTCGATTACGACCTGATGCAGGCAACGCTCACCGGGGCTGATCGCTCAGCCTGGACGGCGGATGAAATCGCTGTTGCCGACGATGCCCTGGGCCGAATTGATGATGCGGTGGCCAACGCGGACGCAATGATCGACGGCTATCTGGTGTTGCGTGACTATCTGCCGCTGATCGACACCTTTGGTGCGGTTCCCGGAATCGTAACGGTCTGGTCCCGTGCGATCGCTCGCTATCTGCTGCACAAAGACCGTATCAGCGCCGACGCAACCGATCCGATTGTCCGCGACTACCGGGATGCCATGAAGCTGCTGCAGCAGGTCGCAGAGGGCAAGTTCTCCCTGGGAGCTGGTGACACCAAGACCAATAGCCGTGCGGGCCTGGCCGATTGGGATGCGCCGGATCGGCAGTTTACCCGCGACACGCTGAGGGACTTCTGATGAGCCAGCCCTTCGATACCACCCTCGTTGAGCAGCGCTTACGCGACCAGGTTGCGGGTATCGATTCAGTCGAGGGTGCTGCGGAATATGCGGCGGTTAAGGACCTGCGAACGATTCGCCCAGGGACTGCTTATGTGGTGCTCGCCGGTGAGAAAGCAAAAGACTCACCTGATTCTGTTGCGGGTGACAGACGCCGGGGAAAACGCCAGGCGCTTTGCACCTTCGGCGTCATCATTTGCGGGCGCAATTACCGGGGCCGCACAGGTAAAACCGCGTTGCAGGATATCAGCCCATTAATCGGATCGGTGCGCGAGGCCCTGGAGGGCTGGGTGCCGGTAAAACCCTTTCAACCCATCGCCTGGCTGCAGGGCGACGTGATGGATTACGACCAGGAGCGTTTGCTCTGGATCGACGTGTTTACAACCACCCACTATATCGGAGGCACCGCATGAGCACCCCGAAGCAAGAAACACCGGCAACCGTTGAAGTGACCCTGCTGAAGGATCACACCCACGGCGGTAAGAAGCTCAAAAAGGACGCAAAGATCCAGGTAACCGCGAAGCAACGCGAGTTTCTGATCAAGCGCAAGATCATCGCCTCAAACAGCGCGGCAATGCCAAAGGCGACCACCAGCAAAGCCAAAAGCTAAGGCCGGTAAGCGAAGGAGAAACCAATGAAAGACTTTTCACTCCAGTCCAAGATTTACTTGGCGACCAACGTCAACGGTAAGCCCCAGGCAATGCGCTGGACCGGTGACGCGCTCTTGAAGGTCAACCCCAGCTCCAGCGAAGAAAGCCGCAAGGAGTCATATTCAGGGCAGCGCCGGACTAGTGCGACGCTGAACACCGGCACGGAGGTTAGCGGAACCATCACATTTCATAATGGGTCGCCGGAGAACTTCGCCATCAGCCTGGGCGGTGACGTGATCGATATTGCTTCCGGCAGTGTCACGGGCGAAGCCTTCCCGACCGATTTGGTCGCTGGCGAGCTGATCGCTCTGGACCATGCTGATATCAGTTCACTGGTTATCAATGACAGTGCAGGCACTCCCGCAACGTTGACTGAAGGCACCGATTACAGCATCGAAAGTGCCGCTGGCGGGATGGTTAAAATCCTGGATCCCGCCAGCTACACCCAACCGTTTACTGCCGATTACGACTATGCGGCGCGCAAGGATATCGTCATGTCCAGCCAGCGCTCGGTTGTTCGCTACCTCGTGGCGATTGCCGAGAACACGGTGGATGGTGCGGAAGACAATGCCCGCCTGGATTTGTACCGCGTGAAGTTCAACAACGTGAACGAGCTGGACCTGACCGCCACCAGCTTGAGCGGCTTGGAAGTGCCTTTCACTCTGCTGAACGATTCCAACAACGAGAATGACTCGGAGCTGGGCGGGTACGGTCGTTGGATCATGCCGGGGACTGGCGCGTAATGGCTAAGCGCTTGCAACCTGAAGTTCAGGGGGAGGATCACCAGGACGATCTGGAGATCCTCCACTCTGATCGTGATGTTGTTATCGATGGCCGCGCTATCACTGTCCGCGAATACGGGTTCATCGAGAGCCTCAAGCATGGCCGCGCCATGGCGGGCTTTCTCGATAGCCTCTTTGAGCTGATGCGCACCGGTACCGAATTTACCCTGGATGAAGTGTTCCTGGTACTCGGTGACCATGCCGATGAGCTGCCCCATCTTATTTCACCCGTGTGCGGTCTTACGCCGTTAGAGATCCAGGAACTTTCATCGTCGGATGGCGAGCTGCTGACCATGGCCTGGTGGGGTGCCAATTCCAGTTTTTTTATGAGAAAGCTGCAAACCAGGCTGATGACGGAAACCGTCAAACTAAGCCGCGAGGCCATGGCAAAACTGCGCTCCGCTGGGCAGACGTCTACTCCACACTCGTCGCCGCAGGGCACGACGAGAGAGCCATCGGCACCTACTCAGAACGAAAGCTGAAACTCTATTACGATGCCGCGCTCAGGCTGGACCGCCGTCGCCGGGCCGACCAGATCGGTGACATGAACAGTGCGATGTGGCCGCAGAGTGACACAGGGACGTTTATCAAAGAGCTGAGAAAATAACGAGGCCTGAAATGCTCCTGACCGTTCGTTACCCAACTAAAGAAAAAGACCCGACGAAAACCACTCATCAGCACCTGATACGCGAAGCACAGCTGCAGCCTGTTCGGATCGTTCGGCAGCCCTGCGGCAAAGGCGCTGCCTCCAACCGATACACCTATATCGGCGTTTACGTGGCTCCCGCTGATGCCCAGTACGCGCTGGACGGCATGATGCGGGAAGTCATCGACCGGAAAGCCAACCCCCACTTTAAGCCCAAAGCGCTGTATTGGGATGACGATACGGCAACTGTGTAACCCATGAATCGCGTAGGGAGGTCGAAGGAGGAGGTCTCTGAGTGGCAAGGAGGCGCATTCACCTGGTCGGATCACGCTTTACTTCGGTGGCAGCAGCGGTTCGCGGGAATCAACAAGCACCTCGAGTTCGCGTCAGCCACCACAGTCGGCAAGAAGCGGAAAAAGCTGATCAGACGCCTCACCCCGGTCAACTCAGCGATCTATCTCAGCGGCGTATACAAGGGGCGGTATCTGCTGCTGAGCCGCAGCAATATCGTGTTCGTCGTAAGTAGCGAGCGTGACGAAATCGTAACCGTGTTTCACCTCTATGGAGATGAAGAGGCCCAATATGACAGATAAAGAGTTCAACGAGGCGATGGTCGAGTATTACGAGACCCACGGTGCCGAGCGGACTTTGAAAGCGCTCTGCAACCATTTGTGCATCATCGCTGCCGGCGCTGAGGTGGAGTTTGAGTGCCGCGGCCATGGATACACTGTCGATGTCAGCAAAGACGAGTAACCGGCTGAGCACTGCATCAAAGCAGGAGACATCCATATGGATGGTTTTTGGTTCTTCATGACAATGGTTTTCTGTACGCCCCAAGGATGGATTGGTTTACTTATATTGGCCCTTATCCTCCAGGGGCTAAAATAACTCTCCAAGCACTTTTTGCCCTCGTTCAAATTACCCCACTGCTAACTGATGCCACCATCACCTATATCTCTCAGGTGATGTTATGGCCGATAAGAACCTCGAACTCGCACTCCGCATAAAAGCAGACCTCCAGCAGGCGATCCGCCAGGTGAACCAGTTGGATGCGGCACTGGACGATACGCGTACCAGCGCCGATGGCGCTGGCCGCTCTGGCCGTACGGCTGCCGGTGGAATCGGTGCCGCTGGAGCAGCGGCGGGAACAGCCGCTAAAAACACCGCTCAAGCGGCGACAACAACCCGCCAGTATGATTCTGCGCTCTCCTCCGCCAACCGCTCTTCCCGCCAGCTAACCGAAACCACCGAGGCCGTAGGTGGCGGCATGACAGCGCTGGCCCGCTCCGTCAAAGCGGTAACGCTGACCCTGGCCGCTGGATTTGGCTTAGCGCAGATCACCCAGTCTGCCGATGCCTGGACCGCCTACGAAAACCGTTTGCGCCTGGTTACGGCCACTCAGGGAGAGCTGGCTCAGTCCAGCGCTGATGTTTACGCCATTGCGCGTAATGCAAGCCAGCAACTGGATAGCACCGCTGCCATCTACCAGCGCTTTGCCCAGAACGCCGACCGGCTGAATATTTCCCAGCGTGAGACAGCTCAACTGACCGATACTGTCAGCAAGTCGATTGCAATCAGCGGGGGCGCAGCCGCGAGTGCTGAAGCCGCCACGGTTCAGTTCGGCCAGGCGCTGGCGTCCGGCGTATTCCGCGGCGAGGAATTCAACTCCGTCATGGAGCAGGCTCCGGGGCTTGCGCTGGCTCTTGCCGAGGGGTTGAGCGTCGATATCGGCAAGCTACGTGAGATGGCAAACGAGGGCCAGTTGACCGCTGATGTCCTGGTCGAAGCCCTGGGCAATGCAGCCGCTAGTGTCGATGAACAGTTCGAAACCCGTGTGCGCACTATTTCACAGGCTGCAACGGAGTTTGATGCAGCGTTCACCCGAATCATTGGGACGCTCTCCAGTGGTACTGGTGCGGGTGAAGGAATTGCCGATGCGATCAGTGCGCTGGCTGATGTCTTGGATACCCTGTCCGATAATGCTGACGTAGTCGGTGCTGCCCTTGAAGTCGCTCTGATTCTGACCGCTGGTCGCGCCGTTGCTGCGCTATCGGACCTATCTGAAGAGACGCTTAAGGGGATAATGCAGAAGCGAGCTGATGCAACCGCCTCAGCCAATCAGGCAAAGGCCCAGGAAGGCGTCGCGATTGCAGCCCAGCGGGCGGCCGCCGCAGATCTGGAAAAAGCGAAAGCAGCCGTAACCAGTGCTCAAGCGGAGCTGCGGGCGACAGGCGAAACAGCGAAGCGGACGGCCGCTCAGGCGTCAGCAGCTAAGGGGCTCTCAACCCATACTGTCCTGGAGGCCCGGGCAACCCAGGCAGCTAACGCTCATGCGGCAGCACAGGCGCGTTTGGATGCCGCTCTGGAAGCAAGAACAGTAGCCACCGGCAACGCTGCAGCGGCCACCGCCACGCTGACGCAAGCGACTAACGCAAGCACGGTTGCCGCTGAGCGAGCCCGTGTTGCCAACAGTCTGCTGCTGACCTCCTTAGCTCGTCTGAAAACTGCTGGCGCAGCTCTGTCCGCCGCCCTGGGCGGGCCTGTTGGGATTGCCGTTTCAGTCGGCTTGGTAGCAGCCAGCTTTATCGATTTCGGCGACGATGCCGAGCGCATTACAGACTCAGTTACGCAGTCACTTCGGGACATGAATGTTCCCCTCAGCGAGGCTGTAGATAAACTGAAAGAGCTGACACAGCTGGAACAGGACCGCGAGCTTAAACAGCTGTCAGACGATATCAGTCAACAGCAAAACGAACGTGTGAATGATGCTCGTCAGTTGGCCAACCTGGCCACACCCGGTGGTGAACGTGCTGGCGGTTGGCTGGGTGCATCGGGCCCGCAGATCCAAGCGGCCAGGTGGTCCGCAGAAACCCAGCAGCTGATGAACGATATTCGTGAGGCTTCAGCCCGTGCAGCCCAAGGTCTAGAGGTCAATTTCGATCAGATTGGTACCGCCCTTAGTGAATCATCTGAAATCTCGGATGACACCAAAGAGCGAATGCTCGACTTGATGGATAGTATCCTGAAAGGAGGCCGTAAAGCTGAGAACCTAACTGAACGCCTCAACTCGTTGAAGGCAGCCTTGGAGGGCACTGAGACTGCTGCCAGTTCCGCTTCGGGTTCAATCAATAGTCCGAAGGCTGTCACTGATGCACAGAAATACCTGACGGCACTCCAAAAACAGAATGTAGCGCTGCAAAACTTAACGCCTATCGAAGAGGCGTTGCTCTACATGCGAGAGAACCAGATCGACCGCCAATCCGAACTTGGGAAAATGATCCTCGCCCAGGTCGAAGCCAACCAGAAGCTGGCTAAGAGCAACGAGGATGCCGCCGAGTCGGAACGTAAAAAGAAAGCGGCTGAAGAGGAAGCGGATCGCACTGCAGAGCAGCGCAGAGACGCCCAGCGTGCCTTTGTCGAGCAGCTTGAGCGTACTGTCGCCCTGCAGAACAAGAGTGCTGAAGAGGTGCGCCAGTACCGGATTGCTGAGCAAGGTCTGACTGGTCAGTTGCTGGCTCGCGCTCGGGCTGCCAGCCAGGCAATTGCGGCGCAGGAGCGGCTCAACCAGGTCACTGAGGATGCGCGGCAGCTGCAGCGCATCCAGTCTGAAGTGATGGCGCTGTCGGGTGATGCGGTCGGTGCGCGATCAATGGAGCTGGAGCAAGAGTTCGGTGAGCTCCTGAGCCGCTTGGAGAGCCGAGGCGATGATGCCGGTACCGCGTTGGTCAATCGGTTAATCAACCTGGATCTCGCCCGTACCCGGCTCTCTGAAGTCCAGTCTGAGATCGATTCGATCATCAATAAGCAAAACCTCGCTGAAGAGTCGGTCAATATCCAACAGGATGCTGGCCTGATCTCTGAGCTGGAGGCTCGCGATCGGATCCTTCAGATCCACCGGCAGACATATGAAGTACTCCAGCAGCAACGCCCGCTCCTGGAGGAGCTCTCGAAACAACCAGGTGTTATTGGCGAGCAGGCCAGCGCCATGCTTGGAGATCTGGATAACCAGGCCAACCGGTTACAGAACACAACCACACTGCTGGGCTCCACCCTGAAAGACGGGCTTGAGGCCGGTATAGCCGGTTCTATACGCGGCCTGGCAGACGGCACCATGACGCTGCGTGATGCCACCGTCTCGCTGATCCAGTCAGTGGGCGACGCCATGATCGATATGCTGGCTAAGATCGCAGCCCAGAAGGCCGTTGCGGGCCTGGCGGGCATGTTCCCAGGCTTGGGATTCTCTACCGGCGGTTTGGTTGTGGGCCCCGGTACCGGCACCTCTGACAGCATCCCGGCACGTCTTTCCAATAAGGAGTTTGTGACCCGTGCGGCGGTGGTTGAGCAGCCCGGTGCGCTGCCGTTCCTGAGTGACTTTAACCAGCGCGGCATGGCTGCACTCGATGACTGGACTGCACGTATCAAACACGCAACCGGGGGGCTGGCCGGTGTTCCAGCGCCACAGATGAGTGCGCCACAGCTTAATCAGCCAAGCCTGACACAGCCACAACAGCAAGGTGGCGAGGGCCAGGGTATGAGCTTACAGGCCAACTTTTTCATGGATCCCGAAGAAATGGCTCAGAAGATGGCGTCGACAGCGAGCTGGACGCGGCAGTTTAAGGCCACGGTCAAAGCCGAAAAATCCTCCATCAACGCGATCCTCGGGAGCTGATCATGCCGCTGCCGTCCACTACAGCCGCAATCTTCCGCTTCCCCCACAACTGGTCCAGTTCAGTGACCGAGTCGCGTGAGTATAAGACCGACGTCATGCGTAGCCGTGACGGTACAGAACAGCGTCGGGCGATGCGTTCCAAACCACGCAAGAGCCTTTCATTTGATGTGCTCCTGGATGGCAACGACGCGACAGCGCTGGACTATATGCTGTACGCACTGCAGCCCCATGTTTGGCTGTTGCCGCAGTGGCATCGACAGCGCCGACTTGCCAGCAGCGCGGCCACCGGTACCGACATCCTGGTACTTGATCAGCCGGTTGCTTATGACGCTCAAGCCGGTGATTACCTGGTACTGATGCGCACAGGCCAGGAGCCGGAGGCGCAGACGATCGCGGCGATCGCGGGCGACCGCGTGACCATCACCCTGGTTGATACGCTGGAGGCCGACTGGAGCACCTACAGCGCTGTTTATCCGGCGGTACCGGCTCAGATCAACGGCGCAGCCAGCGGTAAGCGCCTGACATCCGGTGTGCTGCGTCTGCCGCTTTCATTTAGTTACATCGTTGATAGCCGCCCGCCGGTCAGCTCCACGCTCACGGCGGACGACACCATTGGTGATCTCGAAGTACTCGTGCGACCGATCAACTGGGTGAACTCACCGGAAGCGGGCTACGCCTGGGTGCCGATGATGATCGATGCGCAGATCGGCCCCACCGCATACGAGACCGATGGTGACCTGCCGCCGAACACCCGCAAAGGCGAAGTCACAACAGAGACCCGAGCAGAAACCGACTGGTGGCTGGCGTTCTTCGATCGATGCCGGGGGCGGCAGAGACCGTTCCTGATGCCCACCTGGTGGGATATCAATCTTCAAGATCCACTCACTGCCGGTGCAACGTTTGAAGTGCCGGGTACCGAGCTCGGTACATACCTCACTGGCGACCCGATACACACCCATTTGATGGTCCGCAAGCGTGACCGGAGCCTGGCGTTTTTCGAGATCACAGCGCTGACAGCAAACGTTAATGACGGCGTGACGGTGATCACCACAACCGAGGCTTGGGCCGAGGCCTACGAGCCGTGGGAGTGCGTGCAGGCGTGCCTGGTCAGCGTCTGCCGTCTCGCCAGCGATCGGCTGGAGATCGAGTGGATCACGGATGAGGTGGCCAAGTTTGCGATCGCAATTCAGATAGTGGAGGACGTGGCATGAGTCATTCCGAGTACTCAACAACCGGCTATGCCAGCCGCCCGGCGGCGCTCTATGAGTTCCGGTATACCGACGATGAGGCGGACACGATTCGTTTCACCAGTGCGGATCATGACGTCGCGGTCGGAGGGTATACCTACACATCGGTACCGATTACCCGGGACAAGATCTCGGATGACGGAAATCCGGATGATGGGAATGCGCTGAATATCGAGATCACGGGCATCAACCCGCTGGGTGACCTCTTCAGAGTCCAACCGCCTGAAAAGCTGGTGACTGTCAAAATCAGAGAGACAGAGCTGGACGATCCCGACCAACAAGTCATCGCCACCTGGTCCGGCCGTGTGGTCACCGTCGGCTGGGAATGGCCGTGGATGACGGCCGCCTGCGAGCGGATCTCCACATCGCTGAAGGCCACCGGCTGCCGTGCCCGCTATCAGCGCCAGTGCCGGCACGTGCATTACGGCACCGGCTGCGGCCTGAGCCGGGCCAGCTATGAAGTTGCAGATACCGTAACGGCGTTGTCGAACCGCACGCTGCTGACCCTGCCGGCCGCGGCCGGGTTCGATGACGGCTACTTCGCCGGCGGCATCCTCGAGCTGGACGGCATCATGCGCCTGATCATCAACCACACGGGTGACCATGTGACGATCAACCGCCAGCTGCTCGACCTCGCGGTCGGCTCAGCGGTGAAGATCTTCCCCGGCTGCGATCGCTCCGCCGCTACCTGCGATGCCAAGTACTCCAACATCGACAACTACGGCGGGTTCGACTTCATCCCGCCCAAGGGCCCCTTCGAGGGCTCCAGCCTGGTGTGAGGTAAACCATGGGATTCTGGGTACCGTTCCTGCTGACCGTCGGCCTGATGGCCGCCTCGTTCCTGCTGGTGCCAAAGCCGAAACAGCCGAACCCGGCCGCGGCCGAGGAGTTCGACATCCCCACCGCGCAGGAGGGCAAGAGCATCCCGGTGCTGTTCGGCACCCGCGTGATCAAAGGCGCATCCGTGGTTTGGTACGGCGACATCAAAACCAAGGCGATCAAGAAGAAAAGCGGCAAGAAGTGAGCGACGAGGTGATGGTGACATTCCGGCATCTGCGACAGCTCGGCTACTGCGCCGGCGGCATCAAGCGCTGGTGCGCTGAGCACGGATTCGATGCGCGCCGGTTCCGCGACGGCGTGCCGGCATCCGAGCTGCGCGCCACCGGCTCCGCGTTCGCGATCAAGGCGGCTGACCATGCTGAGGGAAAGACTGAATGAGCGGCGGCGGTAAGAAGCAGACGGTTGGGTATAAGTACTACCTCGGCGCCCATCTGGTGCTGTGCCACGGGCCGATCGATAAGATCATCAAGATCGATGTCGATGACAAAACCGCATGGATCGGCGAGGCCGATGCCAGTAGCGCCGCCGGCAGCGAGATCACCATCGACAAGCCCAGCCTGTTCGGCGGCGAAAGCCGCGAAGGCGGTGTCGCCGGCAGCGTCGACGTGCTCTCCGGCCACCCGGCGCAAGCCCGCAACAGCTACCTCCTCGACAAGATCGGCTCCGCGCTGGTCAGCGCGTACCGGGGTGTCACCTCACTGGTGCTGAAACAGGTCTATGTGGGCAATAACCCGTATCTGAAGCCGTGGGCCGTGACGGCGCAGCGGATTCATACGCGGGGGGACGGGCAGGTTCAGTGGTATGATGGGAAGGCGGAGATCCGGTCTCATGTCGCTCTGACGGAGCAGATAGGCCCCACTTCTGACGGCTGGCGCTATAAGCAGGTCCCCCTTACAGACAGTGCTGACTACTCGGACCCCGCCTATGACGATTCATCCTGGGCGCTCGGAAGCACCCCGTTTGCAAATCAGTCGGGGCACCCTTTCGCCGCGGATTCCGGCTTCCCGACGACTAAGGGCACAACTTGGGACCTGAATAGCAAAATCTGGATTCGCAGAGTATTTACGCTGGAACGGAACTCCAACTTCACGCTTACCCTTTTCGTGGATAACCTGGCCTCGGTGTGGGTGAACGGGACGAAATTGCTGGATCGGGCGGGAACTATCGATACGCCATCCGGGCCTGCTTTCACGCACGAAATACACGTCCCGGGAGATATTCTGGTTGAGGGTGACAACACCATCGTTTTGGCAGGGGAAGACGAAGGTTCATACTCTTACGCAGCGTTCAAGGTAACGGCAGGCGGTCAGTCACAGTTCGACATGAACCCGGCGCACATCATCCGGGAATGTCTGACGGATACTACGTGGGGGCGCGGGCTGCCGGAGTCCGAGATCGGCCCAACGTACACGACGGTGGCGGACCAGCTCTACGCTGAAGCGCTCGGCATGTCGATCTTGTGGACGCAGGAAGCGCCGATCGAGGACTTCGTTTCCGAAATCATGCGCCACATTGATGCCGTGCGGTACGAGGACCCGGAAACCGGGCTGCAGGAGATCAAACTGATCCGGGGCGACTACGACCCGGCAACTCTGCCCTTACTCGACCCCACAAATTCGGAAGTGACGAAGTTCGACACGCCGGCTATCTCCGAGTTGGTTAACCAGGTGACCGTTACGTACTGGAACTGGGAAACCAACTCCGATGCATCAATTACGGTCCAGGATACCGCCGCCATTACGGCTGTGGGGACGATTATCAACCAAACCTACGAGTACCCTGGCCTCACCAACGACACGACAGCCGCGATGGTCGCGCAACGTGATCTGGCGGCCAACAGCCGGCCGTTCGCCCGGGGGACCGTTCGCACCAACCGCTCCGTGTCCAATCTGAAACCCGGCGACGTATTCAAACTGACGGACCCGGACAACGGGATCACGGAGATGATCTGCCGCGTAGCCAAGCGCACAGACAGCGGTCTACTCAACGGCGAGATTGTTCTGGAATTTGGTGAGGACGTGTTCGGCACCGAATACTCGGTATTCTCGGCGCCCTCACCCTCAGGCTGGACGGACCCGGTTATGCCCCCGCAGGGGTTCAGTCACGTAACCGCTTTTGAACTGCCGTATTACCTGTTGATTCAGCAGATCGGCGACAACTACGCCACCGACATTCCAGCGGACGTGGGCTACTTCGCGTTTGCCGGGGGTGTGCCGACCACCGGCCTTCACCTGAATTACGATCTCTTCGTATACCCGGACGGCGTGACACCTCCGGTTGATTTCAGTGACAGCGTGAAGGCCGACTTCACTGAAATCGCCTCGGTTAGTGCGGCGGTGGACAACTCTTCAGACAGCACTATCCCCATCTCAGGTCTGACCATCTCTGAACCTCTGTTCGCAGGCTCGATTGTTCTGGTGGGTGATGCTGCCGACGACCAGCGGGAGATCATGGCGCTTAGTGCTGACCTGCAGCCGGGGGCTACGTCCCTGTCTGTGCTCCGCGGTGTGGCGGACACACTCCCCCGGCCGATCGCCTCGGGGACGGTCCTCTACTTCATTGAAGACGAATACGGCCAAGGCTTAACGGAATTTGCCGAAGGGGAGACCGCCGAAGGGTACGGCCGCCCGGTCAATGGTAGGGGCTCCTACTCAGGCACGCCGACGTATCTGGACCTGCCAATCGTCAACCGGGTCAACCGGCCGTACCCTGCAGCCAACGTCAGACTGGATGGGCAGTATGACCCGCAGGACTACACCCCTGGCACCGATACGGTGGTGCTGACCTGGAACCACCGGGACAGGCTCGCTCAGTCCGATCAGGCGGTCAGTTGGTTCGAGAACGCCGACTACGGCCCGGAAGCGGGCACGACGTATCGAGTGGACGCCAGTGCTTACGACTCGGAGGGGGCGTTGCTTCAGTCGAGCTACTTCAGCACGGATGTGGGCGCTGTCGGAACCTACTCGTTCGACGTAGCCGCCAACCCGCCGCCTGCGGGAACCCTTACGATCGAATTGAGGGTCACCGCAGTCAAAGGCGGTCTCGATTCCCTTCAATCGACTGAATCCTCGTTCGGTGTGCTGAGAGCCCCGACCGGGTTGACCGCAGAGGTACTGTAAGATGGCCATTATCCGACTCAACTGGACCGATCCTAACTCTGTTGAAGAAGGGTATAAGGTGTATCGATCTACCTCTCCCATCGACCCGGGTGGTCTTCCGGTGCCTCTGGTGACCTTGCCGCCCGGCTCCGAAACCTTCGACGACACATCAGCCGCGGGGGGGAGCACATATTACTACCGCATCGTGGCGTTTATAGGGTCGGAAGTGAAGGTCAGCAATGAGGTTGTTGCGACGCCCGAAGGGTCTTCCGGCGACCCTTATATTTCGAACGTGACGGCTCTGCTGCATTTTGATGGGGAAGACGGCAGCCCCACGATGATCGACAGCTCTATACCCCCGAAAAACTTCAACCCCGTATATGGAGCTGTGCTGACCACCACTTGGAGTGCGACCGGCGGCAGTTCTCTGCAGGGGAACGGGACCACTAGATTCGTAGCCAGCGCGGCGGCCGACCCGGGGTTCGACCTTCTCGGTTCCGACTTCACGGTTGAAGGGTATTTCTACTTTGACTCCATCCAGACGAATTGGTTATTCAGCACCGCGGGGTCGGCCGCCTGGAACTCCTCAAACGGGATTCATTTCCTGCTGGCCGTAGACCCTTCAGGGTATCTGCAGTTCCAGATTTCCAACGGCACATCCTCGCCTATCATCTGGACCTCGACTTTGGTAATACCGCAGGGCCAGGGGGTTCACGTCGCCTGCTGCTACGTGGCATCCACTAATACGGCGTATATCGGCGTCGGAGGCACGGTCCAATCCCAGGTACTGCCTAGCACTCCTGTTCGTCCTTCCGGCGATCCTTATTTCGCTGCTGGAGGCATTCGGGGGGTCGATTCTTCGGTTAAGGATTGTCTCGCAGGGCGGGCGGATGAGGTTCGCGTGACGAAAGGGGTGGCGCGGTATATTTCCAACTTCACACCTCCCAGCGTCCCATTCCCCGATCCTGCGGCCCCCAAGCTGTCCGACGGGGGCCTTACGTGGCGGTATTGGCGAGTCTACGTGACGGCTACAGTTAGCGACCCCACGTACTGCGGCCTGCAGGAAATCAAGCTCCGGTCAGGCACCACAGAGGACCTGACAGCGCCTGGGATGAGCACGGGCCAAAGTTCCTTCTACGCGGGTGACTCTGCGACGTTCGCGAAAGTGATAGACAATAACGAGCAGAATGCAGGGTCCAATTCTTGGATCACGGACGGTTCCGCAGCGCCTCACTGGGGGTGGGTGGACCTGGGTTCCGCAGCAAAAGTCAGTCATTTTTTGATGCTGCCGCAGAACTACAGTGGAGGTCCCGGTCGGGCGCCGAAAGATTTTATAATTCAGGGGAGCGACGACGGGGTAACATGGACCGATGTCAGATCGTTCACAGGGGTGACGGGCTGGGCGCAAGGCCGGTACAACATTGTCTACTTGGAGACCGGATACATTGTGTAGACGGAATTCTTACTAAATATGACACTTGAGTTCGCGGTAACTGGAATAATTTTTCATCCTATGCAACGGATTCCAGCAGCCAATTATCGCGCAAATCGGAGCCAATTATCGCGCGGCGCTACAGCAAGAACCCCACACGCCTCAACTTCCCGGTCATCGTTGCAACTCGCTCTCAGTGAAACGAGTTGTTTCTCAAGCGCTTGCAGAGCGGTTATCTGCGACCGCACATGAGAGATGTGATCATCGAGCAAGGTGTTGACGGCGGTACAAGGCTGATGAGGGTCGTCCTGATAGCTCTGTAGTTCGTGAATCTCAGCCAGTGACAGGCCCAGGATTCTGCAGCGACGGATGAAGGCCAGCCCCTCACCATGCTTCTCGGTATAGACACGGTAACCGTTGTCCTTCCGATCAGGCGGCGGCAACAAGCCCTGCTGTTCATAGAAGCGGATCGTCTGTGTTTCGACCCCTACCAACTGCGCCAACTGACCAATGCGCATCAGCCTCCTCCCCAACGGATTCTTTACTCTATTGACCTTATAGTAGCTTTATAGTTTTAAATGGTACCACAACATTGTTCAAGTGGAGTCGTATCATGAGCAAATCCTGTGGTGGCGCCTGTGGCGGTGAT
>NZ_AUAZ01000034.1 GCF_000428985.1 Marinobacterium litorale DSM 23545 | reverse complement strand
TATACAGCTCCCGGATCTGAGCACCGCTCAGTTTCTTGGGACGACCGGAAATCTGCTTGGCCTTGAGCGCGTCAAAGCCACCCTCGCGGTAGGCAGCCAGCCATTCATAGATTCGTGCTCGGCTCATCCCCAGCGCTTTGATGACGACTTCTGGACTCTCGCCATCCATGACCCGTTGAACGGCGCGAACGCGAATGGCTTCTAATGTTTTGTGATCAAGTTTACGACCGTCATCGTGGCGCATGTGTGTAAATATCCGATAAGCTTGGCGAACGGAGCCTACATTATAAATGATGTTCGCTTACTTTCGAACCCATTAGTAATTCGGGGTGAGATCGACCCTGCAGGACGGCCGCCAGCTTCCAGCCCAGGTTAAAGGTATCGGGCAGTGAGGTGTTCAGGCCCCAGCCCCCTTTCGGGCTATGAGTGTGGCAGGCATCGCCGGCCACAAAGGCACGGGGAATCAGTCCGCTCGGGTTATCAGCCGGGACATCAGTGAAACGTTCGGCGACCCGTTGGCCCACCTCGTAGATCGACCACCAGGCAACCTCTTTCACATCCAGGCTGTAGGGGCTCATGATCGACTGGGCTTTAGCGATCAAGTCGTCCGCGCTCAAGTTCAGCTGCGATGCTCTCTGATTGTTTTCCAGCAGGCCCAGCTCCACATAGAGCCTGACCAGATAGCCTCCTTCACGGGGGATGATCATCACGGCACCGTTGTCCCGGGACTGGACAAAGCTTTTAACCCGGATGTCCGGGAAGTCGGTGACCACCAGCACATCCATGACACCCCAGGCTTTGTTGGCCGAGTCGCCCTGTAGCTCGATAGATAGACTTTTGCGGACGGCACTGCGGGCACCATCACAGCCAACTACGTAGCGTGCTTTCACCGTTTCTACGTGGGCGGATTCGGAGGCATCGTTGCGCTCAAAGGTGGCGGTGATTGGGTGGGCATCCAGGTTCTGGGTCAGGCTTTGGTCAACATCCAGCTCCAGCAGACGACGACTGTAGTGAGGCACCAGGTGTGTGACCGAGTTGGCCATGCCATCGAGCAGAATATCGTGCAGGCGGGCCTGATTGACCACACTGTGGGTAAACTCAGAAAGTCCAAGGCGTGCATCGGGTACTTTGTGAGTTCGCTTGATCTGCTCTGGATGATCAGCGTCGGGTTCCCAGAAGGCGTTTTGATGAAGCTGGTAGCACTCTTTCACCAACAATTCGCTGCTGTTGAACGCTTCCATGATCTCCAGAGTGCGGCAGGAGATGCCATCCGCCTGGCCAAACAGCATAGGTCCTGGCTTCTGTTCCACGATGCAGGTTTTGATATCGGCAAAATCGGCAAGCTGGCGCGCCAACGCCAGGCCTGCGGGACCACAGCCGACAATCAATACATCAACCTCGTCGGGGAGCGCTGTAATGGGCGGCGGCGTGTCGGGCTCTCGAGCCGCGTCGGGGATCTGATAGTTACCGGGCTTAAAACCGTTGAGATGATACTGCATCACGAAATCCTCTTAACCCTGTGCACAGGCCTGCCGTCTGCGGGCCTTGAACAACGTTGTTATGTTGTTTTGATGTTCGGCAGGTTCAAGCGTACTGGGATCGTGGCGCGGAGCCTGTCCCCTAAAAATGGGGACAGGTGGAGTCTCGGGTGAGAACGGTGATCACACCAATCCGGGGATGAGGGTGTCTCTCAGACCGTTATCGATCGTGGTAGATGATGACGGATAACAGCTGCAGGGGAACCTCGCGCAGTTGTTCCGGGCCATGGGGCACCTCGGCATCGAATGCCAGTGAATCGCCGGGGCCCATCTCGTAGAGTTGGTTACCGTGGCGGTAGAGTATTTCGCCTTTCAGGATATAGATAAGCTCCTGGCCCGGGTGCGAGAAGGTCGGGAACACCTCGCTGGCATCATCCATGGTAATCAGGAAGGGCTCGTAACCGGATTTCTTACCGCGTTGCGTGCTGAGCAGCTGGTAGGCGTGTCCTTTTTCGGTCCCCCGGCGAACCACGACCTTGCCTTCGCCGGCTTTGGTCAATTGCGCACTGCCGGTAGGGTGGTCGTAGTTACTGAACAACTGAGAAATCGGTAACCCGATCGCATCACACAGGCGACTCAGCGTTTCCAGGCTGGTGGAGACCTGAGCATTCTCGATTTTACTGACCATACCCTGGCTTAATCCGGCGATCCGAGCCACGTCAGTTATCTTCAGTCCCATCTCCATGCGTTTACTTTTGACTTGCATGGCGATGTATTGCTCGAGGCGTAAACGCGGGTCAGTGCCGTCACGACTGAAACTGATCTCACCTTTTTCAAGGGCATCCAAGTGTCGGGATTTAGTCATAGAACAGGGTCCATTTCTTCTTCACTCGCTTCAGTCTAGCGAGAATATTCCTGCAAGGAAATATTTTCTCCTTTTTAGTTTCTCAATCCTAGGATCTGTACGGGTTCCATAACCGATGAGTCACGACAAACGTGCTTCATCAGGGAGCCGACGGTTGGTCCTTCGCACCAAGTTGGTCAGCTCTCATTCCGATGGAAGAGGGTGTAATTATAAAAAACCTTTTATATCTGCTGGTTATATTTTTTGGTGCGCAAATTGCCTTTCCTGAAAAGAAATTATGTATCTCTGCAGGAAATATAAGATCCATCCGTTCAAGGCCAATTGGGATCCTTGATCGGGCTGATTTCCCCAGTGAATGTCCTTTAACTCGAGGATATAGGAGGACTCCCTATGCCAGACGAGCCTTTGATCAAAAGCAGACCGACCTACACCGAGGTCTCGCTGCGTCCCAACACTCAAAAACACCTTTTCGTGTCGACCGCGCAGAGTCTGTCACGCATCCGGTCCCTTTATGAAGCCGCTCCAAAAGGAGAGAAGGCGCTCTATCTGTTCGGGAAACCTGAAGTCACCGACCTGGGCACAGAGTGCGGTTCGCTGTCAGAGTTGGACGTGGTCATCAATGCACTGCCACTGGCCAGCGCTGTCTATGTCGCCGGTGACGAAGGGTTCCTTTGGGATGTCCACAATCTGGCTGAAAAAGCCGGGCTGGCGTCTGAGCAGATTCAGCTGCTTGCGCCGGAGAGCAATAAGCGGCGGCTCTTTTGTACTCACTGTTACGCGATTACCGAAGAGGTCACCTATTCCCCGCATGCATGCTCCGGTTGTGGCCGGCTGCTTTTGGTGCGTGATCACTACTCCAAGTTGCACGGTGCCTACGTTGGCGTGCAGATAAACGCGGAAGACCCTGCGGATATCCCGGAAACAGAGGAGCTGGTCTGATGAGTATTGATACGATTCAAGTTCGGGTAACCGCCATCGCCGAGGTTGCTCCGGCGATTCGGGAATTTACGTTAGCGCCTGTGGGCGGTGAGCTTCTGCCATTTTCACCCGGCTCTCATGTGGTGGTGGAGATGCCTGCCGAGCCCCGGCCTCACCGCAACGCCTATTCCTTACTGAGCGATCCAAGAGAATCCGGCAGTTACCGAATTGCCGTGCGACGCCAGGAGACCTCGCGCGGTGGGTCTATCTACATGCATGAGTCGGTGGCGGTGGGGGATGAACTCTCGATTACACCGCCTGCCAACCTGTTTTCTCCGGCCTGGAGCGCCCGTAAGCACCTGCTGGTGGCCGGTGGCGTGGGTATTACGCCCTTTATGTCCTATTTGCCAGAGCTGGAACGCCGTGGCGCCAACTTTGAGCTGCATTACCTCTATCGCAGCTCCAGCACCGGTGCTTACCGTGAACAGCTTGAACAGACGCTGGGTGAGCGTTGTTTCCTGTATGACTCCGAAGCGGGTAACCGCTGTGAACTGGGCACATTGCTGGCCGATCAGCCCCGGGGTACACACGTTTATATCTGCGGGCCTGAAACGTTGATTGCCGGTGTACATGAAGTTGCTCAGTCACTGGGCTGGCCCGAGAGCCATATCCACTATGAGGCTTTTGCCGCGCCTCAGCCGGGCAACCCGTTTGAGGTGGAGCTGGCCCGCAGCGGAGTGACGCTGAATGTCGATGCGGACAGCTCCCTGCTGGAGGTGCTGGAAGGCGCTCAGGTCCAGGTGCCCAACCTCTGTCGGGGTGGTGTTTGTGGCCAGTGCCAGACCCGTGTGCTGTCCGGCGATGTGGAGCATCGCGATGAATTTCTGTCCGCTGCAGAGCGTGAACAGGGCGAAAGCATAATGCCCTGTGTCTCTCGTGCCGCAGGCAAACGTCTGGTTATCGATCTTTAGGAGTTAGCCCCATGAGAATGGCACCCAAACCGATTCAAAGTTTCCGTGATGACTTTACCTACTCCAACAGCCCCGGGGCGATAGCGCGTTTTCCGTTTCCCTTCCCGGAAGACGAATATATGTACTCGGTAAACATCGAGCCCCACGTGACGCCGGGGCCTGAAGGCTCGGTGTATGAACATCTGCTCGATATTGATGAGCACTACCTGTCCGAGATGCATGAGCGCGGCCTGGTACTTGAGGAAAATCCCAAACGCTGTCTGGCCATGCCCCATATGGATCTGGCCTGTTGGGATATGATCGAGCGCGTGATGGAGAGCTTCTCCAATGACTACCCGGAGTATTTCGCCCTGACCAAAGAGGGCGATAACTGGACTTGGGAAAACAAACTGCTGAATCTTAAAGACAGTTTTGTGTTTGGTGATAGCAGCACGCTGCCGTTGCCGCCGATGGAATACATCGGTCGCCAGGTTCAGGGCGATTTTGCACTGCTCGATCAACGGGATGGTGATCTGTTTCTGGATGCGGGGATCGTAACCTGCCCGGCCGACTGGTCACTGGCCTTCGATGCCGGCATGAGTTTCAAAGATTGGCATGGGCCGGTACCTATGGCGCATGAGATGGGTATTTTTGATCGTGCCTTGAAGTATCTCTGTGCCATTCCCCAGGGGCGTCCCGTACGCCGCTTGAACTGGACTCTGACTGTGAATGCGCGGATGGATACCTCACCGGAAACCTACCCCATGTGGGGTACGGATCGGGCGAGTGTGACGCCGGAAAACGTGGGTGAGAAAGTGCATCTGCGTGTTGAGCTGCAGGTTCTGGATCGCATGCCGCGCAGCAACGCCTTGATGTTCAGCATTCGCACCTACCTGATCAGCCTTGAAGATCTGGTAACCAACCCGGAGTGGGCCAAGCGGATGCATCGGGTGATGAAGAGTCTGCCTGAGCAACTGATCGAGTATAAGGGATTGAGCCGATACCACCCGATGGTGGTTGAGTGGTTGTCTCAATTCGATCCGGCAAACTGATCAGGAGCGCATTTTGGGTTGGATCTATCTGCTTATTGCAGGCCTCCTGGAGTGTCTATGGGCCATCGGCTTGAAATACAGCGATGGCTTTACACGTTTCTGGCCTTCGGTGATCACCGCGGTATTGATCGTGGTCAGCCTGACACTGCTCTCCTTTGCCATGCGCACCATCCCGGTCGGTACCGCCTATGCGGTCTGGTCCGGGATCGGTGCATCGGCCCTGGCGCTGGTCGGTGTGCTTTTTATGCAGGAGCCGGGTGGTCTTATTCGCATGCTCTGTATCGGCATGATCATTGGCGGCGTGGTCGGGCTTAAACTCTTTGGCGAAGCTTCCGCCTGATATTTTTTCTACCAACGAACAGTGAACCTTGCGGCCGACCCATTAAGTCGGCTGCTTTTTTATGCGTGGTCGGAGGGTGTTGCTTTCAAGTGGAAGGGGGCTGCAAGGGATTGATACCCATTAAACGCGTGCAAAAAAACCACCATCCGCAGTGGATGGTGGTTAATGGCTGACTCGGTTACTTCAAGCGAATGGTGAAGTGCTTGAGAATCGGTTCAATGATCTGCCAGGTCCCCACAAAGTCAGCTTCCATTACGAAGGCGTCACCGGCGTTGACCTCCACCGGCTCACCCCCCTCGGGGGTGATGACCGCTTTGCCTTCTATCAGATGGATAAACTCCCAGCTGGCATAAGTTGCGTGGTAAATACCGGGCGTAGCCGTCCACCAGCCGGCAATCATCGATTCGTCGGAAGCCGTGTACTCAATCCAGGTGGACATGCTTGGTGAGCCCTCCACTTTGGACCAGCCCGGCAGGTCATCGGTGATTGGCTCAACACTGCGAACCGGTAGTTTGGTAATGCTGCTCATGATGCAAATCTCCTCGGTGCGACTGTTCAGCCAGCCTTTTGGACCTGAGCTTCAGGATCGTTGAGGTAGGCTTCCATGGAGTCGTCCAGCGCATCCAGCCAGGGCGTATGATGGGGAGGTGCCATGGTGCCGGTCATCAGCGAGGCGTAGGAGTGGTCGCGGAAGGTCATGATGTTTTCCTTCTTGTGATTCTTCCACTCCAGGAACGTCCGGTTCACCCCATCAATGTCGAAGGTCGGGTAGTCGGTCTGCTCGATCAGATGAAGAATGTAGGAGCCCTGGAACTCGTACATCTCTTTCGCGGTTTCCAGTTTCAATTCCTCTTCGCGCCACTTCAGGCTGTCGGCGGTCATCGCCTCTTTGGACGGGAGTGCAATCCGCCCCATGATGATATCGCGCACATACCAGGCCTGGGCATCAAACATGTTGAAGGAGTACCACTGGTCCTGCATACCCACGTAGAAGAACTGCGGGTTATCTTCCCAGACGACGCCTTTATAGAGATTCAGCGGCCAGAGGCGGTTATCGGTTTTCAGGGCCTGAGAGTCGTCGAGGAAGGGGAAGTGGTGCAGGTAGCCGGTGCAAAGAATGATGGCATCAACTTTCTTGCTGGTGCCGTCCGCGAAGTAGGCGTTATCCACATCGACATGGGTCAGATTGGGTTTTTCTTCCCAGTTGTCAGGCCATTTGAAGTCCATGGGCGCGGTGCGGTAGCAGCTGGTGATGGAACGGGCACCGTACTTGTAGCACTGTGAGCCGATATCTTCGGCGGAGTAGCTGGCGCCGACGATCAGGATATCCTTGTCTTTGAACTCCAGCGCGTCCCGGAAGTCGTGTGCGTGCAGGATGCGCCCGCCAAAGTGTTCAAAACCCGGGAACTCAGGCACCTTGGGTGTCGAAAAGTGACCGCTGGCACAGACCACGTGATCAAAGGTCTCGCTGTAGCTGGTGTCGGTGTTGTGGTCGTATACAGCCACGGTGAACAGCTTGGTGTCTTCATCGAAGCTGATGTTACGAACCGGGGTGTTGAAACGGATGTACTTGCGCACACCGGCTTTTTCCACGCGCCCCTTGATATAGTCCCAGAGCACTTCGCGAGGAGGATAAGAGGCTATCTGCTTGCCGAAGTGTTCCTCAAACGTATAGTCGGCAAACTCCAGACACTCTTTGGGCCCATTGGACCAGAGGTAGCGGTACATGCTGCCGTGCACCGGTTCACCGTTTTCATCCAGTCCGGTGCGCCAGGTGTAGTTCCACATCCCACCCCAGTCGCTCTGCTTCTCGAAACAGACCAGCTCCGGTATCTCAGCACCTTTGGCCTGGGCAGACTGGAAGGCTCGAAGCTGCGCCAGACCGCTGGGACCGGCGCCGATGATCGCTACTCGTTTAGTCATAGGTCTCTCCTAATACGTAGGCTGTTTGAATATCACTGCGTAATGTGTGGTAAGACCTAAATTAAGGGTTGGGGCGCCTGCTGATAATTCCCCGGTATGGGTAGGTCAAAGGGGGTAATCGAGGTGGGAGTAGCGGTTAAAACGGCGAGCGTGAGAGACCTGTGATAGCCCGTTAAATAGACTCCAGCGTAAAAATAACGCCTTCAACGCCCAGGACGGCGCCCGATTCCGCGTAAAGCCCCTGACCTTTTTCACGGACCTGCACAATCGCCCCGTTCGCATGGTGGATACGGTAGTACAACTCGAAGGGGCGGTTGTCATGCAGCGCCTGTTGAACCTCCTCCCAGACAGGGCCGGCATCCTCCGGATGGATAAGCGCGCCATAACTCAGCCGGGGCTGATTAACCAATGCATCGGCACTGTAACCGGTCAGGGAGAGACAGCCCTCACTGACATATTCCATGCTCCAGTTACGGTTGTTTCGGGCCCGATACAGCATGACCGGCAAGTTGGATACCAGCTGATTCAGGCTGCGATGGCTGGCGTCCCGTTGCTGATCGCGGCGCACCTGCGGTGTGATATCACAAAAACTCAGGCTGATCGGCCAATCGGCATCCTTGTATAACGGTTGGGCACGAAGCTCACACCAGTAAAGCGCTTCGCCGACCGGTAAACGGACCCAGAGTGGATCGGGCCGCTGGCCCTGATTGAGTTGTCCCAGAAACTCACGCCAGGGTGCCTGGTCCAGTGGGTGCATAAAGCGGTGCAGGGGAAGCGCGTGATCGGGCTGGCCGGTAGCCTGTTCAAGGGATTCCCAACGCCGGTTGCGGTAAAGGATGCGTTCCTGCTCATCGATAACCACCACAGCCTCATCCAGGCTGTCGAGCACATCGACCGGATCTGTCTGAGCGGACCTTGAGCGTCTGCGCTTAAAACCGAGAATACTCATTGTCCGGACTCCAGGTCGATTTCAGGGTGAGCATGAACCCAGGCGGCGAGTTCCAGCCTGGAGTGCAGGTTCAGTTTTCGCAGCAGGGCTTTAACATAAACCTTCACGGTGCCGTCGCTGATCCCCAGTTCCCGGGCAATCAGTTTATTACTCATGCCTGCAGCTATAAGGCTCAGGGTCTGACGTTCACGCAAGGTGATCTCTTCCAGAGGTTCATGACTTGGGCTGGGGCCCGTGGGGGCTCGCAGTCGTTGGGTCAGAATGATCAGAGCTTCATCGTCCAGCGCTATTTTTCCCTCCAGTACACCTTCGAGACGCGACAGGATCAGGTCCGCATCCGTTTCTTTGAGCAGATAGCCGTCGGCACCGGATTGGATAGCCTGCATCAGGTGGTTGCTGTCGTCGGACGCGGTCAGCATAACAATACGCAGGTCTGGAGCCTGTGATTTGAGAGTCTGTAGCAATGAAAGGCCATCGACCCCTGGCATCTGCAGATCAAGCAGGGCGAGATCAGGTTGCAGTTGATCCAGAACGTCCAACAGGGCGCCGGCGCAGTCGAACTGACCCACAACATCAAAACGACTGCTTTCATTGAGCAGTTCAGCCACGCCCCGTCGAAAGATCGGGTGATCATCGACCAGAACAACACGTGCGGTGTCAGTATCCGTGTCGTGCCAGTTGTCAGCACTGCGCATGTTAGTCTCCAGCTCTTAAATCCCGCAGGAGCAGCCGTAGATCTAGCCGTGTTCCGCCTTCGGGACGGGGACCGATCTCCAGGCGGGCACCTATTTTTTCTGCGCGCTCCTGCATGATGCCCAGGCCAAAACTGTCGCCCCGCTTGCGTTCCGCACTGAGGCCGCAACCGTCATCTTCTATACGCAACTGCAAGCCTGCTGAATTCAGCGGCATCAATTGGATGCGTACATGCTGAGCATGCGCATGACGAACGACATTGCTCAGGGCTTCGCGCACAATCATCAGAATTTGAATGGCGATATTCTCCTCCGGTTCGAGCTGTGGACAACGGTCATCCAGCTCAAAGACCAGTGCGCTGCGTTGTTCGAACTCCTCTACCGCGGCTGCCAAAGCCGTATGCAGAGATCCTCCCTCCAACGTGAGGCGAGAGCTGCTGATCAGATCCCGCAGCATGCGGTAAGCGTGTCGGGTCTGGTGTGACAGGTCGGTCGCTATAGCCTGCAGATCCGGCTGATTACAGCGGCTGCAGCGGGCATCCAGCCGCGAAGTTCCCAAGCGCAGGTAACCGAGGATCTGTGCCAGAGAGTCATGTAACTCCGCCGCATGTGCCCGGCGCTCCTGATGAACCGCATCATCAATCCGCTTTTGGTGAAGGCAATGGATAGATAAGCCGCGTCCTGTAGCGTGAGCCAGGGGGGCTAAAAGACGCTCCACCGACTCCGGCAGGGCAAGGGGAGCTGCAAGCAACAGCCAGCCGCAACCGGTCTCCATCTCAAAGCGTATGCAATGACAGCTCAGTTGATGTCCGGGCAGAGGGATAGAAAACAGTTTCATTGGAGGTATATCGGAGAGGGCACCGTTGAGCTGATAGCGGACAAATGTCTCCAATCCGGGCATGGAAGGGCCACCTTCCGTCATGAACAGCGTTGCCCCATCTCCCTGTCTGCTGACAGCAACCCCAAGCTTGAGATTCGATTTATCGGCCAGGTGACATCCGAGAGAGTGCTCCAGCGGCTTTAACAGCGCCGGTAATTCTCGATCCAGCTGCACGCAACCTGCGATCTCTAAGGCGAGCTCATCAATGTTGGGCACGTCGTGGGAGCGGGGAGTGGCCGGTGCCCGCGAAAATCGAGATGCACGGGTCAGTCGGTGTAACCATCCGTGACTGTGTGTCTGTAAAGCTGTTCTCTCCATAGGGCCATATCCTGCACATGGGCGGACAAATAGTGACTATGGATGAGCAGCAAATATGCCAGTTTCTGCGCTTTACCCCTAAGGGGGTATAACCACGGACGAATTGAACGCGCAGGCATTGTAAGTAAAGATTTTTTCCCATCAGTTATTAATCGGTGTCGCTCCAGATAGGTTCAAAAGCGCACCAGCTTGGCGCTTGCAGGCGGCGGATGCACTCAGATGAACCCTGAATAGTGATGCATGAGCCGGGCAAGCCCCAAATCGATGGGAGGTGGAAAGCATGACAGTGATGGAGCAAAGCGCAGGCGAAGGCTGGTGGGGGGCTGTGCGGTCACGTTCTCTTATCGTCGCCGGCCAGGATGGTATGAGGCTTAGGCTTTCTGCCGGAGAGATGCTTGTCATCGATAGCCCTGATCACGTTCAGTGTTGTGAGATCCTGGGCCTTAATCGATATACGGCGGATCAGCTCAAGGAGCGTTACGGACGGCGGCTGGAGTCGGCGGAACTTTTTCGTGCTCAGTTGGAACATCCCGGCAGCGGTGCTGACAGGTTATCGTCTTTACTGGAGGTTGCCGGTTCTGGCGATCCGCTGTTAATTGAAGGCCTGTGCATCACGCCTGAGCAGATGCCTTTCGAACTGACGCTTTCCGAGGGGGCGTCGCCGCTGGATATTCTGGTGCTTGCGCCCGCTTTGCCCATGCAGGTGGACGAGCAAACTGCGCCCGGTGAGTTGTTGTTGACGCACAGTTTTCAATCGCTTGGCATCGAGCAACTGCCCGAACCTTTTTCTCCGGAGTACACAGATGCACAGCCGGTGCGTGAGGTCCATGTGCCGCACTCCAGTGCCCGGGCGTATGAAGTCAAGGCGGGCGAGTGGATTCAGATCTCGGATGTGGCCGGCAAGCAGTGTTCCGACTTTATCGCTTTTGATCTGGAGGCGTTACGTCAGGGACAAGAAATTACGCTGGATGCCACGGCAACCCGCACGCTCTCCGGCACTGCACTGCCGCAACCGGGGCTTTACTCCCGCTTTTACGATCAGCGTATGAAGGCCATGTTGGAGCTGGTGCAGGATACGGTTGGCAGGCATGACAGCTTCCTTTTGGCCTGTACGCCCAAGTATTACGAGGATGCCGGGTACTTTGGTCATATCAGCTGCACCGATAACTTTAACCGCGCGCTGAAAGAGTACGGTGTGGAGCCGCGCGCCGGTTGGCCGGCGATCAACTTCTTTTTCAACACCAGCGCCGAGCCCTGCGGCACCATCGGCATGGACGAGCCCTGGTCCCGGCCCGGCGACTACGTATTGATGCGCGCAAGTCGGGGTCTGCTCTGCGTTTCTTCTGCCTGTCCCGATGATATCGATCCGGCCAATGGCTGGTTCCCCACCGATATTCATGTCCGTATTTACGCGGCTGAGGCAAGTTTTCCCCGCGCTATCGCCTATCGAAACCGTCCCGAGGAGCCCGCTCGAATGACCCAGCAAACAGCCTTTCATGCCCGCACATCCGCATTGACCCGGCATTTCAGCGAGTATCGCGGGTATTGGGTACCCACTGAATTTGATGGCTGGGGCGCGCGTGCCGAATACCTGGCCTGTCGTGAACGCGTTGCCGTGATGGATCTGTCGCCACTGCGCAAGTTTGAGGTGACCGGCCCCGATGCAGAAGCGCTGTTGCAGAAAGCGTTGACGCGAAACGTACGTCGCTTGGCCGTCGGGGCGGTGGTGTATTCGGCGATCTGTCATGAAACCGGCGGCATGATCGATGATGGCACCCTGTTTCGGTTGGAGGATCAGGCGTTTCGCTGGATTTGTGGTGACCCCTATACCGGTGTCTGGCTACGGGAGCTGGCAGCTCGCGAGGGCTACCGGGTGCGCATACAGGAGTCCACTGATCAACTGCATAACCTGGCGGTCCAGGGCCCCTTGAGCCGACAGCTGTTGACTGAGCTTATCTGGACCCCTGAAGCACGCACACCGGTGTCGGAACTGGCCTGGTTCCACTTCACGGTTGGGCGCCTGGGTGGGCCCGATGGCCGACCGGTGATGATATCGAGAACCGGTTATACCGGGGAACTGGGCTTTGAAGTCTGGTGCCACCCGAATGACGGTGAGCAGGTTTGGGATGCGATCTGGCGAGAGGGTGAACCGTTGGGGCTGGCACCGTTGGGATTCGATGCGCTGGATATGCTGCGTATCGAGGCTGGGCTGATCTTCGCCGGCTATGAGTTCTGCCCCGAGACCGACCCCTATGAGGCGGGTATTGGCTTCACTGTCCCGCTTAAAACCAAAGAGGACGACTTTGTTGGTCGAGCAGCACTGGAGCGTGTACCCGCAGCGAATCGTCAGAAGCTGATGGGGCTGGTACTCGATAGCGAAGACGCCGTTGCCCATGGCGATGCCCTGTACAACGGGCGTTACCCGGTGGGTGTTGTTACCAGTGCAACGCGCTCGCCATTGATCGGAAAAACCATCGCGCTTGTGCGCGTTCAACCCGACTTTGCCGAGCCTGGCACCGCGCTCGAAGTCGGTCAGCTTGATGGCCATCAGAAACGACTGCCCGGTCAGGTTGTAGTGCTGCCGTTCCACGACCCTGAACGTATCCGGGTGCGCAGCTAACGGGTGGACGGACTGCGCGATAACGGGGCGCTGGTTAAAAAAAGAGCACAGTTTTTAACCACTGTCTCCGGCCAAAATGAGTGGGCTGCCAGTCCCTGATTCAGGCAACTGCAACGGCTAAATAAAAAACCGCTTTATAAACATATAACTACATATACGAGGAAGGTTTTATACCTGGATTCTGCAAATTTGGCACATGGATTGCCTTTACTGATGGGAAATAATAATTCGTTTAAAGAAATAAACAACAGGCGCTACTCAGTAAATGCTTCATCCGTTTTGAAGGTTTTCTGGTGTAGCGCATGACTAATTCTGTGTTGCATATGAGGATGAACCAATGACTTTGGAAACCCTGCAAAGCACCTTCGAGATGCATCAGGCGATGAATGTCGAAGTGTTTTACTGGTGGTGCACGGCCATCATGTTCATGATCCACGCAGGCTTCTTGGCCTATGAGATCGGCGCTTCACGCGTCAAGAACGCGCTGACATCCGGGATGAAAAACATCCTGACCCTGTCGGTGATTATCCCTACCTTCTACTTCTTCGGCTGGTGGATCTATAACGCCTTCCCGAACGGTTTGATTCCCATTGATGCCTCGGCGGCGCTGCCCTGGAGCATGAGCATGGGACCGAATGTCCAGGACATGGGCACTGGTATCTTCTTCGCGGCGTTTGCACTGTTCGGTGCGACCACAGGTTCCATCCTGTCCGGTGCCGTTATTGAGCGTATCCGCTTGAGTGCATTCCTCATACTGGCCGCAATCCTGGGTTCTGCGGTCTGGATCCTGGCCGGTGCCTGGGGCTGGCACCCGAGTGGCTGGTTGTTGACCGAGTTTGGTTATCACGATGTGGGCGCATCCGGCGTCGTCCATGCGGTCGCAGGCTTCTTTGCACTGGGCGTGCTGATGAACCTGGGTGCCCGCGTTGGTAAATTCAAGGATGGGGTGGCGATGTACATCCCGCCGCACAGTCTGCCGATGTCGCTGATTGGCCTGATGATGATCATCGTCGGTTTCTTCGGCTTCCTGGGTGGCTGCATTATATTCAATGGCGGTGATACCGGCTGGACCACCATCTACGGTAACCCGACTAACCTGTCTGCCTTTGGCTTCAATACCCTGATGGGCTTTGCCGGTGGCGTGATCGGTGCATACCTTTCTTCCCGTGAGCCTTTCTGGACCATGTCCGGTGGTCTGGCAGGGATCATCACCGTGGCTGCGGGTCTGGATCTCTACTACCCGGGCCTGACCTTCGTATTGGCGGCAAGCGGCGGTGTGCTGATGCCGATCGTCGGTCGCTGGATCGAGAAGCTGGGCATTGATGATGCCGTGGGCGCTGTTGCCGTACACGGTTTCTGTGGCTTCTACGGTGTGGTGCTGGTGGGCGTGGTTGCCTCTGCCTACCCGAATATCGGTGAACTGCCGGACATCACCTTCACCGGTCAGTTGCTGGGTGCCGTTGTGATGGCGCTGACAGGCTTTATCCCGGGGTGGGGTATCTCCTTTGCACTGAAAAAGTTCAATGCACTGCGTGTACCGCCCCATGTTGAAGTGCTGGGTCTGGATCTGGTCGAAATTCCGGCCAAGCCGTACCCGGAAACTGTACCGGCCAACCGTGTTGTCGAGGGGACTATTACCCCGAGCGAATCGGAAAAACTGGCCTGATAAAGGACACCGGCGCTGCCTGGTTACCTGACAGGTAGCGCCCGTAAGACTCCATAACGCGTAATCATGGGTGCATCAGATGCACCGAGGAGAATCATATGTTTTCAAGTCCGATCAGTAGCTGGGACAACGTGGCCGCGTACTTCACGTTCTCGGATAGCCCGATGGGGATGGCGATAAGTCTGGCCGCGGCGGTTGGCATCTATCTCTATCTGAACATCAGCATCATGAAGCATGAGAAGGACGCCTTCGACAAGCATAAGTGATCTGAAACGATCTGAACGAGGGGGCGATTAATCGCCCCCTCGGCACGTTTGGCCCATACGCGCACTAAATACTTTCGCGGAGTCGATCCGATGAGTTATCAGTTCGATATTGGTTCAACACGTTACCGGTTTAATGACCTGAAAACGCTGATGGCCAGGGCGACACCGCTGCGCTCAGGAGATTGTCTGGCCGGTATCGCCGCCGAAAATGCCACGGAGCGGGTGGCGGCCCAGCGCTGCCTGGCTGATCTCCCACTGAGCAGTTTTTTGAATGAAGCGCTTATTCCCTATGAGCAGGATGAGGTGACGCGACTGATTATCGACAGCCATGACCCGGAAGCCTTTACCGCGGTTGCTCACCTGACGGTGGGCGAGTTCCGCGACTGGCTGCTGTCCGATCACGCCAACAGCCAGACATTAAAGGCACTGGCGCCGGGTCTGACACCTGAGATGGTGGCTGCCGTCTCGAAAATCATGCGTGTGCAGGACCTGATTCTGGTGGCGCAGAAAATCGAGGTCGTCACCGCGTTTCGCGATACGCTTGGGCTCAAAGGCCGTTTCTCGACCCGGTTGCAACCCAACCATCCCACCGACGATCCGGCCGGTGTTGCCGCCAGCGTGCTTGACGGTCTCTTGTACGCAAACGGTGATGCGGTAATCGGGATCAATCCGGCTACCGACAATTACCATGCCGTGACCCGGCTGATGCATCTGCTGGATGATGTGATCCAGCGTTACGAGATACCCACCCAGTCCTGCGTGCTGACCCATGTCACCACGCATCTTGAGGCGATCAACCGGGGAGCACCTGTGGATCTGGTTTTTCAGTCGATTGCAGGTACGCAGGCGGCCAATGAAAGTTTCGGTATCAACCTGTCTATTCTCGATCAGGCCCACCGGGCCGCACTGGAACTGGGTCGTGGTACCGTCGGGCAAAATGTCATGTACTTCGAGACCGGGCAGGGCAGTGCCCTGTCGGCGAACGCGCATCATGGCGTCGATCAACAGACCTGTGAAGCCAGAGCGTATGCCGTCGCCCGGCGTTTCGATCCGTTACTGGTGAATACCGTGGTCGGCTTTATCGGGCCCGAGTACCTCTATGACGGTAAGCAGATCATCCGCGCCGGCCTTGAGGATCATTTCTGCGGCAAGCTGCTGGGGCTGCCGATGGGGTGCGATATCTGCTACACCAACCACGCCGAAGCAGATCAGGATGACATGGATATGTTGCTGACACAGCTGGGTGTGGCGGGGATCAACTTCATCATGGGCATCCCCGGATCCGATGACATCATGCTCAACTATCAAACCACCTCGTTCCATGATGCGCTCTATCTGCGCCAGGTACTGAATAAACCACCCGCGCCGGAGTTTGAAAGCTGGCTGGAAACGATGGGAGTTTTCGACGCTGGAGGTGTGCTTGCCGGCGGTGAGAAGCTGCCCGCGCCTTTTGCGCATATACAGTCACAGCTTTGAGGTGCCCATGTCTGTGGATAAAAAGGCAATCGTTACACCCAACAGTTGGGCCAGTTTGCGTCGATATACCGATGCCCGCATCGGTCTGGGGCGCAGTGGCGTCAGTCAGCCCACCGAGCCTCAACTGGAGTTTCAGCAAGCCCATGCCCGGGCCCGGGACGCGGTCCATATCCCGTTGGATATTGATCAGCTTGAGCAACAACTGAGTGAACAGGGGCTTGAGAGTCTGAGGTTGCACAGTCAGGCTACAGATCGAGCGGTTTATTTGCAGCGGCCCGATAAAGGACGTCGTCTGGATGCGCAGTCGGGTGCATTGCTCAAGCAGATACATGAACGCCATGGGGAGAAGGATGCCACTATCGTGATTGCCGATGGCCTTTCCTCAACAGCGGTCCAGCGCCATGCAGCGGTTGTGGCCGCAGCGATAGACCGGGAGCTGGACGCCGAGGGGCTGAGCCGGACACCGGTCTGTATTGTGCAGCAGGGGCGTGTTGCCGTCGGCGATGAGGTGGGCGAGCTGCTGGGCAGTCGAATGGTTATTCTGTTGGTTGGTGAGCGCCCCGGGCTCAGCTCTCCCGACAGCCTGGGCATCTACTACACCTGGAATCCGCGCGTGGGCCTGACCGACGCTTACCGCAACTGCATCTCCAATATACGAACGGCGGGCATTTCGGCAGAAGATGCGACAGGGCGGTTGATGTGGCTGGTCAGGGAATCGCGTAAACGCCGGCTTTCAGGCGTAGCACTTAAAGATGAATCGGGTGAGGCGGATGCACTTGAGGGAACGGGGCGGGGGAATTTCCTGCTCGATTGATCAGGGAGGGGCCTTGGGCACCCTCCCTTGTTGCTTTACCCCTTGGCCGTACGCTTTTTCTTCTCTGGATCGTCAAACGGGAGCGTATGGGCGATGGCCGATACGTCGAGGCTGCCTTTAACCTGCAGCGGGGTACCCTGCTCGGCGTAGGGAACCTCCAGACGCGCGATCGCCATGGAGCGGTCGGTCAGACGGGAGTACATGGCACAGGTGATAACCCCGACCTTCTTGCCGTCAGCCCAGAGCTCATCGCCTTCGCCAGCGGCTTCCTTGCCGTCGAGCAGTACGCCGAAGATCTTGAAGCGCTCTTTACCCTGCAGGCGGAAGTGTTCGTAAGCCCCGCAGAATTCCGTTTTATCTTTGGAGACGGTGAAGTCCAGTCCCAGCTCCCACAGCGTATCGCCGGCCGGCTCGTTTTCGAACGGATACATTTCGGAGTTATCGAACGGGTAGAACAGCAGGTAGCTTTCCGTGCGAAGCCAGTCCAGCGCGGTGAACGAGCAGGGGATAATGCCAAACTCTTTTCCGTGCTCGAGGATATTGTCCCACAGGCATTCGGCATCGGCGGCCTTGCAGAAGATTTCGTAGCCCCGCTCACCGGTATAGCCAGTCCGTGAAATGGTGATTGGGCAACCAAACAGTCGGGCGTGGGTGTGGTGGAAGTAGGGCAGGTCGCGAATTCCATCGATATGCTCTGCCAGAAAGTCCACTGCGGCCGGACCCTGCAGTGAAAGGTCGTGCAGGTCATCATCAAACAGCACCGCCACGTTCTTACCCAGTGCCGCTTGAGTCAGCTGCTCGTAACCGCGTCCGGTGCCGTGCACCACCATAAAGGCGTTAGGGCCGGTCCGGTAAATTACGCAGTCATCGATGAACTTGCCGCCATCATTGAGCATGGTGGCGTAGACCGCTTTACCCGGGTAAAGCTTGGAGATATCCCGGGTTGTTGCCCACTCCAGCAGGCTTTCTGCATGGGGGCCGACGTAGTGGACTTTCTTCAGTCCCGATACATCCATCAAGCCCGCCTTGGTGCGGATCGCCTCATGTTCATCGGCCAGGGTGTAGCCGCTCTCGCTGTAGGTCCATGCCGTTGGCATGCCGTTCCAGTCTTCCAGGTTTGAGCCCAGAGCACGGTGTTTATCGGCCAGGGCTGCTATGCGCCATGAATTTGCCATTGTTGTCTCCTTTTATAGAGCGAGCGGAATAAATCGTTAATTCCTGTTGGGTTAATTTTATTCCTAAAAGGAAAGCAACTCTCACGCCAGAATTGATAAGCTGATGATTCCTATTAGTTAATAAATATTCCTGGATTAGTAGTGAACAGAGGAGTGAACCAGCATGAAGCAAATCTGCCCGCTACTGGTGCTGGGTGAGGAATAAACGCTCGGATGGAGTAATTTGGTGCAGCGTTGCCTATTAATGGTGCAATTTTAGAGCAGGGTATCCGCATTCACCCCTATAAAAGGTAAAGTTAATGAAGATTCCTGTCAGGAAATAAATATTCATAAATCTAGGATTTTCAGGACCTTAAGCGCAGTCGACGTAAAAATTCTTATATGACTTGAAAAGTTGGCAGGAAGCTTGCTTTCTCTTTATGAAATTAATTTTCCTGATGAGAAAATAGGTGGCAAAGATGGCTCTTGACCCCAACAACACCCGACGTTTTCGTATCTCTATTTCCTGCCCTGATACCATCGGTATCGTGTCAGCGGTCACTCAGTTTATCTCGGAATACAAGGGCTGGATCAGCGAAGCACATCAGTTTGCTGACTCCGAACAGTGTACCTTCTTTATGCGCTATGAAGTGGTCGCGGATTCCTTGCCGTTCGATCTGGAGACGCTGAAAGAGAAATTTGCACCGCTGGCTGATAAGTTCGGCATGACCTGGAATATCACCGACTCGGCGCAGCGCAAACGTGCGGTTCTGATGGTATCCAAGGAAGCGCACTGCCTGTCGGATCTCCTGTATCGGTGGCGCTCTGGCGAACTCAACATCGATATCCCCTGTGTCATCTCCAATCACGATGACTTGCGCTCCTACGTGGAGTGGCATGGCATCCCCTATATCCACGTGCCAGTGGATATGAGCAATAAAGAGCCTCACTTCCAGGCCGTGCGTGAACAGATCGCTGCTGCCGATGCCGATGTGATCGTACTGGCGAAATACATGCAGATCATTCCGGAAGAGCTCTGTGAGACCTACCCGAACAAGATCATCAATATTCATCACAGCTTCCTGCCCTCCTTCATCGGTGCTCGCCCCTACCATCAGGCGGCCGAGCGGGGTGTGAAGCAGATCGGTGCGACCTGTCACTACGTGACCTCCGAGCTCGACGCCGGTCCGATCATCGAGCAGGACGTGCAGCGCGTGACCCATCACAACACCACCAAGGACATGGTCCGCCTGGGTAAGGATGTGGAGAAGGCGGTGTTGGCACGAGGCCTGCGTTTCCATATCGAAGATCGCGTCTTGGTGTATGGCAACAAGACCGTCGTTTTCGCTTAAGCTCCCGGAGATAAATAATGCCCTGGCGTTTACTTAAATTCGGTTTGAAGAGTACGCATGACGAACCGCGTTTCTTCCCCGAAGCAAAACCGCTCAAGTCCCACTACGATGTCGTCATCATCGGTGGTGGCGGTCACGGTATGGCGTGCGCCTACTACCTGGCCAAGGAGCACGGCATCACCAACGTGGCTGTGCTGGAGCAGGGGTATATCGGCGGTGGCAACACCGGCCGTAATACCACCATTGTGCGTTCCAACTACCTGACCCCGGAAGGTGTGAAGTTCTACGACACCAGCCTCAAGCTGTTCGAGGACCTGGCCGATGACTTCGATCTGAATATCTTCTACTCCACCCGTGGTCACTTCACGCTGGCCCACACCGACAGTGCGCTGCGCACCATGCGCTGGCGTGCCGAGGTGAACAAGCACCAGGGTATCGAGAGTGAGGTGGTCGGGCGTGAAGAGATCGCCAAAGCCGTACCTTACATGGACATGGACTGCGCAGGGCACGCGCCGGTAATGGGAGCGCTCTATCACGCCCCCGGTTCAGTGGCCCGTCACGACGCGGTGGCCTGGGGCTATGCTCGTGGTGCTTACAACCGCGGTGTCGAGATCCACCAGAAAACCCGTGTTACCGCCATTCGCACCCAGGGCGACAAGGTAGTGGGTGTCGATACCGACCGCGGTCAGATCAGCTGCAACAAGGTGATCTCCATGGTAGCCGGTTCCACCCCGCGCATCACCAGCATGCTGGGGCTGCGTACGCCGATCGAGATCTTCCCGTTGCAGGCCTGTGTATCGGAGCCTGTGAAGCCGTTCATGGACACCATCGTGGTCTCCGGCAGCCTGCATGTCTACGTCAGCCAGTCGTCCCGCGGTGAGATGGTGATGGGGGCATCCGTAGACCCGTCGGTGCTGCACTCCACCCGCTCCAGCTTCGACTTTGTCGAGGGGCTTACCGACCAGATGCTGGATCTGTTTCCGTTCATGAGCCGCATGAAAGTGATGCGTCAATGGGCCGGTATGTCCGATATCACCCCGGACTTTGCGCCGATCATGGGTAAAACCCCCATCGACGGCTTCTACCTGGATGCTGGTTGGGGCACCTGGGGCTTCAAGGCAACCCCGGTCAGCGGTAAGACCATGGCCTGGACCGTTGCCAACGACAAAACCCACGAATTGATTGAACCCTTCCGACTGTCCCGTTTTGCCGACTTCGATCTGGTCGGCGAGAAGGGCGCGGCGTCGGTCGGTCACTAAGGAGGCGGGTCATGAAACTGCTTGATTGTGCCGACATCGGCAAACGTCCTATCACCGAGTTCGACTACCTCGGTGAAATCCGCATACCGCCGTCCGATGCCGACGAGTCCACCTGGGCTGATTACGTTTTTAACCGTAACGGAGCGCCCGGAGTTCTGCGGGAACGCTGGTATCACCGTCCCACCGGACGCTGGTTTATTTTCGAACGCGACACGCTGACCGACCAGATTATCGGCCAGGTGGACGCCAGTGAAGTTCGTTACGAGGAGCCGCACTATGAAATTCCGGCTTGATCCCCAACCGCTGGAGTGGATCGACCGCAGTGAGTCGGTCAGCTTCCGCTTTGAAGGCCAGACCTTTTCCGGTTTTTCCGGCGATAGCCTGACCTCTGCATTGCTGGCCGGGGGGCAGAAGCTGCTCGGACGCAGTTTTAAATACCACCGTCCGCGCAGTGTGTTGTCGATGGCCAACCATGACGTTAACGCCCTGTTCCAAAGCAGTGACGCCACCAATATTCGCGGTGATGTAACGCCGGTCAGTGAGGGAGTGGATCTGCGCGCCTGTAACGTCAACGGTACCCTGGCCAACGATAAAGACCGCTATATCGGTTTGCTGTCCCGGTTTCTGCCGGTGGGCTTCTATTACAAGACGTTCCACAAACCGAAAAAGTTTTTCCCGTACTGGGAACGTCTGATCCGCGAAAAGGCCGGGCTCGGTGAGATCAATACCAGCTGGAGCGCTACCCGGCAGCCCAAGCGCTACGGCTTTAGCGAAGTTCTGGTGATCGGTGCCGGACCTAGCGGCATGCAGGCAGCCTTAAGCGCTGCAGAAGCAGGTGCCGACGTGGTGTTGGTGGATGAGAATCCGCGTATCGGCGGCAGCCTCGATTACCAGCTCGCCAATGAGGAAGCGGCGGCGAAGGTGCGTGCCGATCTGAAAAGCCGGATCAGTAACAACGCCAAGATTCGATTGATGGAAGCCCATTATGCAGCCGGTTGGTATACCGACCACTATGTGCCGCTGGTAGGCCCCGAAGGCATCACCAAAATGCGCGCCGAGCAGGTGATTATGGCCACCGGCGTTATGGAACAGCCGTCGGTGTTTCGCAACAACGATCTGCCCGGCGTGATGCTGGCTTCCGCCGCCCAGCGTTTGATTGCCCGCTATGCCGTTAAACCCGGTCAGCGTGCCGTCGTACTCTGCGGTAACGATGAAGGATACCGCGCCGCGCTGGATTTGATCGCAGCCGGGGTTGAGGTTGCCGCCGTTGTCGATCTGGAACGGGTGGGCAAACGCGGTGAGTGGGCCAAGCAGGTCCAGGCTCAGGGTATAACTGTGCTGGATCACAGCGCAATCTACGAAGCCCAGGGCAAAGGCGCGCTTAGCGCCGTGGTGGTTGCGCCGTTTAATGGCAAGGGATGCGACGCCGGCAAGAGCCATGTGATTCCCTGCGATCTGCTGCTGATGAGTGTGGGTTGGGCGCCTGCCGCCCAGATGCTCTACCAGGCCGGTGCCAAGCTGGGATATGCCAGCCAGGCCGAGCAGATTTTGCCCCGTGAGCTGCCCCAAGGAATCCATGCCTGCGGGCGTCTCAATGGCGCCTTCACGCTGGAGCAGCGTCTGGCTGATGGCAGTCGCGCAGCCCGGGAAGCGCTTGCGCAACTGCGTGGGGAAGCGGTCGTCAGTGAGCTCACTGTCCATCGCGATACTCAGTCACACAGTCACCCCTGGCCGATTATCGGTCACCCCAAGGGCAAGAACTTCCTGGATATCGATGAGGATCTCCAGCTTAAGGACCTGATCAATGCCGCCAAAGAGGGCTTCGACAACATCGAGTTGATGAAGCGCTTCTCCACCAATGGAATGGGCCCGAGTCAGGGTAAACATTCCAACATGAACGGCATCCGGGTACTGGCGTCTGTCACCGGTAAAACCATCGACGAGACCGGTTCAACCACGGCCCGCCCCATGTTCCACCCGGTGCCGGTCAGTGCGCTGGCAGGGCGACGGTTCCGCCCGGAGCGGTTGACCCCGATGCATCAGTGGCATCTGAAACATGGTGCCCGGATGATGGAAGCCGGTCAGTGGCAGCGTCCTGAGTTCTATGCACCGAGCACGGCGGCGGGGGCAGTCACGGCGGCTCAGCGTGAGCAGTCGATTGTGCAGGAAGTACAGGCGGTGCGTAGCGGTCTTGGCCTGATCGATGTCTCCACGCTGGGCAAGATCGAGGTGATGGGCCCGGATGCGGGCCGACTGCTGGATGTGGTGTACACCATGAAGATGTCCACCATCAAAATCGGTATGACCCGTTATGCCCTGGCGGTGGATGACAGCGGCGTGATCATCGATGACGGTATCGTCGGTCGTATCGCCGAAGACCGCTTCTACGTCACTGCCACCACCAGCCACGCCGCCGCTGCGTTCAGAACCCTGTCGCTGAAAATTCAGGAACTGGGTCTCAACGTCCGTTTGGCCAACCTGACCGGCTCGCTGGCGGCCATGAACCTGGCGGGACCTGCATCACGCAAGGTGCTGAGCGCACTGACCGATGTGGATCTCAGTGAAGAGAGCTTTCCCTACCTGGGCATGCGCGAAGGCACTCTGCTTGGCTATCCCGTACGTCTGATCCGGGTCGGTTTTGTCGGTGAGCTGGGGTACGAGATTCACCTGCCGGCTAATGCAGCGCTGGAAGTTTGGGAAAAACTGATGGACGTCGGTTCTGCCCATGCGATCCGCCCCTTCGGTGTCGAGGCGCAGCGCGTACTGAGACTGGAAAAGGGCCACATCATCGTGGGCCAGGATACCGACGGCCTGACCAACCCGTTCGAAGCCAATATGAGCTGGGCGGTGCCGCTCAAGAGCAAGCCCTGGTTCACCGGCAAGCCCTCACTGGCACGCCTGAAAAACAGCTGCGAGCGCCGCTTGATCGGGTTCCGTCTGCCGCAGGGATTCTCTCCAAAGAGCAGCAGTGAAATGCCGAAAGAGTGTCACCTGATTATTCAGGACGGCGAGATCTCCGGGCGTATTACCAGTATCGCCTATAGCCCGTCTCTGGGCCGGATCATCGGTCTGGCGATGGTGGATCTGCCACTGGCCGATGCCAACGTGCCGATGCAGGTGAAAGTCGATAGCGGGGCCTTTGTTGCCATCGAGCCTTGCGCGACACCTTTTTACGACGCCGATGGCGCACGCCAGACAGCCGACCTGACGGAGGTGGCCTGATGAATGCTAATGCTTCACCCGAGATGAGCAACCTGAGCCTGAGTGCCCGTGACGATCTGAGCGGTTACCTGCTTACCGGTCCCGTCAGTGCAGAGGCGCTGGCCGGATCGGGACTGCCTTTGCCTCAATCGCAACTAACGGCCCTGGAACTGAACGGAGCGCTGGTCGCACGTACCGGGACCGACGAGTACATGGCGTTTGTCCCCGTCGGGCAAGAGTGGGCTGGCTGCGAATGGTGCTTCCCCCGCAACGACCGCGTCCTCGTGGTGCAGGGTGAGGGGTGGATTGAGCTGATGTTACAGCTGTGCCAGTTCGACTTCCGCAAGATGCAGCCCGGCGATTGGCTGATGGCATCGGTGGCCGGTGTGAACTGCTGGCTTTATCGAGAACAGCAAGGCGGTGCTCTGATGATCGGTTTTGATGCCGGTTACGACCATTACCTAAGTGAAATTTTCAGCACCCTGGTCCGCGAACTGGGTGGCAAAGACTTAACCAAAGGAGGTGCACTATGATGCCCGCAGAGATTGACCGTTTCCTCAGCCAGAACGACATCAAGTACATCCTGGCCCAGTTCGTCGACATCCACGGTGTTGCCAAGACCAAGTCGGTTCCGGCCAACTGCCTGAACTCGGTGGTCGAGAGCGGTGCCGGATTCGCAGGATTTGCCGTCTGGGGACTGGGCATGGAGCCCCACGGCCCTGACTTCATGGCCCGTGGTGACCTGAATACACTCAGCGCCGTACCCTGGCAGCCGGGCTATGCCCGCATCGCCTGCGATGGTTACGTCAATAACGAACCGCACCCCTACTGCTCCCGTGTGGTGCTCAAAAACCAGCTGGACAAGCTGAGCCAGCGCGGCTGGACCCTGAACACCGGCCTGGAGCCCGAGTTCTCACTGTTCAACCGTGCCGAAGATGGTTCGCTGACACCGGTGGATGAGAGCGACGTGCTGGACAAACCCTGCTACGACTACAAGGGGCTGTCCCGCTCCCGTGAGTTCCTGGAGCAGCTGGTTGAATCTCTCCAGGCAGTGGATTTCGATGTCTACCAGATCGACCACGAGGACGCCAACGGCCAGTTCGAGATCAACTACACCTATAGCGATGCGCTGACCTCGGCCGACCGGTTTACGTTTGTGCGCATGGCCGCCGGTGAGATCGCCAACAAGCTGGGCATGGTCTGCTCCTTTATGCCCAAGCCTGCCTCCGACCGGACCGGCAACGGCATGCATTTCCATCTGTCGATCACCGATGAGTCAGGCAAAAACCTGTTCCATGACGCAACCGACAAGAACGGCATGGGCCTGTCCAAAATGGCGTACCACTTCACCGCCGGCATCCTGGCCCACGCCGATGCGATCTGCGCCTTCTCCGCGCCGACCGTCAACTCCTACAAGCGCCTCGTGGTAGGCGGTAACGCCTCCGGTGCGACCTGGGCCCCGGCCTACGTCTGCTACGGCGACAACAACCGCTCAGCCATGGTTCGCGTGCCCTACGGCCGTCTGGAATTCCGTCTGCCGGACTCCGGCTGCAACCCCTACCTGGTCCATGCGGCACTGATCGCCGCCGGGTTGGATGGTATCGAGCGTGAGCTGGATCCGGGTGAGCCGATGAATATGAACCTGTACAGTCTGAGCCTGGAAGAGATCAAGGAGAAGGGCGTCAGTATCCTGCCGCAGAACCTGAACGAAGCGCTGGATGCGCTGGAAGCGGACACCCTGTTTACCGAGAAGATGGGTAAGGAGATCGTCTCCGAGTTCATCAAGGTGAAGCGGGCTGAATGGGTTGAGTACAGCCGCCATGTTTCCGACTGGGAACTGAAGCATTACGCCGAGTTTTTCTAATTCAGCATCTGGCTGCGTGAATGTGTGAAGCCGGGCGCGCCCGGCAAGAGGATAAAATTATGTGTGGAATCGTTGGACTTTACTTGAAGAACCCTGAACTGGAGAGCCGTATTGGCGAGCTGTTCGAGCCGATGTTGATCGCCATGACGGAGCGCGGTCCCGACAGTGCAGGCTTTGCCATCTACGGGGATGAGGTTGGCGATGGCTGGACCAAGCTGACCCTGCGCCACCCTGATGAAAACTACGACTGGGAAGCGCTGGCAGACACCCTGCGCCATCAGCTGCGTGTTGAACTGACCTGGATGCAGAACGCCAACGTCACTGTATTCAAGGTGGGCTCCGACGAACAGACCATCCGTGACTGGATGGCAGAGAGTGCGGCGGACGTGCTGATCCTGAGTGTGGGTCAGTCGATCGAGATTCTGAAAGAGGTGGGCCTGCCGGAGAAGATCGCCGCCAAGTTCAACCTGAAAAACATGAAGGGCAGTCACATCATTGGCCATACCCGCATGGCCACCGAGTCAGCCGTGACCATGGAGGGCAGCCACCCGTTCTCCACCGGCATGGACCTGTGTCTGGTGCACAACGGCTCCCTGTCCAACCACAACCGTCTGCGCGAAAACCTCAAGCGTGAAGGCATCACCTTCGAGACCGAGAACGACTCAGAAGTGGCCGCGGGTTACCTGACCTGGCGTCTGCGCCAGGGCGACAGCCTGAAAGTCGCTTTGGAACATGCGCTGGAAGATCTGGATGGCTTCTTCACCTTCACCATCGGCACGCGCAACGGGTTTGCGGTGATGCGTGATCCGATCGCCTGTAAACCGGCGGTGCTGGCCGAGACGGACGATTACGTCGCCATGGCTTCGGAATATCAGGCGTTGACCACCCTGCCGGGGATCGAAAACGCCAAGGTCTGGGAGCCGGAACCGGCCACCTTCTATGTCTGGGAACGCAGTGCCTGAGGAGAGATGACAATGAAAACTTTTGATTTGAGCGAAGCGACCGTCCGCGATCTGAACCAGGCGCTTCATGACCAGAGCCCGGAGTGCGTTGAGCGCGAATTTGAAGTGCTCAACCCCAAGGGACAGCACAACCTGGCATGCGGTATCGACCAAAACCTGTCTGTGGATATCAAGGGCCATGCCGGCTACTTCTGCGCGGGCATGAACCAGAAAGCACACGTCACCATTCACGGCAACGCCGGCCAGGGCGTGGCTGAAAACATGATGTCGGGCACCGTCCGCGTTAAAGGCGATGCCTCCCAGGCGGCGGGTGCAACGGCGCACGGTGGCCTGCTGGTGATCGAAGGTAACGCCGGTGCGCGTTGCGGGATCTCGATGAAGGGCGTGGATATCGTCGTTAAAGGCAGCGTGGGTCACATGAGCTGCTTTATGGGACAGGCAGGCTCTCTGGTGGTGTGCGGTGATGCCGGGGACGCACTGGGCGACTCCCTCTACGAAGTGCACATCTATGTGAAGGGCAGCGTCAAATCACTGGGTGCCGACTGCGTCGAGAAAGAGATGCGCGACGAGCACATTACCGAGCTGACCGAACTCCTGAACCGCGCCGGTGTTGATGAGGATCCGACCCAGTTCAAGCGCTATGGATCGGCCCGTCAGCTGTACAACTTCAAAGTCGACAACGTTTCGGCGTACTAAGCCTGATTGCGAGAGGATTGAATCATGAGCAACGATATCAACGTCAACCCGGGCCTGCGTGAATCAGCAACCTTCGACCGAACCACCATGCACGAGATTCGTCGGGCTGCGGAAACCGGCATCTACGATATTCGCGGCTTTGGCGCCAAGCGCAAGCTGCCCCATTTTGATGATCTGCTGTTTCTCGGTGCCAGCATGTCGCGCTACCCGCTGGAAGGTTACCGCGAGAAGTGCAACACCTCCGTGGTACTCGGTGACCGCTTCGCGAAGAATCCGATCAAGCTGGATATCCCGATCACCATCGCTGGCATGAGCTTTGGTGCACTGTCCGCCAACGCCAAGGAAGCGCTGGGACGTGGTGCCTCCGAAGTGGGCACTTCCACCACCACCGGTGATGGCGGCATGACCCCGGAAGAGCGCGGCCAGTCCAAAAAACTGGTGTATCAGTACCTGCCGTCCCGCTACGGCATGAACCCGGACGACCTGCGCAAGGCCGATGCCATCGAAGTGGTGCTGGGCCAGGGTGCCAAGCCGGGCGGCGGCGGTATGCTGCTGGGTCAGAAGATCACCGACCGTGTCGCGCAGATGCGTACCCTTCCCAAGGGGATCGATCAGCGCTCTGCCTGCCGTCATCCGGACTGGACCGGCCCGGACGATCTGGCGATCAAGATTCAGGAGCTGCGCGAGATCACTGACTGGCAGGTACCGATCTACATCAAGGTGGGCGCGACCCGCACCTACTACGACGTAAAACTGGCGGTGAAGGCCGGTGCTGACGTCATCGTCGTTGACGGCATGCAGGGCGGTACTGCCGCGACTCAGGATGTGTTTATCGAACACGTGGGTATCCCGACCCTGGCGGCTATTCCGCAGGCCGTTCAGGCGCTGCAGGAGATGGGTATGCACCGCAAGGTACAGCTGATCGTCTCCGGCGGTATCCGTAACGGTGCCGATGTGGCCAAGTGCATGGCGCTGGGCGCCGACGCCGTGGCGATTGGTACCGCTGCGCTGGTCGCGCTGGGCTGTAACCACCCCATGTATGACGAAGAGTTTAAAAAGATCGGATCCGCCGCCGGCTTCTACGACGATTATCACGAAGGTAAAGACCCGGCCGGTATCTCGACTCAGGATCCGGAGCTGATGAAGCGTCTTGATCCGGTGGCGGCCGGGCATCGTCTGGCTAACTACCTGCGTGTGCTGACGCTGGAAGCTCAGACACTGGCACGCGCCTGTGGCAAGAACGACCTGCGCAACCTGGAACCGGAAGATCTGGTGGCGTTAACCGTTGAGTCTGCCGCCATGGCCCGTGTACCGCTGGCCGGTACCACCTGGGTGCCCGGCCAGGGCTTCTGATCGCGTCTGCTTCGGGAGCGTTTCCCGCTTGGGAAACGCCCCGCCTATTTCTTAACGACTCAACTCTCAGGAGACGATTGTGGAGACAGCGCAGCTGATCGACGGGAAGGCCGTAGCGGCCAACCTACGCAAAGAAATTGCAGAACAGGTGAAAACTCGCCTTGAAAAGGGGCTGCCGGCTCCGGGTCTGGCGGTGGTATTGATCGGCGAAGATCCCGCCTCCCGGGTCTACGTGGGCAGCAAAGTGAAGGCGTGTGAGGAAGTGGGCTTCATCTCGCGCAGCTACCGGATGGCCGTGGAAACCACCCAGGGCGATCTGTTGTCGCTGATCGATGATCTCAATGCCGACCCTGAGATTCACGGCATCCTGGTGCAGCTCCCTTTGCCCAAGCACATTGAGGTGCAGTCGGTGATCGAGCGGATCGATCCGGCCAAGGATGTGGATGGTTTTCACCCCTATAACCTGGGGCGCCTGGCCGGAAAAGCACCGACACTGCGGCCCTGCACACCCTATGGCTGTATGCGTCTGCTCAAGGCCTACGGAATTGATCCCATGGGCAAAAATGCGGTCATCATCGGCGCCTCTAACATTGTGGGCCGACCGGTTGCTCTGGAACTGCTGATGGAGCGGGCAACGGTGACTGTCTGCCACTCCAAAACCAAAGATCTGCAAGCCGAGCTGGCGCGCGCCGACATTGTGGTCGCCGCCGTGGGTATTCCGAAGTTTATCAAGGGGGAATGGCTCAAGCCCGGTGCCGTGGTACTGGATGTGGGTATCAACCGCCTGGATACCGGCAAACTGGCCGGGGATGTGGACTTTGATACGGCCAAGGAACGGGCTGCAGCGATTACGCCCGTGCCCGGCGGTGTTGGACCGATGACCATCGCCTGCCTGCTACAGAATACACTGGAAGCCTGTGAGGCCATGGAAGCGGCCTGAATACGTTTAAACCTTTTCGGCGTTAAGCCCTCCATCAAAGGCCCTTCGGGGCCTTTTTCTATATCTGAAAACGCCCCTTTCCGTTCACTGCTAAGAACCCGTATGCACTTAAAAAGGGCTCGCAAATTTCGAGTGCCCCTATTTGGGGACGGTTTTTACCCGACAACCCCTGATTTCTCCCCATAAGCCTTGAAAAACAGCCGTATACGCAAAGTTGGTCTATTCATTGCTTATTCGTAGTAGGAAATAAATATTCCCTAAAGGGGTTTTAGAACGCTGGTGTGTGGCGTTTGCCCTGACCGATTTTGGAGAGAACAAATGGAGACAATGGTATTGGAACTGGGCTATGCTCTGGATACTTTTTACTTCCTGATGTGTACCGCGTTGGTGATGTGGATGGCGGCGGGTTTCGCCATGCTTGAATCCGGGCTGGTACGTGGCAAGAACACGGTCGAGATCCTGAACAAAAACGCACTGCTCTACGGCATCGCGTGTATTGTCTATCTGGTCGTGGGCTACAACATCATGTATCCGGCTGATCCGATCAGCTCGGTCATTCCCGGTATCGATTTCATGCTGGGCGGCGATAACAGCACCGACGATGTCATCGCAGGTGGGGACGGAGCGCCTTACTACTCCGCCATGGCCGACTTTATCTTCCAGGCCGTATTCGCAGCCGCCACCATGTCCATTGTCTCCGGTGCAGTGGCCGAGCGCATGAAGCTGTGGCCGTTCCTGATCTTCGCGGTGTTTATGGTTGCCGTGATCTACCCGGTGGAAGGCTACTGGAAATGGGGCGGTGGTTTCCTGGATCAGCTAGGCTTCCAGGACTTTGCAGGCTCCGTTGTCGTGCATATGGCCGGTGCGGCCGCTGCGTTGGCCGCCGTTATTCTGGTCGGCCCACGTAAAGGCAAGTTTGGCCCTAACGGTGAAGTGCGCGCCATCCCCGGTGCCAACCTGCCGATGGCCACCCTGGGTATGTTCATCCTCTGGATGGGCTGGTTCGGCTTCAATGGCGGTTCCGAGCTGAAAATCGCCAACGTTGAAGAAGCCAACGCCGTTGCCAAAATCTTCGTAAACACCAACGCCGCCGCTGCCGCCGGTATGGTTGTCGCAGCCCTTGTGGCCCGCGCCCTGTTTGGCAAGACCGACCTGACCATGACCATCAACGGTGCACTGGCCGGTCTCGTGGCCATCACCGCCGAACCGCTGCTGCCCAGCGCCGGTATGGCCAGCTTCATCGGCGCCATCGGCGGTGTCGTTGTTGTCTTCTCCGTACTCCTGCTGGATCGCCTGAAGCTGGATGACCCGGTCGGCGCAATCTCCGTCCACGGCTCCGCCGGTATCTGGGGCATCTTCGCCGTACTCATCACCAACCCCGATGCCACCTTCATGGGACAGCTGATCGGCACAGCAGCAACCTTCGCCTGGATGTTTATCGCCAGCTTCATCGTCCTGCTGGTTATCAAAGCCGTGATGGGCATCCGCGTCAGCGAAGAAGAGGAAGCGGAAGGCATGGACCTTCACGAGTGTGGAATGCACGCGTATCCGGAATTCGGTCCAGAGCACGTCAACAAATAACGTTTAGGCGTTATGTTTAGCCCTCCATCAAAGGCCCTTCGGGGCCTTTTTATTTGGGCGTAGGGCAGTCTTGGGTTAAATGCGGTAGTGCTCAGAGTGTTGCGATGACCAGTTGAATCCACAGCACATTCCGATACTGTCATATAATCCAGACAAAATCACACTTTTGCAACTACATCAGACACGATATTCCCAATGCAGCGAAGTGGAAACATATCCAATATACTTTTTGATTTGCCAGATACTTTCCCCATTACCACGTTTAAACCTCCAAAAAAAATGTCATTCACATAACACTGAGGATGATTGCCTGTTATTAAGGATAATATACCTGTTTTACCACTTCCATTAGGCCCGCTTAGTTGCCAATGTTGGCCGGGTTCAATAGTCCAATTTAGGCCTTCGGAAACTATAGATTCGCCGTATTGATTTTTAACATTTTTAAGCCGAACCAAAGGATAAATTGGATCTAACTGAGGTGGTGGGTTATGTAAATCCGCTAAAGGGATGTCAAAATCTGTATTTTTAAGGTGTATTAGATGATACAACTCGCTAAAGACATCCTCGTCGGCACGATTAACTTTAAGTACTAACTCACCCTTTTCCATATAGGAAAAATGAGTGATAAACCTAGGTATTTCATCAAATTGATTAAGCACCATAACCATAGCGACTTTATCGAAAAGGCAATCAAGATACTCGTAGAGGATATATAAGCTGTTGGCGTCTAACCCATCAAATGGTTCATAGAATATGAGCAAATCTGGCTTTCGAGAAAGAGATCGAATTAGCATCACCTTTCGAGTTTCGCCCGTAGAAAGTTTACGAAACGACCGATCCAGAAAATCTGAAATACCAAACTTATTTGTTAAAGTAGTTGCCAGTGAAGGGTCAAAACATTGCGAGAAAATAAATTCTCTAACAGGAGTACCGACGGATACAACGTCCATTATATCTGAATCATCTTTTTTAATTTCTCCAGCGATTAATTCAAATTGAACTTCAAATTAAAAATCTCTACTTTTCTTGGAAGATTAAAAATCATTCCGGATTCGATTTAGCCCACACCAGCCAACACGGCCGCCAAAGCAGATTTGCCCGATCCATTAGTTCCAGTTATCACCCAATGTTGAGCAGGATTAATAACCCAGTTCACATTTTTAATCTTAAAGCGATCTTCAAAGTTACCTGTTAGATCTTTTAATATTACAGAATCACTCATATGTAATAATCGATTGCCACAAAAACAAAATACATCAACACTTCTGGCTTCCAAAAAAGCACGGGATAGCGGAGTAAAAAGATCATCACCAATTATATATTTAGTTGTAGCGATATATAATACCGGCGATATATTATTACTCTTCTATATCGCTATACCACCTATATATCGCTAAAGGAGACCATGCCTGTGATACTGGCATTATTTCAAGCTGATTGATGTTAAGATGAGGAGGAAGAGTCGCTATCCAATAAACTACGTCAGCGATATCTTCAGGTTTAATAGGGTTCGCTCCTTTGTAAAGTTCTTCATGAGCACCTGTGTCTCCCCCTGTACGAACTAGGGTGAATTCGCTCTCAGCGAGCCCAGGTGCTATGTTTGTTACACGGACTCCTGTGCCCGCCAAATCGCACCTCAAAGCGTTTGAAAACTGCTCAACGAATGCTTTAGTACCACAGTAAACGTTGCCCCCTGGATAAGGCCAGCGACCTGCAATAGACCCCAAGTTTATAATACATGCACCTTTACCGTAACGAATAATTGTAGGTAAAAGTGCGTGGGTCACTGCAGCAACTCCACTTATATTTGTGTCGATCATCTGCTGCCAGCGGGATAACTTGCAGTTTTGAGCAAGCTCAGTCCCCAATGCCAAACCCGCATTGTTCAACAATAAACTTATATTTTTAAATGGTTCAGGCAGTGTCTCAATGCTATGGTTAATAGCTTCTGAATCTCGGACATCAAGCGTTAGAGTTTTTACTTTACAGCGCTCCAAAAGCTCGATTTCCAACGCTGCAAGCCGTTCTTCTCGACGTCCTACGAGAACCAAATTCCAGTTAGCGCTAGCCAATCGCCGTGCGCATGCCAAGCCGAACCCAGAGGTTGCGCCGGTAATAAAAGCTGTTCTAGACACGAAAATAGCCTTATTTTGCGTTTTTTAATAGACACTATTACAATGATATACTTGCTTTAGCTTGAGCTATTTATATAATGAACCCCTCCATCGACAAACATTTCCATACCAGTAATGTATGTTGATAAAGGAGATGCCAGAAATATACTACTTCCGGCAATATCCTCGACGCGCCCCCCTCGTCTTAGCGGGATGCGTGATATAGCACATTCATAGGCGCCATACCCCAGATGAGATACAGTAAAACCACGATTTATAAAACCAGGGGTTACAACATTTACTCTTATTTTGCTTTCAGCTAAATCTTGGGCGAACGACTTACATAACTTAACCAAGCACTCTTTTACTGCACCATAATGCGATGACGTATGGGCTTGATCATTAATCTTATCAGGAGGCATTATATTAATAATCGATCCACCTCCATTTTTTTTCATATATCCAGAAACAGTCTGATTAATACAAACCATACTAAATATACTGCAACTGAAATTTTCAGCCAGTTCTTCAGGATCAATACTTAAAATGCATTTATCCTGTGTCATTCCTGGTAAATTTACAAGCACATCAACTTTGCCCCAAGTTTCGTAAACTAATTTACAGGCTTTTTCACAAGATTCTTTTTTATATATATCACAATCCACATGGAAGCCAGCGCCACCTAGAGCGCTTAGTAGCTTATCGGCTTGGACTCTATCTTTACTCAGGATCGACACATTTGCACCATATTCTGCAAACATCATCGCCACAGATTCTGCAATATCAAACTGATTGTCGTCTGTGCTGATGACGACGTTTTGAAATTGTAACAACTTCATCCCATGCCTCCACTTATTTTTTATGCTTTAAAAAGCACTTTTTTGAAACACAGGGAAAATTAAATAGCAGCCTGTAACAATCGATTATTAACAGGCTGCTATTGTCCACATACCTATCAGCTAAACATGTCAGGCTGTGCCTTTACCAATTGCTCCCAAATTGGCTGAAAGTGTAGCCAACCGATATATTCGCTGCCCACATGTTCGCGGCTATAACGAGCACGATCTTGAGTAACCAGTTTAGGAACCTGACCTGTAGCTTCGATCATCAACTGCTGTTGGCAGCAGCGCTCTAGAGCAATAAACCAAAACGCAGCGGCTTCAATACTATGACGGCTAGCGGTAAGCAGACCATGATTTTGGTGAATTGCTGCCTTTACACCTTTAAATGCGTCAGCAACCTTGTGTCCCGCCTTCGTTTCAACTGCAACTTGGCCGGCTTCATCGAGGATAACAACATGGTCTTCGTAGAATGCACAAGCATCCTGCGTCATAGGAAGAAGCTCTTTACCGAGAGCTGCAAATGCGGAGCCGTAGACTGTATGAGCATGACACATCGCTACAATATCGGGATGTGCCTCGTGAATTGCAGCATGAAGCACAAATCCGGCTCTATTGATGGCGTAGTCGCCCTCCACGACCGTACCCTCGTGATCCGCAAGGATCAAATTTGAAACTTTCACATCGGCAAAATGCACTGCCATCGGGTTGGTCCAGTAAAGGCTCGGATCAATAGGATCACGTACTGTGAGGTGACCGGCAAACCCATAATCCAGCCCGTGCAAAGCAAATGCCCGACACGCCCCTACCAGGCGCTCTTTAAGATGACGGCGCTCTTCTTCACGAGAAGAGAAAGACGGCTCTTCAGGATAAATCAGACCTTCTTGCTCAGGCTGATAGATCGAAGTGCGGCCGCTTTTACGAAGCTGTTCAGCGATGGCGTTCATATACTTCTCCTTATTATTCATGCAGTTGAAACAACCAGCAGAAAAATATAACCACATCTGATTGTGACTATTCTCTAAATGCTCGCAGAATGATCACGTCAGTTCGTCGCTATCATTTAGCTGGCATAGTTGGATATTCGGAGGAATAACGCGAATTGACAAGCGACGTCTGTTCATGAAAGCATGAATACAGATAATGCCTAAGGACCATGCATGAATAAAATACCGAAATTCATTCTCTTACGCGCATTCGAGGCTGCCGCTAGACTGCAAAGCTTTACGTTGGCGGCACAAGAACTTCACTTAACCCAATCCGCGATCAGTCACCAAGTTAGGGAGCTTGAAGGTTACTTTGGGCGACCCTTGTTCATTAGGAAGAACAGGAGCGTAGAGCCAACTCCTGAAGGCGCGCGTCTACAAGCGAACTTATCTAGAGTTTTCGACGCTTTAGAAGCCGCATGTAACGAAGTGGCGTTAACACCCAGTGCTGAAGTCCTCAACCTCTACTGCGCACCTAGTTTCGCCGCCAAATGGCTCGGCCCTCGGCTCCCTGAGTTCATGGAGCATCACCCCGACATAACTATCAGGCTCTCTACAGGAGCCGAACCTATTGACCTCACACGTGTTCAAGATGTCGACGTTGCCATCACATACGTGAATGTATTTGAACGCCCCGGCGTGGACGTAATTGCTTTGGGAAAAGAAAGAACAGTCCCCTTGTGCGCTCCAGGTCTGCTAGACGATAGATTGACTGCTTCGCAGCAGATCACCGAACTACCTCTCATTGAATCTCAGCTAAGTCACACCTCCTGGTCTGACTGGTTCACCTTAAATGGGCTGCGTCTACCAAAACGGCCCCGCCCATCTTTTGACAGAGCCGCTTTAGTAATCTCGGCCGCAGTGGACGGCATGGGGGTAGCGCTTGAGAGCGTACGTCTTGCAGAGCGAGAGATATTGAGAGGAGAGCTGATCGAGCTAGGTAGGAACGTGTTCATCGAAAAAAGTGTAGAAACTCACTTTTTTTCATGCAGAACAAATGAAAGAAAAGTTAATAAAATTCGACTCTTCAAAAGCTGGCTGCTTGCTAAATGCGAAGTTGCCGGGGACGACTGATCACGTGAGACCACCACGTCACAAGTTCAGCCGTGTCATCGCCTTACAAAAATTGCCCCATACGGCTGGAGAACGATTTCACGACGGCGCAGCCCGCGAAGTACGTGGGTTACATGTTAGTGTCACGCACAACAGTTGCCCAAACCGAGCGCTCACAAGAACTTCTGATCAAGCACTACTTTTCACACATATAGTGTTTTTAAAACAGCGGCTTACCTTTGCTACTCGCCCCATTAATTCGATTGCAGCCGTTTGAGCAGTAGTCGTTCATCTAGTATTCGTGCACAAACTTTCCAAATCCTGGTTGACAGCATCTCGATCCCGAACTAACGTATTCTGTATACAGAGTACAGCACGCAGTACTCTGGATCTTGATTGCCGGTTTTGTTTTCGAGAAAGACACACCAAGGACGGTAGGCCCTTCGGCCTGAGAGGAGTAACGAGCCTGTCATCAGAAAAAGAAAGATCCGGTCATCTGAGTCAATTAAAAGTTGAAGATCAGCATTTCCGACAATGTTCAAAACAAAAAACATAGCCATCTAAAACTGGAGCTATCAAATGACAATAAAAGTAACCAACACTGAAAGCACTGGGGTTGATAAGGACAAGCCAGATCACCTTAAACCCTATAGCGGGTACCATTCCAATAAAGTGCCGGCCCATGACCCGGAGCTTACAGAAGTAGGTCCCGGTACGCCCATGGGCGATTATATGCGTTCTTTTTGGCAGCCAGTCTGCATGGCAAAGGAGCTTACAGATACACCGACATATCTAAAAATTCTCGGTGAAGAGCTCGTAGCTTTCCGCGACGGGTCAGGAAAAATCGGTCTGTTGCATGCGCATTGCTGTCACCGTGGCGCTTCTTTGGAATACGGGTCAATCCAAGAGCACGGTATCCGCTGCTGCTACCACGGTATGGTATTTGACGTTGATGGAAGCTGTATAGAGGTTCCGTTCCCTAAGGGCGAAGAGAAGGATGCCGAACGTTACGCCTGTTCCATTCAGCAGGGTGCTTATAAAGCGTTCGAGCGTAATGGTCTCGTGTTCGCCTACATGGGTCCGCCGGAAAACGAGCCGCCGTTCCCTGAATGGGAAGGAAATTTCACCGTCCTGCCAACAGACGAACTGGTACCGTATAGCAATTTCCAACACTGTAACTGGCTTCAAGTACAGGATAATGCAGCAGACAACTTCCACCCAACAGCGCTCCATGCAGCGAAATACGTTGTTGGTGGGAATTTCCAAGAGACCACCTTTGACGAAGTTGGTGCGGGCTCAATGGAAGTTGCACCGGATATGCAGTTTATTCCGGTACATAAAGGTAAAGGTCTCGCATGCGCAGGCGCGCGCCGTGTAGACAAAGACCGCCTGTTTGTGCGCGTTCAGCACCAAGCGCTGCCCAACTTGAGCCTTCACGCTTATACGTCTGAAGATGGTTCAAAGAAAAAGCTCTTTAGCCGCTTTCACATCATCCGCTGGACCGTGCCTGTCGATGATGAAAATAGCAAGATGATCGGCTGGCGAGTTATGGGCCCAGGTATCGATACTCGCGGAGTGGGTAAGAAAGAACTTGTAGGGTATGAGTCTATCGACTTCCTGGACGGGCAGGTGGCGATGCGTCGTCCTGAGCGATTTGGCAAGTACACGATTGACGACATGCCGCCGATTCCGTCAGATCATCGTGCACGAGAAAACTACAAAGACTGTCAATACGCCCCAGGTGATTACGAGGCAATTATCAGTCAGCGTCCAATCGCAGTCCACGCGCTGGAGAACCCGACACGCTTTGATGCGGGGCTCTACATGTTCAGAAAGATGCTCCGCGATGCTGTCAGAGGTAATAATCCTGACGCGACACCGGAAGGATTTGCTAAATGGTTAGAAGGCATGAACGGAGCGCCAAATAGCTACTGCTGTGGCAATGTGCTTGACATCCCAGAAGCAGAGGACGTAGACACTGAAGTCAAAAATCGTCGGTATGTTGCAAAACAGATCGTATCGATTCTGACCGAAGCAGATCAGTTGAAGGGTGATGAGCGCGCTGATTATGTAAAACAGAAAATGGATGAGCTTGAAACGTCTGTTCAGCGCTGACACCTAAAGGGTGCGTGAAAAATCACGCACCCGCTCTTTTTACGCTGTAGCCTGGAATTAACGTAAACAAGAGCAAACGAGACAATAAAAATTATTAAAAGAGCAGCATTATGAACGCCAAAAGCTTTGATCATAGCCAAGAGCTTTCATTGGTACTAAGAAAAATTACTTTTGAAGGCAAATCAATCAATTCTTATGAGTTCGTAGATCCGGATGGTAAAGATCTACCCCCGTTTGAAGCAGGATCTCATATCGATATAAAAGTATCAAGCAACGTTACCCGGCAATATTCTCTGTGTAATGATCCGAGCGAAACACACAGATATGTTATTGCTGTCCTGCGCGATGAAAACGGGCGCGGCGGATCGAAAGCAATCCATGACCAGCTAAAGGTCCAAGATATTGTAACTGTAAGCCTTCCAAGAAATAACTTTGAGCTCTCTGATAATACTAAGAGAGCGATCCTCATAGGAGGAGGTATCGGTATTACTCCTCTAAAATCGATGGCCCACAAATTGCGCTCGCTTAACATCCCCTACGAACTTCATTATTGCGCAAAAGATAAGACATGCGTCGCATTTTACGATGAGATTTGCGCGTTATCAGATAATGAAAATGTTCATTTCCATTTTGACGGAGGCGATCCAAATAACGGGTTGAATCTCCAGAAACTTTTTGAAAGCCAACGCGATGGCGACCATTTGTATTATTGTGGACCAAGTGGATTCATGGAGGCGTGTAAAACATCAGCAGCACATTGGACAAAAGGCACTGTCCACTTCGAACATTTTAAGGCGCCTGTGGCACCAAAAGCAGATTCACAACCAGAGCGCACGGACGGCTACAAGATAAAGCTAAATAGCACTGGGGAAGTGATTGAAGTTGCAGCCGGTGTATCCGTACTGGAGGCGTTGCAAAACTCAGGAGTTGAAGTTGAAAGATCATGTGAATCAGGGCTTTGCGGAGCTTGTAAAATTAGATTTTTAGAAGGGGAGGTAGATCACCAGGACTATATTCTCGACGACGAAGAACGGAGCGATCACTTCACGAGTTGTGTATCTCGTGTTACAAGCGATCTAATTGTATTAGATATCTAGAAGTAACTTAAAAACCCAACAAACCTCAAAGAAAACTTATAATCAAAATAATGAGAGGTAAACCATGAAAAACAAATATAAAAAATTTGCATCCATCTCAATTTTATCAGTTGCACTAGCTTCAAACGCCTATGCGGAACGAATTTTACTTAAAACTCCAATTGCATATTCATCGAGCCTGCCCGCAATGGGTACGTCTATCGTCCGTGTTGCCGATCAGCTAGATAAAGTAAGTGACGGCAACATCAGAATGAAAATATATGAACCTAATAAGCTTATCAGTGCCACTGAAATCCTGGATGCAGTCGCGACAGGCAAAGTAAATGCTGGCTATGCGACAGCAGGAAATTGGCAAGGAAAAATACCGGCGGCTGCCATATTTTCTGCGATCCCTTTTGGGCCTGAGGCCGGTGAATACATGGCTTGGCTTTATTATGGAAATGGGCTAAGTCTATACCAAGAAATGTATGACACTGCCGGATATAATGTAAAAGTATTACCCTGCGCTATTATTTCACCAGAAACCTCTGGATGGTTCTCAAAACCAATTGAAAAACCGACTGATCTTGAAGGCCTTAATATGAGGTTTTTCGGCTTGGGTGCCAGTGTAATGGAGAAACTGGGGGTTAACACCACCCAATTACCAAGTAGCGAGATCTTTGGCGCATTGGAAAAAGGTGCGATTGACGCGACTGAGTTTGCTCAACCTGCTATCGATAAACGACTTGGCTTTAATAAGATTGTAAAATATAACTATTTCCCTGGGTGGCATCAGCAATCGACTATTTATGAGCTTCTGATAAATAAAGACACTTGGAACGGCATGAGTGAAAATCAACAAGCCGTTGTTGAAAGCGTTTGTAAGGCGTCAATGACCGATTCCTTTGCCGAAGGTGAAGCGAGCCAGTTTGAGATATTGGCTGAGGCGCAAAAAGACGGCGTAGAAATACGCTATTGGAACGATCAGATGCTTGATGCATTCAAAAGAAAGTGGAACGAAGTAGTCACAGAGATGAATGAAGATCCTTTTTTCAAGAAAGCATATGCTGATTTAAGCGACTTCCGAGAAAAATACGATATTTGGGAAGTAAATGCTTTTCTTCCTCGCCAATAGGAGCTTCTAGTACTCTAACAAGAGGGCCATTTAAATAATGGCCCTTGCTACACCTTTTAAGAACGAAAAGGTGATAATAATGAGCAATAACTCTATGCTGATCTCATTTAATCAACAGGCCTCGCGATTAGAAATAATTCTTAAAAAGATAGGAAACGTAATCGCGTGGGTGAACGTAGCACTGATTGGGGTAATAATAACTCAAGTCGTGTTGCGAAAATTTTTCGCTAGCGGCTCAATAATGCTAGAAGAGCTCCAATGGCATTTATATTCCATAGCTGTAATGTTTGGCTTAACACAAGCGCAACTAAGTAATTCTAATGTCAGAGTAGATATATTCTCAGGATTGTTCTCTCAACGAACCAAATCAAAAATAGAAATACTAGGGCTTTTATTCTTAGTTACACCTTTCATCATCGTGCAATTTATGCACAGCCTTGATTTTGTATACAACTCATGGCGAATCAATGAGTCTTCAACATCACCATCTGGGTTGCCCTGGAGATGGGCGATTAAGTCAGTGATCCCGCTGAGCTTGGCGATGTTGTTTCTTGCCGTATTGGTAAGAATTATTCAAGAAATACAAATTCTAAAACAGGGCCAGAATGATGGATGCTAATGAAGTACTAGTGGTTCTGATGTTCGGGACCTTTATAGCCTTATTGTTTACAGGCCTCCCAGTAGCTTATGTACTTGCGGGTGTCGGTATCGTTTTCACAATGATCGGCTACTTTAGCGATCTGTATATCGGGACTATTACAGGCTTAGACTATAATACCGTTGGCTTGGTGGTAAACCGACTCTACAAAATAATGGATAACTGGATTCTAGTAGCTCTTCCCATGTTCATTTTCATGGGCAATATGCTGGATAGTTCTGGCGTTGCTGAACGACTAATGAAATCCATGCAAGTTTTATTTGGCCATGTAAGAGGAGGACTTGCATTAACGGTTACCGCGATCGGGATTATATTGGCTGCGTCTACGGGAATAATTGGTGCATCTGTAGTTCTATTAGCCATGATGGCCTTGCCATCGATGCTTCAGCAAGGTTACTCAAAACCATTAGCACTCAGCACAATCGCTAGCTCTGGTACACTTGGTATTCTTATCCCACCAAGTATCATGTTAGTTATTATGGCCGATCAACTAGCGCTTTCTGTGGGCGACCTATTTATGAGCGCTGTGGTTCCAGGTATCATACTGAGCGCTCTATATGTGGTTTATATCATCGGTGTGGGCGTCTTCAAACCCGCTAGCACACCACTGCCTGACGACGTACAAAAAGTAGACTTGAAGGTAGCTATTGATGTATTGACGGCTATGCTTCCCACAATGTTACTCGTATTTACGGTGCTAGGTTCGATATTTGCGGGTATTGCCACGCCTACTGAAGCCTCCGGTATTGGTGCATTTGGTGCAACTCTTCTGGCCTTTTACTACGGCAAGTTAAATTTCAAGGTTTTGAAATCTGTCACACTTAGAACTTACAATACTACGGCTTATATATTCGCCATCTTTATTGGCGCTACCTGTTTTGCACTTGTTTTACGTGAACTTGGGGGAGATGAGCTTATAGAATCGGCACTTACATCACTGCCCTTTGGTGAATATGGAATAATCCTGTGTATCCTTTTAATTATATTTTTGTTAGGATTTTTCCTCGACTGGATTGAAATAACGCTTATTGTTCTTCCTCTTTTGGCTCCCATCATTTCATCTCTGAGTATCGATATTGATGGAGGCGGGGTCGTTGATAACCCAGAGCTCGTATGGTTCGTTATGCTTGTTGCGATGACTTTGCAAACGTCCTTTTTAACCCCGCCTGTTGGGTTCGCTCTTTTCTATCTAAAAGGTGTGTGCCCACCGGATATTAAACTATCAGATATATATGTTGGCATTATACCTTTTATTATCTTGCAATTGGTTGCCTTGGGTTTTCTAATAACATGGCCACAGTTAACTCTTTGGCTACCTGCTATTGCATATGGCTAATATCGCTATTTAACAATTATTGTTGGAAAAATTGGCGGGCACTAAGTAGGTGCCCGCCACCCTATGATATACTTCATTCATATTGAAGGAATTTGACCAACAGACTCCTATAACGCATACTATCGACGTAGATTGAGCAGAAGCATAATGAATATGCAGCTAAAAAAAGTTAAGGCTAGACCCGATTTCGTCAGCGAAGTCTACGAATCACTTCTAGATGCAATCAGTGATGGTTCGTTAGCGCCTGGAACCCGGTTGACGCAAGAACAAATTGCTGAGCAGCTGGAGGTTTCACGGTCGCCTGTGCTCCAAGCGCTCCGGTTGCTCAAGAAAGATGGTTTTGTCACCGATGCTCCCGGGCGAGGAGTGCTCGTCGCGCCACTCGATCTAGAGTGGCTGAGCAACCTGTATGATATACGTAGTGCTTTGGACCAATTAGCCGTTCGGCTCGCCGCGGAAAAAAAATATCGGTTAGACGGGAGAATTTTCGCCGAAGGTCGAAAAGCCGCGAGCAGTGACGATATCAAACGTATGATAGATGCAGATATAGCATTTCATTACGCTATTTACGAAGCATCTGGTAACCCTCTTATCTATCAAAGTGCTCAACCATACTGGTCTCACTTGAGAAGGGTTATGGGAACCGTTCTTCAAAGTAGCGGTCGCCGTAATGAGATCTGGGACGAGCATGAAGCTATAGCAGAGGCTATATCGACAGGCGAAGTTGATAAGGCGGTTAATCTTACAGCCAAACATGCTGCCCATGCTAAAAAGGGAGTTCTAAATCAAGTGAGGAAGCTCGTATCAAACTAAAGTTAAAAGGCTGTGTTAGTTTTTCTATACTCCCTTCTCCTATGCTTTTAGTAACGGAACTGTAACAATTCTTGGTATAAAAAGGACTACGCCTGGAGTCCAACTGAATTGTACTTAGCCCTTTAGATACCTCAATGCCTTCGAAAGAGGCAGCATCCGATATGTTATGTCTAGCCGGCGTCATCCTCAATTATTTAAAATTAACACCGTAAAACAGGGCGCAGTACGGGGGTAATCCGTAGCTGACGTTACTTGGGCTCTAGGTGTGTCTAGTAGAGCGTGATAAGTCCAGCATGATCCGGGTGGTGTCAGCTGTTACGGGGGGAGCCCATTTATTGTCTTCCATTTCTAACTTCATAGTGGTGGCATAATCGAGTTGAGCATCTGTAACTTACATAGGATGCCCTTGTAGTGGTCAACTAATCCCGGACACGGTTTTAAGTTTTTCTTCCGCCGCCAGTGGACTGATGCCGCCATTGGCACGATGTGGCCGCTGGCGGTT
>NZ_AUAZ01000033.1 GCF_000428985.1 Marinobacterium litorale DSM 23545 | reverse complement strand
AGCTTCGAGGCGCTGGATGGCTGGATCCGCCGGCATCTGCGCAAAATCCTCTGGCGTCAATGGAAGCGGCCGTTCACCCGGGTCAAGATGCTGATGCGACTGGGTCTGTCTGAAGACAGGGCTTGGCGCAGTGCGACCAATGGGCGTGGTCCTTGGTGGAACTCGTGCGCCTCTCATTTGAATCAGGCGTTGCCGAAGAAGGTGTTTGATCGCATCGGACTGGTATCGCTGATGGATCAGTATCATCGGCTTAAATGTGTATCATGAACCGCCGTATGCGGAACCGCACGTACGGTGGTGTGAGAGGACGGAGGTCGCAAGACCTCCTCCTACTCGATTCATGATTCGATATAACAGTTTGATGTGTCACAAAAACACGAATCGATAGAGTCGGTATACTAGCGGCCAGTTCAACCTGTCGGAGAAGGGGAATGGATCAGCGTTTTGATGTCGTCATCGTAGGCGGTGGCATGGTCGGTGCGGCGCTTGCTTGCGCGTTGGCGGAAAGCGACCTGAGTATCGCGCTTCTGGAGCGGGAATACCCGCAGGCCTTCAGCCCGGAGCAACCCCATGATCTGCGGGTGTCGGCATTGAGCCTGGCGTCCGAAAACCTGCTGCGTCATCTGGGCGCCTGGGAGGGTATTCAGTCCCGCCGTCTTTGCCCCTACCGCCGGATGCGCGTCTGGGAAGCGGACGATCATCGAGCGGCCACTGAATTTGACTCGGAGGGGATCGGTCAGCCCTATTTGGGGCACATTGTCGAGAACCGGCTGGTTCAGCTGGCGCTGTTGGAACGAGCACAGCAGATGTCCGGGATCGATCTGATCTGTCCGGCGCGGGTTGATAGCATCGACTACTCCCCCGGTGCCAGTGTCGTGACTCTGGAGGGGGGACGCGAGATTGTCGGGCGTCTTTTGGTGGCGGCCGACGGTGGAAACTCCAGGGTGCGTGATGCAGCCGGTATAGGCGTTCATAAATGGGATTACGACCAGTATGCGCTGGTCGCCTCAGTGGAAACCGGATACGAGCAGCAGGATATAACCTGGCAGCAGTTCACGCCCACAGGCCCATTGGCCTTCCTGCCACTGGATGGGCCCAATGCCTCCCTGGTCTGGTATAACACGCCGAACGAAGCGCGTAGGCTGATGGATCTGCCGGAAACCGCCTTTATGTCAGAGCTGATTGCCACCTTCCCGGAACGGCTTGGACGTATCGACCGTCTTGTCGAGCGTGGCTTCTTTCCGCTGCGCCGGCAGCATGCTCAGCATTATTGTGCAGAGGGCGTGGTGTTGGCCGGCGACGCCGCGCATATGATCCACCCGCTTGCCGGGCAGGGCGTCAATATCGGTTTTCTCGATGTGGCGGTGCTGGCCGAAGAGCTTCTCGACGCACACTGCGCCGGCGAGGCGATCGACTCTCTTGCCACCCTCAAACGTTATGAGAAACGCCGCCGCCGCCATAACCTGCTGATGATGCAGACCATGGATGCTTTCTATCGGGTCTTTAGCAACGATGCGGCGCCCCTGAAACTCCTGCGTAATCTGGGGCTGGGGGCCGCCGAGAAACTGCCTTTTGCCAAGAAGCGTGTGATGCAGTTCGCCATGGGGTTAGAGGGCGACTTGCCAGCTTTGGCTCGGTAAATGGCTCCCGGATTCCGCTATGCTGCATCCGGGCTACAGCCACCACGTAGCCCGGCAGAAGCCAAAGGCGCATGCCGGGAATTCCCGCTATATGTCTTCAGGCTCCTGCCACTAGGATAAATGGAACAACACAGTCGATGGAGGACCAAGGATGGTCAACTACCGCCGTAATTACGTACCAGGCGGCACCTGTTTTTTCACCGTCACCCTCAAAGATCGCGGCAGTAACACGTTGATTGATCATATCGAAGCGTTGAGGGACGCTCATCGCGCTGTTCTTAAGAAATCTCCCTTTGTGATCGACGCCTCGGTGATATTACCGGACCACCTGCATGCTATATGGAGGTTGCCCGAGGATGATGCGGATTACTCGAAGCGTTGGCAGAGCATCAAGGCCGATTTCTCCCGGCGCTTAAGCCGGTCGGGTAAGAGAGGTCGCCGTGGTCTCTGGCAACCGCGTTTCTGGGAGTATACGATAACCAGCGAGAATGATCTGAATATCCACCGGGATTACATCCACCTTAACCCGGTCAAACACGGGTTGACCGACTCCCCGGCAAACTGGGCTTATTCAAGTTTCTGGCGTTTTGTTAACGCCGGTTTCTACACGCCGGACTGGGGTGAATCGGAATACGATCTATCCGGTAATTTTGGGGAATAGGGATAGCAGTCCCGGATTTCGCTATCGCTGCAACCGGGTTACAGGCATTAAGCCAATGACTCTACCCACCGAGGTAATGCTGCCTGAGTGATCTGCGTACGCACCGCCTCCAGCAGGGCGGCGGCGGCCGGGCTTAAGGCACGTCCCCTGCGGGTGATCAGGCAGATCTCGCGATACTGGGCAGGTGCCTCCATTGGAATAAACCGCAGGCTGGCGAAGGAGTCTGTATCGGCCGCCAGGGCCGGGAGCAGGGTGACGCCCAGTTGGGCGTTGATCAGGGCGGCGAGCCCCGCCGGGTTGGTGGCTTCCAGTGTGGTGTTGCCAAGCTCCAGCGGTAAACCCGCTTGGGAAAATCGCTCCAGCTGGGCGCGAATGCCCGTATCCGGGCTCAGAAGCACCAAAGGCTCCCGGGCGATACTCTCCCAGTTAAGCTGCTCCCGGTCTGCGTACTTGTGTCCGCTCGGGAGGACCATGCCATATCTGTCTTTTAAGATAGGTTGGTAGCGCAACTCCGGTTGCTGGGAGTGATTGCCAGCGATGGCGAAGTCCACTTCGTTATCGAGTACACGGCGCTCCAGGCTGCCCGCGCTGTCATCGCGGATATGGATATGGATAGCCGGGTGCTGTTGACGGAACATCTTGACTGCGTCGGGCAGCAGCCGGGTGACCACGGACGGGGAGCCGGCAAGACTGACCTGGCCCTGCTGCAGCTCGGCACGGGACTGGAGGTCGTTGATGGCTGCGGTAAAGTCTGAGATCAGCCGCTCGGCGACCGGTAGAAAACGCTCGCCTTCCACGGTTACGACAACTCGGCGGGTGGTACGGTCCAGCAATTTGAGGCCTGCCTGATCTTCCAGTTGTTTAATTTGTGCGGTCAACGTGGATTGAGTCAGGTGCAGTTGCTCGGCAGCCCGGGTAAAACTGCCCGTGGTCGCGATACGGACAAAGGCCTGTAGCTGGCGAATCGATATATTATTCGTAATCATCAATTAATTTATAAATATTTATCGTTTGATTGATAAATGATGATTTTGCATCATAGCGCGAAATCTGACCACTGCCGACACAACGGATGCCCGTATGATCCCACGTATTGCCGAAACCCAGACCATTAGCGAGCTCTACCTGGCCTTTATCGACGCTCTGAAAGAAGCGGGCTTTGAGGGTGACCTGAATCCGGATTATGCCAACCGTGTGGTGCTTTCCACCGATAACAGCATCTATCAGATTTTGCCTCAGGCGGTGCTATATCCCCGCAACACGGCGGATCTGGTCAAGATCGCGCGCCTGGCGGATGAGCCGCGTTTTCATGATGTGGTGCTCAGCGCCCGGGGCGGCGGTACGGGAACCAACGGCCAGTCGCTGACCGATGGACTGGTGGTGGATGTCTCCCGCCATATGAACCGGATTCTCGAGATCAATCCGGATGAACGTTGGGTGCGGGTCCAGAGTGGGGTGGTCAAGGATCAACTCAATGCGGCATTGAAACCCTACGGACTGTTCTTTGCGCCAGAACTCTCGACCAGCAACCGTGCCACCATCGGCGGCATGATCAATACCGATGCCAGCGGCCAGGGCTCCGTGATGTACGGCAAGACCCGGAACCACGTGCTGGAGCTGACCAGCGTCTGGCTGGGCGGCGAAACCTGGCTCTCAGGGCCGGTGGATGATGAGGCGCTAAACCGCGCCCAACAGCGGGATGACCGGATCGGTGAGGTGCATCGCGAACTGGACCGAATCCAGCGCGAGTATGGCGATCAGATCGCGGACACATTTCCACCGCTGAACCGCTGCCTGACCGGATACGATCTTGCTCATATCCGTGATGAACAGGGCCGCTTCAACCTCAATAATATTCTGTGCGGTGCGGAGGGGTCGCTGGCGTTTATCGCCGAGGCCAAGCTGAATGTCCTGCCGATACCCAAGTACGCCGCGCTGGTTAACATCAAGTACGACAGCTTCGAGGCGTCGCTGCGAGATGCTCAGGCGTTGATGAGCTGGGGCCCCACATCGATTGAGACGGTGGACTCCAAGGTGCTTAATCTGGCGATGGAGGATATCGTCTGGGACAGCGTCAGCGACTATTTTCCCTCTCATGAGGGAGAGCCGGAGATCCGTGGCATCAACCTGGTGGAATACACCGGTGATGACGAGGAGGAGTTGAAGCGGAAAGTAGCTGCTCTTGAAGCCCATCTCACGCAGGTGAAGGGCAGTGAAGGTGCAAGCTTTGGCTATACGGTGGCGTTTGGCGCCGGTGAAATCGGCAAGATTTGGGGCATGCGTAAGCGCGCCGTAGGTCTGTTGGGTAATGCCAAAGGACAGAAGCGCCCGATTCCCTTTGTTGAGGATACCGCCGTACCGCCGGAGAATCTGGCCGATTACATCATGGAGTTCCGTGCGTTGCTCGATAGCCACGGAATGGCCTATGGCATGTTCGGCCACGTCGATTGCGGTGTACTTCATGTGCGCCCGGCTATTGATATGAAGGACCCGGAGCAGGAAACCCTGATTCGCACCCTGACCGATGGTGTTGCTGCGTTAACCAAGAAGTATCGAGGCCTGCTCTGGGGCGAACACGGCAAAGGGGTGCGTTCGGAGTATGCGCCTGAGTTCTTCGGTGATCTGTACCCGCAGTTGCAGGCGATCAAGGGCGCCTTTGATGGCCGCAATCAGCTCAACCCGGGTAAAATCGCCACACCGGCTTTGGCGGGCGCGCAGCTTCTTAAGATCGATGAAGTGACCACCCGCGGACAGCTTGATCGAACGATTCCGCAGAGTGCGCGTGAGCAGTACGACTCCGCCATGCATTGCAACGGCAATGGTGCCTGTTATAACTACGACCCCAAAGATGCCATGTGTCCCTCCTGGAAGGGTACGCGGGAACGCATCCACTCACCCAAAGGACGTGCATCGCTGATTCGTGAGTGGCTGCGGTTGCTGGCGAAGGAGGGCGTTGATCCGGTTGGAGAGGCACGTGAGCTGCGAGCAAGCTCCGGCCTGCTGAGTCTCCCTGCGAAAATTCGCAACACCTGGCGCCGTGACCACGGAGAGTATGACTTCTCCAATGAGGTCCACGAGGCGATGGCTGGCTGTCTGGCCTGCAAATCCTGTGTCGGGCAGTGCCCGATCAAAGTTAACGTGCCTGATTTCCGGGCGCGATTCCTTGAGCTCTACTACAGCCGTTACCTGCGCCCGGCCAAGGATTATCTGATCGGTAGCCTGGAGTATATGATTCCCAGCCTCTCCCGGTTCCCGGCGCCCTATAACTGGGCCATGCGCAATTCGCTGGTGCGGGCGGTGATGCGCCGGATCGTCGGTATGGTGGATAGCCCCGTTATCTGTACTCACAGCCTGCGTCAGGGCATGACGGAGCGGGGAATTGAATGGGCGACATCGGAGCAGATTGCGGCGCTGAGCGAGAAACAACGCGAACGGGCGGTCATCATCGTACAGGATGCCTTTACCTCCTACTTCGAGACACAGCTGGTTCTGGATCTGATCGATCTGCTGGGGCAGTTTGGCTACTACGTGATGGTCGCTCCCTACCTGCCCAACGGTAAGCCGCTGCACGTGCACGGTTTTATGAAAGCATTCGATAAAGCGGCCAAGCGTAATGCCGAGATGCTCAGCGCGTTGGGCCAAACCGGTCTGCCGCTGGTGGGGATCGACCCCTCCATGACCCTGACCTACCGCCAGGAGTACGCTGATGCAGTGGACGGCGAACTGCCCCCGGTTAAGTTGATCCAGGAGTGGTTGGCCGATGAGCTGGGCAATATCCATCTGGAACGTGACCTGCCTTCGGCGCGCTACAAACTGCTGGCGCACTGCACCGAGAAAACCTCGGCCGCGGCGTCGCTCAAGCAGTGGCAGGCGATCTTCAGCGCTTTTGGCCAGAAACTGGAGATTATGCCGGTGGGTTGCTGCGGTATGTCCGGTACCTTTGGCCATGAAACGCGTAACTACTATCGTTCGCGGGATATCTATGACCTGAGCTGGCGCGAACTGGTTAACAACCCAGAACACAAGAGTCAGCTGATGGCCACCGGGTACTCCTGCCGCTCGCAGGTGAAACGGATGGACGAGCAGCAGCTGCCCCATCCGGTTCAGGTACTACTGGGTGTTCTATCCGGGCAGTGAGTGGACAGGCCATTAAGTCTGGCCTTAAGTTGTAGTGCAATTGCACAATGAATCGGCGAACATGCCCGCTTTATCCAACAATGAGGAGTCAACCGTGGAAGATCTACTGCCTGACCTCTGCGACCAATTTCCCGAGCTGGTTCAAGTCGTTGAACCGATGTTCGGCAACTTTGGCGGCCGTGAGAATTTCGGCGGCGAAATCGTAACCATCAAGGCGTTCGAGGATAACTCCCTGGTCCGCGAGCAAGTCGCCCAGCCGGGCGAGGGTAAGGTTCTGGTGGTCGATGGTGGCGGCTCCATGCGTCGTGCCATGCTGGGCGATATGCTGGCGGAAAAAGCCGCCCAGAACGGCTGGGAAGGGATTGTGATCTATGGCTGTATCCGTGATGTGAACGCCATTGGCGAGACCGATATCGGTGTTCAGGCGCTGGGTACCCATCCGATGAAAACCGAAAAGCGTGGCCTGGGTGATCTTAACGTGGAAGTGACCTTCGGCGGCGTTACCTTCCGTCCCGGCGAATTCATCTACGGCGACAACAACGGCCTGCTGGTTTCGCCGCAGAAACTGGAACTGGCTTGATCCGCGACTAAAACCCCGGCATACGGCCAATGGCCTCTGCCGGGCTAGGTTCTTGCTGTAGCCCGGATGTAGCGAAGCGAAATCCGGGAAACCCACCTCGCATCTGCCGCCTGCGCCTACCGGCTTACGTTTTGCCCTCGCACTGCTAATTCTCTACCAAAGTCGCAAGAAACGCTCTGTTTTGGGTCCCTGGTCCTGCTTCCTTCGATCACATTCGGTCAGTAATCCCATTGTCACTTTGGTACCTATTCCTTTAAGCCACTTATGTATCTCTTTCAAAGCACAGGAAAAATCCATCCTCTGATCAGTTTTTATGCACTCCCCGTGCGCGAATAATCATCGGTCAGCAGGGTCTGGAAGGCGGGCCCTGACTGTCATGACAAATTCATCAAGGGGATGATATGAACAACAAGAAACTGACCCGCTCGCTGCTGGCGCTGGCCGTCGCGGCCTCAGCCGCTACGGCCCAGGCTGAGATCAAGCTGTACGATCACAAGGGTACGACTTTCTCTGCCGATGGTCTGCTAAACGCTTTCTATACCTATCAGGATCAAGGGGATCAGAATGTATCCCGTGTCCGGATGGGGTTCCTGCCTAACTACATCGGTTTCAATGTAGGCAAGCAGCAGGGCGACCTGAAGCTCGGTGGCCGCTCCTCGTTCTGGGTGACTATCAACGACTCCAACGATCTGGGCACCGCTAACGCGTCCAAAACCGACACCGCTATCGATGTACGTCAGTTCTACGCCACTGTCGATGGCGATTTCGGTCAGGTCCTGTTCGGTAAGGACTTTGGTCTTTATGCGCGCAGCAACATCTTTAACGACGAGCTGCTGCTCGGCGTCGGCTTTGCGCCCCAGGGTACTACACGGACCACCTTCGGTAATATCACCACCGGTTACCCCTACGCCAACCCCAATGCACAGATTACCTGGCGCTCACCGGATCTGAACGGCTTCAAGATCGCTGCCGGTATCCTGGATCCGAGCTACGACTTCAGCACCAGCCCGGCTACTTACAGCGAAGAGCCGCGTTTCGAAGCTGAGCTGACCTATGCCCGTGCGTTTGATGGCGGCATGTTCAAGGCCTGGCTCAGCGGTGCTGCCGGTGAAACGATCGATAGCACCAGCACTACCGTTGACGCTCAGGGTGTTGCCTACGGGGCTCAGGTTGCCGTTGGCGGCTTCAAGCTGACCGCGTCCGGTTTTGACCAGGAAGGTATCCCGACCACATTCGCCAGCAATACGCTTTCCAGCGCAGCGGATATGGATTCGGATGGCTATCTGGTGCAGACGTCCTACACTTATAATGCAGTGCGTGGGGTTCTTTCCTACGGCAGTGTGGATGCGGGCGGTACCGAAAGTGAACTTTCCGCCGGGGCGCTGTTCTATGATATTAACGACAACTTGAAACTTGTCGGTGAATACAGTGTCTATGAACCGGAAGGCGGTACCGATATGGATACCCTCGCAGTGGGTGCGGTGCTGACCTGGTAATAATCATCATCTTTCAGCTTCACCGCTGGCCGCGATTCGGAACTTCCCCCCTTCATCCGGATCGCGGCTTTTATTTTTCCGGTACCGACACGCTGACTTCTACACCCGCCAGATAGCCTTTTCAGTACTCAAGTAGCATTACCTCCCCGTGTCTCCAACGCCTACAATCAACTAGAGTAAGTCTCTCCACCGTTATCGGGAGTATCGGGTTATGAATGCCCCCTTTATCAAAGAGCCGGTGAAAACCGCGCTTTCGAAGCAGCAGGATGCGAAGCTGGCGGCGCAAGAGCTGGCCGATCAATTGATGGGGCCGGACCTCGGGTTTGTGCTTTTCTTCTGTTCCGCCGAATACGACCTTGAAACGCTGAGTCGCGAGCTGCATCTGGCATTTGATGGCGTCGAGCTGGCCGGCTGCACCACGGCGGGCGAGGTGACACCGCGCGGGTACGACCGGGGCTCGATTACGGCGGTGGGGTTTGATCAAAACCTGTTTTCAATCGATGTGGCACTGATCGAATCGCTGGAGGGGTTCAGCCTCAACGATGCCCAGAACCTGGTTTCAGGGCTCGTTACCCAGAGCCGCTCGCGTCAGGTCGCTCCGATAAAAGGGCACAGCTTTGCCCTGACGCTGCTGGATGGGCTCTCCAGCCAGGAGGAGCTGGTGCTGATGACGCTGAACTCGGCGCTTGGCAGTATCCCCTCTTTTGGGGGCTCCGCGGGGGATGATAACCACCTGACCAATACCCACGTTTATCACAAAGGCCGCTTCTATACCCAGGCCGCTATTGTCGTGTTGATCTCAACGCCGCTCGATTTCGAAGTATTTACCACCCACCACATGACGTCCCTGGAGGAAAAATTGGTGGTGACCGCCGCTGACCCGGCGACCCGTACCGTCTTTGAACTTAACGCCATACCCGCAGCCGAGGAGTATGCCCGGGTGGTCGGCGTGCCGCTGGACGCGCTGGATCATAAGGTGTTTGCGCTGAACCCGGTGGCGGTTCGTATCGGCCAGGAGTACTACGTGCGCTCCATTCAGCGGGTTAACGAGGATGGCAGCCTGACGTTCTACTGTGCGGTGGAGAACGGCATTGTACTCACGGCCATGCAGCCGGGCTCGATGATCGAGGACCTGAACAGTGTCTTCACCCGTCTTGAAACCGAGGTGGGTCCACCGTTGATCACGCTGGGCTGTGACTGTTTTCTGCGGCGTCTGGAACTGGAGCACCGGGAGCAGGATCAGCGGATGTCGGAATTCCTTCAGCAACATCGTGTAATTGGCTTCAACACCTATGGTGAACAGTATGACGGTATGCACATCAACCAGACCTTTACCGGCGTCGTCATCGGCAAGCGCAACCGCGATGGATGAACAGAGCCCGGAGCAGCTCCGCGCCCGTATTTCAGAACTGGAGGCTGAAAATGCTCGCCTGAATAAAATTCGTAACGCGTTGGTTGAACGGGTCGAGGCCAGCAGTGGTTTGCGGGCAGAGCCCTATGCCGCGTTCGAACATTCGGTCATTCTGGCGGAACAGGTACGTGAACGTACCGAGGCGCTCAACGCCGCTTTGCACGATCTCAAACACAGTAACCAGGCGCTTAAGCAAGCCAACGAAGAGGCCGCCACCGCCCACCAGCGCTTGATCGACGCCATCGAAAGTATCTCTGATGCGTTCGCGCTGTTTGATGCGGATAAAAAGCTGGTGCTGTTCAATAACCGCTTTCGTGAGATCTGGGCTCTGTGCGGCGTAGACATTCAGCGCGGTATCTCCCTGTCGCGCTGCCTGGAGCTGGGGCTGGAGCGCAACCTGATTGTGGAAACCCAGGTCGGGCAGGGCGAAGAAGCCAATATCTACCGCCTCTGCAACGGTCGCTGGATGCAGATGAGCAGCCGTGAGACTGGCGATGGCGGGCTGGTAGCACTTTATACCGATATCACCGAGCTGAAAGCCTCGGAGGCAGCCCAGCGCGAGCAGGCACTGGCGCAGAAATCCCGCTTGCTGCAGAGCACCGTGGACAACCTCTCCCAGGGCGTCGCACTGGTTAATGCCGCCGGCCGCGTGGAGATCTGGAACGACCTTTTCCTAAACCTGACCGGGCTTCGCTCAGGAGCACTCACCGATGCCCCGCGCTTTGAAACCCTGATGTCCGGCTCCGAAGTGGCGTTATTGACCCCGCGCAGCCGGGACGAGCAGGATCAGCCGCTACGCGAGTTAACCCAGGAGCTAAGCGATGGCAGAGTGGTCGAAATTCGTACCCATCCATTGTCTGCAGGCGGTTTTGTAAACACTTATACCGATATCACCGAACACTCCCGATACGCCGAAACCCTGCGAGAGAGCGAGCAGTGGATCCGTTTGATCACCGATAATGTCCCCGCGTTGATCGCCTATGTGGGTGAGGATCTGCGCTACCAGTTTACCAATAAGGTTTATGATGACTGGTATGGCTGGCCGCGCGGTTCGTTGTTGGGAGAAACCATTGGCCGGGTGCACGGCGAGGCCCAGTTTGAGCGCCTGCGACCCTATGCTGAAAGGGCACTGGCCGGAGAGAGCGTCACCTTCGAGATCGAAGAGCCCAATGCGGTCGGTGAGAACCGCTATCTGCTCAAGGCCTACGTGCCCAATATCGGTACCCAGGGCAAGCCGGTGGGTTTCTTCGTCATGATCCGCGATATCACCGAGCGTCGTCGTACCGCCATGGCATTGCAGCAGGCCTATCAGAACCTGGAGCAGCGTGTGCGTGAGCGTACTTCCGAGCTGACCGACCTTAACCAGCAGCTGCGTCAGGAGATCGGTGAGCGTAAGACCATCGAGTCGCGGTTGCGGGAAGCCAAGCGCGAGGCGGAACAGGCTAATCTCTCGAAGACCAAGTTCCTGGCCGCTGTCAGTCACGACCTGTTGCAACCGCTGAACGCAGCGCGTCTGTTTACCGGTGCCTTGCTCGACCAGCCCATGCCGGAGCGCATCGGCCACCTGATCGGCTCCGTCAGTAACTCGCTGGAGGATGTGGAACGCCTGCTCAGTACGTTGGTGGACATCTCCAAGCTGGATGCCGGGGCGATCAAGCCGGATATCTCCGCATTCAATGTAAGTGAGCTGCTCAATAATATCGCCTCCGAATATACCCATATCGCTCAGAGTGAGGGCCTGGCATTCGACTCGGTGATATCCAGTGCAGTAGTCAGCACCGACCCGGCGCTGCTGGCCCGGGTAGTGCGTAACCTGCTCTCCAACGCCGTACGCTATACCGATCCCGGTGGACGCATTCTGCTGGGATGCCGTCGCCGCCCTGACGGACTGGAGTTGCAGGTTCTGGATACCGGGAGTGGCATCCCCACGGATCAGCTTGAAACCATCTTCCAGGAGTTCAAACGGGGTAAAAACACCGGTCAGGACAAGGGGCTGGGACTGGGGCTGGCGATTGTCGAGAAGATCGCCCGCATGCTCGGCCATTCGATCAACGTGCTCTCGCAACCGGGGCGAGGTTCCCTGTTCTCCATATTGCTTCCCTACGGTGAGCTGGCTCCACAGCATACCGTGCCCCAGCTTCAGCACCGTGACTTTGGTGAGGGACTGCGCGGACGTCATATCTGGATGATCGATAATGACCAGTCGATCTGCGATGGTATGTCCACGCTGCTCGGCGGTTGGGGGTGTGAGACGGTAACGGCCCTGAGTCTGGAGCATCTGCGTGAACAGCTCGCCGTGGGTACCGCGCCGCTCGATCTTTTGATTGCCGACTACCATCTCGATAACGATGTAAACGGGGTGGATGTGGTCGCCGAGATCATGCAGCAGCGGCCGGACCAGCCGCCGGTCTTGATGGTTACGGCGAACTACAGCAACGAGCTTAAGCAACAGATGCGCGAGCTCGGCTACCAGCTGATGCATAAGCCGATCCGGCCGTTAAAGCTCAAGACGATGCTCAGCCATTTGATTGATGGGTGAGGAGCGGGGAGTGTCTGATTGGGGGCTTTCCCGGCATGTGCCTTTCGGGTTCTGCCGGGCTACGGGTAGCCCGGATGGAGCGAAGCGGGAATCCGGGAAGGGGTGGCTGCCATAGCCGGAACGATTACCGCCGCAGGTAATGCGCGAAATCGATATCGCTGGCGGAGAGAATCGCCTGAACCCGGTTGTGAACGCCGAGCTTGCGCAAAATTGCGGAAACGTGGGCTTTTACCGTTGTTTCTGCAATGTTGAGGTTGTAGGCAATCTGCTTGTTGGATTCACCCTGTGCCATCCGCTCCAACACCAGCAGTTGTCTTCGGGTCAGGGAGTTGAGCAGCTCCGGTGGAATCTGCGGGTCATTCATGCGGCGATGGCGGCGGTTATCGCCGGCTTCCGAACGGATGATGTCGGAGGGCAGGTAAACGTTGCCATTCAGAATCTGTTGCAGGGCCTCGGTCATCTGAGGGCGGGGAGAGGATTTAGAGATAAAGCCGACCGCACCGCAGGTTATCGCCTGCAAAACGATCTGCTTATCATCCTCGGCAGAGACAATCACCACCGGTACTGTGGGCGCTTCATTACGCAGGGATATCAATCCGTTGAGACCATGCATGCCCGGCATATTCAGATCCAGCAACACCAGATCAAGCTCGTCATCTTCCGTGGCAAGCTTGAGGGCGGTTTCCAGGTCTTCGGTCTCGATCGTTTCCGAGCCGGGAAAGCCGGTTTGAATAACATTGGTGATCGCCTCACGGAACAGCGGGTGATCATCGGCAATCAATATTCGGTACACGTATTGATCCCTCTTATGGTGTTTATTATCGGGAGTTTCATTAAACCTGCTTAGCGCCAATGGATGAATTCAACCATCGTGGCAGCGGACCAGTACTAAAGTACTGGATTGCGGCTGCGTTTAGATATAACTCAATGTTAATTGGCGTGTATTTTGTCATAATTAGACAACTGACGACCAGAATATCCACCGACCACAGACCAAAGCCGCCGTGGTTAGTGATCGGCAGGATATGATTTTTCCGAGCTTCCTGTAACTATAGCTCCATCCAGAGGAACGCGTTTCATCATGCAACTAGAGCGCCGATTGCACCCGCGCGTGGCCACAGACCTCAGTGGTCTGGTCCGTTTTGAGGGGCAGGCTTACCCGGTCAGCCTTGTAAATATCAGCTTGAGCGGCTTTCTGATCGAAGGAGACGGGGAGCTGACGAAGCTCCAGGCACCCCCCGGATGTGGTGGGCTGGATGTGCAGCTGCGCTTTCAACTGGATGGCGAACCGATCAATGCACTCTGCCGTGTCGTGTATAAGCGCCGGTTATCGATCAATCGGACGGCGCTGGGCCTTACCATCATTAGCCTGCCCGATGACGAAGTCGCGATTGTCGATCGTTTTGTAGAACGCCATCTGCACTACTGATGTTCCGCCAGCTCGATCTGGTGGGCCTGGTATTGCAGGTTGTACAGCCCGCGGTAGATACCATCTTCCTGCGCCATCAGCTGTTGGTGATTGCCCTGTTCGGCCAGCTTCCCGTGATGGAGTACCAGAATGCGGTCTGCCCGCCGGATTGTCGATAGTCGGTGGGCAACGACGATGAGCGTGATCTGTCCGCGCAACCGCTCCAGCGCCCGCTGAACCACGGTTTCGGTTTCGCTGTCCACATTGGCGGTCGCCTCATCCAGTAACAAGATCCTGGGTTTACCGGCCAAGGCCCGAGCAATAACCAGCTGCTGGCGTTGGCCGGTAGAGAGCCGCGTACCGCGTTCGCCCAGCCAGGTATCGAGCCCGTCCGGCAAACGCTCCAGGGCCGGTGTCAGCGCTGCATCATCAACGCTTTGCCTGATCACCTCATCCGACAGGCCTCGGCCCAGGTCGATATTGTCACGGATGCTACCGGCCAGAATAAACGGCTCCTGGGGGATCAGCGCTATGCCGCGACGCATCGCATCACTGGTGTAGTCCGCGAGATTTTTCCCGTCAATACGCACCGTTCCTGCGCCGGGCCGGTAAAAGTCGAGCAGCAGGTTGATCAGCGTAGATTTGCCACTGCCTGTATGACCCACAATTCCGATAAAACTGCCCGCGGGTATCTCCTGGCAGATATCCTGTAAGACCGGCTTGTTGGGATGATAGGCGAAGGTCAGATGATCCAGCGAGATGCCACCCTCACGGATCTCGGCGATGGTGCCGCTGCTGTCACTACTTGATTCCTGAAGTAAAGATTCGACTCGCGCGCCGGCCACCATCGCCTGCTGGTAGAGGTTAAAGCGTTGGGTAATCTCCGCCAACGGCTCAGTAAAACGCCCTAAATAGTTAAGAAACGCATAGAGCACACCAATCTCGGCAATGCCCTCTACCTGTGCAAGGCCAAAGCCCCAGATCACAGCAATCAGTACAGACGCGCTGAGCAGGTCGATAGCGGGACGCAACAGATAGGCGCTGACCCGTATCGTACGTACACGGGCCTGGTAGTAGGTTTCATTGAGGGTCTCAAACTCGTTATCGAAGCGCTGTTGCTGGTTACCCGCCTGGATCACGGTCATACCGGCGATGGATTCGCTGATACGGTTGTTGATCTCGGACCGCCGCTGTCGCGTGTCGGCAACCGCCTGGCCACTGAGCCGTTGATAGAGATAGATCATCCCCAGTACCGCCGGCACCAGCGCCAGGGCGATCATCATCAGTGTCAGATCCAGCACCGCCATGGCGATCAGGATACCGATCAACAGCACCGCGTTGGTCAGTACCGTGGAGAGAAACTGCACATAGAGGTCTTTGATCGCTTCGGTGTCATTGGTGATGCGGCTCACCAGCTGGCCGGTTGCGGCCCGGTCAAACCAGGCGATGGGCAGGGTGAGTACATGCCTGAACACCCGGCGACGAATATCGAGAACCGCATCGAGTGCCATATCGGTAAACCGCAACGTCTGCCGATAGCGCAGCCAGGCCGCGCCCACTTGGGTTACCAGATAGGCCGTTAACAGCGCGCCGAGGGGCAGTGCGGCAAAGTTTGATTCAAGCAGGTAGTCATCGATATAGACCTTGGCCAACAGCGGGCCGGCCACATCGGCGGCCGTGGCCAGCAACAGTAAAATGACTGCTTTGATCAGTAGCGGACGGTCTTTATAAATGTAGCCTGTGAGCAGCGCGAAGGCGCCTGAGCGGCGTTTGTTTTCAGTGTGCATCCAGGTCCGCCTCCAGCTGCTGATAGGTCCACATTCGGGCATACCAGCCATCGGCAGCCAGCAGCTCGTCATGGGAGCCCGACTCGATGCATTCGCCGTGGGCCAGCACCATAATGCGGTCGCAATGGCTTAATGCTGACAGTCGATGGCTCACCACCAGCACCGTGCGATTATCGCCATGGCGCTCCAGCTGCTCCAGGATTCGTCGTTCGGTGCGGGTATCAACCGCAGAAAGGGTGTCATCGAGGACCAGAATCGGTGCTTTGCTCAGTAGCGCGCGGGCAATCGCCAGACGCTGCCGTTGGCCCCCCGACAGCGATATGCCGCGCTCGCCCACGGGGGTATCCAGTCCATAGGGGAAGTGCTCGATCTCCTGATCGATAGCCGCTGCACGTGCGGCTTCCATAATCTCGTCATCACTCGCGTCCGGGCGATAGAGCGCGATGTTCTCGCCCACAGTCAGACTGAACAGAAAAGGATCCTGGGGTACATACGCAAACGCGCCCCGCAGCGATGGCAACCGGTATTCGTTTAACGGCCGTCCTTCCAGTTGGATCATGGTGGGGTCAGGGCTCTCCCAGTAACGCATCAGCAGCTGTAAAAGCAGTGACTTGCCCGCACCCGTTGGCCCCGCAATGCCCAGGCGCTGCCCCGGCTCCAGCCGGAGGCTGACACCATCCAGCGCCGGTGGCGAACCGGCTTGCGGCGCAAACACCAGGTTGGTGACCTCAAAGCGCGGAGCTGTGAACTCGTGTGTGCCTTCATCGGGAATGCTGTCAGGGGTTTGCAGCAGGCGGTCCACCCGCTTCCAGGCGGCACTGCCGCGCTCAATGATATTGAGCAGCCAGCCAAAGGCAAACATGGGCCAGATCAGCTGGACCAGATAAAGGGTAAAGCCGGTCAGCTCACCCACGCTCAAACTACCGGACACCACCAGATAGCCACCATAAGTGAGTGTCAGCAGCATGGAGGCACCCATGCAGAGAAACACCACCGGTTCATACATCGCCTCGCTACGGGCTACCGCATAGTTGGCCCGTGCGGCATCCTCACTGATCTGATCGAAGCGCTCGCCATGGATCGATTCCAGGCCCATCACCCGGGTCAGCCGAATACCGGTCATCGATTCCTGAGTATGGTCGTTAAGCTCGGAGAAGCGCTCCAGCGCTTGGTGGAAGTAGCGATGGATGGAGTGACCGATGCGCTGAAACCCCCAGGCCATGACGGGAAAGGGGATTAGCGCGACCAGCGTCAAACGCCAGTCGATGACGGCAAACATCATCACTAGAACCAATACAAAGGTCAGTGCCCCATCGAATCCGGACAAAATCCCTTCGCCGGCTGCGACCTCAATAGCGTCGATATCGTTGGTGGCCTGAGCCATAAGGTCGCCGGTGTTATGGGCGGCATAGAAAGCCTGGCCTTGCCCGAGCAAGCGTTGATAGAACGATTTGCGCAAACGGTGGCCTAACCGGTAAGCGGTGCCGAACAATACCCGGCGCCATCCGATACGCAAGGCATAGATGGTGACACCAGCGCCGCCCAGGCCCAACAAAAAAGGCTCAACGGCGGACAGCGTAAGCGGAGTCTGGCTCAACGCATCGACGGCTTGTGCAACCAGCCAGGGGATCAGCATGTTGAGGCTGGCCACGGCGGCGAGCATCATCAGTGCCAGCGTATAAGTTCGCCATTGGTCCCGGAAAAACCAGCTTAAATCGCGAAAAAGGCCCATAAAATTAATATCTTTGAATGCACAGGGTTGTAGGTTACAACGGTTTACAGTACTAATGTTGGCAGGAAACAGATTTTTGCCAGTGATAACCAATAACAATTACAGAATCTTCCACCTCTTTGATTTGACGGGACAATCATGATTAACGCTCTGTCTTCGATTGCGCGCAGCCGAATCTTCTGGTTTTTAGTTCTGTTGGCCTGCGTGGTGCTCGAAGGGACGGCACTCTACTACCAATACATCCTCGATTACGGTCCCTGTGTTCTCTGTGTTCATATCCGCGCCTGGATTTTTGGCCTGGGAGCGGTCGCGTTACTGATGATGATCTTCGGCGGCCCGCTTGCCTTTCTGGGACACCTGGCATCACTGGCGTTGGGTGTCGGACTGCTCCGATCCAGCTATATAACGCTGGGCGTGGAGCAGGGGACGATTATCGACAGCTGCACCATGGATCCCGAGTTCCCGGACTGGCTGCCACTGCATCAGTGGTCACCCACCTTGTTTGAGCCCTGGGAGCCCTGTGGTTATACACCGGAGCTTGCATTCAATGTCACCATGGCAGAGGCGTTGATGGTGATTTCAGCCATTTGGGTGCTGGTGTCATTTATTCTCTTCTTTGCCAGCTTCCGCAAACCCCGCCGCGACCGCGGATTGTTTCTCTAAGCACACCTCCCCGGATTCTGCTTCACTCCAGACTGCCAAACTTGTAGCCCGGCAGAAGCCACAGGCGTACGCCGGGAACACCACCTGAGTATCTTACGCCCTCAGCCCGTAATATCCATTACACTTTTTGTTGGGCGCTGTTAAGATATTAACTTTAATGGCGAACTATCACTGATCCATGACCCAAGACGAACAGCCTATTCCATCCAACCCTGCCCGCTGGCTCACACTGATGAGCATCTGTGTAGCCACCTTCCTGATGCCGATGAGTCTGTCGGCGGTGAATGTGGCGTTACCGGCGATCGCACGTGATCTGCAGGCGGATGCGGTGTTGGTGAGCTGGGTGCCGACCATGAACCTGCTTGGTGCGGTCGCCTTGCAGCTTCCGGCCGGGCGGCTGGCCGATATGCTGGGCCGTCGTCGTGTTTTTCTGGCCGGGGTGTTGCTCTTTGCACTGAGCTCCTTGGCCGTTACCGTCATTGACGATATTCGTCCGTTATTGCTTCTGCGGCTTTTACAGGGAATCGCGGGGGCGATGATTTTCGGCACCGGTATGGCGATCATCACCGAGGTGTTCGACAGTAAGAGCCGGGGAATGGCGCTGGGATTAACGTCCGGTTCGGTCTATCTGGGCCTGACCTGCGGACCCATGATCGGCGGATGGCTGACTGAGCTTTGGGGATGGCATGCCGTCTTTCTAGCGCCTATCCCACTGACCGTGCTGACCTGGATCATGGTCAGTATCCACGTGAAAGAATCTCAGATCGCCCATGGCGAGCGCATGGACTGGATCGGCAGCGTGCTGTTTACACTGGCGGCCACAGCCCTGTTTGTGGGGATTTCCGAACTGCCATCCCTGACCGGTATCCTGCTGACGCTGATGGGGCTGGGTGGCTTTGCCGGCTTTGTATATCAGCAGGAGCATGCCCCATACCCGTTGATACGGGTCCGTCGGCTGATGGCGAATACGGTGTTTTTCCGCTCTATTCAATCCAGCTTTTTGATGTACGGGGCCAACTATCCGCTGCAGTTTATGCTTAGCCTCTATCTCCAGTATATCCAGGCGCTGTCACCCTCCGAAGCGGGTAACCTGATGCTGCTGCAGGCACTGGTGATGGTGGTGGTTGCGCCGCTGGCAGGGCGCTTGTCGGATCGGCTGGAGCCACGTATCCCGGCGACACTGGGCTGCCTGCTGTTTGGTGCCGGGTTTATCAGCCTCTCAACCCTGGATATGCATAGCTCACTGTGGCAGGTGGGGATCACGCTGATGATGATGGGGCTGGGTTTTGGCCTGTTTTCATCGCCTAACAACAATGCGGCGCTCTCATCGATTGCGGTTGAGCGTTTGGGCGTGGGTTCATCACTGCTTAACATCTCCCGCAGTTTGGGCAATATGCTGGGGATGGCTGTCGTCGTATTCCTGTTCAACTGGCTGATCGGCAATGCCCAGATTGAGCCGGAGCAGTACCCGGCATTGATGAACGCCCTGAGCATCGCGTTTCTGATCTGTGCCGTTTATACCCTGATGGCGGCCACGACTTCCTGGCGACGCGGGCGGCTCCAGCGCAGTTGATGGTTGCGTGTCGGTTAGTCACTTTCTAACAGGTGCAGCCCGTACGCTTTTTTCCGGGTTAAAGCTGATCACCGCCAATACCGTAAACAGAGCGGTGGCACCGGCGGTAATCGCCAATGCCTGTCCGTTCAGTTCCAGATAGAGCGCGAAGCGCACCAACTCCACCGCGTGGGTGAACGGGTTGTACTGACAGATCCAGTACAACCACTCGCTGGACTCGCGCATCTTCCAGAGCGGATAAAGCGCTGACGAGAGGAAAAACATGGGGAAGATGACAAAGTTCATCACCCCGGCGAAGTTCTCCAGCTGCTTGATCCGAGCCGAGAGAAACAGGCCGATGGCGCCCAGCATCACGGCAACCAGCAGCAAAGCCGGAAGCACCGCCAACAAACCCAGTACCGGCGGCTCTACTCCGGCAACCCAGGCGATACCGATAAACGCATAAACCTGCAGTAGCGAGATCAGGGCAATGGCAACCAGCTTACTGATCAACAGCCAGGCGCGGGAGATCGGGCTCATCAGTAGTACCTTCATACTGCCCATCTCCCGGTCGTAGACCATGGACAACGAGCTCTGCATCCCGTTAAACAGAAGGATCATGCAGCACAATCCCGGTGCAATGTAAGTCTCGTAGGTGATGTAGGTCTGGTAGGGCGGGATGATCGCTACGCCCAGCGCTGCCCTGAAACCAGCGGCGAATACCACCAGCCAGAGTAGTGGGCGCACCAGGGCACTGAGAAAACGGCTGCGCTGCTGAATAAAGCGCCAGAATTCGCGTTTAACCACGCCGTTAAAGGCGTGTAGGTAGGTCGCAATGTTCATCAGTCGGGCCCCTGCATGGTGAAATGCTCAAACAACGCGGCGATACCTTCGCAATGATTGGCTTCGCACAGGGAGGCACCGGTACCTGATGCCTTAACCCTTCCCTGATGGAGAATCACGGTGGGGTCCGCCGGTTGAAGCTCCTCCAGCAGGTGGGTGGCCCAGAGCACGGTCAGCTGGCGCTCGTCACAGAGTGATCGCACTGCCATATTGATCGCCTGCCGCGAGGCAATATCCAGCCCGGCGCTGGCTTCATCCAGCAACAGCAGGCGTGGTTTGTGAAGCAGAGCGCGGGCGATCTCAACCCGGCGGCGGTGCCCACCATTCAGGGCGCGTACCTTCTCCTTTTTACGGTCAGCGAGGCCAAGCCAGCTCAGTTCCCGGTCGGCACGGTGGCGGATCTCTCTGGTCGATAGGCCGTGCAGGGCACCGTGATACTCCAGGTTCTGCAGTACGGTCAGATCCAGGTCCAGCGTGCTCTGCTGAAACACAACACCCAGGCTTGCAAGAAGCCGTTTGGGTACCTGCTCAATCGAGGCGCCCTGAAACCGGATCTCACCCTGCTGAATCCGATAGAGCCGGGTAAGCAGGGCGAAGAGGGTGGACTTGCCCGCCCCGTTGGGGCCCAGCAGCGCATTAAAACGGCCCGGCTCCAGCGTCAGAGACACATCATCCAGTGCCACCCGGGCACCATAGTGATGGCTGACGTGTTCGATCTCCAGCGTGGCGGGCTCGGTCATCACGGCGACTCCAACGGGCATCAGGGCGTGGTCACCACACCCCAGGGGTAGCGGCCCACCTTGATTGAGCGCTCCACCTTGAGGTCGGCCACATTGATCACCGACACATCGCCGCTGATACCGTTGGTGGTCAGCAGATACTGGTTATCCGGGGTGAACTCCATATGCCAGACGCGACGGCCTACCAGCAGATAATCCACCACCTCGTAGCTCTTTGTGTCCACCACGGCCACATGATTCGCCGGGCCCAGCGCGACAAAGGCGTATTTGCCATCGGCGGAGAGCTTCACACCCACCGGCTGGATCTTGTCCGGGTGGATCCCTTTAATTTCGAAGTTAAGTTTCTTGATGATCTGGCGGCTGGGTACATCCACTACCGAAACCGTACCGCCAATCTCGGAGGAGGCCCAGAGCAGCTGGCCATCTTCCCGGAACTCCACGTGGCGCGGACGTTGGTCCACCAATGTATTGTCGACCAGCTCGTGGGTCTCGGTATCGATCCAGTGCAGCATGTTGGTGGTTTCGCTGGTGTTGACCGCCCACTTGCCATCGGGGCTGACCGCCATGCCCTCGGGTTCTACGCCCACCTCTATCTGCGCCAGCACCTCGTGGGTTTGTGTGTCCACCACGGTAACCAGCGCATCATCCTCGTTGGAGATATAAAGCTTGCGGTCATCCGGGTGCAGTGAGAATTGCTCCGGGTCGGCCCCGGAGGGGAGGTTGGCGATAATCTTGCGTGTAGCCAGATCCATCACCTGCACGGTGTCGGAATCACTGGCGCAGATGTAGAGCTTGGAGCCATCCTTGGACAGGATGATGCCCCGGGGCCGCTCCCCCACATCGATCGTATCAATCACTTGCCAGGTGTTTAGATCCAGCACGGAGAGCGTATCGTCCTTCTCGTTGGAGATGTAAGCCAGGCCCGCCTGAGCGTAGGAGCTGACCGTCAGCGCAGCCGCGATCAGAGAGGGAGCCAATGCACGAAATTTCATGGCGGTATCCTTTTATTCAGCAACCTGACAACGGCTCTCGGGCGCATCGAAGCCGAGAGTGTCCAGGTCGGTTTTGGGGTGGAGAAAGCCCTCTTGCGGAGAGCTGGAAACGAGTGCACGGGGGTGAACCAGCGCGATAGGCTGACGGAGTTGGCCACTCCAGTTTCTAAAGTTCAGTTTCCGCCCTTTAAAAGCAGCAAGCTCAAACTGATCTGACAAAATGTAATTTTGAAGTGTCGGCTTATCGGTGGCATTGGTCCGTGTCACCGCCTCCGCAATGGTGCGCACGGCTGCCCAGCTGGCATAATCTTTCTCGTTCATCCAGCGCTCGGCCTGTTGCTCAAAGCGACTATGCAGCTGCGCCGCGCCCCAGGCCTCGATCATTTTGTGCCAGCCTACCGGCATCATTCCCTGAGTACCGACAACCGGGCGGGGCAGGCCCGTGTTATAGGGCAAAAACTCGCCCACATCGCCGCGTTCATCCGCCACAATGACCACGTCGTACTCTTCACCGGTGGTAAACGGGGGCAGCTCCTTTTGAGCGGTACGGCGCAGGTCGGTATCAAAGCTCCAGGCTTTCTCCTCCACAATCCGGCCACCAAAGCGGTGAGCTGCACGGTTAATCGCCGCAGCAAACGCACTGTCCTCTTCGGTGTTGCTGCGCACCAGCATCCAACGGTTCCAGCGGCGCATCATCAGCCATTGAGCCAGGGCATCCGCCAGCATGGCGCGGGAGGGGATCGTGTGCAGCAGTTCGGGCAGGCACTGCTCGGTACGCAGCTTATCGGAACGACTTCCCGCGTTAATCAACAGCGCATCCAGCGGCAGCGCTTCACGCAGTCCCGCGAGTGTTGTTGCCGAAGTATTCAGAACAAAGGCTCTCACGCCCTGTTGGTAGAGCGCCAAAGCTTCCTCGCGCAGCGCCTGCGAATCGCTGCTCTGAACTTCGTGCAGTTGGTAGTGATGCTTAAGGAAACGACCGGTGGTGTTGCTGTCGGTAATTGCCAGACGGGCACCCTGCAGGCCGGCATCTTCCGGCTCCGGAATGATATTGGAGAGCACAGGGCCCGCATCGACGATCTCGCCGATGTAGCCGATCTCCATAGTCAGCGGAGTCGCTGTGGCGGCAATCGGCGCGAGCATCAGCCCGGCAAATGCCAGATGACGTGTGGTTTTCAGCATAGGTCGAACTTGTTGTTGTTATCGATACAGTCAGCTTAGGGGGCCGGCTGCGCAGTGGAAATATGCTTAAGGTCGCAAACAAATGGTACTCAAGTAGCATTTTGTCCGGCGGGGGCGGCTTTAGCATGGATAAGGAAACCAATAACAACCGGAACAAGGGGAGCCCCATGAAAAATCACATCGGCAAAGGAATCGCTGCACTTGGCGTCACCCTGCTATTGAGCGCAGGCGCCCAGGCCGCAGGAGACTTGACCACACGCCCCATGGAGCTGCCCGATCTTGTGCTGGGCAGTGAAGAGTCCGACTACTCCATGTCACACAAACGCTACGAGATGGAGACCGGGCAAGCCTACAGCCTGAAGATCATTTCCTCCGGCCGCAAAGAGTACGCGATCCAGTCCCCGGAGTTCTTCACCAAGATCTACCTGCGCAAAGTGGAAGCGGGCGACATGGAGATCAAGGCGATGACCCTGACCGAACTGGAGTTCGAACAGGAAGGCGAAGCCGAAATCTTCTTTGTGCCGATCAAACCGGGCACCTTCGAGTTCTACTCGGAGGGGCTGGAAAACAAGGGGATGGTGGGCGAGTTCATCGTTAAATAAGTATGAGAAACTGGCGGCTCCACGCGTCTATTCTTGCGCTGTTCCTCGTTGCTACACTGCTGAGCCTTGCAGGTATCATTGGACAGGCCAGGAAGGATGTGCAGCGTGAGCTGGAAGCCGCCATGGCGCAAACCAGTGCGTTGATGGCGGCTACCCTGGCGGACTCCGGTACGCTGGAAACACTGTTGGATCTAAAGTTACGCCATGTCAGGTTAACGCTCGATGGCCTCTCCGAGTCCCAGCCGTTGTCGAGCGAGGTGCCAACCTGGTTTATGCATTTGGTTTGGGCTGACAACGTTGCGTATCCAGAGAGACAGTTTCGGTTGGCAGATGGCCGCTGGCTAATACTGAGCAGCGATCCAACGGATGAAGTCGAGGAGGTGTGGGACTCAGTGCTGCAGCTGATCGGGCTGTTTGCGTCGGCGGCAGTGCTGTCAGTCCTTGCAGTGGCCTGGGGCTTACTGCGCGGGAACCGCCTCCTACGCCATTTGGTCGGTACGCTTGATCGATACCCGGCAACCCATTTTTCCACCCGTTTACGCGCTTACAATCAGCCGGAATTGAGAAAACTTTCGCGCTATCTATCCGGTATGGCATCGGCGTTGGAGTCGGAACGCCAGGACAACCAACGCCTTACTGAAGAGTTGATGACCTTACAGGAACGGGAAAGAAGTCGTCTGGCCCGTGAGTTACACGACGACCTTGGCCAATACTTGGCGGGTATTCAAGCCAGTGCGCTGTTGGTGGAAACGTGCTCCGGCAACGAGGGAAAAGTGGTCGAAACCGCCCGAAGAATTCAGACGGATTGCACCGCTATGCAGACCGGGTTTCGTCGGTTAATCAACTCCCTGCACCCTGTGGTGCTCACAGAGCTTGGACTGAGTGATGCGTTGAGCGACTTGGTCCAGCGTTGGCGAGAATCCAGCGCGATCAATTGTCATATCGAGAGCTTCAGTGCTATCCCGCCGCTCGATATCGATTCGGCGACACATATCTATCGGCTGGTGCAGGAGGCGCTTACCAACAGCGCCCGGCACGCAGGGGCGACCCGGGTGGTCGTGCGCGTCGATGGTTCCGAAAAATGCCTTCGAATATCGGTTCAGGACAACGGTTGTGGACTGGCACCGGGGGCCCGTTCAGGGGTGGGTTTACGTTCCATGCACGAACGCGCTCGCTCTCTGGGTGGGACATTGCGCCTGGAGTCGACACAAGGCGAAGGTTTGGGAGTGCTGCTGGAGTTGCCGGTCAGAAGTCTGTCTGGAGGGGTATATGCCTAAAATACTGTTATGTGACGACCACGCGGTTGTGCGTCATGGCTATGCAAGCCTGCTGGATGCGCTGCTGCCGGGTTACGAGATGTTGCAGGTTGGTTGTGGACGCGAGGCGTTCTCGGTATGGCAAAAACAGCAGCCTGAGCTCACCGTACTTGATATCCATCTGCCGGATATCAGTGGCCTGGAGGTCGCGCGCCTGATTCTGGAGCGCAAGCCCGAGGCACGTATTCTTGTGTTTTCGATGTACGAGGAAACACCGCTGGCCAACCAGGCGCTGCAACTGGGCGTTCTGGGTTATATCACTAAAAGCTGTCCGCCTCAGGTGATGGTGGATGCTGTGCGGGCTGCCTTAAAGGGCAAACCCTATGTGGAGCATGAGCTTGCGACCCGCCTGGCCTGCCAGCAGGATGGCACCGACCGGCGTCTTAAGGGTATGACTCAGCGGGAAATGGAGGTGTTTACCATGTTGGCCCGGGGGTTATCGTCGCAGCATATTGCGGAGCACCTTAATATCAGCGCCAAAACCGTGGCGAACCACACCGCATTGCTGAAACAGAAACTGGGTATCCGCTCTACAGCTGAGTTGGTCCATCTGGCATTTACCAGTGGATTAGTGCCCAGCGCTTCTTTTCAGCAGACCTCATGACCTTATGAGCGGTCTGCTTGAAAAGTCTGGCTCTCCCGAAAACTTGCTGGCCTCACAGCCGGCACTCATGAATAACGCCAGTGGCCAGTGGCCAGTGGCCAGTGGCCTTGCTTGGTACTCGCTAGGCCACCATCATAGGCCGTTTTTGTTACCAGTCGAATGGACAGGCGGTACAGCCATCCATGGCTGTATCCTGAAAGATTCCAAAGCGGATGTGCGAGCCAGTAAGATCAGCGTTCATGAGCGATGCATTATAGAGCTTAGCCTCCTGAAGGTCGGCATTGCGAAGGTCTGCGCCATCCAGCCTTGCCTTCGATAGCCAGGACATCTCCAGCGTTGCCGCATAGAGGCTCGCGCCCATCAGGTTGGCACCGGAGAATCGGCTAAATGAAAGGTCTGCACCGTCAAAACGTGCATTTACAAATGAACCGCCTTGGGCGAATAGTGCCCAGCCAGAGATGGCTGTCAGGTTGGCGTGGTCGGCCCTTACGCCCCTAAGGCTGGCTTGTTCCAGTCGTGCACGGGTTAAATCAGCCTCGCGCAGGTCAGCGCCGCTCAGGTTGGCATCGTTTAGATTGGAGTGGCGTAGGTCGGCGCCGCGAAGGTCTGCGCCCTTAAGCTCAATCCCACGCAGGTCCAGCGAGCTTAAGTCCTGATCGCGCAAATCCGCGCCATTGCACTGGGCTTTTGGGGCGGGTTCACAGGCGAAAGCGACGCTGCTGGCCAGTGCCACAAGGGCGGTAATGCGAAGAGTCTTGATCATGCTTGTCTCCCTTGAAAGTCGATGGGGGGAGGAGCTGGCTCCTTCCCCCATCGAGCCGGTAATCAGTCGAAGTCAGCCAGTTTGAATGCCCAGAATGAGCCCCCTTGAGGAACAGGTTTGGTCAGTACAGCCATATCGCCCCCCCAAAGCGGCACCGCACCACCGTAACCGGAGGCAATACCGACATATTGCTCGCCATCCATCTCCCAGGTGATCGGTGATGAGATGATTCCGGAACCGGTCTGGAAGCTCCAGAGCTCCTCGCCGTTTTCGGCATCGAATGCCTTCAGATAGCCGTCACCGGTACCGGTGAACACGAGCCCGCCCTTAGTGGTTAACACACCGGACCAGAGCGGTAGGCTCTCTTCATGCTCCCAGGCCATTTCGCCGGTTTTTGGATCGAATGCGCGCAGGATGCCGACATGATCGTCATACATACGCTTGATCCGGAAACCCTGACCCAGGTAGGCGGAGCCTTTCTTGTAGGAGACCTCTTCTGTCCAGTAGTCCTCTTTCCAGTGGTTGCCTGGCACGTAGAACAGGCCGGTGTCTTGGCTATAGGCCATGGGATTCCAGTTTTTGCCGCCCAGGAAAGGAGGGGATACCTCTATGGACTCGCCGCGCTTTTCACCGGGTGCGGGTTTGGGTGGGCGTTGGCCTTCTACTTCTACCGGGCGACCGGTTTCCTCGTCGATGTGAGTCGCCCAGGTGATACCGTCAACAAAGGGGAAGCCGCGAATAAAATCACCGTTCTCACGGTTGACCACATAGAAAAAGCCATTGCGGTCGGCGTGGGCAGTCGCCTTGATGGTTTCACCGTTGTCTTCATACTCGAACAGCACCAGCTCGTTGTTGCCGGAGAAGTCCCAGGCATCGTTGGGTGTGTGCTGGTAGAACCACTTCACCTCGCCGGTGCTCGGATCAACGGCGACCTGTCCGGACGTGTAGAGGTTATCGTAATCATGAGGGTCGCCGCCCTCGGATGTACGCTTCCAGGTGTTCCAAGGGGCCGGGTTGCCTGCGCCAACAATAATAGTGTTGGTTTCAACGTCGAAGCTGGCGCTTTGCCAGGGGGCGCCGCCGCCGTGGCTCCAGGCTTCTACCTTACCGGTGGGTGAGTTGGGATCATCGGGCCAGCTTGGTGCACGGGGATCACCTGTCGGTGTGCTCTCCTCGCCGTTGAGGCGGCCCATATGGCCTTCCACGAAGGGGCGCATCCAGACCTCTTCGCCCGTATCCGGATCACGGGCAAAGAGCTTTCCGACAACGCCAAACTCGTCACCGGAGCTGCCGTGGATTAGCAGCACGCGATCCGTCTTTTGATCCTTGATCAGAGTTGGCGCGCCGGTCATCGTGTAACCGGCCTGGTAGTCACCAAACACTTCTTTCCATACTACCTTACCGGTGTCTTTGTTCAGCGCGACAATACCCGCATCCAGGGTGCCAAAGAATATCTTGTCACCAAAAATTGCCGCGCCGCGGTTGACCACATCACAGCAGGGGCGGATGCCATCAGGCAGGCGCGCAGTGTAGGACCAGATCTCTTTACCTGTCTTGGCATCGATGGCGAACACACGGGAGTAGGAGCCGGTGACGTAGATGACTCCGTTATGGACCAGTGCCTGGGATTCCTGTCCGCGCTGCTTTTCATCACCAAATGAATAGGACCAGGCCGGTACCAACTTCTTTACGTTGTCGGTATTGATCTTGGCCATTGGACTGTAACGTTGTGCCTTGGGGCCGATGCCGTATCCCAGAACGTCTTCGGGCGTTGCCTGGTCATTGACAATGTCCTCCCAGGTAACGGAAGAGTTTGCAGCGTTGGCGGACAAAGTGGAAAGCCCGAGTGTAGCGCCCAGCGCAGCCACACGCATGATCGCTGTCAGCGGTTTCAGGTTCAGATTTTCTGTTTTTGTTGTCATTGGGATAGCCTTTTCTGGTTTGGTTAGGGGCAGCAAGCACTGCTCCAATGTCCCCTACATTCTTGCTATCACCCGCGGCAGATCAGAGGGAGCCGGGCCCTGCTAATCCGGGAACCGGGCTTGAATCACGAGGGAAAAAAACCTAATTCCAAAGCGCTGTATTCCCAGGACCTAAACAGGCAGATCCAAGGTTCTAATTCCTCCGGTTAGTATTGGATTAATCGACAAGATGAAAAAGAAGGTCGCGCCGCAGGGCAGGATACGGACGAGGCCCCTATGACTGTTCGAGTTATGGCTTAGGAGCCACTTTCACGGTTCATGGGAGCAATGCCGACCAGGGTGGCGACCTCTTTATGCTTGAGTCTGCCAAGTTACGGCAGCTCGCTGAGCTGAGGGGACGTTCAATATCTATCAACTCAGCAGGGGAAGTCGTTTGCCGCCGTCGACCCAAATGAGAGGCGCCTATCTGCCGTTGAAGTGGCCTGTATTTATCTTAGAGAGTTGATATATAAACAAAAAAGTTTATCTGGAGTGGATTTTGCTCGACAGCTTCGGTCAACGGATTGAATTGAGGAAGGCATAGTGAGCATCTCCATTACATCTTTACTGCCCAACAGTACTCCGAGCCAGATACAGGCAAAGTCAGCCACCCATAAAGAGGTTTATGATCTCGTTAATCAGGGCCTGGTGGGCGAGTTCACAACCTCGATGGCGTTTATGTCTGACGAGGGTATGCACAGAGTCGAGATGACTCAATGGAGCGAGCAGGCCAATAACCAATGGTGGGCTCTGATGGAAGCCGGGCCGGCAGGGGTTGAAGCCGCCGGTTACCTGGAGCAAATGGTGGAGCAGCGGCGAGGCTATGCCGCGGCCTACCTGGATGACTATTTTTCGCTCTCTTACAAACTGGCAGAGACGCTCGATGAAGAGTTCCCGGTATCGGTGGAGCTTGATCAACTGGCGGAAAACGCGTTAGCCGGACGTTCCCCCAGTGAGAATGCCAATGGCTCGATGCTTCCAAACGCAGACACGTTGAACCGGTTCTGGCAAGAGAACCAACCGGCTATCGAGAAAATGCTGGAGCAGTATGAGAACTTGAAGCAGGTACCCGGCCACTTGGGGGATTGGCTCGATCAACAGCAGATTCCGCGGTCTGAGGAGGTCGATAAAGTCATTGAAATGCACCGCTACTCTGGCTTGGAAGGTTCCCGCGAACGCAGTGAGGCGCTCGCTAGCACCGCCGTTTATCAGATGGAAAGGGAAGGTAACGGCGGGCTGGTTGAATCTGACGCGCGCTTTAACGTTTTTAACGACGTCTATGGGCGTCATCAGGCAAATGGGACCTTGGATCCTCAGGCAGCCCGTGATCTGTCTCAGCGTTTTATCGAGATCGGCCTGCGGGTTGGGGATGCCAATATGCTGAAAAATGCAGTGTCCAGTCAGATGTATAACAGTGAAAAACAGAGTTTAATCCAGTCCTATCAAACCCTTTACCAGCCGCTCAGTGATGAGTTTTACCGTGTATTCTCGGACGTTGACCCTGCCCTTAATCTGCAGGACCTGCTGGATAACGTTAAAGCGGGGAATCCTATCGGGCAGCAGCCCGATGGAAGCACGCACCCAGCGGCTGACGCGCTCAATGCCTTTGCCGAACAGCATAAACTGGGTATCCAAGCCGTCGCGGACCTGCAACGTAAACTGGATGAATTCCCCCAAAGTCGGGTGGAGTGGCAAAGGATTGAGGAAAATGGTCGGCGTGCAGAGCAAATGGTTTTCCAGCAGTATGGGCTGGAGCCGTGGGAGAAAGGGGCGAATGCAAGGGTGTTACGGGATCATGCCTGGCAGGGAGTTGACTATCTGAACAGTCAGCCTGAAGAGATCCGGCAGAGCCTGATCAGCGATGCCCAGGCGCGTTTTAATCAACTCACACAAAAGTTCTTCGCGCTCAGAGCCAGTCATCCTGATATGCAGATGACCCTCGATCAACTGATCGAGAATTTCCGCTTCAACCGGCCCGCCGCAACCCTGAATGAAGGTGGGCTATCATCGGCTCAAAACGCCCTTGAGCAGTTTATGGACGATAACACCCAGCTAATCATCGATCATATCGATTCATCTTGGCTGCTTGGCAAACAAGACAACCTGAGCCAGATCGATTACGCCCAGTGGATGGACTCAGAAAGGGCTGAACAGTACGCGCACACTTTGCTGGAGCTGATCGAAGAGAGCCGACAACGGGTGGGTACTCAGTATTCCGCAGCGCCTGAGCAACGTCCTGCCTGATCGCATGCGCCGTATTGATTGTTATGGATCTTAGATGTACCGAGAATTCTTAAGCGGTATCGCAATAACACAAACCCTGGAACGGCTGAAATACGCAGTGTTCAGGCTGGTCGGTTCGCAGTAAAATCGCCTGCTTTAAGATCACTACCGGAGAAACCACCGCATGGGCAGGGCGTATCAGAACCGCAAAGAGTCAATGGCCAAAACCTCCGACATGAAGGCCAAGCTCTACAGCCGTTATGGGCGTGAAATCTATGTCACGGCCAAGTCAGGCGGAACCGACCCCGATGGTAACCTGGCGCTGCGTGGCCTGATCGATCGTGCGAAGAAGGAGCAGGTACCTGCCCACGTGATCGAGAAAGCGCTCGACAAGGCCAAGGGCGGTGGCGGTGAAGACTACTCTCCGGCGCGTTACGAGGGGTATGGCCCCGGCGGCAGCATGGCAATTATTGAATGCCTGACCGACAACCCCAACCGCACCTTTGGCGACGTGCGCCAGGCGTTCACCAAGACCAAGAGCAAGATTGGCACTCAAGGGAGCGTCAGCCACATGTTCGATCACTGCGCCATCTTCGTCTTTGCCGGGGACGATGAAGAAGCGGTGCTTGAAGCGCTGATGGAAGGGGACGTGGATGTCACCGATATCGAAAACGAAGAGGGTAAAATTACCGTCTTTGCCCCCAATACTGAATACTTCAAGGCCAAGACTGCGCTGATCGAACGCTTTGGCGATATCGATTTTGACGTGGATGAGATCCAGTTCATCCCGATGAGCTACACCAGCCTCAGTGGTGACGATGTGGCGCTGTTCGAGAAGTTTATGGCGATCCTGAACGATCTGGACGATGTTCAGCAGGTGTACCACAACGTCGAGTTCTGAAGGGCTGACCACAGGATAAGTAACGCCTCACAGTGTGGGGCGCAAGGGGAGGTGCCGCGACACCTCCTCTTTTTTATCCGTGATATGGCCACCCTGAACTAGTACTAAAGACCCTGTCCAAACCTGCCAAGGTTCAATCCAACAGCGGCGCTACCTCATCCATTATGAATTCAATACTGCTCTCGTGGATCTTTCTGCGAGGCAGACAGAGTTCATAACAAAAACGGGTGAAGTATTATGGCAAAGCATCTCTCTGTTCCCGCTCTGGCGCTGTCGGCTCTGATGACGGCGGGTATCAGTTCCCAGGCACTGGCTCATGGCGACGTAACGCCCCAGGCTGTTGACGTTGAGGGGCTTACCCCACTGGGCGAGGAGTGGCCTGACACCAACCCCTACCGTAAACCGAGCGATGACTTTGAAAAGGCGTACGAAATCGGTGCCTCCGCGTATAACCAGAACTGCGCACGCTGCCACGGGCTGGAAGCGATCTCCGGCGGTATTGCACCGGACCTGCGCCTGCTGACGCCGGATTACGATGGCGATGACTGGTACAAGTACCGTGTCATCAACGGTGCCGTGCGTGATGGCAAGGTGTACATGCCGAAGATGGCCGAGACGTTGAGCCAGGAAGCGCTCTGGGCGATCAAGACTTACCTGGATGTGCGGCATGAAGAGATGGAGTAACTTTCTCGGTCTGCTCGCAGCCGGCCTGCTGTTGATCGGCGGGCCGTCGCAGGCGCGGGTATACGATGATGTGATCGCCTCCGGGTTTGTCCGTATCGGTGCTTATCGCGACTTTCCGCCATACTCCTACATGGAGGGCGATAAGGCGGTGGGGATCGATGTGGATCTTGGCCGTGCTATCGCCAAGGAGCTGGGTGTCGAGTTCCGCCTGCACTGGATGACGCCGGACGAAACGCTGGACGATGACCTGCGTAACAACGTCTGGAAAGGGCACTACCTCGATAAGGACGAAGATAATCCGCTGGCGTTGAAGAATGTGGCGGATGTGATGTTGCGTGTACCTTATGATCGTGACTTCTCCTATAAGCGCGATTCCCTGGGGCTGCTGGTTAACGAGCTGGTGGTGATGATGTCCCCTTATCATCAGGAGCGCTGGCAGCTGGCATTCGATACCCAAAAGCTGGATTCGGTTCGTACCCTGGCCAAGTTTCAGTACCACCCCATCGGTGTTGAGGTTGATAGCCTGCCGGCTTTCTATCTGACGTCTGCATTGCAGGGGCGGATGCGTGATAAAACCCATCACTACGCCAACCCTCGCGAGGCATTTTCTGCCATGAAAGCGGGTGAGGTCAGTGCCGTGATGGGGATGCGCTCCGAGATCGACTGGCTGCTGCACCGCGAAACCGGTGATCAATATCACCGGGCAGAGAACGGCTTTCCCGCCATGGGCAAGCAGGCCTGGGATATCGGTGTCGCCGTCGCGGAAGACAGTCGTGACCTGGGTTATGCGGTGGAGACCCTGTTCGACCGGATGATCCGTGATGGATCCATGGCCGAGCTGTTTGCTCGCTACGGCGTGACTTACGAAAAACCCAGCCTTTACATCGATACGCCCTGATGCGTTGTCACGGCTCCATGCGCTGAATCGAAACCCTGGCAGTCGCCGGGGTTTCTTATATCTACGACCAAATACCACGGCAAGGGGTGCCAAAGTCGTATGTTGTCCCTTTCTGGAGTTGCTCAGGCTTAAGGTATCGTTCGCAAACCCCAGAGGTTTGCCTGTCGGCCACTGAAAATAAAACCAAGAGCTGCCATGAAAGCTACCGCCCTGCGTATTTTGATTCTCGTTGCTCTTTATTTGCCTGCTGTTCTTAATGCCGCTGATCTGCCCGTTGTTCGGGTGGGTATGTTGCAGTTTGGAACCGCGCATTGGGAGCTGTCCCATATTCAGACAGCCGGGCGGGACCGCCGGAATGGCTACCGCCTGGAGTTGCGGCCGCTGGCGAACAGTTCGGCCGGCCGTTTGGCGCTGACATCCGGCAGCGTGGACTGGATCGTGGCTGATTGGGTTTGGGCGGCTCAGCGTACGCTGGCCGGAGAGCCCATACGCTTCGTGCCGTTTTCGGCGCGGATTGGCGAAGTGGTCGTTGCGAGTGATTCCTCGATCAACGCTGTATCTGATTTGGTGGGCAAGCGAATCGGAGTGGCGGGTGGGCCCCAGGGCAAAAGCTGGCAGTTGCTCAGTGCGGCGGCACAGCTCAAGGGTATCGATCTGGCAGAGAAGGCCGAAGTGAGCTTCGGAGCGCCGCCACTACTTGGCCGCGAGCTTGAGGCCGGGCGTATCGATGCGTTGCTGACGTTCTGGCATTTTGCCGACCGGTTAACCTCTACCCGTCACTACCGGCCCGCCTTTACGGCTGCCTCGATGGTAACCGCGTTGGGGGTCGATCCCCGGCTGCCCACTCTGGGCTACCTGGCCCATGAGGAGTGGGTAGTTGAAAACCCCGAACTGGCTGAAGGGTTCGTTCGCTCGGTGGCGCAGGCCAAAGAGGCACTGCGTGACGATTCGCCGTGGGTGGCTATTAAGCCGTTAATGCGGGCAAAGAGTGATGCAGAATATGCGGCCCTTAAAGAGGGGTTTCGTCGTGGTGAGCCCGCCTCCCATCTCGATGATGATCTGATCAGCTCTGCCCGTACCGCCTGGCCATTGATCAGTCACAGCGAAAAGCCACTGCCGGTTTCGATCTTCCGTGGAGTGGCGCCCTGATGCGCTCCCGTATCGGTGATTACCTGTTGGTGGTTGGAGCACTGCTCCTGCTATGGCAGCTCATCGCCGGTTATCTGAACGACCCTCTACTGCCCAGTCCCTATCAGGTGTTGCTGACGGGTTACCAGGAGTTCGTAAGCGGCAACCTGCTACATCATCTGCTGGTGACTCTGCGCCGGGTAGCGATCGCCTTTGTGATGGCGATGCTGTTGGGAACCCTTTTGGGCTGGGTGATGGGACGCAGTCAGCGGGTGAGTCGCGCCCTCGATCCACTGCTGGTGCTGATGCTGAACCTGCCTGCTCTGGTGCTGATTATTCTTCTCTATGTCTGGATGGGCTTGGTGGAGGCTGCGGCGGTATTGGCCGTGATCCTGAACAAGGTGCCTAATGTGGCGGTAACGCTGCGGGAGGGTGCCCGAAATATGGACCCGCAGCTGGACGAGGTGGCGCGGATCTACCGCTTTACGCTGAGCCAGAAGGTACTGGATCTTTGGTTACCGCAGCTCTTCCCCTATCTGATGGGGGCCATGCGCTCCGGACTCGCATTGATCTGGAAAATCGTGTTGGTCGTGGAGCTGTTGGGGCGTTCCGACGGTATCGGGTTTCAGCTGCACCTGGCGTTTCAACTGTTCGACGTGGCCGCGATTCTTGCCTACAGCTTCAGTTTTATTTTGGTGGTGCAGTTGATTGAGTGGCTTGTGCTTCAACCTCTGGAGCAACGAGCAAGACGCTGGCAGGGCGGGGTGGCCTGTGCTTGATCTCAACCTGGTCAGTAAGTGCTTTCAACAGCCGGTGCTGGGCGTGATGCATCTGTCGATCCGGCAGGGGCAGCGGCTATCGCTGGTTGGGCCTTCCGGCTGTGGCAAAACCACGCTGCTCAATATCATTGCCGGTCTCGATACCGACTTTGAGGGGGAGCGCCGGTTATCGAGAGGTGCGCGGATAGCGTACATGTTCCAGGAGCCGAGATTACTCCCCTGGCGCACAGTGCAGCAGAACCTGGCCATGGTGGGGGCCAACCCCGATGTCATCCACTCTCTGCTGAATGAGGTGGGGTTGGATGGCTTTGAAGCGCATTACCCGAGAGAGCTGTCGTTGGGCATGGCACGCCGCGCCGCGCTTGCTAGGGCGTTAGCGTATAACCCGGATCTGCTTCTTCTTGACGAGCCGTTGGTATCGCTGGACCCGCCCACAGCACAGCAGATGCGCGAGCTGCTTTGCCGGATGTTGGAGCGCCGCCCCGAGCTGAGCCTTGTATTGGTGTCGCATGACCCGAAGGACGCGCAGGTACTGGAAACCGAGATAGTTCCTCTTACTGTCCCGGATTCCGTTTCACTCCATCCGGGCTACGCCTCTCTGTAGCCCGGCAGAAGCCGGAGGCGTATGCCGGGGATGGTCGAGTATTACTACCAAGTGAGGAGAAAACTGCTTCGGGCGGTCAATTGTTGAAAATCGGGTCGGCAACAAGAATAGGGTCAGAATCGGGAGGAAATCCCGGTCAACCGGGAAATTCCCCGCATCCAATAAGAATGATCCGTAAAGGAGACGACAATGAAACGACTCGGGCTCAGTACAGGCTTTGCAGTTACTGCCCTCGTTGCAGCGATGTCCACGGCTAGCGTTGCACAGGCCGGTGTAACCGACGAAGATATCTTGAAAGACCATTTGACGACAGATGATGTCGTCTCCAACGGTCTCGGCGTCCAGGGGCAGCGTTTCAGCCCGCTGACCAAACTCAACACTGACAACGTCCAGGAGCTGCGTCCGGTCTGGTCCTTCTCCTTCGGTGGTGAGAAGCAGCGTGGTCAGGAATCTCAGCCGATGGTGAAGGACGGTGTCATGTACGTGACCGGTTCCTACTCCCGCGTATTCGCCGTTGATGTCAAAACCGGCGAAGAGCTATGGGAATACAACGCCCGTCTGCCAGACGGCATCATGCCGTGCTGTGACGTCATCAACCGTGGTGTAGCACTCTACGACGATCTGGTGATCTTCGGCACACTGGATGCCAAGCTGGTGGCTCTGAACAAGGACACCGGTAAGACCGTGTGGAAGAAGACCGTTGCCGATTATCAGGAAGGTTACTCGCTGACTGCGGCTCCGATGATTGTTAAGGGCAAGATCATTACCGGTGTCTCCGGTGGTGAGTTCGGTGTGGTCGGTAAGGTGGAAGCCTACGACGCCAAAACCGGTGATCTGGTGTGGACTCGTCCGACCGTGGAAGGTCACATGGGCTATGTCTACGAAGACGGCAAGAAAGTCGAAAACGGCATCTCTGGTGGCAAGCCGGGCCAGACCTGGCCGGGTGACCTTTGGAAGACCGGTGGCGCGGCAACCTGGCTGGGTGGGTACTATGATCCGGATACCGACAGCATACTGATCGGTACCGGTAACCCGGCTCCCTGGAACTCCCACATGCGTCCGGGTGACAACCTGTTCTCCTCCTCACGCCTGGCGATCGACCCGGATGACGGCACCATCAAGTGGCACTTCCAGTCCACGCCGCACGACGGCTGGGACTACGACGGTGTGAACGAGCTGATCTCCTTCGACTATGAAGAGAATGGCAAAACCGTGAAGGCGGCTGCTACCGCTGACCGTAACGGCTTCTTCTACGTCCTGAACCGTGAGAACGGTGAATTTATCCGCGGCTTCCCGTTCGTGGATAAGATGACCTGGGCCAAGGGCCTGGACGAGAATGGCCGTCCGATCTATGACGATGCTAACCGCCCGGGCAACCCGGCAGCGGCCAAGAAAGGCGAGACCGTTGTAGCGGCTCCGTCATTCCTGGGTGGCAAAAACTGGATGCCGATGGCTTACAGCCAGGACACCGGATACTTCTATGTCCCCTCCAACGAGTGGGAGATGGATATCTGGAACGAGCCGGTTAACTACAAGAAAGGCGCTGCCTATCTGGGTGCCGGTTTCACCATCCATCCGACCAACGAAGAGTACATCGGTGTTCTGCGTGCCATCGATCCGAAGACCGGCAAAGAGGCGTGGCGTTATGAAAACTACGCACCGCTCTGGGGTGGTGTTCTGGCCACAGCGGGTAACCTGGTCTTCACCGGTAACCCGGAAGGCTACCTGATGGCATTCAACGCCGAGTCCGGTGAGATGCTGTACAAGTTCAACACCGGTTCCGGCATCGTTGGTTCACCGATCACCTGGGAAATGGATGGCGAGCAGTATGTCTCCGTTGTTTCCGGCTGGGGTGGCGCGGTACCACTGTGGGGTGGTGAAGTTGCCAAGCGCGTTAAGCACCTGAACCAGGGCGGCTCCGTCTGGACCTTCAAACTTCCGGCCAGCGCTGAGATGGCCAGCCGTTAAGGTGTAATCCAACTCTCCACTTTCAAAAGGGCCTGCGGGCCCTTTTTACGTTTTGTTTAGCGTGTCGGGAGTTTCCCGGCACCCGCCTTTGGCTTCTGCCGGGCTACGGCTGTGCGTATCGGTCTCGCAAAATTGCCACGCGCTCCACGTAGGCTTGTGTCTCCGCATAGGGCGGAATACCGGAATACCGGTTCACGGCACCGGGCCCTGCGTTGTAGGCCGCTGTCGCTAGACGTGTATCGCCACGATAGCGCTCAAGCAGGGCGGCCAGGTAACGTACGCCGCCATCAATATTCTGGGCACTGTCGTACGCATCGGCCACACCGAGATCATCGGCGGTGCCGGGCATTAGCTGCATCAATCCCATGGCGCCCTTACTGGAACGGGCATCGGCCCGGAAGGCCGATTCGGCATGAATCACGGCGCGTACCAGTGATGGATCTACGTTGTAGCGTGCCGCCGCAGAGGTGATGCTGTTTTCGAATGCGCTACGGTTAAGCGGCGTGGTGTGCCAGTTAACGGTGGAGCTTACCCGACAGGCGTAGCAGTCAAAGCGCATCACCTCGTAATTGCGGATGTGCACCGGGCGTTGGTCGGTGAAGGAGAGGGTGCCATCGGGACGGCGATACTTGTAGATAGTGTCACTGCTGCCGGAGCCGCCATAGCGTTTGGTCGCCTGTTCCGGGGCTACATTGGTGTACTCAACCCGTCCGTCCGGGTGCACGATCCGACGAATCTCTCCACTGCGGGCGGCAAAGGAGGTAGCTATCAGCAACGCGCCGGAAAACGCCAGCAGACGGCGCTGGAATATCGACCGTGTTCTGATCATCTCTTTGGTAGAGGCAGGTGACACTTTCATGATACTTGGATGTTAGGCGTTAACTGCCGTGTTCTGCAATTGCTTTAGCCCAGCCGGTGGGGTGCCAGATGGAATCCGGTCACGGCCACCCCTAGCGTAACGACCTCGCCGGTATAGCGCTCATCGCCGGTGGAGGTGAACTCAAAACGGTAACGTCGCCAGACCCGGATGCGACCGCCATCGTCCCGCTTAAGCCAGATTGCACGCAGCGCCACGCTGTCGTCGAGCAGTTGTAAGTCGAGGTCCCGGCATTCGCGTCGCGCCCGACGCAGGGCGATCTCCTTGACCTTCTGCCCCTGCCACCAGGCCAGACAGAGGAAGCCGATCAGCGTGAGCCAGAACAGATCCTGAAGTTCGATCATCAGCCATCTTCCCATGAAAACGCCCGGATAATAGCGGATTCGCCGTCGATCAGATACAGCGCCTTGGGAATGATCCCCACAGGGTTGTCGGGTTTACAACAGCGTTACCGAGGAATGGAGCCCTGGAAAATGGCTTAACTTGCTGTTTTTGCAGGGTGGCACAGTCTGGCCGGGGTTTTGCTGCATCTTACACACTCGGATCAGGAGATAAATACCATGGCTATCTATATCGGGGCGTACCTGCCGGACCGCCAGCTCGATGAAAGCCCCTTCCACAAAGCGCTGGTGCGTGTGGCGGCCGGGCTTGCTCAGCAGCGTCGCGATCCGCTGCAAACCCGATCGCCTCACTTGGACCTGCATTTTCTGATGCCGGGTTCGGAGGAAGCGCCGCCCTTCGAAGGCATGCGTTTTCACTCTTTCGATTCCCGTTCCAACACCCTGCGGATCGAGTCATCGGTGCCGGGACGCATGGTGGAGTCGGTTCATGCGGAAGCGTTCGTGATCGCGGCGATGCAGGACGCGGTGGATAACGCCCGCAGCTTTTTCGAGAGCCAGAGTGAAGCCTTCGCCAGTGACGAGTATTTCGCACTGATCGATCGGCTCAGTGGTGAAGCGGGCCGCACCCGCACACTTAATTGATCCCTTCAAGCCGATTTATACACAACAGGGAGCCTGTGACAGATGAGCAAGTTCAAGACCGTTACCGTGGATGAGGTGAAGCCTCTGCTGTCTGATGAGCGCACCATGCTGCTCGATTGCCGCGACGTGAAAGACTATAAGGCGGGGCACATCGATAACGCCATGCATCTGCACGAAGGGCTGCGTGAGACCCTTCTGCTCAAGGGGGATAAGAGCCGTCCCATGGTGATCTATTGCTACCACGGGCACGCCAGTGAACATGTGGCCGAGATGTTTAGCGACTTCGGATTCAAGGATGTGTACAGCCTCAAGGGTGGTTTTGCCGCCTGGACCTGAATAATAAAAGCGGGAGATCCGTCATGATGGAAGCTGAGTGGTTTAGCCAGTGCGGTTTGAAGGAAAAGGATGTCAATTCAGTGAACGGTGAAGGTGATTGCGCGCTGATTCTGGCATCCCGGGCTGGCGATGCGGACCTGATCAGTGAATTGATTGAGAAGGGTGCCGATATCAGTGCAGTGGATGCGTATGGCAATAACGCAATTTGGGCCGCGTGCTACGCCGAGTCCGAAGCGGTTATTCGCCTGCTGGTTGCCTCCGGCTGTGATATCAATTTTCGCAACCCGGCTGGTAATACGGTCATGGCGTACGCTGCTTCCAGCGGTAAAGATGCCATTGTCCACCTGCTGCTTGAACTGGGTGCTGATCCTGCGATTCGCAATGATGATGATATGTCGGCACTGGATCTGGCAGCGAGCCTGACCAGCTTCAAGTTATTGCGTGCAGTTTCTGTTGCCTGAACCTGGAGTTTTCTATGGAAGCGTTGGATCGAGAGTTGGCGCTGCGTATAGCGCTGGCAGCCCGGGTTTTGCCCGGTGTTGAAGTGGGTGAGTTGCTGGATATTCTGCATGAGCGAGTGGGAACTCCGCTGGATGACGAAGCGCTCAAGCGGGTGACCGTAACCAACCTCAAGACCGGCATCGGCAGTCTGGATGGCGAAGAGGATGGCGAAGATATCGGTATCGGCCTGGAAAACATCAAGCTGGCTGTGCGTTATCTCTGGGGGGAGGAATCCGATGAAGATCTCCCGCAGATCGAAGCCTATCGTGACGGTGATCTGCCGGGGTCGGTCCGAGTGGCGGTGGCATCCAATGCTGGCAATCTGCTCAATGGCCATTTTGGCTCCTGCCTGCGCTACCTGATCTACCAGCTTTCACCTACCGATATGCGTCTGGTGGATATTCGTTCAGCCATTGAGGCGGACGACTCCGATGATCGGAACCTGTTCCGTGTGGACCTGATCCGTGATTGTCAGGTGTTGTTCGTACAGACCATGGGTGGCCCCGCTGCTGCACGGGTGATTCGCGCTGATATCTACCCGATCAAAGTGCCGGACGTGATTGATGCTTCGGAGAAACTCAAAGAGTTCCAGCAGGTATTCAAGGCACCGCCACCCTGGTTCTCCAAAATACTGGGTCTGTCGGCAGAGGAGCGGAAACGTTTCCGTTCCGAGGAGCAGGTTGTCGAGGAGTAGGGGATCATCCCGGATTCCGTTTTACTCCATCTGGGCTACATAGGTTGCGCCGGGTATCACCGGGCCTTCTTGACTACACTGGGTTCAAACCCATCTGGTGCATCAAGGAGGCATCCATGGCTTTATCCGAAAAAAGCTGCGAACCCTGTAAAGGTGGCGTGCCGCCGCTGAGTGCGGAAAAGGCTGCTGAACTCAGTCGCGAAGTGCCCATGTGGACCCTGTCCGCCGATGCAAAAAAGCTGCGGCGGGAGTTTGCGTTCAAAAATTTTGCCGAGGCTTTGCGCTTTGTGAACCGGGTAGGGGAGCTGGCCGAGGAAGAGGATCATCATCCCGAGATCAGCTTCGGCTGGGGGCATGTGGAGGTGGAGATCTGGACCCACAAGATCGATGGGTTACATGAGAACGACTTTATTATTGCCGCCAAAATTGATGATTTGGGGTGATCTCCCGGATTTCGCTTCGCTGCATCCGGGCTACGTGGGTGTAGCCCGGTAGGAGCCCCAATCAGCTGTGTTCTTTCAGAAACTCTTCGTCGAGATCCAGCTCGGCGTTGCTGTTGACCTGAATGCCGCGATCCAGAATATTGCGGGCGATCTGCTGCGCTTCCTGCAGGGAGTGCATGGTGTAGGTTCCGCACTGGTATTTATTCAGCTCGGGTATATCGCCCTCGGTTTTCACGTTCAAGACATCCTGCATTGAAGCCTGCCAAGCGTTCGAAACGTCTTTCTCGCCCGGTGTGCCGATCAGGCTCATGTAGAAGCCGGTGCGGCAGCCCATCGGTGATATGTCGATAATTTCCACGCCGTCGCCGTTCAGGTGCTCGCGCATAAAACCGGCGAACAGGTGCTCCAGTGTGTGGATACCTTTCTCTGAAAGAATCTCCTGGTTAGGCAGGCAGAAGCGCAGGTCAAAAACGGTGATCGGGTCGCCCTTCGGGGTGTTCATCGTCTTGGCGATACGCACTGCCGGTGCGTGCATGCGTGTGTGATCGACGGTAAAGCTGTCTAGAAGAGGCATAGATCATCCTTCTAAGGATAAGGTGGATTTAATCTCCCATTATAACTTCTAACGCCGCTTTTTTCAGGGATTAAGCGTTCGGGAGTGGGTCGTCGCGGGCGATAAAAACCGGTACCAAAGTATCGCTTTTTCACTGCCAAGGGACCATACCGGGGCTTGCATCCCAGTCCTAAGATGCCAGTGTCGATTAACAAAACGGCTTGGCCCCTCCGGCGAAGTCTTGGGACATAAAAACAAAGAGGCTTACGACAATGATCTACGCACAGCCCGGTACAGAAGGTTCAGTAGTAACTTTCCAGCAGCGCTACGGTAACTACATCGGTGGCGAATGGGTAGCACCCGTCAAAGGCGAATACTTCACTAACATCACGCCGTGCACCGGCGAAGCAATCTGCGAAATCCCCCGTTCTACCGCAGAGGATATCGAGCTGGCGCTGGATGCCGCGCACAAGGCGAAAGACGCTTGGGGTCGTACCTCTGTCGCAGAGCGTTCCAATATCCTGCTGAAAATCGCAGACCGTCTGGAAGCCAACCTGGAGCGTCTGGCTGTTGCCGAGACCTGGGATAACGGTAAAGCGGTTCGCGAAACCATGGCCGCAGACGTTCCTCTCTCTATCGATCACTTCCGCTACTTCGCCGGCTGCATCCGCGCTCAGGAAGGTACCATCGGTGAGATCGACGAGAACACTGTCGCTTACCACTTCCACGAGCCGCTCGGCGTTGTCGGCCAGATTATCCCGTGGAACTTCCCGCTGCTGATGGCTGCCTGGAAGATCGCTCCGGCCCTGGCTGCCGGTAACTGCATCGTGCTCAAGCCGGCCGAGCAGACTCCGGCGTCTATTCTGGTCCTGATGGAAGTCATCGGTGACCTGCTGCCGCCGGGCGTTCTGAACATCGTTAACGGCTATGGTGCCGAAGCCGGTCAGGCGCTGGCCACCAGCACCCGTATCGCCAAGATCGCATTCACCGGTTCTACCCCGGTTGGCTCACACATTCTCAAGTGCGCGGCTGATAACATCATCCCGTCCACCGTTGAGCTGGGTGGTAAGTCGCCGAACATCTACTTTGAAGATGTGATGAACCACGAAGACAGCTTCCTGAGCAAGTGTGTTGAAGGTACCGTACTGGCGTTCTTCAACCAGGGCGAGGTCTGCACCTGCCCGTCGCGCCTGCTGATCCAGGAAAGCATCTACGAAGACTTCATCGGTCTGGTCATCGACCGCATCAAGCAGATCAAGCGTGGTAACCCGCTGGATACCGAAACCATGGTCGGTGCTCAGGCGTCTCAGGAACAGTACGAGAAGATTCTGGGCTACCTGGATATCGGTCGCGAAGAGGGTGCAGAGTGCCTGATCGGTGGTGCTGCCGAGCAGCTTGGTGACAAGCTGAACAACGGTTACTACATTCAGCCGACCCTGCTGAAAGGCCGCAACGATATGCGCGTCTTCCAGGAGGAGATCTTTGGCCCGGTTGTCGCTGTGACCACCTTCAAAGATGAAGCGGAAGCGCTGGCAATCGCTAACGACACCGAATTCGGCCTCGGAGCCGGTGTTTGGTCTCGCGATATGAACCGCTCTTACCGTATGGGTCGTGGTATTCAGGCCGGTCGTGTCTGGACCAACTGCTACCACGCTTACCCGGCGCACGCTGCCTTCGGTGGTTACAAGAAGTCAGGTGTTGGCCGTGAAACCCACAAGATGATGCTGGATCACTACCAGCAGACCAAGAACATGCTGGTCAGCTACAGCACCGATCCGCTCGGGTTCTTCTGATTCACCTCTCTGTCCGTTGTGTTCGCACATGGACGTGTCCGGAGGCGGTTCGCCGCCTCCAGTGCTTTCCGGTTTTGTCCCCCACAAAGCCGCCGTCATTCCAAAGCACACTTCTGCGGCTCCTTCGGGAGCCGTTTTTTATCGTGCGCCAGGCATGGCGCGTAGCGCCTTGACGGGCGCTGTTCCGACGCGCGTGGTGGCGGTCGGATGACTTGGAGGTGCAAGTCCTCTGTGGGCCCGGCAAGGGGAACCACTAGCCGAACGGCAAGGGTGTCCATCGCGAGGTGGAATCTGAAGGAAGCCGAAGGCAAAGCACTGGCCTGACGAATAGAAATCGCATACGAGGCGACGGCTGCGGGTGAGGAGTCCAATATCTTCAAAGCCCGGTACTTGCACGGAGCAGCGGTCGTAGATGCGGCAGGTATAAGTGTGAAGGTCACGTGTCTTACCCTGGGAGGTCT
>NZ_AUAZ01000032.1 GCF_000428985.1 Marinobacterium litorale DSM 23545 | reverse complement strand
ATTGAGGCGGGCGAGTGTTGAGCGAGCAATAGGCTTGGCTCCGAGGTGGTAGAGCTTATGCCGCTGACTGGCGAGGCTGGACTCGATATCTCGAAGGCTTTGTCGGCCAGAAATCTGGGACATCGCAATGCCAATGAACTGATCCCAGCGTGAAGCAGAACGGAGCTTTTGCCCTACATGATGCTCACGGGCCGTTCGCTCGAAATCATGTCTGGACAAGGGCTGGAGCAACTGATGAAACGCGGTGTTATGATGAGACAAAGCCTGAATCCTTTGTGAGTAGAGTGTTTGGTCGCACTCTCATTTTACTCACTCGGATTCAGGCTTTTTCATTTACTGCTATTTATGGGACAGCAGTGGCATAAAGCCAGCTTTTTTCGTTTCGACTCTTACTGCTTGACGCGCTTGGTGCCCATGATTTCGACGTCAACACGACGATCAGGACGCAGGCAAGCGATCAGTTCGGCGCCACGGCCGGTGCAGTTAGCAACCGGTGCGGACTCGCCCAGGTAGCCAATGCTCATCTTGTTGGCGTCTACACCGGCATCAGCCAGGTTGGCAGCAACAGCTTCGGCACGGCGCTTGGACAGCTGCTCGTTGTAGGCGTCGCTACCGATCGGGTCTGCGTGGCCGACCAGTTTAACTTCCTTCAGGCTGGACAGGGTACCAATGTAGTTAACAATGTTGGAGGTATCGCCAACCTTGGTGCTGTCGAAGTCGAAGTAAAGTGCGAATTTTTTGGTGTCTTCCATCATCGCGTACATCGGCTCTGCCGGTGCCGGCTCTTCAGCTTTGGCGACAACGCCATCACAGCCGACTACGACTGCATTGCTTTCGCTCCAGAAGCCGGTGTGCCAGCATTCGCCAGAGCTGGTGCGCCAGATGGTGTCATCGCTGGTGGTTACATAACCTGCGTTGGTTTCGTGAGCTTGCGCCAGGGAGGCGCCAAGGGCCAGGGTGAGGCCAGCTGCAATCGCGAGTTTCTTCATCATCATATCCTTTTGAAAGTAGTGATGGTTTGTCTATTACGTATAGACGATTAAAACAATTTTGCCAGAGGTCCAGCTTGTTTTGTCAAAAGGACCAGTGTTCTTAGCATCCCTTATCAGGGTAAAACCTTTTTATACGGCTTTACCATGACGCTTTTGTAGACCCCGGCCGCACAGTACGGGTCTTTGTCTGCCCACTGTCTGGCCTGGTCCAAGGATTCAAACTCGGCTATCACCAGGCTGCCGGTAAAACCGGCGGGCCCCGGGTCTTCGCTGTCGACTGCAGGGAGAGGGCCGGCTGCGAAAAGACGCCCCTGCTCCTTCAACTGTTCCAACCGAGCCAGATGGTCGGGCCTGGCTTCCAGGCGTTTTTCCAGCGAGCCTTCAACATCCTCGGCTATAATAGCGTAATACATCGTCATGCCTCGTCAATATTAGTCTTGTTTGTGCTGCTGCGGAAGATGTTTAGAGATATAAACGCCCTGAGCGAGGATAAAAAGCAAGGTTAAACCCAGCATACCAAACAGCTTGAAGTTGACCCAAGTGTCTTCGCTGAAACCGTAGGCGACAACCAGATTCAGAACACCCATGCCCGCAAAAAAAGCGACCCAGCCCAGATTGAGGCGACGCCAGGTTTGCTGGGCCAGCTCGATACTGCTCTCCATCAGGCGCTGCACAACGGTCTTGCTCCCGATAAAGTGGCTACCGAGGAAGGCGATGCCGAATAACCAGTTAACGATTGTGGGTTTCCATTGAATAAAGGTCTTGTCCTGAAAAAGCACGGTGGCACCGCCGAGTAAAATAACGAGGGCCAGTGTGACCAATTGCATCTTTTCAATTTTGTGTGTTTTGAACCAAGTGTATGCCATCTGCGCCAGAGTGGCTGGAATCAGCACCGCTGTAGCTAAAATGATGTCACCGCTGACCTTGTAAACCACAAAAAAGACGATAATAGGGAGGAAATCGAGTAATATTTTCATAATAAGCAGCGCAGCTGTTTTCTTTGCGCTCAGTATAAAGGTCAGCCGATTAGAGTGAAACAGTATCCGAGTTACGATCTGCACTGTCATAGCCTTGCCTCCGATGGCGTTTTGGCTCCCGATGCGCTGGTTCACAGAGCTTACGAAGCGGGAGTCCGGGTGTTGGCGCTGACTGATCATGACTCGCTGGATGGCCTGGCTGCGGCTCGGGAAGCGGCGGGTGCGCTCGATGGATTCCGGTTAATAGACGGAATCGAGCTTACCTGTTTGTGGGAGCGGCGAGTCGTTCACCTGCTGGGCCTGGGTGTGGATCCTGAGGCGCCAGGTTGGGCAGAGTATCTGGCGAACCTCCGGCGGCTGCGGGAAGAGCGTGCCGAGCGAATAGCACACAAGCTGGTGAAGGCGGGGTTGCCTGATCTGCTTGAGGTTGCAAGGCGCAATGCCGGTGATGGGCAGATCGGTCGACCACATTTTGCGCAGGCGCTCGTTGATATGGGGCGAGTATCAACCGCCCAGCAGGCGTTCGACTGTTGGCTGGGGCGGGGTAAGGTGGGCGACGTGAAGGCATTGTGGCCAACTTTGGAAGAGGCGGTGGCTCAGGTGAAGCGAGCTCGGGGTTTTGCAGTAATCGCCCATCCTACAAAGTACAACCTGACTTTTAGCCGCCTGCGAACGCTGGTGAAGGATATGCTTGCTGCAGGGGGGGATGGTATCGAGGTCAGCTATCCCGGAGTGACTCCCAATCACCTTCGTGATTTGCAGCTTCTGGCCGAACGAGAAGCGCTTTGGGCGTCCGCGGGAAGTGACTTTCATTCACCGGAGCAGCGCTGGACGGCGTTGGGCCGATTCCCTGCGTTTAAATCCACCAGGCATCTGCTGGATGTCTTGATACCGAACTACACTGTGTAAAATAAGCGGTAACCTATTTGTTCGGTGGGTCGTTGGTACCATTGAAAGCGGGTTATTTAACCATCGTCCGGGATTCTCGGAGGTGTGTTTTGGATACGATTCAGGAGCCATTTGTGAGCCAGTTTTTTCAAATTCACCCAGAAACACCGCAGCAACGATTAATACAGCAGGCGGTGGAGATCATCAATAACGGTGGTGTTATCGTTTATCCCACCGATTGTGCCTATGCACTCGGTTGTCATCTGGGGGATAAAAGGGCCATGGAACGGATAAAGCGGATCAGACAACTGAACGACAAACATAATTTCACGTTGGTTTGTCGAGATCTTTCGGAAATATCGACCTATGCGAAGGTCGATAATCAAGCCTATCGCGCCATCAAGGCACACACCCCGGGTGCTTATACATTCATTTTAAGTGCCACCAGTGAGGTTCCCCGCAGGCTGCTTCATCCCAAGCGGCGTACGATCGGTATTCGTGTTCCAAATAACCCGATTGCCTTGGCTCTCACCGGTAGTTTGTCGGAGCCGATAATGAGTACTTCTTTGATTATGCCGGGTGACGAACTGCCGCTGACCGATCCTTATGATATTCGCGAGCTGCTTCAGCACGATGTGGATCTGGTCATAGATGGCGGGTATTGCGGAATGGAAGCGACCAGTGTTGTTAGTTTGATTAATGATATACCTGAGGTTTTGCGGCAGGGGGCCGGTGATACGAGCGCATTTGTGTAATTGAATCGGCTTAAATTGTTTTTATTCTTGCATTATTTTATTTATGAATGATAATTGCGTTTATTAATTAACCGGATGGGTGCGAGTATAGAATGACCGACTTTATCAAGAATCTGACCCGCAAAAATTCACTGCGTAAACAGACTCAGGACCTGGGTGTTGCTGACCTGGAAAAAGTGCTGTCCGACCTGACGGATATCATTGAAGAAAAACGTGCGGAAGAAGCGGCTAAGGCTGAAGCGGAGGCAGCGAAAGCCGAAGCGATCGAAGCGATCCGTAAACAGATGATGGAGGCCGGTATTGAGCTGGGTGAATTGGCTCAGCAGGTTGATACTTCACCGCGCAAGAGTGTTAAGGCTAAATATGTTATTGCCGATAGTGACGGCAAAGAGCATTTCTGGTCGGGTCGTGGCCGCACGCCGGTCGCCTTTGCTGAATATATGAAAGCTAAGGGTATCGGCAAAGATCAGCTGCCAACGGTAGACTAATCTCGAACAGACGAGATTTATAAAGGGGCCATGACCGTAAGGGTTGTGGTATCGGAAGAGCTCTCCAGTGCGCTGGGGAGCTTCTTTTATTTAGAGGCGACGTCAAATGCAAGATGAAAAGTTGCAAAAAGTATTGGCGCGCTCCGGGTTTGGCTCACGTCGTGAGATGGAGCGTGTAATCAGCGAGGGTCGTGTTCAGCTGAATATGACCGTTGCTAAGCTGGGTGACCGCGTTAAAGAGGGTGACAAGGTCGAGCTTGATGGGAAAACAGTGAAGCTTATTTTCCCGTCGGAAAGTACCTCCCGTGTGTTGATCTACAACAAGCCGGTGGGAGAGGTGTGTACGCGCCATGATCCTGAAGGGCGGCCAACGGTATTTGATAATCTGCCGCCTTTGAAACAGGGGCGCTGGATTGTTATTGGTCGTCTCGATATAAACACCACTGGATTACTGCTTTTTACGACGGATGGTGAGTTGGCCAATGCGATGATGCATCCGTCTGCAAATATCGATCGAGAATATGCGGTTCGTGTTCTCGGTGAAGTGGATGAGGCGATGCTCGAGCGTTTGACGCAGGGTGTTTTGCTTGATGATGGAATGGCGCGCTTTACCGATGTTCAATACTTTGACGGTGAAGGCGCTAATAAATGGTTTCATTGTGTCGTGATGGAGGGGCGTAACCGGGAGGTGCGTCGGCTCTGGGAGTCTCAAGGAATGCAGGTAAACCGCCTTAAACGCGTTCGCTTTGGGCCGGTATTTTTGCCCAGTGATGTGAAAGTCGGGACCTGGCGAGAGCTTGAGGTGAAAGAGGTCAATATTCTGCGCGATGAGCTCGGCCTGGAGCGGGTTTCGGCACGGTCTCGCTCGCCTGAAGTGGCAAAAGAAGAGCAGCGTCGCTACCGGCGGCAGCGAGTCCGCCAGAGTACCGAGGCACCTGCGGGAGAGCAGAAAGAGAGTGTGCGGGGTAAGCCGAAAGCGCGGCAGGTGGGGCGTCGCAATACACGGCGTTAATCGAGTCTAAACCGGCAGCGGAGTGAGCCGCTGTCGACTCCTGCTTCAGGCGCTGCCGTTGCCCTGAGCGTCCATTGATTGACCGTTAACATCCTTGCTTTGCGGCCCCATCAGGTACAGGTAAAGGGGCATGATCTCTTCCGGTGTCGGGTTGGTTTGTGGGTCTTCCGCCGGGTAGGCGTAAGCACGCATACTTGTGCGGGTCGCGCCCGGGTTGATGCAGTTGACGCGGACCGATGTCAGGTTTTCCAGCTCATCGGCCAGAATCTGCGACATGCCTTCGGTGGCAAACTTGGACACGGAGTAAGCGCCCCAGTGCGCCCGGCCCTTTCTGCCAACCCCGGACGAGGTGAAGATGATTGATGCGTCCTCGGATTTCTGCAGCAAGGGGAGCAGCGTCTGAGTCATTAAAAACGGGGCGTTTACATTCACTTTCATAACCTGATCCCAGATCACGGGATCATAGTTTTCCAGCGGTGTTCGTACGCCCAGAACCCCCGCGTTATGCAGCAAGCCATCCAGATGACCGAACGTATCGTGCAGCTGGTTGCTGAGCTCGATATAATCGTGCTCAGCTGCGGTCTCTAGATTAAGTGGAACAATCGCGGGTTGGGCAGCGCCGGCAGCTTCCAGTTCATCGTAAACCTTTTCCAGCTTTTCCAGTGTGCGGCCAAGCAGAATCACCGTTGCACCGTGGGCGGCATAGGCGTGTGCGGCAGCGCGACCAATACCGTCTCCCGCGCCGGTAACGAGAATAATGCGATCTTTTAGCAGATCTGCGGGCGGTTGATAGGTAAACATAAATAGTGGTTCCTTGCAGATGGCTATAAGAGGGATTCTAGCAGTGCGCGCAGTTCCTGAGTATCGGTGACCAGATGGGTTGCCTGCCAGGAGGCAGGGTCTTCATCGGTACCTATATATCCGTATCCGCAGGCAATAGTCGGCATGCCGGCGTTCTTTCCCGCTTCAATATCCCGTTGATGATCACCGATATAAAGGGTCTGGGCCGGGAGACTGTTCAGTTGACGGCAGCCAAGCAGAAGTGCTTCCGGGTTCGGCTTCGGGTGGGTGACATGCTCCGGACAAACAAGTGTCTTGCAGCGAGAATCAAGCTCCAGGTGCGCCAGTATTAAAGAGGCAAAACGCTCGGACTTATTGGTGACAATGCCCCAGGGAATGTTCCGCAGGTCGAGCCAGTCCAGAAGCGGCGGGATCCCCGTGAAAAGAGCGCCGCTTGCCGTCGGGTTGTCCTGGTACGCGTTTAGGAACCGTTCGACCAGCGGGAGGGTTGCGGGGTCATCCGGGGATGCATTGAAGGCACGGCAGACCATGGCACGGGCGCCTTCCGACACATGTGGGCGCAGCAGCTCGAAGGGTAGCGCGGGGTGAGTCTTATCGAGCATACCGCTCAGTATTCGGTGGAAGTCCCGCGCACTGTCAAGCAGGGTGCCGTCGAGGTCGAACAGTACGGCCTGCAGTTTGGTCATGCCGGGTCCGGCTTCTGAGCGGCGACCAGGTAGTTTACGCTCACGTCGTTGCTGTCGAGGCTGTAAACGCGGGTCAGCGGGTTGTAGACCAGTCCTGTCATCTCGGAGATTGACAGGCCGCTCTCGCGTATCCATTGGGCCAGCTCCGCCGGGCGAATAAACTTCTGAAAATCATGGGTGCCGTCCGGTACGAGCTTCAGAAAGCGTTCTGCTCCGATAATCGCGAACAGATAGCTTTTCGGGTTGCGATTCAGTGTAGAGAAAAAGAGCTTGCCGCCGGGTTTGGTCAATCGGGCGCATGCCCGAACCACGGAAGCCGGATCCGGTACATGTTCCAGCATCTCCATACAGGTCACGGTATCAAAGCTCTCCGGCGCTTCTTCGGCCAGTTGCTCGACCGGTATCTGTCGATAACGAACGCTGACGCCGCTCTCAAGGCCGTGCAATTTAGCAACTTTCAGCGGTGCCTCTCCCATATCAATCCCGGTAACCTCGGCGCCACGACGGGCCATGGACTCCGAAAGGATGCCGCCGCCGCAGCCGACATCCAGGACCGTCTTGCCGGACAGTGGTGCTATACGGTCCACAAAGCCGACACGCAGTGGGTTGATATCGTGCAGAGGTTTGAATTCACTCTCCTTGTCCCACCAGCGGCTGGCAAGCTCTTCAAACTTGGCGATTTCAGAGGGGTCAAAGTTGTGGCCGTGCTGTTGAGTCATGGTGAACGGGTACCTGAGTGAGAGGCTCTTGTGCCGTGTCTGTTGTGGCTGCATTCTATCACTACCGATGAGTGGCATTAAGTGGAGAGGTGGGTCTATGGTCTGGCTGTGGAAGAAACGCGAAAAGAAAACGCCACTGTCGAATCAAGCGAATGCCGGCATGAGCGGCAAAGGGGAGTCGGGGCTCTCCGTGTCAGGAGGTGCTTCCGGCGGGGGCAGCGAAGCGCTGCGGGTTGAGCTGTATCGAATAGCGGACGTTGTTCCCGTGCAGGTCGGTGATGATGTTACAGAGAGGGTGCGAGCGTCTCCAGAGGCGTTATTTGTGCCGGAGGAGGCGGTTCTCGAGCTGCGTTTCGCCGATGGGCAGCCGGACGAGGCTGTTGTGCTTGATGATACATTTTCACTGGGACGCTCAGTTCAGTCCATGTCGGGTTTTGCGATCGTTGCCGTCAAGGGCGGCAAGCTGTTGCGAGTCGACTCAGCTCAGCTGAGTGCCCTGAGTGACAGCCTGAGCCAGTTCTTGCTTAAACGGCTCTCGGTTGGGGAGGGGCGTGTTCTGTCTGCTGTATTGGCGGCTCAGAGCCGGGTGTTGGGACATCGTCAGCGTTTGGCCGAGCAGTTTTACTCGCTCTCGGTGAAAAGTCACAGTGATCTCGCTCAGTCTCAGTTGGTCCAGAAGGTTATAGCAAAGGTGCCTAAGCTTCCGGTTTCCACCGGGGAGCTGTTGTCGAAACTGTTGGATGAAACGAGCTCGCGAAGCGAAATCGCCGAACTCGTGCGTCAGGATCCGGTTCTGACCAGTCTTTTACTTAAAGCGATCAACTCCTCTCAATACAGCTTCGAGCAAAAAATAGCGGATGTGAACCGGGCCGTGACATTGATCGGGTTTGATGGTGTTTACCAGGTAATCATGGCAGAGGGTTTGCGTAAAAGTCTGCCTGATACACCGGTGTTCCGGCACAGCTATCAGAAAGCCGTTGAACTGTCGCATATCGCGTTTGCACTGGCCCAGATTACCGGGCGCGTGGCGCCCGCCGAGATGTCGACGGTTGCCTTGTTGCATGATTTAGGGCGTGTCGTGGCGGGTCTGCTGAGCGAGCAGAGTCCGGCATTGGTGCCCTTTGTTGGGCTGCTGCCTCCGGCTGTATTGGGTGGTCAGTTGCTGAAATCCTGGTCGCTGCCTGAACAGATCTGGTCGGCTGTGGCTGCTCAGGATTATCCCGAGTTTGCGGAACCCGACCGTCTGGAGCCGCTGATTCGCGATCGTGTTGCCATTTTGTATCTTTCGGAGCTCATTTATGAGCAGCAGGTGGTACGCCAAGAGGTGGGTGAGGCGGTCTATCTGCGAAGCTATCTACGCGCTGTAGGGCTTGGTAACAAGTCGCTGGATCTGATTTGGGAGACGGAACTGGTGCCTGTTATGCGAAAACGGCTGACGGCCCTGCCGGCAGGACTGAAGCAACTGATCGAAGCGCAGAAATCGGCGTAGCAATGTTTTTGCAAAGAAACTCTTAGACAAAAGAGACGGGCTGCTTGTTGCGCTCGGCTAGGCGTTAAAACCCTTCGTATGTGATATAATCCCGCGGTTTCAAAACACAGTGCATTACGCGCTGTGGGCCTTACGAACCAAGGAATGCTGAGCGAATGGGTGATCTAGCCAAAGAAGTTCTGCCAGTCAATATCGAAGACGAGCTAAAACAGTCCTACCTCGATTATGCCATGAGTGTAATCGTGGGGCGTGCGCTTCCCGATGTGCGTGACGGTCTCAAGCCGGTGCATCGCCGCGTGCTCTTCGCGATGAGCGAGCTGAACAACGACTGGAATAAGCCTTATAAGAAATCTGCCCGTGTGGTTGGTGATGTGATCGGTAAATATCACCCTCACGGTGACAGTGCCGTCTACGACACCATTGTCAGGATGGCGCAGGACTTTTCCATGCGTTATATGCTCGTGGACGGGCAGGGCAACTTTGGCTCGGTCGATGGTGATTCGGCGGCAGCCATGCGATACACCGAAATACGCATGGCCAAAATCTCCCATGAGTTGTTGGCGGATCTGGATAAGGAAACCGTTGATTACGTCGATAACTATGACGGTACCGAACGGATCCCCGCCGTTCTTCCGACCCGGGTGCCTAACCTTCTGGTGAATGGCTCTGCCGGTATCGCGGTGGGTATGGCGACCAATATCCCGCCCCACAACCTGGGTGAGGTAGTGCGTGGCTGTATCGCCCTGATCGAGAATCCGGAGCTGTCGGTTGATGATCTGATGGAGTTCATCCCGGGGCCCGACTTCCCCACCGGCGGCATCATCAACGGCCGTGCCGGTATTCTGCAGGCGTATCGTACCGGCCGTGGCCGGATCTATGTGCGTGCCCGCCATCATATTGAGGAACATCCCAAGAATGGCCGGCCGATGCTGGTTATCACTGAGATCCCTTACCAGCTTAACAAGGCACGTTTGATTGAAAAAATCGCCGAGCTGGTTAAAGAGAAGAAACTCGAGGGTATCAGTGAGCTTCGCGATGAGTCCGACAAGGACGGGATGCGCATTGTCATCGAACTTCGCCGTGGCGAAGTGCCCGAGGTCATCATCAATAACCTGTTTGCCCAGACCGCGCTGCAAAGCGTGTTTGGTATCAACATGGTGGCGCTGGTTGATGGTCAGCCCAAGGTGCTTGATCTTAAGTCCACGCTGGAGTGTTTCATCCGTCACCGTCGCGAAGTCGTGACCCGTCGTACCGTTTACGAACTGCGTAAAGCGCGTGAGCGTGGCCATGTCCTTGAAGGGCTGGCGGTCGCACTGGCGAATATCGATCCGGTGATCGAACTGATCAAGAGTTCCCCGACCCCGGCCGAAGCGAAAGAGCGCCTGATCGCGACACCCTGGGTGCCGGGCTCGGTACTCGATATGCTGGAACGCGCCGGTGAAGATGCCTGCCGTCCGGATGATCTGGAGCCGCAGTATGGTCTGCGTGACGGGCATTATCACCTGTCGCCGGTTCAGGCGCAGGCGATCCTGGATCTGCGTTTGCACCGTCTGACCGGTCTGGAACATGAAAAGCTGCTGGGTGAATACCGCGATCTGATCGAAAAAATCGCCGAGCTGCTGGAGATTCTCGGTTCCTATGAGCGCCTGATGGAAGTAATCCGCGAGGAACTGGACGCGATCATTGCTGAATACGCCGACGAGCGTCGCACCGAGATCCAGGCATCGATGCAGGATCTGACCGTCGCCGACCTGATCACCGAAGAGGATATGGTGGTCACAATTTCCCATGGTGGCTACGCCAAAACACAGCCGCTTAGTGCGTATCAGGCTCAGCGCCGGGGAGGTAAGGGTAAATCGGCGACGGCGATGAAGGATGAGGATTTCATCGAACATCTGCTGATCGCCAATACCCACGACACCATCCTGTGCTTCACCAACCACGGCAAGGTTTACTGGCGCAAGGTGTACGAGATTCCACCGGCCAGTCGTACCTCGCGGGGACGTCCGATCATCAATATCCTGCCGCTGGCGGAAGGGGAGCGTATCAGCGCGATCCTGCCTGTGGGCGAGTTCGACTCAGAGCGCTTTATCTTCATGGCGACCGCCAACGGTACCGTGAAGAAAACGCCGCTGGATGCGTTCTCTCGGCCACGGAGTACCGGCCTGATTGCGCTGGAAATTGTTGAAGGTGATCGCTTGATCAGCGCCTCCATCACCAGTGGGCAGGATGACGTGATGCTGGTTACCAGTGCCGGCAAGGCGATCCGCTTTAATGAGAGTGATGTTCGCTCCATGGGACGTACCGCCCGGGGTGTGCGCGGTGTGCGCATGGATGACGATACCAGCGTTATTGCGTTGATTATTCCACGCGAAGGTGGGCGTGTATTGACCGCTTCCGTTCATGGTTACGGTAAACAGACCGCCGTGGATGATTTCCCGCTGCGCGGTCGCGGTGGTCAGGGTGTGATTGCCATGCAGTGTACCGAACGTAACGGTGACCTGGCGGGCGCCGTACAGGTGCTGGAAGGTGATGATGTCATGCTGATCAGTGATCGCGGCACATTGGTGCGTACGCGAGGTGATGAGATTTCGGTGCTGGGTCGTAACACCCAGGGTGTGATGCTGATCCGTCTGGCTGAGGGTGAAAAACTATCCGGTCTGGCGCGCATTGAAGAACCGGACGAAGAAGAGCTGGACGCGGAATCTACCACCGAGTCCGACACTGAATCTGAGCAACCGGGTACTGACAGCTGATAGCGGGGCCGTTTTCGGCACGTTTTGGGGAGCGATAGAACGAATGACACGTAAGCACAACTTCAGTGCAGGTCCTGCGGCGCTGCCGCAGGCCGTGCTGGAACAGGCTCAGCAGGAGATGCTGGATTGGCAGGGCCGGGGCCTTTCGGTGATGGAAATGAGTCACCGGGATAAGGCGTTTATCGAAGTAGCCGAGACCGCAGAGCGCGATATCCGGGAGCTGTTGGCGATTCCGGAAAACTACAAAGTATTGTTTCTGCAGGGCGGTGCCACCAGCCAGTTCAGTATGGTGCCGATGAATCTGCTCAGGGGCGCTAGTAGCGCTGACTTTATCGATACCGGGATCTGGTCCCGAAAGGCGATTAAGGAAGCCGGGCGTTATGCGCAGGCACGGGTTGTCGCGAGTACTGAATCTCAGGCGTATTGTCGAGTGCCGGGGCAGGCTGAGCTTGATCTGGACCCGGCGGCGGCCTACGTGCATTACACCACCAACGAAACCATTGGTGGTGTTGAGTTTGATTATGTGCCGGAGACCGGTGAAGTGCCGCTGGTGGCGGACATGTCCTCCGATATTCTGGCCCGTCCCATCGATGTCAGCCGTTACGGCCTGATCTATGCCGGTGCTCAGAAAAATATTGGTCCGGCAGGGCTGACACTCGTCATCGTGCGCGATGACCTGATTGGCGAAACCGTCGCGGGCACACCCACCATGTTTGATTACAAGGTGCATGCGGACGCAGACTCTATGAACAACACGCCGCCCACCTTTGCCTGGTATATGACCGGGTTGGTCTTCAAGTGGCTGAAGGCGCAGGGTGGGGTTGAGGCTATCGCGCAGATCAACCAGCGCAAGGCCGAGAAACTCTACGCGGCCATCGACGGATCCGGCTTCTATAACAACCCCATCGATCGCCCGAACCGGTCGATCATGAACGTACCCTTCACGCTGGCGGACAGTAATCTGGATAGCCGTTTTCTGGATGAAGCCCAGGCGGCTGGCCTCTTGAACCTGAAAGGGCATCGCTCAGTGGGTGGCATGCGTGCGAGCATCTATAACGCCGTACCGGAAGCGTCGGTGGATGCGCTGATCGCGTTTATGCAGGAGTTTGAGCGTCGCTGCGGTTGAGGGGATGGCAATGAGTCAGCAGGAGACCCAGGAACAGGCCCTGAAAAAGGTGCGTGATCGGATCGATCAGGTGGATCGCGAGATACACCGGTTGCTCAATGAGCGCGCCCGCTGTGCCCAGCGCGTGGCGGAAATTAAAGCTGAATACGACAGCGAAGATGCGGTGTTCTACCGTCCCGAGCGGGAAGCCCAGGTGCTCCGACGTGTCATGGAGCGCAACGAAGGCCCCCTGGCAGATCAGGAGGTGGCTCGTCTGTTTCGGGAGGTGATGTCCGTTTGTCTGGCGCTGGAGCAGCCCATGCGCGTGGTTTTTCTGGGCCCGGAAGCCACCTTTACCCAGCAAGCCGCGCTCAAGCATTTTGGGCACTCTGTGCGTTGCTCGGCACTGGATAGTATGGAAGCGGTTTTCCGTGACGTGGAGTCCGGTCACGCCAACTACGGCGTGGTTCCCATCGAAAACGCCGCGGATGGCATGATCAGCCATACCCTGGACCTGTTCAGTCGCTTCAATGTCAGTATTTGCGGCGAAGTTGAGCTGCGTACCCACCAGCATCTTTTGATGCGTCCCGATGGAGAGCTGTCGAACATTGAGCGTATCTACGCCCATCCGTTTGCGTTGAACCAGTGCCATAGCTGGTTGGACGGGCATTGTCCCGGCGTTGAGCGGGTAGCGGTCAATTCCAACGCGGAAGCCGCACGCAAGGCGCAGGCGTCTGATCGACCGGCGGCTGCGATCGGTGGTGATATCGCGGCGGAGCTGTTCGATCTCTCCATCGTCCAGTCCAATATTGAAGATCAACCCGATAACACCACGCGGTACCTGGTGATTGGTAGGCAGGATGTAGGGCCAAGCGGGCAGGACAAAACATCGATCCTATTGATGGCGCACGACCGTCCCGGTGTGCTTTATGAGCTGCTGGCACCGTTCAGAGCACGCAATATCAGTTTGACCCGTGTAGAAAGCCGAGCGGCACCTCAATCCAAATGGGATATGTTGTTCTATCTGGACTTTGAAGGGCACAGTGCTCATGACGATGTTCAGGCTCTGCTCAGTGAACTTGAGTCGGAGTCGCAGGAGCTCAAGCTATTGGGGTCTTATCCCAAAGCTGTGCTGTGACGCTTGAAGTGGAGTGATAAATTGGCGATCGATTTTTACAGCAGGGCGACCGCTGGCGTCGCGACGCTCAATCCCTATCGGCCGGGTAAACCTGCCAGTGAGTTGCAGCGCGAGCTGGGCTTGACCGATATCGTGAGCCTGGCGAGCAACGAAAATCCCTTTGGTCCAAGCGTTAAGGCGTTGAATGCAGCGACCGAAGTCTTAACCGGAATGACCCGGTACCCGGATCCTACCGGCTACCGACTCAAGCAGGCGATTGCCGAACGCTTCGATCTGGCTGTGGATCAGCTGACCTTGGGCAACGGTTCCAATGAGTTACTGAACATATTGGCCCGTATCCTGGTGGAACCTGGGCAGGGTGTTGTTTACTCACAGTATGGATTTGTCGCCTACGAAATAGCAGCCCGTGTGGCTCAGGCAAAGCGCACCGTGGTTGCTGCCAGCGGGTTTGGGCATGATCTGGCGGCGATTGCCGGACAGGTTGATGAAACCACCCGGCTGGTTTTCCTGGCAAACCCCAACAACCCGACTGGAACGTCCTTTGACCGGAGCGAGTTTTCCGCTTTTATGCAGCGTGTTCCGGAACAGGTCGTCGTGGTACTCGATGAAGCCTATAGCGAATATGTCGAGCCAGAGGCGGACCTGCCTGATGGTCTGTCGCTGGTAAAGGAATACAGTAATCTGGTGGTGACGCGGACCTTTTCCAAAGCCTACGGTTTAGCTGGGTTGCGGGTTGGTTTTGCCAGTGCCAACCCTGAGCTGACCGATCTGATGAATCGGGTGCGCGAGCCATTCAACGTGAACTGTGCGGCGCTGGCGGCTGCGGAGGCCTCTCTGTTCGATGGTCAGTATCTGGAACGGGTTGTACAGACGTGCCGGGCCGGAAAAGCACAGCTACTCGAAGGGTTGAGTCACCTGGGTGTGTCGGTGCTGCCGTCGCAGGGAAACTTTCTCACGCTGGATTTGGGTCAGGACAGTACCGGCATTTACCAAAGCTTGCTGCGAGAGGGGGTCATTGTGCGACCGTTGCACCCTTATGATATGCCGAACCATCTGCGCGTGACCGTCGGGCTGGAAGCTGAGAATGAGCGCTGCCTGCAAGCGCTGAAAAAGGTGCTGTCGTGCTGAAGTTTTCCACCGACCGGGTTCTGGTCGTTGGTCTCGGGTTGATCGGCGGATCTCTGGCCCGCGCTCTCAGGGCCAGGGGGTTGGTCACCGAGGTGGTCGGTTTTGACCTCAACCGGTCAGAGTGTGAGCTGGGTGTTTCACTCGGGGTTATCGATCGTATCGGTGAAGACCTGCTTGAGGAGGTTCGCCGGGCAGATCTGGTCGTGCTTGCCGTACCGGTCAAAGTGATGGAGCAGGTTCTGGAGCAGATCCGTCCGGCACTGCGTGACAATACCTTGCTGACGGATGTGGGCAGCACCAAAAGTAATCTCGTAGCAACGGCCCGCCATCTTTTCACTGAACTGCCAGCCGGTTTTGTGCCGGGTCATCCCATTGCCGGTGCCGAAAAAAGTGGCGTAGGAGCGTCTGACGAAGCGTTATTTGTTCGGCGCAAGGTGATTCTGACGCCATTGCCGGAATCCGACCCGCAGGCAACCTTGGCCATAGCCAGGCTGTGGCAGGCGGTGGGGGCTGAAGTGTTGCAGATGGAGGTTCAGCGCCATGACGAGGTGTTGGCCGCAACCAGCCACTTACCCCATCTGCTGGCCTTCTCGTTGGTTGATACGCTGGCGCATGAGGCGGAAAACACCGATATATTTCGATACGCGGCCGGAGGGTTCCGGGACTTTACCCGCATCGCGGCCAGTGATCCGACCATGTGGCATGACATCTGTTTTGCCAACCGTGATCAGTTGTTGGTTCAGATCGACCGTTTTACCCAGGGCGTTGGTAAGTTGCGGGAGGCGATCGCGTCCGGCGAGAGTGAGCAGCTGCTGGGGATTTTTACCCGTGCCAAGGCGGCCCGCGAGCATTTTTCGCGGTTGTTGGCCCGCTCGGCCTATGCGCCGGATGTCCGAAATCAAACGCTGACGTTCTACACCCGGCCTGCGGGTGCACTGACCGGCTCGATTTCGGTGCCTGGCGATCGGTCTATCTCCCATCGCGCGGTTATGATTGCGGCACTTGCCGAAGGCGTAACGGACATCGAAGGCTTTCTCGAGGGTGAAGATAGTCTTGCGACGCTGCAGGCCTTCAGAGACCTGGGGGTGGTCATCGAGGGGCCACACCAAGGGCGTGTGCGCGTTTTCGGTGTTGGGCTAAAAGGCTTGCGTCCTCCGGTGGGCCCCCTCTATATGGGCGGTTCCGGCACCACAATGCGGTTGCTGTGTGGCGTGCTGGCTGCGCAAGCTTTCTCCACATCGCTTGAAGCGGATCAGCTGTTAAGCGAAGAGTCGATGATGGCAGTGCTTGAGCCGCTGCGGCAGCTCGGTGCCGAGGTAGAGAGTGAAACGGGCGCTAAACCCCCGTTGCGTATCGCTGGAAATGCGTTTATCGAAGCCCCTGACACGCCGTTGCAAACGGATAGCGCTCAGGTCAAATCAGCGTTGCTGCTGGCCGGACTTTACAGCTCGACACCGACTGTGATCACACAGGCACTGATGACACGCGATCACACCGAACGCATGTTGTCTCATTTTGGTTGTAAGCTGCAATGCAATGAGAATGTTATTGAGCTGTCACCGATGCAGCGCCCCCAGGCCACCCGGCTCAGTGTACCCGGTGATATAAGCTTGGCGTTCTACTATGTAGTGGCAGCGGCCATAACGCCGGGTTCCGATCTGACTCTGGAGCATGTGGGCTGTAACCCGACGCGAACGGCGTTGATTGAGCTGCTGCAGTTGATGGGAGCGGATATCCGGTGGATCAACAGACATGATGACTGTGCGGAGCCGGTAGCGGACTTGCGGGTGTGCTATGCCCCTCTGAAGGGCATCGATATACCCGGAGAGTATGCCCATGCGGCGCTGGACGAGTGCGCCCCGCTGTTGGTGGCGGCGTGTTTTGCTGCCGGTGAGACTCGGTTAATGGCGCCCAGTGATCAGATACTGGCAGGGAACGCCCGCCTGCAGTTGATGATCGATGCGCTGGTTCATCTGGGTGGTGACTGTGAGATCGAGAACAATCAGCTCTCTGTACGCCCGGGGCCGTTGACCGGGGGCGAGGTATCCAGTGGTGGTGATGCGCGTGTCGCCATGGCTTTGAGTGTGGCGGGGCAGCGGACACAGGGCCCGCTCAAGATTACCGCCTGCGCCGGCGTTGGTTTGTACTGCCCGGATTTTGTAGAGCAGGCTCGCCGGGTAGGAATGGAGCTTTTTAAGGAGGAGGACTGATGTCCCCGCAGGTTAACAAAGTACCGGTACTGACAGTCGATGGACCGAGTGGGTCTGGTAAAGGGACACTATGTAAGCTGCTTGCGAAGGCGCTGGGATGGCATCTGCTCGATAGCGGTGCACTCTATCGGCTGACCGCTCTGGCGGCGCGTCATCACGGGGTTTCTGTTGATGATACAGAGGCGCTGGAAGTGCTTGCGGCGCACCTGGATGTTCAGTTTGTGGCCGAGCACGATGAGCTGCAGGTGATCCTTGAAGGTGAAGAAGTCACCCTCGCCATCCGCAGTGAAGAGGTGGGGGCTGATGCGTCCGTTGTGGCAGCACTGGCTCCGGTGAGGCAGGCGCTTTTAAAACGTCAGCGAGACTTTGCGCAGCTACCGGGATTGGTAGCTGATGGTCGCGATATGGGTACTGTCGTGTTTCCCGAGGCCGATTTGAAAATCTACCTGGATGCCTCTCCGGAAGAGCGTGCTCAGCGTCGCTATAAGCAGTTGATTAGCAAGGGGCTGGGTGCTAGCCTTGAAGAGATACTGGACGATATAAGAGCGCGTGATGATCGGGATATGAATCGCGAGGTCGCGCCTCTGAGACCGGCGCCTGAGGCAATCGTGCTGGATAGCACGCAAATGGCAATAGATGAGGTTCTGCTGGCGGTGCTGGACGAAGCTAGACATAGAGGGTTGCGCTGATGTAACCCCTTTTTGAGGACCGAGGGTAATGAGCGAGAGTTTTGCCGAGCTGTTTGAAGAGAGTCTCAAGGACCTGGACATGGCACCGGGCTCGATCGTCATCGGGACGGTCGTGGCGATCGACAATGATTTTGTGATCGTCAACGCGGGACTCAAGTCGGAAGGGGTTATTCCGCTGGAGCAGTTCCGCGACGAGGAGGGTAACGTCGACCTTAAAGTCGGCGATGAGGTTAAGGTTGCCCTCGAGTCACTGGAAGATGGCTTTGGTTCCACTCAGCTCTCTCGCGAAAAGGCCCGTCGCGCTGAAGCCTGGTCTGTTCTGGAGCAGGCCTACAATCAGGAAGAGACCGTATCCGGCCATATTACCGGCAAAGTGCGTGGCGGTTTGACCGTGGATGTTAACGGCATAAACGCCTTCCTCCCCGGTTCTCTTGTTGATATTCGTCCCTTGCGTGATACCTCTCATCTGGAAGGGCAGGATCTGGAATTCAAGATCGTCAAGCTTGATGCGCGCACCAACAACATTGTCGTATCCCGTCGCGCCGTCCTTGAAGCTGCATACAGCGAAGAGCGCGAGAAGCTGCTTGAGAAAATGGAAGAGGGCATCGTCCTCAAGGGTATCGTCAAGAACCTGACCGACTACGGTGCCTTTATCGATCTGGGTGGCATCGACGGCCTGCTGCACATTACCGATATCGCCTGGAAGCGGGTTAAGCATCCCAGCGAAGTGCTTAAGATTGGCGATGAAATCGATGTCAAAGTCCTCAAATTTGATCGTGAACGCAGTCGCGTCTCGCTGGGTCTTAAGCAGCTGCAGGAAGACCCGTGGACCAAGCTCACGCAGGACTATAACGTGGGTGACAAGGTCACCGCACGGGTGACCAATCTGACTGACTACGGCTGTTTCGCCGAAATCACGGAAGGGATCGAAGGGTTGGTACATGTCTCTGAAATGGACTGGACCAACAAGAATATCCACCCCTCCAAAGTTGTGCAGATTGGTGATGAGGTCGAGGTTATGATTCTCGACATCGACCAGCAGCGCCGCCGTATCTCTCTGGGCATGAAGCAGTGCAAGCAGAACCCCTGGGAGGCATTCGCAAGCCAATACAAAAAAGGTGACCGGGTGCAGGGAGTTATTCGCTCGATCACCGATTTCGGTGTCTTCGTAGGACTCGATGGCGGCATCGATGGGCTGGTGCACATGTCCGATCTCTCATGGGATGAGTCCGGCGAAGAGGCGGTCAAGGCGTACAGCAAAGGCCAGGAGGTGGAAGCGCTGGTACTCTCCATCGATCCAGAGCGAGAGCGGATTGCGCTGGGTATCAAGCAGATGAATTCCGACCCGTTCCTGGAATACGCGGATCAGCATCCCAAAGGTGATATTGTTAAGGGACAGGTCACAGAAGTTACGCCGCGCCAAGCTACTGTCGCTTTAGTGGAAGGCGTTGATGGTCAGCTTAAAGTTTCTGAACTTTCGCGAGATCGTGTGGAAGACTTAACCACCGAGCTGAGCGTCGGGGATGAAATCGAGGCTGCCATTGGCAGTATTGACCGCCGGAACCGGGTGATCAACCTCTCCGTTAAGCAGGTCGAGATGCAGGAGCAGAAAGAAGCGCTGAAGTCCGTTCAGGAGCAGAGCGATGATACAGGCCCGACCACCATCGGTGATCTGATCAAGGCGCAAATGAACAAGCGCGACTCCTGATACCCCGGCAGAAAAGCCGGCCTGGGTCGGCTGGAAGCCAGAAAAACCCAGCGAGGAGCTGATATGACCAAGTCAGAGCTGATAGAGCGGTTAATCGATGCCCATCCGCAGCTGTCGGTCAAGGATGTAGAGCTTGCCGTAAAAACCATGTTGGACCATATGACCGAGACACTGGCTGAGGGGGAGCGAATCGAAATCAGGGGGTTTGGTAGTTTTTCGTTGCACTACCGCGCGCCCAGAATCGGTCGCAACCCCAAAACCGGTGAGTCTGTGCCGTTGCCGGCGAAGTATGTTCCCCACTTTAAACCGGGCAAAGAGCTCCGGGATCAAGTTAATGAAAGTTTGCAGGATGAGGGCTGATAGCCTTATCCACAACGGAGGCGGTAAACCGTGAGTTGGTTGAAAACCCTGATTGCGGCGGTGATCGGACTTTTTATTCTGGTCATCGGGATTTTGTTCACGGTACATAATACCGAGCCGGTCGCTATTGACCTGGTCTTCATCCAGCTACCCGAGATGACGCTGTCGCTCTGGCTGATTATAGCTTTTCTCTTAGGCGGCGTTTCAGGTGTGCTGATCTCAAGTATGACGATACTGGGGTTGCGTACCCGTCTCAGAGCGGCACAGCGCAAAGCGACGGCAAGCCGCCAGGAGGTTGAAAAGCTGAGGACGACGGCGCTGAAAGAACAGGGTTGAAATGGAGCTTGACCCGCTACTGCTGACGCTGCTTTTTGCGGCTATTGCAATTGGCTGGCTTCTTGGTCGCGCTCAAGTGAAGCGGACTACGCCGTCCGCCGATCGCTCATCCTGCTCAGATTCCAATCTCAACCCCGAGTATTTCCAGGGGCTTAACTACCTGATGAGTGACCGCACGGATGAGGCAATTGAGAGCTTCATCCGTGCGCTCGAGATTAATTCCGATACGATCCCGGCTCACCTGGCGCTCGCTCGCTTGCTCCGTCGCAAAGGCGATGTGGAACGCGCGATCCGCGTGCATCAAACGCTGCTGGCGCGGCCGGGTCTGAGCCGAACCGATTTTCATCGCATTCAAATGGCCCTGGCCCGTGATTACGAAGCGTCCGGTCTTCTCGATCGGGCTGAAAATCTGCTCGCTGGGATCATCACTGACCACCCGTCTGATCAAATAGCCGTCGAGGCGCGCAAGCTGTTAATCAAGCTCTATGAGAAAGAGGGGGAATGGCTTGACGCACTGGAGGTTGGTAGAAAGTTATCCAGCAGCGAGCAGCAGGCGATGGCTAACGAGCTGTCTCAATATTGTTGCGAGTTGGCTGAGCGGGCGCTGGATGGGAAACGATGGAATCTTGCGGAGCAATATCTGCGAGAGGCCGATGGCTTTGATACCCACTCGGTGCGCGCCAGTCTGCTACTTGCGCGCAGACATATGGAACAGGACAACTGGTCTCGTGCTATTAAGGCACTGTGTCGCGTCCGTGAACAGGATCCGGGCATGGTCTCGGAGACTATCGCGGACTTAAAACGCTGCTATGAAGCCTCCGACAGGCTTTCCGCGTTTGATCGTTATCTGGATACCTGTCTGGCTACAGCCCCCTCAACCACGGTGATGTTAGCCCGGGCTGAACGCCTTTGTGATGAGCAGGGCGTGATCGAGGCCGGGCTTTTTATTACCGATGAACTGAAGAAGCGACCGTCCGTGCGTGGCCTCAATCGGCTGATTGATATGCACCTGGCCCATGGTTCAGACAGTGCCCGTGAAAGTCTTACCGTTCTGCGAGGTTTAACGGGCCAGCTCGAGGCGGACAAACCCAAATACCAGTGTGGTCATTGCGGCTATGCAGGGAGAACATTGCTCTGGCAATGCCCTTCCTGCCGTCAATGGAATAAAATACGCCCCATCCAAGGCCTTGAAGGCGAATAAGTCACCGACTGAGAGAGATATATGCAGGCGGACACCCCAATTATTGTCGCGTTGGACTATCCCAGCGCGGACGCAGCCCTGGCGATGGCACAGCAGCTGGACCCCAAGCAGTGCCGGGTCAAGGTTGGCAAAGAGCTATTTACCCGTGCCGGCCCGGCGATCGTCGAGGCGCTGCACGCGCTGGGCTTTGAAGTCTTTCTTGATTTGAAGTTTCACGACATCCCCAACACGACAGCGAAGGCGGTCAAGGCGGCAGCCGAATTGGGCGTCTGGATGGTGAATGTGCATGCCAGTGGTGGACGTCGGATGATGGAGGCGGCCAGGAACGAGCTGGATACGGTGGTTGACTGTCAAACGCAGCTGATTGCAGTGACCGTGCTGACCAGTATGGAGCGTTCGGACCTGGCTGAGATCGGATTGGATCTGGATCCGATGGAGCAGGTCGTCAGGCTGGCCCGGCTGACACATGACTGTGGCCTCGATGGCGTCGTTTGCTCTGCGCAGGAAGCAAGTCGTCTGCGTGATGAGATCGGTTCTTCCTTCAGCCTGGTCACCCCCGGGATTCGACCTGCTTCAGCTGCTTCCGGTGATCAACGCCGTATCCTGACTCCCGAAGAAGCGGTCAAAGCCGGGTCGACCTATCTGGTCGTGGGACGCCCCGTGACTCAGGCAGATAATCCCGCTGCGGCGGCGAAGAGCATTGTGGAAGAGGCGGTTCGTGCTCGAGGGTTCTTGGCATAAATCCCTTTGGATAGTATGGTTGGAGGGTCGGTCAACGGATGATCGGCCCGCGGGCCAACAGGTTTGCGGCTCAAATGACTCCAAGGATCTAGGAGGTTGCTATGCGACCCTTGCTGAAGGCGCTTGTTCTTGGCGCTGCTCTGTTCTCCCCTTTCCTCCAGGCGGCACCTGTTAATCTTAATACGGCAACGGCCAGCGAGCTTGCCTCTGCACTGAATGGTGTAGGGCCTGCCAAGGCGGCGGCCATCGTGGAATACCGTGAGGCCAACGGTGGCTTCTCCAGTGTTGACGAGCTGGTGGAAGTTAGCGGCATCGGTGACGCGACGCTTGATAAAAACCGGGAGCTGATAGCCGTAGAGGCGGCTGAGGAGCCGGAGAGCTAATGCTCCAGCCGCCAGAGGCCGCGTGAGCAGCCTCTGGCGGGCGCGGTGTCAGAGAACGAAGGCCAACACCAGAGGAATCACGGCCAGGCTCGCCATATTGCTGATCAGTACGATGGAAGCAACTTGCTGAGGTTCCTGGTTATAGCGCTCGGATACCATATAGTTGAGTACGGCGGGCGGTAGTGCGCCAAAGAGAATCAGATAGGCGGTTTGAGTTTGGGTCAGATCCATTGCCATGGCCAAAGGAATGGCAATGACTAGCCCGGTGGCCGGTGACAGAATCGCGCCCCACAGACCCGGTTTCCAGTTGGTAAAATCGATGCTGGTCATACGTACGCCCAGTGAGAAAAGCATCAGCGGAATCGCTATTTGTCCCAGCATGTCGATCGGCGTGTGAATCACGGCAGGCAAGGGGATTTCAAGCAGGCTCCAGACTAAGCCTAACGCGGTCGCCAATATCATTGGGTTTCGTGTCAGCGTCATCGGATGGGTTCGGTGATCCATGATGTAGGCGCCCACCGTGAAATGCAGCAGGTTTTCGACCAGAAACATCACTACCGCTGCTGGCAGCGCGTACTCACCAAAAGCAAGAACAATCAGTGGTATACCCAGATTGCCGCTGTTATTGAACATCATCGGCGGGACAAAGGTTTTGGGTTGGACGCCGAGAACTTTGCAGACAGGCCAGACCAGCAGGCCAGAGCCCAATACGATAATCGCCGCGCCAATCGCCAGCTCTGCATGGGCAACCAGTTCGAATGACTCGGCGGACATCACCGAAAAAATAAGTGCTGGACAGAAAAGGTCCATATTGATGCGGTTGGCTACTGACATGTCGGTATGGGCTCGGCGCGCATAGAGATAGCCAAGTCCGACAATGGCAACAAGGGGGATGACTGTCTGGGCAATGCGCTCCAGCAGCTCAAACGGTGTGGCGTCCATGAAATTCCTTAAATACGCAGGCGGCCCCGTTTGTGGGGCACGGGTAGTCGACCTGACGCCCCGGGTCCGCCTGTTCCTGAATATTCGACCGCCAGCAGAGAAGGGGCGTTACAGGTATTCCTTGCCGGTCGGTACAACGAAAACCGGAATCTTAGCCTGTCGCACCACGTGATGGGTAGTGGGGCTGTGGTGCCCGAAAGTGTTTTCCTGGCCCATGATAATCACGTCGGCCTGGTACTTCTCCGCCTGGGATAGAATGGTGTCAGAGTGTTGACCTTCGGCAACAACGGTTTCCAGCTCAAAATCGAAATCGCGACCCAGGATTTTAAGCTCTTCGTCCCGGTACTTCTCGAGCCGTTGTTTCATTTGATCAAGAATCCGGTTGATACCCTCGTCGTGCATCTTTTTGATGGTATCTTCCGGCAGGTAGGTATGAATCAGGGCGCGCCCCATCTCTCCAACCGGCTCAACCACGTGCAGCATAATGACCCGGGCTCCAAGCTGGTGGGCAAGCTGTACGGCGTGGCGAAATACCGGGCGAGTATGTTCTCCCAGTGAGGTGGTGTACAGGATGGTCTTTATTTCGGGCAATGACATCGATCTTTCTCCTTCATCATGCGCCGGTCGTCTCGCCGGGCGTCATACGTATTCCTGATTTACACACGGGGCTGAATGCAGCGCTCCACCAAATACACGATTGAACGATACTCGATACCGCTGTGGTGGCTAAGCCCTATCTCACAGGTTCGGCTGGTTGAGTATCCGCCGTCGCATTGCTGGACCTGGCCCGGCAAGTGCCTGAGTGCATTTGCGTTAAGCTCCGGTGTACTAAACCCTTTGTCGCCGGCAAAGCCGCAACAGGTGATTCCTTCAGGTACCACGACCTTACTGGCACACTGCTCGACGATATTCTTAAGCGTATCGGCCTGGCCCATCCGGGTTGCGCTGCACGTAATGTGCAGTGCGACCTGCTCGTCAACCGGTTCGATCTCGACACGGTCTAGCACATGATCATGGATAAACTCGGTACTATCGTAAAGCGTGATCGCCGGGTCCAAATGTTCCCTCAATCTTAAACTGCAGGGGCTGGTATCAGAATAGACCGGAATTCGACCGCGTTCAGTGATTCGAAGCAGCTCCTTGTTCACTTCACCCATTTTTGCGGCGGCGGCATCAAACATACCTTTGGACTGGAACGGCATGCCGCAGCAAAGTGCTTCGAGGTTTGCAGGGTAGATAACCCGGTAACCTGCTTTAATCAGAAGAGATTCGGTCACTTCGTGCAGGGAGCGGCTATCTTGTCCATCGCGTTGTGGCCCCATGATACGGCTCGCGCAGCTGGGCAAATAGACGACGGCCGGTTTGTCCGTCTGGGCTGTGCTTTCGACACGCACTGGGGGCGCGGCTTTGGGCATGGCAGGCGTCCACTGCTGAACACGGTTGCCCGATAGTCGCCGCAGCCCCCCGGTCAGGCCAGCCATGGCGCGGCTGCCGAGCAGGCCATGCATGGTATCGGCTGATGACAGAGTCCAACGGGCGATTTTGGACACACCGGCATAGTGGTTGGCGAGCCAGCGGGCTTTGCCGGCATGCTCTTCGTTGCGCTGGTGACGGATTGAACGGGTCAGATCGCCGGTGTTGATGCCCACCGGACAAGCGGTGGAACAGAGTCCGCAGGCTGCGCAGGTTTCATCACCCTGAAAGTCGTAATCATCGCGCAGGCGGCGTAAGCGCTCGGGATCTTCGCCAGTCGCTTTGAGCCGTGCGATCTCTCGCCATATAACGATGCGTTGTCTCGGTGTGGTGGTCAACGCTCGTGAAGGGCAGACCGGCTCACAGAATCCGCACTCAATACATTTATCCACCAGTGGATCGGCGGCAGGCATTGGCTTGAGGTTGCTTAAGTGGATCGTGGGATCGGAGTTCAATATAACGCCCGGGTTGAGGATGTTCTGGGGATCGAGCAGTCCTTTTAGCTCCCTCATCAACTGATAGGCATCGGCACCCCACTCCAATTCTACGTAGGGTGCCATGTTGCGGCCGGTACCATGCTCAGCTTTCAGCGATCCGTCGAAGCGGCCAACAACCAGGTTCGAGACATCATCCATCAGGCCCGCATAGCGGTCGACTTCCTGCTGATTGTCGAAGGCCTGCGGGAATACAAAATGAAGATTCCCCTCCAGAGCGTGACCAAAAATCAGGGCGTTGTCATACCCCCAGCGCTCGAACAGCGTATGCAGCTCCGCCACGGCATCGGCGAGTTGAGCCACGGGGACGGCGATATCTTCAATCAGTACCGTGGTGCCGGTTTCCCGCACGGCACCTACGGCCGGAAACAGGCCCTTGCGAATAGCCCAGAAGCGTGCACAGGCTTGAGGGTCGCTGGTGAAACTGACCGGCTGGCTGGTTTGGAATCGAGTCAAGGTCCGCTCGATTGACTGGATCTGCGCGTCCATCGCCTGCGCGCTTTCTGCCCGGGTTTCGACCAAAAGGGCGGCGGCATCGTCAGGCAGCTCCTTAATGAAGGTGGGCATCCCGGCTTGGTTCTCGATCGATCGCAGTCCTGCGCGATCGATCAGCTCGACGGCCGCGACGGGCTCTGTCTTAAGAGCCGCGACCGCTTCGCAGCTGGTGCGAAGTTGGTCAAAGAAGATAAGGGCCGATGCTTTATGGGGATGCTCAGGTACAGTGCGGTAGGTGATTTCAGAGATAAAACCGAGAGTGCCCTCAGATCCGATCATCAGGTGCTGAAGGATTTCGATCGGGTCCTCGAAGTCGATTAGCGCATTGAGCGCATATCCAGTTGTGTTTTTCAGTCGGTATTTATGGGTAATACGGCTTGAGAGAGCCTCATTGGCTCGGGTGAGTCGGGCCAATGAATCCAATGCGTCAAGCAGGCTACGATGGGATTTGCGGAAGCTTTCTACGCTTTCGGTATCCCCTGTATCGAGCAAGGTGCCATCCGCGAGTACCAGGCGCATGGCGTCCAGGGTTCGGTAACTGTTCTGGGCAGTGCCGCAACACATACCGCTGGCGTTGTTGGCAGCGATACCGCCGATCTTGGCTGCGTTGATCGAGGCGGGGTCAGGACCTATTTTACGTTGGTAGGGTGCCAGATAACGGTTAGCCGTAGCACCTACGACGCCGGGTTGCAGGCTGATGCGTTCGGCGTTATCAAGAATTTTATGGTTGCTCCAGCCATCGCCCAGTACAACGAGAACCGAGTCAGTAATCGCCTGGCCGGAGAGGCTGGTGCCTGCGGCTCTGAAGGTGATGGCAATTTCGTGCTGCCGGGCAGCGCACACCACCCGAATCAGCTCGGCTTCAGATTCTACCCGGACAACCAGTTGCGGGATCAGGCGATAGAAGCTGGCGTCCGTTCCATAGGCCAGAGTGCGCAGAGGGTCACTGATAAGACGCTCGGCGGGAATAAACTGCTGGAGGCTGACCAAAAACTCTTGATGCTCGGACTTCATTGTGCCGTGATACCTCTATGATCGGCCCGTAAGACAATGCTGGGGGTATGTCTGGTTAGGGCCTGTTGAGTCGTTATTGTAGATAGATCGGTGTTGACTGGGGCGACGACCGAATCAGCTCTTGCTAAATTGGTAATACCAATTTACCATTAGTGCTGGGGTACTCTATTTATTTTTTAAGAGTTTTGTCAAATGCTTTCGCTCAAGTGCGTTACGGGGCGAATAGGTGTCAGCGTAGTCGACGAGGAACGGGCCATGGCCTATCAAAGTGTAAAACCGCCTAAACTTTCCGATGTGATCATGCAACGGATTGAAGAGATGATCATGGAAGGGACGTTTAAGCCCGGTCAGCGGCTACCGCCGGAGCGTGATTTGGCGCAGCAGTTTGATGTTTCACGGCCCTCGCTCAGGGAGGCTCTACAGAAATTGGCCGCCAAAGGCCTTTTGACCAGTCGGCAGGGGGGCGGCACCTATGTAACGGAAACGCTGGGTAATGGCCTGGTCGATCCGTTGCTGGACCTGTTTCGAACACACCCGGAGGCGCAGTACGATCTGCTCGAGTTCCGTCATGCGCTTGAGGGAGTCTCAGCCTACTATGCTGCGTTACGGTCAACTGCTGCTGACCGTGAGACGATCCGAGCCCGGTTTGAGGACCTGCAGCGCTATCACGAACTCAAAGCCTTTGATAAAGAGGTTTCGGCCGATGTGGAGTTTCATCTGGCGATAGCCGCGTCAACTCACAACGTGGTTCTATTGCATATGATGCGGGCGCTGTTCAGCCTTCTGCATCAACACATCGGGGACAACCTGCAAAACATATATCCCAAGAGTGAAATGCGTGAACGAATCCATGAGCAGCACGGTCTGCTGCTGGATGCGATCTGTGCAGGTGAACCGGAAGCTGCACGAAAGGCAGCGCATGATCATTTGGTCTATGTTGAAGAAGCCTTGCTTGAGCAGGGTAAGGAGAATACGCGACTGGAACGGGCGCTGAGGAGGGCGGATTTGACTCCTTAGTTTGTACAAAAACTACATGGTCTTTTCGTTATTACAATAACAAATTTTACACCTTCGTCGTTTTGTAGACTGATTGAAATACAATGTGTAGTATTATTACACATAATAAAGGAGAACGCTGTTATTGCAGTGCAAAACTACAAACAGCGAATTGGCCTCCGTTAAAAAAATAAGGGCGATGCGCAGTGCCGGTTCGGATTGCGTGAGCCCAATGCAAATAGACGGCTACAGGAATCGGAGAAAGCACAGTGCAAGAAGAGATGATTGAAGATATCGATCCGATCGAGACGGGTGAATGGCTTGAAGCCCTGGAATCGGTCGCTAAACATGATGGGGATGAACGCGCACGTTACCTGCTGACAAAGCTCGGCTCCCGTGCTGCCGAGATCGGTGTCGGTGGCGCAGGAACGCTGAACACGCCTTACGTAAACACGATTTCGCCGCGCGATGAAGTTCGCATGCCGGGCGACCTGTTTATGGAGCGTCGCATTCGTTCCTTTATTCGCTGGAATGCGATGGCGATGGTCATGCGTGCCAACGATAACGATGAGGGGTTGGGTGGCCACATCTCCAGCTTCTCCTCTTCCGCAACGCTTTACGATATCGGCTTTAACTATTTCTTCCACGGCCCCGAAGGCGACCGTGAAGCCGATATGGTGTTCTTCCAGGGACACATTGCGCCAGGTATCTATGCGCGAGCCTACCTTGAAGGTCGTCTGACCGAAGAGCAGCTGGACAACTTCCGTCGTGAAGTGGATGGCAATGGTCTTTCCTCTTACCCACACCCCTGGCTGATGCCGAACTTCTGGCAGTTCCCCACCGTTTCCATGGGGCTGGGGCCGATTCAGGCGATCTACCAGGCGCATGTGATGCGTTACCTCTCTGCGCGTGATCTGGTTAAGCGTGGCGATCGCAAGGTCTGGGCATTCCTTGGTGACGGTGAGTGTGATGAGCCGGAGACTCTGGGTGCGATCTCTCTGGCTGGTCGTGAACAGCTGGAAAACCTGGTGTTCGTCATTAACTGTAACCTGCAGCGTCTTGATGGTCCGGTGCGCGGTAACGGTAAGATCGTTCAGGAGCTGGAAGGTATCTTCCGCGGTGCCGGCTGGAACGTGATCAAGTGCCTCTGGGGCCGTCACTGGGACCCGCTGTTTGAAAAAGACACCAAAGGTCTGTTGCAGAAGCGCATGGATGAGGTGTGTGACGGCGAGTTGCAGAACTACAAGGCGAACGGCGGTGCTTATACCCGTGAGCACTTCTTCGGTAAATATCCGGAACTGGCTGAGCTGGTTAAGGATATGTCCGACGAGGAGATCATGAACCTTAACCGCGGTGGTCATGACCCGTACAAGGTGTACGCGGCCTACCATGCGGCGATGAATCACTCCGGTCAGCCCACCGTTATTCTGGCGCAGACAGTGAAAGGCTATGGTACGGGTCAGTCCGGTCAGGCCAAGAACGATACTCACTCCCTGAAGAAAGTGGCCATGGATGACCTCAAGTCGTTCCGTGACCGCTTCAACATCCCGCTCTCCGATGATCAGCTCAAGGAGGTGCCTTACTATCGTCCGGCACCCGATTCGGCAGAGATGAAATATATGCTGGATCGCCGTCAGAAGCTGGGTGGCTTCTACCCGGTCCGCCGTACCGAGTTTGAAAAGCTCGATACACCGGAGCTGGAGGCGTTCTCTGGTCAGCTCAAGGATTCCGGTGATCGTACGCTGTCGACCCAGATGGCGCTGAACCGCATCCTCAGCACGCTGGCCAAAGACAAGCAGATGGGGCAGCGTGTTGTTCCGATCGTACCGGATGAAGCACGTACCTTCGGTATGGAAGGTATGTTCCGTCAGCTGGGTATCTATTCATCCGCCGGTCAGCGCTATGTGCCGCATGACTCTGACCAGATCATGTTCTACAAGGAATCCAAGACCGGTCAGATTCTGGAAGAGGGTATTAACGAAGCGGGTGCCATGTCTGCGTGGATCGCAGCGGCAACTTCCTACGCGAACAACAACTGCACCATGGTGCCGTTCTATATCTACTACTCCATGTTCGGCTTCCAGCGCATCATGGATCTGGCCTGGGCGGCCGGTGATATGCAGGCGCGCGGCTTCCTGATCGGTGCAACCTCGGGCCGTACGACGCTGAACGGTGAAGGTCTGCAGCACCAGGACGGCCACAGCCACCTGATGGCGCAGATGATTCCGAACTGTGTGTCCTATGACCCGACTTACGGCTATGAGCTTGCCGTGATCATCCAGGATGGTCTCAAGCGCATGTATGTCAATCAGGAAAACCGCTTCTACTACATCACTACCTTGAACGAAAACTACCAGCATCCGGCGATGCCGCAGGGTGCCGAGGAAGGGATCGTGAAAGGGATCTACCTGCTCGAAGAGGGTAAGTCCGCGGACCTGAAGGTTCAGCTGTTCGGTTGTGGTTCGATCCTGCGCGAAGTGCGCGAAGGGGCCAAGCTGCTGCGCGAAGAGTTTGGTGTCGAATCCGATGTCTGGAGCACCACGTCCATCAACGAGCTGCGCCGTGAAGCACAGGATGTGGAGCGCTGGAATCTGCTGCATCCGGAGGATGAGCCTCGTGTGCCGTACATTCAGCAGGTGCTGGATGGTCACGAAGGACCGGTGGTTGCGTCCACGGACTATATCCGCCTGTATGCCGATCAGCTCCGTGAATATATCCCGCGTCGCTACAAGGTGCTCGGAACCGATGGTTTCGGTCGCTCCGATACCCGCAGTAAGCTGCGCGAATTCTTCGAAGTTAACCGTTACTACGTGTGTGTCGCGGCCCTCAAGGCGCTTCAGGAGGAGGGTAAAGTTGAGCCTTCCGTCGTTGCCAAGGCTATGCAGAAGTTCAATATCAACCCGGAGAAACCGGCCCCCTGGACCGTGTAAACCGGCAACTGAACATCTGAAGGTTAACGAGAGGACAGTATAGTGAGCACAACAACGATTACAGTGCCGGATATCGGTGGCTACGACGACGTCGATATCATCGAAGTTCTGGTCAAGGAAGGCGATACCATTGCCGAAGGCGACAGCCTGATCACTCTGGAGACCGACAAGGCTTCCATGGAAGTGCCGGCAACCGTCGGTGGTGTTATCAAAAAGGTATTGGTCAGCGAGGGTGGTACCTGCAGCGAAGGCGATGCCGTTGTCGAAGTGGAAGCGGAAGGTGGTTCATCTGAGCCTGCCGCTGAACAGGCGCCTCAAGAAGAGAAGTCCCAGGAGTCGGCTGCTGAGCCTGCTCCTGCTCCGGCTGCTTCATCCGGTGGTAGCCGCGTTGAATCGGTGACGATTCCGGATCTCAGCGGTGCCAGTGATGTGGACGTAATTGAGGTTCTTGTTAAGGACGGCGATCGCGTCGAAGAGGGTGATAGTCTGATCACTCTGGAAACGGATAAAGCCTCAATGGAAGTGCCGGCGCCGATGTCGGGTGTCGTGAAATCCATGAAGATCAGCGAAGGTGACAAGGTCAACGAAGGCGACCTGTTGTTGGAGCTGGAAGTTTCCGATGGAGGTGCGCCTGCTACCGAGACCCAGCAAGCCCTGGCTTCTGAGGCTTCTGCCGAATCTGCGGCTCCTGCACCTGCCGCATCTGGTGGTGTCGAGCAAGTACTGATTCCGGACCTGAGCGGCGCGACTGATGTGGACGTGATCGAGGTCCTGGTTAAAGATGGCGATACCGTAGAGGAAGGCGACAGCCTGATTACGCTTGAGACCGATAAGGCCTCCATGGAAGTGCCGGCACCCAAGGGTGGTGTGGTCAAGTCCATGAAGATCAGTGAAGGTGACAAGGTCAACGAAGGCGATCTGTTGCTGGAGCTGGAAGTGGCGGGTGGTTCTGAGCCTGCGCCTGCACCGGCTCAGGAGGCTCCCAAGGCGGCGTCAACGCCGGCTCCTGCGGCTGAAAAGCCCGCTGCAGCGGCGCCTTCGGCACCCAAGTCGGCAGCGGATCTGGCCGCGTTGGATCAGAAGAACAAGTCGGTCTATGCCGGCCCTGCAGTTCGTGCGTTGGCGCGTGAGTTCGGTGTTGATCTGACGAAGGTGACCGGCACTGCACGTAAGGGACGCATCGTTAAAGAGGACGTCCAGGCTTACGTCAAGTCGATCATGAAGCAGGTTGAGCAGGGGGGTGGCACTGCTGCCGCAGCTGTGACGGGTGGTTCCGGTATTCCACCGATCCCGGCTGTGGATTTCAGCAAGTTCGGTGAGACCGAGATGGTCAAGCTGAGCAAGGTGGATAAGATCACCCGCGACAATATGTCTCGCTGCTGGCTCAATATTCCCCATGTGACTCAGTTTGATGATGCCGATATCACCGAGCTGGAGAACTTCCGTAAGGAAATGAAGGATGCGGCGGCGAAAGAAGGGGTTAAGCTGACGCCGCTGCCGTTCATGATCAAAGCAGCTGCTATTGCACTGACCCGTCATCAGAAGTTCAACGCATCGCTGCACTCGGATGGTGAGCATATTGTCTACAAGAAGTATGTGAACATCGGTGTTGCAGTGGATACGCCGAACGGTCTGATGGTGCCGGTCATCAAGGATGCGGACAAGAAGAGCGTCTACGAACTGGCTCGGGAAGCGACGGAATTGGCTGGTAAAGCCAAGGATCGCAAGCTCAAGCCCAACGAAATGCAGGGTGCCTGCTTTACCATCTCAAGCCTGGGCGGTATTGGTGGCACCGGCTTTACGCCGATCGTCAATGCGCCGGAAGTGGCTATCCTGGGTATTTCCAAGGCTGATATCAAGCCGCGCTGGAATGGCAAAGAGTTCGAGCCGCGTCTGATGCTGCCGCTGTGTCTGTCCTACGATCACCGCGCGATCAACGGTGGTGATGCAGGGCGCTTCCTGACCGAGCTTAATGGCCTGCTCAGCGACATCCGTCGTCTGATTCTCTGATTACGGAATCGGATTTGAAAAGGGCTCCTTCGGGGGCCTTTTTTGTTTATACGGTACAGCGGGTTCTGCGTTGACTGGTATATCGAGATGGCGCGCTCTGTTATATCGGCAGAGATATGCTGCGATAAAACATCTGCATCAGAGTGCAAGGCTCTGAAGGGCGCTGAAAGTTTATGATGAAACTTGAACGTGTAAGGAAGAAAGCGTGAAGAAATGGTCGGGGTGACAGGATTTGAACCTACGACCCCTGCCTCCCGAAGACAGTGCTCTACCAGGCTGAGCTACACCCCGACTAGGTTGCCGTTTCCGATCGGATACGACGCTGGTACTTGGGTTGCGTGTTACTGCAACATATCGACTTGAGCGATTTGGCAGCAGATCGGGAAACCTGCGTCGTTCAAGTGAGCGCGAATTATAAGGGTTTTTGTTTCGCTGTCAACAAGTTGGGGGCGATTTGGAAGGGTGTTTAAATGGTTGATGCAGGCCGATAGCCAAGGTGCGTACCGAACGCCAAAAGCCGCATATGGCTGGGATACGTGGAGATTGGCGTAAAAATGGTCGGGGTGACAGGATTTGAACCTACGACCCCTGCCTCCCGAAGACAGTGCTCTACCAGGCTGAGCTACACCCCGACACAAGATGAAGAGAGCGAGCGCCCCTTCTGCCGTTATCGACTTTTGGCTAAAAGCCTTGCTGATACGACGGGGCGCATTATAGTGGCGGGCCTGTGCGATGCCAAGAGGCTAAATGAAAAAGAGGCCGTTGTTTTCGACTGCGTTGTGGGCGAGGAATCTGGAGGGGAGTGATGTTACGGGGCGTATTGGTTCTGCTGGGGTGTCAGCTTCTAGGTGAGCTGTTCGTTGTTGTTACGGGGATACCCGTCCCGGGTCCTGTTATTGGTATGTTGCTGCTGACTTTGGCTCTTGTTGTCGCTGGGCGGGCTGTGCCTGCCTGGCTGAAGACGGTATCGGATGGGCTGCTTAGCCATCTGGCGCTCTTATTTGTGCCGGCGGGCGTTGGCTTGATGGTGCACTTCGAACTACTCAGTCGGGAGTGGTTGGTGATGATTGTGACATTGGTCATCAGTACGGGGCTTACGATGGCGGTTACCGGGTGGGTGTTTCAGAAAATCATGCGCAGCCGGGGAGGGGAGCATGACTGAATTCTGGGTCTATTTCACGGCACGCCCTTTGCTATGGATCGTTCTGACGCTGGCGGTATTTATGTTCAGTCGGGAGATCAATCGCCGCCTGGGTGGGTCGTCCCTGTTTCATCCGGTATTGATCTCCATGGCCATCCTGATCGTGCTATTGGTCGCCACCGATACCAGTTATCAAACCTATTTTGAAGGTGCCCAGTTCATTCACTTTTTATTGGGACCGGCGACGGTAGCGCTGGCGGTGCCTCTATATGCCTATTTTGATCGTATACGTGAGAACTGGTTACCCATATTGGTAGCTGTACTCGTCGGCTCCCCTTTTGCGGTTATCAGTGCAACGATCATCGCCTGGGCGATGGGGGCAGAGCGCGAGACCATGTTAACAATGGCGCCGAAGTCGGTGACGTCGCCCATCGCCATCGGCATTGTTGAGAAGATCGGCGGGTATCCTTCCATGGCAGCGGGCATAGTGCTGGTGACCGGAATGATCGGCTGTGTGCTTGCGCCCTGGGTGTTCCGTTTGTGCAGAATTAAAGATGCCGCTGCGCGTGGATTTGCCATGGGGTTGGCTGCTCACGGTTTTGGCACTGCGCAGGCGCTCTCAATGGGGGCCTTGATTGGGGCCTTTGCAGGGCTTGCGATGGCGGTCAACGGTCTGGTTACGGCGTTCGTGCTGCCATTGCTGGTTTCTTTAGTCTCGGTCTGAAGTCGATGATTTGATAAAAATGCTGCACGGCAGTAAAGTTTCGCCCCGACCGAAAGATGAGCAAAATCTGCACTGAGGACACATGCGATCATGACACCGCTGGAGCGATATAAGCAGGATCTGCAAAGGGACGATTTTTCCTATGATCCGACACAGGAGATGGCCGTTGGACATCTACAGCGTCTGTATGATGATCTGGTCGCCGCAGAGAATGCGCCCACTCCCGGGTTTATGCAGCGTCTCAGTGCAAAAGTGAAACGTGAAAAGGCGGAACCGGTAAAGGGACTCTACTTTTGGGGTGGTGTAGGGCGTGGAAAAACCTACCTCATGGATACCTTCTATGACAGCCTGCCGTTCGAACGCAAAATGCGCACACACTTCCATCGGTTCATGCAACGCGTGCACCATGAGCTGAGACTGCTGGATGGAACCAAGAATCCGCTGGTAGAAATTGGCCGTAAGTATGCGGAAGAGACGCGCATCATCTGCTTCGATGAGTTCTTTGTTTCCGATATAACGGATGCCATGATTCTCGGTGGGCTCATGGAGCAATTGTTTGGTAACGGTGTCTCCCTGGTTGCAACATCGAATATCGTGCCGGACGGTCTCTATAAAGACGGATTGCAACGGGCGCGCTTCTTACCCGCGATCGACCTGCTAAAGCAATACACGGAGGTTGTTAACGTAGATGGTGGGATCGATTACCGTCTGCGAACACTGGAGCAGGCTGAGCTTTACCACTGGCCATTAGATGGTGCAGCGGATGAGAGTCTTAACAAAAGCTTCGAAGGGCTTGCCCCCGACCTGGAAGAGGTGGTCGAAGGGGAGGTGATCGAGGTAAACGGTCGCGGTATTCGCAGCCGTCGCGCGTGTGAAGATGTGGTGTGGTTCGATTTTGATGCGCTCTGTAACGGACCGCGCTCACAGAATGACTACATTGAATTGTCCAAGCTTTATCATGCCGTCGTTTTAAGTAATGTGCCGCAGTTGGGGCGCGCTAACGATGATGCCGCCCGGCGCTTCATCAATATGGTGGATGAGTTCTACGATAGCGGCGTGAAACTTATCATTTCGGCGGCCGTTCCCATCGATCAGATCTACAGTGAGGGGCGCCTTGAATTCGAAATTCAGCGCACGCAAAGCCGCTTGCTGGAGATGCAGTCCCACGACTATCTGGTGCGTGAGCATCGAGCCGGTTAGGTGGCTTTTTAGGCTGGATTTCCGAATGCGCCTTGTCTATAATTCGCGCTCCTCTGCAAGGGGTAGAGGATAGTGTACGTTGCAAACCCGGTTTCCGGGTGGGCAACCAATAACTATAAGGTAAGTCGGAATGGCCGGTTAAACCGGGTTCGAGACTTAAGATAGGTATAGAAACAATGAGCACAACTGTTAGCGCAAAGCCAGCCGAAGTGAAACGCGACTGGTACGTTGTTGACGCCGAGGGTAAAACTCTGGGTCGTCTGGCGACAGAAATCGCACGTCGTCTGCGTGGTAAGCACAAGCCGGAATACACTCCGCACGTGGATACCGGTGACTACATCGTTGTAGTCAACGCTGAGAAGGTCAATGTGACCGGCAACAAGCGTAACGCCAAGATGTACTATCGTCACTCCGGTTTTCCGGGTGGTCTGAAGGAAGCAAACTTCAACACGATGGTACAAACCTTCCCTGAGCGCACAATCGAGCTGGCCGTTAAAGGTATGCTGCCGAAGGGTCCGTTGGGTCGCGCCATGCACAGCAAGCTGAAAGTGTACGCCGGTGCTGAACATCCGCATCAGGCTCAGCAGCCTAAAGAACTGAATATTTAAGGGGAAGGCGAATAATGGCTACTACTCAGTACTACGGCACAGGCCGTCGCAAAACCTCAACCGCGCGCGTCTTCCTGCGCCCGGGTACCGGCACAGTAACGATCAACCAGCGTAGCCTGGAAGATTACTTCGGCCGCGAAACTGCTCGCATGATCGTTATGCAGCCGCTCGAACTGACTGAAACCAAAGAGAAGTTCGATGTTTACGTCACCGTTGCCGGTGGTGGTGGCTTTGGTCAGGCAGGTGCAATCCGTCACGGTATCACCCGTGCACTGATGGAATACGACGAAACGCTGCGTCCGACGCTGCGTCAGGCGGGTTATGTAACCCGTGATGCGCGTGCTGTTGAGCGTAAGAAAGTGGGTCTGCGTAAAGCACGTAAGCGTCCGCAGTTCTCCAAGCGTTAATTCGTTGCGCGGCTTTATGCTGCGCTGCAGAATTCAGAAAAAAGCTCGTGGCCTTTTCGGCTGCGGGCTTTTTTTATGTCAATTTTTTGTTGCATAAGTGCAACGATAAGCGGTTGATATTTGGTCGTATAGGGCGATTTTACCTTGTATCTATGGGGTAATTTCTTTAAGATTTCCGCCATTTGAAAAATCCGGTTTCGTGGTTTTCATGACTGAAAGGACGGCCAAACTTTTGTGTGTGCGAAAGTGGTTCGTCGATTGAGGGGAGATGAAGTTAATGAGCAATGACGGCGTGAATAAGGGTCGGCGCCGGCTTCTGATCGGTGCCACCTCTGCCGTAGGTGCAGTGGGTGCCGTGGGAGCTGCTGTCCCGTTCGTGGCTTCCTGGAATCCGAGTGCCAAGGCGAAAGCTGCCGGTGCACCTGCCAAGGCGGATATCAGCAAGCTTGAGCCTGGTCAGCAGATGATCGTTGAGTGGCGCGGTAAGCCAGTATGGGTCGTGAAACGTGGCCCGGAGGCACTGGCTAACCTGGAAAAGATGAACGATCGACTGGCAGATCCAAACTCCGAAAAGCCGCAGCAGCCGGATTATGTGCCGGGCACCCCCGCTCGTGCGCTGCGCCCGGAGATCGCGGTGATGGTGGGTATCTGTACGCACCTGGGTTGCTCGCCGACCTATCGTCCGGAAATCGCACCGGAAGATCTGGGTGAAGACTGGCTGGGTGGCTTCTTCTGCCCCTGTCACGGTTCCAAGTTCGATCTGTCCGGGCGCGTCTTTAAAGGCGTTCCGGCACCGACCAACCTGGTAATCCCACCGCACTCTTATGAAGACGATAACACGCTGGTTGTCGGCGTCGATCAGGAGGCTGTGTAATGGCTGGTACACGCAATAAAGGGAATCCGGGCCTGATGGGCTGGATCGACGACCGCTTCCCCGCCACAGCGATGTGGGAAGATCATCTCTCCAAATACTACGCGCCGAAGAACTTCAACTTTTGGTACTTCTTCGGTTCACTGGCACTGCTGGTGCTGGTTAACCAGATCCTGACCGGTATCTGGCTGACCATGAGCTACAACCCCAGTGCGGAAGGTGCTTTCGCCTCAGTTGAGTACATCATGCGTGATGTGGAGTACGGTTGGATACTGCGATATCTGCATTCCACCGGTGCTTCTGCATTCTTCGTGGTCGTGTACCTGCATATGTTCCGCGGCATGATGTACGGCTCTTACCGTAATCCGCGTGAGCTGGTGTGGATCTTCGGTATGACCATCTACCTGGCGCTGATGGCAGAAGCGTTCATGGGCTACCTGCTGCCATGGGGGCAGATGTCATACTGGGGTGCTCAGGTTATCGTCTCCCTGTTTGGTGCGATCCCGGCTATTGGTCCCGATCTTCAGCAGTGGATCCGCGGTGACTACCTGATCTCGGGGATTACCCTGAACCGTTTCTTCGCACTGCACGTTATTGCGCTCCCGATTGTTCTGTTGGCGCTGGTTGTGCTGCACATCATCGCGTTGCACGAAGTGGGTTCAAACAACCCGGATGGTGTCGAGATCAAGAAGAACAAAGATGAGAATGGTGTACCGCTGGACGGCATCCCGTTCCACCCGTACTACACCGTGAAAGATATTGTCGGTGTTGTGGTCTTCCTGGCCGTCTTCTGTACTGTCGTTTTCTGGTTCCCGGAGGGCGGTGGTTACTTCATAGAGAAGCCGAACTTCGAACCGGCTAACCCGCTGAAGACACCTGCGCATATCGCGCCGGTCTGGTACTTCACTCCGTTCTACGCCATGTTACGTGCGGTCACCTTCCCGCTGTTCGGTTTGGATGCCAAGTTCTGGGGCGTCGTGGTAATGGGTGCGGCGATTGCAATCCTCTTCGTACTGCCCTGGCTGGACCGTAGCCCGGTCAAATCGATTCGCTACAAGGGTATGCTGAGCAAGCTCTGGTTGCTGATCTTCGCAGTAAGCTTTGTGATCCTTGGCGTATTGGGTGCAATACCGTCTACGCCTGCGCGAACTCTGGTAGCTCAGATTTGTACCTTGCTCTATTTTGCGTACTTCCTACTGATGCCCTTCTACACCAGAATGGAACGCACTAAACCGGTACCGGAGAGGGTTACAGGATAATGAAAAAGTATCTTATTGCTCTGATGATGGTGCTGGCGCCGATGACCGCCAGTGCCGCTGGTGGCGCGGGAGTGCCGCTGGATTCGATGAATGTGGATCTGGAAAACAAGGCGTCCCTGCAGCGTGGTATGGCGACTTTCGTCAACCGTTGCATGGGTTGTCACTCGGCTCAGTACCAGCGTTTTGAGCGCGCGGCGACTGACCTGGAAATGCCGAACGAACTGGTCGAAGAACACCTGATCTTTGATAGCAACAAGAAGATCGGTGAGCAGATGACCATCGCCATGGCGAAGGAAGATGCGCAGAACTGGTTTGGTAACCCGCCGCCGGATCTGACGCTGGAGTCACGCCTGCGTGGTCCGGATTGGGTTTATACCTACCTGCGTAGCTTCTATCAGGACGAAGCGCGCCCCTGGGGTGTGAATAACACTGTATTCCCGGACGTGGGTATGCCCAACGTACTGGAAGATCTCCAGGGTACCGTGATCAATCACTGTACGCCTGAGGAGCTGCATTCGGGCAGTCACGGTAAAGTTGATCCGCTCACGGGTGACCGTATCGGTGGCTGCATGACGGTAGTGCCTGAGACTGGCTCCATGAGCGAAGAGGAGTTCGATCAGTACGTGTACGATCTGGTCAACTTCATGGCTTACATGGGCGAGCCGTCAGCCATGGTCTCTGGTAAAATCGGTACTTATGTATTGATCTTCCTCGCGATCCTGTTCGTATTCGCGTTTGCGTTGAAGAAAGAGTACTGGAAAGACATTCACTAAACACTTGGGTGTTGTGAATATGAAAACTACGCGGTCCCCTGGGCCGCGTAGATTTTTTGTTTAAGCACCTGACTTATTGATGGGGAATACTAGATGGGAGTTGTGGCCAAGCGTTCTTCCATGACCTTTTACTCGAATGGTGATGACCATTACAGCCACCGTGTACGTATCGTGCTGGCGGAGAAAGGGGTTGCAGTGGATGTTGTCGACTGCAAGGAGAGCGAATTGCCGGAAGATGTGGCGGCGCTGAATCCGTATAACAGTCTTCCGACCCTGCTGGATCGCGAACTGGTTCTGTATGAGCCGAATGTGATGATGGAATACCTGGATGAGCGTTTTCCACATCCGCCGCTGCTGCCGGTCTACCCTGTTGCGCGGGCTGAAAGTCGTCTTTTTATCCACCGCATTCAGCGTGACTGGTGCAAGGTGGCTGACGATATTCTCGAAGGCAAGGTGAAAGGTGCTGCGCTCGAAGAGGCTCGTAAGGATCTGCGTGATGGCCTGGTGGCTGTTTCGCCGATTTTCAACGAAAAGCCGTTTTTTATGAGTGAAGAGTTCAGCCTCGTGGATTGCTGTATCGCACCCATTCTATGGCGGTTGCCTATGATGGGTGTGGAACTGCCGGAAGCGCAGTGCAAGCCGCTGGTGGGTTACATGAAGCGTCTGTTCGAGCGTGATTCGTTCCAGGCCAGCCTGTCTGACGCTGAGCGGGAAATGCGCGACTAAGCATATCTCTGCTTATCGGGTAAATGATCAAAACAAGGGATGGGGTTGGTGCTCCGTCCCTTTTTATTTGGGGAGGAAGGATGTCTGTTACGGCGAGTCGGCCCTATCTGTTGAGGGCTCTGTACGAATGGTTGAGCGACAATAGTCTGACCAGTCATCTGGTGGTGGATGCGACTGTCGATGGGGTGAAAGTCCCTGAAGCCTTTGTTCAGGACGGCCAGATTACGTTGAATATCGCCCCGGGTGCAATTCAGGGGCTGTTGATGGATAACTCCGCTGTCAGTTTTAATGCCCGTTTTTCCGGTCAGCCGATGAATGTGTATGTACCAGTAGCTGCTGTGCTGGCGATCTACGCGCGTGAAAACGGTGTAGGTATGGGGTTTGGGGCGGAGCCGGGTGCTGATGCGCTAATCGCCGAGCCGGAGCCGGAGCCGCCGACGCCTCAAGGTGGGGGAGGCGGGCGGCCCTCACTGAAAGTGGTTAAGTAACGTCGCTCAGTCGATATATTCGAACACTTTGACGATCTTGCGTACGCCGGGAACGCTGCGCACGATCGTCACGGCTGTTTCCGCTTCGGGGCGTTTGATCAGGCCCATCAGATAAACGACCCCGTTTTCGGTAACGACCTTGATACGGTTACCTGCCACGCCTTTATCGGCCAGTAGCTGGATCTTGACCCGGCTTGTCAGGTACACATCGTTGGTGCGAACGATACCTGAGGTGGGGCCGGCAATCTCCAGTTCGTTGTGGATCTTGGTAACTTCCCGGGTCGCAGCGGTTATCTGTTGCGCTTCATTTCGGATGTTTTGGTCCGGGACTTGTCCGGTCAATAGCACCTGGCCGTTGTAGCTGGTGACATTGATGTGTGACTGGGCCAGGCGTTCCGAACCCTTGCTCAGGTTGACAAGAACCTTGGTTTCAATGACCTCATCTTCAATATAATTACCCAGGGTGCGGCTGGCCGGATCTTCCTTGATTGGCTCGTCACGCGCAGAGCTAATGACGGTGGCGCATCCGCCCATAACGCTGGCGGCGAGCACGATAGCGAGGCTCAGTGAGGTTTTCTTCACGTTCAAGCTCCAAAAAGTTGGTAATCGATCAGGTCGCACAGGCAGTGCAGGACCAGAAGTTGTGCGTCGTACACCAGCGATTCGTCGGCGCTGGGAATGCAGATCTCAATTTCGTCACGGGCCAGCAGAGCCGTCATGTTGCCACCGTCACCGCCGGTCAGTGCGATTACTTGCATCTCTCGGTCGTGGGCAGCCTGTATCGCCTGGACCAGGCTTGTGCTGCGACCGTTGGGGGAGACGGCCAACAGTACGTCGCCGGGCTGTCCAAGTGCTCTGATCTGCTTGGCGTACACTTCCGCGAAGCTGCTGTCTTCAGTGATTGCGCTCATGGCTGCGCTGTCGGCATTTAGCGTCATCGCGGGAAGCCCGGGCCGTTCCTGGCGGAATCGGCTCAGCAGTAGCGATGAAAAATGCTGACACAAAGCGCCGGCGCCGCCATTGCCAACGCAGACAATCTTGTTTTCATTGACCAGGCAATGCAACAACAGTTCACCGGCTTCGGCAATCAGCGGGGTGTAGTGCTCGATGGTTTGGGCGTTGATCTCCATCGAGTTGTGAAACTGGCTGACGATACGGTCTTCTAGTTCCATGCGTCATTATATCCGGGCTTCAGGGTCGAAAGGCGTCTTTATACCATATCGGCGGTCGTTCAGCCGAGTCTGACTCGTAAGCAATTACATCAAAGCGGCAGGGTAGCGCACTCCAGCCGGGGTTGCGTGCCAGTAAAAAACGGGCGGTTCTGATCAGTTTCTGCTGCTTTCGTAGGTCAACCGACTGTGCAGCGCCGCCAAAACCTGAGCCGCTGCGCTGTCTGACCTCAATGAACACCAGGTGTTCGCCGTCACGCATGATCAGGTCGATCTCGCCCAGGCGACACTGTGCGTTGCGCTTTAGGGTTTTGAGCCCCATTGACTGTAAATAGTGCTCGGCTTTCTGTTCGGCATCCTTGCCCTTTGCTTTGCGATCCATCGCGTTGCTCCTAGTTTATGGATGGGGTTTCCCCGGTCTGTGGCGCTTCGGGCGCTGGCGTAAAGCTGACCGGTTCCGGTACGCCGTCGTTAAAGCGAGCCCAGGGAAGCTTTCGATGGACCCGGCCATTGGCGCCGATGCTCAGTGTACCGGTTTCTGCGGCCAGGAAGGCGTCAGGTGCCTCCGCCAGTTGTTTGAGGTAGGGATGGAGCTGGTAGGCATCAATGCCCAGTGCATAGAGCCGACCAAAGCGTCCGTCGGCATCGGTGCGTTTGTCGGTCAGGGACTGGTGGATCGGGCTTGGAGGAAGAATGACCCAGGGGAGATCCAGAAAATAGATACCATTCAGATCCACATCCCGCACCGCATCAGGGTTGCCTTCATAGATGTGCGAGGTGGCATATACCGGCAAATCTCCGGCAAAGTGGAATGCGAGCATCGGTTTGATCTGCCGGGCGTCCGATGGCAGTGCAATGATCAGGATGGCATCGATGTCATCCCGCGGGCGCTCATCAAACTCGAAGCGGCTGCCTGTGACGCGACGAATCTCGGTGGCACGCGCCTGGCTCTGGTCGGTCAATAGTAGCGAGGCGATCTGGCCGGACAGGGTCTCGTCTGCTGTGTAGGCGAGCTCGGCAGAGACGGCTCCGCCCAGGGCTTCCAGCTCTGTGGTCAGACGTCGAGCCAGCCGAGCGCCCCATTCGGCATCCGGGCGAATCATGGCGACACGTTGGTAGCCTGAACGGTTGGCTTGCTGGGCGAGCAGCGTTGCTTCCTGTTCCGAGGCTAAATCCAACTGGTAAAGGTTCGGATTGGCGGTCGGAGATTGGTTGAGAGCCAGAATCGGCACCGGTGGGTTGCTGATGCCACTCAGGCGCTCTACATAGTCACGGGCCAGCGGTCCGATAATCAGGTCAATCTGTTCCTGCTGAACGGCGGAGAAAAGTTTATCCGGGGTATCGATGAGCGTGCTGTCCAGACTGATTATTTCCGGGGCGTTTGCTGGCGTGGTTCTCAGGCTGGCGGCAAAAAAACCTTCGCTGATTGCTCGGGCAGGTTCGGCAAGCGGGCCGGAGAAGGGAAGGAGCAGGCCGATTTTTCGGGGAGCCAGTTTTTCACCGCGTTGAGTTGAGAGACCGGCCGGTGCGAGTCGATAGGCCGGGTGGCTTTCCCATAGTGTGCGCCATTGAGACAAAGCGTTTTCATCGCGACTGATATCACCAGTGGAGCGAACAGCCAGTGCCAGTTCAAACCAACCCTGTTCGAAAAAGTCGTTGTTCTCGTTCGTCAGTTGTTCCAGCGTGGCCGTGTCGATTCGGTCCAGCAGTCGCCAAAGGCGGTTATGGATCGATTGGCGGCGCTGCGGCGATTGTTCTGCCTTGGCTTCGGCGATCATCTGTCGGGCCGCACTGACGGGATCGCCTCCATCGGTAAGCAGTTGTTCCTGCAGTGCATCAGCCCGGGTGCGTTGTGATGGGCTCAGCATTGCGGTTGGCAGCTTGTCCAATGCCCGCTGCGCCAGGTTTCGATCGCCCAGCATCATGGCGGCCTGTGCTTGAAGCAGCAAAACGTCATTGATAGATGTCGGCTGCAGCAGGGTGGTGTCGAGGGCGGCGAGTAGATCAAGCGCCTCCAGCGGCTGATTTTGCCCGATCAGTGTTTTAGCGGCGGTCAAACGCAGACGGGCTGCTGTCGCTGGATCTGCCGCGGCGGCTTGTTGCAGAAGGGCCTCGGTTTCGGTGGGACGGCGCTCTGCTTCCTTCTCGGGCATGGGGACGGTGCTACAGGCGCCGATCAGGGTGGTCAGAAAAATGCACAGAGGCAGTCTCATTCTATTCAGCATATACTCGCACCACTGCAGGTATGGATGGAGAAAGATGTCGGAACCGATTCTATATATAGTCGCGACACCGATCGGTAATCTGGGCGACCTGTCGCCCCGGGCCCGGGAGGTTCTGGATGGTGTTGATCTCGTCGCAGCCGAAGATACCCGCCACAGCGGCCGTTTGCTTGCGCACTTTAACATTAAAGTGCCGATGATATCAGTGCATGATCACAACGAACGGCAGCGTGCCGATACGGTGCTGGAACGGCTGCGAGCCGGGCAGTCCGTGGCGTTGATCTCGGATGCGGGGACGCCGCTTATTTCCGATCCCGGGTTTGTGTTGGTGCGTGCCGTCCGCGAGGCGGGCTTTCAGGTTTCGCCGGTACCCGGTTGCTGCGCATTTATCGCTGCATTAAGCGCCTCGGGCCTGCCTTCCGACCGCTTTCTGTTCGAGGGTTTTTTACCGGCCAAATCCTCGGGGCGTCGGCAGCGGCTGGAGGCACTGGTTGATCAGGAGCCAACGCTGATCTTCTATGAGTCTACCCATCGGATACTGGCAAGTCTCACCGATATGCAGGCTGTGTTTGGTGGTGAACGCTATGCGGTCGTGGCGCGGGAACTTACCAAGACCTTTGAGACCATCCAGGGTGATACGCTAACGGGTCTTGTCGAGTGGATGAGCGCTGATCCCATGCAGCAGAAGGGGGAGTTTGTCGTCATGGTACAGGGCGCGCCGAAGCAGGAGGCAAGTATCGATGCCGAGGTGCTGCGCATTCTCAATCTGCTGGCGCAGGAGATGCCGCCGAAAAAGGCCGCGGGTCTTGCCGCCCAGATCACCGGTCTGAAGAAAAATGCGTTGTATCAGGCGCTATTAGATCAAACTCAATAGATAGTCGTGCGGCGGGGTTGTGTATAACCCCGCACCCGGTATACTTCGCGCCGGGAGTCTGCCAGACAATCGCTGCTGCGTTCGCGCAGGGGAGGAAAGTCCGGGCTCTGCAGGGCAGGGTGCCAGATAACGTCTGGGCGGCGCGAGCCGACGGAAAGTGCAACAGAAAGTATACCGCCTAAGCATCTTCGGATGCCGGTAAGGTTGAAATGGTGCGGTAAGAGCGCACCGCGTGGGTGGCAACATTCCACGGCGATGGTAAACCCCACCCGGAGCAAGACCAAATAGGGACCCTTAAGGCGTGGCCCGCGCCGGGTCCGGGTAGGTTGCTGGAGACCTGTGGTGACGCAGGTCCTAGATGAATGATTGTCCACGACAAAACCCGGCTTATCGGCAGACTCCCACTGCCGTTCCCTCCTTTCAGCCCTAATCGAATCACCTCATTCCATCGGTGAGGAGCGTAAAACGCTTTTTCGTGACCGAATTTTTCCTGCCTGATTGAATTATTCACAAGCCTATCCCTGTTTTTCGGGACTGCGGCTAATCCCGTCTTTTTAATAATGTCTTTGAACTCAATCACTTCCCCGATATCTCGGTTTTATCGTGTTCGCGGCTGAATGAATGGCCCAAAAATGCCGCCGACTCTCGGCTTGTGGGTTTCAGTTGAGGGTGGACTTTTCACTACTTCTGGATCATGAACTTAGGAGAGATGTGTTCAGCAGCCGAAAACAATTTTTGAAGCTGAGAGCAGACTTTAGCGCAGTCTGATCGTTTGATATGGACTTTTCGTTTAACTCTTTGTTTATATGAGATTTTTCGTATTATTTCTACAGGTTAAATGTAGCGGCATACAGCCATTAAAGCAAATTAAATGGAGGTGTGACCGTTGGCCAGAAGTGCCATTGTCTCGATAGCGGTATGCAGTACATCGATCTAACCTAGGGACTTAACGTTCGAGGGGAATGACAATGAAGGATAGTGAGACCCAGGGGGAGGAGCAGAGCTTGTCACCAGATGATGAACGTCTTATCAAGACGGGTCTCAAGGTCTTCAAAAATATTGCAACTAAGTGGAGCATGACTCTTGAGCAGCAAAGTGCTTTGTTAGGTTGTGATGACGAGACTCTTAACCGTTGGATGCATGGAAATGTGACACCTACCGAGCAGGAGCTCATGAAGCTTGTGCTAACGAGGATTTCACATGTCTTCGGCATTTATAGATCCCTCCACCTTTTAATCGAAAACGAGGAGCTAGCCGACTCCTGGTTGCACAAATCCAATCTTGAGTTTGATGGGCAAAGTGCAACTAGCCTAATAGTTCGAGATGGCCTCAATGGCTTGGAACGGGTACACGAATATCTCCAGAAGCTGTGTGAGCATCTTGCGTGAATGTGGGCGGATCAAAGAGTCATGAACTTGATGTACAGCACATGAGTAAGTTGATGATTTGGCACTTTGCTATCACACATCAGATAGCTCTTGATACTAAAAATGCTCTGTACTGGCAATCTTCTCACCTCGGCAGCATAATCTTTCGATTACATTAAAGAACGAAATGGATTTCAGCTGATGTGGCATGACAACGAAACCACAATTGACTATCTGAACTTTGGGGTAGTTGCCGACGCTTGCGCTAGCTTACTGAAACAGAGTGGCGGTCAACCAATTTCGATAGGTGTGTCAGGTGGATGGGGAGCAGGCAAGTCTTCTCTCGTTAAAATGATTGCTGCTCGCTTAGAGGAGCCCTCGGAGCAACAGCTTCAAAAAAACCGTTATGTAGTCATTACTTTCAACCCTTGGCTTTATCAAGACTTTGAAAGTGCACGTAGTGAACCGCCCCGGCTTTACCGGAGACTCCATATCTTGAGAGGATGGAGTTATGAACTCACCAAAACGATACTCCCCCGAAGTCCGGGAGCGAGCT
>NZ_KE386830.1:18878-47487 GCF_000428985.1 Marinobacterium litorale DSM 23545 | reverse complement strand
TACGCTATTGATGCTGGTTACCACCTCTTGCAAGCTGGAGGAGTCCGCTGCGCTCTCGGTCTTCGGAATAGCAACGCCATTGATGGTCAGGTCATTCGCCGCCAGGCCATCATCTTGCGCCCCTGCGGCTACAGACTCACCCAAGACCTGACCCTGTCCACTAATCACACTAAAACCAAAGTCCGCAACATCCTGGTCGGTACCTGTAGCGCCTTTGGTAATGGTCACTTCGCCGCCATCGTCAGCGCTCAGGGCGATCTGACCAAAGTAAAAACCATTATCAATCCCTGTAGCACCGCTTGCATCTAAGATCTCCATTGTACCGCCAGTGGTATTAGAGAGACTCAGCTTTCCATCATCACCAATAGACGCTGTAACAGCTCCACCGGTCTTATCATTGATTGCGGATGCCAACTCTTCCAAGTTCGCAGTGTCGCTATCGATGCGGTATAACGTCGCCGCTCCATCGTTTACATCGTATACGTTAATCCAAACCTCGTTCACTCCGCTCAACACACCCGTACCTACGGAGGAGGCCTCAACGACGTTAAAACCACTCGCGGTTACCCCATCAACATTCTCGTTGATATCATCCAGCAGGTCCTGCAGGTTGGTGTTGTTTGCAGTACCGGTGAACTCACTCAGCCCGACTCCATTGATCTGGATGTCGCCATTACTGAGAGCAAGCCCATTCTTAATACGATCACCAGCCACATCGGCAGTAGTTGAGCCCAAGCCCAAGCTGCTGGAGTTCATCGCCTGGATATTAAAGGAGATAGTCTCGTTCGCTTCGGAACCCACCTGCAGAGCAACTTCACCCAGAGAACCGTCCAGAATCTTCTGGCCGTTAAAGGCGGTGGTTTCGGAGATACGGTCCAGTTCTTTAACCAGCTGCTGCACCTCGGCATTCAGGGTGGAGCGGTTACCTTCAGAGTAGGTACCGTTGGCAGACTGGATGGACAGCTCACGCATACGCTGCAGGATATTGGTGGACTCATCCAGCGCGCCTTCAGCGGTCTGGATCAGGGAGATACCGTCGTTTGCGTTACGCACCGCTTGGTCCAGACCTCGTACCTGGGAGGTCATGCGGTTGGAGATTGCCAGGCCTGCAGCATCGTCGGCAGCGGAGTTGATACGCTTACCACTGGTCAGGCGCTCCATCGCAGTGTTCAAATCATTGTTGGTCTTAGTCAGCTGATTCTGGGCGTTCAGCGACATAATGTTGGAGTTGATTACCATAGCCATGATTGCGTCTCCTAGACTCTGCAGCCTGGTTTAATCCTGACTTCTACTGCATGCCGTGCATTGGCCCTGAAGTCCCTTGGTAATCCCCCCGAAAAACAGCTCTACCATTGTATTCGGTTCGGAGCTGCTACAGACTGTGTATCAGCCCGGCTACAGGACTTTAAGATGGACACCTTGACCGACCCACTGGCGCTCGCCGATCAGATAAAGCGTTTGACCCAATCACTGCTCCAACTGGCTCAATCAGGCGACTGGGACGCGTTTAACGAGCACTTACCCGCCCGTGATGCGCTGGTACGTCAACTGGATCAGGTTGAAGTCACCAGTGAGGCGATGGCGACAGCGCTGCAGGAGAAGTTGATAGCGGTAAGGTCGCTGAATGAAGAGCTGGTGAAGCTAGCCGATGCACAGGCAGCCGCGCTGGTAAAAGAGAAGAGCGCTTTGAAGAAGCGACAGCAGATGCAGAAGGCTTATAAGGATATTTAGTGGCGGCTAGTCAGCCGCCCTACTCTGGCAAAACGGGCTTGCTTAACAGCATCGATGAATACTCGGCCGTTAGCCAAAGTGGCAGCTGATGCTGCCGTTACCGGATCGGTTTACTGAATGTGTTTACTATTGATTACTGAATATAGTTAAACAGGCTCAGGTTCTGAATTTTAGCAAAGCTCGCATACGCCGCTTCCAGCGCTAGCTGGCGCTTGGCCAGCTCAGTCGATGCTGCCGCGTAATCCAGGTCCTGAACGGCAGAGAGCGTACCTTCGGTCATTAATTGAAAGTCGGTATTGGTCAGCTCTGCATCATTCAGCGTATTCAGCCGTGAGCCCAAGGTTGCTGTGGCTTGCGAAAGCCGCTCCTGGGACATATTGATCTGATCCAGTGTCAGAGCGAACCGTTCCTGCAACTCGACTCTCGCCAGGGCGTTCTCCACACCACCCACCGGCTCACGCATCATCTCCACGGTATCCATGATGGTGTTGAGGATGTTAGAAGGCGGCTGAGAAAAGCTGAGTTTTAGGTCAGCAGGCGCCTCAAACGCCAGGGTTACGTCAGCAGACGTATCGTCAGCCACCGCATCCCTTTGGAACTCCAGCGCGGGTGTTCCTTGAGCATCGGACAGTGTTAGCGTCGGCTCCACCGCTGGCGCAACGGGTGGAGTAACGGAAAGCAAAGGATTCGGCGTCGGCATCGCACCATCGTTCAACTCCAGACCGTCAGCTCCGTAGGCTCTATATTCGTAAACCCCACCACCGGTATCGACAGAGCGAATCGAAACTTCACCGCCCGCCTGTCGCATCAAGCCTGTGTAAGCATTGTCATCAAGGATATTGAGTGTCGGCTCCTCCGTAGCACTGAGGTCGTCAGTTGTAACCCCAGGGCTTCCTGTTACCGGCACCGGCAAATCCAGCTCGAAGCTTGCGCCATCTAACTGGATGGTTGGAGCTGCTGTACCGTCATAACCTAACGCCTGCAAAGGTGTGCCTTGAGGATACTCGACCACGTTACCTGCACTATCGCGCAACGTGTAGTTGTACGTAACACTATCCGGGTTGCCGAGGCCATCATCGTACTGATCCACTTCAACGGCGATATCACCGGTTTCGCGCATGAATGCCGCGAAGGCGTCAGGGTCAGTGACAGTCAGCTTTTCAGGATCAAAGCTGGTTCTCAGATCACCAGTAGCCTTTAGCGTAGGGTCATCAGTGACGGATTCAAACAGGAACTGGCCGTTATCGGTGGAGCGCACGTAAAGCGCGCTGGATACCTGAATCTGACGGGAAGTCGCATCGCCTTGATACTCATAACGCCCCCCCTTTTCGACATAGGTTTGTGTCTGCCCCTGGGAGCCTGAAAACAGATACTCACCCTTGGCATCGCGCGTGTTCATCAAGCCAGCCATATAACCGACCAGCTCTTCGAGCTCATAGGAGACTGCCTGGCGATCCGCATCGCTGAGTGTACCGTTAGCTGCTTGTACGACCAGCTCGCGAACTCGGTCTGAAGCTGTATTCAGATCATCGAGCGTTGTTTCTTCCAACTCCAGCCTGCGCCGAGACGCATCGATATTGGAGTTGAACATATCCAGCTGCGCAAGCTCCCGATTCAGGCTAACCACCTGGCTGGCACCCACCGGATCTTCCGCCAGACTCGTAAACTGCTTACCACTCGATAGCTTGTTCTGTACATCCAACAACGATGACTGGTTTTCCATCATGTTTTTGTTGGCATTAGCGAAGATTTGGCCGGTAGAGATACGCATAATTACCTCCGTACAGCCGAGATCAGGCTGTCAAATATGGTTTGATAAGCGGATATCATTTGAGCCGAGGCAGCATATGCCTGCTGATATTTCACTAGATTCGCCGCTTCCTCATCCAAGTTGACCCCAGAGACGCTTTGCAGCGCATTTTCACTGGCAGAAAGCACCGATTTGCTGGACTCGTAAGCGATTTGAGCGGTGCTTGCCTGAGTACCAACCCAAGCCAGCATCTGGCCATATGTATCTTGATAGCTAAAACCTTCAACCCGCGGCTCATTTTGCAAGTCAGACATGGCAAGCGCGTTGGTATTATCTGAATAGCCATCAACGTTTTTTTCAATGGTAAAGCGGTCACCAGGCTGCGGATCATTAACAATTGTTATCTCATAATCCTCGAAGAAAATCGCTTCGCCCGGCACATATTCCAGCCCCTCCATTTCATTAAACACTTGAGGATCATCCGGATCTGAAACATCGTAGACCGTGTAAGTAGCGGGCTCCCCGTCAGCCGCCGGCGCATTAAAAACGAGCTCCAGCGGAAGTGTTACGGTATCCCGGCGCAGCGCCGATGTGTCTTCGGCGTTAGTAATCGTAATCCCACTAATTTCCGCATTGCCACTATTGGTGGTAGACGGTTCCACCCGCAGGGGAGAAGCTAAAGCGAGCATTCGTGGATTGGTAATCTCCACGTCCATCTTCTGGGCAGCGGAGCGTGTCGGCTGAACCAAGTAAGTATCGCCGATTGCAAGGGGGGTATCACTTACAAGCCTTACGGTCATACCATCCAAAGATACACTAAGATCATCCCCGTCCCATTCGTAAACATTGTCGGCAGCTAGCGTTTGATCCTCTGGGGCTAACGTCGATATATCAGTGAACTCACTCGAGCTGAAACGTGCCCCATCACTCTTTCTTACGATCGAGAAGCTATCTACACCAGTAATTTCCAGCGTGTAATCACTTGCCGTTAGCGCTGACACGTCATAAAAACCAACATTGGCACGAGCCGTTAGGTTCTTGTTATCAGCATGAGCGGTAATGTCACCTTTTCTTATATCCGCGAAGAGATCCTCTCCAAAGTCACCATTGAGATCCATGCCTTTACGATGCTGGGCATTCATTGTCTCGGAGAAAACGAGTGCTAGCCTGCCGACTTCACTTATAGTCGGCTGCAGCACATTATCCCGATAATTCACCAACCCTCCGACCGCCCCTTCCCCAAGCTGGTTGGTTACCTTCGCATCGACGCCACTGTCGTTCGTCATGTATATATCGAGCTTGGTCGGGTCTTCGTCACTGTTCCGAACCTGCAGATTCGCCGAACCACTGCCTATAACCAGTGGCTGACCATCACCCATGATAATATTGTAAGTACGGCCACCATCCGGCGAGATAACGTTCGTCGTCAAATAGCTTGAGAGCTCTTTAACGAGAAGATCTCTCTTGTCTTGTAGCTCATTAGAGTTCTGCCCGGATGACTCCAAGGTTCCAATCTGCACGTTCAGTGACGCAATATTGGATGCAACCGCGTTTACGGAGTCGATCATACTGCGAATTTCAGTATTGATGACGTCGGTTTGCGCTCGCAGTTTGTCATCGAAGTCGTTAAACGAGTTGCTCAGAGACTGCGCTTCCGCAAGAAAAAGCTCCCGGTTCGCGATGTAGAGAGGGTCGTCGACAACCTGCTGGAGTGAGGCGAAGTAGCTATCCATCGAGCTAGACAGACTGGTCGATTCCGAGACCAGCATATTATCGAGTAATGCAATTTTCTCCGAGAAAGCCTCGTTACTATTAAACGACGAGGTATCACTCCATACCTGAGTAACCAAAAACTTATCGGTGACACGGGAGATATCGTTAACCTGAACACCCAACAAAGGCGGATCTTGCGGCGTCATCTGCACAGTCTGTCGACTGTAGCCTTCCGTGTTCACGTTGGCGATGTTCTGGCCAACATACGAAAGTGCTGTTTTATTAGCATTTAACGCCTGAACACCGATATTAAGAATACTGGAACTCATCTTTCTCTCCCGGGCGGCCTCTGATCACTGTGAAAAGCTGCGCCGCTACCCAGATGTTATCGGCTGAAATTCAGCCTTCTTGAGTCTGTCTGGCAAGTTCGGCCAGTGTATTTCCGCGGAAAATGCTGTCGATTTTCTCTGCGTAGTTTGGATCTGTCGCATAGCCCGCGCGCTGCAAAGCCTGCAGGTAAGCGACCGGGTTACCGGCCTGCTCAAGCGCTTGCTCATAGCGAGGGTTGTCCTGCAGGAACTTGATGTAGTCCTGCAGACTATCTTCTATAGAATCATAGGCTCTAAAGCTGGCTTTTTCCGGTTGAGGAAGGCCATTTCTGTACTCTATCGTACCCACCGATACGCTATCACCGTTCCATCGCCCGTCGGCTTTGATGTTGAACAGATTGTTACTGCTCTGGCCACTCTCATCGCGGATAATCGACTTACCCCAGCCTGTTTCCAGCGCTGCCTGCGCAACAAGCACACGGGGGTCAACGCCCAGTGCTTTGGCCGCTTTTTCCGCCAGAGGCAGAACCTGCTGCACAAATGTTTCGGGCGAGTCGAACATCGAGTTCGCTTTTGCAACCTCGCCCTCGGCGGCAGGGTTAGAGGCTGCCGCCGCCACTGAATCAACCTGCTCGCTCGTCTCTTCAAGTTCGGCCGTATCTTCTGGCTCAGCAGTAGCTGCAAGCTTTGAGCTGATCTGATTCACGGCCTCCAGAGAATGGGTCGCTACCCGGCGTGCCGCCAGGTTCAACAAGGTCTCATTGAGGGACTCGCCCTGATTAAGTCGCTGGGAGAGATCATCATCACTGGTGGGTAACTGCATCGCCTGCCGCAGCGTTTCCGGTGACAGGTCGCTCCCGCCGAGCTGACGAACAATGACATCCGCCAGCCCCATACCGTTATTGCCCTGGGACAACTCCAGTGTCAGTTGCTGATCCAACATCCCCTGGTAGAACTGCACTTCCGACGAGTTGAAAGGGTTATCCTCGGAGAAAGATTCCGTGGCCTGGCGCATACTTTTGAGCATCATGTTCATAAATACCTGCTCAAACTGTTGCGCAACCTCCCTCAGTTTAGCGTCACCATCCTTCGACGCATCAGCCTTGAGCTGACTCAGCGACGTCAAATCGGTATAGAGGTTCTTGTTTCCGCCCGGAATTGTATTCGCCATCAGATCACCACCAGTTCCGCCTTCAAAGCGCCCGCCTGCTTCAACGCTTCCAGTATAGCCATCAAATCACCGGGAGCTGCGCCGACCTGGTTTACAGCCTCAACGATGTCGCTGAGCGTTGGGCCCGGGGCAAACTCAAACATGCGCCCCGAGTTCTCATCGACGGTGATCCCGGTACGCGGCGTAATAACCGTTTCACCTTCAGCCAACGCGTTCGGCTGATTCACGTCGATATTTTCGTTGATAGCAATGGTCAGGCCACCATGAGTGATAGCCACCGGGGAGATCTTTACGTTCTGGCCAACAATGATGGTCCCGGTACGCGAATTGATCACCACCTTGGCCTGCTCCATACCCGGATCGACCTCCAGGTTTTCAAGCACCGACAGGAAGGCAACTCGCTGCGAGCTGTCACGCGGCGCACGCACTCGAATGGAGGTTGCATCCAGCGCAGAGGCCACATCCGGCCCCAGCAGTCCATTGATCTGTTCGGCGACCCGGCGGGCGGTGGTAAAGTCAGAGCGATTCAGGTTCAGTACCAGCGAATCCCCTCGGGAAAAAGCATTGGGAACGGCACGCTCCACCGATGCACCGTTAGGTATCCGGCCCACACTGGGTACATTAACCGATAGCCGAGAACCGTCAGCGCCCTCCGCGCCAAAACCTGACACGACCAGATTGCCCTGGGCGATGGCATAGACCTGCCCATCCGCCCCTTTCAATGGAGCCATCAGCAAGCTACCCCCACGCAGACTGTCCGCATCGCCAATGGCCGATACGGTTACATCAATGGTCTGTCCCGGTTTCGCGAAAGGCGGCAGATTGGCATGAATTGCGACGGCAGCGATATTGTCCGACTGGGGATCTATATCGGCCGGAATCGCGACCCCAAAGTTATTGAGCATATTGCGGAAGGTTTTGGAGGTAAAATCGGTACCATCACCGGTCCCTTCCAAACCCACGACGAGGCCATATCCCACCAGCTGGTTACTGCGAACGCCGGCCACCGACGTAATGTCCTTCAGTCGGTCAGCCATCACCGGAGCTGAGGCCAAAACAGCAGTCAAAAAGCAGATTAACGCCTGTTTCATTACAAACCTCCTCAGAACGGCCAGACCGGGCTGATAAAGAAGCGGGCCAACCAACCCATCACATTGGACTCATGGACTGAGCCGGTTCCACTGTAAGCGATCCGCGCATCCGCCAGCTTGGTTGAGGGAACAGTGTTTGCCTCACTGATATCCTGCGGCCGGATAAAGCCACTAACGCGAATGTACTCATCGCCCTGGTTAAGCGTCAGCCACTTTTCACCACGCACCAGCAAAGTCCCGTTGGGACGCACTTCATGAACAGTCACGGTGATACTGCCACTGAGACTGTTACTCATATCTGAACTGCCATCACCGGCAAAAGAACTGCTACTTCCGAGTGAGGCAGACAGCGGGTTTCCGAAAACCGAAAGGTTCTGACCCATAATGGAGCCTGCCCCAACCTCGGTCGAATTCGTTTTATCCACAGCGGTGGAAGAGCTTTTCGAGGACTGAGTGCTTTCCTGCAACTCGACCGTTATGATGTCACCGACGCGATGGGCGCGACCATCGCCGTACAGGTTCATCGCCGTACCCGCGTTATAGATAGAACCGGTCACCGGTTGCATATTGGGCTGCGGAGCAGGCTCTACCGGCGCATAATAGGGATTATCCGGCTTTGGGGGCTTATTCACGCAACCCGCCAACACCAGAGTAGCCATGCCCATTATCACGGCGTTGAAAAAACGGCTCATCCCCCTACCCTCTCATTCGATTAAAGCTGCTGTGTAACGAACGACAACATCTGGTCTGCCGTTGAGATCACTTTGGAGTTAATCTCATAGGCGCGCTGGGTTGTGATCATATTGACCAGCTCTTCAACGGCATTAACGTTAGACCCCTCCAGCATACCCTGACGCAGGATCCCTGTCCCATCTTCACCGGGGACAGCAACAATCGGTGCGCCACTGGCGGCGGTTTCCTGGAACAGATTCTGCCCCAACGCCTGCAGCCCCTGCGGGTTAACAAAGTCAGCCAACTCGAGCTGCCCAAGCTCTTCCGGGTTCTGTGGATCATCAGTAATCACCGAAACCGTCCCATCGTTGCCGATGGTCATGGTTTGAACACCTTCAGGCAAGGTGATAGCCGGTTCCAGTGGATACCCTTCTGCCGTCACCAGGCGGTTTTCACCGTCCAGATGAAGCTGGCCGTTACGGGTGTAGGCGATCGTGCCGTCGGGTTGCTGGACCTGCAGGAAGCCTCGCCCGTTGATAGCCACGTCAAACGACTGATCGGTGATCTGAAAATCACCCTCCTGGAACAACTTCTGAGTACCGACGGTTCGCACCCCACTACCGAGTTGCAACCCTGAGGGCAACTGAGAATCAGCCGCCGTGTCGGCACCGGGCTGACGTTGAACCTGGTACAGCAGATCTTCAAAGACAGCCCGGTCCTTTTTGAAGCCAACGGTACTGACGTTCGCTAGGTTGTTTGAAATAACCTTTAGCTGGGTATCCTGTGCACTCAACCCGGTTTTGGCTACATGGAGAGCTCCGTTCATGAATAGATCCCCTTATCAGCTAAGTTGTAAGATATTGGCGGCCGCACTGGAGTTTTCCTCAGCGGTTTTCATCAGTTTGACCTGCACTTCAAACTGCCGTGACAGGTTGATAATCGAGGTCATTTCACCCACCGCATTCACATTGCTCGATTCGAGATATCCGGAACGAAGCCCCACGTTCGGATCAGCATCCAGCGGCTGAAAATTGTCGGCGTGCATGAGTCCATCCTGGCCTTTAAACAGCGGCTGATCCGGATTCACCAGCTTGATCTGATCAATGCGGGCCAGCTCCGAGGCCGGGTCTCCCATCGGACGTATACTGATGGCACCATCATTGGTGATTTCGACCTGCTCCGCCGGGGGAATCACTATTGGAGCCCCTCCGGCACCCAGCACCGGCAAACCGCTGCCCGTCACCAACTGATTAGCGGCATTGATCTGCAGGTTGCCACTGCGGGTATAAGCCTCTTGCCCATTGGGACCGACCACTGCAATCCAGCCATCTCCCGCCACCGCCACATCGAGGTTACGCCCTGTAGAGATCAGAGTGCCTGACGATGCATCCGTGGCCGGGCGTTCGCTCATGGAATAAACACGGGATTCGTAGCCATCACCCAAAACACGCATGGCCCGTGCCTGCTCCATATCGGCCTTGAAGCCAGTCGTCGTGGCGTTTGCCAGGTTGTTGGCGTGGACCTGCTGCGCGTGCATGTTTTCACGCGCGCCGGTCATGGAAACGTACAACAACTTATCCATGGGTACTCCTTCGGTAAACGCTTGCCGCTTTAGCGGCGTTTACATAAAAGAAGCAATTGGCGTGCCACCAAATAGAAACAGAGACGCCGGACTCACTTTTAGCGAGTCCGGCGAGAGGAAGATCTTAACTGGTAGAGCGACGATCCTTAGATCTGGAGAATCGCCTGAGTCACGGTATTAAGCGTTTCCAGCGTTTTGGAGTTCGCCTGGAAGTTACGCTGCCCTTCGATCAGCTTCACCAACTCTGCGGACAGATCCACGTTGGACTGTTCCAGAGCTGCCGAGCGCAGCGTACCGTTCAAACCGGTTCCCGGCGGGTTGAGGATGGCACCACCTGAGTCAAGCGTCGCCACCCATTCTGTATCACCCGCAGGTTGCAGACCATCTTGGTTTTCGAACGTTGCGATCGCGACCAGCCCTAACTCACTTAGCTGGCCGTTACTAAAGCTAGCGACCATTTGACCATTTTCTGAGAAAGTAACCCCGATCAAATCGCCTTTCGCATATCCGTCCTGCTGCTGGCTTTTTACTATAGAGTCAGATGCAAACTGGGTAGACCCAGTGAAGTCTAACTGAATGCCGGCTCTATTATCAGTATCCGAATCTAAGATAGTATCTTCTGGGTTCGCTGGATCGGCGCCCAAAATAGTCAACGTTGGCGCAGCCCCCGCACCAGATACCTCTATCCCGTTTACTGTATCCAAAACACCGGTGGTTGAATTAAAGCCAAGCATAATCGGCCCGACAGCACTTTCACCAGCGGCTCCTGTGCCCGTCCCAGGATCAGGGAGTTTGCCAATATCAAGCTGTACTTCATCATTCAAAAATGCATACGTTCTGTAAGAGCCAACAAAACTGTTATCACCTTTATTAATCTCAACGAGATCAACTACGCCTGTTGTAGTATTCAATCCAATAAAAGGAGCATTAGCCAACGTCCCAGATATAACAGGAAAATCTAACTCATCATTATCTATATTACCTTCCTCGGCAGCCCATTTAACTTCAACTCTATCCTGAAGAGAATTATATTCGATGGATTGAAGGCCCGGGTTACCGTCGATTATCTGCTGCTCATAGCTTGTGATCGTTGATATCGCTTCCTCATATGTGAGCTTACTATCTAAAGTAATATCAACATTCCCGAAGGAAATTACAAATGTTTCCCCCAGCTGATCCCCATCAGTCCCTGACGTAAACTTAGACGGATCAAGTTGAAAGTATTGGAGCTCGTTCGCCTCTCGAGTCGAGTCTGACTCACTAAGAATACTATCGATCTCCACACCAGCGACAGTAACTGCGAAGTCACCATATTCAGTATATTCGGCATAAGTTTCATATGAAATCGACCCGGTAGCACCATTCAAAACGAAGGTACTCAAGTCAATTCTAGGATCACCGCCGTTCTCAAAACTTTCGCTCAGCTTCTTTTGAGACTCTTCAGTAAGCTGATAATATATATTTCCATTTCCATCATCTGTTGCTGTAGTAACGTCCCAATATAAAGTGTCCGTATCAGCAGTATCTTGCCCAGGAGTTACAGTGGCATTAGCAAAGGTTGTACCATCACTATTCATTGCCATATTAAAACCGGACAATGTAACTTCATCGGCACCTGTTCCAAACGAAGCATCAGCCGTTGCTGCAGGAGTTGCGTCGAAAGTAGCCGCGGTAAAAGACCCCGAACCATTATCAATTGAATACTGATAAACCTCTCGAATCGCCTGCTGCTCAGCAAAATAGAAGCGAATACTATTTTCGTTACCTAAGCTGTCATACGTACCTACCGTAGTAGAATATGTATATGAATTCGGGTTTGTTTTATCAAAAACCAAATCCAGTTCGGATGCATCCTCGTTATCATTGATGTTAAATGACAAATCAATTTGTTCTGTTGCCTTAGGAGGGCTTTCTTTTTGAGAGACAGAAAGATCCCGAGGAGGCAATACATTTCCCTGCGCATCCAAGCCGTAGCCTTGAAGGTTCTTGCCATTTTTACTGACAATAAAACCGTCCTTATCTAGCTCAAAAGCACCTGCGCGTGTATACGACACGTTACCATTCGCGTCTTTTAGCTGAAAAAAGCCAGAGCCGTTGATTGCTAGATCAAGGTTACTATTCGTAAATTCAATAGTACCACCACTGAAGTCCTGAGCGATATCAGTAACCGTGACACCAGACCCAGGAGTATTACTGGAACCGGCACCCACAACAGCTGTTGCATAGATATCCCCAAACTCCGTACGCGAAGATTTGAAACCAACGGTACTGGAGTTGGCGATGTTGTTACCCGCCACGTCGAGCAGCGTGGTCGCTGACTTCAGGCCGGTTACGGCCGTGTTAAAACCTGCCATTTTCTATATCCTCGCTTAACCGATCTGACGTATTTCGTCGATGCTCAGGGAGCCGATGTCGGTGTTGACCTTCATACCCACGCCGTTCTGACCCAGCGTTACGCTATTAACGGTTTGGCCGGTGAAAACCGGAAGCTCTTTTGTGCCGTCCGCGGTGGTGGTCTTAGCAACGACAGAGTAATCCCCTGCGGCCCAGCCTTCTCCACCCCAAACAAAGTCATGATCACCCGCCTCAAGGTTCCCCATATTATTACTGGAGACCAATGTGCCGGCGTTATCGTAGATCTCGATGGTCACGTTGGAGGCACTGGACTCCAGCGACACCAACCCGCGGGCATAGGAGCCGTCCTGATACAGGGTTTTATCGCCCCCTTCAGCAAACACTGTCTGTCCCACCATTGAAGAGGCCTGCAATGCAGCCTGACTACTGAGCAGGGAGTTGCTCATATCTTCAACTGTGCTCGCCAGGTTGTTGATGCTCTCCACGTTACTCATGCTCGAGATCTGCTGCATGAAATCCGTGGTGTCCGCCGGGTTGGTCGGATCCTGGTTCTGAAGCTGAGCAATCATCAACTTCATGAACATCTGACTGTCCTCGGAGGCTTTACTGGTCTCCGTAGCACTGTTCTGGTTCTTTTGGTTGATCTGCTCGTATATGTTCTGGCTGTTGCCAGTACCGTTGATTGTGCTCATGGCACTAACCTCTCATTCAAGGCCGCTTATTGCCCCAGTGTCAGCGTACGCTGCAACATCTGCTTTGCGGTGTTCATGATCTCCGTATTGATCTGAAAAGAGCGGGAGGCGGAGATCATATCTGCCATCTCTTCAACCACATTCACATTGGGGTAGTAGATATAGCCGTTCTCATCAGACATTGGATGATTGGGCTCATACACCATGCGCAGAGGCGCATCGCTTTCGACAATGCCCTTCACTTCGACGCCCTGGCCAGGAACGGCACCGGCCTCGGCAGCCCTGTAATGATCCTCTGTCGGCGCCTGAACCGCGAAAACAGGCTTGCGTGCGCGATAGGTTTCTCCCTCGCTGGAGCTGATGCTCTCGGCATTGGCCAGGTTGCTCGCAGTCGTATTCAAGCGAATGCTTTGTGCATTCATGGCCGAGCCTGCAATTCCGAATACGTTAGAGAGAGACATATTTATTCACCCTTAATTGCGTTGGTAAGCCCTTTGAACTTGCTGCTCAACCGGTCAAACGACACCTGATAGCGAATAGCGTTGTCGGTGTAGCGAGCCATCTCCTGCTGCACCTCTACGGTGTTACCATCTACGGAGGGTTGCTGGGGATTTCTGAACATCAGCTCCGCCGCAAAATCAGGACTCAGAAACTCATCCGCATGTCCCGGTTGTGTCTGTACCAGATCCACATCGAACTCATCACCGGGCCCCTGGGCATCGCGCAGCATTGACTCAAAGTCAAAGTCACGCGCCTTGAAGCCCGGCGTATCCGCATTGGCGATATTATTGGCCAACACCTCCGCACGACGCGCCCGCAGGAGCATGGCATCCTCGTGAATTCCCAGTGCTGAGTCGAAATTAATAGCCATCGCCAATCTCCCGATACGTTCCGTACTTGAGAAAGCAATCGGCATGCCATAACAGAGCACCCCTTTATTTACGGGCTCTATATGGATTTAAGGCGGGTTGGAGCGGCAAAGCTGTTCCGCTAAAAGCGGCAAAGAAGAAGGCAAACCGGCGCCGGCATTGCCGCCGGCAAGGAATCAGATCGCCTGGTAGATAATGCCTGGACGGCAATGGATCATTTTGTAGATATCAGACAGCCCCGACAGTGACTCGGAGGCGCCCAGTAACAGGTAGCCACCGGGACGAAGCTGCCGACGCATCTTGCGCAGGATTTCCAGTTTCACATCGGATGAGAAATAGATCAGCACGTTACGGCAAAAGATCACATCAAACTGGCCCAAAGAGGAGTACTGGCCCAGCAGGTTCAAGCTCTGAAAACGAACGCGCGACTTGATTTCCGGACGTATACGCCAACATCCGGCATCTGCCGAGATAAAGTACTTTTTCAGGCGTTCCTGAGACAACCCACGCCCGAGCGCGAGCATCTCATACTCGCCCCGCTGAGCCTGCTGCAGGACCTGCGTCGAAATATCGGTGGCCAGAATCTCTTCACCACCGGCCAACACGCCCGGATGAGTTCGCTTGAACTCATCGATTACCATACTGATCGAGTAGGGCTCCTGCCCGGTCGAACAGGCCGCGGACCAGATACGCAGTTTTTGCCGGCGTGCATTTTCAGACAACTCCGGCAATAAGCGCTTAGCCAGAATCTCGTAGGGGTGTATATCTCGAAACCAGAGTGTTTCGTTGGTGGTCATGGCGTTGATCACGCTCTCCTTGAGCGTATTGCCACCGGGGCGCCGCAGACGATCCACCAGCTGACTGAGGGATTCGCAACCCTGTTCTTTCATGATCTTGCCCAGACGACTCTGCACAAGATACTGCTTGTGTTCAGCAAGCAGAATGCCGCAGCTATCCTCAAGAAACGCGCTGAACTGACGGAAATCATCCGCCGTAATCCGAAATCCCTGGTTCACGTTATACGGCCATTAACTCTTCTGGGATACCTGATTGATCCGGTTGACGACAACCGATGCGAGGTCGTTCGGGTTGAACTTGGCCAGGAAGCCATCCGCGCCAACCTTTTTGACCATAGAAACGTTAAAACCGCCGCTGAGCGAGGTATGCAGCACCACATGCATTCGCTGTGTGCGTGTATCTTCGCGAATCATGGCGGTCAATGTGTAGCCATCCATTTCCGGCATCTCGATATCGGAGATCACCATCAGGAAGGCCTTCTCAACATCGATCCCTTTTTCAGCCATACCGCGAAGCAGATCCCAAGCCTGCTTGCCGTTATTGGCCGCTGTTACTTTCACTCCGAGGCTTTCCAGGGAGCGCTGCATCTGATTCCGGGCCACGGCCGAATCATCGACGATCAGGACGTGATGCTGATGAGCCTGCTGACGCACTTCACTGTTCGCCACATCCTCGCTGACATCCGTTGCCATCGGATAAAGATCTGCGAGAATCTGTTCCACGTCGAGAATTTCGATCAGTTTACCTTCATGCTCAAAGACCGCTGTCAGATAGTTCTCCGACCCGATCTCTGTGGGCGGTGCCATAATCTGGTCCCACTGAGTATTGAAGATACGATCAACCTTGCGTACCAGGAACGCCAGTGTGCGCCGATTGTATTCTGCAACGATCAGGAAGCACTTGCGCTGCTCATCCTCCGGGATCGGTCGACGTCCGATCGCCTCGGACAAATCCAGCACCGGGATCGTTTCCCCACGGATATGCGCCATACCTTTTATGGCAGTGGTTTGGCGGGGAACCTCCGTCAACTCGGGGCACTGCAGCACTTCACGTACTTTAAACACGTTAATCCCATAGCGCTGGGACGTCTCAAGTCCGAAAAGCAATAGCTCCAGACGGTTCTGCCCCACCATCTGTGTGCGTAGGTTTACACTATCCAAGATACCTGACATGATCGCTTAAACCCCGAGGTCAGAGTAGTAATGTCATACTGCAAAGCCCTGAAAACTTTCCAAGACTCCGGCGTACGCTTCTTCAGTTTTATACCAGTTTGGGTCGCTCTGGCCACCCTGCTTGCCCTTGCGCCTTTCGGCTACGCATCTGCCGACACTGACTTCAACTCTGACATAGAGAGCGCAGTCGCGTCGACCATCCGGCAAGTTTATCAGACAAGATTACCAGACAGTCGCGTAAACGTAACAGTAAACCCGATAAACCGCACACTTTCTTTAACTCCCTGCGCCCAGGCACCGCTGATTGAGCTCCCCTTCGCCAACGGTGCCCGTGTAACCGCTAAAGTCAGTTGTACGGCTCCTGCTGCCTGGAGCCTGTTTGTGACAGCCCGGGTGGAGCAATTTGCCGCTTTGGTTGTTGCCAATCGTCCAATCAGCCGGGATGAACGTATCGATAGTCAGGCTCTGACTCTACAGGAGCGTGATGTCACCCGGTTACGCGGCGACTATTATACGCGACTTCAGGATGTGGTGGGCCAAAGCGCGCGGACAACCATCGATAATGGTGAAGTCATCAGCCCAAGGGATCTGACTGCGACACTTGCCGTGCGCCGCGGGGACCTGATCACCCTTGAAGTGCGCCGGGGCACCTTGCTGATCCGCACTAAAGGAATCGCACTGGAAGATGGCCACATCAATCAGCAGATCGATGTGAAAAATCAGCGCTCCGGCCGAGAGCTGAGAGGACTGGTCACGGCACCTGGCGTGGTATCGATCCCCTGACCCCATGGCCAATACTGCTCACTCCCTCTATACTGTTGCACAGCAAGAGGGTTGAATACCGACTTACTGACGTCGATAAAAAACTTTCGCAAAAATACTAAAGTTTTGTTCCGGATGACCGATACCCTTACCCGTAACAGATAAGAGGTATGTGAGATGGCAATCGATCTTCCCGGCCTCTCCTCCACACAGGGTAGCGGAGGACGCGGCAACCGGGTCAACAATGAGCAGCAGAACAACGCCACCCCGACCGGCGGTGCGGGCAATGCTCAGCAGCCATCGGTCAATCAGGGAGCCACTGATACCGTCAAGATCAGTGATGCTGCACAGGCTATCCAGAGCGCGGCGCAGGATGTCAGATCCGAGCCGGAAGTGAACAGCGATCGTGTAGCCCAGCTCAAGCAGGCTATCGACAGCGGTGAGTACAAAGTGGATGCCGGGCGCGTTGCGCAAGGTATGCTGAACTTCGAATCACTGTTTAACTGAGACCCGCCCATAACCGATGAGCGCTTCAGAGCCCGTTCCGCAGCTGCTAGCCCTGATTGATCAGGGCACGGCACTGCTTGTGCGTTTGGATGAACTGCTGGACCAAGAACGTCGTTCTCTGGAAAAGCGTGATCTGGAGGGCATCGTCGCGATCAACGAAGAGAAAGCCTCTCTGCTCGACGATATCCAGAACAACTTCAACGCACGCCATACCCTACTCAGCAACCAAGGTGTTGCTCTTTCTGCAGAAGGCCTCGAGGCTTACATCGCCAGCTTGCCCGATGAGCAGGGTCGTACCGTTCATCAACAGTGGCAGCAATTATCGCAAGCGCTTGAGAAAACACAGCGCGCCAGCCTGATTAACCAACAACTGGTCCGTCGTGGCCAGGAAAACACCGACCGCATGCTAAGCCTGCTTCAGGGCAAAAATCAGAAAAGCGAACTGTATGGCAGCTCTGGCCAGCGCAACAATTTCGCCACCCAGAGCCGTATCGGCAAGGCCTGAGCCCAGCGACTGGTTACAACTCCCTTTTCTCGTTACAATGCGCGCCGGCTCCCCATAGTTCAATGGATAGAACAAACCCCTCCTAAGGGTTAGATCCAGGTTCGAGTCCTGGTGGGGAGGCCAAGTGAATCTCCCGCTGTTTTGCGTTGCTGTCCAGTAACAACTGATTTAATTCCCTATCCTGTCCCATCAAGTGCTGCAACCGGGAACGGCTTAACATATACAGCCGGGCCGGCGTCTGGGCGACTACGGAGATATCCGGATGGCCCTCCCCCAGCAGAGCAGACTCGCCAAATGAATCACCGGCAATAAGGGTACTTAGCCTGCGTTCCTCCCCCTGATTGTGACTTTGCAGGCGAATACTGCCACGACTGACGATATAAAGCCTATCATTCTGACTGCCCTGTCGAATCAAATATTCATGCTTTTCCAATGTCACAGCCTCACAGCTCTGCGCCACAAGCCGCAGCAGCCTGGTCGGTAGCTGAGAAAAGAGCGGCACGCGAGCCAGCAGCTGCACAGGGTCATCATGAAACTTCTGAACCACCTGACCACGCAACGCCTTCAAACGCTTCTGCAGGCCCTCCTCGATCTCCTCAGCCAACCCCTTGGGGATGGTTCCCAAAGATGCCTGTTCTCGCGTGGTTTCCAGCTCGGCCAGTAAAACGATGCGTTTGCCGAGCCGCTCCTGAGTCAGCAGCGCAAACTCCGGAAAGTCATGATTTAAGCGCTGCAGTTTCTCCGCGGCCAACCGGTTCCAGTGGCGATAATGGCCCAGAACGCGCTTTACGATAGAGGTCGGTGTGGACTCCAACCCCGCCAGGCGCTCCAACGAATTGATAACATGATTACTTCCCTGAAAGTGCCCCCAGGCCATCTCGTAATAGTGGCCGATATGTGAAATCCGTATCCGCTCCACCAACCCGTGAAACAACGAGCTCCCCCCAAGTAGTCGGTACAGCCAATGCTCTATGTATTCATATTGACGATGGCCGTTCACCTGGTGAAAACCGTGCTCATAGCGCAACGTATCGGTTTGATGTTCAAGAATCGTCAATAACCGGCGGGTGGTAGACTCGCTTAGATGGCCATTATCGAACATCGTATTGTAGTGTGCCTTCTCTTCCGCCAAAGCACGTAAGAAGAACAGGTTGAACTCCTGATCCTCGGTCAGCTGTTGTCGGCGCAACTGATCAATCCGTTCTCTGGCGTCAGCGATAGCCTGCTGGCTACGTAAGTTAAGACGATGAGCCACTCGGCTGGAGAACAGCCCACCACGCTGAAGCTCTGGCAACCGCTCTATGGCACGACGATGGGCGGTCAAGTCGCGTTCGATAAGCGATAACCGGTCCGCCAGAGGCAAACGGTCCAGTTTAAGCAGCCCCATGACAGGCTTGATCGTCAATCCCTGCGCCAGCAGCGTAAACAGAACCGCCCCCGTTACCAGAGCAATGAACAGATCTTTAAAGGAGGACTCGGGCAAGCTCAGCACGATAGCCAGGGCGATCGCGCCACGAAGCCCTCCCCAAAACATAATAAAGCGGTATCCCGGGCCCACCGGCTCCAGCTTCGGTAATTTATCCACCAAAGGCAGCAACCCGAAGATGACCAACCCCCGGGACACCAGCATGGCCAGAATCACCCACAAGACCAGGTCCCAAACAGACAGTAACTGGGGCAGACTGACCTGCATCCCCAGCAACAAAAACAGCAAAGCGTTTGCCGTGAACGCAAGCACACTCCAGAACTGTTCCAGATACCCCCTGACCGTGCTGGCTATTCGCAAGCGGCCCCAGGTACCCAGGGTCAATCCCACGCCCAGCGTCGCCATAATGCCACTGAGATGAAGCAGCTCTTCTGCCGTCAAAAACGCCAGGTAAGCCAGGACAATCGTTAATCCGATCTCAAGAATTGGATCGGAATCGAGCCAGCCGATGAGCTCTCCACTCAAATAACCGACGACAACACCGAATGACAATCCGCCAAAGAACAACACGAAAAAATCCAAGATACTACTTTGCAGCTCACCACCGGTTAGAACACCTGTCGCAATAAACCCCAACAAGATCTTGGAAAGTACGAGGGCGGTGGCATCGTTGAACAGACTTTCCCCTTCTATCAACGTCGACAGACGCGCAGGCGCACCGATCTGTCGAAACAGCGCAACGACCGCAACGGGATCAGTCGCGCTGAGGATTGCACCGATAAGGAGAGCTGCACTCAGATCTACACCGAGAGCCTTCCAGACGATGACACCGATCAAGGCTGTTGAGAGCAATAGACCCGGTATCGCCAGGGTTAGAACCTGCGCCGCATTGCGCCTTAACTGGCGCGCATCCAGGCCGTAACTCGACTCGAAGATCAACGTCGGAAGAAACACATAGAGGATCAGGTCAGGAGAGATACTCACTGCTTTCTCAATGTTTGCCAACGCAGGAAACTGACCACTTAAAAACGTAATCGAGATACCGGTCAGCACCAGCAGTACAGTAAAAGGCAAGCCGCTTCGTCGTGAGACCTGATAAACAATAAGCGCCGTCAGCAACAGCGAAAATATGATACCGACCAATTCCGCGACAGGATGAATAGCTTCCAATGCCAGTGCTCCTATAGATTAGGCCTTGGCCCCTGGTGGATCACTTCGTTTAGCGTAACAGAGCGCCGAGACTACCCTCTGGCAACATCTCGACAGGCTCTTTGCGATAGGCTTTAAACTGGTTCAGCCGGGCGCGCTCAGCGGCACTGAGTTGCAGACGCTCGGTCAGCCGAAGGTATCGGTCAACCATTTTCAGGCGCTCCTCACGACGCGCCGAGCCATCCCGCGCGCTCTCGAAGTAGAGCTGAGCTAGGTTGAGCTGTGCGGCGGGGAAACTGGGATCGTACTCCACCGCCAAACCGAAGTAGCGAATAGCCTGGGAATACTTGCCTGCCATGTAGTGTTTGATACCCAGTCGATTGACCTTGGCCGCCATGGCCTGGTCGCGATGCGCTTGCTTCGCCGACGTCAGACGGCCGGCATCTGCCTCAGGCTCAAGCATCGGTACCTTATCACCGCTTAGAATCAACTCTTCACGCTGAAGGTCCAGAGGAGTTTCGAGTTCGCGGTTGCGGCTCTGAGCCTCGCGCATCAAGCGACTCGCTTCCTCGGGTTCTGCCAAATCATGCGCCACCTGACTGCGCAAGAGCGCTGTCCGCACTTTCAGAGCCGGGTCCCTGGGAAAACTGAACTCCGCATTATTGAGCAAAATATCAAGCTCATTACGTAGCTCAATCACCTGACGAGAGTCTGCCCCACGCATCTCCAGTCGCCGAATATTGGCCAGGCGCAGGTAGGGCTCGGGTGACCGAAAACAGCTATGCCGACCCAGAATAATGGAGCGACGGTAGGCGCCCTCCGCCATCTCGAGCTCATCAGTTTGTGTTGCAATCCGACCTAGCTCCATCTGTCGCGGAATACCCAGCGGCGCCTTTTGCGTTGCCTCGCGTAAAGTATCCCTGGCGCTGTGGAGCTGCCCGTTGCGTTCATGCACCCTGGCAAGCAGATCATAGGCGGCTATCAACAGCGGGTAGTTGTCAATCAAACCCGACAGCAACTCCTCCGCATCGTGCAGCCGATCAAGCTGGTAGAGAGCACGTGCCATCAACAGACCTGCTTCTTTGTCCTCCAGCTGCCAGAACTGCCGCTCCAGCTCATCATAAGCCTCCTGAGCACGCCCCAGATCCATGAGACACTGAGCCCTGACTCGCTGTGCCTGTTCGTAGCAAAAATCCGTTCGCGGTATGTCATCACACCCCTCGACCGCCGCTTCCAGGTCTCCGATCTCGATCGCCTGCTCCACTGAATACAGACGCTGCTTACGTATAACCAGTTGATCGAGACGCTGCTTGAGCTCATCAACCGAAAACGGTTTGGTAAGAAGATCATCGGGGTGGCTGTCGATTGCGTGCAAAACGACTTCCTGCGACGCATCGGACGTCATGAAAATCCAACCCGCCGTGGGGCGAATATAGCCCCGGTACCTGGCCTCTTCCAACAGCTGAATACCCGATACGGCGTCACTGCTGTTATGGCCAAGCAAGATAATGTCAAAAGACTCCTCACGCACTAATTCAAGCACGCGATCACTCACCGTCATGGCACGCAGATTCACTACGCCCAACTCACGTAGCATGTAAAAGATCGTCGAGCGCATATTCCCGCTGCTATCGACGAGCAATACCTTCTTATCAGCGTAGTTAATTCTGGGCGGCGCCACGGATCCTGATATACCTTGCTACAGCAAACGGCTGTTCGACAGTTTTAACTGCAGTATACAGAGTGATGGCAGGATGGAGAAAGCGGAGGACCGTTTATCTGCGGCGGAAAAGAAAAAGGCACCGGTGTCGGGTGAAAACACGCGGTGCCAAAGACAGTTCTATGCTGTGACTAGAAGCATAAAAGAGATCGCTGCCAGAGTGCATGATCTGGATCAAGCTTGGGACTATCGATGCCCTCGCTGATGACATAACCTAGTCGAAAGACCGACACTAGACCATCGCCTAAGGTGAGCGACGGATGTTTTCACCTAGAATGTCGGCAGATGGGAGTATAGAAACGATAATGACAACAGCATTTATCAGTCATCAAGACTGCAGCCTCCACAATATGGGACCGGAGCACCCGGAGAGCCCGATTCGGCTACACGCCATCCGCCGCGTATTGGAGCGCACGGGGCTGATCGAACAACTGATCCAGTTCGAGGCCCCCCATGTCACCTCAGAACAGATCACCCGCGTACATGCCGAACTGCACCAAAAACGTCTGGAGATGAAACTTCCGGAAGAAGGGGTGGTTTATGCCGACGAGGATACCGCCCTCTGTCCCGACTCACTCCATGCCGCCAGCCTGGCCGCAGGCGGGGCGGTGCTGGCTACAGAAAAAGTTCTCAGCGGCGAGGTGGACAATGCCTTTGTGGCGGTCCGCCCTCCAGGCCACCATGCCGAATATAAAGCCGCCATGGGATTCTGTTTTTATAACAATGTGGCTGTCGCTGCCGCCCATGCTCTCGAGCAGGAGGGCATCGAGCGCGTTGCCATACTGGATTTCGATGTTCACCACTGCAACGGCACCGTCGATATATTTCAGAATCGACCGGACGTTTTGGTGTGCTCGACCTTTCAGCACCCCTATTACCCCGAACGTTATACAGAGATCGACCGTCCTAACATCATCAACTGCCCACTGAAGGCTCACGGCCCTGCCAGTGAGTGGCGAAAGGCGGTTATTGAGCGCTGGATGCCTGCTCTGGAGCAGCATAAACCCGATATGATCTTTATATCTGCCGGGTTTGATGCTCACCGCGAGGACCCGATGGCGGACCTTAACCTGGAGGAAGAGGACTACGCCTGGGTTACAGAACGTATTCTGGAGGTGGCCGGGCGTTTCTCGAAGGGCCGTGTAGTCTCGGTCTTGGAGGGTGGCTACAACCCGGTAGCACTGGCCTTCTGCGTGCTGACCCACCTTGAAGTCCTCGCAGCCAGCAATAGCTAAGTACCTCCCAGGCAGACACAAAAAAACCGCAGCCAGACGGCCGCGGTTTTTTTATTTACCTGTGATGGTCTTCAGCGCTTAGCCAACAAACTTGATCATCACGCCTGCCGCAACTGCCGAGCCGATAACACCGGCCACATTGGGCCCCATGGCATGCATCAGCAGGAAGTTCTGCGGGTTAGCTTCCAGGCCAATTTTGTTGGATACGCGTGCAGCCATCGGCACCGCCGATACACCGGCGGAACCAATCAGCGGGTTGATCGCGTTGCCGCCTTCCAGCTTGTTAAGCAGCTTCGCCATCAGGACGCCACAGGCTGTACCGATACCAAACGCGATAACACCCAGCACCAGGATACCCAGAGTTTCCAGGTCCAGGAACTTATCTGCAGACAACTTGGAGCCTACGGAAAGCCCCAGGAAGATGGTCACGATATTGATCAACGCATTCTGTGCAGTATCGCTCAGACGATCGACCACACCACACTCACGCATCAGGTTACCGAAACAGAACATCCCCAGCAGCGGGGCCGCATCCGGCAGCAGAAGCGCAACCAGCATCAACAACAGAATCGGGAATACGATCTTTTCCGTCTTTGATACCGGACGCAGCTGATGCATTTTGATCTTACGCTCTGCCTCGGACGTCAAGGCACGCATGATCGGCGGCTGAATCATCGGCACCAGCGCCATATAGGAATATGCCGCTACGGCGATTGCACCCAACAGATGCGGTGACAAGAGGCTCGCCACGTAGATCGCTGTGGGACCATCCGCACCACCGATAATGCCGATTGCAGCCGCGTCCTGAATCGAGAAGTCCATAACCCCTGTCATGCTCAGACCCACAGCCCCCAGTACGGTCGCAAAAATACCGAACTGCGCGGCCGCCCCCAGGAACAGGGTCTTCGGATTGGCCAGCAACGGACCAAAATCCGTCATAGCACCGACGCCCATGAAGATGATCAGCGGAGCCGCGCCGGATGCGATAGCCACCAGATAGAAGTTATACAGCATGCCGTTGTTATAGCCGGCATCGAGCGCAATATCCGTTGCGGCCGTGTGAACAGAGTGAGAAGCAACCTTATAGCCCTGCAGAATTGCATAAGGATCGGTTCCTTCCACACCCAGCGCCCCCGCCAGTGCGCTTAGCACCTCCGGCTTGGCAAAGTGGATCGCGTTTTCAACAGCGGAAAACGCCAGGCCGGCCTCGGGGATATTCGCAAGAATACCGCCGAAACCGATCGGGACCAGCAGCAGCGGCTCGAAGTTCTTGCGGATCGCAAGATAGAGCAGCACCAACCCGATCACCATCATCAGCGCCTGCCCGAAGCTGATGTTGTAGATGCCCGACGCCAGCCAAAGCTCGAGTAGTTTATCCATTACTCACACCTTTTGCGGAATCAACCCAGAGTGACGAGCGAATCGCCAACCTGGACGGCATCGCCTTCTTTCACATCGACGGACACAATGGAGCCAGCGCGAGCTGCGCGCACTTCGGTTTCCATCTTCATCGCTTCCAGAATGACCAGTACATCACCTTCCTGAACAGACTGACCGGGGCTGACCAATACTTTCCAGATATTGCCGGCCAGCGGCGCAGGAACTTCCTCACCCGGGCCCGCGGCCGGAGCTGAGGCCGCCGGTGCCGCTGCAGGCGCAGCCGGTGCCACATTGGAGATATCACCGCCTTCAGTAACCTGAACAACATAGTTCTGGCCATTGACAGTGATGGTATAGACTTCCGGTCCAGATTTTTTCGGTGCAGACATGGCTTTAGCGTCCTCAAGCGTCGGTGCGGGTTCAAAGGCGTCAGGATTGCCGCGGTTTTCCAGGAATTTCAGGCCGATTTGCGGGAACAGTGCATAGGTCAGAACGTCATCGATTTCACGTTCGCCCTGCTCCAGCTTGATACCTTTCTCGGACGCCAGCTGCTTGAGTTCGGTGCGCAGCTTGTCCATTTCAGGTTCGAGCATATCGGCGGGACGACAGGTGATCGGTTCACCGCCATCCAGAACACGCGCCTGAAGCTCTTCGTTAAACGGTGCCGGCGCTGCGCCATATTCACCCTTGAGGACACCCTGGACCTCTTTGGAGATAGTTTTATAGCGCTCCCCCATCAGCACGTTGATAACCGCCTGGGTGCCAACAATCTGAGAGGTCGGCGTAACCAGCGGAATGTACCCCAGATCCTTGCGCACCTTGGGAATTTCGGCGAGAACTTCGTCGAACTTATCCGCCGCGCCCTGCTCCTTGAGCTGGCTCTCCATGTTGGTCAGCATGCCGCCCGGCACCTGAGCCACCAGTATGCGAGAGTCAGTGCCACGCAGGGAGCCCTCGAACTTCGCGTATTTCTTGCGCACTTCACGGAAGTACGCTGCAATCTCTTCAAGCTGAATCAGATCAAGGCCGGTATCACGGTCGGTCCCCTGCAGCGCAGCAACAACCGATTCGGTCGCAGTATGCCCGTAGGTCATCGACATGGAAGAGATCGCTGTATCGACACGATCAACACCGGCTTCGACTGCCTTGAGGATCGTCATGTCGGACAGCCCGGCTGTCGCATGGGCGTGGAACTGAACCTCGAGGCCGGTCTGAGCCTTGAGACGAGAAATGAGATCAAAGGCCGCATACGGCGTCAGTACGCCGGACATATCCTTGATCGCAATGGAATCGGCGCCCATTTCCTCCAGCGTACGTGCGTACTCGACCCACATTTCAACGGTGTGAACCGGGCTGGTGGTGTAGGAAATTGTCCCCTGGGCATGCTTACCGGTCTCTTTCACCGCCTTGATCGCAGTTTCCAGGTTACGCGGATCGTTCATCGCGTCGAAAATTCGGAACACATCGACACCACTGGTCGCTGCGCGTTCTACAAACTTTTCAACGACATCGTCTGCGTAATGACGATAACCCAGCAGGTTTTGACCACGGAGCAGCATCTGCTGACGGGTATTGGGCATGGCAGCCTTGAGCTCGCGAATACGAACCCATGGGTCTTCACCCAGATAACGGATGCAGGAATCGAAGGTTGCACCGCCCCAGCTTTCCAGGGACCAGTAACCGACCTTGTCGAGTTTCTCCGCGATGGGCAGCATATCGTCCAGTCGCATGCGAGTTGCAAACAGGGACTGATGCGCATCACGCAGTACGACGTCGGTTATGCCTAGTGCTTTTTTAGCGTCGGACATGGGATTGGCCTTATCTCAATCTCGTTTATGATTATTCAACACGCTCTCAGGAGCGATATTTGTGGATAGCAGCCGTCATGACGGCGATCAGTTCGTCGTTATTCGCACCTGCCTGTGCAGCACCACCCGTACTGGGGGTAGAACGCTTCGGCGACACTTTAACGGCGGGGGCCGGCGCATACTTGGTCGCCAGTTTTGACATAAGACTGGTGGTGATCACCAGCAGTGTCAGAAAGACAAAGACGAAACCCATACCGAAGACCATTAAGGTCAGGCCTTCTGATAGCAGATTATCCATCTGTGGGTGCTCCTGTTCAGTTCTTTACCCGTTAGCCCATCGGCAGCTTTTGGCCGCACAACCTGCGTAATTTTCAGCAGGTTTTCGGTGGACAGATGAACCGATTACGGCGCCTGAATGCCAAAAAGACGTAAAGCAACGTAATCGCGCGCTCTATTCTATCGCATACCGCCTAGGTAAAAGCAACATTGTCGACAATCTGTAATTTTTTTACAAAACACAACAACCTGCAGATTTCTATCCCAAGGCATCACACCGCACCATATCCCATCACGCGGGCATAAAAAAGCCGCTCATTGAGCGGCTGGTCGATAAATCCTGAAGTTGGGATATCCTTTTTCCGTCAGGTGCTGGGCATGCATCTGACTCATAACACCTTTCGCACAATAGAGCAGGTACTCTTTGCGGGGATCCAGTCCCTCGGCAACCTGCTCAAGCTTGTAAAAAGGAACCTTCATAATGTCACAACCGGGCAGATTGAGGGGCTTCTTTTCTTCCTCCTGCGGCGGCCGAATATCGATAATAATCTGGTTATCCGCCACCCGGGTTAACGCCTCGATTTCAGCGTTTATGTTGTGATTTTCCACGATCTCATCAATCGAAATCACTTCGGCATCGGCCACGGCCCGATCCAACACCTCAAAATCGAACTCAGCTTCCTCCTGCTCCACCCGCTCCTTTCTTGCGGCAGTGGTCGGCTTATCGGAAATAACCCCACAAAACTCGGGCATGGCACTGGCAAACTCGAACGCGCCAATATCGCGACTGATCTCAATAATATCGGGCTTATCCATGGTGATCAGTGGCCGCAATACCAGATGCTCGGACACAGCATCGATCAGGCTGAGGTTGGGAAGCGTCTGACTGGATACCTGAGCCACGCTTTCACCAGTAACCAACGCGGATATTTTCATCCGGTCCGCCACCTGATCCGCAGCCCGCATCATCATCCGTTTTAACACTACGCCCATGTGGGAGTGATGAACACTTTGCAGTATTTCACCGACCACTTCTTCGAAAGGAACTGTCACGAACTTAACGCGTGCCGAGGCGCCGTAGCGCTTCCACAGGTGCAGAGAAACCTGTTTAACACCAATCTCATGGGCATAACCGCCGAGATTGAAAAACAGGAAGTGCGTTTTGCATCCCCGCCGCATCGTCATCCAAGATGACACAACGGAGTCAAACCCGCCGGAAATCAACGACAGCACCGGCTCCTGGGTTCCCAGCGGATAACCGCCCAGGCCCTTGTGACTCCGAGTCACAATAAACAGCTGCTGATCACGGACCTCCAGATCCACCCACACTTCCGGCTTGTGAACATCCACACCCGCCGCCTGGGTATGCTGGCGCAAACCTCCCCCGACATAACGCTCAAGTTCCACGGAGGTAAAATCATGTTTACCGGCCCGACGCACACGAACCTTGAAGGTTTTCCCTTTCAGTCGTTCCGAATAGGCATCGCGGGTTAACTCGAACACCTGGTGAAAATCGCCAAGCGGATACTGGTCAACCTCCAGAAATGCATGAATGCCCGGAATCCGAGCCATGGCATCGACCAGAGAGTCTCGTACCTGAGCTTTGTCAGCCCCCTCGTCGGGGTCAAACACAACCTCGAGCTTATCCCAGCAGCCACTGACCTTAACGCTGGGTTCGATTCGCGCCAGGATAATCTGCATATTGTTCTGCAGACGCGCAATCAGGCGCTTACGCACAGGGCGACTTTTGATAGTAATTTCGGGAAACAGCTTGATGATGAATTTCATGATCGATCTGGGAATCGTTTTGGCGCTCAGGCCTTTTTAGGAGGGTATCAGTGGCGCGCCCGAGAGGATTCGAACCTCTGACCGCCTGGTTCGTAGCCAGGTACTCTATCCAGCTGAGCTACGGGCGC
>NZ_KE386830.1:0-18698 GCF_000428985.1 Marinobacterium litorale DSM 23545 | reverse complement strand
TGGCGCGCCCGAGAGGATTCGAACCTCTGACCGCCTGGTTCGTAGCCAGGTACTCTATCCAGCTGAGCTACGGGCGCTAAATGGCGGTGAGAGAGGGATTCGAACCCTCGATACCCAGGAGGTATACACCCTTAGCAGGGGTGCGCCTTCAGCCACTCGGCCATCTCACCGTCGACAACGGCGCGTATAGTACAAGACTGATTTTCAAAAGAAAAGGGATAATTTGAAAATCTTACTCCTGTCCTTCCTGGTCACCTTTTTCGCGTTGGATACGCTGATAAATCTCCTCACGGTGGACGGAGACATCCTTGGGCGCATTGACCCCAATCCGGACTTGGTTACCTTTGACACCAAGTACGGTCACAGTGACATCATCACCGACCATCAGGGTTTCGCCTACTCGGCGGGTAAGAATCAGCATGGTGGATCTCCTTATTACGTCCTTAGGGTGCTGACTTTCTGTATATCCACCCCAAGCCTACTTCGTAAGGATCAAGCTTGGGGGCGGATTCGCGTTTACATCCTTCCGATACATTCCAGCCCTGCATCGGTTCGGTGCCGTATTCAATTTTACGACACTCTACCGAAACAATAGCAGCTGCCAGCCTCTCTTGCGAAAGCACGGACGCCCTGCTGCTGCAATATAGCTCATCAGAGCCTCTGCGCTACTCACACACGGTGTCGGCGTTATCCAGATTGAACGCTGCATGAAGCGCGCGCACAGCAAGCTCCATATATTTTTCAGCGATCACAACGGATACTTTGATCTCGGATGTGGAGATCATTTGAATGTTGATACTTTCGGCAGCCAGGGCATCAAACATTTTACTGGCAACGCCCGCATGGGAACGCATACCAACACCAACGATAGACACCTTGGCAATCTTACTGTCACCGGAGCAAGAGCGCGCACCCAGCTCGGCGACAACCTGATCGAGAATAGCTCGGGCACGATCATAATCGTTACGGTGGACCGTGAAGGTGAAGTCGGTGGTCTGATCTGCGCCCACGTTTTGGACAATCATGTCCACTTCAATATTCTCGCGGCTGATCGGCCCCAGTATACGCGACGCGACCCCCGGAATATCGGGCACACCCACCACCGTCAATTTGGCCTCATCGCGATTGAAAGCGATGCCTGAGATAACGGGCTTTTCCACGGTTTCTTCATCCTCTATCGTAATCAACGTACCAGGACCATCCTGGAAGCTGGAAAGAACGCGCAGCGGCACTTTGTACTTTCCGGCAAACTCAACTGAACGGATCTGTAAAACCTTTGAGCCCAGACTGGCCATTTCCAGCATCTCTTCAAAAGTGATGCGATCCAGACGCTGCGCACCGGCCACCACCCGGGGATCAGTGGTATATACGCCGTCCACATCCGTATAGATCTGACACTCATCCGCTTTTAGTGCTGCGGCCAGCGCTACACCGGTGGTGTCCGAACCACCCCGGCCCAGCGTAGTGATATTGCCGTCATCATCAACACCCTGGAAACCGGCCACAATGACGACACGCCCCTCTTCCAGGTCGGCACGCATTTTTGTGGTCTCGATATCCTGGATACGGGCCTTACCATGGGCTGTATCTGTCAATATGCGAACCTGCCCACCGGTATAGGAGCGCGCTTCTACGCCCCGAGCCTTCAGCGCCATCGCCAACAGGGCAATGGTCACCTGCTCACCGGTCGAAACCAGCACATCCATTTCACGCTTATCCGGGTTGGACTGCACTTCCTGAGCCAGACCAAGTAATCGATTGGTTTCACCACTCATGGCGGAAACCACGACAACTACGTCATCACCGCGGTCGCGAAACCCTTTTACTTTATCCGCGACGGCGCCGATCCGCTCCACCGAGCCGACGGAGGTGCCACCATACTTTTGAACGTATAATGCCATTATCGTCTATTTCCCACGCGACAGCACAAACGGCTGCTTACGCTAATTTAGAGTGCCTGAGCAACCAGCTCCGGCACCAATTCCAGTGCGGCCGGCACAGCAGCGATATCGGTACCGCCACCCTGCGCCATGTCCGGGCGACCGCCGCCCTTGCCACCCAGCCGAGCGGCCAGCTCGCGCACCAGATCGCCAGCCTTAACCTGCCCGGTCAGATCCTTGGTCACACCGGCAGCGACCGCCACCTTTTCGCCGGATACAGTGACCAGAACCACAACACCACTGCCCAGCTTGTTTTTCAGCTGATCGATATTATCCCGCAGCGCTTTGGGCTCCACGCCTTCCAGTTTGGCCGCCAGCACTTTTACGCCACCAACCTCAACGACCTGATTGAGCAGATCGCCGCTGGCTGCAGCCGCCAGCTTGGCACTGAGGCGCTCGATCTCTTTTTCCAGCTGACGATTGCGCTCATTGAGCCCCTTAACCTTTTCGAGAACACTGTCCCGGCCTGCCTTAACCAGAGAGGACAGCTCGCCGATCACCTGCTCACTGTCTCGGAACCAGCGCAGAGCAGCAGGACCTGTAACGGCCTCGATACGACGCACGCCCGAGGCGATGCCGCTCTCCGAAATAATCTTCATGAGGCCGATATCCCCGGTGCGACTGGCGTGCGTGCCACCACAGAGCTCGATGGAGAACCCGTCCTCGCCCATCGTCAGAACGCGGACCCGATCCTCATATTTTTCGCCAAACAGAGCCGCAGCGCCTTTCGCCTTCGCCTCATCGATCGGCATGATTTCGGTAGAGACAGCCGTATTGGCCCGCACCTGCGCGTTGACGATATCCTCAACCTGCTGCAACTCATCCGCGGTTACCGCCTCAAAATGGGAGAAATCAAACCGCAGGCGTTCCTCATCCACCAAAGAACCTTTCTGCTGCACGTGACTACCCAGCACGCGACGCAGCGCTTCGTGAAGCAGATGAGTCGCGGAGTGGTTTAACGCCGTAGCACGCCGTTTTTCCACATTGATTTCGGTGGCAACACGATCGCCAATCTCAAGAACACCTTCGCTCAGCTCACCGTGATGCAGGTGCACCTTGCCCTCTTTGGTGCAGTCAGCCACCTGAAACAGGCCACGGTCCCAACGGAGTGTACCAGTATCACCGACCTGACCACCGGACTCGGCATAAAAGGCGGTATTTTCGAGAACAACAACGCCTCGCTCACCGGCACTGAGCTGGGTTACTGGCTCGCCATCCCGGAACAACCCCACCACTTTTGACTGATCTTCAAACGCTTCGTAACCACTGAAGCGGGTTTCGCCATCAACCTTGATGCGATCGTTATAGTCCACAGAGAACTGTCCCGATGCACGTGCACGCTGACGCTGCTGCTCCATTTCAGACTCAAAGCCATCCATATCCAGGCTGACTTCGTGTTCACGCGCCACATCAGCGGTCAGATCTACCGGGAAGCCGTAAGTATCATAGAGGCGGAACACAGTCTCACCGGGCAGCACTTTGCCATCCAGGTTCTCGATCGCCTGTTCCAGCAGGGACATACCGTTATCCAGGGTTCGAGCAAACTGCTCTTCCTCTTTGAGAATCACCTTCTCAACCTGCGCCTGCAGATCTTTCAGCTCTGGATAGGCATCGCCCATCTCTTTGACCAGCGGTGCAACGAGCTTATAGAAGAACGTACCCTTGGCTCCCAGCTTATTGCCGTGACGCACCGCCCGGCGGAGGATCCGGCGCAACACATACCCACGGCCTTCGTTAGACGGAAGCACGCCGTCGATAATAAGAAACGCACAGGAGCGAATATGATCGGCGATGACTCGCAGTGACTTGACGCTGGTGTCGCTGACGCCCACCACTTCGGCTGCGGCATTCAGCAGGTTCTGGAACAGATCGATCTCATAGTTGCTGTGCACGTTCTGCATAACGGCGGCGATGCGCTCCAGCCCCATACCGGTATCAATGGACGGAGCCTCCAGCGGAGTCATCGTGCCATCTGCAGAGCGGTTGTACTGCATGAATACGATATTCCAGATTTCGATGTAACGATCACCATCTTCATCCGGGCTACCGGGAGGACCACCGGCAACGTCCGGCCCGTGGTCGAAAAAGATTTCGGAGCAGGGGCCGCACGGTCCGGTATCACCCATCGCCCAGAAGTTATCTTCATCCAGCTTTGAGAAGCGCTCGGGATCGATGCCGATCTCCTCTTTCCAGATTCGTTCTGCTTCATCATCGCTGTGGTGCACGGTCACCCAGAGCTTTTCTTTGGGCAGGCCAAGCACTTCCGTCAGAAAGCCCCAGGCAAAGCCTATCGCCTCGCGCTTGAAGTAGTCGCCGAAGCTGAAGTTACCCAGCATCTCGAAGAAGGTATGGTGGCGCGCGGTATAGCCAACGTTTTCCAGATCGTTATGCTTACCACCCGCCCGTACACATCGTTGTGACGTGGTCGCCCGGCTGTAGTTGCGCTTATCGGTACCCAGGAATACATCTTTGAACTGAACCATACCGGCGTTGGTAAACAGCAGGGTCGCATCATTACCCGGGATCAGAGGACTCGACGGAACAATCTCGTGCCCCTGGGCATGAAAGAAGTCCAGAAAAGCCTGGCGAATTTCGGCACTCGTCATGTATTTCATCTGAATAAACCGTTGTCCTATGTCCTGTTTACACTGCAACCGGCCGGAATCGACCGGAGCTCGCAAGCAGCTCATACCAAACGTTACTTTGTCGGCAGAACGGATCGCGCATCAGCTACAGCAAAAAAATGGCGGGACAGTATATAACGTGTGTGATTTTTGTTCGAATACTTTTACCCGCGGAATGACGCTAAAACTCAGGATTCATCAGCGTCCAGCGCGTATTTCACCTCATCGTATCCAAACCCGCGCCCCAACAAATGGCGCATCCGCTTAGCCCGCTCCTTGTGATCGTCTGGAGGTCCCTCACCGTAGCGACGCACTGCATGTTCACGCGCAACCTCGAACCAATCGACAGCAGCCGCGGCGAGCGCTTCTGACACCAACGCCTCTGATACACCTTTGGTATTCAAGTCATAGCGGATCCTGCGTTCACCGTAGCCCTGCGATACGCGCTGGCGAAGAAACATCTCAGCCATACGCTGATCACTCTGATAGCCCTTGTCGATTACGTCATCGAGTACGGCCTGCAACACTCCCTTATCGCCAACACGCTTTTCCAGGCGCGACTCCAACTCCCTGCGGCTATATTCCCTGCGGGCCAGAAGCCGAATAACCGCCTCACGCACTTCTGCTTCAGTTTCTAACACTTTTCCCTGTTTCATACGTCCTCCAACGAAAAAAGGCCCCGAAGGGCCTTTCAACATTCATTGTTCTTTCAGAACTCCAGCTCGGCATTCTTTTCCGGCTTATCTGACTCTTCAGACTTTTTTGGGGTCGGCACACTGAGCAGCTCGGCCCGGATAGCCACTTCGATCTCTTGCGCAACATCCGGATGCTCTTCCAGATAGCGCGCTGCATTGGCCTTACCCTGACCTATCTTATCGCCCTTATAGGCATACCAGGCACCGGACTTATCCACCAATTTCTGCTGCACACCCAAATCGATGACTTCGCCCATGTGATAGATGCCGGCACCGTACATAATCTGGAACTCGGCTTGCCTGAACGGCGGTGAAACCTTGTTTTTAACGACTTTGACGCGGGTTTCGTTACCAATAACCTCATCGCCCTGCTTCACCGCACCGGTGCGACGGATATCCAGACGCACTGATGCGTAGAACTTCAGTGCATTACCACCGGTGGTGGTTTCCGGATTACCAAACATCACGCCGATCTTCATACGGATCTGGTTGATGAAGACCAGCAGACAGTTGGACTGCTTCACACTGCCGGTAAGCTTACGCAGCGCCTGGGACATCAAACGGGCCTGCAGGCCGACGTGAGAGTCACCCATCTCGCCCTCAATCTCCGCCTTCGGAGTCAAAGCTGCCACGGAGTCTACGATGATGACATCAACTGCACCGGAGCGGGTGAGCATGTCGGTAATTTCCAGCGCCTGCTCGCCGGTATCCGGCTGGGAGACAAGCAGCGAGTCTACATCAACACCCAGCTTCTCAGCATAACCCGGGTCCAGCGCATGCTCGGCATCCACGAACGCGCAGGTTTTGCCCTGTTTCTGCGCTTCGGCGATCACCTGTAGCGTCAAGGTGGTTTTACCTGACGATTCAGGCCCATAAATCTCGACAACACGGCCGTAGGGCAGTCCGCCAATACCCAGTGCTATATCAAGACCGAGTGAGCCGGTCGATACAGCCGGGATTGCCTCACGGGGCTGGTCACCCATGCGCATAACTGCGCCTTTACCGAACTGGCGTTCAATCTGTGACAGCGCCGCGTCAAGCGCCTTCTTTCTGTTGTCGTCCATCGTTCACCCTTTTATCGAGCCTGACGAATTAATACTGTATGCTTAAACAGTATTATTCCAGAACTCTCCCAATTTGCAACATCATTCCGGCAAATAGGCCAACACGCCTTCCAAAGCCTGAACAACGGCCTGCTCACGCACCGCTGCGCGGTCCCCGTCAAAGAAGCTCAGGCAGGAGACACCCGGCTTGTCGCGAACCGCCCACGCCAGCCAAACTGTTCCGACCGGCTTTTCATCACTGCCTCCAGCCGGGCCTGCCACACCGCTGATGGCCACCGCGATATCCGCATCGAGCCGGCCACGCGCCCCCTCTGCCATCTCACAGACCACTGCTTCGCTAACCGCCCCACATTCCTCCAGCGTGCGTGCCGAAACACCCAACATGGTTTGCTTGGCCTGATTCGAATAGGAGACATAGCCACCGAGAAACCAGGCCGAGCTACCGGCAATATCGGTCAGCTGTTTCGCCACCCATCCCCCCGTACAGGATTCCGCCGTGGCCAATGTAAGCCGGCGCTGAGTCATCACCTGCGCCACCTGTTTCGAAAGATCGTCCAACATCATCAGGTCCCTTTTTAAGGTCAGCATAGAGCGAGAGAGCGTACGATTCCAAATACTTTGAACCAACTTTAGGGTTGTATCGGGCGTCTATCTGTCGCTATTTTATCGGTATACACGCCCCCCGAACAAAAAGAGACGCCCCGCATGCTGCTCGAAGCCGACTACTACAGTGATGATCGAATTCTTGATACCGTTTCGGGGCTTCTGTTTTCGCCACTTACCGGAGCGGAGCGGAATAGCTTCTATGACGTGAAGGACTGGGACTTCAGCCAGCCTTACGATTACGGCGCAAACGATTTGGCCACCCCAGAGGATCTTAATACATCTGCCACGATCACGTTTTCCAACAAAGGCGCACCCAGCCTTTACTACCGTTTTTTCGGTGACTTCACTTTCCCGGAGACGGACCCTACCTGGGATCAAGTCAGCGGCACCGTGGATTATTTTGTCGAGCTTAACTACCAGAGTAGAGAGCACTATTACGACCGCATCGCGTTCGTTGACGCAGCGGCTGATTTTCAGACTGTCCTCAGATACGAATGGCCGGACTTATTGATCGGCGGCGACGAGATCCGCGGCGGCGATAATGACGATGTACTGGCAGGCTATACCGGTGACGATATTTTAATTGGTGGCGCGGGACATGACACCCTGTATGGCGGCGAAGGTCTGGACGCAGCTTACTACGCTGGCCCCCTTCGCGATTATGATATTACCCCGCTCTCGAATATCGTAGACCCTTTCGCCGTTGACCCACTGACGCGACTGGATGGCTGGTATATCGCTGATACCCAAACCAACCGGGACGGTGATGACAGGGTCACCGGCGTAGAGAGATTTTATTTTTCCGATCTGGTTTTAGGGTTCGATGACACAACAGCTGCTGCTTATAGTCTTTATGAAGCAGCTTTCAACCGCGCTCCTGACGAAGAAGGCCTCGGCTTTTGGATTGCGAAGCTCGAAGAAGGCATGACGTTTGAGGAAACATCAGCACGCTTTATCGACTCGGTGGAGTTCCTCTCGCTTTACGGAGAAAACCCGACTGACGGCGAATTCCTCAACGCTCTTTACTACAACATTCTTGACCGAGAAGCGGATCCTGAAGGACTGGATTTTTGGCTCGAACAGATGACAGTTGATCCCTCGAAAACCCAGGCAAAAGTGCTAGCCGACTTCGCCCTTTCTCAAGAGAACCAGGCCAATCTCGCTGGTACCGTCTCCAACGGTATGCTGTTTGAGTCCTGGTTTGTTTGAGCCGGGCTCTTCAACACCTTATACGCCCATGTCTTGATTCGACACTTCGATGTCTTTTTTGGATATTTCGACAAAGGCTGACCTGCGTACGCTGGCGTTGACCGTGTGGCCAAGTCGCCAGAACGGCTCTCTTATCGATAAGAACAAAAAAGGGAGAATTCCTGATGTCTCAAGCAAACAATCGCGGTGTCGTCTACAAAGGTCCGGGCGAGGTCGCGGTCGAGTCGATTCCCTATCCGAAGCTGGCCATTGGTGATCGCAAATGCGATCACGGCGTCATTCTGAAAGTTGTCACAACCAATATCTGTGGCTCCGACCAGCATATGGTTCGCGGTCGCACTACGGCGCCCTCCGGCCTGGTGCTGGGCCACGAAATCACCGGACTGGTGGTAGAAACCGGGCGCGACGTGGAGTTTATCAAACAGGGCGACCTGGTCTCCGTTCCATTCAATATCGCCTGTGGTCGCTGCCGTAACTGCAAAGAGGGCAAGACCGGTATCTGCCTGAACGTTAACCCCGCCCGCCCAGGTGCCGCCTACGGCTATGTGGACATGGGTGGATGGGTCGGTGGCCAGACCGAATATGTCATGGTTCCCTACGCTGACTTCAACCTGCTGAAATTCCCGGACGCCGACCAGGCCATGGAGAAGATCCAGGACCTGACACTACTCTCCGATATTTTCCCCACCGGCTTCCACGGCTGTGTTACCGCAGGCGTCGGGCCTGGCTCCACTGTCTACATCGCGGGCGCCGGTCCTGTGGGTCTTGCCGCTGCGGTCTCTGCTCAGCTGCTGGGTGCCGCCTGCGTCATCGTCGGCGATATGAACGTGGAACGCCTCAAGCAGGCACAGAGCTTTGGCTGTGAAACCATCGACCTTACCGAAGAGGGCGACATGGCTGATAAGCTGGAGGCGATCCTGGGTGAACGTGAAGTCGACGCCTTCGTCGACTGCGTTGGCTTCGAGGCTCATGCCTGCGGCTGCAACCATCACAAAGAAGCGCCCGCCACAGTACTCAACTCCGCAATGCAGGTGACCCGTGCCGGCGGCCAGATCGGTATTCCGGGCCTGTACGTCACTGACGATCCGGGCGCTGAAGATGAAGCTGCTAAAGAGGGCGCACTGAGCATGCGCTTTGGGCTGGGCTGGGCCAAGTCCCACTCTTTCCATACCGGCCAGTGCCCGGTCATGAAGTACCACCGGCCGCTGATGCAGGCGATCCTGTTCGATAAGGTCAAGATCGCCGATGCCGTTAACGTGAAGATGATCTCACTGGATGAAGCGCCTCAAGGCTACGCGGACTTTGATAGCGGTGCCGCGAAGAAGTTTGTCATCGATCCCCACGGTACCGTTGCGGCCTAAAACGATCAGGCCTGCATAATACAGCTGACCAGATAACGCTGCCGCTCGGCCAACCGCGCGGCAGCGTTATTTAGTTTTAACGTTAACGCCGCGTCTTCCACCGTTCGGCCTGACCCATCACTGATCTGCTGGATCCGTGCACTCACGTCACCGGCCACCGCATTCTGCTCCTCACTGGCTCCTGCGATACGGGTCGACATATCACTGATCTGATCGATAGCGTCCAGAATCTGTTCGAGCACCTGCCCCACTTCCTCAATGCGTTCAACGCTTTTCTCGGATAACGAGCGTTTTGCGTTCATCGCTTCCACAATGCTTTCGGTCTGCTGCTGCAAACCCTGGATCATCTGCTGAATTTCACCGGTGGAATCCTGAGTGCGCTTGGCGAGCTGCCTCACTTCATCTGCAACCACGGCAAAGCCACGCCCATTCTCACCGGCTCGCGCCGCTTCAATCGCTGCATTCAAAGCGAGCAAGTTAGTCTGCTCTGACACATCCGAGATGACACTGATGATGGATCCGATCCCCTGGCTCCGCGCCTGGAGTGCGGACACATCCTCCGTGGTGCAACTGATGGATTCAGCCAGCGCATGGATACTGGTTATCGTTTCCGCCACCACGTCACGGCCCTGCCCGGCACTGACATGGACAGCCTGGGTACGGTCTGCCGTTTGTGCAGTATTGGCACTCATGTCCGCGACGGTGGCACTGATCTGCTCCATCGCCGTAGCAAGCTGAATCAACTCCGCCTGCTGTTCCTCTATTTCATGACAGGTTCGTGCCATCACTCGAACACTCTCGTTTGCACCACTTAACACTTCACCGGACGTACTTTGCATCCGCCGGAGCACCGCGTCGAGCTGGGATTGTAACAACTGAAGCGTTAATTCCAGTTGCCCCACATCATCGACAGTTCCGGTATAGATCATCTGCTTTATCGGGTGATTCACCAACTCCCGGCTTTTGCTCACCAGTCGGCGTAGCGAGCCACACTGCCAGCCAGTCCAGAGCAAGCCTAACAGTATCGATCCAACGGCCGCGCCCCAGAACAACAGATCTCCACCGAATTGAATCCCCCCCAGAGCCAGCATGGGAACCCAGGAGATCAAAACACCGATCCACAGCCGACCACGCAAATCCGTCTTCGGTCCCCGCATCGCCCGCGGCTGCTTACCCTGCTTGCGTAGGCGGTATATCTCCTCAGCACGCCGAGCGAAACTTTGCGGCGGCACCCGAAAGATGCACTGCCACTCAACGATTTCCCCCTGTTCGATAACGGGTATCACATACGCATCGAACCATAGGGGGGTTCCGTCCTCTCGCCGGAGCTGTAGCATGCCCATCCAGGGTTTATGGGCTGAGATCGTCGAGGTGAGGTCCTTGAACGGCCCCTCCGGCATCTCTGGATGCTTAAGCCCCGTCAGCTCTGAATTGGTTAACTGTTGCATCGAGAAGCCACTGGCTTCGATAAAAGCCCGGCTAGCCTCCAGAATCCGACCATCGGGGCCTGTCACCAGGATAAGGTTGTTATCTTCTGTGGTGGATGCGTTTTTATTGTTCATGTTCATCCTCGTTTCGGTATTGCGAAACACGGACAAAGCAAATCGCAGACCACACCGGGCAAGCGCGCTAAGACGGCACAAAACCGGGAAAACGGTTGATTATTTAATTAACCCTCCGCGTCGATATTAAGCATATGATCGAAAGACCCGGGACTAGACAGCACCCCGGCACGGTTTCAAGCGCGGAGTGATTCGAGGATGGTAAGCGCTTCCAATCGTTTACCCTGGTCGTACAGATCGTTGGTGAACATCAGTTCATCGACCTGGAACTCATGGATGATATGTGCCAGCTTGGACTTTACTGTTGCAGGCCCACCGGCCACCTGAAGCCCCAGAAACGACTCCACCGAGGCTCGTTCCTGAGCGGTCCACAACCCGTCCATACTATCCACGGGTGGCTTCAACCACAACGGCTCGCCGCGCATCAGGGCCAAGACCCGCTGTTGAGAACTGGTTGCCAGCCACCGCGCTTCCTCATCACTCTGAGCGGCGATGAGTGGCAGTCCCAAAACAGCATAGGGTTCGCTCAACACGGCCGAGGGCTGAAACCGATCTCGGTACAGCTCCAGCGCTTCATAGGAAAAACGCGGCGCAAAATGGCCGGCAAAGGCATAGGGCAGGCCGCGCTCAGCAGCAAGCTGAGCGCTGAACAGACTGGAGCCCAGTAACCAGATCTCAACCTGACTCCCCTCGCCGGGAACCGCCCTGACCCGGGCATTCGGATCCGCTTCACCCAGCAGTTTTTGTAGTTGAGCTACCTCCTCAGGAAAATGCTCTGCGCGCATATCATCCCGACGCAGCGCTCGACTTGTCAGCGGATCGGTGCCTGGCGCACGCCCCAACCCCAGATCGATCCGCCCCGGGTAAAGCGCATCCAGCGTACCAAACTGCTCCGCCACGACCAGCGGCGGATGGTTCGGCAACATAATACCGCCGGAACCTACACGCATGCGCCGGGTATTAGCGGCCACCGCACCAATCAGCACTGACGTTGCCGAGCTTGCGATGCCCTGCATATTATGGTGTTCAGCCAACCAGAAACGGTGGATACCGAGTGCATCGGCATGACGGGCATACTCAAGGCTGCGCGCCAGCGTCTGTCCGGCGTTCTCCCCGAGACGCATCGGGGCCAGTTCAAGCAGCGAAAAAGGGATTTCTGACAGTGATTTCATGGCGCTCTCCTTCATTAGAGACCTATGCTGCCATATCGTCATGAAACGATATACCCCGGGCTCGCTTTTTCTGGTCGGCCAAAACATCCAGATGCATTTGTTTGTCGTACAGCTTAACCACCCCCTCTACCATCACAGGATTTCAGAATGACAGACACAGGCAAAACGAGACGCGCAGCGAAGGTACCAAGTAGCCGCCTATCGCGCCTGGCTAACCTTGGGGGGCTGGCCGGTCGCGTTGCGGGCAACCTGATCAGTGACGGCAGTCGGGAGTGGATGCGTGGTAATCGCCCAGCACTGTCGGACCTTCTGCTCACCCAGCGCAACGTCGAACAGGTCGCCGATCGCCTTGCCCGTATGCGCGGTGCCGCGATGAAACTTGGCCAGTTGATCTCCATGGACGCCGGAACCCTGCTACCGCCTGAGTTGGCCACCGTACTCGAACGCCTGCGCCAGGACGCGGTCATCATGCCGGCCGCGCAACTGGTTGACGTCCTGGAAGCCAACTGGGGGCACGAGTGGAACCGACACTTAAAGCAGTTTTCTTTTGAGCCGATCGCTGCCGCCTCTATTGGTCAGGTGCATCGCGGTATTAGCCACCAGGACCGGGATCTGGCGATCAAGATCCAGTATCCGGGCGTATCACGCAGCATCGACAGTGACATCGACAATGTCTGCTCACTGCTGCGCATGAGTGGACTGCTGCCCCGGGACCTGGACATACAACCGCTGGTCGACGAAGCCAAGCACCAGCTGCGCCTGGAAACCGACTATCAGCATGAAATGAAAGAGATGGTGGCCTTCGCCCAGGCGCTGGAGGTTTTTCGTCACCGAGACGCCGTCCATATACCTGGAGTCGAGCGGGCACTTTCCACCAGACAGATCCTGTGTATGGATTATCTCGAGGGGGTTCCGCTACAAAACGCGGCGCAACGCCACGCCTCCCTTCGCGACGAAATTCCGGCCGTGCTGCTCGAACTGTTCTTCTGTGAACTGTTCCAGCTCCATACGGTGCAGACCGACCCGAACCCCGCCAACTACCGTTACAATCTGGATGATGAACGTCTGGTATTGCTCGATTTTGGTGCTGTACGCCATTTCCCGCCAGCGTTCGTCGAACATTACAGCACAGCAATCTGCGCAGCGACGGATCGACAACCTCAGGTACTCGCACAATCGCTGGAGGCACTGGGCTTTTTCAGCCAACGCCATGATGCAGCCAACCGCGAGGTTGTACTCGATATTTTCATAGAAGCCACTGAGCCCCTACGTACGCCCGGCCTCTATGATTTTGGCAATTCTGACCTGGCCAGAAGGATTCATGCCCGCGGCAAAGCGATCAGCGCTGATCCGAACGCATGGCATACACCGCCGGCCGATGTGCTCTTCCTACACCGCAAGATGGGTGGGCTGTTTATGCTTGCCGCACAGCTGGGGGCGCAGGTAGATGTTAACGCTATTTTCAACCACTACCGTACACACCTCGATAGCCTTTGATTTGGCGCTCCGGATAATCTCTGGTTAATCTGTATTTTCTTTCAACTGAATCAGTTACAGGAGATGTCCATGCACGTACGATGGATCGATATCCCGAACGTCGACAACACAGGATTTTCCGGCTATCTCTCTCTACCCCCCACCGGAACCGGGCCCGGCATCGTGATTGTGCAGGAGATATGGGGCGTTAACAGCCATATCCGGGCCGTCGCCGACCAGTACGCGCTGGATGGCTATGTGGTGCTTGCCCCTGATGTCTTCTGGCGCCAGGAGTCCAAGGTCGACCTGGGCTATGACGAAGCAGGTCGTGCGCGTGCTATGGAGCTGCGACAAGCTGTCGATGATGCCCAGGCCGGAGCCGATGTCGCTGCCGCTGCTGAATTTCTTAAAACGCTTCCTGAAGTCCAGGGCGGAGTTGCCGCAATCGGGTTCTGCCTCGGTGGACAGTTAGCCTACCGGACAGCGGCTGCAGGTGCTGTCGACGCCGCGGTATGTTACTACGGCGGAGGTATCCAGAATGCGCTGGAGCTTGCCGGAAACATAACTCAACCGATACTTTTCCATTATGCGGAGTTGGATAAGATGATTCCCGCGGACGCGGTAGAAAGTGTCAAAGGCGCGTTCAAAGGCCGTGACAACGCTACTTTCCAAGACTACGAAGGCGTCGACCACGGCTTTAACTGTTGGGGACGCCCGGCTTACGATCAAAAAGCGGCTGCAAGCGCCCATGGGCGTACGCTGTCATTTCTTACAGCCCACCTCTAAACTCGACGCAGCTGTCATAACTAGTCTTCTTAACACTCATTCTGGCAGCTGTGTTTACAAAAAACGAAGGCTAAAGTAATTTATGTCTCTAATTGAACTCATTCGATGACACTACTCGAAAGATGATCAGTTAAAGCAGCCTGCAAAATGCGTGTTACTCAAGGATGAGAATACCGTGACACAATTGCATGAATCATCGCGATATCGGCCAACAACTCGCAGCATGCGATTCACTTTATCGTCTGCATTCATTATTCTTCTGGTCGCCCTTTTCCTTCTTAAGTTCTCTCCTTTAGGTACCTCCGACAGGTCGGACAAGTACGCCCAAGACTTGTTCAATCGTTTCCTTGGCGATTACATTTATCCTGACACGGCTCAGAACCAGAGCCTCGTATTACTCCTGACTGACCAATCATTGGCCAAATACCAGCAAGGCCGCTGGCCGGCTGATTACACGTTTCACGGTCGCGTTCTCAACAATTTACTCAAGCACCAGCCTCGTAGCGTATTCATCGACTTTTACTGGATGAATACTTCAAAACCGGGGGCGGACTATCTCGTTAGAGTACTCAAACGCTATAAACGCTCGGCAGTCCCTGTATACGTAGCCGTTACCTCCACCGCAGATTTCCGAGCGCTTTGGCCAGAGCTATCCGATCTGGTCATTCCGGTATCAGCCACGATTGACCTGGATGCCAGCGACTTTGTTGCCCGCAGCTATCTCCCTTACGACAGCGCCCGAGACCTCCCTACGGCAGCCTTTAAACTGGCAATCGATCAAGGCGTCCAACTGAGCGACCTGAAAACTCTGCCTAACATGCAAATTTTCTGGGGAACCCGCCCAAACGCTTTCAACGAAAGCTGGATGGAATCTCCCTCTGACACAGAGCGCAGCACCTCCTCTGTACTTACCCAAGGCTTTTCAGGCCTCAACCAGAACCTCCCCTACTCCTCTGCGCTATTTGTCCGCGACCTGTTAAATCTCGTTCCTTCCAAAAAGAATTCTCCGTTGGGCGATGAAAACCAAGCCCTTATGGAAGCTCGGGAACTTATACAGGGAAAAACAATTTTTTACGGCGGAAGCGTTAGTGGGGTCCAAGATATCGTGTTTACCCCCCTGCGAGACGTTTTGCCCGGCGTGTTTTACCATGCGATGGCGTTCGACAACCTCACAACCTGGGGACAAGGGTATAAGGCAGATCAACCCCATGCCCGTAGCTGGCTACCCACTATCCCACTTTGGCTGTTGGATAGCGTTGCTCTTCTGTTCGTCATTCTCCCCGTGTGCCTCTACGAATTCCGCGGTATGGGTCGCCCCTTCGTAACAAGAGTCGATGCAAAACTCGCACTCTCTCCAGAACAGCAACAACAGTTTGTCGCCCGCTTTGCCCGCTCGGCCCAGATAGTGGCTCGGCTTTCCGTAATGCTCTGTCACCTGACACTGCGTACTTTTTGCGCAGCATTGCCAATCATTCTACTCAGTAGTTGGATTCTGTTTTGCGCCTGGGTTGGGTTCGATGTTTTCAACCTTGCTGCTGCCTCCTGGGTGGGTTACGCCGGCGTAATCACACTTGGTTTTATGCTCGACAAAACAAAGTGGCTGCAAAGCTGTACAACACTTTGGCTCGATACACAGCCCAGCACCAGCCAAGAACGCCCCCACGAACCTAAGTTTGAGGAGCCAACTCCACATGTCCAATTTAATCGCGAAGAAAACAACTAGGCTTTGCCTCCTTACCACTGCAGTGGGCCTCTGGGTAACCCTGACCAGCACCTACGTCGCAGCATCGGATCTGGTTATTACTGCACTGAAGCCCGGTGAAACCTTTTTGGAGCTCTTCAATCCAGACACCGGTGCTTTCGAACAGGAAATAGATGCAGCGGATCTCACCTTCCCTATACCCATTAAACGAGATCTAAGCGGCATGTTTCTTATAGAGCTGAAAGGCAGAACCTACTCTGTCGGCAGCACTTTTGTCAGCACAACAAAGGAGTACAGCGTGACTGCACAATGCGACAACAACATCCACGCAGAGGCTGTTGCGAGCTCACGCGGAATCGGAGGTGAAGGCTGTGAATAAACAAGTACGACTGATAACTCTGGTGGCCATTACAGCGTTGGCTGGCTGTAAAACAGATACGTTGATGACCAAAGTCTCGGATTTCATGCCGGGCGGTTTTAATGACGAAACACCCTACATTCAGCAGCTGACCGAAGCACGTGGCAAAGCGCTGAATGGTGTCGGCGTTGATGCGGACAGGCTACGCACCCAGAGTGAAGGGCGCGGCTTGATAGACGCTCCCAGCGTCGAGCAGTTAATGAACGACCATCTGGCCAGGCTAAAAAAGGCCAGCAATATCGAAGATATAGAAGGCCAGGCATACATCTCGGCAGAAAAAGGCTTTGCCGCTAGAACCTCCGCAGATGGAAACATCTACATTCCGATGGGCATGTTGAGCGATCTGGAGAACAGCCACCAGCTGGCTGCTCTACTGGCCCACGAGTTATCGCACGCAATTCTCAATCACTCAAACTCTGACATGTTGGTGACACTGCAGAAAAAAGCCCTGCTTTTTACCCAGCTCACCGGCCAGTTTAACAACGACAACAACGAGATTGCTCCCAGTGATAAACGTCGCATTCGAAATGTCATGGCGATGACGCTGGTTTCTGATGGATTTCTCAACCCTGGATGGACTCGAGGTCAGGAGGAAGACGCCGATAGACTCGGTCTCGACCTCCTCGTCGCGGCCGGGTACAACCCCGAAGCAATGAACGAAGTCTTACTCAAACTTGACGCCTGGCATACACAAAATCAGGCTATTAAAAATACACACGAAGAGAGACAGAAGGCGCTGGAAGCTTCGGTCGGCGCTACGGACCTAAACGCTCAGTTGAACAACTCTCTCGAACAGCTCACCCAATCCCTCGGCAAAGTTCTGACCTCCTTCAGTGAAAGCCACCCAAGCCCGGAGGAACGCATCGAGGCATTAAAGAGCTATGTCAGCGCTCACTACCGCCGTGCCGGACGTCCGCCAATGAGTAACGATAGTTGGACCAAAACCATCAACTCTCGTGAAACCAAAGCCTTAATTAGAGCCATCTCGGCCGTCTCCGATGCAGAACAAGCGCTGGCCAAAAACCAGACAGGCGATGCGCTCCAGACGGTACTGGGCCAGATTAACAGCTATACGAAGGAGCAGAACTTTATTCGCCAGTCTCTCATCGATATTCGTGACGCGCAGGGCAAAAACGCATCGGTTATGGCAAACATCCGTTACGGGCTTGAGGGACGCTACCCATCGTTCCGGCTAACCTATGAACAGCTGCTAAGGTCTAACGACAGGACTCCTGACGCATCATTGCTGACAAAACTAACCGACAGCTTCAACAATTACGGCAAGCCCCCTGCTTACTATCCACAGCTCATTTCGATCGCAGATCAAATGGATAACAAGCTGATGAAAACCGCGCTTATGACAGAGTGTCGTCTAAACTATGCAGGCGAAGCTGTGGCATGCCAGCCTAACGAGTCCGCGCAAGATCAAGAGATCAGTTACACACGCTTCGTCAACCAGCTGCTCTAGTCGCGAGTCATACGTGACCCAGCGTCTTAGTGTACGCGTATCGACGTTGCAACCGATTTTCATATCGAGTAGGAGGAGGTCTTGCGATCTCCGTCCTCTCACACCACCGTACGTGCGGTTCCGCATACGGCGGTTCATGATACACATTTAAGCCGATGATACTGATCCATCAGCGATACCAGTCCGATGCGATCAAACACCTTCTTCGGCAGCGCCTGATTCAAGTGCGAGGCGCATGAGTTCCACCAGGGACCACGCCCATTGGTGGCACTGCGCCAAGCCCTGTCTTCAGACAGACCCAGTCGCATCAGCATCTTGACCCGGGTGAACGGCCGCTTCCATTGACGCCAGAGGATTTTGCGCAGATGCCGGCGGATCCAGCCATCCAGCGCCTCGAAGCTCCCTTTCACATCGCTATATCGGAAGTAGTTGATCCAGCCCCGCAGTTTCGGGGTCAGTATCTCGACCGTCCGATAGATCCTCTGTCCTCGACCTCGGCGAAGCACCTGCTTGATCGTAGCCTTCAGTCTCTTCAGCGACTTCTCTGCCACTTTGAGCCGGATATTCCGCGTGCGATTATCCACGCTATAGCCCAGAAAACTCCTGTTCCAAGGT
>NZ_KE386829.1:21647-52134 GCF_000428985.1 Marinobacterium litorale DSM 23545 | reverse complement strand
CAGATATACAGCTCCCGGATCTGAGCACCGCTCAGTTTCTTGGGACGACCGGAAATCTGCTTGGCCTTGAGCGCGTCAAAGCCACCCTCGCGGTAGGCAGCCAGCCATTCATAGATTCGTGCTCGGCTCATCCCCAGCGCTTTGATGACGACTTCTGGACTCTCGCCATCCATGACCCGTTGAACGGCGCGAACGCGAATGGCTTCTAATGTTTTGTGATCAAGTTTACGACCGTCATCGTGGCGCATGTGTGTAAATATCCGATAAGCTTGGCGAACGGAGCCTACATTATAAATGATGTTCGCTTACTTTCGAACCCATTAGTAAGTCAGCAATGATCCCGGGTGTGCGCCCAGACCGGCATCTCACGACGGCAGCGCTGCAGAGCCGCCAGATCCAGCTGTGTAACGGCGATACCCGGACCGCTTTCCTCCACACAGGCAAGCACCTCGCCCCAGGGATCCACAATCATTGAGTGACCCCAGGTTTCCCGGGTAGGCCCATGGCGTCCGCCCTGATTAGCCCCCAGCACATAACTCTGGGTTTCTATCGCCCGCGCCCTGAGTAGCACTTCCCAGTGCGCCTCCCCGGTTACACGCGTAAAGGCTGAGGGAACCACCAATATCTCCGCACCCAGCGCGCGTAAGCGCTGGTAATGGCCAGCAAAGCGCAGATCGTAGCAGATACTCAACCCCACCTTTCCCCAGGGTGTGTCGACAGTGGCAACGTCGTCACCCGGTTCAAAGCGCTCCGACTCCCGATACCGCGACTGTGCATCCCCCACATCCACATCAAACAGGTGTCGCTTGTCGTAGCTATGAACCCAGCGCCCCCTGTTGTCAAAAACAACCAGCCGCGAGCGGACACGGCCATCTGAAATACGTGACCCGTCCGGGCGCGTAACAGCAGGCAAACTGCCCGCCAAGACCCACAGGTTCAGGCGCCTCGCACAGTCCCCGAGCCAACGCTGCAGGACTCCATGGTCCGCATCATCCTGTGCCAGCGCGGCCACGGCCCCACTGTCGAACAGCGCGAAATTCTCAGGCAGCAGTACCAACTCCGCCCCCGCCGCCGCAGCGTCTGCCAGCAGTCGCTCAGCCTGCTCGAGATTGCGGTTCAAATCGGCGGTGGACACCATCTGAATAACAGCGGCTCTCATCAACGCATCTCCTCAGCTTCCTGTGGTGGCGTTGTGATCAGATCCACTTGCGGATCGCCCCAATCACCGCTCAATCGATAACGCAATGTTGTCACCTGCTCCAGCTTATCCCCGATTAAACGATCAATCAGGAAAACAGCCCCGGCCACCTGGGGTGCACCCAGCAGAACCGCCGCGAAAGGCACATTGCTGGTGATCGGAAGAACCACCTCCATCTCTTTATCAACGGTTTCTGCGCCCAGATCCAGCTGCCCTTCGGCCTGCAGATTAGCGGATGGCCCGACCATCCGGAGCGGCTTTTCGGTGGCGGCAACGCCTCGAGTGATCCGGTAGTCGCCACTTAAGTTATCGAATGCGACCCCTTTTTCAAAAAGATCGCTAAAGTTAAGCCTCAGACGACGCCCCAGGGCATTGAAGTTAAGAATGCCAAAGACGCGTAACAGATTGGCACTGTTACCCGATTCGATAATTCGACCATCCTCCAGCCCAAACTGGAAAGCGCCGTCCAGATTCTCCAGCGCGAATGCCCAGGGCGGGCCATCCCACTCCAACTGAAACCCACCCTCAAGCGCCTGGCTTTCTATTGACCTGGGCAACTGCCAACGAACCAATTGCTCACCCAGATCCCGCCCCTGCATCCTGACCGTCACGCCGGTATGCGGAGCCTGTCCCTGAGTCCAGGTCAGCGCTCCCGAGAGAGTAAGCTCGGCAAGTTTCGCTTCAATGCCCTCAAGTCGTACCTGCTTCTCCGTCGAGCGCACTTGAGCACGCCACATTCCCAACTCACGCCCATCGTAGCGCAGGTCATCCAGAACAAGATCAATATCGGGCAGGGCGTTGCCATCAATCCAGGATACCGATCCAGTCTGATCCTGTGCGGTTGACGGCGCACCGTCTTCACTGACCAGATAAAGTCGCTGCAACTGAACATCGATCGGCCCGGCCTCATCAGGCAGCAAGATCCCGCCTTGGACCTGATTACCCGCCACCTGGATAGACCAGAGCGCCTCCTGCGCCTGGGCCTTCACCTGTAACGGCCCCAGCGAATAGCCCGCCAACTCAAACTCCGCAACCGACAGATCGACCCCACTAAGGCCCACCGGATCGCGACCGCCGGAAGATGGCTGTTGAGTCGCAGCCGGTTCAGCCAGAGCCGCTATACTGGCCAGATCCAGATGCTCAAGCGTTCCACTCAAATAGACTCCGGAGCCGTCCGGCAAACGCGGATCAGCGACGCCCAGTGATATCCGGCCACGCGGTACCGAGCTCGCCAGATCAAACCGACCAAACAAGGCGTCACGGTAGTCAAAGCTCAGTTGATTTGCGTCCAGATCCACATCCAGCGCCAAACTCGCCATTGCATCCGGCGCCTTACCCAACCCTAACGGCAAATTAACGGCCGCGCCGGTCAGCGAGGACGCTAACTCGAACCTGTTGCGGCAGGCGTTACCGCTGATACAGAAATCGACGCTGGCCTGATAGGGTACGACCCCTTGTATGACGCGCAGGGCATCAAGCGCCAGCCACTCTCGCACCGACTGCATCTCGGCCTGCCCTTCAAGTGACAACGTCGTTTTGCCATCAGCGGCGTTCAACCGACCGCTCAGTGGCCGCCCCCACAGCTGAGCCGACAGCGGACCACTGGTTAACCCGGCCTGCGAGCTGTAACTGAAGCGGCCTGCCAGCTCATCAAGCGCCAGCCTCAGGCTATCGGAACGGAGACTTGCCTGATTCAGCGTACCTGTGACGTCCACCGTAGGTACCGAGGACTCATTGGTCACAGGAATCTCGAGCTGAACGAGCGCTCCAAGACTTCCCCCCAACGACCAGTCGCCAAGCCCCTGATCCAAGGCACCTAAGGGCTTACTGCGCAGCACCTGCTCCAGATCCGACGCAGGTCCCTGGACAGCCGCCGCCACCTGCAATGACCTATCATGCAAGCGCTTATAGGCCCAACCACTCGTTATTTCAGACGTCAGAAAACGTCCATTGCGCAGGTCAACGCGGAGATCACCGTTACGAACCTGCAGGAAGAGATCCGCCGCCTCGATGGGCGGCCACGCCGGATCGTAACGCAACGATCCGCCGCCTATATCCATAAAGAGATTAATGCTGGGTGGGCGCCTTGATTCCAGCATGCGGGTACCGCCGTGCAGTACCAGACCACCCTGGCGAATCTGGCCCGCCTGAATCGCCTCACCCAACCACCGATGGACCCCCTCGCCGACCTCTTTTGCCGGTGTGTAGCGCTGCGCCTGAGTGCCATCACTCTCGGTCAGCCCTATCATCAGGGTCAGTTCGGTTTGCGTCTGACGATCATAAGGAACAAGGATACTGAAGCGCCCCGCACCACTGACACCCGCCTCCCTCAAATGCAGTAAATCACTGGCGATCAGAGCCGCATCGTCATCCAGCGACCAGCGCACAACACCATCGGCCGCATGAAATGTCCAGCCATCCTGATAGAGCTTGGGAAAGTGCATCTCGAAGTAATCAGTGTTCAGATGCAGAGCGCCGCCCGCCGCTGAAGCCCTCAATAGCCCGCTAGCCCCGCGGATTTTTGGCGCACCGAAATAAGCCTCTACCCCCAGTGCACGTGCATCTGCGACAAGCTCGAAATCTGTCCAGCCCCGTCCTTGCCACTGCACAACCGTATTTTCAAGACGCCCTTCAGGCTTCAGCTCCCTCAATACGCCGGTTAAAGCATCCGGGAGCATCGGTAACCCGGCGACCCATCGGCTCAGAGGTGCCATTTCAAGCTCGGGAACCATAACCTTACTGGGAGGCACCCGATAATCCAGCCCTCCCTCAAGTGCCACTAAAGGTATATCCAGAGACTGTTCATCAGACTGCAGATGGATATCACTGAGCTGTAGCTGGTAGAGTTCCTCGCCCGGCAACAGAGCGAACGCGAGATAGCTGTTTGTTAAATGAACCGGGTTATCCGCTCCATACTCCAGCTCACCAACGGCAAGGCGCCCCTGCAAACGCTCCAGCGCATTGTCCTGCCATACTCCCCAAAACTCTGTACCCGCGCGCATTCTGGCGAGGGGAAGATCCAGGTCGAAAAGCTCAAACAGCTCCGGCCCCAGAGATTCCAGTTTCAAGTAAAATGGAAAACGCCCGGAGAGTGCGGACTCCGGCTGCCCCTCGAACTGAACAGCATACGCGAGCTGCGTTTCCTCCAGGCCCTGGATGCGAAGCTGACCACTGAACTGGTGTTCGCCCTCGAGGTTTTCGAGCAACGCCTGCACCGAATGAAACCTGACCTGCCGACCCTTCTCCGAGTGCAGCTCAACGCTCGCGTCGGCCAGCACAACCTCCGGTTGACTGAGGATCAACCCCAGCAGCCACTGCTCAAAATTATTCTCTGGATGTGCGGTTTCGCGTGCTGTCGGTTCAGGCACCCGCCACCAGGTACCTTCGCGCTGGTAAACAGACACCTCGACGTCGGAAATCTCAAGCTGCTCGAACACCGGCTGCAAGCCGATGACAGAACGCCAGGGGTCCAGAGTGAGGTCGATAGAGGCGATATCAATCGTGTACCGCAGCGCCGTGCTGCCGCGTTCCACCAGACTCAAAGCGTCAACCCTCAGGTGAGGGTAATAACCATCCCAACTGGCATCCAGAGCGCCGATTTCAACATCGGCCCCCAAACGCTGACTCAGCTGCTCAGCAACCAAACGCGGTGCCTGCGACAATAGCGGCAGACCAACCCGCGCCCCCAGGATCAGAAGCCCCAGCAGAGTCGCCAGAACCAGGACCCACTTTCCCAGCCGAACAACCGATGCCCTGATCATCTCGCGATACCTTAACGCAGTACCACGTCAAAGTTCTCCGGGTTGTACATCGGCTCTATCTGGAAGCGAATAGGCTTACCGATGAAGACCTCTAGCTCGGCCACGTGGTCAGACGCATCGTCCATCAGGTAGTCCACCACGCGCTGGTTGGCCAGCACCAGATAGGCATCGGTATCGTAAGCTCTGTGCTGACGCAGTATTTCCCGAAAAATCTCGTAACAAACCGTTTCCGGTGTTCGAATAGAGCCACGCCCCTCGCACTGGGGGCAAGGCTCACACAACACCTGCTCCAGGCTTTCACGGGTACGCTTGCGGGTCATTTCCACCAGGCCAAGTTCAGAGACGCCTGTGACCTTGCACTTGGCGTAATCCTTCTCCAGCACGCGCTCCAGCGTTCTCAGAACCTGGCGCTGATGATCCACATCTTCCATATCGATAAAGTCGATAATGATAATGCCACCCAGATTACGTAAACGTAGCTGACGGCCAATAGCCGTCGCCGCCTCCAGGTTGGTTTTAAAAATCGTTTCTTCCAGATTGCGATGGCCCACAAAACCACCGGTGTTTACATCCACCGTTGTCATCGCTTCGGTTTGATCGAAAATGAGATAACCACCGGACTTCAGCTCAACCTTGCGCCCTAACGCCTTCTGAATCTCCTCCTCCACATTAAACAGATCAAAGATAGGACGCTCACCGGGATAATACTCCAGCTTCTCCTCGATCTCGGGGACCAGAGAGCGCGAGAAATCGATCGCTTTCTGGAAGGTTTCCCGAGAGTCGATGCGGATCCGCTCAACGCCTGCATGCGCCATATCACGCAGGGCACGCATATTCAGCGGCAGGTCTTCATACACCGCAGCCGGCGCCGTTACCTTGGCAATGCGTGCCTGAATGGAGCTCCAGAGACGACGCAGAAACTGAATATCGGAGCCCAGTTCCGCACTGCTGACCCGCTCAGCCACCGTACGCAGGATAAATCCATAGCTGGCACTGGCGTCTTCATCTTCCGCCTGATCCGATTCGGTCAGCTTCTGGATCAAGGCACGTAACCGCTCCCGCTCTTCCGGATCTTCAATGCGTTGAGAGACACCTATATGGGAGCTGCCCGGCATCAGTACGAGATAGCGGGACGGGATTGAAAGATGGGTGGTCAGGCGCGCACCTTTAGTGCCGATCGGGTCTTTGGTGACCTGTACCAGAAGTGATTGTCCCTCTCGCAAAACCTGCGCGATGGAAACACTGTGACGCTCTTCTGCAGGCAGCCCCTGGTCAACCACTTCATCAACATGGATGAACGCTGCGCGCTCCAGACCGATATCGACAAACGCCGCCTGCATACCGGGTAGCACCCTGACGACCTTGCCTTTATAGATGTTTCCGACGATTCCCCGCCGCTTTACCCGCTCAACATAGATCTCCTGGGGCATACCGTTTTCGATGACGGCGACCCGCGTCTCCATCGGCGTAAAGTTGATGAGAATCTCTTCACCCATGCCGTATTCCTTATTCCCGGCTATTGCGCCCCGCCGTTTTGCCAGACGCCAATATCAAAATATTCAAGCAGGCTCGCCGTTTCTGCCAACGGGAGACCAACCACGGACGAATAACTGCCGCTGATCGACTCAACCAGCACCGCCCCTAACCCCTGTATACCATAACTGCCCGCTTTATCGGCCGGTTCACCGGTGCGCCAGTAGGCGTGCGCGCGCTGCTTATCAAATTGAATAAAGCACACTTCGGTTATGACGACCCTTGACAGGCATTGTTCCCCATCAGCAACAGCCACACCGGTCATCACCTGATGCGTTTGTCCGGATAAGCGCATCAATGTCCCGACGGCATCTTCCTCATCAACCGGCTTACCTAAAATGGTGCCATCAATAACGACTGTCGTGTCAGATCCCAACGCAGGCTCTCGCCCCCCGGATGCCCGAAAGCCGGCCTGCGCCTTAGCCCGCGCCAGACGCTCAACGTAGTCCCGAGCAGCTTCACCCCGTTGCGGTGTTTCATCGATATCGACCGGACAAACCCGATAGATAACACCGATTTGATCCAATAATTCACGACGTCGTGGAGAAGCAGAGGCGAGAACAAGCTGCGGCATAATTAACTCCGTCGAACTAGCTGATACGGAACATGCGCCGGATACTGCGCAACAGGAGGAACAGCCAGGGCCAGACCAGCGCACTGACGGCAGCCGGAAGCAGAAAACGCAGAGAGTCACTGGTGGTACCGGTAATTCCCTGCATCCAGTGGAAGAGAAGCTGATTGATGCCCACCAGAACCAGCACCAGAGCGGACTGCTGCCAGAGCGGAAACATTCGCATTCGCTTGTACAGCATCAGAACCAGAAACGCGATAATCGTCATGGCCAGCGCATTGAGCCCCATCACGCTGCCACGCACCAAATCCATGATCAACCCGAGGATAAAAGCACTGCCGACACTAACCCGCTCCGGGAGTGCCATGACCCAGTAGATCAAAACCAGCACCACCCATTCCGGGCGCGCCCAGGTCAGTATATCCGGCATCGGAATCTGACTCAGCACCAGACCAACGATGAAGGTCCCCAAAATGATCAGCCCGCCCCCGGCGCGCTCCTCACTCATCGGCCCCCTCCGTCAACCGAGTGACGCTCTGTGAATGATGCTCGACCAGCAACAGGTGACGGCTTTTATCCAAACGCGCTGTTGGCACCGCCTTCACCTGAACAAATTGCTGCCCGGGGTCACGCACGACCTCGGTAACCTTAGCCACCGGATAACCGCGCGGAAAACGCCCGCCAAGTCCAGAGGTGACCAGTCTGTCACCGACCCTCACATCCGCGGTATCCGCCACATGCTCCAGCTCAAGCTCATCCATCACGCCTTTACCCAGCGCAATCGCTCGAAAGCCGTTTCGGTTCACCTCAACCGGTATCGCAGCACGCGCATCGGTGATCAGCATGATCCGCGCCGTGTAGTGAGACAGTGAAACCACCTGCCCCATCACACCACCGGCATCAAGCACCGGCTGGCCCGCGTATACACCCTCTTCAGAGCCGCGGTTGATAATCACTTCGTGCTGAAACGGGTCCGGGTTGACACCGATCAACTCGGCCAGCTTCACCGGCTCCTGAACACGCTCACGGGCACTGAGCAGCTCCCGAAGTCGAATATTTTCAGCCATCAGAGACGCGTTCTGCTGGACTTTACGCTCCAGCACCAATGCCTCAGTGCGCAGGCGCTCGTTCTCACTGAGCAACGTCGCGCGACTGACAAGCACGCCTGAAAGGTTATCGGCAGCACGAGAGGGTAGATCCACCAACCATTGCAGCGGCGTGACCACCAGTGAGAGATAGGATCGCCCTTCGCGCATCTTTGACCAATTAAGGTCAGCGACGATGAGCAGAATCGCCATCAGCAGCAGAACGACAAAGAGGGCGCGCGGCGCCCCCCCTCTGAAAATCGTTTTAATAACAGACCTCCGGCTTCCCTATCGCCAACCACCGGTCAGCATACACGAAAGCAACCTGAAACCCGGTCATTACTCGTAGGTCAGCAACTCAAAGGCATGCTTATCCAGCATCTCCAGTGCTTTACCGCCACCACGCGCTACGCAGGTCAATGGGTCTTCAGCGACGATCACCGGCAAACCGGTCTCTTCACTGATCAAGCGATCGATATTACGCAGCAGCGCGCCACCACCGGTCAGCACAATACCATGCTCGGCAATGTCGGCCGCCAGTTCGGGCGGACACTGTTCCAGGGCACTTTTAACGGCCTGAACGATAGACGAAAGCGGCTCTTGCAACGCCTCCAGAATTTCGTTCGAGTTAAGCGTGAAGCTGCGCGGAATACCCTCGGCAAGATTGCGACCGCGGACATCAATTTCGAACACTTCGGTGCCCGGATAGGCCGTGCCGATCTCCTGCTTAATCCGCTCCGCCGTCGCATCACCGATCAGACTGCCGTAGTTACGGCGCACGTAGGTCACGATCGCCTCATCGAAACGGTCGCCGCCAACGCGCACCGATTCTGCGTAGACAATACCGTTCAAAGAAATAACCGCGATTTCAGTGGTACCGCCACCGATATCCACAACCATGGAACCACTGGCCTCGTCCACCGGCATACCGGCACCGATGGCCGCTGCCATCGGCTCTTCAATCAGATAAACCTCGCGCGCACCCGCGCCGATGGCCGATTCCTTGATCGCACGACGCTCCACCTGAGTCGATTTACAGGGCACACAGACCAGCACACGGGGACTGGGTGTCAGGAAAGAATTATCGTGCACTTTGCTGATGAAGTACTGCAGCATTTTTTCGGTGACGTGGAAGTCCGCTATAACCCCATCCTTCATCGGCCGAATCGCTGTGATATTCCCCGGTGTACGCCCAAGCATACGCTTGGCATCAGCGCCTACCGCCGCTACCGATTTCTGGTTGCCCTGAACACGGATCGCCACTACCGACGGCTCGTTAAGAACGATATCTCGGTCGCGTACGAAAATGAGGGTGTTAGCCGTGCCCAGATCGATGGACAGATCGCTGGAAAAAAGACCGCGAATTTTCTTGAACATGAGAAGTGGGTACCCTGGGATTTGCCTGCAACCTGCAACACCTTTCATGTGCTGCAAAGCCATCTCGGCCACAAGTCCTGAAAGCCGATAACTCTAACAACGGCGGGGATTTTGGGCAAGGAACAAATGTGGTAACTTACTGGGCTTTAATCTCTTTCCTGAATTGATCAAACAGCGAGAAGCGGACTTATGTCTCTGGACCGATCCGACGTGGAACGTATCGCCCATCTGGCACGCCTCCAGATCGACGAGAACGATATCCCCGCCTATACCGAAAACCTTTCCAGCATTCTAAACCTGATCGACCAGATGCAGCAGGCCGATACCGGTAACGTGGCCCCACTGGCCAATCCGCTCGACGCCGTGCAGCGTCTGCGTGCCGACGAGGTCACCGAGCCCAACCAGCGCGAGCAGCTGCAGGCGGTCGCTCCAGCCGTGGAAGACGGCCTTTTCCTGGTCCCGAAAGTGATCGAGTGATCTTCGCTTCCCATCTTAAGGAATATAGACAGCATGTTTGACAAGACACTGGCCGAGCTGGCTGAAGGGTTGCGCAAGGGCGACTTCAGCAGTGTCGAGCTAACCGGCGCCTGGCTAGAGCGCATTAAGACCGAGGACAGCAAGTACAACAGTTACATCTCCGTGACCGAAGAGCAGGCGCTGGAGCAGGCCAAAGCGGCCGATGCAGCAATCGCCGCGGGTACGGCGGGTGCCTTCACCGGCTTGCCCATTGCCCACAAGGACCTGTTCTGCACCCAGGGCGTGCGCACCAGCTGCGGCTCGAAGATGCTCGACAACTTCGCTTCTCCCTATGATGCGACCGTGGTTGCCAAGTTCAAGCAGGCCGGTGCCGTCATGCTGGGTAAAACCAACATGGACGAATTCGCCATGGGTTCCTCCAACGAATCCAGCTTTTATGGCCCGGCGCGCAACCCCTGGAACACCGACTGCGTACCGGGCGGCTCTTCCGGTGGTTCCGGCGCAGCCGTTGCGGCTCGCCTGACGCCGGCCGCCACCGGTTCCGATACTGGCGGCTCCATCCGCCAGCCCGCGGCCCTGTGCGGCATCACCGGCCTGAAGCCCACCTATGGTCGGGTTTCCCGCTACGGCATGGTGGCATTCGCCTCGTCGCTGGATCAAGGCGGCCCCATGGCGCACACGGCCGAAGACTGCGCGATGATGCTTAACGTTATGGCAGGTTTCGATCCGATGGACTCTACCTGCCTGGATCGTGAGGTCCCGGACTACACGGCAGCCCTGAACGAACCCTTGGCCGGCCTGAAGATCGGTCTACCCAAGGAGTACTTCACCGAAACGCTGGATCCGCAGATTGCCGAGCGCGTTAAAGCCGCCGTTGCCGAGTTCGAAAAGCTGGGCGCCACGGTGAAAGAGGTCAGTCTGCCCAATACCGAGCTGTGCATTCCGAGCTACTACATTATCGCCCCGGCTGAAGCCTCCTCGAACCTGTCACGTTTCGATGGTGTGCGCTACGGCTACCGCTGCGAAGAACCGAAAGACCTGGAAGATCTCTACAAGCGTACCCGGGGCGAAGGCTTCGGCGCCGAGGTAAAACGCCGCATCATGGTGGGCACCTACGCCCTCTGCGCCGGCTACTACGACGCTTACTACAACAAGGCCCAGCAGATTCGCCGCCTGATCCAACAGGATTTTATCCGTGTGCTGGACGATGTGGACGTGATCATGGGCCCGACCACGCCGCACCCGGCATTCAAGATCGGCGAGAAGAGCAACGACCCGGTCAGCATGTACATGGAAGATATCTATACCCTGTCGCTGAACCTGGCCGGCCTGCCAGGCATGTCCGTACCCTGTGGACAGGTCAACGGCCTGCCGGTGGGTCTGCAGATTATCGGCAACTACTTTGCCGAGTCGAAACTGCTCAACGTGGCACACCAGTTCCAGCAGGCAACTGACTGGCATCAACAGGCACCGGCTGGCATCTGAGAGGTTTAACACGATGGAATGGGAAGTTGTTATCGGGCTGGAGATTCACGTCCAGCTCTCTACCACAACGAAGATTTTCTCCGGTGCCAGCACCGCATTCGGCGCCGAGCCCAACACCCAGGCCTGCGCCGTTGATCTGGCGCTGCCGGGCACACTGCCGGTGTTCAACGAAAATGCGCTGCGCATGGCGGTAATGTTTGGCCTCGCCGTGAACGCCGAGATCGGCAAGCGCTCCGTCTTTGAGCGCAAAAACTACTTCTACCCGGATCTACCCAAAGGCTATCAGACCACCCAGCTGGCGGAGCCGATCGTGGGCCCGGGCTACGTGGATATTGAAACCGATGATGGCGTTCAGCGCCGGGTTCGTCTGCACCACGCCCACCTCGAGGAAGACGCGGGTAAGTCCCTGCATGAAGACTATCACGGCATGTCCGGTATCGACCTGAACCGCGCCGGTACACCGCTGGTGGAGATTGTATCCGAACCGGATATGCGTTCTTCCAAAGAGGCCGCCGCCTATGCCCGCAAGATCCACGCGATCGTCACCACGCTGGGCATCTGTGATGGCAACATGGCCGAAGGCTCCATGCGCTGCGACTGTAACGTTTCCGTGCGCCCCAAGGGACAGGAAGAGTACGGCACCCGTACCGAACTGAAGAACATCAACTCCTTCCGCTTTATCGAGCGCGCCATCGATACCGAAGTCGCCCGCCAGATCGACCTGATCGAGGATGGTGGCACTGTAGTGCAGGAAACCCGCCTGTACGACCCGGACAAGAACCAGACCCGCAGCATGCGCTCCAAGGAAGATGCCAACGACTACCGCTACTTCCCCTGCCCGGACCTGCTGCCCGTGGTGATCGATGACAGCTATATCGAGGCCATCCGAGAAACCCTGCCGGAGCTTCCGGATGCCCGTCGCGAGCGCTTTATCGAGGAGTACAAACTCTCCGACTATGACGCAGGGGTTCTTTCCGGCTACAGCGCCCAGGCCGACTACTACGAATCGGTAGTTAAAGCCTGCGGCGATGCCAAACTGGCCGCCAACTGGGTGATGGGTGAGCTGGCCAAGCACCTGAACCAGAACGATACCGATATCAAGCACAGCCCGGTTTCGGCCGAGCAGCTCGGTGGATTGCTGATTCGAATCAAGGACAACACCATCTCCGGCAACATCGCCAAGAAGGTGTTCGAGCTGATGTGGTCCGAAGGCGGCACGGCCGACGAGATCATTGACGCCCAGGGCCTCAAGCAGGTCACCGACACCGGTGAAATCGAGAAAATCGTCGATGATGTTATCGCCAAGGCCGATAAACAGGTGGAGCAATACAAAGCCGCCGAGCCCGAGAAGCGTGGCAAAATGCTGGGCTTCTTTATGGGCCAGGTGATGAAAGCCACCGGCGGTAAGGCCAACCCGGGCGCCGTAAACGGCATTCTGAAGAAGAAACTCGACGCGCTCTGCGACTGAGTCAGGAAAGCGAACAGGGCCTCCGCTCCCTGTTCGCTTTGCTACATATCGCTGACACTCCTTCCCACCTCCTCCTGGCCAGCCAGCGCTAACTTCCTGTTTTAAAAAACCCCAGAGTCCCCAGTCGACCTGGCCCTCTATTTGCTGAATCCACGCATGCTCAGCGACTGATGTCCGATCCTCCCTTGTATCGATTGGAACCGAACACCGACTGACGTGAAAAGGCTTGAATTTTATAAAATACGAACTATTATCATTACCAACAGCATTTAGAACCATCAACGGGAGGTGGTTAGCATGTACGTCTGCATCTGTAACAACATCACCGAGCGTCAGGTCCGAGAGGCTATTGATGACGGCGCCCGCAGCGTACGCGACCTGAACCGCTCACTGTCCGTCGGCAGCGAATGCGGCAAGTGCACCTGCGTGGCGCGCAAGATCCTCAAACGCGAGCAACAGGAGCAGGCCATGGAGCTGGCTGTCCCCGCCTGAGCTTCTTCATAGCTCCTTGAATTGCGCTATACTGGTCCGACACGGCTGCTCCACCCGCCCAGCCAACATCCACTTGTGCGACCACGAAAGGAGCATTCAATGCAAGGTGACAAGTCGCTGTTACAACGGCTTAACAAGGTACTCACCTTCGAGCTGACCTCCATCAACCAGTACTTCCTGCATGCAAGGATGTATAAGAACTGGGGCCTGGAAAAGCTCAACCAGAAAGCCTACAAAAAATCCATTCTCGACATGAAGCAGGCGGACGAGCTGATTGAACGCATCCTGTTTCTGGAAGGCCTTCCCAATCTTCAGCAGCTCGAGCGGCTGCGTATCGGAGAACACTGTGCCGAGATGATGCAGTGCGACCTGGACCTGGAGATGGAGCAACTCACGCTGCTGCGGGAAGTGATCGCCGAGTGCGAAAACGCCGGCGATTATGTCAGCCGCCATCTGCTCGAGGAGATCCTAGAAGGCGAAGAAGAATACGTGGACTGGATTGAAGCCCAACAGCATCTGATTCGCGAAACCGGCATCGAAAACTATCTGCAGTCAGCGATCGAAAAGGAGTAAGTGATGAAAGGCAACAAGAAGGTCATTGACGCACTCAACAAACTGCTCGCCGGTGAGCTGGCAGCGATGGACCAGTACTTCATCCACTCCGAGATGTACGATGACTGGGGCTTGAGCAAACTCTATGAGCGTATCGCCCACGAGTTCGAGGATGAGAAAGGCCATGCCAAGGCGATCATCTCTCGTATTCTGTTCCTGGAGGGAACGCCGGATCTGGTGACCCGCGAGCCGATCAAGGTGGGCAAAGATGTCCCGGAAATGCTTCGCAACGACCTGGAAGTGGAGTACACCGTGGTCAAGAACCTGCGCGACGTTATCGCACTGTGCGAAAAAGAGCAGGACTACCAGACCCGTGAAATGCTTCGCAAACAACTCGAAGATACCGAGGAAGATCACGCCTACTGGCTGGAAAAACAGCTGGGCCTGATCGACAAGATCGGCCTGAAGAACTACCAGCAGTCACAGATGTGATGCCGGCGCCCGGAGCTACGGCTCCGGGCTCGTCAAGCCTGCTACTTCGCCAGATAGCGAATCGCCTCAGACAACCCATCCAGCGTCAGGGGATACATGCGCCCCTGCACCAGATCCCGCGTTAAACCGATCGACTGGGTATATTGCCAGGCCGACTCCGGCACCGGATTGAGCCACACCAGTTTCGGAAAGTACTCGGTAATCCGCTGCATCCAGGCCGAACCCGGCTCCTCATTCATCTGCTCGACACTACCAAACCGACTGAAAATCTCGTAGGGCCCCATCGAGGCATCGCCGATAAAGATCACTTTGTAATCCGAAGGGTAACGATGGAGCAGGTCCATCAGCAGCGTTGATTCATTGTAACGTCGCCGATTGTCGCGCCAGACACGTTCGTACACAAAGTTGTGGAAGTAGAAATACTCCAGATGTTTAAACTGGCTGCGACAGGCCGAAAACAGCTCCTCACAGACTCTGACATAAGGGTCCATCGAGCCTCCCACATCAAAGAACAGAAGTACCTTGACCGCATTATGCCGCTCCGGCACCGTGCGAATATCCAACAGCCCCGCATTGGCGGCGGTCGAACGGATGGTATCATCCAGGTCCAGCTCGGTGGCGGCGCCGGTTCGTGCAAAGGCGCGTAGCTTACGCAGCGCCACCTTGATGTTCCGGGTACCGATCTCCACGTTATCATCAAGATTACGGAACTCCCGGCGCTCCCAGACTTTGGAGGCCGAACGGTTACGGCTCTCGCCACCCACCCGAATACCACCCGGGTGGTAACCGCTATTGCCAAAGGGCGAGGTACCGCCGGTCCCGATCCACTTACTGCCCCCTTGATGCCGTTCTTTCTGCTCCTCCAGACGCTCCTTGAAGCGCCGGATAAGCTCGTCCAGCCCACCAACGGACTGGACCCGGGCACGCTCTTCGTCGGAAAGCTGCTTGAGAAATTCCGCCTTCACCCAATCATCGGGAATCAAGGCATCGACGATATCCTCAAGCTTCTCCACCTCCTTGAAGTAGGCAGCAAAAGCACGGTCAAAACGATCGTAGTACTGCTCGTCCTTGACCATACAGGTTCGCGCCAGCAGGTAGAAATCATCCACACGACCGAACGCAAGATTGGCATCCATCGCCTCCAACAGAACCAACAATTCCTTGATCGATACCGGCACCCCGTAACGACGCAGTGTATACAGGAAATTAACAAGCATCAGTTTGGCCTGTTTGGATTAACGATCGGCGGAGCGACGCGCCATAAACGCCAAACGCTCCAGTAACTGAACATCCTGCTCGTTTTTCAGCAATGCGCCATGCAACGGCGGTATCGCCTGACGGACATCACCCTGCTTGAGCACGGACTCCGGGATATCCTCCGACATCAGCAACTTGAGCCAGTCAATCAGCTCCGATGTGGAGGGCTTTTTCTTAAGACCCGGGATCTCCCGCACTTCAAAGAAGATATCCAGCGCACGGCTGACCAACTCCGGCTTGAGATTTGGGAAATGCACATTGACGATCTCCCTCATCGTGTCCCGCTCGGGGAAGCGAATGAAGTGAAAGAAGCAGCGGCGCAAAAAGGCATCCGGCAGCTCTTTTTCGTTATTACTGGTGATAATCACGATGGGACGCTGGCGCGCCTTGACCAGCTGGCCGGTCTCATAGACATAGAACTCCATTTTATCGAGCTCGACCAGCAGGTCGTTGGGGAACTCGATATCGGCCTTGTCGATCTCATCGATCAACAGCACCACCTGCTCATGGCTGTCGAACGCCTCCCAGAGCTTCCCCCGGCGAATGTAGTTAGCGATATTATGAACCCGCTCACTGCCCAGCTGTGAGTCCCTCAGACGGGAAACCGCATCATACTCGTAGAGCCCCTGCTGAGCTTTGGTGGTGGATTTAATATGCCACTGAATCAGGCGCTTGCCCAGTGCGCCAGCCACCTGTTCGGCCAGCAACGTTTTACCGGTGCCAGGCTCGCCCTTGACCAGCAACGGCCGCTGCAGCGTAACCGCTGCATTGACCGCCATCCGCAGATCTTCGGTTGCAATGTATGTGTCGGTCCCCTGGAACTTCATCGGCAAATCCTCGGCAAACGCTTAACGAATCAACCGCTATGATAACCGTCAACAGGTGCTCGACGTCAAAAGGGAGTGCGCGCCCGCGGCATACCGTACATCCTGTTACCGCCGCTCCTGCGCATCCCTGCGCCCGCGGCATACCGTACATCCTGTACATAAAAAAACCCGCCGGGCGTTGCCGCGGCGGGTGAAATGTGTGTGATAAAGCCGAATGTTCGTTCTTACCTCGAACAGAACAGTCCAGTCTCGGGGAGAGACTGCATGAGCAAGATCAATTATAGTGATCCAAAACAGATATAAAATTCGAATTTAATCACCCAATTATTCGGTTTTTTCGAATGAAATTTCACAACCTGAACTTTCGTCACCTGCGTTATTTCATGGTGGTGGCCCAGGAAGGCAGTATCGCCCGGGCCAGTGAGCGTCTCAACCTGACCCCCCAGACAATTTCCGGCCAGCTTAAGATGCTGGAGGAAACCATCGGAGTCGAACTGTTTGAGCGCACGGGCAGACGACTGGAGCTCACCGATGCCGGTCGCCAGGCACTGGAGTACGCGCAGGAGATTTTCAGTCTGGGTGAAGCGATGCAGCGCCAGCTCCATCAGGCAGAGCCAACCAGCCTCTCATGCGCCATCGGAATCGCCGATGTGGTACCTAAAAGCATCGCTTATCGTTTGCTTGCCCCGGCGTTAGAGCTGGATGACCCGGTACGACTGGAATGCAGGGAGGGTTCGATGGAGGCCTTACTGGGCGACCTGATCGCCAGCCGGGTTGACCTGATTCTGGCAGACCGGCCGGTGGATGCCGGTGCACATATCCGTGCCTTCAACCATCTGCTCGGCGAAACCGGGATCAGCATGTTTGCCGCTCCCGAGCTGGCGTCCGCGTATCGTCCCGGGTTTCCACAAAGCCTGCAAGCCGCTCCGCTGCTTCTCCCCACCGATGATACAGTCGCTGGAGCGAGTATCATGAAATGGATGAGCGCCCGGCAGATCGAGCCAGATATCCGGGTCGAATGCGTTGACAGCGCATTGATCGACACCTTTGGCCAGGCGGGAACCGGCGTTTTTTGTGGCCCCTCGGTCCTGGAAGCTGAACTTCAGCGTCAACACAAGGTGGAACTGATTGGTCGTCTGGAGGGAATTCGTGAGCGCTACTACGCGATTTCTCTTGAGCGCAGAATTCGCCACCCGGGCGTTCAGGCAATAACCCACCGGGCGCGCGAACTCCTGTCAGATACCCATGCCAATCAACTGGGCCAGTGAAGAGATCACATAATCCGCCCCGGCTTCATCGATAGACGCGCCCTGATTATACCCATAGTCAACGCAGACCACGGGACACCCCGCCGCCCGTGCGGCCTGAACATCGACATGCGAGTCACCGACCATCAATGATCCCGTCGGCGTACTTCCCAACACCTCACAGGCATGCAGGATTGGGCGAGGCGAGGGTTTCTTTTCATTCAGCGTATCACCACTGACGGTACACCCGAAATAGGCCTGCAACCCCAGCTTAGCCAGCAAAGGCTCGGTAAACACACGGGGTTTATTCGTGACCACCGCCATCGGCACACCCGCGTCTCGCAGATGTTCCAGTAGTTCGGCAACCCCCGCATACACGCGACTGGTACGGCCGTTGTTCTGTGCGTAAGCGGCCATAAAAAGTTCCATGGCAGCCGGCAGAAGCGCTTCCTGCTCCACTGTCAGCACACCCTCAAGACCGCCGCACAACGACCGTTCGACCAGCCTCTGCGCACCGTTGCCGACCCATGTACGCACTTGCGATTCGCCCGCCGGGGGCCGACCCAATCCGGTCAGCATTTGATCGATGGACCGCGCCAGGTCAGGAACGCTATCAACCAGTGTCCCATCCAGGTCGAACAGCACCGACTCCACTGAGCTCATCACCCGACCTTGGCCAGCTCAGCACGCAGCGCGTCGATGGTGGCGCGGTAATCCTCGGTGTTGAAAATCGCCGATCCGGCCACAAACGTATCGGCTCCTGCCCGGGCAATTTCGGCGATATTGGCAACACCGACGCCGCCATCCACTTCCAGCCGTATTTCACGACCACTGGCTTCAATCCGCTGCCGAACCGCACGCAGTTTATCCAGCGTTGCCGGGATAAACTTCTGCCCTCCAAAGCCAGGATTCACGGACATCAACAGGATCATGTCCACTTTATCCATCACATGATCCAGATAATGCAGCGGCGTTGCCGGGTTGAATACCAATCCCGACCGACATCCACCATCGCGGATCATCTGCAGCGAGCGATCGATATGCTCGGACGCCTCGGGGTGAAACGTGATGTAACTGGCACCGGCTTCGATAAAATCACCGATCAGTCGGTCCACCGGCTTGACCATCAGGTGCACATCCACCGGAGCCGTAATGCCGTAATTCCGCAGTGCCTTGCAGACCATCGGGCCGATGGTCAGGTTGGGCACGTAGTGGTTATCCATCACATCAAAGTGAACGATATCCGCTCCGGCGCTGAGAACCGCTTCCACCTCTTCGCCCAGTCGGGCAAAATCAGCCGAGAGAATCGAAGGCGCTATCTTGTAATCGGGCATGAACAAACCATAGGCAGTAAATAGGAGTCGCTATTGTACAAAAGCTCGTCAGCCGATTCAGCCTTCGCATCGTTACCACGGATAAACAGCCGATGAGACAGCTCCTGAGTCACTTGTTTTCACTGAGCATTGTGTTCGGACTCTGCTTGCCAAACGGTTACGCAGCCGAAGAAACGCCTGCCGAAGGTGCAGCTCTGCCGGACGAAACAACACAAAGCATCGCCGACCTCTACAAAGTCCAGCGCACTCAGGCCGGCGCCTTACCCATGGAGTCCCGTCTGCGCCAACAGCTCCCCATGGACACCACCGTGCTTACAATGGAGGTGGGTGACGAACGCTTCTACGCCTTGCGTCAGGAGGCCGACCGCGCTGATCCGATTGGAGCTCTGTTGCTGCTACCAGACCCCGGCATCGATGAGGGCTGGGTGGAACAGTCAGCCGCGATCCGTTTCGACCTGGCCCAGAAAGGCTGGCTCACGCTGGTCATGCAACCGCCCGTGCCGGACCAGCCGACGCTCCCTGAACGCACTCTGCCCGTTATGAAAACCATTGCTGTCGGCCAAACCAGCGCTAACGGCGAGGCGACCGGCGATCAAGCGCCGACGGAGCCGGCACCGGCATCACAGACAGCAGATTCAGAATCTCCAGAAACCGGCGCCGGCCAACCCGCACCAACAGCTCCACGAGCACCTTTCGGTGAGCGCTTCAACGAACGGATAAATCTGGCGCTGGAGGAGCTTAGAGAGCCCCCGGTCGAGCCGGTGACCCTTGTTGCGTTTGGACGCTCAGGACCCTGGGCCGCTGACTTTATTGCCAACAACCTGCAATTGAATCTGGACCTGGTCCTCATCGACCCATTACCCTCGTCCGCCGCAGACGGGCCTGCACTGGGCACCCTCTGGCCACAACTGAGCAACACCCGAATTCTCGACATCTACCATGACCCGCTGCCCGGCTACCCCCAGGCGGGGCCGGATGCGCGCGTCCGCCGTGCAGCAGCACGACGAGCCGAAGTGTCCGGTTACTACCAGTCTAGAATGGCCACCCCGTTCACCGGGTGGCGTGATGAGATGCCCTGGCTCAGCCGTAAGCTACGCGGACTGCTGGAGAGCCGTATCCTGCAACCGATGGCAGACGCTAAACGTCTGGAGAATAATGTCCAGTCCAAGGCACAAAGGGAGCTCAAGCCCGGCACTATAAACTAGAGCCCTCGGGATCGCCGGATCTGTTCATAAGCCGCTTGAATCTCCTGGGTTTGCTCTTTCGCCAGTTGAATCATCTCTTCGGGCAGCCCCTTCGCAACCAGCTTATCCGGGTGATGCTGGCTCATCAAACGACGCCAGGCCTTTTTAACCTCGGCATCGGACGCCTCCGGTGATACACCCAGAACCCCATAAGCTTCCTCCAGCGAAGGGCCGGAACTGCCAGCCTGATGGGCACGGTAGGCATGCTCCCGAAACGCCTGCTCAGCCCGCATGCGATTAAGCAGGGCTTCCATCTCCGCCTGAGTGAAACGTAAATGATTACAGATCTCCCCCAGCAGCTTCTGCTCAGCCGGGCTGATTTCACCATCGGCCATGGCAGCCTGAAGCTGTATTTCCACAAACATCAATTTCAGGTTGGAGCGGTTTCGCAGCAGGGCCCCCAGAGGACGCAACACCTGCCCCATGTCGAAGTCCGCCTGCTTACCCTCGGTGAAAAAGCCGATCGCTTCCTGACGCTTCGGTTCCGGCAGATTCATACGCGCCATCACTTCACGCGCATACTGAATTTCAGTTTCGGTGACCCGCCCATCCGCCTTGGCCACCTTTCCCATCACTGAAAAGGTCGCGCGGAAAAACAGCTGCTGAGGGTTATACGCTGACAACCCCTTGCGCAGAGACTTTTCCAGCAGGAAACCGACGCCGGCACCCAACACCAGACCGACGAATCCGCCGCTGAACAACCCGATGACACCTCCAATCAGCAAGCCCGTTCGGTTGCGGTAAAGCTGCTCGCCCACTCCTTCAGCCTTTAACATTGAGTTCGTCTCCTTTCATACGTGACTCCAGCGCTGCCAGTCTTTGGGGGGTGCCAATATCATCCCAGAACCCCTGCAAACGGGTACCCGCTACCCGCCCCGGCTCAATCGCAGTGCGCAACAGGGGAGCCAGAGGTGCCGAGTTACCCGGGACCAGAGCCTCAAATAAAGATGCCCTGAGCAGGCTCATACCTGAAAAAGTCAAACGCCGATCACCCTGTGCCTTGACCTTTCCGTCGGGATCGAGGACAAAATCACCACGCGGATGCCAGGAAGGGTTTTCAACCAACAGTAAGTGAGCCTGCTCATTATCTGACAGCCCGATACCACGCATCTGTGAACCGGTAAGATCGGTAAACACATCTCCGTTTACTACCCAGAAGCAGTCATCCAAGCGATCCGCCAGCAGCGGAAGCGCACGACGAATTCCACCCGCCGTTTCCAGCGCGGACTCTTCTGCGGAATACAGTATCTCACACCCCCAGCGGCTGCCGTCCCCCAGATGACTCTCGATCTGTTCGCCCAACCAGGCATGATTGACCACAATCCGGTCTACACCCAGTTCAACCAGTCTCTCCACCTGATAATCGATCAATGCTCGCCCCGCCACGGTCAGCAGGGGCTTGGGCGTTTTTAATGTCAGTGGGCGCATACGCGTACCCAACCCCGCCGCCAGTATCATGGCCCTCACAACGTGCTTATCTCCCGGTCGATACAAGCCCTATCCCAGGCTTCATGGTCTCTCATCGCAGGCAGCACCCGCTCGGTCAGCCAGTTTTTCAGATCAGCAAACTCCGGATATGATCCGCAAGCCCGATAGAGGTATCCGAACGTGCGGGGGATATCCTTCAGGTATCCGGGCTTACCATCGCGCAGACTCAGCCGCGCGAAAATACCCAGCACCTTGAGCTGACGCTGCATCCCCATCAGATCAAAGTGACGTCGAAACAGATCAGGGGCCGGCAGGCTCAACCCAGCGGTAATCAAGCGCTGACGATGCGCCTCGACCCATCGACTCATGTCCGCATCGGGCCAGCGAACATAGCTGTCTTTGAGCAACGAGACCAGATCGTAAGTCACAGGCCCCTCAACCGCATCCTGGAAATCGATCACGCCCAGTCGCGAAGGCGCCTCTCTTAACATCAGGTTTCGGGAGTGATAATCACGATGCACCGGCACCTGCAACTGAGACCGTGCATTATCGACCAACATCGCTTTGACTCGGTCCAGCAGCTGCGTCTCCGGTGGGCTTAGCTCGATATCGAGCAAACCTGGCAAAAACCACTCATCCAGCAGCGCCATCTCGCGCTGGAGCAGTAACTGATTATAGGGAGGCAACCCCGCAGGGCTTAGCTGCTGGAGCGCGGCCAACGTATCAAGCGCCAGGTCATAAAGCGGGTCCGCTGAATCTTCATCCAGCTCAGCCAGCAACAGGCGATCCCCGAAGTCCTCAAGCAGCATAAACCCCTGAGCCAGATCCGCAGCAATCACCTCAGGCACCGGTATTCCCTGAGCTCGCCACGCCGCCGCAATCTCCACAAACGGCAAACTGTCTTCCTTTTCCGGTGGCGCATCCACGGCAATCCAGCTGCGGCCGTCCGCCCTTGCCCGAAAATACCGGCGAAAACTTGCATCCCCGGAAACCGGCATTAACCCTGAGGAAAACCCCGACTCTCCCCGCTCGGCCAGGCGCTCGCCCACCCAGACCGTCAGCCCTTGCAGGCGCTCGCCCATCACTGTTCTCTCCACTGTGATACCTCAGCCCCACATTGGGCCAACAGCGGCAGGTTCCTAAGCCAACACAACCGCTGTATCATTCATTGCTCGGTATGGTACTCGACTTCGGGGGCGGCAATAAACCGACCCTTACAGCGCGCAATTGGAAAGCCACTAGATGCCCTTTAACAGAGCCCACTCGCTGACACTGCTGACACTGACCACGGCGTTGGGCGCAGCCCCCGCTTTCGCCGAGACTGATCAGCGACTCTGGAACTGTAACCTGACTCCGGCGGACGAATGGGAGTGCGACGTCAATGAAGCGTTAATGGAGGGCAGTGACGAACCTGATCAGCGCCCAAGCCCCAGCTCCCAGGCCGACACCGACAAACACGTTGATACCCGAGCCTCACAGCCTAAGCCCTCGCCATCAGCACGGGCCACACTACCGGCAAGCACTGAAACCACAGCAGATGCATCAGCGCCAGAGGAATCCGTTGCCAACGTAGCGCCGAAAACTGGCCAGGCGCCTCTACAGGCGCAAACCGGGTCTGCTCAGTGGGACTGTAACGCCGAGGGCGAGCACTGGGCTTGCGCATCACAGCCGGTGGCTGCAAACCGGGCACCCAAACCCGGCAACGTTAATTCCACAGCGCTTGCACAGACAGGAGCACAGCCCTGGGCTCACCTTGACTGGTATCTCTGGTCACCGGGCGAAGCGGGGTATGGCGGCACCTGCTCAGGGCGCTATATAGAGCCCGAGTTGAACCTGATTGAGGCCAATACCACCACCGAGCAACAGACAATCTTTCTGGATGCGCTACGCTCTACCACCATTTTAGGGGGGACGACGCAGCTGGAAGGTGGGATCAATGTGCGCCAGGGCGGGCGCTTACTGAGCAGTGACAGTGCGGAGTACGACCCGGAAAGCCGGCAAGCCTCGCTGTTTGGCCAGGTTCGGTATCGCGAGCAGGGTATGCTGATGGTTGCTGACCAGGCCGATGCCGATTTGAATGCCGGGAACGCCAGCTTCACCAACGCCCAATATGTGATGCACGACCGGCATATGCGCGGCAGCGCCGAGCGTATAGCGCGCCACGGAGACTCCCGAGTCACGTTCGAGAGCGGCATGATTACCTTCTGCGATCCGGGCAGCAACGCCTGGTCCATTGCAGCACAAAAGTTAGAACTCCACACCCAAGAAGGCTATGGCGAAGCCTACCACGCTCGATTGGAAGTAGCGGATATCCCCATTCTATATCTGCCCTATTTTTACTTCCCTATCGATGATACGCGGCGCACCGGTTTCCTCTATCCGAGTCTTGGTTACTCCAGCAGTGACGGGCTTGATATCGCCACGCCCTACTACTTCAACCTGGCACCAAACTACGATGATACGCTGACCCCACGCTACATCGAGGAACGCGGTCTGGTGCTGGAAAACGAGTTCCGGTACATGAACCGCTGGTCGATGAACCGGTTGGCAACGGCATATATCGCGGACGATAACGACTATGGTGATGAGCGCTGGGCGCTGGGCGTTTATCACGATGGCAACCCGTTCCGGAACTGGTATTCCAGCATTGATTACAGCCGCACCAGTGACCGCAAGTACCTCGACGACCTGGGCACCACGAACCTGGAAATCCCCAATGCTGATGACCTGAGCCAAAGGGGCGAAATTCGTTACCAGCGACCGAGCTGGCAATTTATCGGGCGTGTCCATCAATATCAGACCACAGACAACGGGGTGGAGCCCTACGAGCGGGTGCCGCAACTACTGGTCCAGGGTGAACAGATCGTCGCCGGGCAGGATACCCAGGCCGCCTATCTGGCCGAATACGCGTATTTTGACCGCGACAACACCACTCTGACCGGCATCGACAAAATCGTTGGCAGCCGTGTACACCTGCGCCCCTCGCTGCGCACTAAATGGGAACGAACCTGGGGCTATATAAAACCCCGCCTGACCTACTGGCACTCGCAGTACGACCTCAACAACCAGCCCGCCGGATGGGCGAATGATCCCAGCGTTGGTGTGGCCGTGGCCAGTTTGGATACCGGGCTCGAGCTCGAACGTCGTTACGGTGCGCTCACACAGACACTGGAACCACGCCTAAAGCTGATCAGCGCCGGGGACGAGTCGCAAACAGAACTGCCGAACTTTGACAGCGCTCGACTCGACTTTGATTACAGTAACCTGTTCCACGAAACCGGCTACAGCGGTAACGACAACATCGCGGGTACCCAGCAGGCAACCCTGGGCCTGGCCAGTGGTTTCTACGCTGAAGATGGTATCGAGCAGGGCCGTATCGCCATGGCCCAGGCTCACTACTTCCAGGACCGCGATCCGAACAATGGGCTGCGCCCCGGCGACAGGGACGGCACCGAAACCCGTTCCAATATTGCGCTGCTGGCACGCTGGAATCTGACCCCCGCCCTGCGATTGGCTCACGACAGCGAAATCGATGACAACTCGCCGGAACTGTTGCAGCAAAACTACCGTCTGACCTATCAACCGGACGACCAGCGGCTGCTCTATTTCAGCTACCGGGACAACAGCGGCAGTCAGTTTGATGACCCATGGGATGAAGTCAGACAGACCGATGTTGCCTTTATGTGGCCGCTATCCCCGGCATGGCGCATGATTGGTCGCTGGCAGGAGGACCTGTTGCGCGATGAGAATCTGGAGACGCTGCTCGGTCTTGAATACCAAAGCTGCTGCTGGAAAACCCGAGTCACCGCAAGACACTGGGTCACCGACACGGACGACGTAAATACAATGGAAACCGATACCGGCCTCTTCGTGCAGTTTGTACTGCGTGGACTGGGAAGCTTCGGCCAGGATGGTGGCCGCAAGTTCCTGGAAGAGATTACGGGTAATAACGAGGACGCACATGAAACGTTTTAAGCAGGCGCTCGGCGGATCTCTGCTGGGCTTCGCACTGGCCTTTTCCACCCCAACGTTTGCTGCGCAGCTACTGGATCAGGTGGTCGCCGTGGTCAATGACGACATTGTCCTGCAGAGCGAGCTCGAGGATCGGTTTGCGATGGTGCGTGAGCGGATTCTGGCTCAGAATACCCAACCGCCTGCCGATGCGGTGCTGCGCGACCAGGTCCTGGAACGTCTGATTCTTGAACACATCCAGCTACAGATTGCGCAGCGCCAGGGCATCCGGGTCAGCGACCAGGAACTCAACGCAGCTCTGGAGGATATCGCCAGTCGTAACGGCATGACCCTTGCCCAGTTCCGTGAAGCACTGATTGCCGAGGGCAGCGACTATGCTCAGGCACGGGAACAGATTCGCCGTGAGATGATCCTGGGCCGGGTACAGCAGGCCAGTGTCAGCCGTCGAATCAACGTTTCCGAGCAGGAACTGAATACCTACCTGGCTAACCAGGAAAATGCCGACAATACCGAGTACCTGCTGAGCAACATTCTGGTCTCCATCCCCCAGAGCGCCTCACCGGAGATGATCCAGCGTGCGCGTAGCGAAGCGGATGCGCTATACCAACAGCTGCAGGAGGGCGCATTATTCAAACCCATGGCGATCGCCAACTCCGATGCGTCCAACGCATTGAATGGCGGCGATTTAGGCTGGCGTGCGCTCAACGAACTGCCGCAATCCATTGCTTCTGCAGCGCGTTCACTCCAGCCCGGCGGATACTCACCACCTGTCCGTACACCGGCAGGCTTCCATATCCTCCACCTTCGCGACAAGCGGGGCGGTACCGAAGCACTGGTCGAGCAGACACTGGTCAGCCACATTCTGATCAGTCCAAGCGAGATCCGCAGTAACCGTCAAGCCCGTGCGCTGGCGTTCGATCTGTACCGCCGCCTGGAAGAGGGGCAACCCTTTGCGGAACTGGCCCGCCAGTTCAGCGACGATCCGGCCAGCGGCTCCCAGGGTGGAGACTTGGGCTGGACCCAGCCGGGCCAGATGGTGCCGGAGTTTGAACAGACCATGAACGATACCGCTGAAGGTGAGATCAGCGAGCCTTTCGAGTCGCGCTTCGGCTGGCATATTTTGCGGGTCGATGACCGCCGTACCCAGGACTTTAGCGAAGAGATGCGCACCAACGCAGCTCGCTCGGCGATTCGAAAACGCAAATTTAACGAAGAACTGGACAACTGGCTGCGAGAGATCCGCTCGCAGGCCTATATTGAGCGTAAAGAGGTCGACACTCTGTGAGTTCGCCCCTGAGACTGGCAATTACACCGGGCGAGCCGTCCGGCATTGGACCGGACCTGTGTATTCAGATTGCACAGCAGGCCCATCCGCATCAGCTGATCGTGATCGCAGACCCGGAGCTGATGCGTGCACGGGCCTTGCAGCTGGGCCTGCCACTGACTCTGGTAGAACTTGACCATCAGGCGCCTCCCGTTGCCACGCAGGCAGGACAACTGTTTATTGACGCCATCCCCACCTCAGCGCCAGTTCAGCCGGGCCTGCTCAACCCGGCTAATGCACCCTATGTGTTATCGACTCTGGAGCGGGCGACCAATGGCTGCTTAACCGGGGAGTTCGACGCCCTGATTACGGCCCCCGTACACAAAGGTGTCATCAATCAGGCGGGCATCGCCTTCAGCGGCCATACAGAGTTCCTTGAGGCGCTAACCAATACCAACAAAGTGGTCATGATGTTGGCCACAGACGGTCTTCGGGTCGCTCTGGCAACCACTCATTTGCCGCTGGCAGCGGTACCCAGTGCCATAACCCGACCACTGCTGAACGACGTATTGCAGGTCCTGATAACGGACCTGAAAACATACTTCGGCGCCACCCGGCCTCGTATTCTCGTCTGCGGGCTTAATCCACACGCTGGAGAGGGCGGTTATTTGGGACGGGAGGAGATCGATACGATCACGCCCGTGCTTGAGTCTTTCGACGCGTCGGAGGTCGAGCTGGTGGGCCCCCTGCCCGCGGATACCCTATTTACCGAACACAACCTTCAAGGTGCCGATGCTGTCCTGGCCATGTACCACGATCAAGGCCTGCCGGTACTCAAATACAAGGGCTTCGGGCGCGCCGTGAATATTACCCTGGGGCTACCGATCATTCGCACCTCTGTCGATCACGGTACAGCCCTTGAGCTGGCCGGAAGCGGCAAGGCCGATGCCGGGTCACTGCTGACTGCGCTCCAGTACGCCGCCGACATGGCCACCACCCGAAACAATCAAGATACCCGCTGATGAGTAAAAAGCCCCCGATGCACAAAGCCCGTAAACGTTTTGGGCAAAACTTCCTGCATGATGCCGGTATCATCCAGCGCATTATTCGTTCGATTGCCCCCAAGCCGTCAGACCATCTGGTGGAGATAGGCCCCGGGCTGGGCGCTATCACAGAGGAGTTATTGTCAGAAGCAGGCGCATTGGACGCCATCGAGCTCGACCGCGACCTGATACCCGTCCTGCGCACCAAATTTTTCCGGTACGAAGATAACTTTCGCATTCATGAAGCCGATGCACTTAAATTCGACTTCCGAACATTGCAAACGGACGAGCGTCCACTGCGAGTGGTGGGTAACCTGCCCTATAACATTTCAACGCCTCTGATCTTCCATCTGTTGAGCTTCACAGACCTGGTTCAGGATATGCATTTCATGCTCCAGAAAGAGGTTGTTGAACGATTGGCCGCGCAGCCCGGTGAAGAACACTACGGCCGGCTCGGCATTATGGCGCAGTATTACTGCCAGGTGGACAAACTGTTTATTGTACCCCCCGGCGCTTTTCAACCAGCCCCCAAGGTGGATTCGGCGATTGTGCGTCTGACACCGCATCAAGCACTGCCCATCCAGGCACGCAATGTGGACTGTCTTCAAGATGTGGTGCGAACCGCCTTCAACCAGCGCCGCAAAACATTACGAAACAACTTGAAACCGCTGATCGATGGCCCCACATTGGAATCACTGGGAATCGACCCACAGCTACGACCGGAACGCCTGTCATTGGCAGAGTTTGTCCGCATAGCCGATAGTATCAGCGAAAACGACCAAGAGGACTCTTGAGCGCTAATGGACCCTTTCGAATACGGCCGCAACATAACGATCGATGTCTTAACCTCCTACCTACCGGATCAGTCGGATCCGGACGCACACCGTTTCGTGTTCTCGTATCAAATCACTGTCACCAACCACAATCCAGAGCCTGTCAAACTGATCAGCCGCCGCTGGTTGATTACCGATGGCAATGAGCAAGTCCAGGAAGTTGAGGGTGAGGGCGTGGTTGGCGAGCAGCCAACGATCGAGCCGGACGATAGTTTCAGTTATACCAGTGGGACCGTGCTGGCCACCGAGGTAGGCAGTATGCAGGGACACTACGAAATGATGACCGACGATGAGCAAACCTTCATTGCGCCAATCCCGCCGTTTACCCTCGCACAACCCAACGCGCTGCACTGACTAAAATAACCCTGCCTGTTTGACCTTGGCAATAGGCCAGGGCCTAAAGCCGCTCACCTTGATGCGCGCCTCCAACTGCGCCGCGAAGGCGGCGGCCAGCTCCGGTGCGTCCGCATTATCCGGCGTGTGGAAAAAGAGCCAGGGCGTGCGTCCCTGCTCGATCCAACGAGCAACCCGCTCGACCCAAAAAACAATCTGTTCGTTGGCAAGCCGCCAATCCAAAGGGGTAATAAAACGCACCATCGGCGATGCGCCCGTCGCCGATACAGGTAGTGGCAACCGAGGCTTGCTCGCCAGCGCCTCCCGTGTCACCGGATCGCTGCCTGGATATTCAAACAGCGTCCGGGTATCGAATGCGACTCGATTCACGCCCGCACCTGCCAATAGCTCCGTAAGCCGTTTATCCGCGTCTCCGGCGGCGAAAAAATCGGGGTGACGCACCTCCACGGCCCAACGGAACCCTGCAGGCAACCTGAGCAAGAAACGCTTCAATGCCGGCAATGCGTCTGGACTGAAGGCCGCAGGCAATTGCAACCAAAGGAGCCCCAGCCCCTCGCCTAATGGCGTAAGCCGACGCATGAACTCAAGCAGGTCCGAATCGGCATGATCCAGGTACCCCGTATGGCTTATGGTTCTGGGCAATTTAAAGCAAAATCGAAAATCGGGCCCAACCTGTTCCTTCCAGCGCGCTACCGCCTGCGCCGAAGGCAGCCCGTAAAAGGTGGTATTCCCCTCCACACTATTAAAGCTGGCGGCGTACCCGGCCAGCTCCGCTCCACGCTCGGCCGTCGCCAGAACCGTCTCGTGCCAGTGCGGATGGCTCCACTGCGGCAAACCGATATAGTAATGAGGAGCCATCATCATCGTCCGTTCTTCAAGTACCGAATCTCAGGAGAGGACCTGCCCGCCGGCAGACTATAAACAGACTAACAGCCTCGACTTATATTTTCACCCTACCTATTGACGCAACAAAAACACACGCGTATAGTTTGCACCACGTTGATGCGGGGTGGAGCAGTCTGGTAGCTCGTCGGGCTCATAACCCGAAGGTCGTTGGTTCAAATCCAGCCCCCGCTACCAAATTTAAGAGAGGCAGATCAGCTACTTAGCGGTCTGCCTTTTTTGTTGCCGGTAATACAGTCCCCGCCAGCTCGTCGGGCTCAGCTCTTCACAAACCCGGCGAAGGTCGTTGG
>NZ_KE386829.1:0-21282 GCF_000428985.1 Marinobacterium litorale DSM 23545 | reverse complement strand
AGCCCCCGCTACCAAATTCAGAGAAAGCCGGATGGGGTGACCTGTCCGGCTTTTTCGTTGCCGGGGTGGAGCAGTCTGGTAGCTCATCGGGCTCAGCTCTTCATAAACCCGGCGAAGGTCGTTGATTCAATCCAGCCCCCGCTACCAAATTTAAGAGAGGCAGATCAGCTACTTAGCGGTCTGCCTTGTTTGTTGCTGGCCCCAGGCTGAGAAAGCCGCCAGATTGCGCGCGCAGGCGCGCAGATTCTCTGCTGCACAAGACAAAGCCTGCTCCAGCGAAATCGCCGCCGGAAGAATCGGGAATACCGCTGCAATGCCTTCGTCAGAAAGGAGGTCTAAGGTCTGGGGATCAACGGGAACCGATCCACCCACTGCGATACAGGGGACGTTTTGAGCTCGCGCATGCCGGGCAACGCCCTGAATGGTTTTTCCCCGTACACTCTGGCGATCAATACGCCCTTCACCGGTCAGGACCAGGTCTGCATCTTGAAGCCGCTGATCAAATTGCACAGCATCAAGGACAATATCAATGCCCGGCTTAAGCTGAGCCGGGAAAAACGCCAGAAACGCGGCTCCCAAACCACCCGCAGCACCCGCCCCTGGCTCGTCTTTAACAGCCTTTCCGGTTGTTGTTTCGACACAGGACGCGTAGGTCGCCAATACCCGGTCCAACCGTTCAACCATCGCGGGTGATGCACCTTTTTGCGGCCCAAATACAGCTGAGGCACCCTCCTGACCAACCAGCGGATTATTCACATCGCACGCAATCTGGAATTCGCAGGCCATTAAGCGCTTATCGAGCCCGTCTGCATTAATCCGACTCAGTCTGGCGAGCCCCTTTGCCCCACGCTCTACAGGCCCACCGGCCTGGTCGACCAATTCCAGGCCCAGCGCCTGCAGCATACCCGCTCCACCATCATTGGTGGCACTTCCACCCAACCCAATAATGAACCGACGGGCTCCGGCATCCAAAGCGCACTTGATCAACTGTCCGGTACCGAAAGTGGAGGCGCACCAAGGGTCACGTTCATGGGGACCGAGTAAAGCAAGGCCGGAGGCACTGGCACATTCAATCACCGCCGTGCCGTCCGGCAATTCACCCCAGAGTGCATCCACCGGCCGCCCCAACGGATCCTCCACCCTTGCCTGATGCAGCATGCCTCCCGTTGCCGCAACCAGGGTTTGCGTGGTGCCCTCGCCCCCATCGGCGACGGGCAGCTCTATGCACTGGGCGCCGGGCATACCCATACACCAGCCCTGTGCCAAAGCCTGAGCCACAGCCGGCGCATCGAGGCTCTCTTTAAATGAGTCCGGGGCAATCAGAACTTTCATGGCATAACTCCCAACTGACGCAGGCCGCGTTGATCACCAAATCAAACCCCAGCATAATCCCCGCTTTAGCCAAAGGGGAACATCCGTGTGATCAATCTGGCCGTCAACCTTTCTCTACTATTCACCGAAGTCCCCTTTCTGGAGCGTTTTCAACAGGCAGCGCGCGCAGGCTTTACGCGTGTTGAAACTCAGTTCCCCTATCACTGGCCCATTCAAGCACAAGCCGAACAGTTGAAAGCACTGGGGCTGACTCAGGTATTAATCAACCTGCCCGCCGGTAACTGGGAAAATGGAGAACGCGGAATCGCCTGCCATCCGAGTCGCATCGATGAGTTTCGAAACGGCGTACAGTCCGCGCTGGAGTATGCTCGAGCCCTATCCTGCTCCAAGGTCAACTGCCTTGCGGGCATTCCTGAACAGGGCGTGAGCCGAGAGGATTCTGAAGCCGTACTGGTTGATAACCTGCGCTACGCGGCCGAGACATTAGCCACGCAGGGTATCGAGCTGCTACTCGAACCGATCAATACCTTCGATATCCCCGGCTTTCTGGTCCACGATGCGGAGCAAGCAATCGCGCTCATCAAACAGGCAGGGAGTCATAACCTTGCCCTGCAATACGATGTCTATCATATGGGTCGCATGGGCCGGGATGTGCTGGCGGATATTGCCACCCTCACCCCGCTAATCGGTCATATTCAGATCGCCGACACACCGGCGCGGCACGAGCCAGGAAGCGGCAACATCCCGTTCCCGGCGCTGTTTGCGTTACTCGATAACTCCGGTTACCAAGGCGTTGTCAGTGCGGAGTACAATCCCGCAACAACAACTGAAGCGGGGTTAAGCTGGATAAAACAGCTTAACCTGAACCTTTGACCCAGAGCCCGGCCCAGCATCAGGATGCACGCTGACTGTTTCTGCTATCCCAGAACTGTTGAGCCAGCTCGCCAAACCCGGTTGCTACACCCAGCATTGTACGACTGGTATCGGAGCTTAACTCCACCGCTTCCAGGTTTTGCTCCGACATGTCACGAATGCTGAACACACTCCGATTAATTTCGTCAGCGACGGAGCTTTGCTGCTCCACAGCCACGGCGATCTGGGTGCTCATTTCACTGATCAACTGAATTGATTGCAGGATGGTATCCAGAGATTCCACGGTCTTGGCGCTGTGCTCAACGCAGGTATCGGCCTGATTTTGGCCTCTTTCCATGGCATCTACCGCGCGCTGGGAACCGGTTTGCAGTCGCTCGATCATCTTGCGAATCTCTTCGGTGGAACTCTGCGTACGCGTTGCCAATGAACGCACTTCGTCAGCGACTACCGCAAAACCGCGCCCCGCCTCTCCGGCGCGCGCCGCTTCGATGGCCGCGTTTAACGCCAGCAAATTAGTCTGCTCAGCGATTTCACGAATAACATCCAGGATGCCGGAGATGCTACGACTACTCTCTTCAACATCCCGAATCACTTCCGCGGCACGCGAAATTTCCTCTTTCAGTGTATGAATCGCATCAACACTGTCGTCCACCACGCGCTTACCACTGGACACTTCGTCCAGCCCCTGAGCCGCGGCATCGGAACTGCTCTGAGCACTCTGAGCCACCTCCTGAATGCTGGTGGTCATTTCATTAACAGCGGCTGCGACCTGATCCGTTTCCGAGAACTGCCGACGCACACCATCCTGTGACTGTTCTACCGCCGCACTCAATCCGGATACCCCCGTGGTCAATGTCCCTGAAGAGTCGGAAATCCGGCCAATCAAGCCTGCCGTTTCGGACTCAAGCATCTTCATGGCCAGACGGATCTGACCCAGCTCATCGGCACGACCGGTATAGACATGCTGAGCAACGGGATCAGAGACCACGCCTTTAGAGTGCTCCACCAGCTTTCTCAGGGGTTGCAGGCTCAGGTAGATACCGGCCATGCTAATGAGCGCAACGGCAGACCAGATAGCCAAAAAAGCAGGAATCGACTCGGTCATTAACGAGCCGGCCACCCCCCCTGCCATAGGCACAATCACCAACAACATCAGCCGCAACCAGAACGGCATGTAGTACCCTTTCAGGAAACCCGGTGTTTTACCGGCACTAAGACGCGCATAGAGCTTCTCGGCCCGATCAACAACCGTTCGCTCCGGTTTACGCCGAACTGACTGGTATTCATCGATACGGCCTTGGCGTTTAATCGGCGTTACATAAGCGTCAACCCAGTAGTGATTGCCATTTTTACAACGGTTTTTCACAACCCCCATCCAGGAGTTGTCGTTTTTCACCCGATCCCACAGCATTTTAAAAGCTGCCGGAGGCATATCGGGATGGCGAACCATATTGTGATTACTACCGAGCAACTCCTCCCTCGAGAAGCCACTGACGCGCACGAAATCCTCATTCACATAGGTGATCGCGCCCTTGAGATTGGTGGTAGAAAGGATATTCGACGAGCTCGAATAGTCATCCTCGATGTGCGTCACTGGAAGATTTGTCTTCACTGCTGCCACCTTTATTTCTGGTTTAAAAAACCAACATCCGTTGTAGGGTTTTCGACAATGAGTACACCCTATCGCACGTAGATTGCAACAATAAAGCCAGTTATTTTTTGACCTGCCGCGATAAACCTTCAAAGCGGCTGGAAATGGTTATTTTATGTAGCATTTTTATTACATATTTGATCAATCCATCAGCTTTTTTCGCCCTGCACAGTCGCACCTTTCCGGAACGCCGTTAATACGTTCGTCGAGCGAAAAGCACCAAATCTGAGCAGAGCACTCAGACTTACGCCTCTGACTTTGCAGTAATAATCTAAGTCAGGTAGCGCTTGATCATCGCCCAGTGCTCACACTTCTGATCGATCGACAGAGACGCGTGAGCAGGGCTCGTCGAGGGCAGCTGACAGATCTCAAGTCCGCTTCCCGCAACCTGCTCAAGCGGACCGCGCCAGCGCCGAAGCACAGATCGGTAGGCAAGACCGCCATTACAGGCTATCAGCGCCAGCGCTGGCATCTGCGCTACCAATGCCGCCAGATCATTATCCTGTACCGAGTTCGATTCAATACGACTGTCCAGGCTGCCGGGCCGTTTGCAACGCTCGATCACATCCCAAAGCGCGACCCGCTCCTTCTGCAACGCACGGAGGCGCGCTTCATAACTGAGATCATCAGGCCACTGGAACAGGCGGGTCATAATCGGCCAGAACGCATTTCGGGGGTGCGCATAATATTGAGTGGCCGCCAATGAGTGCCGGCCCGGCATCGAACCGAGAATCAATACCCGAGCATCCCGCCGCCAGCTGGGCGGAAAACCGACCGCTTCAGTCAAAAGGAATCTCCCATACTCTAATCCACACACTTACGCCCTATGATAGGATGGGCGCCAGTGGCCGGTCAGCTTCCCGAGCGCCGCCCTCTGCCCAACAATGACCCGAAGAATCCGTCAGCTATGCCAACATACGCAATCGGTGATATCCAAGGCTGTTACGATGAACTGATGCGACTGCTCGAGTCCATTGATTTCAGTGATGAAGATCAGCTCTGGTTCGCCGGCGACCTGGTCAACCGCGGCCCCGGTTCCCTGGAAACCCTCCGATTTGTCAAAGGATTAGGCAAACGCGCCCGCACCGTTCTGGGTAACCATGACCTTCATCTGCTTGCCGTCCACCACGGCACAGCGGCCGGCAAACGCAAGGATACGTTGACACCGATTCTGAATGCGAGCGATCGCGACGAGCTTCTACACTGGCTGCAGCACCAGCCACTTCTGGTGGATGACCAGACACTGGGATACACCATGACCCATGCCGGCATCCCACCGCTGTGGAGTCTGAAGCAAGCCAAACAGCTCGCCCGCGAACTGGAACAGGTGTTACGCGGCCCTCTGGCCCACGAGTATTTCCTGCATATGTACGGCAATAAGCCGGACCGCTGGCGGGATAAGGAACACGGTTGGGCGCGGCTGCGTTTGATCACCAACTACTTCACTCGTATGCGATTCATCAAGCCGGACGGTACTCTGGATTTCAGTGCCAACGGCGGCCCGGAAACAGCCCCGGAAGGTTATCACCCCTGGTATGAACTGCCACGCGCCAAAGCCATCAAACGTACCATCATCTTTGGCCACTGGGCTGCACTGGGCGAGTTAACCCGCCCGGGCCTGGCAGGCCTGGATACCGGTTGCGTCTGGGGCAATAGACTGACAGCAATGCGCCTGGAGGATGGCGCCCTGTTCAGTGAACCCTGCCCCACGTATCTTAACGCCACCTGATTTACACTGTTCGATCACAGGAGATTACCTTGGACCAATACCGCTGCATCTCTACCACCGAAGCTGCCGACCTGATCGATCAGGGTGCCGATGTTGTCGACATCCGCGATCCTCAGAGCTTTTTCGCTTCCCACATCACCGGCGCGCGCAGCCTGAACAACGATAACGTGCACGATTTCATGGCCAACTCGGATATGGATAAACCGTTAATTGTGTGCTGCTACCACGGCATCAGCAGCCAGTCCGCGGCAGCCTTTTTAGTTAATCAGGGCTTTGATGAGGTCTATAGTCTCGACGGCGGCTTTGAAGCCTGGCAAAACGCCTATCCTGATCGCTGTGAACGTTAAAATGGAGATTTACCTGGTCGGCGGGGCTGTGCGTGACCGGCTACTCGGCCTGCCGGTTAAAGACCGCGACTGGGTTGTGGTTGGGGCCACACCCTCCGAGATGGAAGCCGCCGGCTACAAAACCGTCGGTAAAGACTTCCCGGTGTTCCTTCACCCTGATACCGGTGAAGAGTATGCCCTGGCGCGCACCGAGCGCAAAAGCGGCCAAGGCCATACCGCGTTCACATTTCACGCCAGCCCTGATATCACGCTGGAGCAGGATCTGGAGCGGCGCGACCTGACCGTCAACGCAATCGCTCAATCGCCTTCCGGCGAATTAATCGATCCGTTCGGTGGCCAGGACGATCTGGCCTCAAGGACATTGAGACACGTATCCCCCGCCTTTCGCGAGGACCCCCTGCGCGTTCTGCGCACGGCTCGGTTTGCAGCGCGTTTTGCCGCTCTCGGCTTTCAGGTTGCGCCGGAAACGCTAGAGCTCATGCAGGCGATTGCAGAGGATGGCGAGCTAGAGCACCTGACACCGGAGCGGATCTGGCAGGAGTTTGAGCGCGCACTCAGTACCGCCCATGTGACTGTGTTCATAGATGTTCTGAACAAAGCCCACGCCAGCGAGCGTGTGCTCCCCGAACTGCGCGCTCTGCCTCCAGACACCCCGTCAATCATGGCGCGTATGAGCACAACCTGCCAACCGGAGCAGCGCTTCGCCGTCCTGTGCGTGTTGGCCTTTGATAATTCAGCCCAGCCCCAGGCAGACATCAGGCAGCTGTGCCAGCGCCTGCGCTGCCCCAACCGGTACCGCGACCTGGCTCTTTGGTTACAAAGCACCCACCCAACGCTGGCGCAGTTCGGTCATGCACGTCCCATGGCCCAATATACGCTCATTCGTGAGCTTGACCTGCTACGCAAGCCGGAGCGGCTGGACCTGCTGCGCCCCTGTGTCCAGGCCCTGTATCAGAGCGAACACGTAATCGCCCCACAGCTGGAAGCATTACTGGATAACATGCGCGCCATCGACCCTAAACAGCTAATGGCTGAAGGGTTCAAAGGAAAAGCGCTGGGCGAGGAGATCAGCCGCCGACAACTCCAGATCTGCCAGCAATTTTCTGCTTAGCCCCACTGTCTATCCTCCCACACATTGTTGCCATTTTAGCACCAAACTGTTTTTACCCCTTTTATAAGAATACGCGCAACAAATAGATGCAGCGCTATACCCAATGTCAAACAAAATACGACTTGATTAGACCAAAGACTAATCTAATACCGCTATTCTATCGCTAAAACCTCACTATAATCGCCAATCATTCAGAGATCTGGCCGGATCTCGATCCAGCACGCCTCCGAATTCTAACGACAGAATTGCGACATACATTGGATAACGAGGAACATCAACATGTCCGCAGAGAAACGCATTCGTTGCGAAAAACTTAAAAATCGCATTATGAGCGCCGCTGACGCCGCCGCGATGATCCCCCCGGGCATCAATGTGGGCATGAGCGGTTTTACCGGTGCGGGTTACCCCAAAGCGATCCCTGGTGCACTGGCCGAGCGGATCCGCCGTCACAACGCAGAAGGCAAGCCACCGTTCCGAATCAGTGTATGGACCGGCGCATCCACAGCACCAGAGCTCGATGGAGTGCTGGCCGAGGTGGACGGGATTGAGCGTCGCTTACCCTTTCAGACCGACCCTATCTGCCGTGACCGAATCAATACCGGCAAAATGGATTACGTGGACTACCACCTGTCAGAGGTCTCGCAATACGCCTGGTCGGGTTTCCTCGGCAAAATGGATATCGCCGTCATCGAGGTATCGGGCATCAGAGAGGATGGCAGCCTCATCCCCTCCTCCTCCGTGGGCAACAACAAAACCTGGATCGAGCAGGCGGACCGCATCATTCTTGAAGTGAATGATCAGCAAAGCGCGGGACTGGAGGGCATGCACGATGTCTACTACGGCACAGCACTTCCGCCGCACCGTCAGCCGATCATGATTACTCATCCCGCTGATCGAATTGGCGACGCTTACCTGGCCTGTCCGCCCGAGAAAGTGATCGCTGTCGTAAAGACCAGCGCTGCCGATCGCAATTCACCGTTCAAAGAGCCGGACGAAGTCTCCAAGCGTATTGCCAGTCACATTCTGAACTTTTTTCATCAGGAGATAGAGGCCGGTCGATTGCCCGCAGAACTGCTACCGATCCAATCCGGCGTGGGCAATATCCCCAATGCCGTCTTAAACGGACTGGATGCAGGACCTTTTAAAAACCTCACCGCGTTCACCGAAGTGATTCAGGATGGCATGCTGGCGATGCTCAAGTCGGGCACGCTGGCCGTCGCCTCCGCCACCGCATTTTCCTTGAGTCCAAAAGCACTGGAAGAGCTCAACGCCAACATCGACTTTTACCGCGAACGGATCATTTTGCGCCAACAGGATATCAGCAACCATCCGGAGCTTGTTCGCCGACTCGGCATCATTGCCATGAACGGCCTGATTGAAGCGGATATCTACGGCAACGTGAATTCCACCCATATCATGGGCACCCGAATGATGAACGGCATTGGCGGCTCCGGCGACTTTGCCCGCAATGGTTACCTGTCTATTTTTGTATCTCCCTCCACCGCCAAAGGGGGTGCTATCTCCGCGATTGTCCCCATGGTGTCCCATGTGGATCACACCGAACATGATGTAAAGATTATCGTTACTGAGCAGGGACTGGCCGATCTGCGCGGGCTCTCCCCCCGACAGCGAGCTCATGAAATCATCGATAAGTGCGCACATCCCGACTTCAAGCCGGCACTGATGGACTACTTCGAGCGATCTCAGGCCAGCGGTCGTGGCCAACATACCCCGCACCTGCTGGAAGAAGCATTGAGCTGGCACCTGCGATTTGAAGCTGAGGGTCATATGTAATCCGGTTTTTCTCTATGCTCTAAGCCTTGGGCGCCCACAGTGGCGCCATTTTTTTCTACGCTGTAAGTAGAGAGATTCCTTTTCGGGCATGGAGCCAAACGTGACCACACACCCTATAGCACAACTATTGATCGCGCTTGTACTGGGCCTGCTGATCGGACTCGAGCGTGGCTGGCATGAGCGTGAGACCCGCTCCGGCGGGCGTATTGCAGGCATCCGAACCTTTGCGCTGATTGCCATCAGCGGCGAGCTCGCCGGCACTTTGGGTCTGTTGTTTTCACCCTGGATTGCGGCCGTCTCGCTGCTGGGGTTTGTCGGCTTGCTGGCCCTGGGCTATCGCCTGAACATCGATGAAGATCACGACTACGGTATGACAACCGTCGTCGCGGCCCTCCTGACCTTTCTACTGGGTTTACTGGTCGCGGTGGGAGAAACCAGCCTGGCCATCGCGGCTGCTGTGATCACCACCGTATTGCTGCATTTCAAGGAAACTCTGCACCACTGGCTCCATGATCTAAGCTCACTGGAACTGCGCGGTATTCTGCAACTCGGCTTGATCTCCGCCGTGCTGCTCCCCGTGCTACCCGACCAAGGTTATGGGCCCTGGAATGCACTCAACCCCTACGAGATCTGGATGCTGGTGGTACTGATAGCGGGGATCAGCCTGACAGGCTACTTTGCCATGCAGATCGCGGGTCCCGACAAAGGCGTGATGATCACCAGCGCACTGGGCGGCCTTGCCTCGAGCACAGCCACCACGCTGAGTCTGGCGCGGATGAGTCGAAAGATGCCCTTGCACCGGTTGCTGGCCGGCGGCGTACTGTTAGCCAGTGCAATCATGTACCCCCGGGTGTTGTTTGAAGTGGCCGTTTTGAATCGTGCACTGCTGGAGTCCCTGATAATCCCGCTGGGCGGCATGAGTGTGGTCAGCTTCGGTATGGCGCTCTGGCTCTGGCATCGGGATGAGCCTCATGGGCAGGTCAACACCCAGGAGATCGCCTCCTCGCCATTCCAGATCGGCCCTGCCCTGCAGTTCGGTTTTCTGCTGGCGGTGATCATGCTGGCGGCACAGGGGATTCGAGAGCAGATCGGTGAACAGGGTCTGTGGATCGTTTCCATCGTGGCAGGACTGACCGATGTGGACGCCATCACCGTGACACTGGCCCGCATGGCCCACGATGGCATCAGCGACAGCACCGCTGTGATCGGTATCACCCTGGCCGCCCTCACCAACACCTTGGTGAAAGGTGCTTTGGCCACCATGGCAGGCGGTACAGCCCTGCTCAGGCAGCTTTGGCCAGGGCTTACCGTGACTGTCGCCACCGGCGCGATTCTGATGTTGATCTGATCCAGGTCACAGCATGGAACAGGTTCTGATCTACTCTAGAGAGGTTAATGGTAAGGATGACGCACATGGAACCCAAAGCACTGACCCCGGATCAGCTCTACCACCGCTGTGATCTATCGTCGTTGGGCATCACCTCCACCAACGATCTCCCGCCCGAGTTTTCGGCGCTGGGCCAGACCCGCGCCATGGACGCGATCCAGTTCGCCGTTGGCATGCCCCACCCGGGGTATAATCTGTTTGTCAGTGGTCCCACCGGGGTTGGTCGTCGCGAGCTGGTATCCCGGCATATCCGGACACTGGCTGCCAGTGGTGAAACGCCCACAGACTGGCTCTATGTGCACAACTTCGAGCGCGCACAGGAACCGCGCATGCTCTCACTGCCCCAGGGCCAGGGACTGGAGCTGCGCCAGGAGATGCAGAAACTGTTGGAGAGCCTCCTGATCCGGGTGCCGGCGGCGTTCAAGAGCGACGAATACCGTAACCGGGTACAGGAGCTTTCCGACGAGTTTGAAAAGCGCGAGGAATCCCAGTTCAAGGCCCTGGGTGAGAAAGCCCATGAACAGCAAATCACGTTGATGCGCACACCGGCCGGCTACACACTGGGTCCACTCCGGGATGGCAAGCTGATGACGCCGGAGCAGTTTAAAGAGCTGCCCGAGCAGGAGCAGGCGCGGATTAAACAGGCACTGGAAGACCTGAATACAGAGCTCACCGCATTGATCCGGGAAATGCCCAAACTGCAGCAGGAACACCGTGAGGCGATCCGGGCGCTGGATGACGAAATTACCCACCACGTTATCGACCCGGCCCTGAGTCAATTACGGGATAAATATGGCAGTCAGCGGCCGGTGCTGGAGTTCCTCGACCAGATTCATCAGGATATGATCGAAAACGTGGACGACTTTTTCGCCCAGGATAAAGAGGAAAACGCAAAAACACCGATTCACAAGCTGGCGCGCAGTGATCGCTTTCGCCGCTATCAGATCAATCTGCTGGTTAATCAGCCTGCCGACGGTTCTCCGGTGGTGGTAGAAGATATACCGAGCTACCAGAATCTGGTCGGCCGCATCGAATACCAGGCCCATTTCGGAACGCTGTCCACCGACTTCAGCCTGATTCAACCCGGCGCCCTGCATCGCGCCAACGGTGGCTACCTGATTGTCGATGCACAGAAACTGCTTTCCTACCCTTTCGCCTGGGAGGGCCTCAAGCGCGCCCTGCGTAATCACGAGATCCGTATCGATCCGCTGGAGAAGATGTATGGCGTCAGCGGGACACGCTCGCTGGAAGCTGAACCGATACCGCTGAAGTTAAAAGTCATTCTGATCGGTGAACCGCGTCTCTATTACCTACTCAAAGCTTACGACCCGGAATTCAGCTCCCTGTTCAAGATCTACGCAGACTTCAACGCACAACTGGGTAGAACGAACGAGAACATCCAGAGCTACCTGAAGTTAATCAGCCAGCTGGTCCATGAAGAGGCACTGGCTCCGTTCAGCCGACACGCGTTGGAACGCGTGATTGAACAGAGCTCGCGACAGGTGGATGACAGTGCCAAGCTCTCACTCAACCGGGGTAAGTTGATCGATCTGCTGAGAGAAGCCAGCTTCTGCGCCACCCGTAAGGGGAAGAGCGAAGTGAGCGCGGAGCATATCGACCAAGCCTTGAGAATGGCCCGCACACGTAGCGCTCAGTATTCCGAAATCATGCTGGAGCAGATGGAGCGTGGCACCGTCATGATCGATACCGAGGGCAGCGCTGTCGCCCAGGCTAACGGCTTGTCGGTGTTTCAGTTGGGGGACCAACGTTTTGGTAAACCCAGCCGCATCAGTGCCACGGCGCGTCTGGGTAGCGGTAAACTGATCGATATCGAACGGGAAACCGAGCTGGGCGGATCGATCCACAGCAAAGGCGTCATGATTCTGGCCAACTGCATCGGTGCGCGATATGCGCGCAACAGCCCGCTGTCTCTGCACGCGAGCCTCGTATTCGAGCAGTCGTACGGCATGATTGACGGTGACAGCGCATCGGCCCTGGAGCTCTGTGTCATCCTGTCCGCCATCAGCGGCTTACCGATCAAACAATCGCTGGCAGTCACCGGATCGATCAATCAGCGCGGTGAAATCCAGGCCATAGGCGGCGTCAACGAAAAGATTGAAGGCTTTTTCGAGCTCTGCCAGGCCCGCGGCCTCACTGGCGAGCAGGGTGTCATAATCCCCGCCGCCAACGTGGAACACCTGATTCTCGACGCCGAGGTGGTCGACGCCTGTGCCCAAGGGCGTTTCCAGATTTACGCGGTCTCTCAGCTCGATGAGCTGATCGCACTACTGTTTGCTCGCACACCCGGAAAACCGGACGATGAGCAGCGTTATCCCCCCGGAAGCGTCAATGGCCGGGTTCAGCAGCAGTTGCTGGACTGGACCGAGCTGGCGCGCAAACAGAATAAAGGGGAGTGATGGAGATCATGGGCCAGTTGACCGCCCGGTGTTAGTCTCTGACTGTGACCGATATCAAGCCTCCCCCTCCGTTTCCGGTACCACCGCGCCATGCGCTGATACCGATCAACCGTTGCAACCTGCCGGCGCGGGTTCTGGCGAGTATCGATTTTCAGTTATCCCCCATCCCGCTGCGCATCGATGGAGTTGATGCGCTGTATGGCGACCTGACACGACTACTGAGTGATGCTGAAACCCAAGAGGCCAAGCAACGCTGCTTTCACGATTATATGACACTGCGATTTCGGCTTCCGGCCGAAGATCTGCCTGATTCGCCCCTGGAAGAACCCCAACTGCGGCCCAAAGCACACTACAGCCGTTTGCTGAGAGGTTGGTTTTTTGATGCCGACAGCCGCGAGGGCGCAGTCTGGAAAGGTTGGGTAGAATCCCGTTTTGGCCTGCTGACACGCTATCACAAGGTGCCGATACCCGGCCCTGAATCAGACGCCTACGACCGCTTCATGGAGGAGCGGGTTCGCGGAATCTATAACACCAACGCGCTGGAGACCCAGCTCGACCTACTCTACACCTACGCTCAGTTTGAACTGCAAAGGCGCTACCCGGATCGCACGCATCTCACACTCTATCGCGGCAGCCGGGGAAGCCTCTACGACAGTTACGCCGGCCGACCGGTCAAGCTGTTCAACAACATCAGCTCCTTCTCGCTGGACCCGGAAGAAGCGCTGCGCTTTGGCAACCGTGTGCTTAAAGTTGAGGTTCCGCTGGTCAAAATCATCTGTTTCGAGTCCCTGCTGCCTGGCCAGCTTCATGGAGAGCGGGAGTTTATGGTGCTGGGCGGGTTATTTCTTGCCGATCACTATCGGGGAATCGGTAGTTCCGGTTCAGCGTACTCAGTTCCCACTGACTGAACAGTGTTACGCAACAAGTGTTACGTTTGGAAACACCCTAAAAGCTGACCGCCTGGATAAGCCAATATCCCAGCATTTTGCAAGATCTACAGAAAAGATCACTGCCATTCTTTTTTTTAACCAAAAAAGTGCACGAATCGCCCACAAGTGGTGCAGATGGTCTATACCTATTCTAGTGAGCACTATCGCTATAACCGTGAAACAGCCGAAATCATCGCATTGCGTCCATGCTGGTACGTTGTTTGCCTTCCAAACAGCCAATCGAGCACCCGTGGACGCAAACTGAAGGGGTTAATCAGTGTCAGGTTCCGAAATCAACGACAAGTACGTTCGCTTTATCAACGTCAAGAAAAGCTACGATCAGAAATCTCTGGTCGTCAAAGACTTCAACCTGGATATTCGTAAAGGGGAGTTTGTTACGCTCCTCGGGCCCTCCGGCTCCGGTAAAACCACTTGCCTGATGATGTTAGCCGGTTTTGAAGACGTCACCAGCGGCGCCATCGAGATCAACGGTCGCTCCGTTCAGGACGTGGCGCCCTATCACCGCAACATCGGCATGGTGTTTCAGCACTACGCGCTGTTCCCCCATATGACCATCGGCGAGAATCTGGCCTACCCGCTGAAGGTACGCAAACTGCCAGCCAGTGAAGTGAAGCAAAAGGTTAAAGACGCCTTGGCTCTGGTGGAGCTGGACGCCTTTGCCGGCCGCTACCCGGGCCAGCTCTCCGGCGGTCAGAAACAGCGTGTAGCGCTGGCGCGCTCGCTGATTTTTGAACCCAGCATCGTTCTGATGGATGAGCCCCTGGGTGCGCTGGACAAGAATCTACGCGAACACATGCAGTATGAGATCAAGCGCCTCCATGAGCAGCTCGGTTTTACCGCCATCTACGTCACTCATGACCAGACCGAAGCCTTGACCATGTCGGACCGGATCGCGGTGTTCAATGATGGCGTCGTGCAGCAATGCTCTCATCCGTCTGCACTGTACGAGACACCGGCCAACTCCTTTGTCGCCGACTTTATCGGCGAAAACAACCATATCCACGGTACCGTAGACGCCTGCGATGACAAGCTTGCAACGATCAGCCTGTCCCGGGGTGACAAGGTCACGGCCCTCAATATCAACTGCCCGCCAGTGGGTGAGCCCTGCATTCTGTCGGTTCGCCCCGAAAACCTGTTCATTGCCGATGCCGGCCGTGAACTCGATAACGTTATTACCGCCAAGTTCATCACCCGTCTCTACGTGGGGGATGCCATCCGCTACTTCTTCGAGATGAGTGACGGGGCGGAGCTGATGGTCAAGGTACTTAATGACCAGAATGCGCCGGTGCTGGAACCGGGTTCTCAAACCCGGCTGACCTGGGCTACTGACCGAGGTCTGGGCCTCGACAAACCGGCGGAAAAGGACGCTGTTACGGCTGCATGAGGCGGCCGGACAAATTGCGTGGACCAAACGACTCAATGTCTGGAAGAGGTGATCCAATGAAGAAAAAGCTGACTAGTCTGGCCGCCGCCGTCGCATTCGGCCTGGCAGCCAACACCGCGATGGCCGATGAGATGACCGCCGTTTCTTTCGGTGGCGCCTATGGTGCGGCACAGCAGAAGCACATGATCGACCCGTACATGGAGAAAACCGGACACAACATCCTGTTCGAGAACTACTCCGGCGGTGTTGCCGAGCTCAAGGCACAGGTTGAGAGCGGCAATGTCCTCTGGGATGTGATCGATATGGAGGTTATCGACCTGGAACGTGCCTGCTCCGAAGGTCTGCTGGAAGTTTTCCCGCACGACGTTCTGCCGCCGGGTGATGACGGTACACCGGCCGCCGAAGACTTCAGTGAAGAGGCGCTGGCCAACGAATGTGGCGTCGGTAACATCGTCTGGACCGTACTCTACGCCTATAACCACGACACCATCGAAGGCGGTGAACCTTCCACCATGGCAGACCTGTTCGACACCGCCACCTTCCCGGGCAAGCGCGCACTGCGTAAGCGTCCGCAGGTAAACATGGAGTGGGCGCTGCTGGCAGATGGGGTGCCTAAGGATGAGGTCTATGACCTGCTGGCCACCGAAGAAGGTCAGGCTCGCGCATTCGCCAAACTCGACACCATCAAAGATGACATCGTCTGGTTCGACAGCTGGTCGCAGGCTCCTCAGCTTCTCAATGACGGTGGTGCGGTGATGGTTCAGTCCGCTAACGGGCGCTTCTTCGCGGCAATCCAGGAAGAGAACAAGCCGTTTGAAATGGTTTGGGACGGGCACGTCTTCGATCTGGACGTCTGGGCCATCGTGAAAGGTACCGACAAGAAAGATCTGGCGATCGACTTCATCAAGTTTGCGACCGGCTCCAAGCCGCTGTCTGGCATGCCTGAAGTGGCTTACGGCCCGACTCGTCAGTCCTCTTACGCCTACATCGATGAAAACGTGATCCCGAAACTGCCGTCCGCTCACCTGGATGAAGGTCTGAAAGCCTCCTCCATCTTCTGGGCCGATTACGGCGAATCACTCGGTGAGAAATTCAACGAGTGGCTGTTGAAGTAAGCATTATCCTCGCGTACCAAACCGGGCGGGCATAACGCCTGCCCGGTCTTAAAAGGGTTTATATCGCATGTCCAACCCAGAGTTGACGCCCGACGAAGTCAAACAAGCGGACCGCAACCGTCGCCGGAAAAAGCTGATGGCGATCGCCTTTGTGGCCCCCTTGCTGCTGTTTATCTTTGTCACGTTCGTCGCCCCTATCGGGACGATGCTCTACCGTAGTTTCTACCACCCCACCGTCTCCGAGCTGATACCGGAAACCCTGGATCAACTGGACCAGTGGGAGGAAGGAAGCAGCGATCTGCCGCCCGATCAGGCTTTGAATACCTTTGCCGTCGAGCTGCAAGCCCTGGCCAAGGAGCGCCTCTCCGGCAAACTCGCCGAAGAGATCAACCGAGCGCTTCCCGGTGCCTCCAGCCTGATCAAGTCCACCGCGCGCAAGATGCGCCGGGCCGAGACCGAAACATTGAGAACCGAGGGGGCTCAACTGCTGCTGGATGCTCACCCGAAATGGAAACAACTTGACGTCTGGCGCGCCATGAAAAGCTCTGGTGCTGTTCTGAAAGACGACTTTTACCTGACCGCGCTGGATCTGGAACGTACCCCCGAAGGGGAAGTGGTCCAGCGTGACACCCAGATTTACCTCCAGCTCTACTGGAAAAGTCTGAAGATTGCGTTCTACATCACGGCGCTGACGGCACTGATCGGCTTCCCGCTGGCGTGGTATCTGGCCAACGCGCCCTCACGCGTGGCCAACACGCTGATGATCTTTGTGCTGCTGCCGTTCTGGACCTCGCTGCTGGTACGCACCACAGCCTGGATTGCGCTGCTACAGACCAACGGCGTGATCAACTCAACATTGATGTCGCTGTTTATCATCAATGAACCGCTGGAGATGCTCTATACGCAGTTCGCAACGGTCATTGCGATGACCCATATACTGTTGCCGTTCATGATTTTGCCACTCTACAGCGTGATGAAAGGGATCGACCCCAGCTACTTCAGGGCCGCTTTATCGCTGGGTGCCAAACCGATACCGGCGTTTATCAGGATCTATATGCCGATGACAGTCCCAGGCCTCAGTGCCGGTGCACTGCTGGTGTTCATAATATCCATCGGCTACTACATCACCCCGGCATTGGTAGGGGGTACCGAAGGTCAGATGATCTCCAATATCATCGCCTTCCATATGCAGTCGTCCAACAACTGGGAGCTGGCCGCCGCCTTGGGCTCGCTGCTGCTACTGTTGATTACCGTGCTGTACTGGCTGTACGACCGCCTGGTCGGCATCAGCAATCTGAAGCTGGGCTAACGGGGCGAGGAGAACGATACTGATGGCTCAATATCCACGTTATTTCACACTCTGGCAGAAGCTGGGGTTAACCGGGGTTAAGCTCACCGCCTGGCTGGTGCTGCTTTTCCTCATCCTGCCGATCCTGGTCATTATCCCGCTCTCGTTTAACGCGGAGCCCTACTTCACGTTCACCGAAGGGATGCTGGCACTGAACCCGGAAGCCTACTCACTGAAGTGGTATCGCGAAATTCTGGCCGATGACAAGTGGCTACTGGCGATACAGAACAGTTTCTACATCGGGTTCATGGCGACTATTATCGCCACGGTATTGGGCACCACGGCGGCGATTGGACTTTCCAACTCGCAGATGCCGTTCCAGCGCATGATCATGGCGCTGCTGCTCTCACCGATGATCGTTCCATTGATCATCACGGCAGCGGGTATGTTCTTCTTCTATACCCAGTTGGATATCGCGGGCAGCTATATCGGCGTTATCCTGGCGCACGCGGCGCTGGGCACACCCTTTGTGGTTATCACCGTTAACGCGGCCCTGGCCGGGTTCGATTACTCCCTGATCCGTGCTTCTCTGGGCATGGGGGCCAAGCCGGTTTACACCTTTTTCAAGGTGATCATGCCGCTGATCCGCCCCGGGGTCATCTCGGGCGCTCTATTCGCCTTCGTGACCTCGTTCGACGAAGTCATCGTGGTGCTGTTCCTGGCCGGCCCCGAGCAACGGACGATTCCGCGTCAGATGTTCTCGGGCCTGCGTGAGGAGATCAATCCGACGATTCTCGCGGTCGCCACACTGCTGGTACTGATTTCTGCACTGCTGCTGCTGACCATGGAATATCTGCGAGCTCGCGGAGAAAAGATCAGAGCTGGCACAAACTAAACGCGAAGGGCGCGCTACGGCGCGTCCTTTCACCCTCGCTTTACAACCATCAGCAACAACGGGCCACAAACGGCACGCGCATTTATTAAACAACTGTTTACATAAGCAGACGCATACCTTAGGGTTTACGCTTCGACATTTGAGTATCCAGAAGTAATGCCGAAGCTGACCTCTCTGTCCCGCTCCCTCAATACCGCACTGTTTAGAGCCGTACTGGTTGCCCTGCTGATCCTGGTCGGTATCAGCCTCGTTGCTTATAAGGGCGCCATCGAGAAGCAGATCTATCGCGACAGCCAATTCATTTCAGAACTGGTATTCAGTCGATTCTTTACGTTGATGTCCCAAGGAGCGCCCGCCGATACGATTCAGCACGAACTTGAACAGCTCTATGACGAAGATCTGGATGTCAGCTACGAGGTACTGCGCAGCAACCTGGTCAGCCGACAGTTTGGTGGGGAGGCCGAGCTGACCGAACGCCAGACGCTTCAACTGCGGCAACATGATTTTTTCCAACATAGCGGTATGAAGCTTACCTACCTGCGCCCGCTGCTTTTTGATGAGCGCTGCCTACAGTGCCATATCGGCATAGAGAGTGGCGAGCTGGCTGGCGCATTGGCCATCACCTCTCCCATACCCTCACTCAAGCTACCCTTTCGCTACCTGATCTGGGGCGTGGCAATGATTGTTGCCCTGACGCTTGTATCAACACTGCTGATTCTGTCACACCACGCCCGACGCCACATCATCCACCCGGTTGAGCGGATCAGTGGCAAGATGAAGCAGATTAACGACCATACCGACCTGGCCGAGATGAAACGCGACAGTTGGCCAATTCAGGAGTTCGACTCTCTGGAGGCCGCGTTCCACAGTCAGCATAAGAAGCTGCTCAACGCCTATCAAGCGCTCCAACAACGGGCCGAGCTGGATCCCCTGACCGGAGCCTATAACCGCTTCCGGTTTGACGATCTCCTGGAGAATGCACTGGCGCGAGCTCAGCGCCAGCAGGAACCGCTGTCACTGGTGATGCTCGACCTGGATCATTTTAAGCAGATCAATGACGCTCAGGGGCACAATGTAGGCGACATGGTCCTCAAGCGTCTGGCCCGACAGCTCTCCAAGGTAATCCGCAGTACCGATCACCTGGTTCGCCTCGGCGGAGACGAGTTTCTGCTCATCACCGAGGGCTGCACTCGCGGACAGACCTCCACCCTGTTCGAACGGCTGCGAGAATCACTCGATGTCGCCGAAGCCAACAACCCCATTGGCTGCCATATCGAATTCAGCGTCGGCGTGGCGGAATATCCGCTGGATACAACCTCTAAACAGGAGCTGATTAAAACTGCCGATGGGCGGATGTATGCGCACAAACTATCGCGCCGGGCGCAGCGCGGCGCCTGACAAGCCATCCGCTTCAGTTCAAGGTACCCGCCGTTGCGGCAGCACTCCGACGCCGTGCACTGCTCCAGACCAACCCCATCGCGATAACGATCGCCGGTAACATCAGCAGGTTCAGCATCTCCCAACCCAATGCAGCCTGAAGGTGCCCCGAGAGCAGAGCGCCCATAGCGGAGAAGCCGAACACAAGAAAGTCATTCATCCCCTGTACTTTGGCTTTTTCCGCCGGATAGTAGGTATGGGTTAACAGCGTTGTCGCACCGATAAAGGCGAAATTCCAGCCCACGCCCAGAGCGACCAGCGCGACCCAGAAATGCCAGTAGGTGACACCAAACTGGTTAAGCAATACGCAGAAAATCAGCAGCAGGCACCCGGCCTGAATCACCCTCGTATCACCAAAACGGGCAATCAGTTTTCCGGTAAAAAAGGAGGGCAGAAACATCCCCAGCACATGCCACTGAATAATGCTCGCTGTACTGTCAAAGGCAAAGCCACAACTCTCCATCGCCAACGGCGTCGCCGTCATCACCAGTACCATCACGCCATAGCCGATAGCGCCGGCAGTCACTGCAGCGACCAGCGCCGGCTGCAACAGCAGCTCCGAATAAGGCCGGGCATCCCCCTTCTGTTCCGCCAGATCCGCCGGCCGCAATGGCAGCAGCGCGATCAGCGCCGTGGTAAGGACATACAGACCGATCAGGACAAAGAAAGCTCCAAGGTAGTCGGTACTCACCGCCAGGTGTTCAGACCAGATCGCCAGGTTGGGCCCGAGAACCGCCGCCAGAATCCCGCCTCCCATCACCAGTCCGATCGCCCGCGGATGCTGATCCGGTGAGCAGTGTTCGATGGCGGCAAAGCGGTACTGCTGCCCCACGCCGATCGCCATCCCCAGGAGAAAGGTGCTGAGACAGAACAGCGTGAAATTAGCCTGAGCCAGCGCATAAGAGGCCAGTACCGCACCGCCCACACCAATCAGGTTACCGGTCAAAAAGCCGATCTTACGACCAAACCAGCGCATCAGGTGAGCGGCGGGCAGAGTCGCACTCATCAGACCCAAAAACTGCAGCGCCACCGGTAGTGTGGCCAATCCCAGATCCGGCGCAATACGCTGCCCGATCAGCGCCGTCACCGACACCAATAAAATATTTCCCGTAATCAACAGCGCCTGTCCCAGCGCCAGTCCCCAAACCGTGATTGGTAGCATAATCCCTGGCCGTTATGTAATTTCGAGCCGGCTAATATAGCAATGCGGAACAGTCAGTGCACCATCCGTTCGCACGTACTAATTCGAAATAAAGTAAGCGAACATTACCCGGAGATATAAGCCAAATCCGGATGGCCAAAAAACGATTTCAATAGTCGTGGCAATTTTTGCAAACGTCGAAGCTGCCGGTAAACAGTGCTCCGAAGTTGTTCTTTGCTGTTAATGATCTTTTTACCGACGTGATGGTATTTGATATAGCCCCAAACAGACTCGTCAGGATTCAGCTCCGGCGAGTACGGCGGCAGGAAGAACAACCTGAGCTTGCCGTCGAGACTCTCAACATAGTCTCGAACCCGACGAGCATGATGAACCGGGTGGTTATCGAGGATCAGGAAAACCGGCTTGTCAAC
>NZ_AUAZ01000027.1 GCF_000428985.1 Marinobacterium litorale DSM 23545 | reverse complement strand
CAGATCAACAGGCTTTAACTCTCTCAAACGGTCTATCAGCGCATACGTTTGAACTCGTCTGACATTAAGAGAGCGGAAGCCTTTTTTAATATGTCCTTTTCTTGCTCCAAGCGTTTAACCCTGGCTTCCAGTTCCTGGATGCGCTTCTGCTCGGGCGTCATAGCTTTGCTTGCGGGCGTTTCCCCGTCACGTTCGGCACGTAACTGATCCACCCACCGACGCAGTGCGGTATCACCGATACCAAGTGACCGGCAGGCCTCAGCGATGGAATAGCCCTGATCCAGTACAAGACTAGCGGCTTCCAGCTTGAACTCGGGCGTAAAGGAACGACGTTGTTTTTTCATTGAACACCTCTTGGGTGGCAAGGTTACCACCTATCTGGGTGTCCGGAATCATTGAACCACTACAACCACTACAAGCATCGCAGACTTAAAGAAAAATAAGGGACAGGTTGTTTGAGTGACGAAGGAGCGAGTTTCCTGTCCCGCTCTTTCGGTCGAGAAGCACAGGGGAATCGGCGTAGCCGATCAAACTGAGGGGCGGTTTGGGATTGTTAAGGGACTTGTCCGCACAAGTCCCTTAACTCGCCACCCGGCGAAATGAGGGCCGACGAGCACCACGCCCGCCGGCGGAACAACAAAAAATCACTCCGTTGGGCAGCTTCCACTCAGCTCAAGCGCTCGCGCATACACTTCACGTCCCGGCAGGCCTTTCTCTTCCAGGCTATCCAGATAGGCTTCGGTGGCCTGATCCAGTACCGGTTTCCAGGCCGGGTTTTCGGCGCCGTTTTCCACTACGTAGATCTCATCCCCGGCGTCGATCGCCTGCTGGCGGCCGATTTTATCGGAGTTGTCGTAGTTAACACCGGCAATCTTCGCCCAGGTCTGACCGGAGGCGTTGTCGATAACGGCCTTGAGGTCTTCAGGCATCTGCTCGTATACGTCTTTGTTCATGGTGGTGATGAACGACAGCGAATAGAGGCCGCCGACTTCGGTATGATAAGGCGTCAGCTCGTTCAGGCGGAAGGAGAGTTGCCCCTCCCAGGGGAACATGATGCCGTTGATTACACCGCGCTGGGCCGAGGTGTAGGTCTCCGGTGCAGGCATACCCACCGGCTGGGCACCCAGGCGAGAGAGCATATCGCCCACCACGGTGGTGGGGCGGCGAATGCGCATGCCGGAGAGGTCTTCCGGGGTTTTCACCAGTTTGTCGGTGGAGTGCAGGTGGCCCTGACCGTGGGTGAAGAAAAACAACGGGTGGGTGTCTTCATATTCTGAGGCGATCAGGCCTTCATCATAGAGGCCCTGGATAACGCAGGAGCCTTGCACTGCTGTTTTGACAACGCCCGGTAGCTCGACCACCTGAGTCAGTGGGAAGCGGTTGGCGGAGTAGCCCTGAACGGTGGCGGTTACATCCATGATGCGGTTCTTGACCGCTTCATACTGAGCCGGCGGCTTTGACAGGGTGCCGGATGGATAGAGCTCCACTGCAATGCGGCCTCCCGACTCCTTCTCCACCTGGTCAGCCCAGGGCTGGAAGATATTTTTGTGGGTGCCGGCAACAGCGGGCCAGATATGACCAAAGCGTAGTGTGTACTCCGCTGCATTGGCTATGGGTTGGGCGCCGATCATCAGTGCGGCGGAGGTGGCGATTACACCGGTCAGCTTTTTAATCTTCATTGGGTTTTCCTGTCTTATTGTTATGGGTTGGTTTGAAGGTGTTGCTCAGATATCCAATACCAGTCGTTTACTTTTTGCGCGCGAACAGCAGGGTGCGAACTCATTGTTGGAGGCGTGCTCGTCCGGGGTCATGAACACATCGCGATGATCGGGTTCCCCCTCCAGTACGCGGGTCGCGCAGCTGCCACACACGCCCTCTTCACAGGCGAAGGGGATATCGATGTCATGATCCAGCAGCACCTCTAGCGCGGAGCGGTCAGCCGGGATTTCGATTACATCACCACTGCTGGCAAGCTGGATTTCGAAGCTGCTGTTTTCGCCTTCGCCGCTGTGGTCGGCGGCAAAGTACTCGCGGTGCAGGCGCTCCTCGGCCCAGCCTGCAGCTCGGGCGGTCTCCAGCACGTGGTCCATGAACGGGTTGGGTCCACAGACATACAGGTGCGTCCCAGCGGGCTGTTCAGCCAGTAAGGCGGCTGTGTCCATACGTGATGCAGGTTCGGTACGGCTGTAATGGAACTGGACCCGGTCACTGAATTCACTGGCGCTAATGCGGTTGCGAAAGGCGGTTTGCTCGGGCGTGCGCGCGCAGTAATGCATCTGAAAAGCAGCGCTCTGATGGCTGAGCCGCTCGGCCATGCACAGTATCGGGGTAATGCCGATACCGCCCGCGATCAGCAGGTGGTTCTGGGCGCTATGCTCCAGCGGGAACAGGTTACGGGGCTCGCTGATGGTGATCTGGTCACCCACGTTGAGCTGATCATGGATGGCGATGGAGCCGCCGCGGGAGTCGGGGTCGCGCAGCACGCCAATTTCGTAGGCGTGGGTATCGCCCGGATGGTTGCAGAGGGAGTATTGGCGTATCAGGCCACCGGGCAGGTGCAGGTCGATATGGGCTCCGGCACTGAAGGCCGGTAATGCACCGCCATCGGTTCGAACCAGCTCCAACAGGCAGATATCTTCGGTTTCGTACTCTTTGCGTACGATCTTTACGTCGATCACAGCATAGTCTCCCGGCCCCCACAGCGGGCCGTGTTGTTATTATTCGGCACATCCGTGTCACCCAACCCGGATGTGCCGATTGTTCAATCAGGGCGTTGATCAGGCGCTGACGCTTTTCAGGCTGATCTCCCCCGCTTCCTCTTTGAGAAGCTTGTCGATCATGCGCCGTGCCTGGACGCCGCCGGCGTCGATATCCAGCTTGAGCAGTTTACGCTCGGGGAACCGGGTCAGATTGGCCTGCTGGCACTCCAGCATCTCCAGATCCTCGGCAAAGATGCCCCCCTGACCTTCGCGAATTGCATCGGTCAGTGCTTCGTCTTGCGGATTGAAGTTTCGGGCCATACCCCAGAAATACCAGTGGCTGGTTTCGGTTTCCGGCGTAATAAAGTCCACCACGATACTGTTAACCCGCTTGTCGGCCGGGGCTTCGCGTCCGCCATGACCGGCGAGGGCGACACCCACATCGATCAGTACATGGCTGGGCGGTGTGAAACGGCAGATCTGCCACCGATCCACGGGCTGGTCATCCGGCAAGCCTTTGGTGCGCAGGTTGCCCTGCCAGAATGGCGGCGCGGTGACGTTATCCATAAAGCGCGAGGTGCGAACTTCGCCATCGACCACCTTGGTGCTGACCGGAGCTTCATCGATCTCTTTCTGGCCGATGCTGGTGGAGTGCACGTAGGTTTCATGGGTCAGGTCCATGAGGTTATCGATCATCAGCTTGTAGTCGCAATTGATGTGATACAGGCCACCACCGTAGGCCCATTCATCACTGACGGCCCACTCCAGATGGGGGATATCGTCCGGGTTGGCTTTTTCTGCATCGCCGGTCCATATCCAGACAAAGCCATAGCGCTCCGCCACCGGGTAGCTTTTCACGCAGGGGAAGCCACCAACACGCTGTTTGGGCATGGACGTGGTTTTGCCATCACGGCCCATTTTAAGGCCGTGGTAACCGCATACGAGCTGACCGTCTTCAACGTAACCCAGAGAAAGCGGAGCCCCGCGATGCGGGCAGAAATCTTCCACTGCGGCGACTTTGCCATCCTGGTCTCGGTAGAAGGCGATCTGCTCGCCGCAGATTTGGCGGCCCAAGGGCTTTTCGGCGAACTCATCGGGGGTGCAGGCGACGTACCAGCAGTTTTTCGGAAACATCTCAGACTCCTTGGCTTAAAATTCTTATTAATGGATCCAATTTGATATAAATATTGCCCTATATGGTCTTTAAAACTCCATACTGGATCCATTGTATTTTTTGACTGTCTTATGTGTGTCTGATTGGTATTGCCTATCAATTATGTATAAAGTCTTTTTAGAACAAAGATTTAATGATTGGGTGGGCTTGCGATTTTTCAGTCTGATGGTGCTGTGCCGAGATTGAACAGTCCTGAATCATTCCAATTGGATCCAATTTGGTACAATCTGCCGGAAACTGAATCCAATACGGTGAGCGGGTCATGAGCAAAGCGGGTCAGCGGGTACTGAGCACATTAAGGCAGATGATCATCTCCGGTGAGCTGGCAGCAGGGGAGCGTATCGCCGAGATACCGACCGCTGAGCGGCTGGGTGTTTCGCGCACACCGGTACGGATTGCGTTTCGGGCACTTGAGCAGGAGGGGTTGCTGATCAAGCTTGAGCGACGCGGCTACCGCGTGCGTCAGGTGACCCGGGAGGAGATCAGCGGGGCTGTTGAGGTGCGGGGGGCGTTAGAGGGGCTGGCCGCGCGCCAGGCCGCCGAGAACGGCTTAACCGAAGCGCAGCGTCAGGGCCTGGTCGAGTGTCTGGCGTGGGGGGATGAGCTGTTTGATAAAGGCTATGTCACCGAAGAGGATCTGGAGGCCTATCATGATCTTAACCGCCGTTTTCATTCGATTGTGATTGAGGCGAGTCGCAACCCGGCGATCAGTTCGGCCATGCAGCGCAATGAGCATATGCCGTTCGCGTCGGTCAGCTCGCTGGCGATCGACCGTACTCAGCTCAAGCAGGAGTACCGGCGTTTTAACTTCGCCCATATGCAGCATCATGCGGTTTTTGATGCAATCACCCGCCGCCAGGGCGCCCGTGCGGAATCGATCATGCGTGAACACGCCAACGCCACGCTGCGCTATGCCGAGATCTTCAATGAAAAGGGGATGCCGGATGACTGCGAGTCGTTACGGGTGATCGGTGTCGAGGATCTGTAAGGCGAATGCTTTTTAATCTGATAACTCAGGATAATCCATGAATCCCGATATCTTGCTTTTACCCGGTCTATTGTGTGATGCGGCGGTTTGGGAGCCGGTGATTCCGGGGCTCCCGGCGCAGCGCTGTCGTGTTGTGGATTATGGCGCTGCCGATTCTATCGAAGCGATGGCCCGGGCTGTTCTGAAAGACACGCCTGACTCATTCACGCTGATCGGGCACTCCATGGGAGGACGCGTGGCGATGGAAGTCTGTCGATACGCGCCGGAGCGGGTGCAAAGGCTTGTTCTGATGGATACCGGCTATACGGCGAGAGCGCCGGGAGACGCCGGTGACAGCGAGCGAGAGAAAAGGATGGCGTTGTTGTCGCTGGCCCGTGAACAGGGGATGCGTGCCATGGGGTGGACCTGGCTGCAGGGGATGGTCCATCCGGACCGGCTGGAAGATGCCCCGTTGGTCGAGTCGATTCTGCAGATGATCGAACGCAAAACGCCCGAGATATTCGAAGCGCAGATTCGTGCGCTGCTGAGCCGCCCGGATGCCACTCCGGTACTCGAAACGCTCCAATGTCCCACATTACTGGTCTGCGGACGTGAGGATGCCTGGAGCCCGGTTTCCCAGCATGAAGCGATGCAGGTGTTGGCACCGCAGGCGCAGCTGAGCGTGATTGAACAGTCCGGCCATATGAGCACCATGGAACAGCCGGAATCAGTGGCGACGGTGATCGGTTCCTGGTTGCAGGACAACAAGCAGGGGCAGGTTCAGACAGGGGTAGGTCCAGACGAAAAAAAGCCGACATCCTGTCGGCCTGAGTAGAGCAGGTCAGCCGACTCCACCTGAAGGGGGAAGGGGAGTCGGCTGGGCATCATTAGAACTTGATGCGCATACCGGCCAGGTAACCCATGTCAGAGTCGTCTTCGTCGGTATCGGCGATTTCAGCGATCAGGCTGACGTTCTTCTGGGTCGGGAACTTGTAAGTCACGTTGGCGTACCACTCGGTCACGTCATCACCGCTTTCCGGCTCGATGTTGGTCATACCCAGTGCAACTTTGGTGGTCTTGGCAGCAGCGAAGGTGGCAGCCAGGTTGTACTGGTCAGCGATATCTTCGGTGGTGCTGAAGTCAGCGGCGATGGTGGCGACACCGGCGTCGTAGGACGCGCTCACACCCCAGGTTTCTTCGGAGTCAGCACCGACAGACGGAGTCATGTCCTGGTAGGCTGCAGCCAGAGTCAGGCCAGAGATCTCGGTGGATGCGAACAGGTCGAAGTATTCGCCGTTTTCGCTCGCTTCACCTTCAGCTTCCATTTCGTAAGAAGCGACCAGGTAAACATTGCTCAGCTCAACGTCAACACGGATGGTGTCGTCACCGTCGGTGCCCATGGCGTCGAAGCGGTCTTCGTCCAGGGTGTTTTCGTACGCTTCTTCGATACCGAACTCGTCAGAAGCGAAGTTCTGCTTACCGAAAGACACAGATGTGTTGCCGAAAGCCAGACCCAGGTACGCTTCTTCCAGGTCGCTTCCGTCCTGCTTGTCTTCCGCAGCGTCTTTGAAGCCAAAGTCGACACGGCCGAAAGCGGTCAGAGTGTCGGACAGCTCGTAGCTCACGTAGTTTTTCAGTTCCAGGTCATCAAACTCGATTTCCGGGTTCTGGTCGTTACCCACGTCCTGACGCAGCTGAACCTGCAGGTCGCCGTTCAGTTTGTAGGTGAAGCCTTTACCTTCGTAGATGGTAGCAGCGCTGGCAGAACCGGCGGCAACGGAGATGGCTACGGCCAAAGTAAGCTTTTTCATGAATCGAACTCCATATTGGGACGCAATGATTGCAGGATTAATGAGTCTGATTTATCCAGGATTTAAAACGTTGCTGAGTCTGCTCGTCAGCTTTTTGATACCAGTATTCCAGCATCTGGCTGACGATTTTTTGATCAGCTTTTTCTTGTTGAACTATCTGACCATTAACAGATGACCCCTTATTACTTTCATTAAAGGTATAAGCGGGTTCTGATTGGTTTTCTTCGAGAGCAGCTTTCGATTCGGTTTGGTTATACGCTTGGATCTCTGCTATATAATTCCGGTCCAGCTGAAAGCCTTCCTTAATAAGCGTATCGATTTTAAGGTCTTTTTTATTGCCGTTGGCATCCAGTAGGTAAGCCTTTGGTTTACGATTGAACGTTTTAAGTTCATACCGGGTATCAACGGCTGGGGTTTCCAGGGTGAGCTGCTCATCGCTTGCATTAAACAGCAGGATCAACGCGTCGCTGCTATCCAGAAAAGATTCGTCCGCCGCATCGCGAAGACGCACAACCTTCTCGATAACCAGCTGATGCTCACCATTCGGGAGCTCAAGGCGTGCCTGCTGGGCGGACAGATACTGCTCTGCCGGCGCTTCATTCACCACATGAACCTTGATGGTCGGGTCCAGTTTAATTTGTACCTGAGCCTGCCCGATAACGGGGGTCATAACAGCCAGGAAAAAAAATACTAAACTTTTAGTCGACATTACCTGTCCAAACCGTTTCGTGTTTGATTTCGGGCGCATGTTAGTTTCGCTTTATGACATTCCTGTTTCGAAGCGATTAAATTTGTGACTACTTTCTGTAACAGGAATTTAACGTGGGTGTGGTAGTGCAGATTTGTTGGTTTATGTGATGAAAATTAGAGATGGGCGGTAGGTTTTTTATGAATATTCTCATAGCAATTTCCGTTTTTATTGTTTTGGATAGCAAGCCGGATTGGTGATGTTTTTAAATTCAGGTCACCTCAGCTGGTAATGACTTCATGCTAAAGACGTCATTTTCTATTCTGAAGTTTAAAGTCATTAATACCTTTAAAAATTTAACGCGCTTTTTGTGCGTTTTGATCATGAGGAGCGTTTTTCGATCGAAGAGTCAGAAAAGGTGTCAGAGAATGTAAGTCGATTTCGCATCTACAGGCGTCGCTGTACGACATGTGGTTTGCCCCGGTCACCCTGATAATCCCTGCAGTGTTTTTCCAGCAAAGGCCGGTTCGGTCGAGGTGTGTCATGGGTATTAGTGTTTTTGATCTGTTCAAGATTGGGGTGGGGCCTTCAAGTTCACATACAGTTGGCCCGATGCGTGCGGCTAACAGGTTCCTGGAGGAACTCGACGAAGCCGGCGTTACTGCATCCGTTACCCGTATCTCGATTGAACTGTTCGGATCACTCAGTGCCACGGGCGTAGGCCACGGCACCGATCTGGCCACGCTGGTGGGCTTGATGGGCGAGTCGCCCGAAACAGTGGATCCTCGCTCGGTCGGGCCCGCTGTTAAAGCGGTGATGGAGTCAGGCTACCTGCCGCTGCGCGGCGATATGGGCGTTGAATTCGACTGGGATCGCGACATGCTGTTCCTGGATGAAGTCTTGCCTTACCACCCCAATGCGATGACGCTGACGGCATGGGTGAGTGAAGAGATCGGCCTGAAACAGACCTACTACTCAATTGGCGGGGGGTTTGTTCTTAATGAAAGTGAAGCGACCAGCGAAGCACATCTGGTGCCTCAGGTTAAATTGCCTTACGACTTTAACAGTGCCCGTGAGCTGCTCGAAATCTGTCTCCGTGAAGGTTTTTCGATCAGTGAGTTGATGCTTGAGAACGAAAAAGTCTGGCGCCAGGAGTCTGAAATCAGAGCGGGTATCGATTCGCTCTGGAAAGCGATGCAGGAGTGTATCGCCAACGGGTTGGAAAACGAGGGGGTTCTTCCAGGCGGTCTGAATGTGCGCCGTCGTGCGCCCTCGCTGTATAAGTCTCTGAACCAGGCCTCTAACGCCAATGTGATCAGCTCCACGTTAAGTGCCATGGATTGGGTGAACCTCTATGCGCTTGCGGTGAATGAAGAGAATGCGGCCGGTGGTCGTATGGTTACTGCGCCCACTAATGGTGCGGCAGGCATTGTTCCGGCGGTATTGATGTATTACATGCGCTTCAAGGATCAGGCGTCCGACGACGATGTGATGCGCTTCCTGTTGGCAGCTGCGGCTATTGGTGCGCTGTGTAAGAAAAACGCTTCGATCTCAGGGGCCGAAGTAGGCTGCCAGGGTGAGGTGGGTTCTGCCTGTGCAATGGCGGCAGCGGGTCTGGCTGAGGTACTTGGTGGTACGCCAGCGCAGGTGGAAAACGCCGCAGAGATAGCCTTGGAGCACAACCTGGGGCTGACCTGTGATCCGGTTGCGGGTCTGGTTCAGGTGCCCTGCATCGAGCGTAATGCCATTGCCGCCATGAAGGCGATTAACGCCGCTCAGATGGCCCTGCGGGGTGATGGTGAGCATTTCATCTCGCTCGACAAGGTGATCCGTACCATGCGCGACACTGGCCGAGACATGCAGGACAAATATAAAGAGACTTCTCGGGGTGGTCTTGCGGTCAATGATATCGAGATTGCTGTTAACGCCGTTGAGTGTTGATTATACAGTTTTATTTCAAAATACCTGATCAAATGGTCCAGATGAGGCGCCCTCATTTGGACCGTTTGTGTAAAAAAAAGGTGCAAAAAACGACATCAGGGGGGTCGCTTTTAATACAGATTCAACTATAGTGCGCATGTCTGTAGTGCCCGTGAGAGCTGCTTTTCGCGTGATTTGGAGCTAATTGGGTCTAACCCGGCATCCGCATATCTATTTGCGACACGCCGACTCAGATACGACCAAATATAAATATAAAAGGCACAGCGGTTGCTAGTGCCCCAATAGGTAAACATGGGGTTAGCGTAAAATGTCTGAGAACAACTCTTCTTCTTTTCAGGGCTCAACTGCAAAGAACAAAACCCGCAGCATCGGTTTTCTGTTGCTGAACAACTTCACCATGATCGCTTTGGCGTCGGCGGTGGAGCCGTTGCGTATGGCGAATCAGCTAAGCGGGCAGGAGCTCTATAACTGGCACACCCTCACCGAAGACGGTGAAGCGGTTATGGCCAGTGACGGTATCCGGATCACACCGGATAGCTCAATGACCGAGTCTCCCGAGTTGGACACACTGATCGTTGTCGGCGGTGTTAACATCACACGTAGCTTTACCCGCCGTCAGGTCTCCTGGCTACAGGCGATGGCGCGCAAGCACATCCTGATTGGTGGTGTTTGTACAGGTCCCTACCTGTTGGCAGAAGCGGGCCTGCTGAACGGCTATGACTGCAGTGCGCACTGGGAGTGTATCGCGTCTCTGCAGGAAGCTTACCCCAAGGTTAACTGCACCAATCACCTGTTCGTGATCGATCGTGACCGTATGACCAGCAGCGGCGGCACCGTACCGATGGACATGATGCTGAACATGATCCGCCGTGACTTCGGTTACCAGCTGACTGCCGGTATCTCCGAGATGTTTATCTGTGATCGCGTTCGTAATGAATCCGATTACCAGCGTATTCCGCTGCGTCATGTACTGGGTACCACTCAGCCCAAACTGGTTGAAGCGGTTTCTTTGATGGAATCCAACATTGAGGAAGCGATCGAGCTGGATGAGCTGGCCGGGTATGTGGGGCTTTCGCGCCGTCAGCTGGAGCGTCTGTTCCAGAAGTATCTGCAGTGCTCACCGTCGAAGTACTACCTGAAGCTGCGCCTGTTCCGTGCGCGTCAGCTGCTTAAGCAGACCTCCATGTCGATCATCGAGATCGCGGCGGCCTGTGGCTTTGTCTCCACACCGCACTTCAGCAAATGCTACCGCGAACATATCGGTATTCCGCCACGTGAAGAGCGCAGTGGCATGCGTAGTCAGGAGCGGACACAGACGCTGACACCGCTGGTAACGACAGCTTTGCCGGGGCTCAACCAGAAGGGCGAGCGTCGCTCCAGCGAGCTGGCGATGCGCGCACTGAGCGAAGCGCAGTTTGAGCCGACTTACGGATCCGTAACCCTTCAGTAAGCGGGTTTAAAGGTCTTTCGAAACCGCCGTTACCCAGAGGTAGCGGCGGTTTTTTGCGTTATAGGATCCGGTCTTTTTCTGCTCTACCGTGACTAAATCCTGCCGGCTGTGGAAAACCTTTTTTGACGTCGCGAATCACTACGCTTTACGCCAGTCGAGTGACGCTTTCAGAACAATTCCCCGTGATCTTTCCCCCTATTCTGAGCGCTACTGAAAGCACCCGTTGAATAGGTGGAAAAATGAGCGCAGCAGAACTGCACAAAGATGCCATCGTGATCGATGGTCTTGTGATCGCAAAGTGGGATCGTGAGCTTTTCGAAGACATGAGCCGTGGTGGTCTGACGGCTGCAAACTGCACCGTGTCGGTGTGGGAAGGCTTCCAGGCTACGGTCAACAACATCGTTGAAATGAATGGCCTGATCGAGCAGAACTCTGACCTGGTGCTGAAAGTACGCACCACCGACGATATCCGTCGCGCCAAGGCAGAAGGTAAGACCGGTATCATCATGGGCTTCCAGAACGCCCATGCGTTCGAAGACCAGATCGGTTACGTGCAGACCTTTAAGGATCTGGGCGTGGGCGTGGTACAGATGTGCTACAACACCCAGAACCTGATCGGTACCGGCTGCTACGAGCGGGACGGTGGTCTGTCCGGTTTCGGCCGTGAGATCGTGGCTGAGATGAACCGTGTCGGCGTTATGTGCGACCTGTCTCACGTCGGCGCGAAAACCTCTGAAGAGGTTATTCTCGAGTCCAAAAAACCGGTCTGCTACTCCCACTGCCTGCCCTCCGGGCTGAAAGAGCATCCGCGCAACAAGTCCGATGAAGAGCTGAAGTTCATCGCCGATCACGGCGGTTTCGTCGGCGTCACCATGTTCGCGCCCTTCCTCAAGAACGGCATCAACTCCACCATCGAAGATTACGTTGAGGCGATCGAGTATGTCTTCAATATCGTTGGTGAAGATCAGATCGGTATCGGTACCGACTTCACTCAGGGACATGGCCAGCCGTTCTTCGAGTGGCTGACCCACGACAAGGGCTACGCCCGTCGTCTGACCCAGTTCGGCAAGATCGTGAACCCGGAAGGTATCCGTACTCTGGGTGAGTTCCCGAACCTGACCGAAGCACTGCTGCGTCGTGGTTTCACCGAAACCCAGGTACGCAAAATCATGGGTGAGAACTGGGTTCGGGTCCTGGCAGACGTCTGGGGCGAATAACGATCAGAGGCTGCGGCGCTCATGACGTTTCAACGCGGTTATTAACAGAGACAAATACTTTTAGTTGGAGTTTGAAGTAATGGGTACTCATGCACCTGAAATGCCGATCCTCGTCGATGACGAAACCGGCGTATGGACCACCGATGCACTGCCGATGCTGTATGTGCCGCGCCACTTCTTTGTTAACAACCACATGGGTATCGAAGAAGAGATCGGTGCAGAGCGTTATGCCGAGATCCTCTACAAGGCCGGTTACAAATCCGCCTACTACTGGTGTGAAAAAGAAGCCGAAGCCCACGGTATTTCAGGTCGTGATGTATGGGATCACTACATGAAGCGCCTGTCTCAGCGTGGCTGGGGGTTCTTCATCACTGAAGAGCTGGATCTGGAAAAGGGTACTGCCCGCGTACGTCTGGAAAACTCCGCGTTCGTTTACCAGTACGGCAAAGTAAACCGCAAGGTTGATTACATGTTCACCGGCTGGTTTGCCGGTGCCATGGATCAGATCGCCGAGAGCCTAGGTTACCCGGTCCGCACCGTTGCAGAACAGACGCAGAGTGCGGCTGAAGAAGGCTGCGACTACGGCATTTTCGAAGTCCTTCCGCTCGGCTAATCGAGTAAAACAAAAGAGTACAAAAACCTGCGCCGTCGAGAGCCGGTGCAGGCCCTTAGAAAAGTTGGGGTGAACCATGTCGCAGTTCGATGCACTGTTCCAGCCGTTGAACATCAACAAGCTGACCATCCGTAACCGTATCGTCAGTACCGCTCATGCCGAGGTGTATGCCACCGATGGCGGTATGACCACCGATCGTTACGTCAAGTATTATGAAGAGAAGGCCAAGGGCGGCTGTGGCCTCTGTATCTGCGGCGGTTCCAGTGTGGTGTCGATCGACAGCCCACAAAGCTGGTGGAGCTCGGTAAACCTGTCCACCGACCGTATCATCCCCCATTTTCAGAATCTTGCCGATGCTGTGCACAAGCACGGCGGCAAGATCATGATTCAGATTACCCACATGGGGCGCCGTTCCCGCTGGGACGGTGAGAACTGGCCCAATCTGATGTCTCCTTCAGGTATTCGTGAGCCGGTACACCGTGCGACCTGTAAGACCATCGAAGAGGAAGAGATCTGGCGCGTTATCGGCGACTTCGCGAAAGCGGCCGTGCGTGCGAAAGAGGGCGGCCTCGACGGTGTTGAACTCTCTGCCGTGCACCAGCATATGGTCGACCAGTTCTGGTCTCCGCGTGTTAACAAGCGTACCGACCAGTGGGGCGGCAGCTTTGAAAACCGTATGCGTTTCGGTCTGGAAGTCGCCAAAGCCGTGCGTGAAGCGGTGGGCCCAGACTTTGTCGTCGGCATGCGTATCACCGGTGATGAGTTCCATCCGGATGGTCTGAACCACGAAGATATGAAGCAGATCGCGGCGTACTACGACGCGACCGGCCTGATCGATTACTTCGGTGTGGTTGGCTCCGGTTGTGATACCCACAACACCCTGGCCAACGTCATCCCGAACATGAGCTACCCGCCGGAGCCGTTCCTGCACCTGGCGGCGGGTATCAAGGAAGTGGTTTCCGTACCGGTTATCCACGCGCAGAACATCAAGGATCCGAACCAGGCCAAGCGTATCCTGGAAGCCGGTTATGTCGACTTTGTCGGTATGACCCGTGCACATATCGCTGACCCGCACTTCATTGCCAAGATCAAGATGGATCAGGTTGACCAGATTCGTCAGTGCGTGGGCGCCAACTACTGTATCGACCGTCAGTACATGGGTCTGGACGTACTCTGCATCCAGAACGCGGCGACGTCCCGTGAATACATGGGTCTGCCGCACATCATTGAGAAGACGACTGGCCCTGTGCGCAAGGTCGTTGTTGTGGGTGGTGGCCCCGGTGGTATGGAAGCGGCCCGCGTTGCTGCTGAACGTGGACACAACGTAACCCTGGTTGAGAAGGCTGAAGAACTGGGTGGTCAGATCACCATCGCCGCTAAAGCACCGCAGCGTGATCAGATGGCCGGTATCACCCGCTGGATGGTAATGGAGCTTGAGCGTCTGGGCGTTGATATCCGTTTGGGTACCGAAGCCAGCGCTGACATGATCCGTGACCTCAAGCCGGATGTCTGCATCCTGGCAACCGGCGGTACGCCGTTCCTGGAGCAGAACCCGCACTGGGGTGCCGAGGAAGGTCTGGTTGTATCCAGCTGGGACATTCTCAGCGGCAAAGTCGAACCGGGCAAAAACGTCCTGATCTACGACACCATCTGTGAATTCTCCGGGATGTCCGCGGCTGACTACCTGGCCTCCAAAGGGTCCATGGTCGAGCTGGTTACCGACGATATCAAGCCGGGTGTCGGCATCGGTGGTACCACCTTCCCGACCTACTACCGCAGCCTGTATGAGAAGGAGGTGATCATGACCTCCGACCTGATGCTGGAGAAGGTATACCGCGAAGGTGACAAGCTGGTTGCGCTGCTGGAAAACGAGTACACCGGTCAGCAGGAAGAGCGTGTTGTCGATCAGATCGTGGTCGAGAACGGTATTCGTCCCAACGAAGCGCTGTACTACGAACTCAAGGGTGAGTCGCGCAACAAGGGTCAGATCGACGTTGAAGCACTGTTCGATATCAAGCCTCAGCCCATTCTTGGTGAAGAGCTATCCGAATCTGGCGACGGCATGATCCTGTGGCGTCTGGGGGACTGTGTGTCCCAGCGCAACACACATGCGGCGATCTACGACGCACTGCGACTCTGCAAGGATCTGTAAGCGTCTGGCGGCAGCCTGGGCGGTTTGGCAACAAGCAGGTGGTCACGTGCTGACACGCCGTGAACCCATCCCTGGGGGCTCCACGCCGGCATCCTTGCCGGCGAGGGCCAGCCCGCTACCACCTGCTTGCCGCTCCTTGCAGTTCACTGCCACGTACAAGCCTAGGTTAATTCAAGAGGGCTCATCATGATCCTCGATTGGTTACTCCCCGTTCTTCTCTCTGTTGCGCTGCTGCTGGCTGTGGCCGGTATGCTCAAGCGGATCAGTCTCTGGCGTGCCGGTCAGCCGGAAAAGGTTAATCTCTTCTCCGGACTGATGGCGATGCCGCGTCGCTACCTGGTGGATCTGCACCATGTGGTTGAGCGCGATAAGTATATGTCCAAGACTCACGTGGCGACTGCCGGTGGCTTCGTGCTGTCGATGGTGCTGATCCTCGCGGTGCACCTGTTCGGTGTTGAAAGCCGCTGGCTCAGCTATGCCCTGCTGGGCGCTCTGGTGCTGATGTTTGTCGGTGCGCTGTTCGTATTCAAGCGTCGTCTTAACCCGCCGTCGCGCCTGTCAAAGGGCCCTTGGATGCGTCTGCCCAAGAGCCTGCTGATGTTTGCTGTCAGCTTCTTTATCGCGACCCTGCCCGCCGCCGGTATCCTGCCTGAAAACTTTGGAGGCTGGGTGCTGGCTGTGGTGCTGGCTGCCGGTATCGTTTGGGGGCTGGGTGAGCTGGTGTTCGGCATGGGCTGGGGCGGTCCGATGAAGCACGCCTTTGCCGGTTCCCTGCACCTGGCCTTTCACCGTCGTCCCGAGCGTTTTGGGGGTGGTCGCTCCACCGGCCTCAAGGCTGTGGATCTGACTGCGTCCAAGCTGGGTGTGGAAAAGCCCACTGACTTTAAATGGAATCAGCTGCTGGGTTTCGACGCCTGCGTTCAGTGCGGTAAGTGTGAAGCGATGTGTCCGGCGTTTGCAGCCGGTCAGCCGCTGAACCCGAAAAAACTGATCCAGGATATGGTGGTTGGTCTGGCCGGTGGCTCCGATGCCAAGTTCGCCGGCAGCCCTTACCCGGGTATCGAAGTCGGCAAGGCTGAAGGCGGCCCGAACAAAACCATCACCGAAGGTCTGGTCAGCCCGGATACACTCTGGTCCTGCACCACCTGCCGCGCCTGTGTGGAAGAGTGCCCGATGATGATCGAGCACGTGGACGCCATCGTCGATATGCGCCGCTTCCTGACGCTGGAGAAGGGTAATACCCCGAACAAAGGCGCTGAAGTGCTGGATAACCTGATCGCCACCGATAACCCCAACGGTTTCAATCCGGGCAGCCGCATGAACTGGGCGGCGGATCAGAATCTGCGTGTGCTTAAAGACGTGAAAGAAGTGGACGTGGTGTTTTGGGTGTCCGACGGTGCCTTTGACATGCGTAGCCAACGTATTCTGCGTGCCTTCGTGAAAGTACTGAAAGCAGCAAACGTCGACTTTGCAGTGCTGGGCGATGAAGAGCGCGACTCCGGCGACGTGGCCCGTCGTCTGGGTGATGATGCCACCTTCCAGAGCCTGGCCAAGCGTAATATCGCGGCGCTCAGTCAGTACAAGTTCAACCGTATCGTGACGACTGACCCGCACGCCTTCCACTGCCTGAAGAACGAGTATCCGGAGCTGTATCCGGCCGGTCAGAAGCCGGACTACGACGTTCTGCACCACACCACGTTCATCAACGAGCTGGTTAAAGCGGGTCTGTTGAATCTGGAAGAGTTCAAGGGCGGTACCGTGACCTATCACGACCCCTGCTACCTGGGTCGCTACAACGGTGAATATGACTCGCCGCGTGAGCTGCTCGGTGAGCTGGGGATCAAACTGGCCGAAATGGAACGCTCCGGTTTCCGCTCCCGCTGCTGCGGTGGGGGTGGTGGTGCTCCGATCACCGATATTCCGGGTGAGCGCCGTATCGCCGATATGCGTATGGCCGAAATCAAGGAAGTGGGCGCCGAGCTGGTCGCAGTAGGCTGTCAGCAGTGTACCGCGATGCTGGAAGGCGTGGTGGAGCCCCGTGCCGAAGTGAAGGATATCGCCGAGCTGGTGGCCGATGCGTTGATCGAGGATGACGCGCCGGTATCCGGTAAGCAGAGTGCTAACAAGTCTGCTGCGAAACAGAAGCAGGCTGGGGAGGTGGCTGTATGAGCGAAGATATTATTCGCCGCGACCCGCGGGCGGAATGGATCGCACGCAACCGTCTGCATCCGCTGCATGACTCCATGCAGTCCGCAGCCGCAGAGGTTCGCGGTCCATCTGGCCTGATCCGTCGTAACCCGCATGCGGTTGGTTTTATAGGTCCTAACGGCATCAAGCGCATTGACCGGATGAACGGCAACGGTCTGGCAAGCCTCGGTGGTCGCCGTTCCGCTTCCGGTGCCAAAGAGGTGGTGCTGCCGCTGCATAAGGTGGATAACCCGGATTACTACATCGCCGTGGTGCCCGATATGGTCGGTGGCCGTTTGAGCGGTCATGACCGTGATGTGCTCGGCCAGGCCCACAAACTGATCCGCGAAATTGGCGGTGCCGGCGCGGTGATGGCGGTTGTCTTCGGTGAGTATCGCGAAGAGGCCTTTGATAAAGCGGGCGTTGATCGCCTGCTGCACCTTGATGGTGATGAATACGAGGGCTACTCGCCGGAGCGTCGTGTGGCGGCGCTGGCGCAGGTTGAAAAAGAGTTTGCCCCGCGTCACTGGCTGCTGCCCGACAGTGTTGCCGCCGGGTTTGAGTTGGGCTGTCGCCTGGGGGCTCGCATTGGCGAGCGTCCGGCAACACAGGCCTGGCAGGTGGATGCTCAGCAGAGTATCTGCCGTGGGGCGGGCGGTACGCTGGATATCACCCGTGAGACCCCGCGTCTTGTTCTACTGGCTGAAGAGTGTGCAGAGCCCATCGACGAAACCCGTCATGAAGTCCTGCCGGTGGCGCTGGAAGGTGCTGTTGAAGCCCGTGTCCAGATTGCCGATTGCGGCCAGGTGGCTGTTGACCCGAATGCGATTCCGCTGGGTGAAGCTGAGTTCATTCTCTCTGCCGGTAACGGCGTGAAGGATTGGGATCAGTTCCACCAGGCAGCCGAGCTGCTGGGGGCTACCGAAGGTGCCAGCCGTGTGGCGGTGGACGATGGCTACATGCCGCGTTTCCGTCAGGTCGGTGCGACCGGTACCTGGGTGACCGCACGCGTGTACGTGGCGGTGGGTATCTCCGGTGCGATCCAGCATCTGCAGGGTATTGGTCAGTGCGACAAGGTTATCGCCATCAATACCGATGTGGGATGTGACATGGTCAAACGTGCCGCACTCAGTGTGATTGCCGATAGTGGTGATGTGCTCCAGGAGCTGATTCGTCTGGCTAAGGCTTATCGTCAGGGGGAGATTGAACATGCAGCCTGATAAGAAATTCCCGGATCTTCGCATCAAAGCGCTGATCTCGGTGGGTAAGCATCCGGGTTCCGGCCGTGCTCGCCGTGCCGAAACCGATGCCCGCGCCGTGGAAATGGGCCTTAAGCTCGCTCCCAAGGGGCTGGAGGTTCTGCACGCCGGTAATCCGGAAGAGGATTCCCTGCGGGCCTACGCCGGTATGGGATTACAAAAGCTGCGTATTATTGCCCAAGGCGATAATGCCGATGCGGTGCCGGCTTTGAGCCAGTATCTGCGTGGCGAAACGCCGGATATCGTTCTGACGGGCGTGCGTGCTGAAAGCGGGGAGTCATCCGGTATGGTTCCCTACCTCTTGGGCGAGGCCCTCGGCTGGCCGGTGGTGACCCGTCTGGCGGAGATCGTTGCTATCGAGAACGGTCAGGCAGAGGTGTTGCAGGCATTGCCCCGTGGTCAGCGCCGCTCGCTGAAGGTGCCCCTGCCCTTTGTGGCCAGTGTGGATATGGCCGCCGAAGCGCCGCGTCAGAGCGCCTTTGGCCCAGCCAGCCGTGCCGAATTGGCGGCGGTGAATGCGCAAGCTGAGGTGACTGATGCCGTCAAAGCGGGGTGGAGCGAGGCGCCTGCCCGTAAGCGTCCGAAACGACTCAAGGTTGTTAAGGCGAAAACGGCCGCGGATCGATTCAAGGCGGCAACCGCAAAATCCTCCGGCGACGGCGGTAAAGTACTTCGCGATCAGCCCGCCACCGAAATGGCTCAGGCGGTGTTTGATCTGCTGCTCGAAGAGGGCGTTATCCGTTAACTGGGTATTGCTTAGCGCCCACGTTCAGGAAAGCCAGCGTCGATACCGCTGGCTTTTTTGTGGGCGATGGAAACTCGTTTCAACCGTGTCGTTTATGGCAATGCGCGGTTCGATCATGAACAGGTGTTAGACGTTTGTTCAGTAGACAATGGACACATATTCCAACTGAAGCCAGACAGCCTCACCTCTGTGCGCCGATTGCGGAATATATCCCCTGCAAGTTGCTGGTATCGGTTTACCCTCTGATATCGGTTTTACCTCAAGTCTCCGGTGCACCCCCGGAGCATTCACGGTTCTAATCCTTGTAGCCCCCTCTCCCCAGAGGGGCTTTTTTCGCCCGTCGTTTCTGTCGCCGGTTTTGTTCGGGTGGTCTTCGTGAGCTAGACGGCTGCACAAAAAAAAGACCCCCACCGATGCCTCGGCGGGGGTCAATCTCCATTGCAACCAAGTTGCTCTTTTTAGGCTTCAATCTCCACCAGTACCTCACCCGGGGTAACACGGTCGCCCTTGTCGACGTGTACGCCTGTTACGGTACCGGAGATCGGTGCCTGAATTTCGGTTTCCATCTTCATCGCTTCGGTGATCAACACCGCCTGGCCAGCCTCGACCTTGTCGCCGACGGCTACCAGCACATCGACAATATTGCCAGGCATGCCGGTGGTAACATGTCCTGGAGACGACGCCTGGCGACGGCCGCTCGCCGTGGTGCCGGTAAAGCTGTTGAGAGATTCAAACAGCACCTCTTCGGGCATACCATCCAGCGTCAGGTAGATGTGGCGCTTGCCACTCTCATGACCGCCGACACCGGTAATGGCGACCTCGTAGGTCTCCCCGTGTACGTCGATCTTGAACTCGGTAGCCACGCCTTCATCGACCGAGCGTCCGGCTTTCTCGATGGGTAGCAGCGCCTCTGGCTGCAGCGTGCCGGCGGCGCGCTCCTCCAGAAACTGGCGGCCGATATCCTGGAACATGGCAAAGGTCAGCACGTCTTCATCGCTCTGGGCCAGTTCGCCAATCTCTTTGCGCAGGCGTGCCATTTCCGGTTTGAGCAGGTCCGCCGGGCGCCCGTCGATCAGTTCCTCTTTGCCCACCGCTTTGGTCCGCAGTGCGGCATTCACGTCAGCAGGTGGGTGGCCGTACCCGCCTTGAAGGTAACGTTTGACCTCATTGGTGATCGTCTTGTAGCGCTCGCCGGTCAGTACATTCAGCACCGCCTGGGTCCCGACAATCTGTGAAGTGGGGGTTACCAGAGGTGGGTAGCCCAGATCCTTGCGGACAGCGGGAATCTCCGCGAACACCTCTCGGATCCGGCTCAGCGCATTCTGCTCTTTGAGCTGATTCGCCAGGTTGGACATCATCCCGCCCGGTACCTGGTTGATCTGTACCGAGACATCCTCGCGGGTGAACTCGGATTCGAACTGGTGGTACTTCTTGCGCACGTCGCGGAAGTAATCGGCGATCTCGCCCAGCAGTTCCAGATCCAGACCGGTATCCCATTTAGTGCCGCGTAACGCTGCGACCTGAGACTCGGTGGCCGGATGGCTGGTGCCCCAGGCGAAGGCGGAGATAGCGGTATCGATATGCTCGGCACCGGCTTCAATTGCTTTCAGCTGGCATTGGGCGGCGAGACCGGCGGTGGCGTGGCTGTGGATAAAAACCGGCAGATCCACGGCACCCTTGATCGCTTTGATCAGGTCGTAGGTGGCGTAGGGTGTCAGCAGACCGGCCATATCCTTGATCGCGATGGAGTCGGCGCCCATCTTTTTCAGAGCCTTGGCCTGCTTCACGAACAGCTTTTCGGTATGAACCGGGCTGGTGGTGTAACAGATGGTGCCCTGGGCGTGTTTGCCGGCTTTCTTGACCGCCTTGATCGCCACCTCTAGGTTACGCAGATCGTTCAGCGCATCGAATACCCGGAATACATCGATACCGTTGTCGGCGGCTTTTGCGACAAAGGCTTCCACCACATCATCAGCGTAGTGGCGGTAGCCCAGCAGGTTCTGTCCGCGCAGTAACATCTGCAGGCGCGTGTTGGGCAGCGCTTTACGCAGTTGGCGCAGACGCTCCCAGGGGTCCTCTTTCAGGAAACGCACGCAGGCATCGAAGGTGGCGCCGCCCCAGACTTCCAGCGACCAGAAACCAACCCGATCCAGCTTGTCACAGATCGGCAGCATATCTTCGGTACGCATGCGGGTCGCGATCAGGGACTGGTGGGCATCGCGCAGAATGACATCAGTAACGTTTATCTTGCTCATCGAATCTCTCCTTATCGCGACGGTTTATACGCCGGCATGGGCCGCAATGGCGGCGGCTATGGCCAGGGCGATCTCGCTGGGGTCCCGCTTTTCCGAATAGTTCTGCAGTTGCGGATGATTGGGGACGAAGCTGGTGTTGAACTCACCGCTGCGAAAATCGGGATCGTTGAGGATCTCCTGGTAATAGCGCGCAGTGGTTTTGACCCCCTGTACCCGCATGTCGGACAGTGCCCGGGCGCCCCGATCCAATGCCTCTTCCCAGTTCAGTGCCCAGACAATCAGCTTCAGGCACATGGAGTCAAAGTAGGGCGGGATAGTGTAACCGGTATAGATCGCCGTATCGGTGCGCACGCCCGGGCCACCGGGCGCGTAATAACGGGTGATACGGCCGAAACTGGGCAGGAAGTTGTTTTTCGGGTCCTCGGCATTAATACGGAACTGCAGGGCAAAGCCGCGATGGCTGATATCGTCCTGGCGGTAACTCAGCGGCAAACCGGAGGCGATGCGGATCTGCTCACGGACGATATCTACGCCGGTGATCTGTTCGGAAATGGTGTGCTCCACCTGAACCCGGGTGTTCATCTCCATGAAGTAGATTTCATTGCCGGTGACCAGGAACTCAACCGTACCCGCATTTTCGTACCCGACGGCCTTGGCTGCACGCACGGCCAGGTCACCCACGTAATTGCGCTGCTCCGGTGTCAGCTGAGGGCTGGGAGCGATCTCGATCAGCTTCTGGTTGCGGCGCTGAATTGAGCAGTCACGTTCATAGAGGTGAATCGCGCTGCCCTGGCTGTCAGCCAGAATCTGCACTTCGATATGTTTGGGATCGACAATGCACTTCTCCAGGAAGACTTCGGCTGAGCCGAACGCCTTGGTTGCTTCGGAGATAACCCGCGGGTACTGAGTTTTGAGTTCGGCAGCACTGTCGCAGCGACGGATACCGCGCCCGCCGCCGCCGGATGTGGCTTTGAGCATGACCGGATAACCGATGGAGTCGGCTACTCTTAGCGCTTCATCAAGGTCCGCCAGGTTACCTTCGGAACCGGGCGTTACCGGTACCCCGGCTGCGATCATGCTGGCGCGAGCCGCGGTTTTATCACCCATCCGGGCGATAACATCGGCTTTGGGGCCGATAAAGGTGATGCCGCGCTCGGCGCAGATGCGAGCAAATTCGCTGTTTTCGGATAAGAAGCCATAACCGGGATGGATGGCGTCGCAACCGGTTTCCACCGCCAGATTGACGATTCGGCGCGGGTCCAGATAACCCGCCAGCGGATCTTCTCCCATGTAGTGCGCTTCATCGGCGCGCTTTACATGCAGCGAGTAGCGATCCGGTTCGGTATAGATTGCCACCGACCGAATGCCCATTTCGGCACAGGCGCGCACGATGCGCACGGCGATTTCGCCGCGGTTGGCAATCAGGATCTTTTTCAGCATGGATCTTCTCCCTGAAGCGTGGATCGATCAGATCAATCCACAGTAGTACAGTCGGAGAAAAAGGATAAATTGATATTTTTTCTATGTGTCATAAGGTCTACCTTATGATTGGTGCGTTACAAACCCCGAGTAGCGAGCAGAGCCATGGCTTACACCCTTAACCAGTTGCTAAATCGTCTCTCTTTTCGCCAGCTTCAGGTGTTCAAGGCGGTTTATCAGCAGCAGAGCTATAGCCGGGCGGCTGACGAGCTGGGACTCACCCAGCCCGCTGTCAGCGCGCAGATCCGCCAGTTGGAGCAGGCGCTGGGGCAACCGGTGTTCGAATATGTGGGCAAAAGTCTTTACGTCACCGCTGCAGGCGAGCAGGTGATCGGCGTTGTTCGCTCAATGTTCGGTGACCTTGAGCGACTGCAGATGGAGCTCGATGAACTTCAGGGGCAGGTGCGGGGTGAATTAAGGCTTGCAGCCGTCAGTACCGCCCAGTACGTCGTGCCCTATCTGCTGGAGGGTTTTCTCAAGGAGTACACCCAGGTGGATGTGCGGCTGCGGGTGGTCAATCGCGCACAAGCCGTGGAGCGCTTGAATGAAAACCGCGACGATCTGGTAATCATGGGGATGGTGCCGGACTCCCGTTCGCTGGCCAGTATGCCGTTTCTGGATAATGAGCTGGTGCCGGTGGTTCGTGCTGACGATCCTCTGCTGAATGATAGCCAGCTGACTGCGCAGGACTTCTTTGATGCGGGATTGTTAATTCGGGAGCCCGGATCCGGTACCCGGCATGCGCTTGAGGATTGGTGTCGCAGCCGACGTCTGACACTTAACCCCAGAATGGAGCTGGGTTCCAATGCCGCGATCAAACACGGTGTGCTGGCAGGGCTTGGGGTCGCTGTACTGCCCCGGCTGAGCATTGCCGCAGAGCTGAGACTGGATGAGCTGAAGGTGCTCTCTCTGGATGGCCTTCCGCTGCGTCGCTCCTGGTGTACCGTTCACCCGGCAGGCAAACATCCCACGCCGGTGATGCAGGCTTTTCTCGACTACATCCGGGCTAATCTCAATAGCTTTTATGCGCTGGTGTATGGAAGCACCTCGGAGAAGCCGTAGAAGCGTTGAAATAGCGCTGTTTTGGCATGACGCTGTCGACTATATGCGGCGCCAAACCTGGCTTCACTTTGGCTGGCCACACCAGTCGCCAAGCGCTTTAGCCATCCAGTGGATGCAGCTAAACCCTTCCTGCGTCTTGGCATGAAATTCACTGCTTGAAGATCGCCGAGTGCCCGTAAAATCCGGCTTCCCGACCCGGCGGTCAGGTTTTTGACTTGGTTTTTATGCGTATTTTCGAGTGCGCTACTCCAGATCTGTGACAATCCCGTTTTATCGCTCGCTGACGGTTTTTAACGTGTCGCAAACAGATAAGTGGTTCACGCCATGTCGCAATAAGTAGCTATTCCACCAGTTGGCTGTCGCTAAGGGGACAACAGTTAATTCACGCATTCGTAGTATGGATGAGGCTTGGCAGCCGGGTGTGGCCGGTCCGAATTTTCGGACGGAAAGTTCCTCTCGCTTTCTGCGGTCATTTTGATCAGCACCACCCCGAGACTGCACAAAATAAAAAGAAAGAATATCCGTGACGGAATAGGTTCCGCGCGATAAGACAGTCCGAAGGAGAGCTTCATGAAAGGTGTGAATCAACAGGGAGCTAGAGCGGAAGCGATAGCGATAACTGCTGCATACGACACCGACTACCAAGTCGGTCAGGACAACGTCAAGCTCATGGGGCTTGATGTGCATAACCCGGTATTTGGTATCAGTGCTGGTCTGATACTGATGTTCATTATTGCAACGCTTCTGTTCCCGAGCGGTGCAAAGGAGGCGCTGACAGGCGCACGCGGCTGGTCAATCGAGAATTTTGACTGGCTGTTTATGATCGGCTGTAACCTGTTTGTTGTTTTCTGTCTGGCATTGATTTTCCTGCCGGTGGGTCGTGTGCGTCTGGGTGGCGTTAACGCCAAGCCCGAATTCTCTACGCTCTCCTGGTTCTCCATGCTTTTTGCTGCGGGTATGGGTATTGGGCTGATGTTCTGGAGTGTGGCTGAGCCGGTGGCTTACTACACCAACTGGTACGGTACACCGCTGAACGCACCGGCCAACACCCCCGAGGGTGCCTCAATGGCCCTGGGTGCCACTATGTTCCATTGGGGGCTTCATCCCTGGGCAATTTATGGCGTGGTAGCGCTGGCGCTGGCGTTCTTTGCCTACAACAAGGGCCTGCCGCTGACCATCCGTTCCGCTTTCTATCCGCTGCTGGGACGTCACACCTGGGGCCCGATCGGTCACCTGATCGACATTCTGGCGGTTCTTGCCACGATCTTTGGTCTGGCTACGTCGCTGGGCCTGGGTGCCCAGCAGGCTGCAGGTGGTCTGAACTACCTTTTCGGTATCGCCAATGACCTCTCCACGCAGGTCGCGGTGATCATTATCGTTACCGGTGTTGCCCTGTTCTCCGTCGCTCGCGGTCTGGACGGCGGCGTCAAACTGCTTAGCAACATCAACATGATTATCGCCGCAGCCCTGATTGCCGTGATTATCGTGGTCGGCCCGACGCTGGCGATTTTCAAGACCATGGGCACTGTGGTCAGCAGCTACGCAGGTAATGTGGTTGCGCTCTCCGGCTGGATCGATCGTGAAGATACTACCTGGTTCCACGGCTGGACTGTCTTCTACTGGGCATGGTGGATCTCCTGGTCACCGTTTGTCGGCATGTTCATCGCGCGTGTATCCAAAGGGCGTACTGTGCGTGAGTTCATCACTGCCGTGCTGCTGATCCCGACACTGGTGACCGTGCTGTGGATGAGTGTAATGGGTGGTACCGCGATTGAGCAGGCTTCAAATGGCGTCGGTGCGCTGGCCAACGGTATCGGTGATGTGTCACAGGCGATGTTCCAGATGTTTGAGAACCTGCCCATGACCGGTTTGCTGTCCATCGTGGGTATCGTGCTGGTGTTGGTTTTCTTCATCACCTCGTCTGACTCCGGTTCTCTGGTTATCGACAGCATCACTGCCGGCGGAAAAACCGATGCGCCCATGCCGCAGCGCCTGTTCTGGGCGACTCTGGTGGGCATCATCGCTGGAACCCTGCTTGTGGGCGGCGGCTCCGATGCGCTGGTCGCACTGCAGGCCGGTGCCGTGACTACCGGGCTGCCGTTCACCGTCGTCCTGATTCTGATGTGTCTGAGTCTGTATCGCGGGCTGAAGTCCGAAGTGCACCTGCACTGATACAGCGTTGTTCGAGAGAGGCGAAATAAACGAAATGATGTTTGCAGATCTGATCGACCTTGAGGATTTTGCGAACCGCTTGCGGGAGCTCGGGCTGGCACTGCCGGTCGGAGCCGACGCAGCGCTGATTGAAAACGAGCTGCAGGATTGGCTCGAAGGGGCGCCGCAGGACGGACTCGCTGCTGTAAAGCAGATGGTGTCTGAGCTGGAGCGCGAATCGAGGGGGCTGATGCTCCCCAGCGTGGCGGCGATGGTCGAAAACGTACGCGCGCGAATTCACTAAGGGGACGGGTGGCTATCGCGGTTGCCCGGATCCAAGAGATCGACGACAAACCAAGGGGTATTTAAAGCAATGAAAGCAACAGGATTGAAATTGAAAACCCTGCTGGCGACTGCTGTAACCGCAGCCTGCCTGGCGACCACCAGCGCTCACGCTCTGACTCTGAAGCTGGCTACGGACTCCGGTACCAAGGGATCTCCTGCCGGTAACGCTCTGGAAAAATGGGGCAAACTGATCGAAGAGAAGTCCGGTGGCGATATCGAAGCGCGCGTTTACTACCAGAACGAACTGGGTGGCCAGCAGGAAGTTTTCGACCTTCACGTGGCGGGCGACGTCGACGTGATGCTGAACTGGCCGATGACGTCCTATGACAAGCGTATCGGCGTTATCTATACCCCTTACATGACCATGTCCTGGGATGAAGCGCTGAACGCATACAGCCCGGGCGGCTGGGTTAACAACATGCTGGGCGGCATCTATCAGGATATCGGCCTGAAGTTCTTCGGCCCCTGGCCAGAAGGTTTTAACGGTGTGGGTTCCCGCGGCAAGTACGCGCTCAACATTGCTGATGCGGATGGTCTGAAAGTACGTACCATGACCGTATTCCCGGCTCCGCAGACCATGCAGGCGCTGGGTTACCAGACCGCTGCTATCGACTGGGGCGAAGTTTACACCGCGCTGCAGACCGGTGTTGTCGACGGTGAAGCCGGTAACGTGATCTATTGGGATTACGAGTACTTCCGTGACTCCCTGGATTACTACGTTCAGACCAAGCACTTCTTCATGACCGGTGTTCTTTCCATGAACCTGGACTCCTGGGAGAGCATGTCCGAAGAGCAGCAGAAAGTGGTCAGCGAAGCTGCAATCGAAATCATGAACGACCAGTTCAAGGCTGCCAAAGAGCAGGATGAATACTACATTGCCAAGGCTCAGGAAGCCGGTATGGAGTACTTCGAACCGTCCGAAGAGCAGATCCGTGAGTTTGCCAAGGCGGCTCGTGAGCAGGTATGGCCGCTGATGGAAGAAGAGATCGGCTCGGAAATCATGGAAACGATCCGCTCTAACGCTACTCCGCTGTAAGCAAGTAGTCTTTTGTTTCACCTCAACCGGCCCGCTCTGCGGGCTGGTTTGTTAAAAGGCTGGATAAAAAATGGTCAGCAAGCTTTTTTCCGGACTGGATCACCGCGTAGGCTGGCTGCTGGAAGCGGCCGCGTTTGTCGCCAGCATGTTAGTGGTTGGTCTGATGTTATTTCTGGTACTGGCACGTTACGTGTTCGGCTGGTCGGTGGTCGGCCTGCTGGAGCTGATCATGCTGTTCGGGATGTGGCTCTACATGCTCGGGGGGCTGATTGCCAGTCGCCGTAACGAACACCTGGTGGTGGATTTCGTGGAGCTGCAGATTACCGATCGCCGGTTCCAGCTAATGCATAAGATACTGATTTCTGTGATTACCTTTCTAATTTGTGTGTTCTTTGTCGTCCTGGCCTACCGCATGTTGGCCTGGGGTATGCGCCGGCCTCAGTCTACGCCGGGTATGGGAATTCCGCTTTGGTTGCCGCAGGCCTCGATTATGTTGGCCGCCGTTGGATGCAGCTGTTATGCGCTGCGAGATGTTATTTGTGCGCTGATCGGTCTCAAGCGCCTGAAAGGGGAGCAGTGAAATGGAAGGTTTTATTGCCATTGGACTGCTGATGTTGCTGATGATCATCGGCGTCCCCGTTGCGTGGTCATTTGCCGGTGTGTTGGCCTACATGGTGTACGCCTATGATGCCAACCTGAACACGCTGATGTTGCAGGGGTATCGGTCGGTAGACTCGGTTATTCTGATCGCGCTGCCACTGTTTGTACTGACGGGTTACCTGATGCAAAGCGGCGGTATCGCCCGGCGTCTGGTGGACTTCATAGAGGTCATGATCGGAAAACGTCGTGGGGGTATGGGTGCCTCCATGGTGATGGCGTCCGGTATCTTTGGTGCTATCGCCGGTACGGCTACGGCAGCCGTGGCTTCCATCGGTACGATTATGATCGGGCCGCTGGAGCAACGTGGTTACCCGCGCAGTTACTCTTCAGCGTTGTTGGGTATCTCGTCGCTGTTGGGGATTCTAATCCCACCGTCGATCACTATGATTCTGTTTGCGGTGGTAACCCGACAGTCGGTGGCCGCCTGCTTTGCGGCGTCCGTTGGCCCCGCTATTTTGCTGATTATCGGGCTCATACTGGCTAACCGCTTCAGCGTTGGGCGTTTCTTTGACGAAGTCAGCAGCGCTGCCAACGATGGTCTTGAAAAACTGCCGAGCAAGGGGATGGCGACCTTCAGGGCATTTCCGGCATTGTCGCTGCCTATCATTATTCTCGGTGGCATTTACGGCGGTGTTTTCACGCCAACCGAGGCGGCGGCTGTTGCTGCGTTTGCCGCTATGATGATCGGGTTTTTCGTCTACAAGGACCTGAACCTGAAGCGTTTTGCGCGCAGTGTGGTTTCTGCGGCTGAAACCACCGGTACTGTCATCCTGATTCTGCTGTTCAGCTTTATGATCGGCCGTATTCTTGCGTCTGAGCGTATTCCACAGGATCTGACCGAGCTGGTCAGCACACTGATCCAGAATCCGCTGTTGATTTTGATCGTGGTGAATATCTTCCTGATCGTCGCCGGCATGATCATGGATGATGTGTCTGTGACCGTTGTGGTTGCGCCGCTGTTCCTGCCGCTGATGGTGGAAAGTGGTGTGCACCCGGTGCATTTTGCATCCATCGTCGCATGTTCTGTGGTTATCGGTGCGAACAGTCCACCAGTGGCGCCAATACTCTATATGGCATGTCGTATCGGCAAGGTATCCATCCATAAAACCGTGATGCCGGCGCTTGGTCTGATGGCCTTTGTCGGGCTGCCGGTGATGATGGTCACCACGTTTGTACCGGAACTGTCTCTGTTCCTACCACGTCTGCTCGGATTCGTCTGAGTGTAACTGCCGGGAAGGGATTCCCGGCATCCGCTTTTGGCTTCTGCCGGGTTAGTATTCGCTGCACGGGATGCTTGATCTCCTTCCTTTTGCCATCAATTATCTGGCACCACGCGTTTCGACCCTTTAGGATATTTGCCTCGTTCACCGGGGGATCCTATGCAGGGCATCAAACGTAAACTGGTCTATGTAACGGTATTTGAGGTTGGGGGGATCGGCCTGAGTATGGTGCTTGTCACCCTGCTGGGTCACGATCCGGCCCTTGCCGGTGGCGTGGCTGTGGGCGCGTCGGTTATCGCCATGCTCTGGAATCTGGTCTGGAATACCGGGTTTGAATTCTGGGAGGCGAGGCAGATTGTCCGCGGGCGCAGTTTCAAACGGCGAGCGCTGCATGCATTGGGGTTTGAGCTGGGCTTGACGATTATGCTGGTGCCGGCAATCGCCTGGTGGCTTGCCATAAGTTGGTGGGAGGCGTTGTTGCTGGATATCGGTTTGACGCTGGTATTTGTCGTTTACACCTTTGTTTTCAATCTTGGCTTTGATCGGGTATTTGGTTTGCCGGCGTCGGCATTGCCGCTGAAGCAAGAAGCGGGAGAGGCTGGTTAGCCTGCTCCCGCTTAGGGTGTTCTATTCCCGGTGAGGGTCAGCTCTTAGCCGAGGTTTTTCAGCACAGTGTCGCTGTACCAATCCAGGAAGTTGATAACGCCAAACTCAAACGTCTTGGAGTAGGGCCCCGGCTCGTAACCGACCGAGTTGATACCCAGCTGGTTCTCTTCACCCAGGCGACGGTCCTGGTCGTTGGTGGCATCCCAGACCTGGCGCAGGCGCTCCGGGTTGTAATCCACGCCTTCAACAGCGTCCTTGTGTACAAACCACTTGGTGGTAACCAGTGATTCCTGGGGAGAGATCGGCAGCACGCGGAACACGATGAAGTGGTCGCTCTGCATGTGGTTCCAGGAGTTCGGCAGGTGCAGGATACGCATGGAGCCCAGCTGGCGGTTTTTAATTCGTCCCAGTAGCTTGCTGCAGCCTTCCTGACCGTCGATGGTCATGACCTGCGTGCCTTCTTTCAGCGGCATACGAACGATACGGTTGCGCACGCCGAAGCTCTTGTGCTCGTGCGGAATGCCTTCTGCGTCCCACTCGGCGGCCATGCGCGCGTAGTGGTCCAGGAAGGACTGGGGTGCGCGGGGGTCGTTGGTGTCATCCCACTCCAGGATGGTGTTGAGCAGTTCCGGGTGGCTGCCTTCACAGTGGTAGCACTCACGGTTGTTCTCAATGACCAGCTTCCAGTTGGCTTTCTCGTACATGTTGGATTCGACGGCGAGCTTGGTGTTCTCCACGTCGTACGGCTCCATGTACTCTTCCAGCGTGGCCAGGAACTCATCGAAGTCGCCTTCCGGCTCCTCTTTACCCAGGCATACGAAGATAAAGCCGCCTGCCGTTTTGCAGTGTGCCTTTTTCAGGCCGTGCTGCTTCATATCGAACTCTTCGCCCATCTCGGTACCGGCGTACAGCAGGTTGCCTTTCAGGTCGTATGTCCACTGGTGGTAAGGGCAAACCAGGTTAGCCACTTTGCCGCGATGCTCTGAGCAGATGCGCGAGCCGCGGTGACGGCAGCTGTTGTGGAATGCGCTGACGGTGCCGTCGGTACCGCGAACCACCAGTACCGGGTTCTGGCCAATCTCGACCGTGAAGTAGTCACCCTTGGTCGGGATTTCACTGGTCATACCCACGAAAAGCCACTCCTTCTGGAAGATCTCTTCCATGTCGATCCGGAACATGTGCGGATCGTTGTAGAGGGGTTGCGGCAGCGAGTAGTCGCGACGACGCTCGTTGAGCATGCCGGTCATCTCTTCACGGGCCTGATCCAGGCTGTTATAGCTGAGGTTAAGCAGATCGTTCTGTGTCATGGGTTGAGTCATCTCATTGCAAGTGGGTGTGTGCCCTTTTAAGGGGCTTCGCTTAACCGACCCGATACCCCGCTCGCGTCTGCTGAGACCATGGGGTGGTGTCTTGCGGGCAATGCTGCCCCTGAGTTTGTAGGGGCAATATTCTGTTCGCGACATGAATCAATTCTGTTTAAGACAGGGGGGGTAGCGAAAAGGCCCATTTGGTTGTTTTGAGACAATTTCGCGTCGCTCAGGAATAAGTGGTTCAGAGGTGTTGCTCAGAAAATGGCCTCCACAACGCAACCCCCTAAAGAGGGGTGAACCCAACACCCGTTTCAGGATGTCAACGCCATGAACAACCCGAGTGTATCGATCGTCAATGCAGATGCGTTCATACCGGTTACAACCCAGACCTGGAGCAACGGCCGCCATGCGGTTCGCTGTGTCAAGGTCATTCAGGAAACCTGGGATGTAAACACCTACTGCTTCATGGCTGAGCAGCCGGTCATGTTCTTCTTCAAGCCAGGGCAGTTTGTGACTCTGGAGCTGGAGATTGAGGGTGAGCAGATCTTCCGCTCCTATACCATCTCGAGCTCGCCATCCGTGCCTTACAGTTTCTCCATTACCGTGAAGCGGGTGCCGGGTGGTCTGGTGTCCAACTGGCTGCACGATAATATGGTGGAAGGCACCGAGCTGGCGGTTCACGGTCCGGTCGGGGCGTTCAACAGCATCGATTTCCCATCCCAGAAGGTACTGTTCCTCTCGGGCGGTGTGGGTATCACGCCGGTCATGTCGATGACCCGCTGGGCGTTCGACACCAACGCGGATATCGATATGGTGTTCGTACACAGTGCACGCACGCCAAAGGACATTATCTATCAGCGCGAGCTGGAGACGATCTCTTCACGCATCGGTAACTTTGATCTCCACCTGATCTGCGAGAAGGTAGAACCGGGTCAGACCTGGTCGGGTTACCGTGGTTTTCTGGATCGGATCAAGCTCGATATGATCGCTCCGGATTTCATGGAGCGTGAGGTGTTCTGCTGTGGCCCGACGCCCTACATGAAGGCGATTCGCCGCATGCTGGAAGACGCCGGCTTCGATATGAAGCACTACCACGAGGAGTCCTTTGGTGCGACGCCTGAAACCGTCGAAGAGCAGGCGGTTCAGGACGCCGAGCAGGCGGCGGAAGACCTGGATGCAATCGCAGCCAGCGATATGTTCAACGTGGAGTTTTCCAAGACCGGCAAGAGCGTGCGTATCGCACCGGGGGAAACCGTTCATGCAGCCGCTGCCAAGCTGGGTATGCATATTCCCAAGGCCTGCGGTATGGGGATCTGCGGTACCTGTAAGGTGAAGCGCATTGACGGTGAAATCGAAATGTCCCACAACGGCGGTATCACCGATGAAGATGTGGCGGAAGGTTACTTCCTCTCCTGCTGCAGTGTGCCGCAGGGTGACGTGGTCGTCGAATACTGATCAGGAGGTCTGCCTGGCTGATCGCTTAGCCGGGCAGACCGTCCATCAGCTCCTCAACGGTTATGACACTGCCACAGGCTTCGGCGTCATATCCCGGTAGCTTGTGCACCGCTTCGCGAAATGTATTGCTGCTCAGTAAATCGATTAAATTGCGACAGGCGGGCTGTTCCAGGGTGCGATGATGGCAGACGAACAGATAGTGCTCCCGGGCCAAGGGGATAAACGCCAGACCAAACTGGCTGGCTGCCGCCTGAACGCCAAACCCCGCATCGGCCATCGCCGAGGCCACGTGAGCGGCGACAGCGGAATGAGTAAACTCCGTGCCACCGCCCTCAAGCTGTTCACTGTTTTCCAGTCCCTCCTGAGCCAGCAGTGCATCCAGCAGCAAGCGGGTGCCCGAATTGGGTTCCCTGTTGATAAACCGAACACCGCGACCGAACAGGTCATGCAGGTTGCTCACACCGAGCGGGTTGCCCGGTGCCACCATCAGCCCCTGCTGGCGCGTGATAAAGCGAATGATCCTATGAGCCCGTGGCTTCAGAAAGCGAAAGTGGGTTTCGGACATCTGTCTGCCAATCTGACCCAGCGGCAGGTGAAAGCCGGCCAGGTCACATTGTTCCCGGGTAAGGGAAGCCAGCGCGTCCCTGGCGTTTTTGTATTGCAGGTCCAGCTCGAAATCCTGGACATGTTGAGGCAGCAGCTCGACCGCGTAGCCGTGGCTGGCATGCATACGCAGGCTCGGCCGCACTCCGGAGAGCAAGCGAGAAAGGTCTATATTGAGTTCGGAGGTAATGTTGTCGAGCTGAGGCTCCAGCCGGGCGATGACACGCTTTTCAGCCCAAAGCAGTTTGTCGCCCAGGGGGGTGAGCTTTGCGCCGCGGCCTTTTTCAAGCTCCACCAGTGGCGAACCGAAAAAATCCGCCCATTTGTTGAGTTGGTTCCAGGCGTGCCGATAGGAGATACCGGCCGTTTTGGCCGCGGCAGTCAGTTTGCCCTGAGCTTCAATCTGGCGCAAAAGCATAAACAGTTGGGGGTCCAGCTCGCGGCCATTCTGATCGCGAAAGGACCAGGTCGGAACAATACTGATCTTATGAATAGGCATTTTATTTCATATTTGTAATAGACGCGTCTAATGGTAATTTGACGCCCAATATAATAGCAATGCTTCCATTTAAATATGTAGTTTTGTGCATATTTGTGGCAGGAGGTTGAATAATGAGTACCCCCGGTAGCGCACCCTGGGATCCGCAAGTGGCTGGCGCCATTATTGATGAGCTGAAATCCAAGCCCGGCGCCCTGCTTCCAATACTGCACGCGATTCAGAATCGATTTGCCTATATACCCGAAGCGGCGGTTGCGCTTATAGCGCCGGCATTGCGTTTGTCTCGCGCTGAAGTCCATGGCGTGATCAGCTTTTATCACCACTTCCGCACTCAGCAGCCCGGTCGTCATGTGGTTGAAATCTGCCGGGCTGAAGCCTGTCAGGCGCAGGGTGCCCGTGCACTTGAGGCCCATGCCAAGGCCTCTCTTGGAGTGGATTACCACGGCACGACCGCAGACCGCGCCGTAACGCTGGAACCGGTCTACTGCCTCGGCAACTGCTCCTGTGGCGCATCTGTACGTGTGGGGGACGAGATTTACGCCCGCATGACGCCGGAGAGCTTTGATGAGCTGGTCGACAGCCTGCGTACCGAACGGCTGGAGGTGCAGTAATGGCTACCCGTATTTATATTCCCTCCGACACCACTGCCAAGGCACTGGGGGCGGACCGCGTTGCCCGCTTGATCGAGACGAAAGCTAAAGAGCAGGGAGTCGAGCTGAACATCGTTCGCAACGGCACCCGTGCACTCTACTGGCTGGATCCTCTGATCGAAGTGGATACGCCGGACGGTCGCTTCGGCTACGGCCCGGTCACCGTGAAGGATGTGGATTCCCTGTTCGAAGCCGAGTTCTTCAATGGTGAAACCGCGCACCCGCTGGCGCTGGGACTGGTTGAAGAGATCCCGTATCTGAAGCGTCAGCAGCGTCTGACCTTTGCTCGTGCCGGTGTGACCGATCCGCTGTCGCTGGAAGACTATCAGGCCCACGATGGCTATAAGGGACTGCGTAACGCGCTGAACCTAGATGCTCAGAGCATCGTTGATGCGGTAAAAGCATCCGGCCTGCGCGGTCGCGGTGGTGCAGCCTTTCCCACCGGGATCAAGTGGCAGACGGTTCTGGATGCGGGCTCCGAAGGCGAGCAGAAATATATCGTCTGTAACGCCGACGAAGGTGACTCCGGTACCTTCGCCGACCGTCTGGTGATGGAGTGCGATCCGTTCATGCTGATCGAAGGCATGACCATCGCCGGCCTTGCTGTCGGTGCGACCCAGGGGTACATCTATCTGCGCTCCGAATACCCGCTGGCGGACAAGAACCTGAACGCAGCCATCGAAACCGCCTACGCCAACAACCTGCTGGGTGAAGATATCCTCGGCAGCGGCCGCCACTTCGATCTGGAAGTGCGCATCGGCGCTGGCGCTTACATCTGCGGTGAAGAGACCTCGCTGCTGGAAAGCCTTGAAGGCAAGCGCGGCCTGGTCCGTGCCAAGCCGCCGCTGCCGGCCATAGTCGGTCTGTTCGGTCAGCCCACGGTCGTTAACAACGTACTCTCGCTGGCGGCTGTGCCGTTTATCCTCGATAAGGGCGCACAGGCCTATGCCGACTGCGGTATGGGTCGGTCACGCGGCACACTGCCGTTTCAGGTCGCTGGCAATGTGAAGCAGGGCGGTCTGGTGGAACTGGCGTTCGGCCCGACGCTGCGTGAGCTGATGTTCGAGTTTGGTGGTGGTACCCGTAACGGGCGTCCGCTGCGTGCGGTTCAGGTGGGTGGCCCGCTGGGTGCTTACCTGCCCGAAAGTCAGTGGGATACGCCGCTGGACTATGAAGCGTTTTCCAAGGTCGGTGCGGTGCTGGGGCATGGTGGCGTGGTGATGTTCGACGATACCGTCGACATGGGCGAGCAGGCGCGCTTCTCGATGGAGTTCTGTGTTGCCGAGTCCTGCGGCAAGTGCACGCCTTGCCGTATCGGTTCCACTCGCGGTGTCGAGGTGATCGACCGTATTCGCTCGGGTCAGAATGTGGATGCTAACCTTGAACTGCTTTCCGACCTGTGTGAAACCATGCTGGATGGCTCTTTGTGTGCCATGGGCGGCATGACTCCTTTCCCGGTACAGAGCGCGATGAAGTACTTCGGGGAAGATTTTGTGAAAAACGCGTCTGACGCTCAAGCGTTGGCGGAGGAGGCCTGATCATGTTGCAGCATTTTGATCCTACTCTCGATCACAACCGGGATTACGGTACTCCGGCGTCACTGAGCGAAAAACTGGTGACGCTGGAGATCGACGGCGTCGAAATCAGTGTGCCGGAAGGCACCTCCGTCATGCGTGCCGCAGCGCTGGCCGATATCAATATTCCGAAACTCTGCGCCACCGACAACCTGGACGCTTTCGGTTCCTGCCGTATCTGTGCGGTACAGATCGAGGGTCGCCGTGGCTTGCCCGCTTCCTGCACCACGCCGGCGGAAGCCGGGATGAAGGTGACCACCCAGAACGACAAGCTGGCCAAGCTGCGTCGCAACATCATGGAGCTGTATATCTCCGACCATCCGCTGGACTGTCTGACCTGTCCGGCGAACGGTGACTGCGAGCTGCAGGATATGGCAGGCGCCGTGGGTCTGCGTGAAGTGCGTTACGGCTTCGATGGCGAGAACCATCTGGACGCACCGAAAGACACCTCCAACCCCTACTTCACCTTCGATGCCAGCAAGTGCATCGTCTGCTCACGCTGCGTGCGTGCCTGCTCGGAAGTGCAGGGCACCTTTGCACTGACCATCGACGGCCGCGGTTTCGACTCCAAGGTCGTGGCGGGTCAGGATGAAGACTTCCTCGACTCCGAGTGTGTCTCCTGCGGTGCCTGCGTTCAGGCCTGCCCGACAGCGACCCTGATGGAAAACTCCGTCATCGAAATGGGTCAGCCTGAGCACAGCGTCGTGACCACCTGTGCCTACTGTGGTGTCGGTTGCTCCTTCAAGGCTGACATGAAGGGCGATCAGGTCGTGCGTATGGTGCCGTACAAAGGCGGTGAAGCAAACCACGGTCACTCCTGTGTGAAGGGCCGTTTCGCCTTCGGTTACGCCACGCACAAAGACCGCATCCGCGCGCCGATGATCCGCGACGCCATTGATCAGCCGTGGAAAGAGGTGAGCTGGGAGGAGGCGATCGGCTTTGCTGCCAAGCGCCTGAAAGAGATCCAGGCTGAACACGGTCGCGAAAGTGTGGGTGGTATCACCTCTTCACGCTGCACCAATGAAGAGACCTATCTGGTACAGAAGCTGATCCGCACCGCGTTTGGTAATAACAACACTGACACCTGTGCTCGTGTCTGCCACAGTCCCACCGGTTTCGGCCTTAAGCAGACACTGGGCGAATCCGCCGGCACCCAGACATTCGATTCCGTTATGAAGGCGGATTGTGTACTGGTGATCGGCGCCAACCCCACCGATGCCCACCCGGTATTCGGCTCGCTCTTGCGCCGTCGTCTGCGCGAAGGTGCCAGCCTGATCGTGGCCGACCCGCGTTATATCGATCTGTTGGATACGCCGCATCTGGGTGATTCCATGCACCTGCCGCTGCGCCCCGGTTCCAACGTGGCGATGGTCAACGCGCTGGCGCATGTGATCGTCACCGAAGGCCTGGAAGATGGCGAGTTTATCGCCAGCCGTTGTGATGATGGTGCCTACGCCAAGTGGCGCGAGTTTATTCTCGATCCGCGTCACGCGCCGGAAGCGGTGGAAGAGATTACCGGCGTTTCGGCTGAGGCCGTCCGTGCAGCGGCGCGGGCCTATGCCAAGGCACCCAATGGAGCGATCTACTACGGCCTGGGTGTTACCGAGCACAGCCAGGGTTCCACCACCGTGATGGGTATTGCCAACCTTGCCCTGGCCACCGGCAACATCGGTCGTGACGGTGTCGGCGTTAACCCGCTGCGCGGTCAGAACAACGTGCAGGGCTCCTGCGATATGGGCTCGTTCCCGCACGAGTTGCCGGGCTACCAGCATGTTTCCGATGCCGCAGCACGGGGCCGTTTTGAAGCCGCCTGGGGTGTGCAGATCGACGATGAGCCGGGACTGCGTATCCCCAACATGTTCGATGCCGCGATCTCCGGACATTTCCGCGCCATGTACGTACAGGGTGAGGATATCGCACAATCCGATCCGAACACTCAGCATGTGGAGGAAGCGCTACGCTCCCTGGACTGCCTGATCGTGCAGGATATCTTCCTCAACGAAACGGCCAAGTTCGCCCATGTGCTGCTGCCGGGTTCCACCTTCCTGGAGAAGAACGGGACCTTCACCAACGCCGAGCGCCGTATCAACCGTGTACGCAAGGTGATGCTGCCGATCGCCGGCAAAGAGGACTGGGAAGTGACCGTCGAGCTGTCCAATGCGCTGGGCTACCCGATGAACTACAGCCATCCGTCCGAGATCATGGATGAGATCGCAGCCCTGACCCCGAGCTTTGCCGGTGTCAGCTATGACAAGCTGGAGCAGCACGGCAGCCTGCAGTGGCCGTGTAACGCTGAAAACCCGATCGGTATGCCGATCATGCACGTGGAGAGCTTCCCGATCGGCAAGGCGCAGTTCGCCATCACCGAGTTTGTGGCAACTACCGAGCGTGCCAACCGCCGCTTCCCGCTGCTGTTGACCACCGGTCGTATTCTCAGCCAGTACAACGTGGGCGCCCAGACACGCCGTACCGACAACCAGGTATGGCATGACGAAGATATCCTGGAGGTCCATCCGCACGATGCCGAAGAGCGCGGTATCAACGACGGCGACTGGCTCGGTATCACCAGTCGCGCCGGCCAGACCGTACTGCGTGCACGCATCAGCGAACGGATGCAGCCGGGTGTGGTTTACACCACTTTCCACCATCCGGGCAGCGGTGCCAACGTGATCACCACCGACAACTCCGACTGGGCGACCAACTGCCCTGAGTACAAGGTGACAGCGGTTCAGGTCGAGAAGGTGAGCCAACCTTCCCAGTGGCAGAAAAGCTTCCAGGACAACAACCAGCGTCAGCAGAAGTTCCTGCGTGAAGCTGGCACGGTTGTGGAAGGCGGAAAGTGAAAGCGCAAAAGGGCTGCAAGGCCTTTCCGGTACAGCGCCGATTCGACGCTGTACCGGAAACCGGGTTGGAAACAACCCGGGATCTGTTGGCGGAAGAGGTCGCGGTAGCACTGGTTTACAACGGCCTCTCCCACGTGGTGATGATGGCAAGCCCAATCTGGCTCGAGGAGTTTGCGGTTGGGTTCAGTCTCTCTGAAGGGATTATCGAACGCCCGGACCAACTCTATGACATCGAGGTGGAGGAGCATGCGCTGGGCATCGAGCTCCATATCGAGATCGCCAGCGAGTGTTTCGCTAAACTCAAGGCGCATCGCCGCAACCTGACCGGTCGCACCGGCTGTGGACTCTGCGGTGCAGAGTCGCTGCAGCAGGCTGTAAATGCACCTAAACCGGTCGAGGCGGTTGCGCTGCCCCAGAGTCAGGCCATCGAGTTTGCGTTGTCCGGGCTGAAAGCGAACCAGCCGCTGCAATCCGTCACCGGAGCAGTGCATGGTGCCGCCCTGTGTGACCTGAGCGGCAAGATTCTGCTGCTCAGGGAGGATGTGGGTCGGCATAATGCGCTCGACAAATTGATCGGTGCCCGTGCCGAGAACCGCAATGAGTATCCTGCAAACAGCGAGAGCTTTGTGCTGATCTCAAGCCGTGCCAGCTACGAGATGGTCAACAAGTGCAATGCAGCCGGTATCTCGAGCCTGGTTGCCGTATCCGCGCCGACAGCATTGGCCGTAGAGCACGCATCTAGCGCAGGCATGAACCTGATCGGATTTGCACGCCCAGGCCGTCATGTGATCTACGCCGGTCGCTTGGACAGTGAAACAGAAAAAGAACCCCGTTTAGTGAGAGCCGAACATGTTTCAGAGTGAACAGGAACATCTGATTCAGATGATCAATCAGATCGCCCTCAACAACATCAGCGCCGGCGATGAATCAGCCGTTGCGGATATTGTGGCAGGCCATGTGAAGAAGTTCTGGTCGCGCCGGATGAAGGGCCAGTTGTTTGACTGCCTCGCAGCAGGGGGCGAACAGCTGCATCCTGCGGCGAAACTGGCCGGGGAGAAACTGCGCGCTCAGGTTAGCTGAGCGTGCTTCATCGTAACGGCCAAAAGGCCGCTCTCGCGGTCTTTTGGCCGTGTGACGTCCAGCCGCCTCAATGCCAGCATTGCTTGCTTGATTCGGCTCTGTCGCTTGGTGTTAATCTCATGCGGTGCTTTTATTTTAACTTAGCGGCCAAGTTAAAATAATAAACGCTGCTTATTTAATTTGATGCTTCTATTTACGTGAAGCCTGCACAGCAACGGCGTTGCAATTCCCGCTGTTTGCGTCTGTACTGTTAGCTGAAGGCGTATTCAAGCTCATTCAGGGACGGGCAGAGCAGAGGGGTTCAGGTGCAACACCGCGACTCGATCTATCAACTGGGGCTGCTTCTGTTGATTGCAGTTGCCGGTGGATTCGGTGCCTGGCAGGCTTACAGCGTATCCAGTCTTCTGGAGCAGAATCGCCAGGATGCAAACCTGCGTAAGCTGGCTCAGGTTCAGGCGTTCCGGGCACAGGATCTGCTGGGCGACGCCGAGCAGGTGCTGGAGGCCTACACCGCGTTTTTTCAGGCCTCCGAACATGTCACCGATATCGAATATCGTCAGTTCTCCAGTACCTTGTTACCCCAGCGTATTGACGTCTATGCCGTGCATTGGGCTCCGAAGGTAGGCGCCGCTCAGCGCCCGGCCCACGAGGCGGACCTTCAGGCCCGGGGCTTGGCAGCCGACGGTATTTTTGAACTGGATAACGCGTCTCTTTCTTCACAACCGGCACAGGCCCGGCCCACCTATTTTCCCATAACGTACAGTGAACCGTTGAACCTCAATCGCCGGGCGATCGGGTTGGATGTCACCTGGCGTTTTATCGGTGAGTCGGGGCCGATTCAGCGCGCCCTGGCGGGGCAAAGGTACACGACGCCCCCCTTTCCAATTGTTCAGGACGGTGATGGCCCCTGGGCGGTGGCGATCTTTCAGCCGGTTTTCGAGGCTGGGGGGGAACCCTTTACACTGGAGCGTTTGAGAGGATTTCTGGTGCTGCTTTTGCGCCCGGAAATTCTGCTTACCGAGCGGTTGAACCCGATTCTGGAGCAGCCGTACCAGATGCGGCTTGTGGATATCAGCGAACCGCAGGCAGTCCAGATCTACCCGCGGCAGGCGACTGTCTGGCCCAGCGGGCAAGAGTATCGCTTTGATCTTGAGTTGGGCGGGCACAACTGGGAGTTTGAGATCGCGTTTGAGGAGCAGCCGCATCTGGGCGTAATGCCCGCGTTGCTTGCCGGGTTGGTGGTCGCTCTGACTCTGGTGATTGTGCTGGCTGTAGGACGCAGCTTCCGACAGTCCACAGCTTTGCGCCTGGCTAACACAGAGTTGTCGCGGCTGGCGCATATTGATCCTTTGACCGGGCTCGCCAATCGACGGCGCATTGAAGAGATGGCGGAGCAGATTTTCGCTTTGGAAGCACGGCAGAAGAGTTTCAGTGCGGTCTGCGTGGTGGATCTGGATAACTTTAAACAGGTCAACGACCGGTTTGGTCACCAATGTGGGGATAACCTGCTGATCGAGCTGGCAGAGGTACTCCGTTGTGGTCTGCGCAGTGCGGACGTGGCCGCCCGTATTGGCGGTGATGAGTTCGTGCTGCTGATGCCGCAGCTGCACTCGGTGGATGACGTTACCGGGGTGCTCGTGCGGCTGCTGGAAGCGATCAGCGATGCGACCTGGGGCCAGGATCAGGTCGATCAGGTCTCCGCCAGTATCGGTGTGGCTTTGTCCGGGCCTGAATGCCGTGACTTCTCCGTGTTGCAGCAGCGGGCCGATAGGGCCATGTATGCCGCCAAACGGGCCGGTAAGAACCGCTATATGATCTGGTCTGATACGCTCTGAACTGGGCTGCTTGGTTGCATCTGAGGTTTTATCTTGTAACCACTTTATATCGTTATTTTTCGAAACCTCGCCCTCCTGGTCTGGTAAGGAGTGGGAAAGTCGGGCAGTTGTTTGGATCGGTCTCTCAAGGGCTTGAGGGAAACGAGGGGAAAGCAGGGGGCGGGTCTCTACGCCCCTTTTTTGCGGAGCTTTGCGAGTTCGCAGCGCTTAACGATCATTGTCAGATCCAGCGTTCGACTCGCTCAACCGTTGATTGGCGGAAGCGGAATCCTCTTGTTCGCAGAGCTGATCCAGCTCGTCGATGCAGGACTGCAAAAAGTTTTGGAAATCCCGGAACAGCGGGCTCATGGGGCCGGTCGCACTACAGGCTTCGTGGCTGCACTTCATATCGTAGTACCTTGGTTAATCTGTGATCAATGCGTGCATTTTAAGTCTGTGATGTGCTGCGATAATTTATTCAAGCGTCTTTTAGAATACTCAATGCGACACATCTTTAGGTTGCTCGTCATAATCCCTTTGTAGCCGCCACATCTGGGCATAGCGGCCATTCAATGCGAGCAACTGAAGGTGTGTTCCGCGTTCCACGATCTCTCCCTGATCCATAACAAGGATCTGGTCGGCATCGGCCACGGTGGAGAGACGGTGAGCGATTACCAAGCTGGTATGATGCTTTGCCAGGTTATTCAGGGCTCCCAGGATCGCTTGTTCGGTGGCGCTGTCCAGCGCGGATGTGGCTTCGTCGAATAGAAGTATGGGGGGCCTTTTAAGAATGACCCGGGCGATGGCGACACGCTGCTTTTCCCCGCCGGAAACCTTGAGTCCCCGCTCTCCCACACGGGTTTGGTTGCCTTCGGGTAATGCGCGGATAAATGCGTCTAAGTTGGCCATCTGAATCGCTTCTTCGACCTCCTCGGGTTCCGCCTCGGGCCTGCCATACGCCACGTTACTGAATAAGGTGTCGTTAAACAGCACGGTGTCCTGGGGCACGACGCCGATTGCTTTGCGCAGACTTAGCTGAGTTACCGCGCTAATCGGTTGTCCATCGATCAGGATCTCGCCGCTGTTCAGATCGTAGAAACGGAATAGCAGACGAGCCAGCGTGGATTTGCCTGCACCGCTGGGCCCGACGATGGCAACTTTCTGGCCTGGTTCTACCCGGAAACTGAGATCACGAATAATGGGGCGTTCCGGATGGTAGCTGAAATTTACGTTACGAAACTCGATCGCCCCCTGGCTGACTTTGAGCGGTTGTGCACCGGGCGGGTCGCTGACGCCCGGGCTTTTTTTCAGCAGGGCAAACATATTTTCGATGTCGGTTAACGCCCGGCGTACTTCCCGATACACCATGCCTAAGAAATTCAGGGGCATGAACAGCTGAAGAATGTAGGCATTGATCATCACCAGCGAGCCCAGTGTCATCTCACCGCTGACCACATCCGATGCGGCCAGCCAGAGCAACAGCACCATGCCTGCCGCGATAATCAGTGCCTGGCCGCTATTTAGTAGCATCAAGGTGAGCCGGGTTTTCAGTCGGGCCGACTCCCAGCGCGCCAGGTTCTGGTCATACTGCTCGGCTTCAAAGGCTTCGTTATTGAAGTATTTGACCGTTTCGTAGTTGAGCAGGCTGTCGATGGCGCGGGTGTTGGTTGCCGAGTCAAGCTGGTTCATCTCGCGCACAAAGCGGTTACGCCACTCGGTGGTGACTACGGTGAAGTAGATATAGGTACCAACGCTGAACAGGATAATCAGTGCATACCAGGCGCTGAAGTTAATCAGCAGAATCCCGGCTACCAACGCCAGCTCGATCAGCGTGGGGACGATGTTGAATACCAACATTCGCATCAGGAAGCCGAAACCGTTTCCGCCCCGGTCAATATCGCGTGAGATACCGCCGGTCTGACGTGACAGGTGGAACTCCAGTTCGAGCGCATGCAGGTGACGGAAGACACGTAGCACCATCCGCCGCATGGCGCGCTCTGTCACCCGACTAAAGACGGCGTCCCGCGCCTCACTGAAGAAGACGGCGCTAAACCTCAATACACCGTAAAACACCAGCATCAGCACAGGGACCGCAATGAGCTGCTGCTGGGTGCGATCCAGCCCATCGACGATATGCTTCAGTGCCCAGGGCATGGTGACTGTCGCCAGCTTGGCCATCACCAGCAGGATAAAGGCAAACCCCATGCGAGCCCGAAACTCCCACAGGTACGGCCAGATGGTTTTGAAAACCTCCCAGGCCCCCGTCAGGTTAACGGGCTGTTTGGTTGACGGGCCGTGATGGCCACGACGGGAGCCGCGGGGCATGAGGCGCTCCTACTCGTTGATGAGCCTAAAAGTCGGACGCAGAATGGCGCTCCGGCAGCTGTTCAGATGGGTCTCCCCAGGTGCGGTTAACCCGGCGCCCGCGTTTAACAGCGGGGCGCTCATCGATCTCCTTGGCCCAGCGCTGCAGGTGCGGGTAGTCCTGAACGCTTAGAAACTCGCCGGCACCATAGAGCCGACCCAGTACCAGGGCTCCATACCAGGGCCAGATCGCCATATCAGCAATGGTGTACTCTTCGCCGGCGACGTAGCGACACTCAGCAAGCTGCCTGTTCAGTACATCCAACTGACGCTTTACCTCCATCGTGAAGCGGTTAATCGGGTACTCGTACTTTTCCGGCGCGTAGTTATAAAAATGACCGAAACCGCCACCCAGGAAGGGGCCGCTGCCCATCTGCCAGAACAGCCAGTTCAGGGTTTCTGTGCGCTTTGCCGGATTGTCCGGCAGGAAGGCACCGAACTTTTCAGCCAGATAAAGCAGGATCGAGCCGGACTCGAACACCCGCTGTGCCGGTTCAATGCTGGTATCCAGCATGGCGGGGATTTTGGAGTTCGGATTGATCTCCACAAACCCGCTACCAAACTGGTCGCCTTCAGTGATGCGGATCGGCCAGGCGTCGTATTCCGCTTCCTGATGACCAAGTGCCAGCAACTCCTCGAGCATAATGGTTACTTTGACGCCGTTTGGTGTTGCCAGAGAGTAAAGTTGAATCGGATGATCCCCACGGGGCAGAGTGTGCTCGTGCGTAGCGCCCGCAACCGGCCGGTTGATGCTGGCGAACTCGCCCCCGCTGGCAGAGTCCCATGTCCAGATCTTTGGCGGGGTGTATGTTGGATCACTCATTGAAACCTCCCGTTATCTTCCTTTAGAAGTGGATTTGTCCTGATGCCGATTTTCGTGTCGCAATTCGACATTACCGGGGCGTTGGGAAACATCATACGCTGGCACGCGCCCTATACCATCCCTCAGAACTAAACGTGCCTTCCGGCAGTGCCGGAATGACTTGCCTGACCTGCGGGTCCGGCCTTCGAGGAGATGAAGATGTTTTCGAAAAAAGAAGTAATTCAAGACTTCGACGAAGCGCTGTGGGCTGCGATGAGCCGCGAGACCCTGCGCCAGGAAGAGCATATTGAACTGATCGCGTCGGAAAACTACACCAGCCCGCGCGTGATGCAGGCGCAGGGTAGCGCACTGACCAACAAATACGCTGAAGGTTACCCGGGCAAGCGTTACTACGGCGGTTGCGAATACGTTGACGAAGTCGAGCAGCTGGCGATCGATCGCGCCTGTGAACTGTTCGGTTCTGATTACGCCAACGTTCAGCCGCACTCCGGTTCTCAGGCTAACGCCGCAGTCTACATGGCGCTGTGCGAGCCGGGCGATACTGTTCTGGGCATGAGCCTCGCTCACGGTGGTCACCTGACCCACGGTGCGCACGTTAACTTCTCCGGCAAGATCTACAAAGCCGTACAGTACGGTCTGAATGCCGAAACCGGCGAAATCGATTACGAGCAGGTTGAGGCGCTGGCCGTTGAACACAAGCCGAAAATGATTGTGGCTGGCTTCTCTGCATACTCCCGCATCGTTGACTGGGCCAAGTTCCGCGAAATCGCTGACAAGGTCGGTGCATACCTGTTCGTCGATATGGCGCACGTGGCCGGTCTCGTTGCTGCCGGTCAGTACCCGAATCCGGTGCCGTTCGCTGACGTCGTTACCACCACTACACACAAAACCCTGCGCGGTCCGCGTGGTGGTTTGATCCTGTGCAAGTCCAACCCGGATCTGGAAAAGAAACTGAACTCCGCGGTATTTCCGGGCGGACAGGGTGGCCCGCTGATGCACGTGATCGCAGCCAAGGCGGTGGCATTCAAGGAAGCACTGGATCCCCAGTTCACTGAATACCAGGCTCAGGTTGTGAAGAATGCGCAGGCGATGGCTGATGTATTCATCCAGCGTGGCTATGACGTGGTTTCCGGCGGCACCGATAACCACCTGTTCCTGCTCAGTCTGATCAAGCAGGGGCTGACCGGTAAAGCGGCTGATGCTGCTCTGGGTCGCGCCAATATCACCGTAAATAAGAACGCTGTACCGAATGATCCGCAGTCTCCGTTCGTGACTTCCGGTCTGCGTATCGGCTCTCCGGTGGTGACTACTCGTGGCTTCAAGGAAACCCACTGCCGCAGCCTGGCAGGCTGGATCGCCGACATTCTCGACGTGCTGGAAAACGAGAAGAAGCTGGAAAGCAAAATCTCCGAAGTGAAAGAGCAGGTGCTGGCTCTCTGTGCTGACTTCCCGGTCTATCGCTAAGAAGCCTTCTGCGCAGCCTAAGGGCCGCTCGCAATGGTCGATATAAGTGCCATAGGTAGTAACAAATTAAATGTGGAGCTGACGTTATGCAGCGTTATTCAGGATTTGGACTGTTAAAGCACAGTCTGAGCTATCACGAAAACTGGCAGCGGGCTTGGCGCAATCCGAAGCCGAAGAAGAAGTATGACGTCATCATCGTAGGTGGTGGTGGTCACGGTCTTGCGACCGCGTACTACCTGGCCAAAGAGCACGGCATCACTAACGTGGCTGTGATCGAGAAAGGTCATCTGGGCGGCGGTAACACGGCCCGTAACACCACGATCGTGCGCTCCAACTATCTGTGGGACGAAGCAGCTCACCTGTATGAGCATGCGATGAAACTCTGGGAAGGCCTGTCTCAGGACCTGAACTACAACGTCATGTTCTCCCAGCGTGGTGTACTCAACCTGGGTCACACGCTGCAGGATATGCGTGATATTCAGCGTCGCGTTAACGCCAACCGCCTGAACGGTATCGACGGTGAAGTACTGGACACCAAAGGTGTACAGGAGATCGTGCCGAACATGGATTGCTCCGCGAACCGTCGTTACCCGGTACTGGGTGCGTCCTGGCAGCCGCGTGCCGGTGTTGCACGTCACGATGCCGTGGCCTGGGGCTTCGCCCGCGGTGCTGACAGCTATGGCGTGGATCTGATCCAGCAGTGCGAAGTCGTCGATATGATTATCGAAGATGGCGCGATCGTAGGCGTGAAAACCAATCGCCACGGCGACATCATGGCTGACCGGGTTGGTTGTGTGACTGCCGGTAACTCCGGTGTGATGGCCAAGATGGCGGGCTTTGAGCTGCCGCTGGAATCGCACCCGCTGCAGGCGTTGGTGTCTGAGCCGATCAAGCCGTGCCTCGACACTGTAGTTATGTCCAACCACGTACACGGTTACGTCAGCCAGTCCGATAAAGGCGACCTGGTCATCGGTGCCGGTATTGATGGTTACAACGGCTATGGCCAGCGCGGTTCCTACCCGACGATCGAGCATACGCTGCAGGCGATCGTGGAGCTGTTCCCGCAGTTCAGCCGCGTGCGCATGAACCGTCAGTGGGGTGGTATCGTCGACACCTGCCCGGATGCGTGCCCGATTATCTCCGATACGCCGGTTGAGAACCTGTTCTTCAACTGCGGTTGGGGTACCGGTGGTTTCAAGGCGACTCCGGGGTCCGGCAACGTCTTCGCCGCCACGTTGGCGAAAGGTGAGGCGCACCCGCTGGCCAAGCCGTTCTCCATGTTCCGTTTCCACAACGGCGCGCTGATCGATGAACACGGCGCCGCCGGCGTTGCTCACTGAGGGGGTAACAGATGTTTTATATCTACTGTCCGCACTGCCGCGAGCATCGCGAAGAAGAAGAGTTCCACGCCAAGGGACAGGCGCACATCGCCCGTCCGGCGGATCCGGATAACTGCACCGATGAAGAGTGGGGCAACTACGTCTTCTTCCGCAAGAACCCACGCGGTCTGCATCACGAGCTTTGGTATCACAGCACCGGCTGTCGCAAGTTTTTCAATGTGACCCGCGACACGGTCAGCTACGAGATCAAAGAAGTTTACAAGATCGGCGAGCAGCCCCAAGTGGTTGCCAAGGGTTAAGGAGCGGAAAGAATGAGCCAGAAAAACCGCCTCCAGTCAGGAGGCCGCATCGACCGTTCCAAGGCGTTGACCTTTACCTATAACGGTCGTCAGTACAAAGGCTACAAAGGCGACAGCGTTGCATCTGCACTGCTGGCCAACGGCGTTGATATCGTCGGTCGTAGTTTCAAATACAGCCGTCCGCGCGGTATCGTCGCTGCCGGTGCTGAAGAGCCAAACGCAGTTCTGCAGGTGGGTGCGACCGAAGCGACCCAGGTGCCGAACGTGCGCGCAACTCAGCAGGAGCTGTTCGACGGACTGGTGTGCAGCGCGACCAACGGCTGGCCCAGCGCCGAGTCCGACATGATGGCCGCGTTTGGCAAGGTCGGTGGTAAAATGATGCCTCCGGGCTTCTACTACAAGACCTTCATGTTCCCGCAATCCATGTGGGAAACCTATGAGAAATTTATTCGCAAGGCAGCTGGCCTCGGTCGTGCTCCGCTGGTCAATGACCCGGACGAATACGACAACATGAACCAGCACTGCGACGTTCTCGTTGTGGGCGGTGGTGCCGCGGGCCTGATGGCTGCGCTGACGGCCGCCCGCAGCGGCGCGCGCGTTATTATTGCTGATGAACAGGACGAGTTTGGTGGTCACCTGCTCTCCAGTCGTGAGCGTATCGGTGGTAAGCCGGCGGCTGACTGGGCGGCGGAGATCGTTGACGAGCTGGCTAAGATGCCGGACGTGATGATGCTGCCGCGTTCCACCGTGAACGGCTACCATGATCACAACTTCCTGACCATTCATGAACGTCGTACCGATCACATCGCTGATAAAGCGCCGGAAGGCCAGATCCGTCAGCGGATGCATCGTGTACGTGCGCACTGGGTTGTTCTGGCTACCGGCGCGCACGAGCGTCCGCTGGTATTCGGTAACAACGATGTGCCGGGCTGCATGGTCGCAGGCGCTGTTTCGACCTATATCAATCGCTATGGCGTGGTACCGGGTAACAAGCTGGTTCTGATGACCACCAACGATACCGCGTACCAGACCGCTCTGGACTGGGCGGATACCGGTCGTGAAGTGGTGGCCGTGGTCGATACCCGTGCTAACCCGCAGGGCGAGCGTATCGAAGCGGTACGCAAGCGCGGTATCAAGGTTGTCACCGGCAGTGCCGTGATCGACGTTCAAGGCAAGAAGCGTGTCAGCGGTGTTTCCGTTGGTTCCATCGACGCCAAGGGCGAGAAGGTCACCGGCAAAGTACAGCATCTGAGCTGCGATACCGTGGCCAGTTCCGGTGGTTGGAGCCCGGTTGTACACCTGTCCTGCCATACCGGCAGCCGTCCGGTCTGGAACGACGAAATTATCGGTTTCGTACCGGGTGCGACAGTTCAGAAACAGCTTACAGCCGGTGGTATCAACGGTACCTACGCGCTGGATAAAGTGCTGGCTGAGGGCGTTAAGGCCGGTAAAGAGGCTGCAAGCCGTTTGGGCTTGACCGCTGCCGACACCCAGTTGCCGAATGTGCGCACTGTGCGTGAAGGAACGCCGATGGCGCTGTTCCATATCCCGCATACCAAGCCGACCAGCCGTGCGCCGAAGCAGTTTGTGGACTACCAGAACGACGTAACCGCAGCCGGTATTGAGCTGGCGACCCGTGAAGGTTTCGAGTCCATCGAACACGTTAAGCGTTACACCGCCATGGGCTTCGGTACCGATCAGGGTAAGCTGGGTAACATCAACGGCATGGCGATCACCGCCAAAGTGCTGGGCAAGACCATACCGGATACCGGCACAACCGTGTTCCGTCCCAACTACACGCCGATCAGCTTCGGTGCCATTGTGGGCCGAAACTGCAACGAACTGTTTGATCCGAAGCGTTACTCCGCCATGCACAAGTGGCACCTGGAGAACGGCGCCAAGTTTGAGGACGTGGGTCAGTGGAAGCGTCCCTGGTACTTCCCGAAAGCGGGCGAGACCATGCAGCAGGCACTGGATCGTGAATGCACCGCAACCCGCGAGAGCGTCGGGATCCTCGATGCGTCTACCCTGGGTAAGATCGACATTCAGGGTAAGGATGCGCGTGAGTTCCTGGGCCGTGTTTACACCAATGCCTGGGCCAAACTGGCTGTTGGCAAGTGCCGTTACGGCCTGATGTGTAAAGAAGATGGCATGGTGTTCGATGACGGTGTGACCTCATGCCTGGGCGAAAACCACTTCGTCATGACCACCACCACCGGCGGTGCTGCTGGCGTTCTGGAGTGGCTGGAGCTTTATCATCAGACCGAATGGCCGGAGCTGGAGGTGTACTTCACCAGCGTCACCGATCACTGGGCGACCATGACGATCTCCGGACCGAACAGCCGCAAGCTGCTGTCCGAGCTGTGTGATGATATCGATCTGGACAAGGATAGCTTCAAGTTCATGGACTGGCGTGAAGGCACCGTGGCTGGCGTCCCGGCCCGCGTCTTCCGTATCTCCTTCACCGGTGAGCTGTCTTACGAGATCAACGTTCAGGCCAACTACGGCATGCACGTTTGGGAAAAACTGTTCGAGCACGGCGCCAAGTACAACCTGACGCCGTACGGCACTGAAACCATGCACATTCTGCGTGCCGAGAAAGGTTTCATCATCGCCGGTCAGGATACCGACGGCTCCGTGACGCCGATCGACCTGGGCATGAGCTGGTGTGTTTCCAACAACAAGCCGTTCAGCTACATCGGTAAGCGCGGCATGGTTCGTGAGGACTGTGTTCGCAAGGATCGCAAGCAGCTGGTGGGCCTCAAGCCGAAGGATCCAAAGGCGGTACTGCCGGAAGGAGCCCAGGCTGTTGATGATCCGAATCAGCCGATTCCGATGAAGATGCTGGGCCATGTTACATCCAGTTACTGGAGTGCCAACCTGGGCCGCAGTATCGCACTGGGCGTCATTAAAGGCGGTCACGACCGCATGGGCGAATCCGTTTACTACCCGCTGGCCGACGGCCGCGTGATCGAAGCTGAAATCTGCAGCCCGATCTTCCTCGATCCGAAAGGGGAGCGTCAGAATGTCTGAGACACTTGCACCGGAAAACGAAGTCGCCACTGTGGCGGTTATGAACCAGCTGCCGGGACGCGACGTGCGCGCCGAGTCCCCGCTGTACCATGCGGAAATGGACAAGCTGGCGGCGCGCAACCCGCGCGCCGGCGGTGTCCTGCTGCGTGAACTCAAGCTGCTGGGCCACCTGACACTGCGTGGATCCCAGGACAACCAGAGCTTCATGAGCGGCTGTGAAGCGGTACTTGGGGTGGCGCTGCCGACCCAACCGCTGACGTCGGTTGAGAAGGGCAGTGTGTCCGTTCGCTGGATCAGCCCGGATGAGTGGCTGGTCGTGCTGCCGGGTGATCAGGCGTTTGAAGTGGAGCGCGGTCTGCGCGCTGCAATCGAAGGCCACTATTCGGTGGTCAACGTCAGCGGTGGACAGACTATATTGGAACTGTCCGGACCCAACGCCATTGATGTGCTTAAAAAGAGCACCGCGCTGGATGTTCATCCGAGTCAGTTCCCGGTCGGTAAAGTGGCCGGTTCCGTGTTTGCCAAGAGCACCGCGCTGGTCCGCCGTAGCAGCGAAGATACCTGGGAACTGGTTATTCGTCGTAGCTTTGCCGATTACCTGTGGCTCTGGCTGCAGGATGCCAGCCGTGAATACGGGCTGGTAATCAAAAGCTAAGCGTTTTAGGCGAGCCGGGTTAAGAGCCTGAGTTTTACCGGCCCGGCTTGCCCTTTTCCCAAAGGAGATAGCGATGAGTTCTCTGCCTGATTCCTGGATTTTTACTGCGCACTGTCCAAGCCGTCTTGGTACTGTGGATGTGGTCACCCGCTTTATGGCGGAGTCGAAGAACTACATCGACGAAATCCACTCGTTCGATGATCGAGTCAGCGAACGGTTTTTTATCCGTATCGAGTTTCAGCCGCAGGGTGAGGACTTTACACCGTCCCATTTTGACGAGTGTTTTGCACCACGGGCTGCTGAGTTCGACATGGAGTGGAGCCTCACCGCACCGGGGCATCGCGAACGCGTTGCGATCCTGGTTTCCAAATTCGACCACTGCCTGAATGACCTGCTGTTCCGCCACCGTACCGGGCAGCTCGATATCGAAATTCCCGTGATCATATCCAATCACCCGGATCTGAGATCTCTGGCTGAATGGCATGGAATTCCCTACTACCATCTCCCGATCACTCCGGAAACCAAGCCGAAGCAGGAAGCACAGATCCTCGATCTGCTTGACCAGTACGATATCGATCTGGTCGTGCTTGCCCGCTACATGCAGGTACTTTCACCGGAGATGTGTGAAAAGCTCGATGGCTGGGCGATTAATATTCACCACTCCCTGTTGCCGGGCTTCAAGGGCGCGCGCCCTTATCATCAGGCCTGGGAGAAGGGTGTAAAAATGGTGGGTGCTACAGCGCACTACGTCAACAACGATCTGGACGAAGGGCCAATTATCACCCAGGGGATCCAGCCCGTGGACCACGCCCACTACCCGGAAGACCTGGTTTCGAAAGGGCAGGATATCGAGCGCATCACCCTGTTTAACGCAGTGCGCTACCACGTCGAAAAGCGTGTCTTCCTCAGCGGTAAACGCACCGTTGTCTTTAGTAACTGATGACTGATCGTCGTTTTGTTGTTTTTGGCCGGGCTTTTTAGCCCGGCTTTTTGTTGGTGCGCCAGGCATGGCGCGTAGCGCCTTGACGGGCGCTGTTCCGACGCGCGTGGTGGCGGTCGGATGATTTGGAGGTGCAAGTCCTCTGTGGGCCCGGCAAGGGGAACCACTAGCCGAACGGCAAGGGTGTCCATCGCGAGGTGGAATCTGAAGGAAGCCGAAGGCAAAGCACTGGCCTGACGAA
>NZ_AUAZ01000026.1 GCF_000428985.1 Marinobacterium litorale DSM 23545 | reverse complement strand
CGGCGTAAAGGTCGTTATCCAGATATACAGCTCCCGGATCTGAGCACCGCTCAGTTTCTTGGGACGACCGGAAATCTGCTTGGCCTTGAGCGCGTCAAAGCCACCCTCGCGGTAGGCAGCCAGCCATTCATAGATTCGTGCTCGGCTCATCCCCAGCGCTTTGATGACGACTTCTGGACTCTCGCCATCCATGACCCGTTGAACGGCGCGAACGCGAATGGCTTCTAATGTTTTGTGATCAAGTTTACGACCGTCATCGTGGCGCATGTGTGTAAATATCCGATAAGCTTGGCGAACGGAGCCTACATTATAAATGATGTTCGCTTACTTTCGAACCCATTAGTACAAACTGACTGACCGGAATATTTCCTTTGTCAGTCGTATCAACCGAAGTTCGCATCATGGCTGCAACTTTGGAGAACACGTAGCTAACCAGTACCCGAAAGAACAGCCGGTCATCATTTTCAACGCGTTCACAGAGTACATCTACCAACTGCTCTGATAGCGGGTGAAAGGTCGGATTTTCGAGGTCACGCTGTAAATACTTCATTCAGCACCTCACGCTACTTGCTGGGTGGTATCTTCTGACATCGCAACATCATGGGCTTCAGGTAGATCCTCCCGCTGGAGTTCACCATTCCAGATACGCGCCAATGCACGATGAGACTTCTGAGTACCCATCAGGCTATTGATCTCGTTTACCAGATCTTGAGCTGAACGGCGCTCAGCATGGGAATGCGTTTTATTGTGATACAACCAAGCTGCATGGCGGTGCACGATAATATCGTAGTGCCACTGGGTCAGTTTGGTAGTATCCCGGTGCGTAGGAGAACGGCGTTTACGCTTAGGCGTTTCAGCCACTGGCTCAGCACTTGGGAAAATCATCGACAGAATTTTCTTGATCAGTTTGATCATGTCACAGCTCCTCAATTTCTAGTTCGCCACTTTTCAGGTATTCGTCTTTTTGTTTGCAGACAGGGAAAGCTGAACAATACTTACAAGCAGTCACTTTACCTTTAACTTCAACAACAACCCCGGTATACCCATCTTCCGCTAAACGGATATTGGCTTCTCCCTGAGTATCAAAGTTTTTAGTGGACCGGCTCATCTTGTCCTTGTTTTTGTAGTACTTCCAAACTGGGGATTTACGCCATAGATCCTCATCCGTACAGCGTGGGATTAATTCATCCGGTGCTGTTTGATATTGAGTGATCTGGCTCAGTTTGGTACGAATCCAGGCTTCAGTTGCAGCAGGGCTATCTAAAGGCAAAACATGCTCGAGTGTCCGATTTTGCGGATACCCTTTAGCACGTTCAATAGAAGCACGCTGGCGGCTCCAGTCAGTAAAAATAAACTGAATAGCCATACGGTCTTGAGTAATAATATCGGGATTGAGCCAGCGGTATATACTACCCTGCTTGATGTATTTTGCATCATTCGAATTACTCATGTAGGTGAAAACGCCGGTAGATTTAAAATCTTCCAGGCGTCCATCCGCTACAAAATCGAATTTTCCGGATACTACATAGCCATCAATATGACGCTCAGCACGGCGTTCCAGATACACAGGAATAATATCGCCGACTGCTTCTTCAGGGGTTGGATTGACTCGGACTTTATCCACGACTTTCTGTGGATAGCCCAGGGCAATTAAGCCCTCTTTATAACGCTTGAGCCAGGACTGCTCAATTTGCCCGTGAATAGCTGATCCCATTCGGGAAGGTACCAGTGAGGCAATATCAGGAATCGCATCCTGAGGCGGTACACGGGCGCTCAGAACGATCTGGCGAACGGGTTTGAGGAGTGTGGTAGCCGAGATATGGTTACTACGCTGATCATAGTCATAATCATCAGTTGTTAACCATAGCGCGACAGACAGGGGGATCCCTGTCAAATTGGTATAAGCGGTCATGGAATTTCTCCGGTGGTTTGTTAACAGACCGGGATGACCGCCGGAGGCGGGGTTATTCTGTTTCGACTGAGTCAGTCAAAAGAAACTCAATACGGTTTTCAGGGGTGGCGGGAACTACCCAGTCTATACTTAAACAGTACCGGTAATTTTCACCTTCTTTGCTGAAAAATGGAGCATGTGTTCCATCATCATCGCTTAGTTTTACCAGTGACCCTTTAGGTATTGATGGATAAATACCAATAATAGCAATAACAAGAAACAAATCACCTACTTTGTACCCACGTTCTTCACAAGGAGTCATATAATGCCTCTCATTAGTAGTACTTCCACTTTTTCTTTTTTCGTTAGTTGACGTACATACTTAGCTTCCGTGGTAAGCGATAAGTTATCCTCTAATTTCTGCACTATGACGCACAGCGTTTCCGGTTCTGCACCACCTGCAGGTATAGAAAACAAACGTTTAATACTACCTACCCTTTGGTAAAAGGTTTTATATTCTCCCCAGATTACATCATCTATTACAACAAGATCATCTGGCTTTAGATCAGTTCCCATAATGGACCTCTTATACGGTAGCGCAGCCGGTGATTTACTTTTTTAGGAATGAACCCCGGCTGGTTCACTTGTTGATAACAAGCCCCTTTACGAGGTGTGTCCACCTTTTGTTTTTTCTTGCTCATTGAGGATCTCCAAAGTACCAGTCAGCAGGTATTCAAGGCGCTCTTCTTTGGTGAGGGGACGGACCCGGTAGGGGCGTACATAATCCAGGAACTCAGGTTCCCCTGCCGGGTGAATCCAGAGATCGTTTCCAGCAAATCCACTGAACACCAGGATCCGCTTACTGCGGGACCAGACGCCTTCATCCAGTGCCAGTAGCAGGTCACCTGGTTCAAGCATCACTCCACCTCAATGTCATAGTGGAGTTCAAAGGCCGGTATAGACTCCGTAATGAACCAACCAATAGCATTTACGTAACGGCGGCCCTGGGCGATGTAACCATAGGCATGGTCCTCACCATCCATCAGAGTCCAGATCGCCATAGGATCTACTATGTGCTCTTTCAGATACCGGTCCAGATCGACGGTGAGCATTAGGCAGGAGCCCCGACCGTAGTCGTAGCCCATACCGAGGGTGTAGGGATTAGGGATGGGTTTGAAGCGCTCAGCCCACAGATCTTCTGTCAGCTTGGGTTCTTCAACCAGGGTGCCATTCTCAATGGCAATGTCGATTTCGTTGGAATAATCCATGATGGGCTCCTGTAGTGGGTATGACCACCCAACAGGGCGGAGCCCTGCTCATCAGATATGGTGATCGTAATCCCAGGGTTTGAGTCGGTGGAACCGCTCATCAGCGGCTGTGAAGAGTGCTTCAGCCCGTACATTTTTGTACTTGGCATAGGCTTTAGCTGCGGACTTGTAACTGTCTACAGCTTCATTGAAATGAATACGAGCATCGGCCGCTCGCTTTTTTACCATCAGGAGTAGGGTGTCTACTTTCTTGGCTTTCACTAACTCTGATCGGAACTGGCTCAGGTACTGCTCTTTAAGCTCAGTTGGTGTCATAGTTGTTTCCCGTCTGTAATCTCTTCATACCGTTGCTGAATAGACTTGATATTACTCACCAGATCAAGAGGAGAGTTGATATTTAAAGACTTCTTGATGCGCCTTAGGGCTGCACTGTCTTGGATGCTATCCGGCAACCCAGCATCAGATAGGGCCACTCTATCCATACCTACAATGAGCTTAGTGATAGCCCTGTTGCTTGAGCCAATCTTGATAATGCGGATGAGGTCAGCTTTCTGGAGTTCAACACGGTACTTACCTACCTTACGCGTAGGCCAACCAATCGTTTCACCTATCACCTCATCACTGATATCTGACGCATCAGCAAAGAACCCAGTTCTATAGTGATCGTAAAGGTAGTAAGCTGTCTCATTGATACGAGACAGTACAGCCCGTTTTTCTACTGGATCAACGTGATGGCTAACCTTACGGGTAACACGTTCACGGACAGTAAGTAGGTTGGATTCCCGTATCAACTTCATAGATTTCCTCTGGTGTGCCTACTGTATTTTCTCAAAATTCTAACACTAAAGTGTGTTCACAAGGTATTACTACAACCCTATACAGGGTTCACAGCACCCATGTATAACACACTTTAGTGTCAGTCATTTTTTGACTTTTTCTTTTAAAATCAGCATCTTAATAAAAACCGGTCCCTATATATTATAAATTTATAGGGGATTTATCAGATGGGAAAAGACACCCGGATGGGTGTTCTAGTGAAATAGGACATAAAGCCTACCCGACGGCTGAACGCAGTCCGCCGCGACCGGGAGCGCAGCGAAGCGAGCACCCGCAAGCGCAAGGCGAGACGGAGGTGAAGCCGGAGGGGTATAGTCACAAAATAGAGAGATGAGTGGTCATCAAATTCTTCCATTTTTTGGCATGATTTTTTATCACCCTCTCAAACTATTACAGCACCAGTACAGCAACTTGCCTGCAGGCCACGGAATACGCGGTAGTTCGATTCCGGTCCGGGGCACCATTTCCTGGTTATCCGTTCATTCCTGGTCCTTTAGTCAAAATCGAAGACCTAAACGCTTGTCGCTTAGTTGCTACGCAACTAGTATTCAGAGGACCTCCTCCTGTCGCGACAAGCTGCGCTGAATGAAGATAAAACGATCCCTCCGCTACGAATATCTGCTGCTACCTGTTGCTCTGTTATTGCTACTCGTTTTTTACTGGATCAGTGATCAAAGGAAATCCCAGATCGTTGATTCCCTCGTTAATGAGCACGCCCTGTCGCTGAATATCCAGAGTGAGTTGATCGGGCTTGAGCTGGAAGAGACGATGGCTCACCTGGCGGGCTTAAAGCGTTCAGCCGCACTGGTGCGCGCGGAGATCGACCTGATCGACCTGCAGACCGCGTTTGTCTATTTTCTGCGTAACAATCCCCGGTATTTTCAAGCACGCCTGATCGATGAAAACGGCTACGAGCGCCTCCGGGTAGACCGTCTTGAAAATGGGCTGCTGCATCGTGTTGGCGCGGGTGCCCTGGCCGATAAATCGCGTCGCTACTACAGTCAGAAAATTCTCTCGCTGGAGCCGGGCTCAATCTATATTTCCCGCTTCGATCTGAACGTGGAGGCGGGGCAGGTAGAGCGGCCTTTTAAACCGACCCTGCGTGTGGCAATCCGGCTGCGTCCCGCAGAGGCCGGCGGAAGTGGCGGTTTCCTTATCCTGAACATGAAAGGTGATCGCATCCTGGGGCATGTACAGGAGGCCAAACACTCCCGCTATCCGGCCTGGCTGGTCAATCCCCGGGGAGACTGGCTGGTAGCGCCGGAGGGCGGAGAGGCCTGGGCGTTCATGTTTGGTCGTGAATCCGGACTCAAAGATTATCTGGGAGCCCGCAGTGAGCAGCTGTACGACGGTGTTAGCCAGTCTCTGGTAGGCCCCGAAGGCACTTACTGGTTGAGTCAGCGTGTTGAGTTGCCCGATTCGTTGCAGACATCATTTTATCCTGAAGAGCGCTGGTACCTGGTGACCGGCATAACGCAAAGTGAGCTTTCGGCGGCGGTAACATCGCAGGATGAACTGGGCTTTGCCGTGTACGCCTTCCTGGTGGGCTTGCTCTCGTTGATTGGCTTCCTGGTGTTACGGCGCCATCGCAGAATGTCAGAAGAGATCCATGAGCGTGAGCTTGAGGCGAAGGTTCGCCATGCCAACAACATCGAGCTTCATCATGAGGTGGAGCGTCAAACGGCGGAGATTAACAAGGTCCTGGCATTCATCCGTTCGATAACCGACCACCTGCCTATAGTGATCGCACACTGGGATGAGAGCTTCTGTTGTCGCTTTATCAATCGAGAGTCGGAAGCCTGGTTTGGCATACCCAGTGGTAAGGCCGTCGGCAAGCATCTGTCGGAGTTTGTGGGCAATACTCTGTTTGCATCACGGCAGGAATTTTATCAGCGCGTCCTGAATGGTTTGGAAACCCGCTCACAGGTCTGGTTTCAGCGTAGTGATGGAAAGCGCTGTCTGGTCGATACACTCTACATCCCGTTTGATGTCAGTGGCGAAGAGCGCGGCTTCATCTCCGTGGCTCAGGACGTGACTGAACAGCATGAATCGGAGCAGGCGCTGATTGAGCTGAACGCCGCACTGGATCAACGCAGGGAGGAGGCGGAGCAGGCGACAAAAGCCAAAAGTGCGTTTCTGGCCAACATGAGCCATGAGATCCGTACGCCGATGAATGCGATCATCGGCATGCTGACGATTCTCCGTGAAAGCTCACTTACGGACCAGCAAAAGTCCTTTGTTGAAAAAACCTATCAGGCGTCCGATGCGCTCCTTCATCTGCTCAACGATATCCTTGATTTGTCCCGCCTGGAAGCCAATGGAGTCAAGGTGGAAAGGGTGGATTTCAGCGTCGAGGAGCTGCTTCAGCGTACCGTGGATCTATTCTCCGTCAGCGCCGACAACAAGGGGCTGGAGCTGTCCGTCGAGGTGGACCCCCGAGTGCCTCAGCGCCTGATCAGCGATCCGCTGCGTGTGGGCCAGATACTCTCCAATCTGCTGGGGAATGCGATCAAGTTTACCGGTGAAGGATCGGTTCACCTGAGTATTCATGAAATATCAAGTACGGACGCTACGACGGAACTGGCTTTTGTGGTTTCCGATACCGGTGTGGGTATTCCGCAGAACCGTCTGGTACAGGTGTTCGATAGTTTCAGTCAGGCCGATGACAGTACCACGCGCCATTTTGGCGGCAGCGGATTGGGGCTGACCATCTGTCGCCACCTGACCCACCTGTTGGGCGGGACCCTTGACGTAGAAAGCGAGCTGGGGAAAGGCTCGCAATTCACCCTGAAGTTAAGTTGTGACCTGACACCCGGTGTGCGTCGGTATGATGAGCTGGAGCTCTCCTCGGTGGAACTGCTGCTGGTGACGGAGTCCAAGACGTTGGTCCGGAGTGTAGAACGTTATGCCCATGCCTGGCATATCAACAGCGTGCCGATTGACTCACCACGGATGCTCGAAGAGCAGGTGAGTCAGCAGACTGTCAGTAACTACCGGGTGATTATCATCGATACCGATCTGTTCGCGGATCCTGACTGGAATGGGCCGGCCAGCCGTTGTCTGAGTCAATGCCGGGACGTAGAGCGCCTTGGTGTGGTGATGGTTGTGCCCGCCAGTTCCAGCGAGGACGACCTCAAGGTCTACGTGCAGGATGGGGCTACGCTGATAACACGGCCTCTAACCCCGTCCAGACTGTATGATGCCATCGTCAGTTTGCGCTCGGGGCTCGCTCAGGCACAACCAGCCGGGGCACCGATGCAACGAGGCTCATCACTGCCGCCTTTGTCGGGTGTCCGTATTCTGGTGGTGGATGATCTGGCGTTGAACCGTGATGTGGCCACCCAGCTGCTTAGCCGCATCGGCGCAAGTTTTCATGCTGTGGATAGTGGTGAAGCTGCCGTGGAGTCCGTTCAAACCCAGCGTTATCAAGCGGTGCTGATGGATGTACATATGCCCGGTATCTCCGGTCATGAGGCAGCGAGGAGAATTCGTGAGCTGGATATCGTCCAACCCAGAATCATTGCTCTGTCGGCATCGGTTCTGGATGAGGATAAACAGGAGGCCGCCGATGCCGGTATGGATGCCTACCTGACCAAGCCACTGTTACTGCGAGAGCTGCATAAAACCCTGATTGAGCTCTGTACACCGGAAGCGGGGCCCGAACCGGAGCCGATTGAGGCTGCGCAGAAGATTGAGGCCGAAAAAACGGAGGACGGACTGCCCGGCTTTATCGATCTGAACCGGGCCATGAGTCAGCTCGGGGGCGACCGGCAGCTACTTGAGCGGTGTCTGGATGCGTTCAGCAAAAGTTTTTCCGGCTTGAGCCGGGATCTGGACAGGCTTCGAGCCGAGGATGATGCGAATCAAGCGTGTGCACGTGTGCATCAGTTGAAAGGCGCTGCGGGGAATATAGCGGACACGTCTCTGGCTGAGGCTGCATCCCAGCTGGAAGCTTCGCTCAAGCAGGGGGAGTGGTCCGGGTTCGAGCAGTTACAGACACTGCTTCGAGAGCACTTGATGCGTTTGACGCCGCGTGACGAGGGACCGGTTCTACACGCCGTTAATCCGCTCGAAGACAGGAGCGCTCTGACTCAGTGGTTGGAAGAGATCGATCAAATACTTGAGGCCCATCGTGTTGTTCCCGATGACAAACTGCATGCAGTGCTAAACTCCCTGAAAGCATTGCGAATGGAAAACCGTGCACGACGCCTGCAGGATGCAGTTGATATGTTCGACTATCCCAGAGCCCAAGCCGAGATCAAAGAGATTCTGGAACAGTTGCGATGACCTATGACCACATGGATGCCACCATACTGGTAATTGAGGATGACCCGGCCAGCCTGAGAGCGATCACCGGAATTTTCGGCCAGAGCTACAACCTTCTGATTGCCACATCCGGCCGGGACGCGATTAAGCTGCTGCAACAGCCGGTGGATCTGATCCTGCTTGATCTTTATCTCGAGGATATGCGCGGTATCGACATCCTGGAGCATCTCAGGGCCGTCGGCGAGTTGGGTGAGGTGCCGGTAATCTGTGTGACTGGTTCCGACAGCACGGCGGATGTGGAGGCGGCCTTCAAGGCGGGCGCCACCGATTACATGCTAAAGCCCTACAATCAGGTCATCTTGCGCTCAAAGGTCAAAACCTTTCTCGACCTCAAGCGCAAAACGGAGCTGCTGAAAGCGGAGTCGTTTACCGACCACCTGACCAATATCGCCAACCGTCGGATGTTCCAGCGTCAGCTGGATCTGGAGTGGCGGCGGATGGCACGCGACGCCAAGCCACTGTCCATGATGCTGGTGGATATGGATCATTTTAAGTCGATCAACGATACGCTCGGGCATCAGGCGGGCGATGAATGTATAAAGCGGGTGGCAGGCCTGCTCCAGAACAACCTGCAGCGCGCCTCGGACCTGGTTGCGCGGTTTGGCGGTGATGAGTTTGTGATCCTTCTGCCCGGATCCGATCTCGGTGAGACCTTGCTGGTGGCGGAGGGGTTGCGTCGTAAAGCCGAGCATACATGCAGCGACTGCCCGGACTCCGGCCCTCAATGTCAGACCGTCACGATTACGCTGGGGTGTGCCTCGGTCGTCCCCCATGTGCAAAGCAGTCCCGAGGAGCTGATCGCCGAGGCTGATCGGCAGCTCTATGCGGCGAAGGAAGAGGGAGGGCGGAACTGTGTCAGACCCCTTCACTGAGCTGGATTTGGACGTGATCGACAGGTCTTCGCCGAGCAGCCTGCCCATGTACCGGGTTCTGGTTGTCGACGATGAACCCAATAACCTCCGTATTATCAGTGAAGCACTGAGTACCGATTATGACGTGATTGTCGCCAACGATGGTCCGTCCGCTTTGCGCATCCTGGAATCCGGGGAGCAGCCCCAGCTGATTATCCTGGATGTCATGATGCCTGCCATGAACGGGTTTGACCTCTGTTGTCGCATCAAGCAGATGCCTGGTTTCAGGCGAACACCGGTTATTTTTATTACCGCGCTGAATGATGTGGAATCGGAAGAGAAAGGATTTCAGGTCGGCGCGGTCGATTATATTCACAAGCCGTTTCGCGCCTCACTGGTTCGTGCCCGTGTTCGTACCCACCTGTCGTTTCAGGGCATGCTGGATCGGTTGCTGGAGCTTAACGAGGAACTGCAGACAAGGCTGAAAGAGCTCGATCAAGTCAACCAGACCCTGGAAAAGCAATCCCGGGAACTGCTGGTGACGCGCTCCTCGAAAAACCTGTTTGAACGCGTATTCATGAGCACCTCCGAGGGGATTCTGCTGACCGATGCCGATGCCAGGGTAATCGCCGTCAACCGTTCGTTTAGCCGTATCACAGGCTATAGCGAATCCGAGGCGTTGGGGCGCAACCCTCGGTTTTTAAAATCAGGCATGCACGATGACGCGTTTTACAAGACCATGTGGCGCTGTATACACGAAGAGGGGCACTGGACCGGCGAGATTTACAACCGCCGTAAGGACGGTGAATGCTACCCGGAGCTGCGCACGATCAGCGCTGTACACGATGATACCGGTGAGATTACCAATTATCTGGCCGTTTTCAGCGACATCACCAGCCTCAAACAGACCCAGGAGCAGGTCGATTTTCTAACCTGGCACGATCCGGTGACGCGTCTGCCTAACCGAATGCTCCTGCTTGATCGCCTCGACAATCTGCTCCGGTATTGTCATCGATCCGGCGATATAACCGCGCTGATGGTCGTTGATCTCAATAAATTTAAAGCGATCAACGAGAGCCACGGTTATCTCGTCGGGGACCAAATTGTGCGGGAGCTGGCCGCGCGACTCAAAACCTGCGTGGCTGAAGATGACACCCTGGCGCGCCTGGGAGCAGACGAATTCGGCCTGGCCCTGGCGCCGCATACCCGTTCACTGGACGATGCATCCCGGTGCGCCGACGAGGTTGTCCGCCGTATACAGCAGGCGATGATGACGCCCTTCACAATTGAAGGGGCAGGCACAATACTGCTTGAGTGCACGGTGGGTATCGTCATGATTCCGTCACCGGAAGTGGACAGTGCGGCGCTGGCGCTTCAGCATGCCGATACCGCTCACCACCTGGCCAAGACGGAGGGTGAGCCGGTGCTGTTTTTTGAGGACTCCATGGGCCGTTCGGTCCGTCAGCGCTTTCGTCTGGAGAGCGACCTGAGCCGTGCCATCGAGGGCGAGGAGTTACGCCTGTTTGCCCAGCCGCAGATCGATCCGAACGGCCACTGCCAGGGGCTGGAGGTACTGGTGCGCTGGGACCATCCCCAGGAGGGGCTGTTGCCGCCCGGGCGTTTCATTCCGATCGCCGAACAATCCAGTTTGATCGTTGGCCTGGAGCGCTGGGTGCTGAGGCAGTCTGTGGCGCTGATAGCGAAGCTGGAACAGCAGGGGCTGGCGATCCGCGTGTCCGTTAATATCTGTCCACGCCACTTCCGCGAAGCGGATTTCGAAGCCTTTGTCGGTGATCTTATCGATGCGCACGGGATCCCTTCAGGACGGCTGACGCTGGAGGTGACCGAGGGGCTGATGATCGAAAACACCGACCTGGTTATCGAAAAGATGAAGCGTGTTGTTGAGCGCGGCGCCGGTTTCTCGGTGGATGATTTTGGTACCGGTTACTCGTCGCTGGCTTATCTGAGAAAGCTTCCCATCGAGGAGGTGAAAATCGACCGCGCGTTCGTCATGCACGCTCCGGATGATCCCATGGATGCGGAGATCGTAGCCACGATTAATAACCTGGGCGAGTTTCTCGGCCTGCGGGTGGTTGCCGAAGGGGTTGAAACCGAGCGCCACGCCGCGCTGTTAACCGGGCGCTTTCCGGGAATGCACCTGCAGGGTTACCACTTCGGTTACCCGGAACCGGCGGAGGCATTGCTGAAACGACTGGTCAGCGGTGAGCAGAAGTCACACTAAGTGGCTTCGTAGAGACAGCCGCCAAACTGGTGTCGAATCGCGTCCAGAGTGGCATCGCTGTTGGCTGCGACCAGAAAGCCATCGCTGACCAGTGGTGAGTAGGGGCGGCCATCAAGAAAACCGGCTTTGCCGCCGGCCTCCTCCAGTGCCAGCACTCCGGCGGCATGATCCCAGGGTTTGGCGCTGGCGTTGATGTAGAAATCCACGTTGCCCTGGACCAGCATACGGTACTCGTGGCAGGCGCAGCGCAGTGTATGGGCGCGTCCGAAGGTGAGCATGGCGCTAGCGGCTTCCTGGCGGCAATGGGCCGGAAAACTGAACGGCGTCATAAAGCCGGTCAGTTCGGTCAGTGGTTTGGTCTCGCTCACCGTCATGGCCACCGGGCGGGTGTCGGGGGTGCAGAACCAGGAGCCACCGCCGCGCCGCGCCAGTATCCAGTCGTCCATGACCGGGTCATATAAGAGTCCGAGGATCGTCTGTTCCTGATGCATCACCGCGAGTAACACGCCATGAGTCGCCAGGCCGTTGGCATAGTTCCAGGTGCCATCCACCGGGTCGATCAGCACCGCGTATTCGGCACCGACAAGGTGTTCCAGAATCTTCGGATCACTCGCCACCGCTTCTTCACCCACGACTCTGGCCGCGGGCAAGATACGGTTTACCCCGGCCGTTATAGCGGCCTCGGCGGCTAAATCCGCCTCGGTAACCAGGTCGTGGACTGAGGACTTTACGCGCACCGCCTGCTCGGGCAAGCGGCGGAAACGGGGTGTTATCTCTGCCTGCGCAACCTGTCGGACCAGATCAACAAGGGCATTTTCCTGCTGCTGCGTAATAGCCATCCGTCTCCTCGTAAGCATGGGTGTGCGGTGACGCGTGTTTGCCGGGCGCTAGACCGTATGCAGATACCAGGTGTACTCCAGATCGGAGATGGTCTGTTCAAACTGGGTCAGCTCATGCTCTTTACAGGCGATGAATACATTCAGGAAGTCGTTACCCAGGTATTCGCGCATCATGCCCGAGCTTTCCAACTCGCGCAGTGCATCGCGCAAGTTGCCCGGTAGCACCAGTTCCTGCTGATCGTATGCATTGCCCTCAACGGGGGGAGGGGGTTCAATCTTGTGTGTTATCCCGAAGTGCATGGACGCCAGCATCGCCGCCATCAGCAGGTAGGGGTTGGCATCGGTTCCCGCCAGGCGGTGTTCGATCCGGGTCGCCTCGGGTTCGCCCCCGGGTATGCGCAGTGCGGTCGTTCTGTTTTCCACACCCCAGCAGGGCCAGGTCGGCACATAGAACCCCTGGCTGAAGCGCCGGTAAGAGTTGATGTTGGGGCAGAGGATCGCCAAGTAGTCCTCCATCGCCTCAATCAGCCCGCCAATCGCCCAGCGCATGATGTCGTTGGGTTGCTCGGTGTCCGGGTCCAGCGCGAAAACATTCTTGCCCTGAGCATCAACCAGGCTGATATGCAGGTGCATGCCGTTACCGGCCTGATCCGCGTAGGGTTTGGCCATGAAGGTGGTATCCATCTCATGGTCGTAGGCGACGCTCTTGATCACCCGGCGCAGCAGCGTGGCGTTGTCGCAGGAGCGCAGCGGGCAGTCCACGTGCTGCAGGTTGATCTCAAACTGCCCCGGCGCGGATTCGGCAACGATCGTATCGGCCGGCAGGTTCTGTGCTCTGGCCGCGTCGATGACATCGGTCAGGAAGTCCGCGTACTCATCGAGCTCGTCGATGGAGTAGACCTGCACACTTTCCGGACGCTTGCCGGAAATAGGCGATTTGGGAGGCTGCGGTCGACCGGCGATGTTTTCCTGATCAATCAGGTAAAACTCCAGCTCAAATGCGGTAACCGGCGTCAGTTCAAGCTCTTCAAACCGTTTCAGTACACTTTTAAGGACGGTGCGAGGGTCGGCATAGAACGGCGTCTGCTCATCCTCGTACATGCTCATCAAAAGCTGCGCGATAGGCCGTTTCTGCCAAGGTTCCATGGTCAGGGTGCCAGGAACCGGGTAGCAGGTGTGATCCGCCTCGCCAATCTCCAGCCCGAGACCGGTGCTTTCCACCGTTTCGCCGAGAATGTCGAGGCCGTAAAGCGAGGCGGGTAAAGCGACACCGCGCTCGAATACCTTTTTAAGTGCGGAGCGATCGATCCGCTTGCCTCGTACGATGCCGTTCATGTCGGCAATCAGAAGATCGATAAACTGCAGATCGGGATGTTGATCCAGGAATTGGCCGGCTTCGGCCGGGTCGGGTAGCTCCAACCACCCTTTGATATGTTCGTTCATTGTCCACCACCAGAAAGCTACAGAGTCTCGCAGACTCTGTCCCCTTGGAGTGAAATCCAACCCCGGGTCAAAGTCAACAATTACAGCGGCTTTAGGCCGTTACTTGTCTCTTCCGCCGATTGCTTAGCACTGACTTTGGTTGTAACGTCATGCGCAATAGCCGAACGCCGCGTGGCGCGGTTGGGCGGCGTCTGAAGCAATACACAGGGGGATTCAATGCAGCGTCTGGCTACCTGGCTCAAGGAAAACAGAGTCACCGAGGTGGAGTGTGTGGTCAGCGATCTGACCGGAATCGTGCGTGGCAAAATAACGCCCGTGGACAAGTTTCTGTACGAGCGCGGGATGCATCTGCCGGAGAGCGTTTTGCTGCAGACGGTGACCGGTGACTGGATCGATGACGATATCTACTACTCGCTGCTTGATCCGGCGGATATCGATATGGTGTGCCAGCCGGACCCGGATGCGGTTTTCCTGCTGCCCTGGACTCAGGAGCCCACCGCTCAGGTGATCCATGATACCTACGACCGGGATGGCAACCCCATTGAACTGTCGCCCCGCAACGTCCTGAAACGGGTTCTGGCACTCTATGATCAGCAGGGTTGGAAGCCGGTTGTGGCTCCGGAGATGGAGTTTTACCTGACCAAACGCAGCGATGATCCGGATGTGCCATTACAACCGCCGATAGGCCGCTCAGGACGCCCGGAGACCGGGCGCCAGTCGTTCTCTATCGAAGCGGCCAATGAGTTCGATCCGCTGTTCGAGGATATGTACGACTGGTGTGAATATCAGGGGCTGGAGATCGATACCCTGATCCACGAAGAGGGGACCGCGCAGATGGAGATCAACTTCCTCCATGGCGACCCACTGATGCTGGCCGACCATGTGCAGGTGTTTAAACGCACCATGCGCGAGGCCGCGATGAAGCACAATGTGCTGGCTACGTTTATGGCTAAGCCGATCACCAATGAGCCGGGCAGTGCCATGCACCTGCATCAGAGTATTTTGGATGTAAACACCGGGCGCAATATCTTCAGTGATGAAAACGGTGAGATGAGCCAGCTGTTCCGCTATCACATCGGCGGTATGCAACGTTACATCCCGGAACTTCTGCCGTTGCTGGCGCCCAACGTCAACTCGTTCAGACGCTTTCTGCCCGACACCTCGGCACCGGTCAATGTGGAGTGGGGCCATGCCAACCGGACCTGTGGCCTGCGGATCCCTGAATCCGATGCGGACAACAGGCGCCTGGAAAACCGCCTTGCAGGCGCCGATGCCAATGCGTATCTGGCCATCGCAGCCAGCCTGTTGTGTGGCTATATCGGCATGATGGAAAAGGTGGTTCCTTCCGCACCTTGCCAGGGGCGGGCCTACGATTTGAAGAACTTCTCCTTGCCGACCACCATTGAAAGTGCGGTCGAGGAGATGGAGCAGTCGGCCGTTGCCCAGCGCTACCTGGGACGCGCGTTCACCGAAGGCTATGTGGCGGTGAAGCGGGCAGAGCACGAAAACTTCAAACGTGTCATCAGTTCGTGGGAGCGTGAGTTCCTGCTGCTCAGTGTCTAACTGCGTCGTTTTGTTGCGGAGAGCCTGTCATGGCCAGTATCAGCGATACCCGTTATCCCCCGTCTTACTATGCGGCTTCCGCGAACAATCCGCTTCAGGCACCCGCCCTTGAAGGGGATCAGGAGACCGAAGTCTGTGTCATAGGCGCCGGTTACACGGGGCTCTCGACCGCACTGCATCTGCTGGAGCAGGGGCACGATGTGACCGTTGTTGAAGCGGCAAGGGTGGGTTGGGGCGCATCCGGGCGCAATGGCGGCCAGATCGTTAACAGCTATAGCCGGGATATCGATGTGATCGAGCGCACGGCAGGTGCGCGAGTGGCCACTGAACTTGGTGCTATGGCCTTTGAAGGCGGCCGGATTATCCGTGAGTTGATCGACCGCTATGACATTCAGTGTGATCTGAAGCAGGGCGGTATTTTTGCGGCCCTGAACAGCCGGCAAATGGAGGAACTGACCAGGCAGAAGGCGCTCTGGGAGCGCTATGGCTATAAGCAACTCCAGCTGCTCGATGGCGACGGAATACGGGACAAAGTCGCGACACAGCGCTATGTCGGGGGACTGCTGGATCAGGGGAGCGGTCATATTCATCCGCTGAATCTCGCACTGGGCGAGGCTCGGGCAGTACAGAAACTGGGTGGCCGAATCTATGAACAGTCTGAAGTGATCGCCATCGAACGCGGTGTCAGGCCGGTGGTTCGCACCGCTCATGGACAGATTCGGGCACGTGTTCTGGTAATCGCCGGTAACGCCTATCTCGGGGGTTTGGTGCCCGAACTCAAGGCCAAATCGATGCCCTGTGGCACCCAGATGATCGCGACCGAGCCCCTGCCTGACACGCTGGCTGCCTCCTTGATACCCGGTGGCGAGTGTGTCGAAGATTGTAACTACCTGCTCGATTACTACCGTCTTTCTGCAGACCGGCGGCTGCTCTATGGCGGAGGGGTTGTCTATGGTGCCCGCGATCCGGCGGACATCGATCGGCTGATACGGCCCAAGATGCTGCGCACCTTTCCTCAGCTTGACGGTGTGAATATCGAATACCGCTGGACCGGCAATTTCCTGATGACGCTTTCACGTCTGCCTCAAGTGGGGCGTCTGGGCAACAATATTCTGTATTCCCAGGGTTGCAGCGGCCATGGTGTGACCTACACCCACCTGGCTGGGCGGATCTTGAGTGAGGCGATTGGCGGAAACACTCGCCGATTCGATGCATTTGCCTCGCTGCGGCATTACCCGTTTCCCGGCGGGCACTTGCTCCAGGCGCCGTTCAGTGCATTGGGGGCCTGGTACTACACGCTACGAGATCGTCTCGGTCTATGATCGATTTTGGTGCATGGCTTTGTTTTGTCTGCAATAGGTGGAAATAAAAATTTATCACTGGTAGGAATAATGCCCATTTATAATGAATGGTTATAAAAACGCACCAAATAAAACCTGAAATCGTCTAAATAATAATCAGTTTGCGCTTCTATGGTGCGTTCATGCGGGTTTTAGTCCTCTAAGTGTCTGTTTTATAGTGCACCTTTTTGGCTCAGAGCTTGCTTTGTTGTCTCCGTCATTTTCTTGATGAGGTATGCAATGAAGTCGCTTAAAAGCCACCAGATGAACCTGTCCCCCGCTGAACGCCGCTGGCTACCCTGGCTCGGGGCGACCGGAAAACTGAAGATGCGCTGGTCCTGCTGGCTGAACCGCGATGCCACCGAGGTGCTTGAGCATACCTTTGAGGGTGTCGCCCGGATTCGGGTGGGACTGCTTCAACGCTGGGCGCGCACTCAGTGGAGCCATCTGGAGAGCCTGGCTGATCAGTTGGCGGATCACTACCCGGAGATCGATGCCGATCTGTTTAACGCCAAGCTGAAACAGGCTGATGATTTCTCGGAGCTGTTTTTTGTCCGAGCTGACGGTCAGATCGCCCACTCCACGCTTGCAGGGCGCGCGGGTTCTGTAGTTCGTGATGAAAAAGCCTTGTCAGAAGGGCTGAAAAGGCCGTTCCTGCACGGCCCGTATACCGATCCGCTGACCGAGCAGATCGGTCCTTCAAGCTCCAAGTTTCATGATCAGGTCACGCTGATGTTCTATCAACCGCTGATTATCGACTCCGAGGTGAAAGGCTGTTTGTGTGGTCGGGTGCCGAACGATGTCATCGGTGATCTGATTCAACGTGAAGCCGGTCATATCTATCCCGAGTCCGGCGACAACTATCTGTTCATGGTGGAGTCCCACTTCGACCGGTCCATCGCTCAGGGGATCGCTTTGTCACGTTCGCGCTTTGAGGATGATACCTTTGCCCACGGCGAGAACCTGAAAAGCGGTATCCATACCGACTTCGGGACTGTTCAGGTCCGCAAGCACACCGAGTTCGAGATCCGTTTTACCGACCCGGCTACCGGTCAGCTTCATCCCGGGGTTCGAGAGACGATCCGTAACGGTGAAAATCTCTATATTCTCTACCCCGGTTACTCCGATTACCGGCACATTCCGGTGATCGGTAAAGGGGTAACCTTTCAGATGCCCGGGTCCCCCGACCGCTGGGGGATGATGTGCGAAGCCGATCTGGAGGAGGTGTACCGCCGTCGTTCCGTCAGCTATAAGCAAGGTCGACTGCTGACGCTCATGATCGGTGGCGCCTGGGGTGTCAGTTCAGCAATTCAGCATCTGGTCGAGATGCCGGACTGGTCCTCCTACTTGATGCAGGGCGGTATGATGGCAGTTGCCGCGCTCGGCTATATGGCTTTTGGACCCAAGCGGTTGGCGCGCCGGATGGGACGGATGACCGATGTGATTCGGACGCTAGCCGAAGGCGAGGGAAATCTGCGCCAGCGTATCGATACCGAGCGTATGTCCAATGATGAGACCAACGATCTGTCGCGCTGGATCAACAGCTTTGTCGATAATCTGGATGCTATCGTCGGTCAGGTGATCAAAGCCGCTGACGGGGTCGAGAAGAACAGCAACATCATGCAGTCGCGCAACCAGGTCGCCCACCACTCGGCCAATAAAGTGAATCAGGCGATCGACGAAATGATGGGGCTGGTCTCCCAGCAGCTGGAAGATATCTCCCGAGCCTCCATTACCGCAGGCGAAATGCGCCAGGCGATGGAAGAGGTGGTCGAGGAAGCGCGTCGCAGCTACGAAAGCGCACGTGCCGGCACCCAGACCATACGCGATGTGGTGGAGACCTCCGCGCAGCGTGTTCAGGGTCTGAATGAGAGCACCTCGGAGATTGGTGAGATTGTCGATGTGATCACGGATATTACGGCGCAGACCAATCTGCTGGCCCTGAATGCAGCCATCGAGGCCGCGCGTGCCGGCGAGCATGGGCGGGGCTTTTCGGTGGTGGCCGATGAGGTACGACGGCTGGCTGCGCGGACAGAAGCCGCAGCTCAGGATATCGGCAGCAAGATCGAAAGCATTCAGAACGAAAGCGGTGATGCCGTTCGGTTTATGGAAAAGGGGGTTGAAGATGTGGACCAGAACCTGCGGATGACCCAGGATGCATCTGCCGATAACGCCCGCCTGCACGATCTGGTCGAGCAGATGTTCGATATCATCAAGCATATCGATGAGAACAGTCAGCGTAATGGCGAGACGGCGCAGGGCGTCTCGCAGATCAGTACAGAGATGCGCGCGTCGATCCGAGCCCTGCAGACCAGCTCTGATCAGACCCGGATTACCGCCGATAAACTGCAGCAGCTGGTGGGCTCGTTTGAAGTCTCAACGCAGTGAGCAACCGAATAACACCCTGTATAGTATGTACGTTAGACGAGGGGTAGGCCTGCCGGTTTTAAGGCGGGCATGGATAAGGGATGAAGGATGAATATGTTAGCCAAGCCCGCTGGCTGGGAAGCGCTGCTGCGGCTCAGGTACGCACAGCGCGGCGGTTGTACTCGAATAATCGAACGTGAGCGGCACGGCCCTCTGGCAGTCCAGCGCCCGTTTTACCCGGAAGGCGAGGTGTGTCACACCTATCTGCTGCACCCGCCGGGCGGGGTGGTTGGGAGTGACAGCCTGGATATTCGGATTGCGGTGGAGGCCGATGCCAAAGCCCTGATTACAACACCCGGTGCGACCAAGTTCTACCGCTCCGGTGGTCGTCTGGCAACCCAGGTGCAAACCCTTGAGGTCGCAGCAGGGGGGCTGCTGGAATGGATGCCCCAGGAAAATATCTTCTTCCCTGATGCCCGGGCGCAGGTCGAAACCCGCATTGAGCTTGAGTCCGGGGCGGCGTTTATCGGTTGGGATATGCAGTGTTTGGGTCGACCCGCCATCAGTGAGGCGTTTGATACCGGAGCGGTCAACGCATCCACCCGGCTGTCGATTGATGGCGAACTGGTGCTGATTGACCAGCTTCGCACTCAGGGGGAGCGCCTGATTCAGGCGGCCTCCGGTATGCGCGGTTACCCGATGCAGGCGACCATGCTGATCGTGCCGGGTTGGGACCCGTCCCGCGCCGACGAGATACTCGATCAGGTCAGGGCGCAGGTCGAAGCCCACTCAAGCGGATTGGAAGCCGGTGCGACATGGGTTGATGGCGTGATTGCCGTTCGCCTTCTGGGCCCCGGTACGGAGCCCATGCTGCGGCTGTTATCTGCGATCTGGAGCGCTGTCAGGCCGTTGTTGGCGGGGCGAGCTGCAGTGCCGCCTCGGATCTGGTCAACCTGACCGGCGGCTCCATTCCCATGTCCCGTAGCAGATCGCTCAGGATGCGCTCGGGCGCGTAATCCAGGCAGCGTGCCAGGGCGCCCACTCTCAGATTACCCTGGGCGCCGGGGTTGGCGAGATAGGCCACCGCCTGTTCCGCCATGTCGTCCAGAGAGTTCGCCAGCAGTCCACTGCGACCGGCCTGGATGATCGAAGCGGGTCCTTTGCAGTTGTATGCCAGAGTGGGCAAACCCGAACGCATCGCTTCCAGAATGACGCACCCGAAGGTGTCGAAACGGGAAGGAAGCAGCAGCAGATCGGCCTGCTGGTAAAGCTGAGGGATCTGGGACTGCTCCAGCCAGCCGAAAAACATCGCCTCGGGCAGCTTTTTGCGCAGCTTCTTTTCCGCCGGTCCGCTGCCGGCAACCCAGAGCTGGGCACCGGGATGCGCTTCCCTGATCTGCTGCCAGATAGGGGCCAGATCCATCACTCCTTTCTCTTCGCTCAGGCGGCCTACATACAGCAGGATCGGATGATCATTCTCAACGCGCGGTACCAGGCTTGCGGTTGAGGTGCTGGTATTTGCCCAGTGAGCGGTGAGTTTGACCCGTTCCTCAGGCAGGTCTATTTCCGGGCCCGTCAGCCAGGAGCGGTGTTCATCATTCAGCGCAAAGATTCCGTCGAACTGATGATAAAATGCACGAATCAGGCGGCGAATGCGATCCTGAAAGTGGTGATCCAGCCCCGTCTTTCGGTTGATAAACTCCAGCCAGTCTGTGTGCATATAGAACCACGCCGGTACCGAGTAGGCATGCTTTAGATAGAGGGCCACGGGCCCCATGCAGAGTTCGGTGGAGCAGATAATGCGGTCATAGCCGCCCTGTTCGAACAGTTTCTGCACCTCGAGCAGGTCCGGTACATGGATGGTTTGCTCGCCCAGCTGGTTGAAGTCAAACGAGCTGATAGGGCGGATCACCTGGAGGTGCGGTTGCGGTTTGAGAGTGGGGTGACATACCAGCAGATCGATCGGCAGTCCTTTCTCCTGCACCTGGGTCAGGGTGTCGCGCAGGGCGGAGGAAACCCCGTTGCGATCCGCAAAGGTGTCGGTTAGCCAGAGAATCCGTTGCGGATGACCGGGTATTTCCAGCTGCTCAGCAAGCTGATCCAGGAATCTTCGGTTACTGTAGAGAACACGGGTACTGGCGAAGGCGGCGCCAGCGACAACTCCGGCCGATAGGGCCGGAAAAGTGAGCTTGTCCAGCAGCTTTGCCAGATCCACCTGTGACATATCCCGCCCGTTACTCTTCTCCGATGAGAACAGCGCCCGGAAGTAGGAGGGCACCTCCAGCATACGGACCATCTCGTCGACCGGGATTGATGACAGGGCGTGGGTGTCCAGCTTATCCAGCTCGTCATGAACACGGCTGAAGAATGTTTTACTGATCTGTCGATGCAGGTCCGGTATCGCTTCACGCAGCACTTCCGGAAACCGTTCGGGGGTGTCGCGCTGCGTGCGTGCGATCTGCTTGATCAGTTTAAGGGTGGGTTTAAATTCACTGGAAACGCCGAGATTAACCAGCATCTTGGGCTTTTTACCCTTGAGTGCCTGATGAAAGGTATCCAGAAAGGTGAGTGTGTATTTGTGCCGCTTCAGTTCCTGCAGCACATTGCTCAGGCCCAGGCAGATTAAACGATCCTTCAGCGAGCCCTTGTGCAACAACATTCGTATCAGGCCCGGATCTTCCATATTGAGTACCACTTGAGCGAAGTAGTCCAGGAAGGTGGTGGTCAGTTTTTCCTCCTCGCCGACAAACCCGTAGGGGGCGATGCGTCCGTCTTTCAGCGCCTCCAGCGCCAGCTCGGCCTTGCTTGCTCCGGCCGATAGCCTGGCTTGCAGGTCCGGGATCTCCAGCAGCGTGCCGCAGCGACCGGCAAAGAGACCGTTATGATCATCGGAGCCGCCGGTCAGTCGTTTGCGATAGGGATCGCGACAGTAATCGTAGGGATTCAGGTTATGCTTGCGTGCCCAACGATCGATCTTCTCAGGCGTCAGGCTCTGTACCCAGCGTAGCGTCAGCAAGTTCTGCCAGTAGCCGCGCTGGCCGTTGAGGACTTCAAAGCGCTCGAACAGCAGTGCAAAGCGCTCCAGAACCTCGGTGGATACGCGGTTGCCATGACTGTAAAAAAACAGGGGGTGGGGCAGTACCGTGGGCAGGTCCTGCTGACGGGCATAGGCACAGAACGCGTAAATGTCGTGGCGCAAGTCGTTCAGCATCTGCTCCTGTTGCGGAGAAAATCCATAGATCAGTACATGGACGCTGAGCGCCTCGCCGGGAAAGTGACAGGTGAACTCACAGCCGGTGAGTACCGATTGGCCCGCTTCAATCAGCGACCAGCAGGAGCGTGCATTATTGTGGTTGGTAACGGTTATAAGGTCGGTTCCGGCGCGGTTTAGTGCGTTCACCAATTGATCGGTTTCCAGCCAGGTTTCGGGTAGCCGCAGTAACCGGCCCCAAAGCTCATCAGGGATATCGCTGTTGCGGTCATGGCAATGCAGATCGATCCGCAGGCGGTTATGGGTATCCACACCGCCATCGGCCTTACTGAGGAAATGTTCGTATTGGTCGCGAATATCGCGGTAGAAGGAGGATGGCATCAACGGGCTCCACTGGGTATTCAACGCTCACCCAGCTTAGCCCCAACAGGTTGCGTCACGGTGACAGTGGCCGCTTTGCTAAATCAGCGAGGCATCACGCGGACCTGTCCCAACTGCTCCAGAGGGCTGGGTGCGCTGAGCAGGTATCCCTGTGCGAAGTCGACGCCTATCTGACGCAGCAGTCCCAGTGTTTTCTTATCTTCGACAAATTCTGCGACGGTCTTGAGACCCATGATATGAGCGATGTTGTTAATCGATGCCACCATCGCCTGGTCAATCTCGTTATTGGCCAGGTCGCGAATGAAAATACCGTCGATCTTCAGATAATCCACCGGCAGTTTTTTCAGATAACCGAAAGAGGAGAGGCCGCTGCCGAAATCATCCAGTGCAAAACGACAGCCCAGCGACTTCAGCTCATTGATGAACGCGCGAGCCGCTTCCGGGTCTGACATGGCGGCGGTCTCGGTGATCTCAAAGCAGAGGTAGTGTGCCGGTATCCGGTGACGTTCAATGTCGCGTTTGATCGCTTCCAGGCACTCGACGTTGCCAATGGAGACGCCGGACAGGTTGATCGCGCACTGGATCGGGTTGTTCTCTGCATGGAGGCGATCGCCGAGCCAGGCCAGTGTGTTACGGATGACCCACTGGTCGATCTGGGGCATCAGGTCATAACGCTCGGCAGCGGGGACAAAGGCGCCGGGAGGAATAAGGCTGTTACGCTCATCAAGCATCCGCACAAAGATCTCGATATGCGGTGCCGCGGCGGTATCGGGTTTGAGTGGTTCAATGGTCTGGAAGAACAGACGGAAGCGGTCGGTATCGATCGCCTGCTGAATGTTTGCCGCCCACTGCATCTGTCCTTTGCGGTGGCTGAGCTCACTGTCATCGGGCTCATACAGATGGACACGGTTACGCCCGGCATCTTTGGCGGCATAGCAGGCAGCATCGGCCAGACTCAGAAGTTCATCCAGTGATTCACAGTCGGGGCCAAACGGCACCAGGCCGATACTGACGCCGACAGAAAATACCTGTCCCTCCCAGGGAAAGCGGAAATCCTTGACTGTCTGGCGCAGCTGTTCGGCGATCAGGCGGCCGCGCTCCACCGGACAGTTACCCAGCAGAATACCGAATTCGTCGCCGCCAAGGCGGGCAAAGGTATCATTCTGGCGCAGTATCGGTTTGAGCTCCTGCGAGAGCTGGCGCAGCAGGGCATCACCCGCCCGGTGACCACAGGTATCGTTGACCAGCTTGAACTGGTCCAGATCGAGGTAGCAGATCAGGTGTTCGGTTTTATCAGCACGAGCCGCGATAATCAGTTGATCGAGCCGCCGCTCAAACTCGCGCCGGTTGATCAGGCCGGTTAACGCGTCGTGAACCGCCTGGAAGGTCAGCTTGGCCTGCAGTTCACTGTTCTGGGTGATGTCCTGCATGGCGATGACCCAGCCCACGCCCCTGCCGGACGCATCACGCAGGGGGGCGCAATTAAGCTGCACCAGAGCGCGTTCACCGTTCGCGCCCAGCAGCCGCAGCTGGCGGTACTCACCGGCGGGTTCGCTATCACGGCAGAGCGCAGCGATAGAGACGTTATCGCCCGCTTCATGCTGAAGTCGGATTACCTGATCGATGGGCTGGCCGAAGGCGTCATCGGGCCGCCAGCCCGTCAGCGTCTTGGCAACCGGGTTCAGGTAAACCGTTTTCATATCCGCATCACAGGTGATGACCGCCTCAGTGATCGCTTCCAGGGTCACCTGCGCAAGCTCGGAGTGGCGGTGTAAACGTTCCTCCATCCGTTTCCGCTCACCGATGTCACGGATCACGGCGCTGTACTGAACGCCCTCTTCGGTGGGGCTTGCCGAGGTGGTCACTTCGATCTGAAGGGGTTGGCCGGCGCCATCGCGGCCGATCAGTTCATGGGGGCCTTCGTTCTGGCTGGTGGCAATCAGTACAAATAGCTTGTCGGTCTGGATACGCGGATAGAGTGCGCGGCACTCCTCGTGCAGCAGGACGCCGACCGACTGCCCCACCAGTTGATGGTGTTTGCGTCCGAAGATGGATTCCGCACCGGGGTTAACACTGGTAATGATGCCCTGTTCACTGAAGGTGATGACGCCGTCGCGCATGTCTCTCAAGATCAATCGCGTCCGCGCGACCATGCGGTTGAGTTTGCTCATCACCTGATTGTACTTTTTTGCGATTTGGCCCACCTCGGTGAAGGGCTCTACCGGTACCGCGCGCTCGGTGTTGCCACTACGCTCCTGCTCGTTCATGGCGTTGAGCAGGTCGGTCAGCTCGGTGGACGCGCCGTGCTCTGAGCTGTTGAGGCCCTCATCCTCCGCGGCATCGGTTACCCGAAGTGGGGTAAACCGGCGCAACACCAGCAGGAAGGCCAGTGACAGTGAAAATGCCCAGGCGCCGCAGATCAGGATCCCCTTGATCTGAACCAACAGCTGTTCAGGGCGGGTCAGGCCGGTACCGAGAACTGACGCGTCGCCGAACAAAGCGACAGCCAGCGTGCCCCAGATCCCGGCGGCCAGGTGAACCGGTGTGGCTGAGATGGCGTCGTCGAGCTTCAGCCGGATTAACAGAAGCTCGGTCAGGCGCATGCACAGTGCGCCAACGCCCCCGATTAACGCCGCCTCAAGGGTGCTGACGGCGTGGCACCCGGCGGTAATGGCGACAAGGCCGGCCAGGGTTCCGTTGATCGTGAGTTGCGAAGTCTGATTGCCTACGGGCTGGTAGTGCCCCAGCAGCATGCCGGTAATTCCGCCCACTGTCGCGGCGATCAGTGTATTCACGATGATGCCGGGGATCGCCTCGGAGAATTCCAGAGTGCTGCCGCCGTTGAAACCGATCCAGCCGATGATGAAAAACATCATGCCCAGCATGGCGAAAGGCAGGTTGCTGCCGGGTATCTGGTTCACCTTGCCATCGACAAACCGGCCTTTACGGGGGCCAACCACAATGATGGCGGCCAGTGCTACCCAGCCTCCAAGGCTATGGACGACGGTACTGCCTGCAAAATCCACAAACCCCTGGGCACCCAGCCAACCGGCGGGGCCGGACAGGGCGCCGCCCCAGGCCAGGTGACCGAAACCGGGATAGACGATCAATGCGATCAATGCTGTCAGCAGCACGTAAGTACTGAAGCGGGTTCGCTCGGCTATCGCACCGGATACGATGGTGGCCGCTGTGGCACAGAACGTCAGCTGAAAGAAGAAGAAGCTGGCGGTCCAGAAGCTCAGGCTACTGAAATCCGCTGCGATTAATGAAAAATCAAGATCGAACCCTTGGTGGGCGCCAAACATCAGATTGAAGCCCACCAGCCAGAACAGCACAGTGGTTACCAGCAGGTCAAAGGCGTTTTTAAGCGCCACGTTGATGGCGTTTTTACTGCGGGTCAGCCCCGACTCGAGACAAAGAAAACCGCCCTGCATGACGAGCACGAGAACAGCGGCAATCATCAGCCAGAGTGCATTGAACGCTTGTTGGTCGGACACTATCGATCACTCCCTGCCTGCGCCCCTCCCGAAGGGCGGGCAGCAGGCGCATCTCCCTCTTATAACCGGAGCAATTTATACGCCATAGTGACAGAAAATTCTGTCGGGCCGGTCAACACGGGGGCTGTAGCCTGATGCCATTGAACTTTCAAACCCCCTGGTCGTTGAAAAACCACCATTTTGTAGCATCTTTGTCGGACTTTTGAGCCACAACGGTGCAGAGAGTGAATATAACCATACATAGTGTATGCGTATAGGCTGGCTAAACGCGCTTTTTAGCTACACCTTTGCCGGCGGGTGTTCGCTGATCCAGTGCCGGGCAATATCGACGCGACGCGTTACCCAGACATCGGGATGACGTTCAACATGATCCAGGAAACGCTGCAGCGCTCTGAACCGGCCCGGGCGACCGACCAGACGGCAATGCAGGCCCACCGACATCATCCTTGGTTGAAGTGCGCCTTCTGCGTACAGCGTATCGAAACTATCACGCAGGTAGTTAAAGAACTGGTCACCGTCCGCGAACCCCTGGGGAGACGCAAAACGCATATCATTGCAATCCAGCGTATAGGGTACCACCAGGTGATCGTGTGACTCGCCGTTGGTGGTCTCGACCTGAGTCCAGAACGGCAAATCGTCGCCGTAATAGTCAGAGTCGTACAATAGCCCGCCATGCTCAACGACCAGCCGGCGGGTGTTAGGGGAGTCACGTCCGGTATACCAGCCCAGTGGTGCGGTTCCGGTCAACTCGGTAATAATTCGCATCGCCTCCTGCAGGTGGCGGCGCTCTTCATCGGCCGACATCTCCTGATAGTGGATCCAGCGCAGGCCATGACTTGCGATTTCATGTCCCGCCTCGATAAAGGCCTGAGTGACCTCCGGGTTGCGGGCAAGCGCGGTTGCCACGCCGAATACCGTGAGTGGTAGTCCGCGCCGATCAAACTCCCGCAGAATACGCCATACGCCGACGCGGGATCCGTACTCGTAAATCGACTCCATGCTCAGGTGGCGATCCGGGTAGGGTTGGGCACCGGCGATCTCGGAAAGAAAGGTTTCAGCATGGGGGTCTCCATGCAACACGCAGTTCTCACCACCCTCTTCATAGTTCAGAACGAATTGCAGGGCCAGGCGTGCCCGGCCGGGCCAGCGAGCGTCGGGGGGCTGTTTGCCATAGCCGATTAGATCACGCGGATAGGCTGAATCTGACATCGCGTCACTCCTTATACATCGTATTTTAAGGTCCGGGGTGTTGACTCCCTGTCCGGACCGCTAAGATAGTTCGTTTGATGGCCATCCCGCCACCGGGGCTGGCCCGGTGTGCATGAGGCCTGCTGTGACCGAACCGACCATCGATGAAAAACTGCAACTCCAGTATGACAGTCTGACACCCCGAGAGCGGCTGATCGCTGATTTTATTCTGGCGCACCCGGAAGATCTCGCGCTCTTTAATACCGCGGAACTGGCAAGGATGTGCGGTGTGTCCAAGGCAACGGTGAGCCGGTTGTTCAAGCGACTCGGCTTTTCCTCATTCAGGGAAGGGCGCGAGTTGGCCCGCAAGCTCCGTCATCAGGGTGTTCCGGTTACCGAAGCGAAAGTCGATACGGTGGCTTTCGATACTCATCTGCATCAGGAAGAGGCCAATCTGCACCGTCTGTTTCAGTCCCTGGATACGGCACAGGTGGATGGTCTTGTCCGTGCACTTGATCAGGCCCGGCGTGTTGTTGTTCTCGGCTTTCGCAACAGCTATCCACTGGCACTGCATCTGCGTCAGCAGTTACAGCAGATTCGCAGTTCGGTTCAGCTCGTCCCTCAGCCCGGACAAACCCTCGGTGAAGATCTGGCTGACCTGGGGCCTGATGATCTGCTGATCGTGTTCGGCTTCCGCCGCCGTCCCAAGGGGTTTGATGCACTTCTGCGCCAGCTTTATCGGCTCGATACGCCCTGGGCGCTGGTTGCCGACGAAACCCTGGCCCCGAATGGCACCTGTGCGAACTGGTGGTTCGAATGTCGAATAGATTCGCGTTCCGCGTTTGATAGCTACGCAGCCCCCATGTGTCTGGTCACGCTTCTCGTCAATCGTCTCTTGCATCAGCGGCTCGAGGTGGGCCGTGAGCGCATCGCCAAGATCAGCCATTACTATGACGCCCTGGACGAAATCAGTCTCGGGGTACCGGATCTGACCTGAGCCTTCAGCGCGGAGCCGAAACATATAGCTGAAGGTTCCTCTATAGTGTTCTGGCAGCCACTGCAGCCGAGATGCAGGTGCCAGTGTCTGTTATTGATTTGGAACTAATGTTGCACGTAATATTAAGTGAAACAAATAATCCAATTCAAGCATGTCACCGACATCAGTGAGGAATAACCGTGGAATTTATCGAAGCACAAGCGCCCGCCGAGCTTCCTCTGTTTACTCAAGGGCAACTGGATCTTGCTGATCCTCGGCTGGGTGCCGAAATCGTCTCCTGCTCAGATCAGTTTTTTGCACCTGCACCGCGGATGCTCGCGCCGGAACCTGCGCGGTTCTACCCGGATCGTTATGATGATCACGGTAAATGGATGGATGGCTGGGAAAGTCGCCGGCGCAGAAACGGTGGCCATGACTGGTGCATTGTTAAACTCGGTGTCGCGGGCGTCATTGCCGGCTTCGATATCGATACCAGCTTTTTCACCGGTAACTTCCCCCCCGGCGCTATGGTTGAGGCCTGTCTGGTGGAGGGGACACCGGATGCAGCAACGCAATGGACAGCGATTACACCCAGTGTGTCCCTGGGGCCTGACGCGCATCACTTTGTCGCCGCCGAGGTTGTGGGAACCTGGAGCCATATCCGGCTGAATATATTGCCAGACGGTGGCGTTGCCCGGCTTCGTGTCTACGGCTCTCCGGTTGCCGAGCTCAATAACGGGGATGCGGTTAACTTGGCTGCCCGCGAGCTGGGGGCACGTGTGCTGGCCTGGAACGATTCACACTACGGCGACCCCAACCGCATTCTGCTGCCTACGCCCGGTGTCAATATGGGCGATGGCTGGGAAACACGGCGTCGGCGGGAACCCGGCAATGACTGGTGTATCGTGGCACTGGCTGCGCCGGGCGTGATCGAAGAGTTCACCATCGATACCGCTTTCTTCAAAGGTAACTATCCTGATAAATGTTCGGTACAAGGCGCGTTGGTGGAAGCGGGGACCGATGAGTCTCTGATTACACAGAGTATGTTTTGGGATGAACTGCTCCCGCCGCAGAAACTCTCTGCCGACTCAGTGCACCAATTTGGTGCCGAAATGGATGCACCAAAGCGGGTCACGCATCTTCGAATCAATATTTATCCGGATGGCGGTATCAGTCGCTTGCGCGTCAAAGGCCGCGTTGACCGGGGGTAACCCCGGAAAGACGGGAAAATATTGATGCATGTGATTGATTTGGAATGCATATTGCTTGGCCTGCTGTCTAGCTGAACAAGAAACCGTAACACTGCCCGGTTATCAAGAGGACGATCATGGAGCTGTCACCGAGAGAGAAAGACAAGTTGCTGCTTTTTACTGCGGCGCTGCTGGCGGAGCGGCGCAAGGAGCGGGGGCTCAAGCTCAATTATCCGGAAGCGATGGCCTATATCAGTGCGGCCATTCTCGAGGGTGCGCGAGATGGGCGCAGCGTCGCTGAATTGATGGATTATGGACGCACCCTGCTGGCCCGTGACGATGTCATGGATGGGGTCGCGGAAATGATTACCGAGGTTCAGGTTGAGGCCACATTTCCGGACGGTACCAAGTTGATCACCGTTCACGAACCGATCGTCTGAAGGAGCACAGGATGAAACCCGGAGAGATCATCACCGACCCCGGTGAAATCGAATTGAACGTCGGCCGTGCCAAGGTGACTATCGAAGTTGCCAACACCGGTGATCGCCCGATTCAGGTGGGCTCCCATTTCCATTTCTACGAAGTGAATGACGCATTGCGTTTTGATCGCGAACAGGCCCGCGGTTATCGACTGGATATCGCAGCTGGCACGGCGGTGCGTTTTGAGCCCGGCCAGAGCCGCACGGTGGAGCTGGTTGAGTACGCGGGCGCACGGGAAGTCTATGGATTTCAGGGCAGGGTGATGGGCGCACTTTAAGCCCCAGACTACAGGAGTAAGAAGATGGCGACTATTTCCCGACAGGCCTACGCGGAGATGTTTGGTCCAACCACCGGTGACCGGGTGCGGCTGGCCGATACGGAACTGCTGCTGGAGGTGGAGAAGGATTACACCACCTACGGCGAAGAGGTGAAATTTGGCGGCGGTAAAGTGATTCGTGACGGTATGGGGCAGGGGCAGCGCCCCAGCAGCCGGACCATGGACCTGGTGATTACCAACGCACTGATTGTCGATTACTGGGGTATCGTAAAAGCGGATGTGGGTATCAAGAGCGGACGCATAGCGGCGATCGGCAAAGCCGGTAACCCGGATGTGCAGCCGGATGTTTCCATCGCGATCGGGCCGGGTACTGAAGTCATTGCCGGTGAGGGACAGATCCTGACGGCCGGTGGTATCGACTCCCATATTCATTTTATCTGCCCACAACAGATTGACGAGGCGCTCTGCTCAGGCATCACCACCATGCTGGGTGGTGGCACGGGGCCGGCGACCGGTACCAATGCGACCACCTGCACACCGGGGCCCTGGAATATCCACCGGATGCTGGAAGCTGCAGATGAGCTGCCGATGAACCTGGGCTTCCTGGGTAAGGGTAACGGCAGTCTGCCCGAGGCGCTGCGTGAGCAGGTGGCTGCCGGTGCCATCGGATTAAAGCTGCACGAGGACTGGGGTACGACACCGGCCGCCATTGACTGCTGCCTGAGTGTGGCCGATGAGATGGATGTACAGGTGGCGATTCACACCGATACGCTCAACGAAGCGGGCTTTGTGGAAACAACCCTGAAAGCGATCAACGGTCGTGTCATTCACACCTATCACACGGAAGGGGCCGGCGGCGGCCACGCGCCGGATATCATCAAGGCGGCGGGTGAGAATAATATCCTGCCGTCTTCCACCAATCCGACGCGTCCCTACACCGTGAATACCATCGACGAGCATCTGGATATGTTGATGGTGTGTCACCACCTGGATCCCTCCATCGCGGAGGATGTAGCCTTCGCGGAGTCCCGTATTCGCCGGGAAACCATAGCCGCTGAGGATATTCTGCACGATCTGGGTGCGTTTTCGATGATCTCTTCCGACTCTCAGGCCATGGGCCGCGTCGGTGAGGTGATTACGCGGACCTGGCAGACGGCCCACAAAATGAAGGTGCAGCGCGGGGCGTTGACCGGTGATTCGGAGCGCAACGACAACAGCCGTATCAAACGCTATATCGCCAAATACACGGTTAACCCGGCACTGACCCACGGTATTGCTCATGAGGTGGGTTCAGTGGAGGTGGGTAAGCTGGCTGACCTGGTGTTGTGGAAGCCCGCCTTCTTTGGCACCAAGCCCAGCATGATTATCAAGGGCGGCATGATTGCAACGGCGCCTATGGGCGACCCGAACGCATCAATTCCCACACCGCAGCCCGTACATTACCGGCCGATGTTCGGTAGTTTCGGCAAAGCGTCCCAAAGTACGTCCATGATCTTTATGTCACAGGCAGCGCTTGCCGCCGGAGTGCCTGCTCAGCTCGGACTGCGCAGCCTGATTGGAGAGGTTCGCGACTGCCGGTCGGTGACCAAGGACAAGATGATACTGAACAGCTACCAGCCTCGGATCGAGGTCGATTCACAGACCTATGAAGTGCGTGCCGATGGCGAGTTGCTTGTCTGTGAGCCGGCAACAGAGCTGCCGATGGCTCAGCGTTACTACCTGTTCTGATTTGGGAAACTGTAAATGATACGACTGACCTCCAAGGCTCCAGCAGATCAGGCGGCCACCGCCAGCTTGAGCTTACCGATAGACTCGCGTATTCGCAGCCGACTGCGCGTCACGCTGGATGACGGGCGTGAAGCGGGCCTGTTCCTGCCGCGGGGCTTGATCCTGCGCGGAGGCGACCGCTTGATCAGCGAGTGTGGCGAAGTGGTGGAGATACGGGCTGCCGATGAGTCGGTTTCAACGGTGCGCACCGGGGACAGCCTGCTGCTGACACGCTGTGCCTACCATTTGGGTAACCGTCATGTGCCGCTGCAAGTGGGCGAAGGGTTTTTACGCTATCAGCATGATCATGTCCTTGACGACATGGTGAGAGGCCTGGGCGCAGAAGTGCTTGGCGAGCAGGCTCCGTTTGAGCCGGAAGCCGGTGCATACAGTAGCGAAGGGCACCATCACCACCATCATCACAGCCACGACGAATCGATATAATTCAGGAGAGCACAATGCATAAGTTCGCAGGAGCGTCCGTTCTGGTCGCTTTTCCCTCTTTGGCACTGGCCCACGAAGGTGTTCATGGCGGGAGTTTTTTTGCCGGGTTGGGCCACACCTTGACCGAACCTGATCACCTGGCGATGATGCTGGCCCTTGCCGCGGCGGTGGGTGCAGGGTTTGCCCTGCGTAAGATTTTGCGCAAACGCAAAGCGCGCAAGGGCGTCTTGTCCGCAGCCCGTCAGGAGTAAACTGTGCTTGCCGATCTGCGGCTCTACCAGCTCATCAGTCCGGCCTTGCCGGTGGGTGCGTTTACGTATTCCCAGGGTTTGGAGTGGGCGATAGAAACCGGCTGGGTTGAAAGCGAGCCGTCGCTTGAGCGTTGGCTCTCATCCACGCTGGAACACAGTGTGCTGTCGCTGGAAGTTCCGGTTTTGCAGCGCCTGTGCACTGCACTGGCACAGGATGATAGTGCTTCATTCGATCATTGGTGCCAGTTTCTGATCGCCAGTCGAGAAACCCGTGAACTCCGCGCTGAGGAGCGCCAGCGCGCTCAGGCTCTGGTTCGCCTGCTACCGGCGCTGGATGTGACTATCCCGGATGCGCTGCAGCGCTCTGCGAAGCAAACGCAGTTAGCCGGTATGGCTCTGGCCGCCTCGGCCTGGTCGATAGAAACAAACAGCTTGTGTCGTGGCTTTGTCTGGAGCTGGCTGGAAAATGCGGTTATGGCCGGTGTCAAACTGGTGCCGTTGGGGCAGACCGCGGGGCAGCGTCTTCTCTTAACAATCAGTGAAACGCTGCCGGCCTTGCTCGATACGGCGATGCGGCTGTCGGATGATGCTATCGGCAGCTCAACTCCGGCGCTGGCGATAGCCAGCGCCCGGCATGAAACCCAATACTCCCGGTTATTCCGATCCTGATTGAGGAATTTAATAATGAGTGAATATAAAGCCCCCCTGCGTATCGGGGTTGGCGGTCCTGTTGGTTCGGGCAAGACCGCGTTGTTAGAGGTTCTATGTAAGGCGATGCGTGATCACTACAGTATCGCAGTCGTGACCAACGACATTTACACCCAGGAGGATGCCAAGATCCTGACGCGCGCCGAAGCGTTGCCCGCAGATCGAATCGTTGGTGTTGAGACCGGGGGGTGCCCGCACACGGCGATTCGGGAAGATGCTTCGATGAACCTGGCCGCCGTCGAAGATCTGGCGCGTCTCCATGGCGACTTGGATGTGGTGTTCGTCGAGAGCGGCGGCGATAACCTGAGCGCCACGTTCAGCCCTGAGCTGGCTGATCTGTGTATCTATGTGATTGATGTGGCTGAGGGTGAAAAAATTCCGCGTAAAGGCGGCCCGGGAATCACCAAATCGGACCTGCTGGTGATTAACAAAATCGACCTGGCTCCCTATGTGGGCGCGGACCTGTCCGTGATGGAGGCTGATACCCAACGGATGCGCCCTGAACGGCCCTATGTGTTTACCAACCTCAAAGAGGGTAAGGGCTTACAGGAGATAATCGAGTTTATCGTTCGTCAGGGTATGTTAGAAGCGGCTTGAGCAAAAGCAGTGTAGGAATATCGCTACACTAAAGGGGAGTTGTATTTAAGTGGCGTTAAACGCATCATACTTCTCCCCGGCCAGTCTGACGGACATTGACTAGGCCCGTGGGGAATACAAATATAAAAAATCGCAGGGTCCAAATTTTTATGCTGTGTCAGACCAGCGTAGTGTCGTGCCGGAGTGTGCGATCTAGTTTCGCTTCTTTATTGTCCCTTTCGTTTGATCTTCCTTTACTGACCGTGCGAGATGGTACATCCGCGTGCTGTCAGCTTTCCAACTCCCGTCTGGCTGTGCAAGCGAGCTTTGTCCATGCAGGATAGGGTTAACCTGCACCCACGTCGGCCGGTACACGTCAAGCTGGCAATTTTGCTGATGGTCTCGCTGGTTGTCGTTCTCGGTGGCAGCTTCCTTTATACCAGTTATATGGCGCGTGACAGCTTCCGTTACGACCTGGATAACCGGGTTGCCCGGCTGGAAACCTACGCAGATCTGCTGACAGAGCCGGTTGCCCAGGGACGACAGGAGCAGATAGAAGCCATTCTCGATCTGGTTATGGATGAGGCCGATACACTGCGCCTTGAGATTCTGAACGCTCAGGTTCAGCCGTTAACCGAGCGTCTCTCGTCGGACTTCGGCAGGGTGCAGGTCGAAAGTCGTTTCGTTATTCCGCTGATCGCCGGGCGCGAAATGGGGGAGGAAGCCGGCTGGTTTATCGCTGAAGTTAGCGCGCAGACGCTTTATCTGGCCGAGCGGGAGCGGTTAGAGGATACCTTTCTCACATTGATTCTGGTCGCCGTCGCGCTTTCCGCCGCGCTGTTCGTTTTTCAGACGCGCGTGGTCAACCGGCCGTTACGAGAGCTGCTGTTCGCTATCCAGCGGGCGCGGGAAACCGGCGATTTTATCCGTGCAAAATCACGTGGTTCCGGTGATGAGTTTGGGATAATAATAAGTTCATACAATGAGTTACTGGATGAACTTGATAATAAACATAACTCCTTAAAGGAGAGTGAGACGCGGTTTCGTAATCTCTACAACCAGACGCCGGCGTTGCTGTTTACGTTGCTGCCTGACGGTCGCATCCAGAGTGTCAGCGAACACTTTCTGATCCATCTGGGTTTCAATGAACGCGATATTGTGGGCCGTTCGATCGCGCACCTCGCCTGCGATGAAAAAGAGCTGAATACGCTCCGTGACGAGTTAAAACAGGTGACACCCGACACCAGCAGCGAGTGTTATCTGCAGGTGCGTGATCGGGCCGGCGAGGTCCATTCCATGCGAATAAACCTTACAGCCAACCCGCAGGGGCAGGGTGCGCTGGCGGTAATGACCGATATCACTTCGCTGGATGAGGCGCTTAGCACCATCGAGCGGCAGGCTAATTTTGACTCTCTGACGACACTGCCGAACCGGCATTTCTTTAAATTGATGCTGGCTGAGCAGCTTACTTCCGATCAATCGCTGGAGCAGGGGCTCGCGCTCCTGTTTATCGATCTGGACCGCTTTAAATACATCAATGACACCCACGGCCACCATACCGGTGACAAGCTGCTGGCAGCGGCGGGGCAGCGTATTCAGCACCACCTGCCTGCCGGTGACTTTGTCGCCCGCCTGGGTGGCGATGAGTTTGCCGTGCTTCTGCATGGACGCAAGGAAGAAGCTGCCCTGTTGCAGCTTGCTGAAGGTATCGTCGAGGAGCTTGAGCGGCCTTTCGAGATCGATGAGCGGCGTTTGCATATCTCGGCTTCGATCGGGATCGTGGTTCATAAAACCCGTGATACGTCGGCTGATTCCCTGTTACGCAGTGCTGACCTGGCGATGTATCGCGCCAAGGAGGAGGGGCGCAGCCGGGCTCGCGTGTTCCTGCCGGAGGATGAAGAAAGGACTCGCAAGCGGATGGATGCCGAGACACTGGTGCGTGATGCCTTGGCGAACGACTGGTTCGAGCTCCATTATCAGCCGGTGGTCTATCTGAAAAGCCAGCGCGTTGTAGGGGCGGAAGCGTTGATTCGTCTGCGTCATCCGGAACGGGGCCTGTTGTTCCCGGGCGACTTTATTGATGTGGCCGAAGAGACCGGGCTGATTGTTCAGGTCGGGGAGTGGGTCTTGCGAGAAGGGTTACGACAACTCGCGACCTGGCATCAACGACATCACAGCCAGGCATATCTGTCGATTAACGTCTCGGGTCAGCAGTTTATGGATAGTCGTTTTGTTGACCTTCTGCGTGAGGTGCTTGAGGCGCATGAGATAGCTCCCGGCTACCTGATCCTCGAAATTACAGAGTCCATGCTGATGCATAACACCGCGCATACACTGGATGTGATGAATGCGCTTAAGCGCTTGGGTTGCCTCCTGTCCATTGATGATTTCGGCACCGGATATTCATCGCTGAGTTACTTGCAGAAGTTCCCGCTGGATATTTTGAAAATTGATCGCTCCTTTGTCATGGATATAGAAGAGAATCAAACACACCACGCGCTGGTGGGGGCGATTGTCACCATGAGTCGTGCTTTGAACCTGAAAGTGATAACGGAGGGGGTTGAGACGCAGCAACAGCTTGAATGTCTTCAGGCGCTGCGTTGCGAGCTGGGTCAGGGGTACTTTTTCTCCCGGCCAATTCCCGCGGGGCATTTTATCGCCCGGTACTTATCGGATCCGGAGCATACCCACGTAGGCTTCGGTTAAAAAAATGCCCGCCCCGGTGGAGGGGGCGGGCAGAGCCGTGAACGGGTGTCGCACTGCAGTCGTTTCACCCGATGTGTGCCTGTCAAAGCAATTGAATAATAATGCGAAGGATTCGCATTTGCAATATATTTTTACCAATTACGCTGAAACGACGGGCCCCCTCAGGTTAGAATTGGCGCAAACAACCGATTCGGGCAAGCGTGACTGAATGACCCCAACTGCCAGAACTCTACTTCTCTCTTTGAGCCTGCTTTCCCCGGCGCTCTATGCGGACGTACGTGTCGAAGTGCCGGATCTGCCTGCTGAGCTACAGGACCCTGTGCGCAATGCACTTCCGTTAGTACGCGAAGAGGGAAGCCTCAGTGCGGCGCGTGTGCGCTACCTGCACTCCCGCGCAGATGTTGCGATACACCGGGTTCTGAGCGCGTTCAGCTATTTTAACGCTGAAATCGAAAGTCTCTTGAGTCGTGATGGCGAGGATTGGGTCGCGACCTATCGGGTGCAGCTTGGGCCTCGAACGGTTATTCATGACACGACCCTTGATGTGTTGGGTGAAGCATCAACCCAGGCTCGGTTTCGGCAATGGATGGCGGACCCGGCGTTGCGTGTGGGTACGCCGCTCGATCAACCGGCCTATGAATCGCTAAAAAGTGACCTGCTTGAGCGTGCCGCGAGTGCGGGCTTTTACGAGGCGCGCTTTACGCAGTCGAAAATAGCGGTTGATCCGGAGAACAATCAGGCACACATCACGCTGATATTTGACTCGGGCCCCCAGTACCGGGTGGGTGTCTTCCGCTACAGTCCAGCGCCCGTCACTCAGTCGTTACTGGAGCGCTACGAAACCTTTAAGCCAGGCGATCCTGTCAGCACCGAAGCGCTGCTGACGATGCAGCGAGGCTTGATAGACAGTGATTATTTCAGCCTGGTCGAGGTGCAGCCGCGCTGGGAGGAAGCCGATGCGCAGCAGCAGGTGCCCATTGATGTATCGCTGGAGCCCAATAAACGGACGGCTTATCGACTGGGTGCAGGCTATGGTACCGACACCGGGGCCCGGCTCAGTGCGCGGCAGAATCGACGTTGGGTAAACTCCCTGGGCCATCGCATGGACACCGTGCTGCGCCTTTCGGAAGTTACCAATACACTCAGTAGTCGTTACGAAATTCCCGGCCCGGATCCCATGACCGATCTATATATCGTGCGTGCCCTCTATGAACAGGAGCAAACTGACACAACCGATACCGAAAAATGGGTGTTGGGGCTGCAGGAGCAGAAAATTCGTAACGGTCATCGATTCACCTACGGTCTGTCGTTGGAGGAGGAAAGTTTTACCTTTGGCCGCGATACACAAACCACGCGATTACTGGTGCCGGAGTTTGGCTGGCAGTATGTGAATGCGGATAACCGGCTCTATCCCAACCGGGGCTACCGCCTGGACTTTTCCCTTAGCGGAGGCAGTGAAACACTCCTGTCCGATACCGATTTTGTGCAGGCGGAAGCCGGTGTCAAAGCGGTGCAGTCGTTTGGTGAACGCTGGCGGCAGCTCGGCCGTGCAGACGTCGGTGCGACTGCGGTCACTGACTTTTCGGTTCTGCCCTCGTCGCGTCGCTTTTTTGCCGGTGGCGATAACAGCGTTCGGGGCTATGGCTATAAGCGACTGGCACCCAAGGATAACGACGGTGATGTACGCGGTGGTCGTTACATGATCACCGGTAGTGTGGAGGTTGACTATCTGGTGAAGGAGAACTGGCGAGCGGCGCTGTTCTGGGATACCGGTAACGCATTTGATTCGATCGACACCCCGTTGGTCAGTGGGGTCGGTGTCGGGGCTCGATGGCAGTCGCCAGTGGGGCCGGTGCGCATTGATCTGGCGAAACCGCTGGATGATGACGGCATTCGCCTGCACTTTACGCTGGGGCCGGATCTATGAGTGCGCTCCGTATAAGCTGGAAAGCAGTGCTGCGCCGAGTCCTTTTGGGGCTTTCGGTTCTACTTATTGTCCTGATCAGCTCGGTGGCTTTGTTAATTGGCAGTGACACCGGTACTCAACTGTTGCTCAGTCAGGTGGAGAAACGAATAGCGGGTCTGAGTCTGGATGGCGTGTCCGGCAGGTTGGTCGGGCCGCTTGAGCTTGAGCAGGTGAGCTATCGCGATGACCAGGGTACGGATATTCAGCTTGGAGCCATCGGCTTCGACTGGAAGCCGATGGCGCTGTTTTCGCGCCGCGTTGAAATCAGCCGATTCTCCCTGGCTCAGGGGCGGCTCGCGTTGCCTCCCGCCGACCCTGAACAGCAGGCAGCGGAGGATACGCAGAAGGGCGGGCTGCCGGACCGGATTCAGTTACCGGTTTCCGTGGTCGTTCACGCTTTAGATATCGGTCCGCTCGAGATCGTAAATGGGGAAAGCGTCCAGCGTATTGATCGGATTGAGCTTGACGCCAGTGCGGAGGGCGATACCGGACGTTTGAGCCACTTCTATATACGTCACCCGCAAGGCGAGCTGAGTGTGCAGGGCAATATCGCACTGGCAAAGCCCTATGCGTTAGACCTGACCAGCGATATCCGCTTTCGTCCTCCGAATGCAAGCGGTGGAGAGGTCGTACTGAGTGGCGAGCTAAAGGGAGACCTGGAGCGTCTTGCAGTGACTCAGTCGGCGTCCGGTTTAATTGATGCACAGTTGAGGGCGCACGTGGACAGCGCGCTCGGCGAAGATCCGCAATGGTCCGTTGCGTTGGAACTGATCGATGCGCAGCTGTCCGAGCTGGATCCGGCGCTGGCGCAAACAGGCTTGTCCAGTCTTGCGGCAAATCTGGATGCCAGTGGTGGTCTTGCACAGGCTAACCTGGAAGGGCAAGTCCGTTTTGAACAGCAGATGCTGGGCAAGGGGGTTCTGGACTTGTCGGCCAAGTGGACGCCCTCCTTAGCGACCTTGGCGTCTTCGACACTCGCGCTGAACGGGGGTGAGACCCGCCTGAAGGTTAATGGCGAGGTGGAAGGGCTGGATAGCTCTGCGCCCTCGGTGAATGCCAGGCTCCAGTGGGAAGGGGTTCGTTATCCGCTGCAGGGCGAGTCTGTCGCGTTGCGCTCACCGCAGGGCGAGCTGTTACTGTCCGGGCCCTTTGATAACCTCAATACACGTATTAACACAGAGCTCCAATCTGTTGAAATTGGGGAGGTTTCTCTGAAGGGGCAGGCCCAGGTATCACCCAGTGGTGCGGACAAAATTGGTATTGAGGCCGATCTTTTAGGGGGTCGCGTTCTGGTGGACGGAAAAGCGGGTTGGGCCGATGAAACAAGCTGGCAGCTCAAGCTTGAGGCGCAGCAGGTTCAGCCGGGTTTGCAATGGCCGGACTTGGATGGCGAGCTGAATTCCCGGCTTGCGGTGGAGGGAAGGCTCGATCCCGCGCTGTATTCCCGGGTTCACATTCAAAGCTTGGGCGGGCAGCTGAAAGGCCAGCCCCTGTCAGGAAGCGGGCAGGTCGTTGTTCAGGGCGCGGCGATCGATGTCAGTGACCTGCAGCTCGGCTGGGGCGAGGCGCAGTTAGCTGCAGCGGGGCGTATCGATGAACAGCTGGACCTGAGTTGGTCGCTGGATCTGCCATCGCTCGACAGTCTTTTACCGCAAGCCCGCGGCGCGTTGCGTGCGAAAGGAACCTTGGCTGGATCGCGGGTGTTACCTCGAGTCGATGCTCAGCTTTCGGCGCAGAACCTGCGCGTGAATCAGCTACGACTGAATGCAGCCGAAGGTCAGGTGGCTTTCGATGCAAGCTGGAAACATGACGCGGATATCCAGCTGTCTGCCCGCGGGCTTGCGCTGCCGGGGCAGTCTATAGAACAGATCGACCTGTCCTTGAAAGGGCCCCAGCAGGCACTCGTTACTCTGCTGAGTGTCGATAGCGACAAAGGTGGGGTTGAACTCCAGATTGAGGGTAGTGCCAGCATGGAGCTGCCGGCGTGGCGTTATAAAGGCTATCTGCAGCGCCTCGCCTTGAGCCCCGTGGGACTGAATCCATGGCAATTAGAGGAGCCCGCGGCGATAGACCTGGGGAGTAAGCGTTATCGCCTTGCTCTCAGCTGTCTGGTTCCAGAGGCGCTGGGCGGGCAAGTCTGTGTAAACCTGGATCACCAACCTGCTGTTGCTCGAACGGATGCTGAGCTCGAAGTGCAGGCGCTGCCGTTGACGGTGCTGGCTTCGTTTTTGCCGCCGTCGCTGCTGCTTGATGGAGAGCTTGAAGCGAATGGCGGCTTCCGTCAGCGGGGTGATGCAATCAGCTATCGAGTCAATGCCCGGCTTCCGCGCGCCCAGATTGACGCGCCGGATACCGATCTGACGCTGGGCTTTGATGGTTCTGTCCTCGAACTGACTGGAGATTCGGACGCCGTTAAAGGGCGTCTGGATGTGCCTTTGTCCGGCCTGGATGGACAGATCAACGGCAATTTCAATATCAAGGATCCGGCGGGTACGCAGTCCCTGGCCGGTCAGGTAAAGGTGGATCTTCCTGATCTGCGCCCGCTTGGTGTTCTCAGCCCCGGCGTGGTCATTGATAAAGGGCGTGCCGATGTCAATGTTACAGTCGCAGGCACCCTGGCGGCCCCCAGAATCCAGGGTGATCTTCAGGTGACAGAGGGGGTGGCTGAGATCGCGGCCGCCGGGATTCGTATCGAAGATGCGCAGCTACGTTTGAGAGATGATCCCGAGCGCAAAGAGCGGATGCAGCTTACAGGTAGCTTGAACAGCGGTGACGGCTCACTGGCCCTGGATGGGTTCGTTGAGCCGTTGGCCGGGAGGATCGAGCTGGCCCTGAGAGGTGATCAGTTTACGGCCATGAATACCCAGGAAATTCTGGTTAATATTTCTCCTGATATGGCCATCAGTGGCTCGCCTGACGGGGTGCGTGTGACCGGTGAGCTCAATGTGCCGCGCGCGCTGATTCAGCCGCCGAAGCTGGGACCGTCATCAGTGGACCCTTCCGCTGATCTGGTGGTGAAGCGCGATGGAGAACCGGAAGATCCTCAGGCGTTCGATACCGAGCTTGATCTCCGTATCGTGCTGGGTGATGACGTCCGCGTGGATGCCTTCGGTTTTGATGGTTACCTCACCGGAGCGTTGACGCTGGAGCAGAGTGCCGGAAGTCCGGCGCGGGGTACCGGGCGTGTGGGTGTCCGGACCGGCGAGTACACACTGTATGGTCAACAGCTTCAGATTAGCCGGGGGAGTGTGCTCTTTACCGGTGGCCCGGTCACTAATCCGGGGCTGGATCTGCGTGTTGCCCGCGACGTGGATGATGTCAGTGTCGGTGCGCTGGTGGGCGGCACTTTGCGCAATCCGGCGCTGGAGCTGACGTCGAGCCCGGCGATGCCGGATAACAGAATATTGTCCTACCTGTTGCTGGGTCGTGCTCCGGGTTCTGCCTCGGCTTCAGAGCAGGAGTTGCTGATGAAAATGGCGCTCTCGCTGGCGACCAAAGGGGGCAATAATCTGGTTCAGAACCTACAGGGCGCGCTCAATGTGGATGAACTGGGTATCAGTTCCGGTGATACCGCGGAAGACACATCGCTGTATGTGGCCAAGCATCTGTCGCCGGATCTCTATATCAAATACGGTATCGGGCTGGTGGAGCCGATCAATACCTTCCTGATTCATTATCAGCTCACTGATCGCTGGTTCCTGGAGACAGAAACCAGCGGCGAGGCCAGCGGCGGCGATCTGATCTATAGCTTTGAGCGCTAGCCCGGTATCCTTTTATACCGGGTGTGCCCACATGTCGTATTCGTCCGCTTCTTCAACCTCAACCAGTAATCGCTGGCCCGGCGTCAGGTGAGTCTGGTTGTCGAGGAATACCTGGCCGTCGATCTCGGGTGCGTCACCCTGGGAGCGGCAGACCGCGCCTTCTTCAACCACCTCATCGACAATGACTTCGATGGTTTTGCCGACTTTCGCCTGGAGGCGGGCGGCGCTGATCCGTTGTTGGACCTCCATAAAGCGTTCCCAGCGCTCCTGTTTGACGGCATCTTCTACCGGGTCCGGAAGCGCATTGGCGGCGGCACCCTCGACCGGTGAATACTGGAAGCAGCCCACCCGGTCCAGCTGCGCCTCTTCAAGGAAGTCGAGCAGAATCTGAAAGTCCTGTTCGGTCTCGCCCGGAAAGCCGACGATAAATGTCGACCGAAGTGTCAGCTCGGGACATTGGCGACGCCAGTTCTGGATGCGGTCCAGTACTTTCTCCGCATGTGCGGGTCGGCGCATATTCTTGAGTACCGCAGGTGAGGCGTGCTGGAACGGAATATCCAGATAAGGCAGGATCTTGCCCTCGGCCATCATCGGAATGATTTCGTCCACATGCGGATAGGGATAGACATAGTGCAGGCGTACCCAGATGCCCAGCTTGGCGAGCTCTTCGCAAAGCTCCTTCATACGGGTCTTAACGGGTTTGCCATCCCAGAAATCGAGTTTGTACTTGGTATCGACACCGTAGGCGCTGGTGTCCTGGGAGATAACCAGTAACTCCTGAACGCCGTTCTCTGCCAGCCTGCGCGCTTCGCTCAGCACGTCACCCACCGGGCGGCTCACCAGGTCTCCACGGAAGGAGGGGATGATGCAGAAGGTGCAGCGGTGGTTGCAGCCCTCGGAGATCTTCAGATACGCGTAATGTCGCGGTGTCAGCTTGATACCGGTATCAGGCACCAGGCTGGTGTATGGGTCGTGTACCGGTTTTGGGGCTACTTCGTGTACCTGCTTCATGACCAGGTCGTACTGGTGAGGCCCGCTGACTGCCAGTACCTTGGGATGTACTTCTCGGATCAAATCCTCTTTGGCGCCGAGACATCCGGTAACGATCACCTTTCCGTTCTCCTGAAGCGCCTCTCCGATGCTGTCGAGGGATTCCTGAACCGCGCTGTCAATAAAGCCGCAGGTGTTAACCAGAACCACATCGGCGCCGTCGTAGGAGGCACTGATATCGTAACCCTCCGTACGTAGCTGAGTCAGAATGCGTTCTGAGTCGACCGTGTTCTTGGGGCAGCCAAGGCTGACAAAACCGACTTTGGGAGCGCTCATGCACTGGATCCTCTGGAGTTGCGGTGGGTGATCGCGCGGATTCTAGCGGAAGTTGTCGGTTCAATCGATAAAGCGTCTTGGAGAAGGGGTGAAACATGCTAATATTGGCGAGTAATACATATCAAATGATACGTATGGTGTATTAATGGAACAAAAAGCTTCAACTCGGGAGAAGGTGTTTGATGCGGCCGATGCGTTGCTTGAGGAGGGTGTTCGGCCGACTCAGCAAGCTGTGCGAGAGCGCATTGGAACCGGCAGCCTGACAACAATCAATAAGGCGCTGAATGAGTGGTGGGCTGCGCTCGGGGACCGGATACAGCGTCGGCGACAGCACCCGGAGTTGCCTGAGCCTGTTCTGACCGTCGCTAATCAGTTGTGGGATCGGGCGCTCGCCTACGCCGAGAACCGGTTTGAGGAGCAGCGACAGTTACTCCAGCAGCGCGAGCGGGAGTTGCGCGAGCAGGCTCAGGTGGCGCAGCAGGGCGGTCATCAAGCACTGCAGGAGCTGCAGTCCCAGAATGGCCGGCTGCTTGAGCGGTGTGAGCTGCTCTCCGATGAAAAGCATGCACTGGAGCAGAAGCTGCTCAAAGCGGATGAGCAAAGCTATCGCATGGGGGCTCGCGTGGATGAGCTTGAGCACCAGCTTCGCCAGCAGAGGGCGATGTCGGGTGAGGGTGGCGGTAGCGAGGCATTGATTGAAGCTCGGGTGCGGCTCAGTATTCAGGACGAAGAGCTGCAGCGTTTGCGTCGATTGAATGATGAGCTGAATCGTGAAAATGCTGCGCTCAGGCAAAAAATTGAAAAATAGCGTTAACACTTTGACCTATCAGGCTGATATTTATGGAACTTCATATCGATATAGACGATGGTCAGGAGCAGATAGTAGCGCTCATTGCTGGGGCGTCGCCCGGTGATACCATCTGCTGTAAGCGTGATTCGCAGTTTGAGACCTGCAAGCAGGCTCTGATTAAAGCCAAGCTGGCCGGTGTTACGATCTGTTTGTTGGATCAGGATGATTATGTGATTCGGCAAACTTCAAGCAAGAAGCGTACGCAGGTCTCCGGCCCTCAGCTGAATGATCGGCAACTGGCAGTGATCAAGGCCCTGGAAAAGGTCTTGTCGCACTGCAAGAAGGAGGGCGTTACGCTGATTGGTTACAGTGATGAACTGGTCGCCTTGCCCTCGGGTCTCGTTGGTAGTGAATTGGCCTCGGCGTATGCGGTTGATGTGGATGCTCATGGCAGCTATCGCGGGGCTGATGGTATTGATTCGTTGTTGTCTACCTGATTAGAATCGAGACTAGTGAGCGCGGCTTTTCGGTGGCGCATCCTGCTTGAGAGAAAGACTTAATGAGTCAGGCGATACGCGTTCTACTGGTTGACGATCATTCGATTGTCAGATTTGGCTACCAGCAGTTGCTGATAGCCAGGAGCGGGGTTGAGATTGTTGGCGAAGCCGACAGCTGCGCATCGGCCATGATGCTCTATCGCTCTCAGGAGCCCGACGTCGTCATACTCGATCTGGCAATCCCCATGGATAGCGATTCGGAAGAGGTGCAGTCCACTGCAGGTGGCCTGGAAGCTATTCGTCGCATACGTAGCTATGATCCGCAGGCGCGCATTCTGGTTGTGTCCGGGCTTGATTCCAATCCTTACCCTCAGCGAGCCTCCCAGGCTGGCGTGCTTGGTTATGTGACCAAAAAAGCGGCATCTACTGATCTGTATCCTGCAGTTGTTCGGGTTGCGTCGGGTGGTGAGTATTACTCTAAATCCATAGCGCAACTGGTTGATTGCGAAGAGGAAGCTTACGAAGATAATCAGCTCTCTCAGCTTACCGGGCGAGAGCTTGAAATATTTTCGATGATTGCCGAAGGGCACAAGGTTAACCAGATTGCATCGATTATGCATGTCAGTCCAAAAACCGTTCATGCTCATCGCGCGAACCTGCTGCGCAAGCTTGGTATTAACTCCAATTCTGAAATCATTCAGATGGCGATGCGTGCCGGCATTCTTCAAACCTGATGGTCGGCTGAGTGGCAATGCATGACTGAGCCTAAAGATGCGCCTCAAGAACAGCAGGTCAATGACTCTCTGTCGCTTTGGCAACTTATTCAGTTGGGGGATAGTGTCAGGCTGGAGGCGGACCTGGTCGTTGAGGGAAAGACGCTGCTGTCGGTCAGGCGTTACTACGAAGTGATCGGCAAATCGTCGCCTGAAGATGCGTTTCATTGCCTGTATGTGCAGTCGGACTTAACCGGGGAGGTGGTCGAGCTGTTTCCGGGCTTTATCGCTGACTACCGCTCGCCGGATGAGCCTCCGCATCAGGCCTGATGGCTAAAAAAGAAAAGGGGCACATGATCCATCATGCACCCCTCATTCGGCGTTCCTTAAACCCTGCGGCACCATGCTCCTGCATGCATCCTGCGTCCTTTGCCGCTATCTGCCATCCGTCTGTTCATGCCCTGAACCGGAATCCATGGGTCTATTATGGCGCTGGCTGAGAAAATGGATATAGGAGTTTTTCCTAATTTTCGTTTTCAGAGGCTCTTTGGAAAGGCCACATCATAAGCGCCCACGGCGTTAGTGCCGCTTGAATCATTGAGTTCATCTGATTCTGCATGGCCTCCAGAGCCTCTATGTAGATCTCAGCGGGCGCAGAGAGATCAAATTGCTCGGCAGTTATCTGGCCGTCCTGGAGTGTCTTGCGCTCGCCATGGATCGATGTCTGTCCGCCATTCAGGCGTATTTCGATACGCCGGTAGTCAATCATCAAGCCCGGCATGACGCTGGAGAATACCCCGAGACCTGGAAGCAGGTTGTTGGCGACTGTCGGGTACGTGTTGGAGGTTGGTTCCAGCTCCTGGTTTTTCGTTGTGGAGAGCGTTTTGGTCTGAGTCATGGTCTGTCTCCGATTGTGATAGCCAGCGTTGTTATGCCACTGGAATGTTAAAGCAGTTTAAAGCCCGGTGCGGGCTAGCGCCAGCCGGTTTAATTGGGCTGCGACGGAGGTTGGCTGGAGCTGGTTGGTAAGGATTCGCTGATCTTGAGGCTCCTGTTATGCCTCAATATAATAATTCGCATAATGTATATTGTGGTGCATCAGCAAATCCCTATAAGGTCTTGATTTAGCTGGCTATTTTTTTCTCCATTTCCTCCATCACCTGTCTGGTTTCGAGATCCTCTATCGTTTCTTTGAATCGCCTCATTAACGCCACACCCGGATCTATTCCAGCGAGTTTAGCAGCTCTAACTATTTGTTCTGGCGCTAGATTTTTCCTTCCTGCTCTTACCGCTGATATGAATTGCCTAGAGACTTCAAGCGCTTGGGCAGCTTTGTAGTCCGAAGGTATTCCCTGTGCTTCTTTCATGGCGTCAACAAGGATGATGCTGTAGCCCATAACGCACCCCCTTTGTTGAATTAGAGTAATCTTAGTTGACGTTACCCGGTTGGACTACGGGGCCAAGTGGTTTACAGGGTACTTTCGGTTGACTAATGTTGTCTCCCACTGGTTTACACCTTTGGAGGCAACGGACATGCGTTACCACTCTGCTTACCAATTCGGTCGAATTGTTTACCACTCTGAACCCACCCGCTGCCGGCACTGCTCCGGCTCCTTGGCGCTTTACTACGGTACGACCTGGCACCTGGCCTGCGTTCAATGTGGGAGGGCGGCTGAATGACCGCTTTTGCTTTTAGCAAGGGGAAATCCGCGAAGCGGATCGGCGGCGGCGAGCGCAGCTCGACGGGGGAAGCCCGCGCAGGGGTGGGAACCGGCGTTTTTGCCTGGCACTTGGCCTGCGTTCAATGTGGGAGGGCGGCAGAATGATCATTCCCCTGATCCCCAAGCGCGTTGCTGGTTTTCTGCTCTTCGAGATGGGCGTCATCGCTGCGTCTGTTGTTGTGGGTGGTCTGATGGTTTTGTCGACTCCCGGTTATTTCGTCCAGGTGGTCGGCGCTTGGTTTCTCGTTTTTAACCTCTTTGGTTACCTCATGCTTTGCTATGACCGAGGTGTGAAGTGATCCGGGCGGCCAGATCGTGGGCGTGCAGTGTAGTAATACTGCACGTTTGTCTCACTTTTGAGACTCGGTGGTCGTTATGATTGATTGGATCACCTGCAAAATCCCTTGTACTCACGCACCTATTCAGTCCGGTCAGGTCATGAAACTGACCCCTGAAGGTGAGATTGAGTGGTCCAGCGTTTGCCGCACTCAGGTGGAAGGTTCCTTTGATACCTCTATCGCTGTTCGCTCTCAGGGTGGCGATGGCGAAGGTCACGCAACAGAGCTCCATTTTTCTGGTAACCCGGCCAAGTTTCTTCAGGGTCACAACATCATCGGCGGTGATGACATTTGCCACCTGGTTGAGATGGCAATGCAGCGTGTCGTTATTCAGCTCACTGATGCCGAGCTCGTTACGCCGTTCTTCCAAAATGCTGTCGATTGGCAAGCGATCCGAGAAGGGCGCTTCGAACTCGACATGTTCGATGTCAACTACATGTACCAGCTTCCCTCGCGTTCCGACGTTAACGCCTGGCTTCGTGCTGCTGAGTACTGCTCTCACACCCGGCACGGTCGCCCGCGTAATGACAAGGGCACCGTTTACTGGGGTAAGCACTCTCGTCGCTGGTCGATCAAAGGTTACGGTAAGGCTGCGGAAGTCGAAGGGAAGGGTAAGCACAAACTCCCTGACCATCCACGATTTAAACCACTGCGCGACTGGGTTCAAGACAAGCTCCGTTTAGAGCTTCGCCTTCGTCAGTTAGAGCTGCGAGACCTCGGCATCAAGTATGCCTTCCAAGTGCCCCCCGCTCGGGTACGTGAACTTTTTTCCGAATATATCGGGAGAATTGAAATGACTGAAAAAATGACGCTTAGCGATGATGTCGCTTTAAAGCTCCCGCGTTCTCTGGCCGGAACCTATCACCTTTGGAAAGGCGGCCACACTCCTTTTGATGTTCTTCCCAAACCGACGTTTTACCGTCACCGGAAGCGTCTTCTCGAGTTTGGTGTTGATATCTCAAACCCCCCGCCTTTCGCGTCGGGTAATAACGTGGTGCCCTTGGTTCGGGTGCTTGAAGCCAAGCCTGTCGAGATTCCCGATTGGGCCTTTAAAAACCGCTTAGTTGCGGTCGCATAAACAGGAGAAATCCAGATGTCTTTTAATAATGGTTATTTTGTTATTGGCAACTTCCACTCTGTTCAATCAGAGCCCTGGAGAAACGATGAAACGAAATTCAATCATCGGATCATTTTGAATAATCCGTATGAAGATCAATTCGGCAACCCGCAAACAGAAGTTATCCGGGTCGATATCTCTCAGGAAGATTTACCGACACTTCAGGCTCAGGCAGGCCGCATTCAAGGTCAGCAAGTAATGGTCCCCGTCGTTTGTAACGCCCGTAAAGGGGGTAGCACCGGTGCCTGGCTTTCTGTGCGGATGCCGAAAGGTTCAAAGCTGCTTTTCCCGAACGCGCAGTCTCAGGAACGGAAGGCGAGCTAATGAACCCGACAATCGCTTTCTTCTCAACGTTTGCGCTCGTTCTTTGCGCCGCTTTGGTCCCGGAAATTGCTTACTCCGCGCCGGGTGATCCGCTCACGATCGGGGACGCTGAGAGGATGGCGACCGAGAGTAACACCGTCATCGCTGTTTCTACGGGTGCTCTCGCCTTCATGTTGGGCTGGGTAGCGGGGTCCTCGTCATGACAGTCGAAGATTTCGTTGCCGAGTACGGCGGAATGTTGATGGCCCTTTTCGCGTCGGGGTGGGGCATCGGCTTTTTAATCACAATGACCCGGCGTTACTTCGAAAAAATTTAGGAGTCTCTTATGAGCATGAAAGATCGTTTCACCCAAGCGTGCACCAAATCAGCTGCGTTCCGCGCGTCAATCATCGCGGGCCTCACCGGTCTGGCCTCTAGCGCCAACGCAGCACTTCCGGCCTCCATCGGTACTGAGCTGACCGCTATCGAGACCGACGCCCTGGCGCTGGCTGATCTGGTGTGGCCGGTGGTCATTACCCTGTTCGGGGCGTTGATCCTGTTCAAGCTGTTCAAGCGTTTCGGTTCTCAGATTTAAGGGGACCGTTATGTTACTCCGGTTATTCCAGCGGGCCGGAGCAATCGGGGCGGCTTCGGTCGCCCTTTTTGTTTCCATGGTCGGCAGTGCATACGCATATAACGGTGCGGCCGTTAATGTTTATTCCGTCAATAACATTGGAAACGATAAAGGCTATTTCGAAGCGGATTATCATTTTCAAAAAAAATGGGCCGCTGATGATCCTAATTTTCCCGGTAAAACCGCTTACGTAAAAAAACGGCTTCGTGTTCCGAAACGCGGAAATCCACTTTCTTGGGTAAAGAAAAATCCCCTTGAAATAGCTGTCACAGCTGCGGTTTTCGCTGCCGGCTGGTCGATAGATGAGTTAACAGGTCAGGTTGTTCGTCCCGCTGGAACTGCCTCTTATTGGGCTAATTCGTATTATGAAACTCGCGGTCAAACATGGTTTTGTCAGGCAACCACTATCGAAGGTTGTGCAGCAGTTTTGCCCAGTTCAAATAATGTGCTTGCACGTAATGTGTCAATTGTCGAACAGGGTGATCCTTCCTCTAATACTCCTGGATTGATACGGTTTTACGTCGCTGAATGGGGTACGTGGCATGATATTGTTGTTAACTTTGAGCCTTGTACCGACCCCGTTGGCGCTCAGTACTGTGCTCAGCAAACTGGTGTAGAAGTGGTACCAGATCAAGAGGTTTGGGAAATCGTTGATGCTGTAGCGGATGAAGCAACACAGACCCAATTGCGTCCTTGGGTCACAGACCCCAACGGTAATCCTTATATTTACCCCGAGGTAGCTGACGCCCAGGATGAAGTTAGAGTCGGTGTGCCTGGTGCTGCTGCGTTACCTGAAGCGGCTATCGTAAACAATCCTCTCGAAGGTCAGGGTCTTGGCATCGATGGTATGCCTGTCGAAGAATCTCCAACACCCGAAGTCGAAACAGAAACCCCGTTCGAATTGCCGACTGATTATGCCCGTGAGCAGACGTTACAGGAGGCTAAGACTCAGCTGGAAGAATCAAAGGGGTTTTTACAGGAGCTCAAGGAAACGCTTGTCGATGGTAAAGACATCCCAGAAGAGCCAGACATTATCGGTGATAGTCCAGCCGATGAGGCGTACAAGAATTTGACCGATGAGTTCGACACGCTCCCTGATATGCCTGATCTCGGTATCAATCCCGATGTTGGTTTTCAGTCCTCGGGCACGTGCGAAACCATCACGTTCAATTGGGACGGTGCATCGGTTGTATTTCCCAGTACATCCCAGTGTTCAAAGCTCCAGACCGCGCAAGATATGCTCGGTTGGTTCATTTACGTTTTAACGTTTTTCGGGATCGTTCACATTATTCTCGGCGCTCGCAAGGGCGCGGCGTAGGAGGGCGGATACATGCAAGCTATCGCAGCTTTAATCACCTGGATTGCTTCAAGTTTCACTGGCTGGGTAGCCGGTACCATTTCGGCAAAGATCGCGGCGTCTCTCTCATTGATCGCCGTTTACACCTCGATTTTCGGTGTGCTGATCGCCGCATTGATGGGACTGATCGGCGGCATTGAAATGGCGGTTAACGATGACCTGTCTCGGGCAATGTCTTGGTTCGTACCTGATAACACTATCGCCTGTATCGGTGCCGGCATGTCTGCCTGGGTGGTTCGGGCCACGTTTGAGTATCACGCGGCCATTATCCGGCTTTGGTCGTCGGCGCTGTAAAGGAGGGTTGGCTGATGCTTTTACGTTTCGCGATTTACTCCCTGTTTGTTTTCCTGGTTGTTTTCCTGGTGGGATTCTCGCTAGGCATGGTGTACTCGGATTTGCAGTGGTTCGACATCATAGCTGAGGTATCACAGTCATGATTTTTCGTTTCGTGACCGGTCGTCTCGGTACCGGCAAAACCATGGTTAGTGTTGGTGTCGCGATGTCGTACCTGAAAAAAGGGCGAATGGTTGCCACTAACGTTGACCTGTATCCCGAGAACTTCGGCGATAAGCGTAATAAGACCGTTCGAATTTACCGGCTCCCGGATCATCCCAGTTCTGATGATTTGAAGGCGCTCCCACCGGGTAACGCCACACTGGTACCGGGTCCTGACGGCTCGTTGATTCCGGGTCCCAATTACGACCCCGCGGCAAACTCGTTGTTGCTCCTGGATGAACTGGCCCAGTTTCTCAATACCCGGAGTTACACCAATAAAGACCGGCTTAACATCATCTCTTTCCTGGTATTGCTCAGAAAACGCGGTTGGGATGCTTACTTTATCGTTCAGCACATCGATATGGTTGATAAGCAGATCAGGGAAGCACTCGCGCAAGAAACCGGTTACTGCCGCGATATGTCCCGCTTACCCATCCCGATCCTCGGCTCTTTGACCCGCAAACTCACCGGAAAGACACTTCGTTTCCCGAAAACCTTTCGTGTGACGTTCCGCGATGGTTATTCGCCGGATGGCCTTAAGATCGAATCTAAAACCATCAGCGGGGCGGTTAAACGGTGTTACAACACCGCGCAGGTGCTGGATGCTGAGTATTCTCCGCCCTGGGCTATCAAACATCACGGCACAGCCGGGGTTCACATGCTGCTGCCTGCCTGGCACCTGGAGGGCTACAAACTGCCACCGAAGGTATCGTTTTGGAGCCGTTTCGTGTCTCGCGCTTTAAAGGTTTTTGGGTTCGTCGTTGTCATTCTGGCGTCCATCCTTTCCCTGATCACGCCGTCCAGCTGGTGGCGTGCGTCCTATCAGTGAGGTCGATATGGATTATTTTTTAATCGCACTGCTGTTTGTTGCTATATTCGTTACCGGGGTGATTCGCGCCCGTCAGATCGAAGAAGAAGAAGGTTTCGATTGACCTGGACGCGCCTCGGGGTCGACGACTCCGGAGGAGTCCCCGAGGCGTGGAGGGGTCAAAACCCCTTAATCGTCACAGCTTGGCGGGGTGATCGTCCCCGTTTCGTAATAGCAGGGAGAGCAGGGCATGTCATTACAAGATCGGGATTACATGAAACAGGACCGCAGGGACCGTCAGGCGAATGTGGATCGGTGGAATTTGGGCGACTGGAGGAAGGAGGCGCACCCCACGCAGTTAGCCCGGGCCCGAAAAAACCGCAAACACGACAAATCCACGGAAGAGCTTTACACCATCATCCGCAGCCAGCGGACACAGCTCATAATCTCGGTCGGGCTCAATGCGTTGTTGCTTTATCACCTTATGTTCTAGCCCTTAGTTGCTCGATCACTTTTACTTCTTCCGGCGTTAGCCACATTTGCACTTCACCCCGCGCCTGGCGGCGCTGCCGCTCGGCTGCTTTTCGTTCCGCCGCTGTCATAGCCCCCGACTTGAGTTTCGGCTTTCGCCCTGGCTTTTTTGGTTCGTTAAAATCATCACTTCCAGGCGCTGGCTTGAGCTCGTCCGTCTCGTAATCAATATCTAGCTCGTATTGCTTGCAGTAATCTGCAAACTGCTCTTTTGCGCTCGGCCACTCTGGTTTTAATCCGTATTTCTCGCAGAACATTTGATAGGCGGTTCTTTTCATGTCGTTCTCCATTTCGTGACTGTCACTATATTCATTATAGCGTGACCGTCACAAAAAGCAATTAAAAAGTGTGATTGTCACGAAATAAATTAAGGGAGTTCGCTCAGGCCCGGGCATGCTTTTACGCGTTAGCGTGATAGGCGGCATCACGTTGTTAGATCAGTGCACCATCGTTGATCCGCCGATACCTTGACCGCGGCGATCGCCAGGACTACAGACCCAGCGACCGCCATTGTTCGTAGATGCACTGACGAACAAAGCTCTCGGGTGTTGATCAGATCGCTGACCTAACAGCCCCCTGATTAACCGCTTTTTAATGCTTTCAGATACGGTATACCCATGATTTCACCCACGGTGTACCGATATCCCTGCGGATCCACCAACGCACCTGGTTCGATCTGCCAGCCATCCCAGCCGGGAATTAGCCCGAATATCTTCAGTTCCAGCATTTCCCGTTGTAGCGGTGTTAGCCGTTGCTCGGCGATCATCCGGTAAGCCGTCGCCCTGGATACACCCAGAAGCTCTACCAGATCAGACGCCAGAAGGTAGCGAGCATGGTTACCGCAGCGAGAGATCAGGCGGAATTTCAGCATTGATGCAGCGTTATGTTTCATTTTTTTCGATCCTTGATTATGAAAGTTTCTCATCGACTCTTAGGAGTCATTGGGATCGTAGCGGAAGGATTTGGGGAGGTTTTGCGGTGTGGTTGGTGGGTATTCGCTGATCTGTGATGTCCTGTCATGTCTCAATATGCAACTTCGCATAATGTATATTATGTTAAATTATGTATATTCGTGTGGAGGTGGATTCGTGGATTGATGGTTTGTGTCCTTCTTGGCTCTGGCATGTACCCTCACCCCGATGTTCTGTTGCGATAAACCGCGCGGAGAGTCGCCAAGATTTAAGTTTTGCGGGCTGAGTGTCGTAGATTTCAACGTAGCGCGTCATGGCATTAGGCTCTCGTTTTCTGTGCTTCAGAATAACAGCTGGTAAACGAGCACCGCATTGAAGCCTAACGAGATGATCAGCTGGATACGTAAGCTACGGATAATTGCGTAGAGTTCTTCCTGGGGTTTAACCGCTTGTCCATTGCGTGCCTGAGTTCTATTGGTCGGATGAGCTTCTGCGCGCCAGTCACCCAGATTCCAGCGATCCTTGTTTGCTTTGCGCTCGCGGTATTCCTGAAGTTTTTCGACATCCTTGTTCATCTGAACTCCTTTGCAACAAATTAGTGGGAATCCGGGACGTTCTCTAGCGATGCTCACCGCAGCGGACGCTCTCCGGGTTTCGAATATTTCGCGCAGCCTAATTCTTGTAAATCAATAAGATATAGAGTATTCGTAATCTACTTATTAACTTCTGTCTTTATTCAAAAGCAAATCAAAAGCCACCTGTGGAAATTAGTGCGATAACCGCGGGCGTCATTCATTTGTTCGTCTCGTTACGGTAATGGGTATACTTCCGGGAGCTACCTTTCACCTCTTGTGCGGGGTATTTTTTTGCGTTTTTAACCATCTTGTCTTGGCAAGCCTGCTCAATATCGATGTTCAATTTTCCTGCGAGGCGAATAAGGTAAAGTTGCACATCCGCTATCTCGTCGCGCACCGCTGAAAGCGACTCCTCATCCAGCTCTGACGACTGGGCTTCGGTCGTCCATTGAAAGCACTCTTGCAGTTCTGCCGCCTCAACGGTTAAGGCCATGGCGAGATTTTTGGGTGAATGAAACTGATCCCAGTCTCGCTCTTTGGCGAACTGCTCCATGGCTTCGTTAAGATGTTTGAAAGGGTTCGACATTAGGGAAATGGGATGGACTCCCCCTCCTATGGCATTTATGTGCCAGATTGGTAGTTGACTCAACCAATCGTAAAGAAGGAGCCCATCATGGAAATTATGCGTATTGGTCTCGACTTGGCCAAGAATGTTTTCGAAGTCTATGGGGTTGATGAGCAGGAGCGACCGGCTCTGCGTAAGACGCTCAAGCGCAGCCAGGTAATGAAGTTCTTCGCCCAGCTTAATCTTTGCATTGTTGGTATTGAAAGCTGCGGTAGTGCCCATCACTGGGCCCGAAAGCTCCGCAGCTTTGGCCATGAAGTCCGGATGATGGCCCCTCAGTTCGTGGCGCCATACCGA
>NZ_AUAZ01000025.1 GCF_000428985.1 Marinobacterium litorale DSM 23545 | reverse complement strand
CGGCGTAAAGGTCGTTATCCAGATATACAGCTCCCGGATCTGAGCACCGCTCAGTTTCTTGGGACGACCGGAAATCTGCTTGGCCTTGAGCGCGTCAAAGCCACCCTCGCGGTAGGCAGCCAGCCATTCATAGATTCGTGCTCGGCTCATCCCCAGCGCTTTGATGACGACTTCTGGACTCTCGCCATCCATGACCCGTTGAACGGCGCGAACGCGAATGGCTTCTAATGTTTTGTGATCAAGTTTACGACCGTCATCGTGGCGCATGTGTGTAAATATCCGATAAGCTTGGCGAACGGAGCCTACATTATAAATGATGTTCGCTTACTTTCGAACCCATTAGTATCTGCTTCTTTTAAATAGAGAAATTCTCTACAAGTTCGATCAGATTAAACTTACGATACAAACCAAATTAACAATAAAACTTAGCACTGCTAAGTTAATGAAAACTATTAAATTTTTTTACCCAAAAAACGATAGAAAACCATTGAATCCCGCCCTGCCGCTCAATAGAATGCGCGCCATTACAACAACAGCTCTGGCAGTACAGCCCGTACCGTCAGGTCTGTCAGCTTCCTGCTGACACCTTTCTGGCTATTCCAGTTTAAACCCCGAACCAGGCACCGCTCCTCTGGCGAGCGGGTATGTTTTATTGTCTTTTATTGATTGAATGAGGCTGGCTGATGGAAGCTACCACCTTCGTTGGAATCTTTGCTGCTATCTGTACCACAAGTGCATTTGTACCTCAGGTGGTTCAGATTCTCCGCACGGGAAACGTGGACGGGATATCACTGTTGATGTACTCAATTTTCACGGTGGGGGTCGCTTCCTGGCTGGGTTATGGGATCATCATGCAGGATCTGCCGATGCTGCTGGCCAATATGATTACGCTGGCACTGGCATTGAGCGTCCTGGGGCTGACCCTGTTCAAACGCCGCCAGAACCGCAAAATCGCCAACGTGGTGGAGCTTGAAACTGCCACCCCAACAGAGGCTTGCAACAACGAATCCGTTTTGAAAGCAGCTTGAGCCCCCTCAGCGGTGAGCCCACCGGCTCACCGCGTCTCGCGCATGGAACGCATCCAGTACCGAACCGCAGGCCAGCGGTTAACCAGCATCGCCGCAAAAATCAGGGCACATCCACTCACTTGCAACAGAGTCATATTCTCCCCTAGCCACCAAACCGCCAGCAATGCCGCCCAGACCGGCTCCAGCGTCATGATAATCGCGCCGTGGCTGGCCGGAGCCATCCCCTGAGCACGCGTTTGGATGGAAAAGCGCAGCGTTGTGGCAAGAAGGACGCTGGCCGCAAACCACCCCCAAATTGACCAGGGCTGGTCGAAACTCCAGGTTTCAGTAAAGGCTGAGGCCGTGAACGTAATTACCCCGGCCATTAAAAGCTGAATCGCCGTCAGTGGCAGCGTTGGCAGACGCGTCGATGCACGGCCATTGAGAATAAAGAAAAGCGCCATGAAAAACGCCGCTGCCAGAAAACAGAGCTCGCCGGCACCAATCACGAATTCACTATCCAGCGAGAGACAGGCCAACCCGGCTACAACAAAGGGAAGCGAAAAGAACACCCAACGATGGGGCTTTTCCCCGAAAAGCGGCCCTAACAGGGGGACAATAACGATACCCAGGCTGAACAGAAAAGCACCGACGCTGATATAGTTGGCCAGGTGCAGGCCAAGCACCCAGAAAATCATGATGCAGCCAAAAAAGAGGCCAACGGGAAACGCCGTTCGCCACTGAGCCCGCGTGAGGCGGGTCAATGATCGGCTGTCCATCGCCACCAGAATCAAACCGGAAGCCGTAAACCTCAGGCCCATAAACAGCAACGGGGTCAACCCAGCAAGAGACTCTTTCGAAAAGATCCAGCCAGCGCCGGCCAGCAGTGTGGTCAGCAGCAGCAAAAGGTCCGCCTTAACAGGGTTCGACAGGGGCATACGGGGCGCTCATACAGTTTCGGGCTGCAAACTATGACTGATTTTGTATCTAGATCAAAGGGATGGCGCTCGTTTTTGCAAATCTGCAACGGTCTTACTGACACCTTTTGTAAAACCAGCTTTACTAAGGATAGAAATCAACGTCCGAAGGAAAAGGAGCAAGCCGATGAGCAAAGTCAGAATCGCCATCAACGGTATGGGCCGGATTGGCCGCAATATGGTCCGGGCGCTCTACGAGGGGGGCTATAGCGATCAGATCGAAGTGGTGGCTATCAACGACCTCGGTGACGTGAACATCAACGCCCATCTGCTCAAATATGATACGGCCCACGGTCGTTTCGGTGCCGATGTCAGTGTCGAGGACGACTGTCTGGTTATCAACGGCGACCGTATTCGGGACTTCACGGAACGCGACCCCTCCAAACTTCCCTGGGGCGAGCTGGGTATCGATGTGGTCTGCGAATGCACCGGCCAGTTTAACAGCCGCGACAAAGCCGCCGTTCATCTGAATGCCGGAGCAGATAAGGTTCTGTTATCGGCGCCCGGAAAGGATGTGGATGCGACCATCGTCTTTGGCATTAACAGCGAAGTGCTGAAACCCGAACACCGCATCGTCTCCAACGCTTCGTGCACCACCAACTGCCTCGCGCCTGTGGCCAAGCCACTGAACGATAGCATCGGCATCAGCCATGGTCTGATGACCACAATCCACGCCTATACCAACGATCAGCGTCTGAGCGATGTTTACCACTCCGACCTCTATCGAGCCCGGTCGGCCACCCACTCCATGATACCCACCAAAACCGGGGCTGCCGCCGCTGTCGGACTGGTACTGCCGGAGCTTAACGGTAAACTCGACGGGCTTGCCGTGCGCGTCCCTACGATCAACGTCTCCATGGTCGATCTGACGTTCACCGCCAAACGCCCGACCAGTATTGAAGAGGTGAACGGTATCATGAGCCAAGCGGCGGCCGGGCCGTTAAGCGGTATTCTCGAGGTCAACGAACTGCCTCTGGTATCGATCGATTTCAATCACAATCCCGCTTCCTCGATCTTTGACGCCAACCATACCCGAGTGAACGGCGACCTGGTTAAGGTCATGGCCTGGTACGATAACGAATGGGGCTTCTCCAACCGTATGCTGGATAATGTCATCGCCCTGGCCCGGTGCAAGTAGCCTGAAACTACGCGGGCCTGGCCTGGATCAAGAATTGGGACTCTTGCGATGTACCCTGTTAAATTAGCGCTCCATAATACAGTTATCGATGGACAGGTTAGACAAATTCGCAGGTCATCGATGCAGTAACGGCCCCGGCCGTCAAGGAGCGAGACTGTGAAAGACTGGGATATCGAGCGAAGTCGGTTACGGGTAATGGCCCTCGCTGTTATCGGTATTCTTATCACCGGCGCCGTAGTCGGGCTGGGTACGGCGCTGCCCCATTACGTCTCCATGCGTTCGAGTCTTGAACATCTCAATGCGGTGCATGTGCAAGCGCAACGCGAATCAGTCGATAACCTACTGGTCGGCTATGAAAATATCACCCGCCAGATGACCAGCCGGTCGGAGATCCGCAAACGGCTGGCCGCATTTGTGCGGGGAGAAATAACGCTTGAACAGGCATCGCAGTACAGCCAGCCCCGTCTATTTGACGCCTGGAGTAAAGCTCCGGACCTGGAGGCCGCTCAGCGCCTTGGGCCTCAAGGCGAAGTGATCGCCACGTTCGGCACCCCACCAGCACCGCCCCTCGAGCCGGGGCTGGCACTGAGAACCGCTGAGGATTCCGGCAAAGTATGGATAGAGGCCAGCGCCGCGATTCATGATCAGGAGACCGTTGTTGGCACCGATATCCTCTATTTTGATGCCGACGCCCTGGCCCAGAAATTAAGCGATAGCAAACGGTTTAATCGCGACACTCAACTTGCGCTTTACAGCGCCGACAATCAGCTCTATATGCTCAGCGCAGGGGGTGAACTCATGCCCTCGCCATTGCCAAACGACCTGGCCCGGTTGTTGGGCGACCTGCAACCCGGTGACGCCGGTCTGAAACAGCTGGGCGATGATAGCCGGGTGTTCTATCAACCCATCGCCGCTCTGCATAATACCTACTTGCTGGTAATCATCCCGAGCCGGGTCCTTTACGGCCCCGCGTCTCAGGACCTGACCTGGGTACTGGTCAGTATTCTCGTGATGATGGGCTTGGCGGCCCTCAGTGCCTATTGGGTGCTGAAACCCATGGTGGATCGGATTACTCGCCAATCCCGGCAGATCGAAACCGCCAATGCAGAAATGCTGCTGGCGGCAAGCGTATTTGAAAGCTCCCAGGAGGCGATGGTTGTCACCGATGAGCACTGCCGCATACTCAGGATCAACGACGCTTTCACCGACGTCACCGGATATGAGTCAGGCCCCGTAACCGGCAAAAACCTGTCGGACTTACTCAGCCGCAGGCAGTCTCCAACCTCGCTGATGGCAACAATTTGGGATACCCTCGACCGGGAAGATGTCTGGCAGGGAGAGATCTGGTATCGCTGTGCCGACAGTTCCGCATTGCCGGCCCTGCAAACGATCAGCGCCGTCCGCGATGACCGCAAACGCATCACCCGCCTGATCCATATTTTCAACGACATCAGCGACCACAAAGCGAGCCAGGAACGGCTGGAGAAGCTGGCGCACTACGACCCGCTGACAAGCCTGCGTAACAGGGCTACCGTCCTTCATGAGATCGACAACAGCATCCAGAGATCCAAGGAGCACTCACGCCAATCACTGGCACTTCTGTTTATTGATCTGGACAAATTCAAGCAGGTCAATGATACGCTGGGACACAGCGTTGGCGATGAAGTGCTTAAAGCGGTGGCTCGGCGACTGTCCAATACCGTTCGGCAAAAAGATCTGACTGGGCGGCTCGGCGGCGATGAGTTCGTCGTTTTGCTTGATGTACCGGATACGAAGCGATACGCGGTGCAGATTGGCGAAAAGATCGTCCATGCGTTGTGTGAACCGTTTAGGGTCGCCGACCACGAAATCCATATCGGTGCTTCTTTGGGCATCGCGCTGTTCCCGGATGATGCCGGCTGTGCCAGCGACTTGATTGAACAGGCGGACCGCGCCATGTATAACGCCAAACGACGGGGTGGCAACACCGTGGCTCAAACCAGCGACCACGAATACCCCTCAACGCTAAACTAGGTTACTGGAGATTCGATTGAAACTGTTCAGTTGTACCGCCTGCGGGCATCTGGCGTATTTCGAAAACACACGCTGTACTCATTGCGGCAAAACCCTGGGCTTCTTGCCGGGGCAGCTACGCCTGGTTGCCCTGGAGCCCGATAACAACCTGTGGCGTATCAGCCATAGCGATGATCCTCGCCGCTGGCGGACGTGCCAGAACCAGCTTCAGCACAACGTCTGCAACTGGATGCTGGACTCGGAGGAGAACGATGCCTTCTGCCTGGCCTGTCGACTCAACCGTACAATCCCGGATCTCAGTATCGCCGGTAACTTACAGCTCTGGCGCAAGCTGGAAACAGAGAAGCGCCGCCTGGTCTACTCCCTGCTCCGTTTGAATCTGAAAATTCAACCGCTGGGCGAATCACCCGAGGGACTCGCGTTCGATTTTCTGGCAGACCAACCCACGTTCAACGAACGCGGCCGTGTCCTGACTGGTCATGCTCAGGGCGTTATCACTCTCAATATCTCCGAGGCTGATCCGGTATTGAGAGAAAAGATGCGCTCTGAGATGGCCGAACCCTACCGCACGGTTTTAGGCCACTTTCGCCACGAGTCCGGCCACTTTTACTGGGACCGGCTGATCAGGGACAGTAACGCCCTGGAGTCATGGCGTTCACTCTTCGGTGACGAACGTCTGGATTACAGCCAAGCGCTTAACAACCACTACACTCAGGGCCCACCCGGCGATTGGCCCGAGCGCTTTGTCAGCGCCTATGCCGCAAGCCACCCGTGGGAAGACTGGGCCGAGACCTGGGCTCACTTTCTACATATCGTGGACACACTGGAAACGGCTCACCAGTTCGGGCTGCGCACGGCACCACCCAATGGCGATGAGGAAAACCTGAGCCTGGATGAGCCTTTGAATGCCTATCATGAACCGGACTTCAATAAAGTGTTCGACCATTGGCTGGCACTCACCATCGCCCTGAACAGCCTGAACCGCAGCATGGGACATGACCACGCCTACCCGTTCGTGCTGACCGAGACAATCAAACAGAAACTGGCATTTGTGCATGCCCAGGTCCGTTACGCCGGTAGCGAGTGAACCACCGCTTTAGAGGCCCGGTTGACCTCCCATAACCCGAGTGTTGCATCGATCAGCGCCGCCAATGCAGGTTCATCGCGGCGCTGTTTACGCAGTACCAGATTGAGGGATACGTCAGGCACCTGCCCCTCCCAAACAACACCATAGCCCTCCTTGCACGCCCTGTCCGCATCCGCGGCTTTAACCAGGGACAAACCGACACCCGATCGGATAAGAGCACGGATCGCATCCTCGTTGTCACACCAGACGATCTCCGTAGGCGGCTGTTCACCGGTCTCAAACAGCTGCTCAAACAGCAGAAAAAACGGACAGCTCGGTGTGGTGTAAACCCAGGGTAGACGCGCCAACTCAGACAACGAACGCCCCCGGATACGATCCACCCAGTCGCTCGGCCCCACAACCCGCATGGGTACCTGAGCCAGATGAAACTGCGTCATATCGTCAGCCCGGCAGGGACCGAACATAAACCCCGCATCCAACTGATCATCACGCAGCTCACGCAGCACCGTGGCGCTGCTGCTTTGCAGAAAATGGGACACCAGTGCCGGGTACTGCTGAGAAATCAACCGGTACAGCTCACCCAACCGCAGATAATCGTAGTCAGTGTGCATTCCGATACGAAGCTCACCAATCAGCTCGTTCTGGAGCGATTGCGCCTGACGCTTAATCTGATCGGCAGCGTCCAGCGTAACCCGCGCCTGCTGATACAACTTGCGACCGGCCGGCGTAAGCAGCATTCCCTTTGAATTACGCACAAACAGCTGTATGCCCAGCGCCTCTTCCAGCGCTTTGATCTGTCCACTGATGGCCGGCTGGCTGGTGTACAATGCCTCGGAAGCCCGGGTCAAATTACCCTCGTCCGCCACTTTGACGAAGGTCTTCAGCTGGTATAGCTCCATCTCCCCCTCCTGAATCGCTCACTGAGACCATTAAACCACACACAATCCGATTGGGCTTATCGGAATCGCTGAAGGCTGCCTTTCAAAAATACGATTGGATCGAATATCGGCGCTCACCCTAGCCTGTGCCTACAGTCACAGGAGGAAGGATCATGAAATCGCTGGCAGTCACTCGGATCGTCCACGACCGGAAAAGCGCGGTACGCGCCTATGATCTCTGGCCGCGGGTACGCAAGACACTCTGGCTCTGGTATCAGCGCTATCGGCAGCGCCGCCAGCTCGCCCGGCTCGCACCGGAAATGCTGAAAGATATCGGCATAAGCCGAAGCGATGCGCTGCAGGAGTCAAAAAAGCCGTTCTGGCAGCGATAAAGCCAGAGCACTGGCGTTGCAGCGCAGCATCTCCTAGTCTTTTACAAAAAGGAGACAGCCGGGGGGCTGGTATGGCAGAGGTAATTCCCCAGATTCGCAATGCAGTCAGGGCGTTGATCATCGAGGATGATCACGTCCTGCTGTTAAAGAAAGATGGTTACGAAACGGGGGGCGTGCGCTACGCGCTGCCGGGCGGTGGTCAGGACGCCGGTGAATGCCTGGAAGATACGCTGCAACGGGAGTGTCTGGAGGAGATAGGCACAGCGATCAGGATTGGCGATCTGATCGCCGTTGCCGACTTTCTGAAGCTGCGAGACACCACACCGGTGACTCGACGCCACGTCATGGAGTTCCTGTTCCTATGCCAGGTACCCGAATCCTACCGGGCGCGGAGCGGCCCAGAGCCCGATAAACACCAGGTGGACGTGGTCTGGATGCCGATGGACAACCTTCCGACAATCCAACTGTTCCCGCAGTACCTCTCCAGTTGCATCCCCAACTACCGCAACCCCGAGCGTCCGATCTATCTGGGGTGCTTCAAGGACGAGGGGTTCCCGGCTTGAACAGCGACATATTCTCCTCCATTGCCCGAGCCGCCAGATCCAGCTCAAGCGCAGCCAGGGGGTGAGAGTGTAGCCGCCGGGCGGCAACCTTAAGCGCGCGGGCCACTTTCACCGGGTCATGTTCAAGCCGGGCGATACGCCGCAATACCATTTTCAGCGCGCGCTGTTCAGCCAGATTCAGGTAAGGCAGAAGCGCGTGAACCTGTTCACAGACCAGCGATAGGCGCAGGACTCCCACGCCCCATTCTGCGGCCGGGAAGCGTCGGTCGCCTACCAGGTCTGACCAGCGAACCAGTAGCAGCATCCGGTTGTAAATCCGCTGCCGCCAGACTATCCGTGTTTTTGCATCCAGCGGTTTCTCGGCCATATCCTGAACCTCGTGCAGGATCAGGCGCCGCATCGTCTCAATCCGGGCTCGCGCATTGACCGGATACACAAAGCGATACCCCACCATGGCGATCAGCGGTGCGACCACCACCGCTGCACTGAGCAGCAATGAATGTGCAAAGTCATCAGACAACCCCGGTATCGGCTGCAGCAGAAGCAGCAGAACCATGTTGTAGTCAAAGCCCAACGTCGCTGTGCGCCGATGGCCCAGCACCAGAACGCCGATCAGGATAAACGGAACCATCAGCAACACGCGCCCGCCCGCCCCATCGGCCAGTGGCCAAACCAACCAATGGCACACAAGCGCGCCCGTCGCGCCAGCTACCTGCCCCAGAAAAACCGATCGCATCAATAATGCAGGGCTATCAAACGTCGAAAAGAGCGACGCCATAACCGAAGTTCCCAGCAGCATATAGCCACCCACTTCAGCCTGAGTATAGACCCAGACCAACCCGACGCTGACCATTAGCGTCATTGCCCGCAGCGCCGCCTGCCGCGCGCCGACCCAGTCACGATGGAGAATCAGCTTGCTGGACCCTCTGACCGTTTCCGTGGATTGCGAGTCAATCAACACCCGCTGAAGGTTGGCCTTGAGCTCACGCAGTTTGGGCGTCAAATAGGAAAGCGATGCCAGGGTTTCGGACGTCAGGTTTATATGCTCAAGCTCGCGGTCCAACTCATCGAACCGCGCATTCGTCTCAAGCAACGTCGCGCAGCGCTCAAGCGCATCTCGCATGCGCTCAACGGCATCTTCATCACCGGCTCTGCGCCGCCAGACCAGAACCGACACAATAGCGGGTACCAGCTGTCGAACCCGTTTGGCCCGGGCGTGATCCTGTGCTGAGCTGATCCCCCGCGTCTCAAGCCGAGCATCCAGCCGCGACAACCGCGATAACAGCTCATGACGATACTGTGCGAGCGAAGCCTCCTCGCCGCCTAACGCCTGTGATAAATGACGGAGAACCCCGGCAGTAATTGATCTGAGCTCGGTAAAACTCACCTTGTCGGTGTTGCGCTGCGCAAAATACCAGCTGATACCGATCGCAAGTACGACCCCAACCAGGGCCGTCAGCATGCGGTCTATGCCCAGATCGAGAATATGATCATGTTGCGAGGTATCGACCAACGCGACCAGCGATGCCGAGTAGCCGGCCAGGATCGAGCCGTAGGTTAAAAAGCTCTTGAACAGATGACCCGTGCAGACACAGAAGCCCACCCAGACGGTCAAGCCGACCACCAGCCAGGCGATCTGCCCCTGCGACAGATAAACAATCAGCACGCCCACCAGCGCGCCCAGGATCGTTCCGCCCAAACGCGCACCGGCTTTTGCCAGCAGTTCACCGCGGGTTGGCAGCGAGGCGGCCCATACCGTCATCCCCGCCCACTGGGGATGCTCCAGTCCCATGAGCCAGGCCACGATCACCGCAAGCGCGACGGTAAACCCGGTCCGCGCCAGGAAAGGCAAGCGCGCTGTATCAAATCCCAGCCGAGCAAGATTAGCCTGTTTAGTCACGATGGCGACTCACTCCGCAGGGGTTTCAACCGGCCTTCGACGCGATCCAACGCATCCATCACCTGAGTGATATCCGCATCGGACCGGAGGGGCGATATTGACTAAGAAGGAACGAGATAACGAGGATAACGAGACAACAACTAGTTTTTGGCGTTGCGAGCCGCTTCACTGATTGCTTCGCCCGCTTTTTCAATATCCTTGCCCGCCCCCTCAATCGTGGCGCAGCCGACACCGAACAGACCGACGGCCAGAAAAAGAAGACTCCCCAGTACTCCTGAGCGCAGACGCTTTTCCATTTGGACTTGTTCTCCAAGACTACAAACTTTGGAGAATAATACCGCTGAACAGGACCGACCGCCACGAAACGACACTATTTAGCGTCTTCTGCAGCATCCTCTATGGCGTCACCGGCTTTTTCAATATCCTGACCCGCACCCTCAATCGTATTGCAGCCAGAGATTCCCAGTGAAATGACCATCACCAGAGAACTCAGTGCCGCCATCATTAACTTGCTCATCGCTCATCTCCCTGCTTCATACGTGATACAGAGAGCCTAGTTGATATCCGGGGCCCTAACCAGCCGCCGTTCAAGCAACAACCTGGTTGCGCCCCATACGCTTTGCCGAATAGAGGTTGTCGTCAGCCTGTTCAATCAGCTTCACCGACGCATCACCCTGATCCGGTATCTGAGTCGACACACCGATACTGATCGTCACCCGGTCATTGACCTTTGAAGCCGCATGATGCATGTCCAGCGACTCAATACGGGCACGGCACCGTTCGGCAATCTGCGCCGCAGCCGACGCATCGGTCTCAGGCAGCAGCATGACAAACTCTTCGCCGCCAAAACGACCGAAGAAGTCCGCCGGGCGCCCCGCCATCTTCTCCAGCTCACGCGCGACGCGGATCAGACAGTCATCGCCCTTGATATGACCGTAACAATCGTTGTAATCCTTGAAATGATCGATATCGAAAATGGCCAGAGAGACCGGCTGGCCATTGCGTTGCGCGCGCGCCCACTCTTTCTCCAGCGTCTGGTCGAACAGGCGTCGGTTCGAAACGCCGGTAAGGCCATCCTGGAAGGAAAGCGCCTCCAGCTGCCGATTCAAGCGAACCAGCTCGTCCTCCATCTGCTTACGCTCGGAGATATCGAATATAAAACCCACCAACTCCTTGGTTTTCCCGTCTTCACGGATGACATGGACCACATCGCGAACCCAGGTGTAACTGCCATCGGGCCGGATCGCCCGGTAATCGGCCTCGTGATCCTCCCCCTTCTCGCACAGCTGGATGCAGTAGTTGGCGGTACTTTCGCGTTCCTCGGCATGAAACCGGTCAATCCAGTCCTGAGCCGTTTTCCAACTCTCCTGGGTCCAGCCCAAAAGAGGCTCTATCTGGGGACCGATATATTCAAACTCTTTCGTCTCCCAGTTGATCCGCCAGGGAATCGCCTTGGTTGACTCCAGCAACGCCTTGTAAAAGTTCTCATCATCCGCCTTGGACATACCAGCTCCCGCCCTGAACAACGCACGCTTAAAAACAAACCGCTAAATTAGCACTCTATTCATAGCAAATGTCGCCTGTTCAATACAACGTTTAATCGACCGGTACCACGCCCTCAGCCATGCTCAGGGTGTCGCTGTTATAGACCAGTACGGTGTCCGCCTTTGCCAGCGCACCATCGGCGACGGTGATGCCATAATGCCCGACCAAGGTGCCATCGCCGTGGATCGTACCGGCCGGCGTATACAGCCCCATACCGTATGGAATTTTGAACGCCGTAAAGCAGAACGCTCCATCGTTCAGCGGTTTTCCGATCAGAATGTAGCCGTGACAATCGGGAGAGAGCGGAATATGGATATGGGGGAAGTCGTGAGTTTCAACAAATATTCCACCGCCACCATACTTTTGCATTAAGAAATCATCACGATAATCGGGACTGTAATCGTAATCCATCATCACAGTCTGATACTTCGGTGAACTGACCGCAAAATCAGCACCTGTCTCAAACAGAGTCAACCCGTAAAAGCGCACATTACTCGGGGTCGCGATGACACCCGGCACCTTGAATCCGGGGGGCACCAGTAGCGTCCCCATACTGCCAAAGGTGTTTGCAGAGCCGCCGTGAAACACCTCGATGCCCTGCTCCAGAGCGGCCTGGGCACTCAGCCAACGCGCATCCACCCGGGTATGGGGTGTATCCGGCGTTCCGGGGCTCAGGGTATCGGCGCTGCTCAAATCGAAATGCCAAACCGAAACACCTTTTTCCACGAATGCGATCTCGCGCCCTGTGGTCAGTACCGGATGGGATTTATCCGGCGCCTCACCTTCAACCGCATACCGGGTAATCCGGGCACTTTCCTCGATGGTGCGTTCCAGCAAACTCTTGTTATTGTCCGTCATCATCCTTTTCCTTTTCTCACCGCTTACGATGGAGTAAACCATCTATAGATTGCAGATAATCGTAAGATCAATGAACACCGGTCTTAGAAAACAGGTTCAGCGTCAGCACGCCGGTCAGAATCAATCCCATCCCGATGGCACCCGGCAGATCGATCTTCTGCTCATATACCAGCCAGGCTATTGCCGTTACCAGTACAACGCCCAGCCCGGACCAAACGGCATACGCCACACCCACAGGAATGGTCTTCAGTGTCAGAGCGAGAAAGTAGAAGGATAAGCCGTAGCCGACCACCACAACCACAGAGGGCCACAGCCGCGAAAAGCCATCGCTCGCCTTGAGCGATGTGGTCGCAACCACCTCTGCCGTGATAGCAATAACAAGAAACATCCAGCTTTTCATAGTGCTCCCGATTCTCCGTACCCGTTCGCTTCAACCCAGAGCAGACTACCACGGAAAGATCGAGAAAGGAGAGCGAGGCTGCACACCGGCAGCCTCACGAGAGGAGAAGCCTGAACCGAGCGATCAGGCCTTTTTAACAAACTCCGACTTCAACATCATAGGGCCAATACCGTCCACTTTGCAGTCGATATTGTGATCGCCATCCACCAGGCGATTAATACGCACCTTGGTGCCCACTTTAATGGTTGAAGAGGATCCCTTCACCTTGAGGTCCTTGATCAGCGTAACATTATCGCCATCGGCCAGCTGATTACCGTTGGCATCGCGTACGACAAAGCTATCTTCCTGCTCTACAGGCTCATTGGCTGCCCATTCATGACCGCAGGACGGACAGACATATAAGCCCTGATCTTCATAGGTATAGTCGGCAGCACATTGGGGACATGCAGGCATATCAGCCATGAGAATACTCCATCAAAAACACAAAAAGCCCGGAAACAACCGGGTAACGGGCGGCCATTTTACACTAAAAACCAACCTCACTCGGGTGAGCGGCGCTTTTTGTATCATCCCGTAACGCTCAATGGCGCTTCTGACCTGTTAAAGCCGATGCTCAACCAGCCCCTCAGCTCCCATCATTCAGAGCCTCGCACTCGGCGATCGGCTCATCACTCATCAGCTCACTGCAACTCGAAGAGAGGATACGGTCTTCGCATTTATCGAGCTGCTGGCCGGTCGCGCCGGGCAGACTGTATACCCGGTTCAGAGACTGACACATGCCATCAATCTGCGCCTGCATCATTTGCTGGATATTAGGTGGAATATCCTCGCCGGCCATTTCCTCCTTCATAACCTGAGTGATGCAAGCCTGAACCTTCTTACAGACGGCCTCTTCATCCCAGGCAACAGCGTCCATAGAAAACGCCAAAGGCGCCAAGAGTGCGACAAAACTGAGTTTTTCCTTCACGATATTCTCCCTGATAGTGTTCATTCTGGCGTATGGCACACAGCCTCAATACTGTTCCAATCCGGATCGATCACGAACGCGCCTTCAACCAGTTGGCGCGATGCCGCGTCTTAACTGATAGCGATAAACAGGCGACGTATACAGATCATCAATCTTGATGACATTGTCAGCCTCAAAAGATGGTAACGCAAAAAAATTACTGATTAAGAAGCCATCCCGGGATCGTTCTGCACTCAGCTTATGGGAAATCGCCCGCATATTTCCGGTATCTAGAAAGCATACAAAAACATCGGCGGCAGATAGGTCGGCCAGCAGAAAATTCCGTCTATAGATCACCAGGTTACCCAACCCCAGTACTCGTTTAACAACAACCGAAACCAACCATGGGAAGAAAGAAACCTCATACCCGACTATCTGTCGATTGGGGTATTTCTTTGCCAACCCGATTGCGAGGCCTCCCCAGCCACTGCCCAGCTCATACACCGGGCCGCTCCCTGTATCCGCAAGCAGCTCGGCCATTGCATTGCGGGCCTGCCTGGAACTTGGCATAGGCGATATCCCACATTTATAGGTACTCCAGACAATAGAGCCGCCTATAAGTAAGGTACCCACGACTAACGCGATCTCTACGATAAACAAAAGAACTCTCTCACCGGTGACTTAAAAACCGACAGCGCTAGCAGTTCCTGAGCTTTAGGTTTGAGGCCACTGCAGGCCAACTTCTCTGCATCTTTCTGGGTCTGCTTGGTGTAAACCAACGTCCATGTCACCAGTCCAGCTCCTCATCGCATTCATCCACCGGGGTATCCATCCCCTTACGAATAGACTCCCGCATACCCGGTACGGAGAGCAGGTAAAGTGTTTCCTGAATTGCAGACCAGTCTTCCTCGTATACCAGAACAGCTTTGTTCCGCTTACCCATGATAATGATCGGTTGGCGGGACTCGGCGGTCACGTCAATCAACCGATAAAGGTTACTGCGCGCCTCAGTTGCTGTGATTCCGGTCATGACGCACCTTTTGCGTGTTCAACATTGCATCAATTGTACGCTTTTAGGTACGTACCTAAAGACGAGCGTCTACGTGACGCCGCCAACACGCGAAGCTTTGTAGTGAAGCCGAAGGCGCTAAGAAAAAGATGTCGCCGTGCTTGGCCTTGTTTGGGCCTCTAGTGTATATTTGTACGGCATTCCCGTACACAAAGGTGGCCTCATGGACACAATCAGCGTGAACAAATTTAGAGACAACCTTAAAAGCGTCGTAGAACAGGTAGTTAGCAGGCACGAACCGCTCAAGGTGACTCGGCGTGCCGGTGAGGATTTTGTTGTAATGAGCGCTGACGACTGGGAGCGAGAGCAGGAAACCCTGCACGTTCTCCAAAGCAAGAACCTCATGCAACAAATTGCCGATTCCCTTGATACGCATACCCGTGGTCAAGGCTACACGCCGACTGACGAGCAGATGAATGAGATCACTGGTATTTGAGGGCAATACTTGGGAAGCGTATGAAAGCATGCGCGAAAAGGACAAGCGGCTGCACAAGGCGCTCTGTAAATTACTCAAGGAAATCCTCAGATCCGATGATCCGTCATCCGGCCTAGGCAAGCCTGAACAACTCAAGCACAATCTCTCTGGCCTTTGGTCAAAACGAATCTCGCAGAAAGACCGTTTGATATATCGTTTCGATGATAAGTCCATTTATATCTTCGCTATTGGTGGGCACTACGATCAGCCCTAATCGGGATAGGGAGGCGCCTCACAGTGCCCCTCCTCCCACACCACCGGGCATACGGGTCACGTACCACGGCGGTTCATCCCCTCATCGTTCAGTCACGCTGCCAGTGACGGCAGCCCCAAGCCAGTAAAATATCGGTTCGGCAATGCCCTGTAGAGTGCAGGACTCTGGCTCAGGCGCCAAGGCCCGTGCGCGGATTTCGCCGTATTCCAGGCGGTCCATCTATCTACGCCCAACCGGCGCAGTTTCCGGTAGCCGCTACGACCCCATTGCTTCCAGATATAACACCGCAACGTCCGTCTGATCCATTTGTCGATGTCGCGCAGCGGGCTCTGCACCTCGGCTGTGCCAAAGTACGCTTTCCAACCAAGCAGGTATTTTCTTAACTCTGCAACAACATGCGCCAATTGATGGCCTCTTGTGCGACGGCTCAGTTCCCGCACGCGCTGCTTCAGTTTCGTCAGTGCCTTGTCGGACACCTTGATCCTGTTGCCGCGTCGCGGGCTGAAGGTAAACCCCAGGAAGCTCCTGTTCCAGGGGCGGTCTACCGCGCTCTTGTCGTCATTCACCTTGAGCCGGAGGTGACGTTCGATGTAGCGCTGGATACCGTTTTTGATGCGCTCGGCCGCGCGACGACTGCTGGCGAAGATCAGGCAGTCGTCGGCGTAGCGGCTGAAGCGATGGCCTCGTCGTTCCAGCTCCCAGTCCAGCTCGTCCAACACGATGTTGGCCAGTACCGGCGACAGCGGGCCGCCTTGCGGTACGCCCTCGCGACTGGCGGTTCTTTGACCACCATTCTGTATCGGGCTTGTCAGGGATCGCCTGATCAGCTTCAGCAGTGTCGGATCTTGGATGCGGGTGCTCAGTCGTTCCATCAACCTATCGTGATTGACGGTATCGAAGAACGCCTGCAGGTCCAGGTCGATCACCCAGCGCTGCCCGTTCAGGATGATCTCCTGTGCATTCCGGACGGCCTGCTGCGCGTTGCGCCGGGGCCTGAAGCCGTAGCTGTTGGGGTGGAAGGTCGGTTCCCAGAGGCCGCTGATGACTTGGGCTATCGCCTGCTGGACAAAGCGGTCTATGACCGTCGGGATACCCAGTTTGCGCATTTTGCCATCAGCTTTGGGGATCTCGACCCGCCTGACCGGCTGCGGTCGATAGTGACCGGTGATCAGGCTCTCCTTGAGTGTCGGCCAGTGGGCATGCAGGTAGAACGACTGTTGTTCTGTCGTCATACCGTCAACGCCCGCTGCGCCTTTGTTGCGTCTGACTTGTTTCAGCGCGCGTACCAGGTTTTCCTTGTCCAGTACTTGCGCCATCAGTGATGGTTCGATAATTGGCAGTTGGATCGGAGTGTCGGCAACATGGGCTTCACCCATCGCCGGTGGCGATGCCTCGTCCGAGGGTCGGTCAGGTGCCATGTCCATGTTCTTATCCTCTATCCATGCCGGTGATGTTCGGGCCTTCGGTACCAAGAGCCGTACCTACTATGCCCTCTGCTGACTTCTGCACTGCGATCACGCTGAATTGCTTCCGCGTCAGTTGCTCCCTCAACACAGTGCAGACCTCCCAGGGTAAGACATTTAACTGTCTTCGCGCAGGCGCCGAATTTATAAAACGTGAGCCAGTCACAGATGGAAGGCTTCATCGTCACGTGCCGACTCGCCTCACTCACGTCACACCTCATATCCGGTTCTTGTTCATCGCCCCGCGAATTTGCCTTGGGCTTCCTCCAGCCAGCCCCTCGCGGGACTAACCTTGCCCTTTGGCTAACCTTCGGCTCTGCGAATACCTGGTACGAGGACTTTCACCTCGCTAGTTAAATGCCATGCCTGGCACACACGCTTTGCACACCGGACGAAATAAGCGTAGCTTATTTAGGTCCGAGCCGCGTAGCGGCTGAAGTGCTGCAATTTGTTATGATAATGAATACATTTCTGAAGCGGTTTCTGAAAATTTTGACAAAAAACGTTGAATACATAAACCTTCTTCTATCATTGCTTTTAAAAAGACTTCAACATTTTCTTTTAATACATCTTGAATTTTCCATACCTTGCCGGTTTTTTTATCTTTAAAAGCAACTCCAATCTCTGCTGAACCCAAAACAAAATTCATATCAAAATGACCTTTCCCAGACCATCCTGGATGCCCATGAACCATCGAATTTCTTATATCAACTGAGGCATCGAAAATGACTGAGAAAGCTTCCCTTGCCCCCTTAATTTCTGCTTTTTCAATTTTTCCAAGTTTATTAAGACCGCTAAGAAACTGATTTAAAATATCTCTTAATCTATAGACTTCATTGAAAAACGTTTTTATCAATAAATAGAAACGAACTCTTGGTGGACCACGAAAGGCAAGATAATTTTCACCTAGCTGAGACAAGTCAGCCAGAACTATATTCATATTATCAATTGAACTATTTGTACTATTAATCCAGAAAAAGAACAAATAGACAAGTTTTTCATTTTCATTCAGTCCACCTATGTCTATTGCCCCTGTTTCGATGGGAGGCCCGTCTCGCTCTACAGCTTCCACTATCTTGCTACTGAAGGTTTTAAGTATCGGCATATAGGATATTGGGAATTCAACATTTGGAATCTCCCAAAAATCTTTGTATTGCGATTCAAAGTCCATATCGTTACTCATAACGCTCCGCTAAACGGCGAGCGTTAGCGAGTCCGGTGGAGGCCATGCTTTTTGTGGCCGGAACGAATTTGAGCGGCTTGTTATATGCTTTTATCGAAGAGTTTTTTACCATGCAATTTAATAAAATTTAACAGCTTCTCAAACTTAGGGTCTGTATATTTGTTTACACTACGAAAACAGCCGTTTAGTTCCTTCACAAGAAACGGCAGGTCGTTGTCGTTGTGGCATAAATAAATAGTTGGAAGAGTCTTCCGGAATGCATAACCGGCTTCAAAAATTGCACTGGTAGGGATTTTTCTGGGCATATATAAGATGAGTCGTTTGCTTTTCTTAAGAGCTTTTAAATCATCAATAGCCGCATGGTTGGCGGCTGTGAAGGACTCTTTGGTCTCTTTGTCATGCGCAGCGTAATATATTTTTTCAAAAGGTGTATGCTCTTTCAAGCTATCAATAATTTGCAGGCAGCAATTTCTTACCGCTTGATACTCTTCTTCGGTATCAAATGACATCGGTGCCGACAAGAAAATATCATACGTTTTAAACTTGGATAAAAATAAGACAATCAACATTACCGAGACAAGAAATATGACTAGAGAAATAACAATAAATGAATTCAGCTCTATTGATGAGCTTATTAGTAGGCTAGAGAAACTCTGACCTTCAGAGCCAGTTGTGGACCAGTATTTATAAGCCGCCGTTGCAGACAAACTAATACCGCCCAAAATTAATCCCGCGATTACTTTACTTCCTACAGGGTCATTCCATATTCTTTTCACCTGATTCTCCTTTAATTCTACGCACTCACTTCCTGCATATAACGCCGTGGTTTGGGGCCGCAGTGGAGCGCCAGCGGAACGGAGGTCCCAGCCGCAGGCGACAACACCACCTTGTTATGAGTTCGCATGCAGCACCAATGTTTTAACTATAACAGCAAGGAGTGGTGATAAAAGCATGGCTGCGCCTACTTTAAAAGGCAGAGCTTCGGAAGATGACATTTCTTTAAACATGCTTTTTGTTGGAACTACTAACCCAATGATTCCTTCGTTTTTGAACATAAAACGTATCTGACTTACAGCAAGCGTAATGGCACCCGTGACTGCAAACACAACAGACAACTTAGGGCTAACAACGAACAATAATACGCCTACTATAAAAACTATTACTGGCACTTTGCTTTTCACTTGATTACTCATAACGCTTCACATCAGCCGACCCAAAAGCAGAGCGAAGCGGCGCTTTTGAGGGTCGGCTGGATGTGATTGTTATGTGTATTACAACGCGCCATCTTCTAGTGCTGCAATTTCCTTATCGCATGCTTCCTTGTTTGAAAACGAATATTCAATTGACAGATACCCTTTATCCCGCCCACCGGGGTTAGCTAGAAGACCTACACTGTCAAGATTGTCGCTGAGAGTAGATCCTTTCTCTCCATCCCATATAGCCATCAAGAACCTTTGTTTCTTGATCATTGCCATCATAAACTCATCAGGTTCATTCCATATGCTACCAGGCAGCAAGACATCTGTTGTTTCGTGTTTTCCGTAAGCCTTCTCCAACTTTCCCTTCATTGCATTGAACTCTGATTTAAGCTCTATGCCATATGCGCTGGTACCAATATCTTTTCCTATTGCCTTAACCCAACACAATCCACTCTTTGGGCCTATTTTTAGCGCATATAACTCAAAAGCAGAATGCGGTTTGGGTACTTTGGAGGTTGTGTAGACATTTGGCGCCGCTTGTTTTGCATCTTTATCAATCTGTGTTAGTGATTGCCCCATTTCAAGACCAAATGGCCCCGCATTGGCGGCTGTAAAGCTCATTACCGAAGCAATCCCGATGGCTGCAATAAATAATTTTCTCATCATTTTCCCTCTCTGGTTTTACACATAACGCCAGCCAACATGCGCGCCTGCGAAATGGAGGCGAAGCCGCAATGTAGTAGGCGTTGATCTTCCCCCGAAAAAACGGACACCTTCGCTGCTCACACCGTCGTTGCTTCATATTCGACCGGACTCAGGTAGTTTAAACTTGAGTGCAATCGAACGCGATTATAGAAGTGCTGGATATAGCCAGCCAATTTATCTCTGAGATGCATTTCGCCATAGAAACTACTGCCCTTGATTAATTCGCCTTTCAAAGTGTGAAAGAAGGACTCCATCTCAGCGTTGTCAGTGCACATTCCCGGTCGGTTCGCGCTTGCGCGGATACCGTGCTGTTTCAGCACGGACTGGATCTCGTGCGCCCGATACTCCACTCCCCGATCCGTATGGAAGATAAGTCCCGGCTTTGGCCGACGGTTTCTCAACGCCATCTGCAATGATGACCGCGTCAACGATACTGTCTTTTGCTTACCTAAAGACCATCCCACGATGCGCCGGGAATAGAGATCAATAACAGCTGCCAGATACAACCAACGCTTGCCAACCCGGATGTATGTCAGGTCTGCTGCCCAGTGCTGGTTTGGCGCTGTCGGTTTTGGAAGGTCCTTTCGGATGTTGGGCGCGCGCTGATAGAAACGGTGCAGCCCCGCCAGTTTTCGATAGACACGGGCAACCCGGGCTTTCAATCCCGCTTCCCGCATTAGCCTCTCCACTCGCTTCTTCCCCACATGGACTCCTTGTCGCTTCAGGGCTTGATGGATCCTGGGACTACCATAGGTTTCACGGCTCCCCTCAAAGATCTGTGTGATCTGCTCTGTTAGTACCGCATCACTGCGAACACGCTGACTCACTCCTCGTTTCAGCCAGGCATAAAAGCCACTGGCCGACACATCCAGGAACCGACACAACCGCTGTACACCATAGCGCACACGGTGTTGATCTATGAATCGGAACCTTTCTTGCGTTCCTCCGCGAGAAACCGTTGCCACTTTTTTAGCAGGTCATTCTCCTCTTTCAGGTTCGCTACCTGCTTTTCCAGCTTCCGAATCCGCTCGCTCTCACTCAGGCTCTTTGGCTTACTGATCACTTTCTTGCGCTTATCAGTCACGATTTTGCCTTCCCGGTACTCCTTACGCCAACGTGACAGCATGAAAGGGTGGATATCCAGCGCTTCCGCTACACCCTTCACACTCGCCCCGCTCAGATGGGTCAGCTTAACAGCCCTGGCTTTGAATTCGTTCGTATACTGTCGCGTCTTCTTCTGGTTCTTGTAAGCTGGCATGTTCCACCTCGTCTGAATTAGATCGAGGTATCCACTAAACCGGGGGAACTACACGTCGCCGTGATTGGCCTTGTTATGAACTTTCGGTGTCTCGACAAATAGATATTCCTACCGCCTCGTACCTAGCAAACGGATTTTTTCTATCCCAATCTTCTGGCATATTGATGTTGAGGCCATTCCGCTTCAATCTTTGATCTTCTTCGGAAGTTATTTTTGTAACCACATGAAACTTTTCCAAAACATTTGAGACTGATTCAAAGTTAACATTTTCGAGATTCATCAATTTATCACGAAGCAATCTAAACGGAAATGTATGCTCATGAATAGTTTTTTCACCCGGATTTTTAATCACAGCCTTTGAGACCAACAATGAATCTTTTTCCAACTCATTTAAAGCGTATCGAAAGTATGTAGACCAAACTCTGCTTGGTGTTCCCATTTGTTTGTGTTCTTGGCAGTCTTTGATGACTTTAATCATCATATTGACATTCTTTTCATTTTTGCTCACTACACCCACCAAAGATAATCCTATTTCATAACAGTGTATTAGACCGCATGCCGTATAGGTCGTAACTAGGCGGCGTGCCGTATAGTTCTTACTTGGGTTATTACGCTCTGCGCCCAACTTGTTGAAAATACACGGGGCCTGAACGGGGCGGTCTGAATGATCCGATCTATACGGCAACGGCAAACCCGCAGAGGTAAAACGATGTCGTGGTAAAAGCTGGGTGGGGCTGACTGTTACGGTCATCGTGGGAACGATCTCCATATCGTTTTAGCGGCTGACTTCCTGCCTGTAATAGGTAAAGACTGCCGCAGTGCGGCGCGGTTGGCAAGGTGATGTGAAGTGTTATCCGGTTGGTATAAAGAAAAACGCCGCCCCTCCTGAAGAAGGGCGGCGTTCTCGATCAGCCGACGCGACTCGTCATCAAAGACTTTCAGTCAAAGGAGACGGGACGGTCGCCCTCTTCGTCCTTGATACGGGTCGGCAGGCCGATTTTGTTCAGCACGTTGATGAACGGGCGCGGGTCCAGCTCTTCCACGTTGACCATGGTTTTGGCATCCCACTCGCCTGTGGCCACAAGCATGGCGGCAGCAACCGGGGGAACACCTGCGGTGTAGGAGATGCCCTGGCTGCCCACTTCGTTGTAGGCGTCTTTGTGGTCGGCCACGTTGTAGATGAAGACCTCTTTCTCTTTACCGTCTTTGGTGCCCTTCACGAAGTCACCGATGCAGGTTTTACCGGTGTAGTTCGGGGCGAGAGATGACGGATCGGGCAGTACGGCCTTGACCACTTTAAGCGGCACCACTTCCTGGCCTTCGGCGGTCATCACCGGCTGCTCGGAGAGCAGACCCAGGCTTTTCAACACAGTGAAGACGTTGATGTAGTGCTCGCCAAAGCCCATCCAGAAGCGCACGTTGGGCACGCCCAGGTTCTGGGACAGGGAGTGTACTTCATCGTGGCCGCTCATGTAGGTGGTCTGCTCGCCTACGATCGGCAGCTCATCGGTCCGGCTCACTTCGAACATCTTGTTGGACTGCCAGGCGTTGTTCTGCCAGGAGTACACGGTGCCGGTGAACTCGCGGAAGTTGATCTCCGGATCGAAGTTGGTGGCGAAGTACTTGCCGTGGTTACCGGCGTTCACGTCGACGATATCAACGGACTCAACGGTATCGAGCATGTCGCAGCCCAGACGCGCGTATGCGTTGACCACGCCCGGGTCGAAGCCAACGCCAAGAATGGCGGTCAGGCCCTTGGCCTTGAACTCGTCGCGACGCTTCCACTCGTAGTTGGCGTACCAGGGCGGCTGCTCGCAGATCTTGTCCGGTTCTTCGTGGATCGCGGTATCCAGGTAGGTCACTTCCGCTTCGAGACAGGCGCTCATTACGGACATGTTCAGGAACGCGGTACCCACGTTGATCACGATCTCGGAACCGGTTTCGCGGATCAGCTCAACAGTGGCTTTTACATCCAGGGCATTCAGCTCATGAGCGGTGAGCTTGCCGTCCACCTTCATGGCGCCCTTTTCTTTGACACTGGCAACAATCTCTTCGCACTTGGACAGCGTGCGCGATGCGATTGCGATATTCCCCAGTACGTCGTTGTTCTGGGCACATTTATGGGCGACAACCTGTGCTACGCCCCCGGCCCCGATAATCAACACGTTTTTGCTCATCGCGTTCCTCAACTTCTTCAATCGCTGGGTGAATCCTCAAGAGAGGTTAGATACAAAGTCCTGATAATCAAAATCCCGTACCAGACGCACGCTGCCATCAAGCTCGCGCACGGCAATCGCCGGCATCTTGACTCCGTTAAACCAGTTTTTCTTTACCATCGTGTAACCGGCGGCATCTTTAAAGGAGAGACGGTCGCCGATCTTGAGTTCATTCGGGAAGTTAAACTCCCCGAAAATATCGCCTGCCAGGCAGGATTTGCCGCACACCTCGTAGGTATGCGGGCCTTCGTTGGGTTCCATCTTGGCGGTTTCGCGGTAGATCAGAAGATCCAGCATATGCGCTTCAATGGACGCATCCACCACCGCCAGGTTCTTGCCGTTGAACAGGGTATCCAGCACCGTGACTTCCAGTGAGGTGGTCTTGGTGATGGCTGCTTCGCCCGGCTCCAGATACACCTGGACGCCGTAAGTTTCGGAGAAACTGCGCAGTCGGTCGCAGAACCGATCCACCGGGTAACCTTCGCCGGTGAAGTGGATGCCGCCGCCGAGGCTGACCCAATCCACCTTCTGGAGAAGGTGACCGAAGCGCTCTTCGATCTGACAGAGCATCTCATCAAAGCGCTCGAAGCTGTCGTTCTCACAGTTGTTGTGGAACATAAAGCCGGAGACCTTGTCGATCACTTGCTCGATCTTCTCCGGGTCCCACTCGCCCAAACGGCTGAACGGACGGGCCGGATCGGCGATGATGAAGTCGGAGGTGCTGACCTTGGGGTTGACGCGCAAGCCACGGATCACGCTTGCCGACTGTTCGCTGAAGCGCTCCAGCTGGCTGATGGAGTTGAAGATGATCTTGTCGCAGTTGGCGATCACCTCTTCGATCTCGTCATCGGCGTAGGCGACACTGTAGGCGTGGGTTTCACCGGCGAACTTTTCCCGGCCCAGCTTCACCTCAAACAGGGAGGATGAGGTGGTGCCGTCCATGTACTCCTGCATCAGGTCGAACACGGACCAGGTCGCAAAGCACTTAAGCGCCAGCAACGCCTTGGCACCGGAGCGTTCGCGCACGTAGGCGATCTTCTCCATGTTGGCTTTGAGGCTGGCCTTGTCGATCAGGTAGTAAGGTGTCTTGAGCATCTCGATCCGGGCTGAATTTTAAAAAGCGTGCATTGTAGTTAAGCACCGACGCCGGGGCCATGCTTTCCGCGACAATTTTGTCGTTTTCAGGCTATTCGTTGAGCTTAGCCGATTCCGGGTGGCCTTGGGAAACACGCCAACCGCTGTCAGCCTAAGCCATCGCCTTCAGGGCATCAGATCGGCTGGCAGATGGATCAGGTCGGTAGGTTCATCGATATCATGCATCACTTCAAGCTCATGAAACTGCCAACCCAACTCGCGCAAGCGCTTTCGAGTCAGTTCAGCAACCCGTTCAGTACTCCAGGGAATAGCCTGGAAGACCTCGGACGCATAGGCATTCAAGCCCAGTGCCACGTAACCGCCATCGTGCGCGGGCGCCAAAACGGCATCCCGCCCCTGTAGCTGCTGTGCGATCTCCCGTAGCCGGTAACGATCCAGTGCCGGGCAGTCAGTCCCTATCAGTATGACCGGCCGTGGCTCTGCCGTTACTCGGTGAGCGATACGCGCCATGCGCTCGCCCAGGTCACCGTCGCCCTGTCCGGTGAGTACGTCACTCGGCAGGTCTTGCCAATAGCTGTCATCAGAATCCGGCGTAACGCTGAGCTCCACCGGGCCTATGTCGGCGGCTCTCGCTTCGTTCAGGGTATGGAGCAACATGCGTTCTGCCACGCGGGCAGCGCCCTCGGCTCCCAGCGCAGGGATAAGACGGGTTTTCGCATAACCCGGCAGCGGTGCTTTCGCCAGAATCACGATCTTCGGCGTCATCGGTATCGCCTCGCCAAGGTTTCGGCAGTGGTTCCTCGCCAGTAGGCCCAGCGCAGCTGCCACATCAGGAATATGGTTTTCCAGGCGCCGTTCCGATCCCAGCGTCTCCCGGAGGTGAACACCGGCCCCGGTAAACAGGTGGGCGGCGCCAGCTTTCGCAGCCGCGATGATATCTCTATATCTTCCATCAGCGGCTGATCAGGAAAGCCACCCACCTGATCAAACGCAACGCGACTGATGAAGATCGCCTGATCGCCGGTGGCGATACCGCTCAGTCGAGAACGCAGGTTCATCAGTCTGGCGATAATCGGGAGCATCACTGAGCGGCCGCTTATTCGTACATTGAAGCGCCCCCATACAACGGGCGTCAGGTTGAGGTGGTGTTTCAGTTGTTCCAGGCACTGATCAGAGAGCCGGGTATCGGCATGCAGAAACAGCAACAGTTCTCCGGTGCTCTGCGTAGCACCTGCATTCATCTGCCGGGCCCGGCCCCTGGGAGCCGCAACAACCTTGAACCCACGGGCGTGAACCAAGGCTACCGAGCCGTCGTCGCTGCCGCCATCCACCAGCACCACTTCACAACCCTGGTTCTGCAAACGGGAGCACTGATCCAATAGCCCCGGCAGCGCTTCAGCCTCATTCAATATCGGTACGATGATCGAAAGACGCACCGGCTATCCTCGCCGCCAGTCATGGTAGCGTTCGATCCACTTGAGTACTGTGCCCGGCGCGTGAGCACGCTTCCACTCTCCCGCTGCGTATTTATTGGCTTCGGTCCAGGTGGGGTAAGCGTGGATGGTGCCCAGGATCTTGTTCAGCCCCAGGTTATGTTTCATGGCCAGCACAAATTCCGCCAGCAACTCGCCCGCATGTTCACCCACAATAGTGACGCCCAATATGCGATCTTTACCCGGGGGTGTCAGCACCTTCACAAAACCCTCTGCCCGGCTCTCGGTAAGGGCACGATCCAGCTCTGCCAGTTCAAAGCGTGTCACCTCGTATCGCACACCCTGCTCTAACGCCTCGCGCTCGGTTAAACCGACGGCGGCCACTTCAGGATCGATAAAGGTGGTACGCGGTATGACCCGGTAATCGGTCGCAAACCGCTTCAGATTGCCAAACAGCGCATTGACGGCCGCGGACCACGCCTGATGGGCCGCCACATGGGTAAACTGGTAAGGGCCCGCCACATCACCCACCGCATAGATATGCGGAAAGCGGGTTTCCTGAAACTCATTGGTGGTAATGGTTTGAGTGGTATCGATGCCCAACTGCTCCAACCCGTAACCGCTCAGTCGTGCGCTGCGCCCGACGGCGACGATCAGATAATCGAACGCCAGTGGTTGCTCTGAACCCTCACGCTCCACAACCAGAGTTTCACCACCACTATCCTGCTCGCAACGCACGGCTCGGGTATTGAGCAGCACCTCGACACCGCTGTTTTCAAGCCCTTTCAAGGCGAGTGCCGAAACATCATCATCTTCACGGGGCAGCACGCGTTCTGCGCGTTGTACCACAGTGACCCTGGAGCCTAGCCTTGCGAAAGCCTGGGCCAGTTCACAACCGATGGGGCCGCCCCCCAGCACCACCAAACGCTCAGGTGGTGTATCCAACTCGGCGAATCTGTCCCAGAGGGTATCGCTGGTGACATAGCTGGCCTGCTCCAGGCCCGGCAGTGGCGGAATGGTGGGGCCTGCCCCGGTGGCCAGAACAATACTGCGCCCGGTTAACCGTTTTGTGGCGCCGGCAACATCACGGACTTCCACCGTCCAGGGATCGACCAGAGTGGCATAGCCCTGAACCACATCAACACCGAGCCCGCTATAGCGCTCCACACTATCGTGAGGTTCCACCGAGGCCACCACCGCCCTCACCCGTGCCATGATTTGTCGAAATGAGAACGCAGGCTCACCGGCTTCCAGGCCCAGACTAGGCGCGTTGCGGATATCGGCAGCCAGGCGCGCGCTGCGAAGCAACGCCTTGCTGGGCACGCATCCGGTATTCAGGCAATCGCCGCCCATCCGGTTCGCTTCAATCAGGGTGACTTTTGCTTTAACCGCTGCAGCGATATAGGCACTGACCAACCCTCCGGCTCCTGCGCCAACCACAATCAGGTTTCTGTCGTAGCGATCGGGACGCGTCCATCCGGCATAAACCCGGCGTTTCTGGACCCCGCGCACCAGCTTGCGGGCGATCAACGGAAACACCCCAAGCAGCGCAAACGAAAGAATCAGGTCGGTCGAAAATATGCCCGACAGACTCTCTATCTGGCCCAGTTGAGTCCCCGCATTCACGTAGACCAGTGTTCCGGCCAGCATCCCGACCTGAGACACCCAGTAAAAGGTTCGCGCCCGAATTGGCGTCAGGCCCATCAGCAGGTTAATCAGAAAGAAGGGGAACAACGGCACCAGACGCAGCGTGAACAGGTAAAACGCACCGTCTTTCTCGACGCCCCGGTTAAGTGCCTTCAGGCGGTCGCCGAAACGGGTCTGGACCCAGTCATGCAAGAGATAGCGCGAGACCAGAAACGCCAGCGTGGCGCCGATGGTGCTCGCGAAGGAGATCAGCACCAGGCCCCACAACAAACCAAACAGCGCACCGCCCGCCAGAGTCATCGCTGCAGCGCCCGGAAGTGACAATGCGGTCACCAGCACGTAGAGAATGAAGAAGCCGCCGGAAACCAACACCGGATGGCTATCGCGCCAGCCATGAAACGTATCCAGGCTGGATTTCAGCGTATCCAGCGTCAGCAACGACTGACCGCCGGATAGAAAAAACGCGCTGATCAAAACAATAATCAGCGTCAATAACAGCAGTTTGTTTTTCATTGACCGTCCCTGTAGCGCCCCACTAAAGCGCTCCGCCACAACTGGAACCCTGACCTGCCGTGCAGCCGTAACAGTGTTCGGCAACACGGATCGAGTCCCCTGCCCGATCCGTTTCCAACAGCGTTGTCAGCGTGTTAGGACCAGGCGTCACCATTCCTAAACCCAACTGCTGATTGAAGTCGCAGTCATAGAGCTTCCCCTGCCAATCCACGCTGATCAGAGAGCGGCACATAACGCCCGGCAGATTAGACGCTTGATAGTTGGCTTTGAGCAGGTCCATGTAAGGTTCAAACTGGCCTTTGGAGAGCAGTGTGGAGCCAAAGCGTTGAATCGGCATGTTGGCCAGGGCGTATAGCTCGTTGAAGACGATACCAAAGTGCGCCAGCAGCTCGCGCTTATAATCCGCCTCCAGCTTCTGCTGATCCGGCGGCAATGAGGGCCCCTGGGGGTTATAAACCAGATTAAGATGCAAGGCGCTGTCAGCGTGACCATAGCCCAGGGAGTTCAGGCGCTGAAGGCCCTGAATACTCTTATCAAACACGCCCTTGCCCCGCTGGCGATCCACATTTTCCAACGAATAGCAGGGTAAGGATGCAACCACGTCTACGCCCTGATCGGCGAGAAACTCCGCCAGTCCCTCCTGGCCGGGCTCAAACAGAATTGTCAGGTTGCAGCGGTCGATCACCTTAACGCCGAGCGCCCGCGCCTGGGTAACCAGCTTGCGAAACTCTGGGTGCAGCTCGGGCGCACCACCGGTCAGGTCCAGCGTCGTAATATCCCGCTGCTTGAGCACTTCAATGACCTGATCGATCAACTCAGACGCCATCATCTCCGTACGATTGGGGCCTGCGTTCACATGACAGTGCAGGCAGGTCTGATTACAGCGATATCCCAGATTAACCTGGAGTGTTTCGGTTGTGCCGCGTTCAATGGATGGAAAGTCGGTCACATCCAGCAGGGGCAGTGTTTCCAGCATGTTCGCTTCACTCCGGTTTCGAATGGTGCAGCAGGTGGTTGAGCGGCAGTAAGTCCACCATCTGCTCAATCGTTCTTTCTATCAATGCATGATCCGCCTCTGGCTCCAGGTCAGCGGGCGTCCCGGCCTCACCGGTGGGTATCGCAATGAGACGCGCCTCGTCGAGCTTGAGCTCAAACGCTCCGCCGCAATTCCGACAAAAGACCGCCTCGCCCTTTTTCTGTTCTCGCCGGACCACCAGTGTGGGGCCGCACATGGGACAGTTCTGCAGGGGGATACCTTCATCGCTATGCCCCACCACCTCTTCAAGTACGCCCTCCTTGCCAAGGTCCACAAACCTCAGCGCCAGGGCCTCGTCGAACTGCTTGCCCGCTTCTGCCCTGATGATACCCAGTGCCTTCTCAATCGGCATGCCCGCGCGGTAAGGGCGGTGGCTGGTCATGGCATCAAAAGCGTCACAAATCCCAACAATACGGGCTTCCAACGGGATCTTGTCCGCAGACAGCCCGGACGGGTAACCCTTGCCATCCGGCCGTTCATGGTGCATGCCCACCGCATATTCGGCCAGCGGCTTCAACGGATGCCCTGCCAGCATTCTTAATCCGATACGAGGATGGGTTTTAATGTGATCATACTCCTCATCGGTCAGCTTTCCGGGCTTGCGCAGAATCTCATCCGGCACCCCGACCTTCCCCAGGTCATGCAGAAAGCCCCCCAGGCTGATCTGCGCACTTTCTGCCGCCGACATCCCCGCCGCATCGGCCAAGAGGCGCGACAGGCGCGCTACACGCCAGAGATGACCTCCGGTGTATGGGTCTCTTGCTTCTACGAACCAGGCCATGGCGAGCAGGCTTTGCATCAGCTTGCGGGCATAGACTGAATCATCATTGGTTTGCTTACGTTTCCAGAACACGCTTTCTCCCTAGCCGCTGAAGCGGTCGATAAATGCCCGATCAATTCGATCTTTCCAATGCCACACCCAGCCGCCGGATGCATACAGGGGGCCCCAACTGGCAACCGCTCGCCGATCACCGCAGGAGATCAGATAGAGCACGTTACGCCGCGGCCTGAACACCTTTAATGGATCCCCATTGCGTGCTGCAAGCAGATTATGCGCCAGTATCGGACCTACCCGAACCGAATGAACCCCCGACTTCATCAAGGGCGTGCCGGGCCTGGCGCTGATATCACCCACGGCATAGATATCCGGATGCGAGCAGCTACGGTGATACTGATCCACCCGCACAAACCCCGCATGATCCAGTTCCAAATCGCTGCCTGCCAGCCACCGGGGGGCTTTCGCCCCGCTGGTGGCGATAATCAGATCGGCCTGAAGCTCCGTCCCATCATCCAGCTTCACACGTCCGCCCTCGGCCTGCGCTTTGCCGTGATAGGCCCTGACATCCAGACGTTCCAGTTCACGTTCCACCCGCTTACGCACCGCCGGAGGGAAATCGGCAACCACGCCGTTGGATGCGATCAATGTCACCGGCAGGCTGAAGCCGGACTTTCGCAGTGATGTCCGTGCGGCCATGGCCAGCTCCACGCCAGCGGCTCCTCCCCCAACGACGACCATGCGCCCCTCGCGACGGCGTCGGGCGGTATCGCTGAACGCCTGCCAATCGGCCAGAAAACGATCCATGGGCTTCACACTGATCAGATGATTACCCGGTTTACGAATCCAGCTCAGATCGGTCTGGCTGCCAATATCCAGTGACAGCTGCTCGAAGCCGAGCGTTCGACCGCTTGCCAGCTGGAGTGACTTGCGGTCGGCTTCGAGCCCACAGGAACTATCGATAATCATCACAATGCCTGCCTGCTCACAGAGCGCTTCCAAGTCGATGCGGCACTGCTCAGCGCGGTAATGACCTGCCACCAGTCCCGGCAACATCCCGGAGTAGTATTGCCAGCGCGATGGCGATACCAGGGCCACCCCGTCTGAGGGCAATCTGCCCTGAATGATCGCTTCCAGTACAAACAGATGGGCATGACCTCCCCCGACCAATAACAGCCTGAATAACTCCGCCTGCTCGCTCATATCCATTTCAACCTCCCCACATCCATGGGTAGCAGTATGGTTTGTGTATCTGTCGAGAGACAAATCGAAACCTTACACTTCAAATGAAAATTTTTTGTCCTGATCATTTATTCTGTGCGACTCTGACACGGAACTGGCTCAGGAGACAGGCATGACACAGGCATTAATCGGCATCATCGGTGGCAGTGGGCTTTATCGGATGGAAGCACTGCAGAACGCACGTCAGCTCGATCTAGTTACGCCCTATGGCGCTCCCTCCTCACCGCTGACACTGGGCGACGTTAACGGAACACCGGTTGCGTTTCTGGCACGCCACGGCAGCCGCCACAGCCTGTTGCCGGGAGAGGTCCCCTACCGTGCCAATATCCACGCGATGAAACAGCTGGGTGTGCGCTACCTGCTCTCTTTTTCAGCCGTGGGTTCACTCAAGGAGGAGATCGCACCGCTGGATATGGTGATTCCCGATCAATACATCGATATGACACGCCAGCGACCCAACACCTTCTTCGGTGAGGGCGCGGTGGCTCATGTATCGCTTGCTCAACCGGTTTGCCCAGCGCTCTGCGACCTGCTGGCACAGGCAGTGAAACAGCTGCCGGCAGAACGTTCAGTTAACCTGCATAACAATGGAACCTATCTGTGCATGGAGGGCCCCCAGTTCTCCACCCTGGCCGAATCCAACTTTTACCGCAGCCTGGATGCCTCGGTCATCGGCATGACCAATATGCCCGAGGCCCGGCTCGCCCGGGAGGCGCAGATCGCCTATGCATCGTTGGCCATGGTGACCGATTACGACTGCTGGCACCCGCGCGAGGCGCAGGTAACAGCAGAGCTTGCTATCCGTAATCTGATGGAGAATGCCGAAAAAGCTCAGCTCATCGCTCAAAACGCAATAACGCTGATTTCGAAAGCCTCACCGAGCTCAGCTGCCCATGACGCCTTAAAGCAGGGCCTGGTTACACCGCTGTCTGACCTGACCAGCGAGCGGCGGGCACTGGTTGAACTGCTGTTGAGCTGATCACAGGGATGAAACAACTTAACTTTCGCCATCTCTACTATTTCTGGCTGACAGCACGCGAAGGCTCCATGGCACGCGCCAGTGAGTTACTTGATCTGGCACCCCAGACCCTCAGTGGACAGATCGGGGAGCTGGAGAGTCAATGCGGCGGCCTGCTGTTCCGCCGACGGGGTCGCGGACTGGAGCTATCGGAGCTGGGCCGCACCGTGATGCGCTACGCCGACGATATGTTCACCATCGCCGAGTCACTGGACCGCGTCCTGCAGCTGGCACCCTATGACCGACCGGTGTCGCTGGCAGTCGGATTATCAACCAGCATCCATAAACTGATCGCCTACCAGCTGCTGGAACCCGCTTTTGGCATCGGCCGCGAAATCGAACTGGACTGCCGTAGCGGGCAACCCGACAACTTGGTACGCCAGCTCAAAAAACAGCAGCTGGATCTGGTGCTGACCGACCGTATTCCCCCGGAAGACGCAGAAAGCCGCCTGCATCTGCATCGGCTGCAATCGTCCCCCATCGCGATTTTCGCGGCCCCGCCACTAGCCGAGCAGTTGCGCATGGATTTTCCCGCCAGCCTGCACGGCCAGCCTTTCCTTGCCAATGCCACCGACACTCCCTATTTCAACCGGCTACGCCAGTGGTTTGAGGAACAAAAAATCCGTATTGAGATTCGGGCTCGAATCGATGACAGCGCTTTGATCAAGGTGTTCGCCAATCACGGTCATGGGATATTTGCAGCGCCCCTGTCGATCCGGGATGAGGTGTGTCGTCAATACCGGGTCGAGATGGTCGGTGAGATTGCTGCAGTCATGGATGACCTTTACGCCATCACACGGGGTAAGGATCTGATTCACCCGGCCGTGGCTTCGATCTGCCAATCATCGGATTAAACGATGAATAAAACCGCTTTAATCTGTTTTTATATGTGACTTCTTCGGCCAATCTTTATCAGACCCAACAATGGAGGCCGAACCATGAAAGCGATCCTGAAATACCGGCTTGAAATCAGTGATAAGCCCATCAGCTTGTCGTTGGCTCAGGGCTTTCGTCCTGTCCGTTTTGAATATGTGGTATCGGAAAAAGCGCTGTTCCTCTGGACCGAGGAGAGCCTGCGCGCGGACATATCGCGCCAGAACGTACAATTCCGGATTACCCGGACCGGTGAGCCGATACAGGAGGGTGCACAGCACCTGATGACCGCGCTGGATGCGTTCGGCCCCGAGGCCTATCACCTGTTCCTGCTTGAAGGTGAGCCCTGCACCATGGAACCGCGGCCGGTCAAAAACCTGGATATCCGGGCGGCTTAACACTCACAACATTCAACACGGTTACGGCCCCTCGCCTTGGCACGGTAGAGGGCGCCGTCCGCCTGACGCAGAATATCGGTCACCTCCCGATGCTCGGCGCGTAGCGGACACAGGCCTATCGACAGCGTCATGTCCACGGTAAACCCATCGCCGACCGTCGGGCTTGCAGCCACCGCCTGGCGCAGGCGCTCAGCCATCACCTGCCCGCCCTCAACATCCGTGTCCGGAAGCAGCACCGCGAACTCCTCCCCACCCAAACGACCGATGGTATCGGTATCGCGCAGACAGCGCTCTGCAATCTCGGCGAAGTGCTTCAGAACCTGGTCACCGGCATCATGGCCATAGGTGTCGTTGATCTGTTTAAAGTGATCAAAATCCACCATCATCAGCACACCATGGCTGGAGCCCCGGTGAACCAGAGCCAGCTGGTGAGCCAATGCCTCAAGAAATGCACGGCGGTTCAAAAGCTCGGTCAATTCGTCGGTCCGGGCCAGATGCACCAACCGATTCTCCATCCGCTTGCGCTCGGTAATATCCCGGAACACGGACACGACGCCCACCACCGAATCATCTTCAAACAGCGGCCGGCTCGCCAACAATACGGGGATATGCGCGCCATCCCGGTGAATCAATGTCTCCTCGCCATCATAGGGTTGCGCGCTACGCAACGTTGCCATGATCGGACACTGAGCTTCAGGAACGTCCACAAGCCGCCGGATATCGAACCCCATCAACGCCTGCCGGCTGTAACCGGTGATCTCAACCGCTCCCGAATTCACGTAGATTGTCTTGCCTGCACTGTTGCTGACTACAATGCCCTCACCCACCGCATCACTGATCGCATCGAGGCGATTCATCTGCAGTTCCATAATCGCGTGCTTGCTGATCAGCGTCATGATCAGCCCGCCAATGATGAAAAAACCGAGCAGTACGATCACAAAGTCGTTGTAAAAGTCCTCGTTGATACTCCGCAGCAGGGGTGCGTAGCTATATGACACCAGATAGGCCGCCAGGGAACCGTCGATGGCCTGAATAGGGACGAAACTCGCCGCAAAGTGCCGCTGATGAGCCACTATCGCCAGCGAAAATGGCTGACGCGACGCCAGCTTCTGATCCAGCGCCGGGTGAATCTGCAAGGCCGACTCCAGCGAGGACAGCGTTGCCATCTGGACTTCAGGCTCTGCATCCATAGACTCTGACAGCACCAGATAATCAGCGCCGAGCCGCGAGGGCTGCATATCAAACTCTCGCCGATATTGATCCAGTGTTACGGTTTCTATCGGCCCGCGCCGCAACAGAAACTGGTAGATGCGACTGTCATCACCCCGTCTGAGTACTTCTCTCAGGCGCTGGACCGACACCGCTGTCTCGACACTACCGACAAACTCGGCCCCATAGTAGATTGGGTGCAGTTGACGAAAACCGATAAAGGTACGCCCTGCCTCAAACACATCAAATACCCGAGGCTCCTGGCGCATGCTGATCAATGAGGGGCGATAGGGAAGCAGGAAGTCACCATAGCGGTCCGGCGCATGAAAACGCAGAAAGCTGTAACCATCGGCGCTGTGAAACTGCCACTGATCAATGCCGTGAGCACGCAACGTATCGTAAGCACTGCTTAAGCGCTTATGCATCAGCTCACGCAGACGCTGGCGCTCCATTCCTGTAGCCACCACGCCCTGTGCAAACAGACTCGCTTCATGATGGCCCACGCTCTGTTCCAGAAACAGGTCCATACCGAGCGAGAACTGCTCAAGTGCTGCATTCAGCGCAAGACGGTGTAGCTCGGTCTCATGCGCCAGATACTGTTGTACATTGACATCTCGCAGCCGCTCCAGATAGGCGAGAGTTCCTGCGATAAGCGCCAATATGATGGAGAAAAAGACAAGCTTGCGCATGCGCCATCCAATAGCCGCGAACTTTTTTCAGTCTAGTCAGCCTTTGGGGAATGCGCACACAAACAGTAACGTTTTTATCGCTGTCGATGGTCCAAACTAAAGAGCCCCTGCGTAAGGCGACAGGCGTCTGCCGGAAGCGCTTAGCGAGTTGCTGATGCAAGCCTGGCCCTGGGATGGAGCTGTCATTATTATTGAGCAGCCGGGTACCGGTCAGGATACAGAATACTGTTACGCTTTATGAATAACCCGTCGCTTCAACGGCGTCATAACCTCATGATCGAGCCGCTTTGAACACGCTTCCCCCATCAACAGCAGTACCCGTTCCAAGGGCCAGTCTGGAAGACCCACTCTACTACCTGCAGAACTTTACGACGGTTCTGGAGTGGGTGGTGTGTTACCACCACGATCTTCTGACGGCGATGGAGCGAGTCCGTCTGCAAAACTGGCACCAGCTCTCAGAGCCGGCCCGAGCGCTCCTGGTCCGCATGATCATGCGTAAGGGCGAGCTTTTTTGGCGCCGTCAGCTGAATTATGCCGAGCTCGGCGATCCAGCCCCTTACTTCGACGAACTGATTCAACACGGCTGGGTCCTGAACGATCCTCCGATCACCGTTAGCACCCTGGGGCAGCTATTAACGGCTAAAGCGCTAAGAGCCCATTTTTCGTCGTGCCAGCCACTTCCATCAGCAGACTCCAAAGGTGCGTTGATCGACAGTCTCAACAGGCATTACAACGATCAGTTACGACCCGCTTCACACTGGTGCCCCGACATGCCCGACGAATTGGTCGCGCTGTGCGACGCTGATCTTTTTGTCCGCATTCGATTGATGTTTTTCGGTACCCTGAGCCAGGACTGGAGCAGCTTCGTGGTCGCGGAGCTGGGCCACCGTCGGTTCGAAACGGTTCCGCTCTCGCCACAGTCACGCGCCTTTACCGAGCGCGCGGAGGTAGACCTGTGGCTTACCATGGACCGTGTCAGGGAAGCACTGGAAAACGACCCTCAGCAGTGTGACCTCCACGCCGAACAGATCCCGGCCTCAACGTTACCCACACCCTGGCTGGAACACCGGCGCGCCCGACTCTTATTCGAAGCAGGGCGTGCGGCCGAACGTTTCGAAAAGCCCGAACTGGCCATGCGGCTGTATCAGGAATCGACTCATCGAGAAGCACTTATTCGCCGCTTCCGTGTGATGGAGCGCACCATGCCGGCCGCCGAAACCTTAGCCACACTGCACACTCATCGACAACATAAAGACCTGATGAATACCCAGCTGACCGCACTGAGCAGGATAGAGAAGCGACTGGCTAAACAGTGTGGACTGCCGATTAAACCTCAGGCTAGGCAACCTATTAAAACGCTAGAGCTCCACCTCCCCTATCATCAATCGGTTGAACAGGCGGTGGCGGATCATCTGGCTACACCGGACGCGCCGGTTTTTCATCTGGAGAACAGCCTGTTCAACGGGTTGTTGGCACTGCTGTGCTGGCCTGCATTCTACGCCCCCTTGCCCGGCGCTTTTTTTCATCCGTTCCAGGCCGGCCCCAGGGATCTCATCCATGAAAACTTTGTCTCCCGCCGTCATGGGCTGTTCGAGGCGTGTCTTGCACAGCTCGGTACCCGGGAATGGACACACACTGTGCGGCAACGCTTCCATGAGAAACGCGGGTTGGCCTCTCCCCTGGTGGATTGGCAGCGCCTGACGGAAGAGGTTCTGGAACTCACACTGGCCTGTATCCCGGCTACCATGATTGAGGCTGCTTGCCGCCGTATATTGACGGATATCGCTGTTCACCGGGCCGGACAGCCTGATCTGGTTCAGTTCTACAGAGAGCAGGCGAGCTTCAGGCTGATAGAAGTGAAAGGCCCTGGCGACCGGCTACAGGATCACCAGCGGGAATGGCAGCATTTCTGGACTCAGCAGGGTATCGATATCAGTGTCTGTCACACCGTTTGGCAAACGCCGCCCGCCTCAAAGCGATAGGCCTGCTCTCTGACCGCCCTTTCAAACGCCTCTGGTGAGATAGCCCGGCTAAACAGATACCCCTGCAACTCGTCACAGCCTTTCTCTGCCAGCCAGCTCTGCTGCACCGGGGTCTCAACACCTTCCGCGACCACTTCGATGCCCATGGAATGCGCCATACTGATGACATGGCGGACTAATTCACTTTGCGCCCGATCTTCGGACAGGGCATCCACGAAACTTTTATCGATTTTAAGCGTATCCACGGGGATGTGGCTCAAGTAACTCAGCGACGAGTAACCGGTACCGAAGTCATCCAGCGCGACAGAGATGCCCTTTCGGCGCAGACCTTCTACAAGCATGCTGCTACGGTGAATATCTTCAACCAGGAACGTTTCGGTGATCTCCACCTGCAGATCAGACACATGCAAGCCGTTACTGGAAATCAGCAGCAGAATGCGCTCCAGCAGCGTCTCGTCCTGGAGTTGATAACCGGAAATATTAACGGCCACGGGTACAGCGGGCATGCCAGCAGCGCGCCAACTGGCGATCTGTTCGCACACTGAGCTGAGTACCCAGTCACCGATCAGCTCAATTAAACCGATCGATTCCGCCATCGGTATAAACAGATCCGGGCTGACCAGACCCAGCTCCGGATGCCGCCATCGTAACAGCGCCTCCGCCCCACGAACTTCACCGCTTATAGCCGATACTTTGGGCTGGTACTCAATGAAAAACTGTTCTTTCTCAAGCGCCTGGTAGAGCTCCGACCGGAGCATCAGCTGCTGTTCCGCCTTCGCGTTCAGCGATGCGAAATAGCTCTGCGGCATCAGACACCCCTTCAACTTGGCATAATCGGCGGCGGCCTGAGCGTTACGCAGTAGATGCTGGGCGTCGCTCCCCTGTTCAGGGCCCCGAGCAAACCCCATTTTGACCTGCAACCGAATTTCGCGATCTCCCAGCTTGAAGGGCTTTCGGGTAGCATCCATGACCGGCGCCAAAAGATCAGGAATCGTCTCCAGCCCAGGAGGATCAGGGATTACCAAGACCAGCTCATCGCCACTCATGTGTCCGACCCAACTGCCTTCAGGCCTGTTGCCAACCACCCGACGTGCCAGCTTCTCCAGCAGCAGATCGCCCAGCTCATAGCCCAGGGAGTCATTGATCGTCCTGAACCGAAGTACATCCAGATACACGACCAGCAAGCGCTCGCCCTGGCTGAGCGACGACGATATATGCTTGAGCAGTGCCTTTCGTCCGATAACTTCGGTCATCCGCAAGCTGTCAGGCTCAAAGGTCCGATGTCGAATCGAGATCGACCAGCTTTCTGCATCCTGTTTATGGGACACAAGCTGAAACTCCTCTCCGGTCGAGCCATCGCAGAGCACCATCCGCCTGGGGACGTCGGCGAACAGCAGCGCCATCCGATCCTTTTGCAGCAGCGGCAACAGTTTGGTAAGCGGGACACCTACGCCTTCGTGCGCCCGGATATCCAGAACAGCCGCGGCTGATTCATTAATACTGCACACAACGCCATCAGCTTTAACGTCAATCACAGCACTGCTCTCCAGCGCACCGCGCATTCTGAGCAGCGCCTCCGTCGTCGTTCTTGCCGCCAACTCGAAAGCGCGCTCAATCTGTTCGAGTAAGAAACCGTCATCCCAGGGCTTGGTCAGAAACTTAAAAACGGAGCCGTTGTTCAGGGCGTCTACAACACACTCCAGATCCGCCTGACCGCTAATCAACAGAGAGATCAAACCGGGTCGAATCTGGCGAGCCTGTTCAATCAGCTGCGTCCCGTTTTTGCCGGGCATCCGAAAGTCGCACAGCATCACCTGAATAGCTTCATTCCGGCACAGCAGATCCAGCGCCTGATCGGCATCATCGGCCTGAAGGACCTGATAGCCGCGACGGACGAGCAAGCGACGCATAGTACGGAGAATCAGTGGCTCATCGTCCACTAGCAGCAGGGTTTTATTCACAAGTCTACCGAGCAAAGTGAGGGCACTCGCCCTCTTGGCCACAACGTCCCGCTGCAGCGGGACACGCGTTAATTGACCAACTCTTTCACGGCAGTGAGCAGTTGCTCGTTACTGAAGGGTTTACGAAGCACTTTGTCAGCGCCTCTTGCCAGCGCCTTGTCCAGCGCGTTCTCGTCCAGTGCCGATACAACGATCACTTTCGTGTGAGCGATCTCGGCCGTGTTTCGAATAAAATCCAGCACCTCATACCCATCCATGCCAGGCATACTGAGATCCAGGGTCACCAGGATCGGGCGCTCCTGCAAAAGCAGCGTTCCGCTCTGAAAACCGTCGTTCGCGATGGATACTTCGTAGCCTTCCGCCCGCAGTACCCGGCGAATCACCCGCGTTATCGCCGGCTCGTCATCGATAACCAGAACACGCCGGTTACCTTCACCCGCCAGATCCGGCGGGACAGGCATCCCGTTCTCGTTCAGAAAGGCGATAAAGTCTTCGATCATGACACGGTTGTTGCCGCGCCCGGGAAGTTTAAACCCCTTAAGCGCCCCACGATCGATCCAACGAATCACCGTTCTCAGGTTAACGTCGCAAAGCTTGGCAATATCACCGGTGGTTAACGTTTTCATTGCGTCCCAGTCCGAAACATCATGCCAGTTTTATATCATAACCTGCGATTAATGTAATTGCGACCTTTTTGACTTACGTGACACTTATGACAAACCTAATGAAGAATTGGTCGTTTATCCGCTACGGAGGCGTTTAAAAACACTTTTTCCATATGGCTTTACTTGTGGGCGGGCTTTGCGATAATGCGGACTTACGTTTTCGAGCCGACCCTAAGAAAAATCTGATGACGGACACGAACAAAGCGGGCAACAACACGCTGCTTGCGGCCCAGCCGATTTATGATCGGGACAGCCAGGTGGCGGCGTTTGAGTTGCTCTACCGGAATGACCTGGATCAGTCAGCCATGGAAATCGGCGATGCCCAGGCCACCAGCGAATTGTTGGTTAATCTCTGTACCGGCATCACCGATCAGGTTGAGCACTACCGAAAACCCGCTTTCATTAATGTTTCCGCAGATTTCCTGCTATCGCGCGCGTTTCTTCCCATTGATCCAAGCAAGGTGGTTATCGAACTGGTAGAGCGCATTGCGCCCACCCGCGAAATCATCGATGCCGTCGCCGCATGGCATGCCAAAGGTTTCCGCTTTGCGTTGGATGATTTCGAGTTCGGCGACGACTGGCGCCCGCTGCTCGAGTTTGCATCGGTCATCAAAGTGGATGTGATGGTTACGCCCATTGAACAGGCTCTGGAGTATCGTGAACGCCTCAGGCTTGAACACCTCCAGTGGCTGGCCGAACGGGTTGAAGATCAGGCAACCCATGACGCCTATTTCGATGCGGGCTTTCAACTTTACCAGGGCTACTTTCTGGCGCGTCCCAACAAGATCTACGGTAAAAAACTGAATCCGGCAGCACTGCAGCTGACCCGTGTGATCGGCGAGCTCTATAGCGCAGAACCGGATATGACCAAGGTCGTGGAGATGATTAATGGCGACCCGGGCCTGGCCATGAGTCTTCTCAAAGTGGTGAACAGTCCACTTTACCGGGCGAAAGAGCCCATCAGTTCAGTTCAGGGCGTGGTAACCCGGCTTGGCCTGGAAAACCTGCGTCGCTGGTTGACCCTGATCGCCGCCGTGCAGGCCAGCTCACCGGAGGTTGCCCGTCTGGTGCTGGTGCGCGCACAGTTCTGTATGGAACTTTGTCAGTTCAAGCAGTTTAAAGAGGTCGACAAAGACCAGGCCTTCCTGGCCGGCCTGCTGTCAGGCTCCGGCATCCTGCTTTCAGTTGAGCCTGAAAACTTTTTGGCTGAAATCGATATCGAACCGGCGGTCAAGAACGCCGTCCTCCAGCGCGAAGGCGTGATGGGCTCACTGCTTGGCAACGTGCTGAAAATCGAGCGATCGGTGGCAATGAAGAGCAACATGGACAAGATCCCGCCGATCCTGCTCAGCCTGTATCAGGGCGTATCGCAAAAGATTCAGATACTGTTATCTGACGCCGGTTAACCACCGTCTCCTCGTTTTGGCAAACCACCGCTGGCTTGTGCAAAACAAGCCATTATTGTCTACGCTGATCCTCAGTGCTTACAGGTATGTACCTGCGATTGATATCGTAGGCCTCGACCCGGGAACTCAGGTTATGCGTGCAAATCACGATAAACTGGAAACGGGCGAGCGAATTGAGCAGGATCGTTCGCGCAGTATTTCCACACAGTCCACTACTCTCTCCACGCCTCATCGGAGGAGTGTCACTTTCGTCCTCCTGTTAGCACTGGTGACAGCCCCACTGTTGACCCATTATCTATCCATTCTTTGGGGCATCGTGACGGCCGGTCTTGGATTGATAGCACTCTTCTACCCCTATGTTGTCCCGTTTGCTGCAAGTAAAAACCTACAAGAGGCGGCCCCCTCAGACCCTGAAAAATCAGCCGATGCCGACCAAATCCAAGTGTTTGAACAGTACTGTGACGCGATTAGCCAGGTATTACCCCTGCACCGTAAGCTACTGAGTGAAGGCCGCGATCAGATGGAGGTAGCCGTTGCCGATATCAGCAACCACTTTCATCAGATGGCCGAACTGCTGAATCTGGCGCTCAGTACCGACGAGGATCGTGGATTCAAAGGACGGGAACAGGCGCTCAATAACGTGACAGACACGGCCCGTGAAGCCTTCCAGGATTTAATCAGTGCTTTGTCCGAAATAGAGCGCCGCGACACGAAAACCCATGCCTTGGTCGATGAACTCGCAGCTCAGAATGAAACACTGGTGAAGTTTTCCGACGTGGTGCGCGATATTGCCAATCGCATTAACCTGCTGGCACTTAATGCGGCCATTGAAGCCGCCCGAGCCGGCGATCAGGGGCGTGGGTTTGCCGTCGTTGCCAGCGAAATACGAAATCTGGCACAACAGTCCTCGGAAGCCGGTGACGAAATTCAGAAGGTGATTGCGGAGGTCGACAACCAGATACAACGGATCCTTTCCCTCTCCCAAGAGAATCTGGCGCACTCTCAGGAGTCACGTCAGAGCAAAAATGAGACGATCCACCGAATGATCGGTAAGATCGATCATCATGTCGGCATTCTCACTCAGGATGCTCAGGCGCTATTGGATTTGAAGGGCAGCATTCAGACCGAAGTGAATACCGTTATTGTTCAACTTCAGTTTCAGGACGAATTCAGCCAGACGCTTGATCATGTAGACGGCTCTATTGGCGATGTACTGGAGCAAATCGGGAAAATCGATGACTCAAACGCAGAGCTAAACTGTGCCGGCCTGGCCGAAGCTCTGCGCAGACGCGCCAGTACTGACCTGGAACGCCGTGTACTGGTACCCGGATACCAATCTGCCGCCACCGCTTCGGCGCGAGACAGCAACGTTACCCTGTTCTAACTCGATACGTCGGATAAATAACCGCATACAGCCATTTTAATCAATAACTTACAAAACCTGCCCGATAATAGCCGCGGGTATTTCGCTCAGGGGCAATTCCTTGTCCACGGCACCCAGCTTGAACGCCTCCTTGGGCATGCCGTAGACCACACAGCTGGCTTCGTTCTGGCCCAGGGTCCTGGCTCCGGTCTGGTGCAGCTCCAGCAGCCCCCGGGCACCGTCATCCCCCATACCGGTCATTATAATGCCCAGCGCATTACGCCCGGCGGCACTGGCAACGGAGCGGAACAACACATCCACTGACGGTCGATGGCGGCTCACCAGCGGACCATCTTTTACCTCGACCCGATACTGTGCACCGCTGCGACGCAGCAGCATGTGACGCCCGCCCGGTGCAATCAGTACCTGACCCGGTATAACGCGGTCATTGTTCTCCCCCTCCTTCACGCGAACCTGGCACAAACTGTCCAGACGCTGCGCGAAGGCGCGGGTGAACTGGGCCGGCATATGCTGGACCACAACTATGCCCGGTGCTGACGAGGGTAACCGAGTCAGTACCGCTTCCAGCGCCTGGGTTCCACCGGTGGAGGTGCCTATAGCCACAATACGGTCGGTGGTCTCGATCACACGGCTGGATGCCGGTGGTAACACTCGATCTGCGGTCAATTTAACCGATCGATCTTCGGCCGGGCTTGACCCTTTCATTCGGGACATTCGCGCAACTGCAGCACCGCGTATTGCGCTAACCAGTTCGGTTTTGGAATCCTGCAGAAAGCCTTTCAACCCCGACTTGGGTTTGGTAATGATGTCCACGGCGCCGGACGCCATCGCCTGCATGGTGACTTCCGCGCCACGCTCGGTCAGTGTGGAGCAGATCACTACGGGCGTTGGTCGCTCCGCCATCAGCTTTTTCAAAAAGGTGATGCCATCCATCCGGGGCATTTCGATATCGAGTACGATGACATCGGGCCAGGTCTGCGCCATTTTCTTCATGGCAAAAATGGGATCGGAGGCGGCGCCAATCACGTCGATATCGCGTACTTCCGACAGCAAGGAAACCAACACTTGCCGGACGACCGCTGAATCATCAACTACAAGAACCTTGATCGCCATTATTACCCCGTCACAAATAGGTCACCTTGGATTCATCACGCGAATGCTCCTGCTGCTTGACCGCCTGCTCCAGATAGCGTTTCTCGTTCGCAATGATTGTCTGCTCTTTTTCTTCACCCAGCGTTCGCACAAACACTGAAAAATCACGTCCCTGAAAGTGGATCTGCCGTCCCTGATGACCGCCCAGATCAGACGCAACGATGGGAATCTTTTCGTTCTCCAGATAGGACAGTATAAATTTGCTGTTCACATCACCAATCGCAAAAGCACCCCCGGCAAGGTGGGTCAGTACATTCGCGCCTCCGAACACCTTGGCCCGGAGCCGGTCACGTTCCGCCCCGGCGTGAAGCATATCGTTGATTAACAACTCCATGGCATAAAGGCCATAACGACCGCTCTGACTCTCAAAGGACAATGCATCGCGGGTATAAGAGCGCGCCGCCAACAGAAAGTGGTTCATGCCAAATATCCGGTGAACCGGATCGTAAAGACACGCCGACACGCAGGAGCCCAACAGGGTGGAGACAGTCACCGATGGGTCGCCGGAGATGTGCAACTCTCCGGGATGGAGCACAATTCGTTTCACGGTTATTAGCGATCCTCTTTCCTGTAAACAGAGGGTCGAACCATCCTGATCGAACTGTTTACACCGTGCAAGCTCTCGGAGTGGCTGGTAATGATATATCCCCCCGGCTTCAACGCCTTGAGAACATTGGCAACCACCTGTTGTTTGGTCGGCTGATCAAAGTAGATCATCACATTTCGGATGAATATGAAATCGAAACTACCAATCGACGGTAACGCCTCCGTCAAATTGATCTGCCTGAACTCGATACCCCCGCGTATCTTGCGATCGATCGTGAAGCTGCCGTCATACTGCCCCACGCCCTGCAGACAATAACGTTTAAGGTAGTAGGGCGGAATACTGAGATTATCCTCTTCGGGATAGATCGCTTTTCGCGCCCGTTCCAGCACCCGCGTACTAATATCGGACCCCAGCAGCTGCCAGCGCCCCGCTCCCAGCACATCATCCAACACCATGGCTAGCGTATAAACCTCCTCGCCCGAAGACGAGGCGGCACACCAAACCCGGCAGCGCTCAAAGCGTTGTTCACGCAACGTATTGGCAAGAAAACGAAAATGCTCCGGTTCGCGGAAAAAATGAGTCTCGTTGGTGGTCAGGTGATCGATCATCACCTGAAGCTCGTCGTGACCGTCACTGGACGTGACAAGGCGGTAATACTGGCCAAAGCGATCAAACCCGTAGTGGTTCAAACGACGCTCGAGCCGAGTGGCCAGCATCACTTTTTTGCGTTCGGTCAGATGAATACCGGCACGCGCTTGCAGCAAGCGCGCAAACTTCTCAAATTCATCATCCGAAATGTCGTGCATACGCGTTCCAGGCGAGAGAGGCGGAGGAGAAGCGGCGCGTCAGACGCCCGCCTCTTCCAGTTCCGTTTTGGCTTCCTGATTGAGGGAAAGTTCATCGATATCCAGAACACGGGCGAGATTCAGCAATACGATGAATGCATCATCTACCCGTGCCATGCGATCGATATACTCACGCCGGATGCCGGCACCGAACTCCGGTGCCGACTGAATGTGGTCATCGTTGATTTCGACAATCTCGCTGACTTCGTCCGCCAGCATGCCGATGGTCTGGCGCTCGCCGTCCCACTCAAACTCCACAACCAGAATCACCGAGCGACGACCAAACCGGAGTGTTTGCCCCCGGAGTCTGTGAGCAAGGTCAACCACCGGTGCCACGTTCCCGCGAAGGTTCATCACGCCGTGCACGGAGGCATGTGCCTTGGGTACACGGGTCATCGATGTAACCTCGATTATCTCCTTAACATCGAGGATATCGATGGCGTAACGATTATTAAGTACCCGGAAGGTCAGGTATTGCCCGGCCCCTTCCGAGCCCTTCGCCTCTTCAACGCCTGTCGCTTCGGCTTCTCGCTGTTCCATAAACCCAGCTCTCAGTAACGTTTGAAGTCGCTGTCGTTGTAGTCATCGTCATCGCTGCGCGTGCTGGCCTTTTTCTCAGCCGCCTTGTACGCGCCACTGCGCTCCTTGGCAGCGGGTACCGCTTTGGTGCGCTTTTTCTTACTTTCCGACTGAAGCTGGAAGAAGGCAACAGCATCCTGCAGCGCTTCGGCCTGACTGCTGAGCTCTTCCGCTGTGGCTGCCAGCTCCTCAGAAGAGGATGCGTTCTGCTGGGTTACGCTATCCAGCTGTGACATGGCACCGTTGATCTGGTCGATACCGGAGGCCTGTTCAACAGAGGCGGCCGTAATTTCCTGAACCAGGTCTGCAGTCTTGGTAATGCTGGGTACCATCTCCTCAAGCAGTTTACCGGCCTCTTCCGCAATGGATACGCTGTTGGTGGCCAGTTCATTGATCTCCTGAGCGGTCACACGGCTGTTTTCAGCCAGCTTGCGCACCTCTGCCGCGACTACCGTGAAGCCCTTGCCATGCTCACCGGCACGGGCCGCTTCAATCGCCGCGTTCAGAGACAACAGGTTGGTCTTGTAGGCGATATCTTCGATCAGGCCGATCTTGTTCGCGATCTCCTTCATCGCCGCGACGGTGCGCTTAACCGCTTCGCCGCCCTTCTCTGCTTCGCTGGCCGCTGTAGTAGCCATCTGGTCGGTTACTCGGGCGTTCTCGGTGTTCTGCTGTACCGAGGCGTGGAGCTGCTCAACCGAGGAAGTCGTTTCTTCCACACTCGCCGCCTGCTCGGTGGCCGCCTGACTGATGGTCTGGGCCGAGGCATTCAGCTCGTTGGATGCACTGGCCAGGCCATCGGCACCGCTGCGCACCTGCTCGATGGTCGACGTGAGGTTCTCGACCATGTTGATCATCGCCTTGTACACGCCGGTCGCCTGCTCGCGGTTTTCAAACTCAACCTGCAGATCACCTTCAGCGATGCGGTTAGCGATCCTTTCCATATCACGGGGCTCGCCGCCCAGCGGTTTCTTGACGATACGTACCAGGAACCATGACATGAAAATCGCGACAATGACGGAGCCCAGGGAAACCCAGAACACCACCGACATGGTGGTCATGTTACTGGCCTGCACACGCGGACCCAGCTCGTTCTGCTCGTCAATGATCGAGAGCTTCACATCCTCGGTGGCATCGGCGATCACCGGACCGATTCGGGTCATCTCCGCGACCGCTGTGTCTCGCTCATGCAACGCCACGCTGATCTCATCCAGGTTGCGGCCGTACGCTTCCATATTCTCAGTAAAGGTACGTAGCATGGCTCTGAGTTCAGAGTCGTTCAGGGCCCGATTCAACTGCTGTACGGCGTCGGCAAGGTTATTATCGATCTCGTCGTGAGCGCGCGCGAGGTCCGCTTCGCTGCCGGTATCGATGTACTTCATCACATACAAACGCGCCAGCAGCAGATACTCCTGAGCCCGCCCGGCCAGGTAGGTCCCACCTGTGTTACCGGCCCGGTTTGTCGCCTCGATGATATCGGTCATCGCGACCTGCATATCCGTACCGATTCTGGCCAGCTCCTCGTTTAGGATTTCACTGGAGCGGTCAATTTGACTGACGGCTGCCTCGAATGCGCGCTCGTAATTATCCAGCTCACTGTTTACCAGCTGCATTTTCTCAAGGCGTTCGGGCTCATCGATCATCTCGAGCGACTCGTCGGTCAATTTGCGCAACGCGGAGAAACGGTCGTTGAACCGCTGGATATCCTCCTCGCGCTGAGTCACCAGGTAATCTTTGGTCAACAGCTGCGCCATCAGCATATTTGCCTGAACCCGGCCCGCCTGATTCGCATCCCGTGCGGAATCCCGGTACTGGGTAAAGCCATCCACTGAGGTGGTCAGGCCCAAATACGCCGTAGTGGATACGATCAGCAGCAATACAACCACTGCCGCGTAACCAAGACCGATCTGTGCGCTGAGCTTAAGGTTCTTAAACATTGTTGTGCTCCGCTTCCTTGAAACGTTTGAATGCCATGTTTGTTATGAGCCCTGCCAGTTGGCTGCCTCGCAGCCCACCCACGTATTGGGTCAGTTTTTCGAGGGAGACTGCGCAATATCCCCCGCCTGAGTCACCTCGTGCCGGGAGAGCACCTGATCGGTGTCAAGCAACACGATTAAATGCTCGTTGACCTGGGCCATGGCTTTAATAAACCCGGTGTCCACCGCATCGCCCAGAGACGGTGGCGGTTTTATATTGCTGGCCTGGACATCGACGATCTCACGAACCTCGTCGACCAGCAGCCCCAGTGTCTGTTGTCCCGGACCGCTGTACACGGTCACCAGAACCACACAGCTGCGTGGTGTCAGGTCGCTGATATTGCCCGTCAGTTTGGCCCCCAGATCAATCACCGGAACCACCCCTCCACGCAGGTTGATCACTCCACGGATCAATACCGGTGCTTTGGGCACGTGGGTCATATCAACGACTTCGATAATTTCGTTCACCACCAGTATGTCGACGGCGAACAGCTCCTTTCCGGAGAGAAAGGTTAAAAACTGTCCGCTGCCACTGGCCTGCTCACCGAAATCAGGCACCGTACTCTGTGTGTCGTCCGTTTCTTTCGCCAAAACCGACTTCGCCTCCTGCAACAACCTAATGGACGCCCATCTGCGCCATGGCAGTATGAATCAGCCCCTGCACGTCGAGAATCAAAGCGACTTCCCCACTGCCTAACACGGTCGAGCCACTGATACCCTTAAAACCCTGAAATATCTTGCCCAGAGGCTTGATTACGGTCTGCAACTCGCCATGCAGTTCATCAACCACAAAGCCCGCTTTGTTATTGCCGATCCTTACAATCACCAGGCTTTCGCGCTTATCTCTCGCCGAGTCGGAAGTGGGGATCTCCAGGAAACTGGTCAGCCGCAGGTAGGGAAGCACTTCACCCCGAAGGTTGACGTATCGCCGCTCTTCACTGAGTTCCCAATCCCCGCTGTCCATCTCGACACACTCTTCCACCATTGACAGCGGAATGATGTAGCGCTCATTTTCAGCACCCACCATAAACCCATCGATGATCGCCAGGGTCAGCGGCAGGTGGATCGTGACCGTGGTACCTGCACCCAGTTCAGTATCGATATCGATAATGCCGCGCAGTGCTTCAATATTCCGCCTCACTACGTCCATACCAACACCGCGACCGGAGAGGTTATTCGCCTTCTCTTTGGTGCTCAGCCCCGGTGCAAAGATAAGCTGATAGAGCTCCTTGTCCGACAGAACCTGATCCGGCTTAATCATGCCGATGGCTTCAGCCTTAGCGCGAATCTTGTCCTTATCGAGGCCCGCTCCATCATCCTTGATCTGGATAACGATATGCCCGGAGTCGTGATAGGCGTTAAGCTCAAGGGTCCCTTTAGCGGGCTTGCCCTGGCGGGCACGCTCGCGAGGGCTTTCAATTCCATGATCCAGGGCATTCCGGACCAGATGGGTCAAGGGATCATTGATCTTTTCAACGACCGTTTTATCCAGCTCGGTGTCGCCGCCGTTGATCACCAGCTCGATCTCTTTATCCAACTCTTTGCTGACATCGCGCACGACACGACGGAACCGCGAGAAGGTCTCACCGATCTGTACCATTCGCAGTTGGAGTGCGTTATCCCGAATCTCTTCGATCAGATGCTCAGCGGACGCGATCACCTCATTCATATCATTGAGGCCATGCTTCTCGGTCATCAGCTTGATGGCGGCGTTGGAGATCACCAGCTCGCCAACAAGGTTTATCAGACGGCCCAATTTGTCCGAGTTAACACGGATCAGGCGCGCTTCCTGGGTCGCCTTTTGACGCTCCTGCGCCTGTCGGCCGAGCGCCTTGTTAACGACCGCTTCACTCACAGCTTTACGCTGTACCAGAATTTCTCCCACCGGCGCCGAGGGTGGCTTCTCGCTCTCCTCATCCTCAGGTGGCGTTCCATCCTGAGTAATCTGAATCTGAAGACTTTCGCTCAGTTCGTGGGACGTGATCGCTCCAACCTCCAACAACATCTCACCCAAGCGGCGCGTGTGATCTTCCGGGAGCTCATCAACCAGCTCAAGAAAGTGTTGTTCGATATCATCCGGTGGCAGGATACGGATATCACAGTCATCCTCGGCGAACTCGAACACGGAGGCTATGTCGGACTTGGCAACCTCGCCACGGAAAACGATATCAAAGCCCAGGTAACAGCTCTCCGGGTCCGCTTCGTCAGCCGGAGGCAGACGATCATCATGCAGAACCAGATCCACTACCTCCCCCATGTTTGAGAGATAGTTGATAAAAGACACTGGGTCGATACCGTTGCGGAAAGCATCAGCCTTGAACTCCAGTGAGATCAGCCAGTTTTCGTTGGCCGGCCCCGAGGCCTCCTCTGCTGCTCCTTCCACCTGATCTTTTACTGAGGCGGGTGCCTCTCCTGTCAAACGGTGCAACAGCGCTGCGCCCTGCTCCAGGGTGTCGTCACTTAACTCGCTGGCGGTTACCTCGGCGACCAGGCGTGCCGTATGGTCCTTACACTCCAGCAACAGCGCCGAAAGCTCAGAATCGATCGAGCGAGCCCCACTGCGCACTGTATCCAGCACCGTTTCTACCGGGTGGGTGAAAGTGACAATAGGGTCAAAACCGAAGATACCCGCCGCACCTTTAATCGTATGCATGGCGCGAAAAACACTGTTGATCAGCTCTTCATTACCCGGATCATCTTCAAGCGCAAGAAGGGCGTCCTCCATCTGCACCAGAAGCTCATCAGCCTCCTGGATAAACGTCTGAGTCGCGTCATCCATGGCTGACTCCTTCACTGGACGACTCTTCGGTCACGGCCAGACGTTCGCTCAGCCTCAGCAGCGTCAGGACGCGGCTGACCGCCTCATTGGGGCTGACAAGTTCAAGCTTGCCGTGCTGGTGCGCTACTTCGTTTTTCAGCAGCAATAACAGCTGTACACCGGCGCAGTCGATCTCGGATACTTTATTGAGGTCGAGCTTTAGACTGCGAAACTCACGGGCCCATGCAAACAGTTTCTCCGCATGCATCGCCGCCGTGTAAATGGTCAGCTCATCATCGACAGTTACGTAGCCTACATTGTCAACTTTTGTTATATCCAGGCTCACCGCGCTTCCTTACTCGCTGTTACATGATCAGTTTTGAAACGGCATCCAGCATCTGGGGTGGCTGAAACGGCTTGACGACCCAGGCTTTGGCACCCGCGGCCTTGCCCTCTGCCATTTTGTCTTTACCTGCCTCGGTGGTCAGCATGATCACGGGCGTAAATTTGTAGCGGGGATTTTTCTTCAACTCTTTAACGAAGGTGATGCCATCCATATTGGGCATGTTCACATCACTGATAATCAGGTGGATCTTGTCACCGGTCAGCTTGCTTAATGCATCACGCCCATCACGCGCTTCAATGACCTGGTAGCCGGCCCCCCGCAACGCGATTCCCACCACCTGGCGGATCGATGCGGAATCATCAACAACCATTATCGTTTTATCCATGGATCTTTAACGCCCCTTGGCAAACTCGCTTCAGAAAAAACTGATTGAACCGCTCTCTGCGGTTTCTTCATCTTGCCTTTGTGCCTTGCCTGCACCGTCATGCTTACGATGCTGCTCAACAGTGGTGTAAGTCGACTTCATCTTAGCCAGCAAACCCTCAATATCAATTGGCGACAAAGTATCGCCGCGGTCATAGGCTGCCTGACGCTGTTCTACCTCTTCACCAATCTCGGTCATACTCAGTGTGACCTGCTCCAGGATCTGGCTTACGCGGTCCTGAAACTGTAGCTCAACCAAGACCTGCTCAACTTCACGGCGCACCTCGTTATTGACTTCCAGCAGACGTTCACCATCGTCGATCAATGCAGCTGCGCGTGCTTCCAGGTGAGCAATCACCTCGTTGATAAAGTTCTCACCCTCATCGATGGTCTTGTCTTCCTGCTCTCGAGTTGTCGAGGCGTGCCGGATAATCTCCTGCATCGAGCCTTTAACCAGTTCCAGCTTGTCGGAAATCTGCTCGCCGGTACCCCGGGACTGATCGGATAACTTGCGCACCTCATCTGCCACCACCGCAAATCCACGCCCGGCGTCGCCGGCACGGGCCGCCTCGATAGCCGCATTCAGCGCCAGCATGTTGGTCTGCTCCGCAATTTTACCCACCGAGGATGCCATCTCATCCAGATCTGTCGCTAGCGTATCCAGGTGCTCAATTTTTTCGAAAAGACGGTCGGTGACTTCATCGTAGGATTTGAGTTTTTCGAACAACATGGTCAGGCGGGCTTTATCATTCTGCAGCTCAGCGCCATCATCACCGCCACCAAGACCACCCTGTCGGGAGCTTTCGATCAAGCTGACCAACGCACCGAAACGGCCCGACAGGTTATTAACGTTTTCATTACCCAGTTCGCGGCAGGTCTCGATATGGCGATTCCAGACCGGCACGATGCGTCGCCAGAGCGTGCTCAACTCATCCCGTGCGGTACGAAGCACTACCTCCGGCTCCGGTTCATCCGAGGGCTGCCCGGAACTGGCGGCTTTATCGGCGACCAGCGCTGTTTTCTGCAGCCACAACGTACCCATTGCCAAAACAACACCAATGACGATATTTAACCCCAGAACGGGGTACAGAAGGCCCGGTGACGAATGGACCAGATAAATGGACGCCGCACCCGCCAGTCCCATCAGAAGCGGAAAGGTGGTTACGAGTATGGGTCTAAACCCTGTCATTGTTCTACATCTCCATATGCGGTCGGAAACCCGCCAAACTCCAGTCATGATAGGCCGGTTTTCTGAAAACCCACAACCGTACCGTTCCATACTGACTTCGAACGGCAGCGGTAACGGACGACCCCTGAGCCAAGGTTCGTACCAAGTGTTCGGGTCAGGCTGAAGAATACTTACCGAACAAACCTGAAAATCATGTTATCAAAAATGTCCCTTTTTACATCCACCTTGTGCGAATTTCCTTACCCAGATCAATCCACTGATACCCATTTTCCAACGCCGTCGATCAGCCTATAAGGGATTGGAAGTATTCGATTACGATTCTCTATGATCCGATCGCTGTGCACCCTTTTCTTCTGCATGGTGAACCACAGCCCGAACAGGCTTGGCAGAATCGGTTAGCTCAGATTCCTCCTCAAGTGGAATATCCCCAGCCACTGCCCATGGCTCTGCCGGGCCTGCTTTCTTCTCACCCCTTCGAGCAGCCCAACGCTCGTGTTTAAGCGCATGTAAAAGCCCCGAAGCCATCATCAGCACAATAACCGAGAACGGCAGAGCCGCGGCGATGACCGCCGACTGCAGAGTCTCCAGACCTCGGGCCAGTAACAGGACGGCAGTCAGCAGACCGAGGAAAATGCCCCAGAGAATCCGGTGACCAGCCGGAGGATCGGTATCGCCTCCAGAAAGAATGGTCGTGATCACCAGAGTGCCGGCATTAGCCGACGTGATCAGATAGGTCGCAATTAACAGGATCAACAGGCCCGAGACGTAGGGCGTCATCTCGCCCAGTGCCATACCATCAATGGTGACAAAGAGCGCTGAGGACGCATCCCGATAGACAGCCTCGATAATGCCGCCCTGGCCAAACAACTCCTGATGCAGTGCCGTTCCACCAAACAGGCCGATCCAGATAATTGTAATCAGTGTGGGGACCAGCAGAACACCGGTAACGAACTCCCGAAAGGTTCGCCCACGTGAGATCCGCGCAATAAACATCCCCACAAAGGGGCTCCAGGCCAACCACCACCCCCAGAAAAACACCGTCCACTGCGCCTGCCATTCACCGTTATGGGTGGCATTCGTATGGAAAGTCAGGCGCAGAAGGTTCTGTATATAGTCACCGGTCGCTTCAATGGTGATGCCTATCAGATACTGTGTCGGCCCCAACAACAACATGAACAGAACGGCGGCAATACTGAGCCAGAAGTTCATCTCCGAAAGCATGCGTACACCGCGGGAAACGCCGGAGACGACAGAGGCCGTCGCGATAAACATCAATGAGGCGATGACTATCAGTTGCAGGTTGGTGGAGCGTTCAATACCGAACACCTGCTCCAGTCCCGAGTTCATCTGCTGGACACCCAGACCCAGGGTTGTCGCAATACCGAACACCGTACCGAACACCGCCAGCAGATCCACGGCATCACCTGCGCGCCCTTTGATATGGTCTCCCAGCAGGGGCTTAAGTGCAGACCGTACTGTCAACGGCAGGTCATGACGGAAGGCGAAGTACGCCATCACCAGCCCAACAAAGGAGAAGATCGCCCAACCGTTTATTCCCCAATGAAAGAAGGAGAGCCGCATGGCCACGATAGCGGCGTCACCATCCACGCTGCCAAACTCGACAAACGGATTGTTCTGAAACTGCATGATAGGCTGAGCCACGGACCAGAACAGAATGCCGACGCCGGTGCCGGCCGCAAACAGCATGCTGACCCAGGAAAAGAAGGTAAATTCCGGGCGTTCATCATCACGCCCCAGGCGCACATTTTTATAACGACCGGTTCCGAGCCAGATCATAAAGAAGAGTAGAAACGCGACCAGGAGTACGTAGTACCACTCCAGAAACGGATTTAAAAAAGCACGAAGTTGCGCCAGTGACGAGGCACTGGCCTCCGTAAATAGCGTTCCCGCCGCCAACGTCCCGATAACGATCAACATCGCTACCAGGCTCATAACCGGATTCATCCCCTTGAAAACACCGGACTGTGCCTGGTTGTACACGCAACCTCCTTTGACTGACTGCAAATATCGACAATAGCGGAACAAATACTATTTGAAGGATTTGTTTTTGCAACAGTAACGGCACCCTGAGCCGTGGAACTCCCCGCTACACATACGGGTATAAGAATGCAAGAATAGCGACGAGACGAAAGGATAATAACGCCCGCCGGGCCTCGGCACTGCATGGAGCCATACAGTGGCAGTAACAACAGAAGATTGGCGCAGCAAATATAGATCGTTGGCGCATGAAGTCGAACAAAGTCAGCAAGCGCATGACACAGCAATTGAGGATATGCGCCGCCTGGTCACCCAGGTTGATGTTGCTGTCCATGGACAATCCCCCGATCTTGATCAGTTACTTGGGACACTGGCCGGTGACCTGCAGTCCGGCAAGCTCGCCCGTGTATCCGAATTAATTCGGAAAACCGAACCGCTTGTCCGCCAACTTGACGAAGCCAGAGCGACTCATGCCAATGAACTGATCTCCCGAATCAACGACTGGGTATCGTTTTTATCCGCTGAGGTAACCGAACAACAGGCGGTCGAGCTCAACTCAATCAGACAACGTCTGGTAGACGAACCGGAGACAACGCAACACCTGCCGGAGGTGATTGATCGGCTTATTAAACTGCAGAAAGCACACCCCGGTCGTGACGTTCGAACGATCGACTCGGACGACCTGTCTCAACAAAGCGATGTCATAAGCAGCCGTCTGGCCAAGCGTTTGCTGGAACTGATTCAACAGTTAAATATACCCGCAGAGCATAGAGCCAGTGCTCATAAACTGGTCGAAAAGCTGGAAGCCAACCCCGATGTAGCCGAGCTGGAGCAGTGTCTCGAAGAGGCTTCTGCGCTGGCCAGGGTATCCGGCGGCACTATTGAAACTGAGATTCAGGACTACCTGCTCAAGCTGAATGACCAGCTCGCCTATTTGAGAACCTTCCTGGATAAAACCGAAGAAAGCGCAACCCAGCAGCTTAATCGAAATAACCTGCTGGATCAGACTGTCCGACACGACGTAAAGAAAATCAGCCTGACCGTTAAGAACTCCAATGATCTTAATGAGCTCAAAGCGGCAGTCAACGAACAGTTGGCCAGTCTTATAAAAGCGGTTAACAACCACAAAAAACAGGATAATCAGCATATCGAGCAGCTGCAAAAAGAGCGCAAGGAGCTGTTAAGCCGCCTGGACCAAATGGAGCAGAAAGCAGATCACTTCCGCCAGGCCGCCGAAGAGGCCCATGTAAAATCGCATACGGACCCGCTGACCGGATTACCCAATCGACTGGGCTATGATCAACAGCTTTCAAAGGAAATAGAGCATTACAAGCGGTATGGCATCGCCTTTTCCCTGTGTGTACTCGATATCGATCTGTTCAAGGGAATAAATGACAAGTACGGCCACATGGTTGGTGATAAGGTCTTAAGATTAACGGCCAAAGTGATACGCGGTTGCCTTCGAGGCTCGGATTTCGCCGCACGGATCGGCGGCGAAGAGTTCGTTGTAATTATGCCGTCAACCAGCGGAGACGCAGCTCGCCAAGCCGCCGAGAAAATCCGCAAAGCGATTGAAAAGAGTCCGTTCAATTTTCAGAGCAATCCGGTAAAAATCACGATTTCTATCGGCCTTACCGGCATCAGGACGGACGATACCGCCGGTTCATTGTTCGGCCGTGCGGATAAATACCTTTACAACGCAAAGCACGAAGGAAGAAACCGGGTTATTGGAGACTGAGACGATGAACGCGATGCTTGCCCAATGCCTTGGCTTTGTACATGGCGTCATCAGCCTGCGTCAGCAAGCCATCGGCACTGGTGGCGTCATCCGGGAAAATAGCCAGACCAATGGAGGCGGACACCATCAGCTCCAGAGCCCCCCGGACCACCGGCTCACTGAGGCTACGAAGGACCTTGCGAGCCACCCCTTCCGCCGCGTCCGGCGAAGATAAGGTTTCAAGAATCACCACAAATTCATCGCCGCCGATCCGTGCACAGATATCGCTGCCGCGTAACTGCTGGGTCAGGCGCGACGCCATCACCTTCAGTAGATCATCACCCGCATCATGACCGTGCTGGTCATTGATCTGCTTAAAGCCGTCCAGATCGATAAACAGTAGCGCGAACTGGTGCCGCTCCCGCTCGGCAAGGTGTACAGCCTGGCTCAGATGTTCATTTAACAGACTGCGGTTCGCGAGCCCGGTGAGCGGATCATGCATCGCAAGGTAGCGTATCCGCTCCATCTGGCGGTTGCGCTCGACGGCAATACTGGCCAGATGCGCAATTCGTTCGAGCAGTTGCCGATCCTGATCGGAGGGCGATCCCGTGGTACAGGGGTAGACCGCGAAAACACCCAGCGTCTCTCCCTTAGGCGCGATAATCGGCATAGCCCAACAAGCCGCAACACCGGCCTTTTCCGCCAGTTGTCGCCAGGGCGCCCAATTCACATCCATGGAAACATCGGGGCAAACCGCCAGTGTCTGCCTTAACGCTGCATAACCACAGGTGGCGTTTTGTAACAGCTTTGGGTCTTCCTGTCTGGCCCGGGTGAACTCCAGATGAAGGCTGGGCGCACTTTTTATGGCTAACTCTTCACCACGTTCGTTACTGAGAAAGACGGCCGTCGTTGAATGCGGTATCAACTTTTCTGCGGTGGAGCACAGCGTATCAAGAATATGCTCCAGCGAATCACTGGCCGCGATCAGCTCAAGCACTTTGCGCTCCAGCTTTAAAATTCGCTCACTGGCCCGTAGATGCTTTTCCCGCTTCACGGCATAGGTGATGTCCACGCACTGCAATAGAGTCAGATCCGAATTGGTCTGAGGCCTCAACATGATCGACTGATAGACGGGCTGCAACTCACCACTGGGCAAACGGCGGCTCAGAGGCAACAGTTTCTTATGCATCTGCCAGGACAGGATGCGGCTCATCCGCAAGCGGCAGGCGTTTTCGACCGCTTCGGTCAAGGCATCAGGCAACGCCTGCTCAAAGACCTGTTCAAGCGTTCGATTCAACGCACTGTCTGAACCGATTCCGGTTAACTCAGCGAACCACCGGTTCCATAGCTGAATACGGCCCTGATCATCAAGCAGTAATACCCCGCCCTCCAGACTGTCCATCAGTTCCAGACAGTCCAGATCCTCACTGCATCGGGTTCCAAAATGCGACTGTTTATCCGGTGAGGTCTGCAAGATAACTCCTCAACGACTTCAAAAAGATATCCGCTGAATTAAGGTCGATGATGAAGGCGAGATAGCCTCTTAATGCACTGTTGCGCAAACTGAAATTAATCTGAACCAGCATGACCAGCGAGTCGGTGGCCGGCGGATCATAAAGGCTCAACTCGCTGGACAGCTCCTTCGAGCTCACATTAAACGCCCTTGGGATATCCGTTTTGATACTTTCCTTGAGCTGATTCGCCAGTGTCGCCAGGCAGTGATTCAGGAGGATATTACCGAGCTCCGCCAACGTCTCGTGTTCGAGCTCGGAAATCTCATCTGCACTGAGCTCCTCGCCAATGATGGCATTAACGAGCTCCAGGCTTCGCGCTTCCGGAAACAGCAGTGCTGCCCGGCCGTTAATAAAGCCCTCGAAGTCCTGTGAAACACCCGCTAAGTGGGGCGGCAAATCCTTGCGGAAAGCCACCTGGGCTTCAGGCACAGAGATAAATTCGAGCCGGGGAACAGACAGCAGAACTTCATCATTCACAAGCTGAGAAAGCGCATTCGCGGCGCGCCCGACCCCCAGGTTCATGAGTTCTACGATCAGATCGTGCTCATCGGGCGTGAACAGATCCATTACGCCTCTCCCCGGATAAACAGGCCAAGCTGGTCTACGTTGATCGGTTTGGGTAGAAAGGCAAGCCCAATGGACCGCGCCCGAGCCGCCAGGGCATCCTGAATATTAGCCGTTACCAGTGCCATACGTGTGTCGGGATACTTGGCTTTCAACGCCTCAGCCAGCTCAAGTCCATCGCGGCCCGGCATATTGAAATCGATCAGCGCCACATCCGCAGGTTTCGACTCGCCAGCCAGAACCGCTTCCGCCTCATCAGCGGAGCTGGCCTGCAGCATTTCCATATCGATGGAAAGTGACTGCAATATACGCATTAATGTCAGACGTGCAATCCGGCTATCATCAACCACCAAAACTCTTAAAGCCGCTTCATTTGCCATCGTTCAATGCCACCTACACGCCTGAAACTAAACCTCCGATTGTAACAAAAAACCATCAGAGTGATACGTCTACGTTAGGCTACATTCGAACGTTTTTTTCATATAACTCCTTTACATACATGGATCGAGGCCCAGCAGACTGGGGCCGGTGCGGCCCCAAACCCCATGCTTTTGACGTCGATTTCGCAGGGTTGAGTCAAGGGACAGCAGGGTTTCTGTTCACTGACCGTCTGCCGCCAGGGACGGCGGCAGACGAGCCCCCATGGACGGGTTTATGGCGTGTCAGGCAGGGGGAGTGCCGCCGACGGCACCGGTCTCCAAAAAGCTTACAGGCTTCTATCAGAGCTTTGACTCCAACTCCGGCAATACCTCAAACAGATCCCCTACCAGCCCGTAATCGGCCACCTGGAAGATCGGGGCTTCCTCGTCCTTGTTGATCGCCACGATCACTTTGGACTCTTTCATCCCCGCCAGATGCTGTATGGCACCGGAGATACCGACCGCGATATAGAGCTCGGGGGCTACGATCTTACCGGTCTGGCCCACTTGAAGGTCGTTGCTGACAAAACCGGCATCCACCGCCGCGCGGGAGGCACCGATGGCGGCACCCAGTTTATCGGCCACTTTTTCCAGCAGGGCAAAGTTCTCGCCGTT
>NZ_AUAZ01000024.1 GCF_000428985.1 Marinobacterium litorale DSM 23545 | reverse complement strand
CCTATCTGCCGTGGGCGTTTGAGATTTGAGAAGAGTTGCTCCTAGTACGAGAGGACCGGAGTGAACGAACCTCTGGTGTTCGGGTTGTCATGCCAATGGCATTGCCCGGTAGCTACGTTCGGACGGGATAACCGCTGAAAGCATCTAAGCGGGAAGCCTCCTTCAAGATGAGATCTCACTGGACCCTTGAGGTCCCTAAAGAGCCGTTCGAGACCAGGACGTTGATAGGCTGGGTGTGTAAGCGTTGTAAGGCGTTGAGCTAACCAGTACTAATTGCTCGTGAGGCTTGACCATATAACGCCCAAGGCGTTTGAAAGTTGAATATTTAGATCGATGAGCCCTGAGTGCTAAGCACGACAGAGGCACCGGTTGAAGCTTGTAGAAAACACCAAGACATCAGATAGAAGAAAAGCCAAAGCAGATCTTCTACTAAAAAGCTTTTAGATCTCAGTTTGTTCCAGTTATGCCTGGTGACAATAGAGACGTGGAACCACCTGATCCCATGCCGAACTCAGTCGTGAAACGCGTCATCGCCGATGGTAGTGTGGGGCTTCCCCATGTGAGAGTAGGTCATCGCCAGGCACCTAATATTAAAGAACCCCGGTACCTTAAGGTATCGGGGTTTTTTAATATTTGGAGCGAGTCTGCTGTGCACTACCTGGCCCATGTGACCACGCGTGTACCGCAGGTACAGCGGGGAGGCACCGCAGGCGTCCGAAGGATCGCAAGCAGCGCTTGCGACCTATTGTAGGTCATCGCCCCGTCGGTATAACCAGGGCTTGATCATACAGGTCGTCGCCGTCAGCACACGCCGAGTCTGATCATTGTAAGCCATCAGCTCATCAGAAGACGCCCTCCCGATACCATAAACTAAATGAACATAAAGCTTATTAATATTTTAAAAGCCTTTATTTCAGTTAACTTCTAGCTGCTCCCGTAAAGCTCTAATCTGCCAGCGTTAAGGAACGTCCAAAGCGTTCGGGAAGGGTCGTTACCCCACTTACCTAATAAGCGACGATCTCTTCCGATTAAAACAATAACGTTGGAGATATAGCATGATGCAACGCCCTATTCGCAAGCTGATGCTTGCAACCTCAATTGTTTTCGCTGCTTCCCAATCATTCGCTTTCGAGCCGGAGCGCACCGCGGAGTGCATCGCGCCGGCGAATCCGGGTGGCGGCTGGGACTTCACATGCCGTAGCGTCGGTAAGGTGCTGACCAATCTGGCATATATCGAAGGTAACGTTCAGACCGTCAACATGCCGGGTGCCGGCGGAGGCGTCGCTTTCGCGCACGCTGTTTCGAAGCGTGAGGGTGATTCCTCTCTGATCGTGGCGGCTAGTACTGCAACCACAACACGTCTTGCGCAGGGTCAGTTCGCCGGCCTGAACGCGGATCAGGTGAGCTGGGTTGGCGCACTTGGCGCGGATTACGGTGTCATCGCTGTCGCGGCGGATGCGCCTTACAAAAACCTGAATGATCTGGTCGAAGCGATTAAAGAAGACCCGCAGTCTGTTAAGTTCGGTGGCGGCAGCGCACTGGGTGGTTGGGATCACCTGAAAGTGCTGATTACAGCGAAGGCGGCCGGCGTGACCGAACTGCCAAAAATCAAATACCTGGCCTATAGCGGTGGTGCTGAAGCGATCACCCAGGTAGTCGGCGGTCATATTCAGGGCTTTACCGGTGACGTGTCTGAGGTGCTCGGTTTCGTAGAATCCGGCGATCTGCGTGTCATCGCGGTACTGTCAGAGGAGCGCCTGCCCGGTGAGTTCGCAGGCATGCCCACCGCGGTCGAGCAGGGTGTCGACTCGATCGCGCCTAACTGGCGCGGTTTCTATCTGCCGGCAGGCGTATCGGACGATGCTTATAACTGGTGGACCGGCACTATCGACGGTGTTTATCAGAGCGACGAATGGAAGCAGATCATGAAACAGAATGGTTTGATGCCGTTCCATAAATCCGGTGAGGAGTTCGAGGCTTTCGTCCAGCAGCAGGTTAAGGATATACGTGACCTCTCCGTTGAAATTGGGTTGGTCAAATGATCGGCGATCGTATTCTTGGAATACTGCTCCTCCTCCTGGCCGTCGCGTACGGCTGGGAGGCTAGCCAGTTCCCCGTACCCTTTGGTGGTGCCGAGGCGGTTGGCCCCGAGACATTCCCGCTGCTGCTGGCGGTAGTCATGGGTCTATCCAGTGTTTATATGATCGTTAAGCCGGACCCGGACCAGCCTTGGCCGGGCATGAAAACCCTGCTCGATCTGGGTTTCGTGCTCCTGGTGCTGATGATCTTCTCGGCTATTCTTGCCCCTGTGGGCTTCGTGATCTCCACGACGCTGATGGTCGGTGTGCTCTGCTGGCGTATGGGGGCCCGCCCGATGTCGGCCGGTCTGACCGGTATCGGTAGCGCCGTGGTGGTCTATGTGCTGTTCAACTTCGTGCTTGAGCTGCATTTGCCGGCTGGCATCCTCAAGCTGAGTTAAGGAGCTGAACCGATGGAAACTCTTTCTTTCCTGCTGCAGGGCTTCGCCGTCGCGTTGACGCCGGAGCACCTGATGTTCGCAGCGCTTGGCGCGATGCTTGGCACCCTGATCGGCGCACTCCCGGGCCTGGGGCCCGCTAACGGCGTTGCGATCCTGATTCCGCTGGCTTTCAGCCTGGGTCTTTCTCCGGCTGCCTCGCTGATTATGCTCACTTCGGTCTATGCCGGCGCCATGTATGGTGGTCGTATCTCAAGCATCTTGCTCAACATCCCGGGCGATGAGCCGGCGATGATGACGTGCCTAGATGGTTACCCGATGGCGATGAAGGGTAAGGCCGCAGAGGCGCTGGCGGTTTCAGCAATTGCCTCCTTTATCGGCAGTTTGCTGGCCACCATTGGTCTGATTATTCTGGCACCGATTCTGGCGCGCTTCGCCCTGCATTTTGGTGCAGCGGAGTATTTCGCTCTGTTCGCGCTGGCGTTCGCGACCCTTGGTGGTATCACCGGGAAGAACCCGGTAAAAACCATTGTTGCTGCGGCCCTAGGTTTGATGATCGCGACGGTAGGTGTAGATATCTCCACCGGCAACCAGCGTTATACATTCAACATTCTCGAGCTTTACGAGGGGATCGACTTCATCATCGCCATCGTCGGCCTGTTTGCGGTCAGCGAGCTGCTGTTCTTTATCGAGAAGCATGTCGGTGAAGGGCTGGCAGCAGCGAAGCTGAACAAGCTGAGCCTGAAGATGAAGGATGTTTTCGAGATTCTTCCGACGAGTTTGCGTGGCTCTTTGCTGGGCTTCGTTTCCGGCGTGCTGCCGGGTGCCGGTGCTTCTCTGGGTAGCTTTATCAGTTACACCCTGGAAAAGCGGATGGTTGGTTCAAAAGGCAATTTCGGTGAGGGCGACCCCCGTGGCGTGGCTGCACCGGAAGCGGGCAACAATGCCGCTGCCAATGGTGCCTTGGTACCGATGCTGACCCTCGGTGTGCCGGGTAGTGGTACCACAGCGGTACTGCTGGCGATGCTGATTTCACTGAATATTCAGCCGGGGCCGATGCTATTCACTCAGAATGCTGAGCTGGTCTGGGGCGTGATTGCAGCTCTGCTGGTCGGTAACCTGATGCTGTTGTTGCTCAACATCCCGATGATCGGTGTATTCGTCAAGCTGCTGAGCATTCCGCCGAAGTACCTGATGCCGGTGGTAACGCTGGTCGCGGCGGTGGGTATCTACTCAATCAGTAACAGTGCGCTGGATCTGTACTTCATGGTCGGTTTCGGTCTGATGGGCTACGTCCTGCGTAAGCTCGATGTTCCGCTGGTGCCGGTCATCCTTGGTATGCTCCTGGGACCTGAGATGGAGCTGAACCTGCGCCACGCGCTGACTATTTCTGATGGTGATTGGACGGCGCTGTTCTCCAGCGGTCTGAGCATCGCTATCTGGGTGGTGGCGTTGGCTGGACTACTACTGCCGTACATTATTGGCCCGATTCTACGCCGTCGTATGGAAAACGCACGTGCCCGTATGGAGATTCAGGAAGAAGCCGACTAAGCCGAACAACGAAAGCCGTCGTTGTTGTTTGCACCTGCCGGTCGGGGAAGAGGTTCCAACCGACCGGTATTTTCAAGCCACCCAGTGTTGAGTCATTGCGGTGGCTTTTTTCTGTTTAGTGAGCGATGCGGCGGTAGCGTCGCTCGGGGCGGCCGATGCTGCCGTAGTTGATATCAGCTTCCAGCTCGCCTTCTGAAACCAGATATTCGAGATATCGTCGAGCGGTGGTTCGGCTGGAACCAATCAGTTCTCCCATCTGTTCGGCGCTCAGGCTACCGGTAGCGTTCTGCATGGCTCCTCGAACTTTGTCCAGGGTCAGACCGTCGATACCCTTGGGTAATCGTTTGGATCCGGATTCGGGATCGGAAGTCGTGCTCTGGGTGCTGCGGGGAAGCAGTCCGTCAACCGATTGCTGGCTGAGGCTTCCCAATGCGTTCAGGCGCTCCAGGTGCTGCTGGTAATTGAGCAGCGCTTGTTCAAGGCGCTCGAAGATTAACGGTTTTAGAATGTAATCAAAAACCCCGCATCGTAACGCCTCGGTGAGGCTGTCGACCTCTTTGGCAGCGGTAACCAGGATAACATCGGTTGGTTGAGCGGCAGCTCTGAGCTCTCTCAATAGCTCCAGTCCACTGCCATCCGGGAACTGGATATCCAGCATGACCAGGTCCGGCTTTAATACATCGATCAGTTCCCTCGCATCGCGGGTGCTGTGTGCGATACCGCGGATCTCAAAGCCAGGAACCCGTTCAACAAAACGGCGCTGTATTTCGGCGATTTGGGTGTCATCCTCAGCGATTATGATTCCAAGAGGAGCGCTCATTTTCGAATCTCCTTGGGTAGGTACAGCGTAAAACGGGCGCCACCTTCGGAAAGGTTTTCAACCACGATCTCTCCGCTGAGCTGGGTAACAATCTCTTTGACCAGGTGCAGTCCGATACCCCTTCCCTCTGCTTTGCGGCTAAAGCCGCGTTCAAAAACCTGCTCAAGATCGGCGTCCGGAACCCCGGGACCGCCATCCTCCACTTCGATAATCAGGTCCTGCCCTATATCGGTGAGTGACAGGCTAATCTGAGTGCCCTGAGCCCCGAGTGTGGCATCAAACGCATTATCGAGCAGGTTGCCAATCAGGGTGACCAGTTGCTCGGGGGCAATGTGAGAGGGCAGGGCACCCAAGTGGCTGTCCGGATCTATAACTAGCTGAAGCCCGAGCTCATGAGCCCGGTTGAACTTGCCAAGCAGGCAGCCCGAAACCACAGGGTCGTCCACCGAGTCGACCAGCCAGCGAAGCATCGTCTGGTGATCCTGAGTTTCCTGGCCGATCAGTTCCAGTGCCTCCCGACTTTTGTCCAGCTGTATCAGTCCGGCAATGGTGTGGAGTTTATTCGCATATTCGTGTGCTTGGCTATGCAGGGTCTCGGCGTATTGCTGAATTCGTGTCAGTTGTCGGCTCACCATGGCAAGCTCGTCCCGAACACGGAAGCTGGAAACGACACCGGTGAGCTGGCCTTTTACGCGGATTGGGATGCGGTTTATGATCAAGCTGCGTCCCCCGATTACCACCTCCGTATCGAACTCAGGCTCACCGCTTTCCAGCAGCGCGGGTAGACGGCTTTCCGGCAGTACCTCTTGAATCAATCGACCGGTCAGGGGTTCGGAGCCGAGCCCGAGTGTGTCGATAGCCGCACGGTTAAAGGTTGTTATACGGCCTTCAGCGTTAATAGCGATGATACCTTCGCGCACTGACTCCAGTGTTGCATTACGCTCCTCGAACAGCGCGGCTATTTGATGCGGCTCCAGGTCGAAAATTGCAGCTCTGAAACGCCGGGCAATCCAGTTAGCGACCAGGATGGACAGCGCGAGCAGGACGAGGGTTACAGTGATTACGATGCGCTGATAGGTCAGTATCGTGTCGTCAATTTCCCGCGTGAGGTAGCCCACTGAAACTACACCGACCACTTCGTCCATGTCATTCATCACTGGTGCCTTACCTCGTATGGATGGCCCCATACTGCCCACGGCTTGGGAGATGATCGTGCGGCCCTCTTGCAGGACAGCTTCGTTGTCGCCGCCGACCATCGGCTTGCCAAGGCGGTCTGGTAACGGATGAGCGAGGCGTATCCCCTCAGCGTTGCCAATTGAAATGAAGCTGGCATCAGTGGCGTCCTGCAGCTCTTTGGCCAGTTGATTGACAGTGGGGCCATCATTGGTGGCGACGGCAGTTCGAATGGAGGGGGTCTGAGCAACCATCGAGGCCAGTTGACGCGCCCGCAGTGCCATCTGTTCTTCAAGTGAGTCCGCCAGGTGCTTCAATGCAAAACCGCCAACCAGTGCTGCCTGCAAAAGAACCAGCAGGCAGAGGACGATCATGAGACGGGTGCTGATGCGCAAACGGGTAGGGGGCACGATTCGACTTCTATATTTTTTATGGACGATCCCTTCCTGATTGTACGCCTTTACCCCGGTTTTGTCCGTTTGACTGGAGCTGTGTGCACTGCAGCGTTATACTCTCGCGTCTTATTTCGAACGGCTGTCCGACAGCCGGATCACCCACTTATGTGACCTGTCGTAGGGGCCACCACTAAGCTTAAGGATTAGACATGCCTGTCATTACTCTCCCGGATGCGAGCAAGCGCGAATTCGATCACCCTGTCAGTGTTTATGATGTTGCTGCCGATATCGGTACCGGCCTGGCCAAGGCTGCACTTGCCGGTAAAGTCGACGGCACTCTGGTTGATACCAGTTACGTCATTGAGAAGGATACTGACCTGGCCATCGTGACCGCACGCGATGACGAAGGGCTGGAGATTATTCGCCACTCCTGTGCTCACCTGATGGCGATGGCAGTACAGGAGCTTTTCCCCGGCGCGCAAGTGACCATCGGCCCGGTGATTGATGACGGCTTTTACTACGACTTCTCCTACGAGCGTCCGTTCACCCAGGAAGATCTGGCCAAGATCGAGAAGCGGATGAACGAGCTGGCCAAGGATAACCTGGAAGTGAGTCGCTCCATCATGAGCCGCGATGAAGCGGTGGCGATGTTCGAGCAGATGGGGGAGAAATACAAGGTCGAGATCATCAAGGATATCCCCGGTGATCAACCGCTTTCGTTCTATCGCCAGGGTGACTTCATCGACCTTTGCCGCGGCCCCCACGTGCCGTCAACAGGTCACATCAAAGCGTTCAAGCTGATGAAGGTGGCCGGTGCATACTGGCGTGGTGATGCCAAGAATGAAATGCTGCAGCGCATCTACGGTACTGCCTGGGGCGACAAGAAGGCTCTCAAGGCTTATTTGCACCGTCTGGAAGAGGCGGAAAAGCGCGATCACCGTAAACTGGCCAAGCAGCTGAATCTGTTTCACCTGCAGGAAGAAGCACCGGGTATGGTGTTCTGGCACCCACACGGCTGGACGCTCTATCAGCAGATCGAACAGTATATGCGCGCCAAGCAGCGTAAGCACGGCTACCAGGAAATTAAGACGCCGCAGGTGGTCGAACGTACCCTGTGGGAGAAGTCCGGTCACTGGGACAAGTTCCAGGAGCAGATGTTCACCACGCACTCCGAGAGCCGTGACTTTGCTATCAAGCCCATGAACTGCCCCTGTCATATCCAGGTGTTCAATCAGGGTCTGCGCTCCTACCGTGAAATGCCCCTGCGTCTGGCGGAGTTCGGCTCCTGCCACCGTAACGAGCCCTCAGGTGCGCTGCACGGCATCATGCGCGTACGTGGCTTTGTGCAGGATGACGCCCACATCTTCTGTGGCGAGGACAAGATTCAGTCGGAAGTGGCCGCATTTATCGAGTTTCTGCATGAGGTGTATGCGGATTTCGGCTTTACCGACATCATCTACAAGCTCTCTACCCGTCCTGAACAGCGCGTTGGTTCTGATGAAAGCTGGGATAAGGCGGAGAAAGCCTTGGCCGATGCACTGGATACGGCGCAGCTGGATTGGGAAGAGCTGCCGGGCGAAGGGGCTTTCTACGGACCCAAGATCGAGTTCTCTTTGCGGGACTGTCTTGGCCGGGTCTGGCAGTGCGGCACCATTCAGGTGGACTTCTCCATGCCGGGCCGCCTCGGTGCTCAGTTTGTTAATGAAGAGGGTGAGCGTGAAACACCCGTTATGCTGCACCGGGCGATCCTGGGTAGCTTCGAGCGTTTCATTGGTATCCTGATAGAGCATTACGCGGGCGCCTTGCCGACCTGGCTGGCTCCGGTGCAGGTTGCGGTGATGAATATTACCGATAAACAGGCCGAATTCGTCAAAGAAGTGACCGAGCGGCTAGAAAATAAAGGTTATAGGGCTGTTGCGGACTTGAGAAACGAGAAGATCGGCTTTAAAATTCGCGAGCGTACTTTACAGAAAGTGCCCTACCTGCTCGTTGTAGGCGACAAAGAAGTAGAGAGTGGATCCGTTGCAGTGCGTACGCGCTCCGGTGAAGATCTCGGCACGTTGTCGGTTGACGCCTTCATTGAAAAGATTACCGGGGAAGTAACCCGTAAAGGGCGTCAGGAATAAAATTCGTCAGGAGATATAGCTATCAGGCGTGATAACAGGCGCGGCGGTCGTCAGAACCTGCCGCCAATTAACGAGAACATCCGTGCACGTGAAGCCCGCCTCATTGGGGCGGATGGTAACCAGGTTGGTGTCGTTCCGATTGAAGAAGCTCTTGAGCTGGCTCAAGAGGCTGAACTTGACCTTGTACAGATCTCTGATTCTGATCCCATTGTCTGCAAGATCATGGACTATGGTAAGCATCAGTACGAACTGAAGAAGAAAGCAAATGAGGCTAAGAAGAAACAGTCTCAGATGCAGGTCAAGGAAGTGAAATTCCGTCCCGGTACGGAAGAAGGGGATTATCAGGTAAAGCTGCGCAACCTGATACGTTTCCTTGAAGCCGGGGATAAGGCCAAGGTGACCTTGCGTTTCCGTGGCCGTGAGATGGCTCATCAGGAGCTGGGCATGCAACTTCTCCGCCGTGTCGAGGGTGACCTGGACGGGCTAGGTGTTGTAGAGCAGCAGCCGAAGATGGAAGGTCGCCAGATGGTGATGGTCGTCGCCCCGAAGAAGAAATAGTCAGCGTTTCATACACAACCCGTCCTGGCTTTCTCCAGTGGGGAAAGGCGGAACGGGTTTTGTTGATTCCGGCTGACGCATTACAAACGAATGCGTGGAGATTGAAAATGCCTAAGATTAAAACTGTCCGCGGTGCGGCAAAACGTTTCAAGAAAACTGCTAACGGCGTTAAGCACAAGCAGGCCTTCAAAAGCCACATTCTGACCAAGAAAAGCACCAAGCGTAAGCGTCAGCTGCGCCCGATGCTGCAGGTTCATGATGCTGACCAGGCTCTGGTCAAGCGCATGCTGCCGTATCTGTAAGCTTTTTGTCTGAATCAACTTTTTATAGGAAGGAATTGCTATGCCTCGCGTAAAACGTGGTGTACAGGCTCGCGCCCGTCACAAGAAAATCCTGAAACAGGCGAAAGGTTACTACGGCGCTCGCAGCCGTGTATTCCGTGTAGCCAAACAGGCGGTCATCAAAGCAGGTCAGTATGCTTACCGTGACCGTCGTCAGCGTAAGCGTCAGTTCCGCGCTCTGTGGATCGCACGTATCAACGCTGCTGCCCGCATCAACGGTCTGTCTTACAGCCGCTTTATCGCCGGTCTGAAAAAGGCCAACATCGAAATCGACCGTAAGGTACTGGCTGACCTGGCTGTAAACCAGCAGACAGCTTTTGCGGCGGTGGTTGAGAAGGCCAAAGCGGCCCTGGCCTAAGGCGTCACCCGCCTATTGGTAGGTTATTAAGCAGATCCAAATAGGGGAAGGGTGGAAGCTCTTCCCCTATTTTTGTTTGGAGCCGGAAATGGAAAATCTTCACGCCCTGTTGGCGGATGGTAAACAAGCGGTCGCAACGGCCGACAATGTAAAAGCGCTGGATGAGGTGCGCGTTCAGTATCTCGGTAAGAAAGGTCATCTTACCCAGTTACTGAAAGGCCTTGGCAAACTATCGGCGGAAGAGCGCCCGGCTGCCGGCGCCAAGATCAACGAAGCCAAGGACGAGCTGTCCAACGAGCTTAATGCCCGAAAAGAACAGTTGGAGAGCGCTGCGCTTGAGGCCAAGCTGGCCGCAGAGCAGGTCGACGTGACCCTGCCCGGGCGCGGGCAAACACTGGGTGGTCTGCACCCGGTCACCAAAACCATGGAGCGTATCGAAGCCTTTTTCTCCAGCATCGGCTACTCGGTCGAAGAGGGGCCGGAGATCGAGGACGATTACCATAACTTCGAAGCGCTGAATATTCCGGCTCACCACCCGGCTCGGGCCATGCACGATACCTTCTACTTCGATGTGCATACCCTCCTGCGTACCCACACATCACCGGTTCAGGTACGTACCATGGAAGCGCAGAAGCCACCGATCCGGATCATCTGCCCGGGCCGTGTCTATCGCTGCGATTACGATCAGACTCATTCGCCGATGTTCCACCAGGTTGAGGGCCTGTTGATCGATAAAGAGATCAGCTTTGCCGACCTTAAAGGGACGCTGGAGCAGTTCCTGCGCGAGTTCTTTGAAGAAGACGTCAAGGTACGTTTCCGCCCCTCCTATTTCCCGTTTACCGAGCCCTCCATCGAGGTGGATATCGATCGTGGTGACGGCAAGTGGCTTGAGGTGCTGGGCTGCGGCATGGTCCACCCGAAAGTGCTGGAGATGTCCGGGATTGATCCGGAAGAGTACACCGGCTTTGCATTTGGTATGGGCGTTGAGCGTTTTGCCATGCTCCGCTACGGCGTTGATGACCTGCGCCTGTTCTTCGAAAACGACCTGCGCTTCCTCGGCCAGTTCCGTTAATCGACCATACCCAAATTTTAGAGATTTCAGGACAGCAGCATGAAATTCAGTGAACACTGGTTGCGCGAACTGGTGCAGCCCGAAATTGACACCCAGTCGCTGGTCGATCAACTCAGTCTGTCCGGACTGGAAGTCGATAAAGTAGAACCCGTTGCCGGCGCATTCAGTGGCGTGGTGGTTGGTGAGATCCTCAGTGCCGAACAGCACCCCAATGCGGATAAGCTGCGGGTGTGCCAGGTCTCCGATGGTAGTGAGGAGTTCCAGGTAGTTTGTGGCGCGCCCAATGCTCGCGCCGGGATCCGTGTGCCCTTTGCCAAGGTTGGTGCCGTTCTACCGGGAGATTTCAAGATCAAGAAGGCCAAGCTGCGCCAGGTCGAATCCTTCGGCATGCTCTGTGCCGAGGATGAGCTCGGTCTATCCGAAGATCACGCCGGGCTGATGGAACTGGCGGCAGATGCGCCGGTCGGCACCGATATCCGCGAATACCTGAAGCTTGATGACCAGATCATCGACGTGGACCTGACGCCGAACCGGGGTGACTGCCTGAGCCTTGCCGGGATGGCCCGTGAAGTCGGCGTACTCAACAAAGTGCCGGTGGCATCGGTGGATTGTTCACCGGTAGCGCCCCAGATCGATGATCAAGTGGAAGCGTCATTGAAGGCGACCAGCGGCTGCCCGCGCTATCTGGCACGGGTTATTCGCGGCATCGATTCATCTGCAGAGACACCGCTGTGGATGCAGGAAAAGCTGCGTCGTTCCGGTATTCGTTCCATCGATCCGGTTGTGGACGTGACTAACTACGTCCTCCTCGAGCTGGGCCAGCCGATGCATGCGTTTGACCTGAACACCCTTGAAGGGCAGATCCAGGTGCGTATGGCGCAACAGGACGAGGCTCTGACGCTGCTGGATGGCCAAGAGGTTAAACTCAACGCGGATACTCTGGTGATCGCCGATGATAAAAAGGCGGTGGCCATGGCCGGCATTATGGGTGGCGAGCCCACGTCGGTAACTGATGCGACCCGCGATATCCTGCTTGAAAGTGCGTTCTTTGCTCCGCTTGCTATTGCAGGGCGCGCTCGTAACTACGGGCTGCATACCGACTCCTCTCACCGTTTTGAACGTGGTGTGGACTGGCAGTTACAGCGTGATGCCATGGAACGAGCGACCGCCCTGTTGCTGGATATCGTAGGTGGCCAGCCAGGCCCTGTTACCGAAGCGGTTTCCGAACAGGATCTGCCGGCGGTAACCAGTGTTCAGCTGCGCCACGATAAGGTGACTTCGGCTCTCGCACTTGAGATTCCCGCGGAAGAGATCGTAGAGATCCTCACCCGTCTCGGCCTCAAGCTCGAGGTCAGCGGCGACCGTGAGTGGCAGGTGCAGGTACCGAGCTACCGTTTCGACATCAGCCTGGAAGTGGACCTGATCGAAGAGATCGCGCGTGTATACGGTTATAACAACCTGCCGGTTCGCACACCGCGTGCGGAGTTGCCGATCCCGCCGCTGCCGGAAGCGCGGGTCAGTCAAAGTCGGGTACGCAGCCATCTGATCTCTCTGGGGTATCAGGAAGCGATCACCTACAGCTTTATCGAGAAAGGGCTGTCTGCTCAGTTTGATGATCAACATGAGCCCATGGCGCTGGCCAACCCGATCTCGGCTGAGATGGCCGTCATGCGCACGACCCTGTGGCCCGGACTGGCGAAGGCTCTGCAGTACAATCAGCACCGTCAGCAGCAGCGTGTACGCTTGTTTGAGATCGGGCAGCGTTTTGTCCCGACCACTGATGGCTTGAAGCAGCAAAACGTGGTGGCCGGTATTATCTGTGGTAGCCGTCAGCCAGAGGGCTGGAACGGCGGCAGTGACAAGGTCGATTTCTACGACCTCAAGGGCGATGTGGAATCCCTGCTGAGCCTGGGTAGCAATGCCGGTAGCTTCAGTTTCGTAGCCGACAACCAGGTGGCACTGCATCCGGGGCAGAGCGCGGCTATTCAGCAGAATGGGCAGACCGTCGGACGTATCGGCGCCCTGCATCCCTCACTGCAAAAATCTCTGGATCTGACCGGTCCTGTGTTCCTGTTCGAGATTGAACTGGACGCTGTGATTGGCGGACGGGTGTCGCGCTTCTCCGAACTGTCCAAATTCCCGGAGTCCCGCCGTGACCTGGCTGTACTGGTCAGCACTGAGACCTGCTTCGCCGAGCTGCGCGAAGTGGTGAAAGCGGCGGCCGGTGAATACCTTAAACAGATCACCCTGTTTGACGTTTATCAGGGCCAAGGTATTGAACCGGGACGAAAAAGTCTGGCGCTGGGCTTGACCTGGCAACATCCATCACGCACTCTTAATGATGAAGAAATAAACAGTGCAGTGAGCGCTGTGGTATCGGCTCTGGGCGAAAAGCTGGGAGCTGCGTTAAGAGATTAGACAGGGTGAATGTCATGAGCTCTTTGACAAAAGCGGATATGGCCGAGCGTCTTTTTGAAGAACTGGGTCTTAATAAACGGGAAGCAAAGGAGATGGTGGAATCCTTCTTCGATGAAATCCGTGTAAGCCTCGCGTCAAACGAGCATGTGAAGCTGTCCGGCTTTGGCAATTTCGATCTGCGCGATAAGCGCCAGAGGCCGGGCCGCAATCCCAAAACCGGAGAGGAGGTCCCGATTTCCGCACGTCGGGTCGTGACCTTCCGTCCGGGACAGAAACTCAAGGAACGTGTAGAAGCCTATGCCGGCCAGCAGTCCAACTCAGACTGAGCTGGAACCGATCCCCGGCAAACGCTACTTCACCATCGGCGAGGCCGCCAAGCTCTGCGATCTCAAGCCGCACGTCCTGCGGTATTGGGAGCAGGAGTTCGATCAAATCAAGCCGGTCAAACGTAATAACCGCCGTTACTATCAGCGCCAGGACCTCCTCCTTATCCGACAGATTCGTAGCCTTTTGTATGATCAGGGCTTTACGATTGTCGGAGCCAGGCAGTGGTTGAAAGGCGGTGAAGCCAGTGAGGATTCCAAACGTTATCGGCAGTTGCTTAAGCAAACTATTACAGAACTCGAAAGCATTCGAGACCTGTTAAAAACAGTGCGATAAAAGCTTCACATTATCAAACCCTTAAGGTAGTATTCGCATCTCTCTTCGAGGCCTCAGGGTCTCCGCCTAGTCGGGGCGTAGCGCAGTCTGGTAGCGCACCTGCATGGGGTGCAGGGGGTCGCAGGTTCAAATCCTGCCGTCCCGACCATTTAAATCAAAGAGATAGAAGAATCGCCTTAGGGCGATTTTTTCGTTTATGGTTCTTTGGCCTTCTTTCGTGGCCGTTCTGTGACCGTTTACGATTTGCTTGTCTTCATGGGAGAACGGTGAATGCTGCTAGTTGGAGCACAGTCTCCTAAGGGCGTAGGGCTTTCCTATGCATCGAACCAACGAATGCTCTCACGGATGGTCTGGGGGATAATTGAGATGCTCGAGCGCTTCAATTATTATCACAGTCATCGAAGTAAAAACTTTCGATCCGGTCACAAACTCTAACAAGATCCTGGACAGAAGAGGTTTTCATTTTTCTCATTATATTATGTCTATGTACTTTGACAGTTGCTTCAGATATACCGAGTTCTAACGCCGTTTGCTTGTTTAAAAATCCTTTGAGAACAAATCGGATAACCTCTTTTTCCCGTTTGCTTAAACTGTCATAGCGATCTTTTATTTCTGCTACTGTCACTTCCTTTTTAGGTATCATATTTATAGCTGTTCGAATTGCGCAAAGTAAATCTTCCTCACGAAAGGGCTTGGTTAGGAAATCAATGGCGCCTGCTTTAATCGCTTTGACTGCCATAGGAATATCACCGTGACCGCTAATAAAAATAATTGGGATATGCTCTGCGATATCTAACATCTTTCTCTGCACGTCCATACCGCTCATTTCAGGCATTCTTACGTCTAGAATAAGACAGCCTTGGGTATTCTCATCTAAATTGTTGAGAAAATCTGTAGCTGATGAGAAGCAGGCTACACTAAGACCGATTGAGCGCACTAAGCTACTCAATGCTTCCAGCACGGCACTGTCATCGTCGATTATATAAATTAATGTTTTTTGTTCGTTCATATGCCGCGCTCTTGAGTCATGGGAAGGCGTACGGCAAAACATATGCCTCCCCCCGGGGGATGTTCCACCCAGATTTTCCCGTTGTGTGCCTCCGTTATGGTAAGGCAGATTGCCAGCCCCATGCCGAGCCCCTCTTTTTTCGTTGTGTAGAACGCATTGAACAGCTGCTCCATCTGACTCGGCGGAATGCCCGGGCCTGTGTCGGTAACTCGGATCATCAGCGCATCCTGGGCGGGATCTGTCGAGAACGACAGGGTCAGAGCGCGTGTTTTACAGTCGCTATGGTTCATTGCTTCGATGGCGTTCATGGCGAGGTTGATGAGCAGTTGTTGTATCTGTACAGCATCTCCCAGAATCCTGGGGAGAGTATCGTCCGCCACGATCTTCAGTCCTATTCCGTTGCTCTGTGTGGGTGCCTTCAGTATCAGGGCGGTGTCGGTTATCAGTGCTTTGAAGTCGATGGGTTTCTGTACCGGCTCCTGGCGCTTCAGGAAGGAGCGGACCATGCGGATGATTTCGCCAGCGCGATCGGAATCGCGGACGATGCGGGCCAGTACCTCTTTGGTTTCCGTTATGTTGGGTGGCTGATTGCCTATCCAGCGTGTGCCGGCGTTGGCGTTGGTCATGATCGCCGAGAGCGGCTGATTCAACTCGTGTGCAATATAGGCGGCCATTTCGCCCATCGTCGCGGAGCGGGAGACGTGGACGAGCTCCTGCTGCAGTTGATTGAGCGTTTCCTGCGCCTGTTTGCGTTCGGTGATGTCGTCGATGATCTGCAGCACCACCTGGGGCTCATCTGCGCGAGGGGGCATCAACGAGACGCTGGCGTTACCCCAGACCGTGGAGCCATCCTTGCACAGGTAGGGGCGCTCAACGCTGTAATCGGAGACACCGCTCTTGAGCAGACGTGACAGGCGCTGTTTCATCTGCGGTCGTGCATCGGACGGGGTCAGCTGCTCTATCGAGCGCTGTTTCAACTCCTTTTCCGTATAGCCGGTAATGCGCTGAAACGCGGGGTTGGCGTTGAGAATACGGCTGTCGGGGTCGGTCAGTGCAATCCCGGCGGCGGAGTTTTCATAAACCGCTTTCCAGCGCGCTTCCGACGCCCGTAGCGCGTCGTGACTCTCCTGCAGACGGTGGCGGCTTTTGATCAGGCGGTGGGTGAGCAGGGCGATATCGTTGCTCTGGTCGGATAGCTCTTGCCTCAAGGCGTCTCCGGCTACCTTCATCGATATCAGGTTGCTGACCCGTGCTCGCAGTTCCTGAGCGGAGAAGGGTTTTAACAGATAGTCCTGCACCGATTCAGAGAGCAGCTTTACCCGCAGCCGTTCGTCCGATTTGGCGGACAGCACCATGATCGGGATGTGTGCAAACCCCTCCTGGTTACGAATTTCATGGACGAGCGTATCGCCGCTCATTACCGGCATCATCAGGTCGGTGATCATCAGGTCAGGCGGCGCAGCGCTCATCAGTTCCAGCGCTTGTGCGCCGTCTGGCGCAAGATACACCTGATAATCGGTGTTGAGACAATCCTTGATAAAGCAGCGCATATCCGCGTTGTCTTCCACGATCAGGACGCGGGGCCGATCGTACTCCAACTGAGCCGGTGTGGCGGTGCTTTCCACTGAGGGTGTTGGTGTCATGTATTCATCGGGGTTAACCGTTTGCAGCGGTTCGCCACGTGCCAGAGTGTCGCTGGCTACGTAAGCACCCTCCGGCGCTTTCAGTGGTAGCTCCACCTGGAACAGTGCTCCTCCCCCCGGCGCATCGCTGACGGAGATCGTGCCGTGGTGCAGCTCAACGAACTCTTTCACGATGGAGAGCCCCAAGCCGGTACCTTGCTGGGTCTGAGGGCTTTCCGGTTGCAGTTGATGGAAGCGTTCGAATATCTCGCTTCGGAGCTGATAGGGGATGCCCGGCCCGCTATCGGAGACGGTGATCAGCGCATGGTCCGGACGACTCAGGCTAAGGGTGCAGCGGATAAGGCCGCCGGATGGCGTGAACTTGAAGGCGTTGGAAAGCAGGTTGAGGATGATACGTTCGTACTTCTCGCCATCCACTTCGGCAATCATCTGCAGAGGGAGCTGTGTGTTGAAACTGATCGACTGCTGCTGAGCGACGCCTTCGAAGTGTGAGCAGATAGCGCGGGTCAATAGGGTGAGGTCGGTGCGACGATAGGTGAGCCCCATCTGCTGGTCATCCATCTTTGCCAGATCGAGCAGGGCGTTGACCTGTTTTAACAGGGTGGTGGCGTTGCGTTGTATCACCTCAAACTGGTTCCAGTGAGGCGAACCGCGCTCTTTTTCCGCCTCCATTATCGCTTCCAGCGGCCCTAGAATTAATGAGAGCGGCGTGCGTAGCTCATGACTGACCTTGGCAAAAAAGTCGCTTTTGGCATTATCCAGTTTTCTAATTCTTTCAACCAGTTGTTCAAGTTCGCGGTTTTTTAATGCCAGCTGTGCTTCGGCTTTTTTCTTATCGGTTATATTGCGCCCTTCGGCGAGAAGGAAAACGATATTGTTCTGTTCATCACGGATAGGGAGAAGTGAGAAATCGACGGCAATAATCTCTTGCCCGCCCGCTTTTCCTAACACTTCAATATCACAACGGACAAACTCTCCCGCGGAAGCGGCTTCTACCAGCCGTTTCTGGGCAGCGACCGACTCTTGCGAAATTTGCCACCAGCGAGCTTGCCAGAACGGCTTACCCTGAATCTCCTCCAGTGTGATGCCGGCCCCGCTCAGGGCCGCCCTGTTTACCTCAAGCACATTACCCTGCGCATCGAGCAGGCCAACGAACTCGTAAAGCCCATCAAAGATGATGCGGGCAAGTTTCTCTCGCTGAAGCTGCCCGGAACCGTTTGTTTCGAGGTAGGTGCTGTGAACGGTAAGTGCGGAGCCAGGTTGAAACTGCTTTTTATCCACCGAACTCATATTCAAGACTCTGACAATTGATTTTTGTTGTTATGGGTAATGAGTATAGCCTTTTTTTGATGCTCTTTTGTTGATCCAGATAACTTAATTTTCAGCCAAAGTTAACCCATAGTTTAGTTTTGATAAACCTTGGTTTAGATAATTACATTTTTAAAATAAACCCATAATCCAAAAAATAATTTCTTTTTATCCCTGAGCTGAAAGAATTCTAATCACTATCAAACGGCGTTTTGCCTGAGAAAGTATATAAAAATAAAAATGGGTGAACAGATGATAAAAATAAAAAGTGCCAGCGCACTGCTATTGGGGTCATGTGCTTTTAGCGTACATGCAACGCAGGTGTTTGACCTTGAAGGATTTGGTGCAACCTCTCGTGCGATGGGTGGCACCAGCTCCTCTTACTATACCGGAAACGCGGCGTTGATCAGCAACCCCGCTACCTTGGGGCTGGCGCCGGATGGCAGTCAGCTCGAAGTCGGGCTGGATATCGTCACCACCGATATCAAGGCGCGAAACAGCAGCGGAGAGGTGGCCAAGAGCAGCACGGAATCCAATAACCGTGGACCCTACTTCGCACCGCAGCTGAGTTATGTCACCGAGCTGGACAGATGGCACCTGGGTGTAGGGCTGTTCGCTAACGGTGGCCTGGGCACCGAGTTCGGTAACGACAGTTTCCTGTCACGGACCGAAAACGGGACACAAACCAGCTTCGAAAACTCCAGCCGTCTGCTGGTGCTGCGTGCACCCGTCGGCTTCAGCTATGAGGTGACACCGGACCTGACCGTCGGCGGCAGCCTCGATCTGGTCTGGACTGCACTTAATCTCGAACTTCTTCTTCCTGCCTCCCAAGTTGGTGCACTCGCTGCCGGAGGTAATCTCTCAGGTGGCCTGGTGGCCCCGCTGGCCGGATTCGTCGGTCCTGGCGGTGCCGCGCACTTCAGCTTAACCCGTAACTCTCCGACTGGCGGCGGTGTAGACGCGATCGGTTTGGGTGGGCGTTTGGGCCTGACCTATAAGCTAGGCGACAGCACCGTTCTGGGCGCGATGTACAACTTCGAGACCTCGGTGGGGGACCTGGAGGGGAGGGCAACGCTTACAGGTGTCGCTAGTGACGGTTCTGTGTTGCCGCTAAGTGGCGATATCCGCATTAAAGACTTCGAGATGCCCGCCAGTCTGGCCTTGGGGATTGCGCATCAGATCAACGACCGTTGGCTGGTGACCGGCGATATCAAGCGCACCTACTGGAGTGATGTGATGGAGAACATCAATGTGGGTTTCAGCTCCCCGGCTGGTGGAATCGATATCGTACTGCCGCATCAGTATCAGGATATTACGGTGGCCTCTATCGGCACCGCTTACCGCTACAACGACAAGCTGACACTTCGCGCAGGCTACAGCTATGCGCAGCAGGCACAGGACAACAACCTGATACTGCCTGTGATCCCAGCTTATCTGAAAGAACACATCTCTCTTGGTGGTGAGTACCGCTTCGACAGCGGGTCGAGGCTGGGTATGGCGCTTTCGTTCGGCTTGAAAGAGAGCCTGGATACGCCGTCTTACCTTGCAGGCACCGAGACGTTGAACCAAAGCCACAGCCAGATCAACGCCGTGGTCTCCTATAGCAAGAACTTTTAAACCCAACCCGCACGGAGAATAACAAGATGGCGATGCATCCCCGTAAAGACTGGTATGAACTGACCAGGGCGACTAACTGGACCCCCAGTTATGTCACCGAAGAGCAGTTGTTCCCTGAGCAGATGTCCGGCCATATGGGCATCCCGCTGGAAAAATGGGAAAGCTACGATGAGCCTTATAAAACCTCCTACCCGGAATATGTCAGTATTCAGCGTGAAAAAGATGCCGGTGCTTATTCCGTAAAGGCCGCACTTGAGCGTGCGCAGATCTATGAAAATTCCGATCCGGGCTGGATCAGCATCCTGAAAGCGCATTACGGTGCCATAGCCGTTGGCGAGTATGCAGCTGTAACGGGTGAAGGGCGCATGGCGAGATTCTCAAAGGCGCCTGGTAACCGCAACATGGCCGCGTTCGGCATGATGGACGAGCTGCGTCACGGCCAGATCCAACTGTTTTTCCCGCATGAGTACTGCAAGAAGGACCGTCAGTTTGACTGGGCCTGGCGCGCTTACCAGAGTAATGAATGGGCCGCGATCGCTGCCAAGCACTTCTTCGACGACATCATCACCGGACGCGATGCGATCAGCGTCGCGATCATGCTGACCTTCTCGTTCGAAACCGGTTTCACCAACATGCAGTTCCTCGGTCTGGCGGCCGATGCGGCCGATGCCGGGGACTACACCTTTGCCAACCTGATCTCCAGCATACAGACCGATGAGTCCCGCCACGCGCAGCAGGGTGGTCCGGCGCTGCAGGTGCTGATCGAGAACGGCAAGAAGGAGGAAGCGCAGAAGAAGGTCGACATGGCGATCTGGCGTGCCTGGCGTCTGTTCGCGGTGCTGACCGGTCCGATCATGGATTACTACACGCCGCTGGAGCACCGCCACCAGTCGTTCAAGGAGTTCATGTACGAGTGGATCATCGGTCAGTTCGAACGTGCACTGCTCGATCTCGGTCTGGATAAGCCCTGGTACTGGGATCTGTTCCTCAAGGATATCGATGAGCTGCCCCACAGCTATCACATGGGTGTCTGGTACTGGCGTACAACCGCCTGGTGGAACCCGGCGGCAGGGGTGACACCGGAGGAGCGTGACTGGCTGGAGGAGAAGTATCCGGGCTGGAGCAAGCGCTGGGGCCGTTGCTGGGATGTGATCACCGACAACGTGATTAACGATCGCATGGAACTGGTTTCCCCGGAAACTCTGCCTACCGTGTGCAATATGAGCCAGATTCCGTTGGTCGGTATTCCCGGCGATGACTGGGACGTCAAGGTGTTCAGCCTTGAGCACAACGGTCGCCTGTACCACTTCGGTTCGGAAGTGGATCGCTGGATCTTCCAGCAAGATCCGGAGCAGTACCAGAACCACCTGAACATTGTCGACCGCTTCTTGGCCGGGCAGATCCAGCCGATGACTCTGGAGGGCGCGCTGCAGTACATGGGGTTCCAGTGTGTGGAGGAGATGGGTAAAGACGCCCATGACTTCGCCTGGGCCGAGAAGTGTAAACCCGAAATGAAAAAGTCGGCTTGAACCGGTTTAAGGAGTAGATGATGTCAGCATTTCCAATTCATGCCGCGTTTGAACGTGACTTCTTGGTGCAACTGATCGTCGTGGATCTGAATGATTCCATGGACCAGGTGGCGGAGAAGGTCGCTTACCACTGTGTTAACCGCCGCGTTGCGCCTCGTGCCGGGGTGATGCGTGTTCGCAAACATCAATCAAGAGAACTGTTCCCGCGGGAGATGACGGTCGCCGAGAGCGGCCTGAAACCGACCGAAGTGATCGATGTGGTATTTGAGGACTAGCCGTAATGAGCTTTGAAAAAGTCTGTTCCCTTGACGACATCTGGGCAGGCGAGATGGAGACCTTCGAGACCTCGGACGGTACCGAAATCCTGATCGTCAACAGCGAGGAGCATGGGGTGAAAGCCTACCAGGCGATCTGTCCCCATCAGGAGATTCTGTTGTCTGAGGGCAGTTACGAGGGTGGCGTAATCACCTGTCGTGCCCACCTGTGGACCTTTGATGATGAAAGCGGACAGGGCATCAACCCGGAAGATTGCTGCCTTGCTGAGTACCCCGTAGAGGTGAAGGGCGATGATATTTACGTCAATACAGAAGGCGTTTCGCCAAATATGGCACACACCTGAAGCAGCGCCAGTTGTTGCACCAACCATTAGCAAAACAGCTGAGCAAAAGAGGGATAACGTGATGAGTACGATGGGTGATCAGGCCTTAAACAACAATAACGTTGGACCGATTATCCGCGCTGGTGAACTTGTGGAGCCAGTGATCGAAACGGCGGAGATCGATAATCCGGGCAAGGAGATCCGGGTGGAAGACAAGCGGGCATATGTACGTATCGAGACCGATGGAGAACTGATCCTGACCCGCAAAACGCTGGAGGAGCAGTTGGGCCGCCGGTTCAACATGCAGGAGTTGGAGATTAATTTGGCTTCCTTCGCGGGACAGATTTGGGCCGACCAGGACCAGATCCGTTTTTACTTTGATAAATCTCTGTGAGGAGGTACTCATGAGCTTTGAATCCAAAAAACCGTTGCGCACATGGAGCCACTTGGCTGAGATGAGAAAAAAGCCAAGTGAATACGACATCGTGTCGCGCAAACTGCACTACAGCACCAACAATCCGGACGCGCCCTGGGAGCTGAGCCCGGATAGCCCGATGAACCTCTGGTACAAGCAGTACCGCAACGCATCACCGCTTAAACATGATGATTGGGATGCGTTTACCGATCCCGACCAACTGGTCTACCGCACCTACAACATGATGCAGGATGGCCAGGAGGCGTACGTGCAGGGCCTGTTCGACCAGTTCAACGAGCGCGAGCACGACCAGATGGTCCGCGACGGCTGGCAGCACACGATGGCGCGCTGCTTCGCTCCGCTGCGCTATCTGTTCCACTGCCTGCAGATGTCCTCTGCTTATGTTCAGCAGATGGCGCCGGCGAGCACGATCTCCAACTGCTGCATTCTGCAAACCGCAGACTCTCTGCGCTGGTTGACCCACACCGCCTACCGTACCCACGAACTTGGCCTCACCTATGGCGATGCCGGCTTTGGCGAGCGTGAGCGGGAGCTGTGGGAAAATGAACCGGGCTGGCAGGGATTGCGTGAGCTGATGGAGAAGCAGCTGATCGCGTTCGACTGGGCGGAGGCTTTTGTCAGCCTCAATCTGGTGATCAAGCCGATGCTGGTCGAGAGTGTGCTCAAGCCGCTGCAGCAGCAGGCGTGGGAGAACAACGATACCCTGCTGCCGCTGCTGATCGATAGCCAGCTGAAAGACGCTGAGCGTCATAACCGCTGGGCGAAAGCGCTGGTCAAACATGCGCTGGAAAACCCGGACAATCATGCGGTTATCGATGGCTGGGTCGAGAAGTGGCAGCCGCTGGCAGACAGGGCTGCGGAGGCGTATCTGAAGATGCTCTCCGAGGACCTGGTCCCTGGGCAATACATTGAACGTAGTGCCTCGTTAAGGAGTTCTATGCTGGCGGTCTGATGACGCTCCGCTTGTAACCTATCAGAAGGCCTTCCCCTTCGGCGCTGTCGAAGGGGCTTTTTCAGAGACGTTGTCTATGTTCAAAATTCAATCAGACGATCAGCTGCTCCAATTCGAGTCAGCGAGTGACGACACGCTACTCAGCGCTGCGCTGCGTGCTGAACTGGCGTTTCCCTACGAGTGCAACTCCGGCGGGTGTGGTGCCTGTAAAATTGAGGTGCTTGAGGGCGAGGTGAATAACCTCTGGCCCGACGCGCCGGGTTTGTCTGACCGCGAGCGCCGCAAAGGGCGTCTGCTGGCGTGCCAGTGCAAGGCGCAATCCGACCTCCGGATCAAGGTTATCAATCGTGCCGAGGGGCGTGCGCTCTATCCGCCAGCCCGTTTCTCCGCTCGGGTGGTGGGTAAACGTTTTCTTTCCGAGGAGATGTTTGAGCTGCAGCTGGAGGCTGAGCAGGAGGTGATATTTTCTCCCGGTCAGTACTTTATGGTTGAGCTACCGGAGCTCGGTGCCCGTGCTTACTCGGCGGCTAATCCGGTTGATGGCAACAGGCTGACCTTGATCATCAAGGCGGTGCCCGGTGGTAAGGTGTCCTGTGCGCTGGCGCATGACAGGGTTGAAACGCTGCAGTTGGACGGCCCCTATGGACTGTCGGTGCTAACCACTGCTGATGAGCAGCAATCCGTCTTTATTGCAGGTGGTTCAGGTATAGCGCCGATGCTATCGATGGCGAATACCTTGATAAGTGAAGGCTACGAGCATCCGATTAAAGTGTTTTATGGTTCACGCTTGAAGGCAGAGCTTGAAATGGCTGAATCCCTCTTTTTGAGTGCTGACAACCTAAAGCTTATTAATGTACTGTCAAACTTGGATCACAATACTAGGTGGCAGGGTAAAACTGGTTATCTTCACGACGTTATTCCCATCTATTTGGAATGCTTTCAAAACACGGAATTCTACCTTTGCGGTCCTCCACCAATGATTAGTGCAGTACAAAAGCTGCTGATGATCGAAAACGGCGTCCCTTTCGAATCTATTCATTTTGACCGATTTTTTTAGAGTACGTTATTGAAGGCTTGATAGAAGGAAGATCAAGCTAGGTGTGAATACTAAACACCTTGTTCACGCAGCTTCCTGTTTCGTGCGAAATTATCTGGGGGGCTTGTGACGGCGGGAAAGCAGGCGCGTGATGATCTTGTGACGCTTGGATTAACAGCCGGGGTGAGTCTTCGTTGATTCGGCTATCTATTTGAAGCGCTGTGGGTAATCGGTTATCACGCCATCCAGTCCCGAGGACCAGAGTATTCGTACCGCTTTAGGATCATTGACGGTCCAGGTGTAAAGGTGCAGTCCCTGCCGCTTGATCTCAGTAACCAGGTTGGGAGTCAACGTTTTCCAGTAAGGATGCAAGCTGTACAGATTCAGTTGTACGGATATCTCTTGCCAGTCTTTGCTCAGCGTCTTGGCGATCAACCCCCGGCGCAGATGAGGTGCCTGGATAAGGCACTGGGCCAGTATCTGGCTGTTGAAACTGGAAAGCAGCAGGTGATCCCCGGGGACCTGCGATTGCTCAATGACTTTCAGAACCTGCGCGACGATCAGCTCCGGCGGATATCCGTGGTCTTTGATTTCAAGGTTGAGGCCGGTCGAGAGTTCGTTGAGCCGTTGCAGGGTCTCGGCCAGTGTCGGTAGAGCGGGGCTGGAGCCTAGACCACCAGTCACGGGATCATGGCTCATAACGGCGATGCCATCTGGGTTAAGGGTGACATCCATCTCTACCCAGCCGACGCCGAGCTCCGAGGCCTTGTGTAGACCCTCAAGACTGTTTTCCGGCGCTAGACTTGGAATGCCACGGTGGCCGATAACCGGTGATGGTATGTCGTTACTTAACTTGTCCATAGCACCAGTTTAGCGGAGATGGATCGACCGAAAGGGGTGGGGAGAGAAAAGCCCACCTGAACGGGGAGACAGACAGGTGGGCTTTGGTGCAGCTTAGATCTGGTTCAGCACGTTATCGAAGAAGGCAACAAGGCGGTCATAGTCATTCAGCGGAATGACGTCGGCCACATACTGGTCCGGGCGGACGATGACGATACAGCCCTGTTCCTTATTGATACCACGCATCTCATAGATGTTTTTGCCACCGCCTGATGATTCAGGACGGTTGTCGACGCAGAACACCTTTTCATGATCCTCAAGGCCGTAGCGGCCTTTTTTCGGTTTCAGGGCCGGGTGCAGAGTGCTGCGCTCGATAGACTGGTGGTGGGGTTGGAAAACCGCCCGGAGGTCGATCACGCTATCCGGATCAGCGTCAGCCGGGGTATATTTCTTAAGCGGTGATTCCGGGCTGTTGGTCAGGAACTCACACAGCGCTTTTACACCGCAGTTTTCAGACATCGGTGTCTGGTTACCGGCGAAGGCATAGACACGGTAGGCACCATTAGCGGTGTGGCAGTGTCCCAGCTGATCGGGCTTGGCGTCACCGTGCCGGATTACTGGCGCTGAGTGAAAACGCTTGCCTACAGTCAGGCCCGTTGCCAGTGTCTGATGTTCCCCTTCGCTGACCATCAGCGACGGGCGATACTGGATGGAAACGCCGGCAGTGTATTCGCCAAACAACTGGAAGTAGCGCTGGAACTCGGCCGGATCGACACCGTCCGGGTTGTCGGCGGATTTGGGTTTGGCGCTGAACATGCGAGAGAACTCCCGGTCGAAGTCGATCAGAGCCTGGCCATATTCACGCCGCTCATCGGAGTAGGTTCTCAGGATCTTCTCATCGGCGCGGCCGGTCAGTACATGGGCCAGTTTCCAGCCCAGGTTCCAGGTATCCATCACCGAGGTGTTAAGACCCTGGCCCGCTTTGGGGCTGTGGGTGTGGCAGGCATCCCCAGCGAGGAAAACGCGCGCTGCACGTGTCTCGGTGGAGTCATCAAAGGCGGTGGTAATACGCTGTCCGATTTCGTATACGCTCCACCAGGCGACTTCTTTCACATCCACGGTGTAGGGTTGCATGATGCGATTGGCAGCGGCGATCAGCACCTCTGGGGTCATCTGGTCACGAGCGACCCTCTCGTTCTGCTTGAGCTTATCCAGCTCGATATAGAGGCGCACCATGTAGCCACCCTCGCGCGGAATGATCAGCATGTTGCCTTCGTTGTTGGAGTGGATCAGTGACTTCAGGCGGATATCGGGGAAGTCCGTATTGAGCAGCACGTCCATCACGCCCCAGGCCTGATTCAGCGCATCGCCGACCAGCTCCTTGCCAATCGCGTTGCGAACGCTGGAGCGAGCCCCGTCGCAGCCAACCACATACTTGGCTTTGACTGTTTCGATCTCCTGGGTGTACTGGGAGAAGTTCACCATCCGCTCGATCTTAGCTGTTACCGGGTAAGCCTCAGAGCTGTCTTCACTCACCTCAAGGCCCAGCAACTTGCGCTGGTAATGTGGTTCGAGCTTGATGGCGGACTGGCGCATCACTTTAAGAAATTCGTCGTGGACGCGGGCCTGGTTGATGATCAGGTGCGGCATTTCGGAGAGATCATCAGCCACGTCCGGGACCTTGCTGCTGCGACTGATCTGATTGGGCTTGTCCGCATCCGGTTTCCAGAAGGCCGCTTCGTTTACTTGGTAGGCTTCCTGAATAATCTGGTCTGCAAAGCCGTAGGCCTGGAACATCTCCATGGTACGGCAGGCGATGCCGTCCGCTTGTCCCACCAGCAGGCGGTCATCTTTCTGGTCGATTATTGCCACGGAGATAGTGCCGAACTGGGCCAGCTGAGAGGCTAGGTTGAGACCGGCCGGGCCGCAGCCGACAATCAATACATCCACCTCTGCCGGGAGCGGGCGTTTAATCGGTGGCGGGACGACAGCATCCTGCGGGTCGGAAAAACGGGGGTCGCCGGGGTTGAAACCGTTGAGATGGAACTGCATGGGCTGAACTCCTGTAGTTTTGATCGAGATCAACTTTATTTCGATTAAGATATCAGGAAAAATAGTTTTTTATTTTAAGACTAAAAGAAAATGAATAAATGAACCCTAACCTGTTGAAGCAGTTGGCGATCGTTGTAAAGCAGGGTTCGCTGAGTCGCGCCTGCGAACAGCTCTTTATCACCCAGCCTACCCTGACTCGAAGTATAAAACAGCTGGAGATGCGCGTTGGCGCGCCGGTTCTGACCCGCACTCGCCATGGCGTGATCCCCACCGAGATCGGTGCGCGCCTGGCCCAGATCGGTGAGCGTATACTGGCCGAGAGCGAACACGGACAGGAGGTGATCAGGCAGTGGCACAGTGGCTATAAAAACGAATTTATCGTCGGTGTAGACCCGCTTTGGGAGTTTGCAACGGTGGCTCAGATGACCGCGGGCTTTCTGGCAGAGCGAGCGTTCGTCTTTCATCTCAGAACCGGCTCGGCGGCGTCCCAGATCCGGTTGCTGCAGGAGGGGGAACTGGATTTCCTGTTGGCGCCGGCACATCTGACCACACCCCAGCAATCACTGGAGCGGGAGGTTTTGTTTCGTGACCGTTCCGGTGTTTTTGCTGGTAAGCGCTCACAGCTGCTGGGCCAGGCTGGCCCGGTATCTGTTGACCAACTTGAACAGCAGAATTGGATACTGGCCGGTGCCAGTGCAGGCTTTCTGGATGGGCAGCAAAATCTGGCCGGGAACGAGGCGGCGAAGATCGCATTTACCGGCAGTATTCGGTCGGTACTGCATCTGCTGGAAACCACGGATATGCTGGTTCGCCTGCCAGCACGGTTGGCGCTGATGACTGGAGCGGTTGAGCTTTCACAGCTGATCGAGGTTCAGGAGGACGCGGGTGTGCGCCGGGATATTGCACTCTGGTTAAGGGCGGAAGATGAAGAAAAACCGGACTTCGTCAAAGTCCGGTCGGTGATTAAGGAGCTCGTGCAAACACTGGATCGGACAGCGCCAACCTTCGGGCTGGCGCTCTGATCCGTCTTTACGTCACTGTGATGCTGCGCTCTCCGCCAGCCAGCCGCCGCCCAGCGCCCGGTACAGGTCGACTTCGGCCTGCAGCAGGGAGAGGCGGGCATTAATGGCAGCCTGACGGCTTGCCACCAGGTTACGCTGAGCGTCGAGGCGGGTCAGCATACTATCGATACCATTACGATACCGCTGGTCGGCAATATCGTAGTAGCGCTGGTAAGCCTCCAAAGCCCGCTTTTGACTGTCCAGTTGGTTGGCAAACCCGGTGCGGTTGCTGAGTGCATCGGCCACTTCAGTGAACGCGGTCTGCACCGCCTTTTGGTAACTGTTCACAGCCAGATCCCGATCCACCTCGGCGGTTTCCAGTTCCGCATCCAGTCGCCCGCCGGTAAACAGTGGCAGGTTGATGGAAGGGCTGAATAGCCAGGTGCCCGAGTTGGCATCAAACAGGTCACTGAACTCAGAGCTCAGTGTGCCTGCATTGGCGGTTAACCGGATGCTGGGGAAGTAGGCGGCTTTAGCCGCGCCAATCGCTGCGTTGGCGGCCTGAAGCTGGCGCTCGGCCGCGATCAGATCGGGACGCTGCAGCAGCAGGTCCGAGGGCAGCCCGGGTTCCACACCGGCGATAGATACGGCGGCCAGCTCAGAGGCGGGGCTCCAGTCGTCCGGTAGCGGTTGTCCGATCAGCAGCGTCAGCGCATTGCGGTCCACTTCGGTCAGCCGTTGATAGCGCGAGCGCATGACCTCGGCATCCTCGTAGGCCGCTTGAGCCTGCGCCAACTCCAGCTCTGAAGCGACACCCAGATCATAGCGCTGCTGCACCAAATCCCGGTTTTCTGATTCGATCTCCAGGGTTTCACGGGCCAGGTTCAACTGCTCCCGGTCTGCGACCCATGTCAGATAGGCGTTGGTAACGCCGGCGACCAGAGAAATCTGGGTGGAGCGCAGCGTGGCTTCCTGTGCCAGATACCGCTGCAAAGCGGCTTCCTCCAGGCTACTGACCCGGCCAAACAGGTCCAGCTCATAGGAGGAAACGCCCAGCGTCACACCGTACTGGCTGCTGATGCTGGCATCGCTGGCGCCACTGAGTGTTTCCGGTACCCGCTGCCGCGTGCTGGATCCGTCCGCACCGACTTCCGGCAGCAGAGCGGCGCGCTGGATCTGGTACTGGGCCTGGTAGCGCTGCACGTTCAACAGTGCTGCGCGTAGATCCTTATTCTGCTCCAGCGCCAGAGCGATTACCTGCTCCAGTGCCGGGTCTTCGATCACGTTTTTCCAGCCAGTGTCCGCCGCTGCTAGTTGCGCACTAGTCGGGCTGCTCCACTGGCTGATCGCGGTGACCTCGGGCCGCTGATAATCGGGCATCATGGAGCAGCCGCTGACCAGCGCAATGGCTGCAGCAAGTGTGGTCATCCGTTTCATGGGCGAGCCTCCGTTGTGTGGCGACGGGCTTTGGTCAGTTTCATCACCAGCAAGTAGAACATGGGAACGAAGAAGATCGCCAGGAAGGTCGCCGCCAACATCCCGCCGATAACGCCGGTACCGATCGCCTGACGGCTCACAGCGCCAGCGCCGGTGCTCAGCGCCAATGGCGTAACACCCAGGATAAACGCCATGGAGGTCATGATAATCGGACGCAGACGCATACGGGCGGCTTCCACCGTGGCTTCCCAGAGATCATAGCCCTGATCATAGAGTGCTTTGGCGAATTCCACGATCAGTATCGCGTTCTTCGCCGAAAGACCGATGGTCGTCAACAGACCCACCTGGAAGTACACATCGTTGTCCAGCCCGCGCAGAGTAGCAGCAAGTAGCGCGCCCAGGACCCCCAGCGGCACAACCAGCATGACCGAGAACGGCACCGACCAGCTTTCATACAGGGCCGCCAGACAGAGGAAGACAACCAGCAACGAAAGTCCATAGAGAGCGGGCGCTTGAGCACCGGCCATCTTTTCCTGGAACGACATGCCGGTCCACTCCAGGCCCACACCCGGTGGCAGTTTGGTCAGCATCTCCTCCATGGCCGCCATGGCATCACCGGTACTGAATCCGGGCCCGGCCTGACCCTGCAGGTTCATGGCGGGTACGCCGTTGTAACGCTCCAGGCGCGGCGATCCGTAGTCCCAGTAACTGGTGGCAAAGGCGGAGAAGGGCACCATATCGCCCGCGTTATTGCGGACATACCACTCGTTGATATCTTCGGGCAGCATGCGTGAAGAGGCTTCGCCCTGTACATAGACCTTCTTGACGCGACCGCGGTCAACAAAATCGTTGACGTAGGTTGAGGCCCAACCGGTACTCAGGGTGCTGTTTACGTCTTCGATGTTGATCCCCATAGCCTTGATCTTCTCGTAATCGAGATCGATCCGGAAAATAGGCACATCCTCCATACCGTTGGGGCGCACGCCGGTGACGCGAGGGTCCTGAGCGGACATGCCCAGCATCTGATTACGGGCAGCAAGCAGCGCGTCATGGCCGATATTACCCCGGTCCTGAAGCATCAGGTCGAAACCGGATGCCGTACCCAATTCCGGGATCGGAGGCAGATTGATCGGGAATACCCGGGCATCCTTGATCTGGCTGAAGGCGCCCCAGGCGCGGCCGATCACCGCCTGCACGGATTGACCGGGCTCGGTACGTTCAGACCAGTCCTTGAGCTGAATAAATGCCAGGCCCATGTTCTGACCTTGACCGGCAAAGCTGAAGCCGGACACGGTGAACAGTGAGTTGATCGCCTCTTCCTGCTCGGCAAAGCCTTCGATCTGCTTCATGACATCCAGGGTCCGTTCCTGCGTGGCGCCAGCCGGCAGCTGAACCAGTGTCAGGAAGACGCCCTGGTCTTCGTTGGGCAGGAAGGCGGTGGGCATGCGTACATAGAGGTAACCCAGACCAGACACCAGAACCAGATAGACAATCAACATCCGCACCGGGCGCTTCATGGTGCCGCCAACGCCACGCTTGTAGCCATCGGTGGCTCGGTTGAAGGTCCGGTTAAACCAGCCAAAGAACCCTTTCTGCTTACCATGGCCTGGTTTGGCTGGCTTGAGAATCGTCGCACACAGTGCGGGCGTCAGAATCAGAGCGACCAGCACCGACAGTGCCATGGCCGAGACGATGGTCAGTGAGAACTGGCGGTAGATGGCACCGGTAGATCCGCCGAAAAACGCCATGGGAACGAACACGGCCGACAGCACCAGTCCGATACCGATCAGGGCGCTGGTAATCTGATCCATCGACTTGCGGGTGGCCTCCAGTGGGCTGAGGCCATCTTCGTGCATGACACGTTCCACGTTCTCCACGACCACGATGGCATCATCCACCAGCAGGCCGATGGCCAGGACCATACCGAACATAGTCAGTGTGTTGATGCTGTAGCCGAAGGCCGCCATAACACCGAACGTACCCAGCAGTACGACCGGTACAGCGATAGAGGGAATCAGCGTGGCGCGGAAATTACCCAGGAACAGGTACATCACCAGGAAGACAAGCAGGATCGCCTCACCCAGTGTTTTTACAACCTCGGTAATGGAGATTTCGACGAACGGCGTAGTGTCGTAGGGGTAAACCACCTCCATGCCGGGCGGGAAGAAGGGTTCGAGCTCTGCGATGCGCGCTTTGACGGCGTCGGCGGTATCCAGCGCGTTCGCACCACTGGCCAGCTGCACGGCAAGACCGGCTGCGGGTTTACCGTTAAAGCGGCTGACTACAGAGTAGTCCTGAGCACCGAGCTCGATGCGGGCCACATCGCGCAGGCGAACCTGGGAGCCATCGCTGTTTACTTTGAGCAGGATATTCTCGAACTGACTGGTATCGGTCAGCCGGGTCTGGGAGATGATGGTGGCGTTGAGCTGCTGATCATCAACAGCGGGCAGCCCGCCGAGCTGACCGGCCGCAAACTGGTTATTCTGTGAGGCGATGGCCGCGTTCACCTCTACCGGCGTCAGGTTGTAAGCCGCCAGACGATCCGGCTTGAGCCATATCCGCATGGCGTACTGACCGCCAAAAATACGGATATCCCCCACGCCCTGTGTTCGGGACAGCGTATCCTTGAGCTGACTCTCGGCGTAGTCCGCCAAATCGGCACGGTTCATGGTCCCGTCCGGGGATACCAGGCCGATAACCATCAGGAAGGATGTGTTGCCCTTGGTAACACGAACCCCCTGTTGCTGAACAGCTGTCGGTAGCAGGGGTTCAGCCTGGGATAGCTTGTTCTGAACCTGAACCTGGGCGATGTCCGGATCGGTTTCGGCGGCAAAGGTCAGTGTGATCTGAACGCTGCCTGAGCTGCTGCTTTGGGATGACATATAAAGCAGACCATCGAGGCCGGTCATGCTCTGTTCGATCACTTGCGTTACGCTGTTTTCCAGCGTCTGGGCCGAAGCGCCGGGGTAGGTGGCGCTGACCCGCACGGATGGCGGTGCAATACTCGGGTACTGCTGAATCGGAAGCTTGAGGATCGACAGCGCACCCGCCAGCATGATCACAATAGCGATCACCCAGGCGAAAATGGGCCTGTCGATAAAAAATCTGGCCATGAATGCTGCTCCTTAACGGCTTTCGCTGTCGCCCTGGGCCGGTTGAGGTGTGACCTGCGCGCCCGGTGAAACTTTCTGCAGACCTTTGACGATAATGCGATCACCCGCCTGCAATCCGTCATTGACCAGCCACTTATTACCGATGGCTCGTCCGACGCTGACCGGGCGGGATTCCACTTTGTCCTCTTCGGTAATGACCATCGCAGAAGCGGCACCATTAGGCTGACGGATGATGCCGGGCTGCGGCGCAAGAATCGCATTGTCGAGTTGCTCGATCACTACGCTGGCGCGCACAAACATGCCGGGTAGCAGCCATTCGTCACTGTTGTTAAACAGCGCACGGATGTTAACGGTGCCGGTATCCTGATCCACCTGACTTTCGGCAAATTTCAGCGTGCCGGTTTCAGGGTAGGTTGTGCCGTCATCCAGGCTGACCTGAATGCTGGTTTCCGGCACGCCGCTGTCACGCTTGAGCTTGAGCAAGGCTGAAGCGGGCTGGCGGATATCCACGTACACCGGTGACAGTTGATGGACCCGTGCCAGAGCGGTACTTTGCTGAGCGGATACCAGTGCACCTTCGGTAACGTTGGAACGGCTGATAATACCGGCTATGGGCGCGGTAATACGGGTGTAGTCCAGATCGATCTGGGCCCGTTTAACCGCGGCTTCAGCCGCTTGAATCTGAGCCTGGGCCTGTTTCCAGGCGGCTGATGCATCATCCGCTTCCTGTTGGCTCACCGCGGACGTTTTTACCAGGCTGGCGTAACGCTCGGCCAGCAGGCGAGCGCTCTCCGCGTTGGCGCGGGCCAGTGCCAGCTCGCTTCTGGCCGCAGCCAGTTCTGCTTCATATACCGCCGGGTCGATCTGATAGAGCAGGTCGCCGGCCTCGACGCGGGCACCCTCTTCGAACGCGCGCTCAAGAATGATGCCGCTGACCTGCGGGCGAATTTCAGCGCTGCGATAAGCCGTTACCCGGCCGGAATAGGTTTCACTGATGTTGACTGACTCGGTCTGGAGGGTAACGAACTCAACGGCCGGAGGAGGAGGTGCAGCTCCCTGCTGCTGTTGTTCGCTGGAGTCCTGGCACCCTGCCAGAAACGCGCCGCCGATGACCAGTGCCAATGTCGGCCAGCGTTTGAGTGATGCAATTAGTCTGTCCATGTGTTCCTCGAAAAGACGGTATCGATTAGAGGTGGGGAATAGCCCAGCTGATGGCTCAGTTTACATACAATCACGTTTGTATGTAAACTGAATGACATCGAAAACTTAGGTAAAGAGTCAAGTATTGCGTAGAACAAAAGAAGAAGCGGAGCAGACCCGGTTACAGATTATGTCTGTAGCCCTTGAGCTCTTCGCCCGACAAGGCATCGCTGCGACCAGTCTGACCGGTATCGCTCGAGCAGCGGGGGTAACCCGGGGTGCGATCTATTGGCACTTTAAAAATAAGTGGGATCTGTTCGATGCGATCTGGCAGCACTACTCCGGACCCATTAACGCGTTGGGTGAGGCAAGCCAGGCGGAGGATGAGGCAGACCCACTGGGCAAACTTGCCCAGCTTTTCCATCTGGTGCTGTTTAAAATGGAAAACGATGAAGGTTTTCGTCGCATGATTGTGATGTGCTCCCGGGAGAGCGCTGTCTGGGGGCAGGATATTCCGGATCGAATCAAACAATTTCAGGAAGAACTTCACCAGAAACGCCGCCGCACATTGGAGAACGCCATGCGCAAGGGGCAGTTGCCCGCCGATCTGGATCCCGACGCAGGCTCGTTGATGATCAAGGTGATGCTGGAAGGGGTTCTGATGAGCTGGTTACAGCGTCCCGATTGTTTTTCCATCGCCGACAGGGCGGACCAGATCGTAGAGTCGATTATGGTCGTGCTCAAGCAGGGAGTGCGCCTGCAGCCGGTTAACCGCTCACCGGACTGAACCGAAGCTCAGCTTCAAGCGTAAATCCTCGCACCAATATACGGACAAGCTAGCCGGAAGGCGAGGGGACAGTATGAGCGAGGCACTGCAGGGCTGCTACGCCCAGATAATTGAAGGTTTGGGCGAAGACCTGAACCGAGATGGATTACGCGATACACCTAAGCGCGCCGCCAAAGCGATGGCTTACCTTTGCAACGGCTATGACAAGAGCCTCGAAGAGGTTGTGAATGGCGCGCTGTTTCCCACCAACAATGATGAAATGGTGATCGTCAAGGATGTTGAACTCTACTCCCTGTGCGAACATCATCTGTTGCCCTTTGTGGGCAAGGCGCACGTTGCTTATATCCCCACCGGTCGTGTTCTGGGGTTGTCAAAGATCGCCCGTATCGTTGACATGTTCGCCCGCCGGTTGCAGATTCAGGAGAACCTGACACTTGAGATTGCCGAGGCGATTCAAGGCGTTACCGGTGCCGCCGGGGTCGGTGTCGTGATCGAGGCTCAGCACATGTGTATGATGATGCGCGGTGTCGAGAAGCAGAACTCGGTGATGAGTTCGTCGGTAATGCTCGGCGCGTTCCGGGAATCCAATACCACTCGGCAGGAATTTCTGCAGTTGATAGGGCGTGGATAATGAAGCAGGCACAGCCAGGACAGGCGACCATCAAAATAAAGAACCTCCGGTTGCGAACCTTTATCGGGATCAACGAGGAGGAAAAGCAGAAACAACAGGATATCGTGATCAACGTCCTGCTGCGCTATCGGGTCAATGGGGCAATCACCCATAACGATATCGATCATGCCTTGAACTACCGCACGATCAATAAGGCGATCATCAATCATGTAGAAGATGGTCGCTTTTTGTTGCTGGAGCGACTGGCCAGCGAGGTTCTGGGCTTGGTCATGGAAGACCCGATGGTCTGTTATGCGGAAGTTGAGATCGATAAGCCCCATGCGCTGCGTTTTGCAGACTCGGTTTCAATTACGCTCTGCGACAGCCGCGATTAAGGTTCTCAGCCAAACCCGCGGTTCGCCTGACGGAGAGTGGAACGATCGTGTTAGTTGAAACCGAAATTAAGTTGGCGCTTCCCCGAGGCTTGGTCGACTCGCTCAAGACCCTTCCTCTTATAACCCGGTATCAGCACTCTGGCTGGCAGCAGGTCAGGCTCTATAACCAGTACTTCGACACAGCCGGGCTGGATCTGGATAAAGCGGGCTTTGCGTTGCGGATGCGTCGGGATGGCAACCAGTTTATCCAGACGCTCAAGGGGCGAGGCGATAGCCGGGCCGGCTTGTCGGTGCGCCAGGAGTGGGACTGGTATCCCAGCTCGGAACAGCTGGATCTCCCTGCTCTGATCGATGGCGCGCCAGCGGTGATCCGGGAAGCCCTGGCCGGAAAAAAGCTGCTTCCCCTGTTTCGTAATGACTTTGAGCGCAGAAAAGTAGCCATACTCTGGAACTGGCGGGGTAGTCCGGTAGAGCTCGAGCTGGCCCTGGATGTGGGCGATGTGCGCACCCGTCACCAGCGCAGTCCGATCTGCGAACTGGAGCTTGAGCTTCGGGCCGGAGAGTCGCAGGGGCTGCTGGCTTTCGCCATTGAACTCGCCCGGCAGATACCCTTATGCCCGCTGGATGTGGCCAAAGCCGAGCGCGGGTTCCGGTTGCTTGATCCGGGGCGGGCCGCTAACCCACCGTCGACAGGGCGTCCGCCGGGCGAGGTGGAGCTATCTATTATTACGCTGCTGGAGATGCTCGTTAAGCGCCTGGTCATGGCGGGTGAAGCGGCAGTCCTTGAGCTGAGAACCGCCGCCGATGACCCACTTGAAGTGGCACGGCTAATCGAGCGAATCATCGATCAGCTGCCGACTCCGGTGTTGTTGCGGACGGTTTGGCAAGGGCTGATCATAGAGCTCCAAAATCTGCCCGGGCATGATCGGACGGCGTTAAAATACTGGATAGAACACCACCCGACATTGGGCCACGCTGCGCTGAATCTACGCCAGTGGCTGGACGCCCAGTCAAATGACCCACAGGCGACACTGTCGGCCAGGCACAACAGTGCATTGCTCGCCCTGATGGAGCAGATAACCGATGAGTATTGAGCAGACTATTTTAATCACCGGTGGCGCGCAGCGTGTCGGTTTACACTGTGCCCAGCGGTTTGCTGAAGCGGGTTACCGAGTCATTATCACCTGCCGTGCTCCCCGGGCGGAGTGGGAGCATACGCCACTGCAGGGTATCGAGGTGATGCTGGCGGATTTCTCCACGCAAGCGGGGATCGAATCCTTTATTGAGCGTCTGGATCGGCGCCAGGCCCGCCTGCGCGCGTTGATCCATAACGCATCGGTCTGGCTTGATGACAGCACCGGTGCTGATGCCTTTCAGCAGATGTTTATGGTTCATCTGCAGGCACCCTACCTGATCAATTTGGCCAGTGAGCGCTGGTTCGATCAGGAGGGGCCTGCTGACATCATTCATATGACCGACTTTATCGCTCGCCAGGGCTCACCACGCCATATCGCCTACAGCGCCACCAAGGCGGCGTTGGAAAATCTGACGCTCAGCTTTGCCAGCCGCTTTGCGCCGTCGGTCAAGGTTAACAGCATCGCTCCGGCGCTGATCATGTTCAACGAGGGGGACTCCCCTGAATACCGCAAAAAAGCGCTGTCCAAATCTGCGTTGGGTATTGTGCCGGGCCCCGATGTGGTGTTTCAGGCGGTTAACTATCTGATGAATAACCCCTATGTGACCGGCACGACGCTGGACCTGAATGGGGGGCGTCACCTTAAACGATAATTCATATTTGGTTGTTCAATTTTCGAACAGCCGTGTGCTATAGTTTATTCAACAGGAGTTTTTCCTGAGCGGATCCTTTCTCGACAAGGGCAAACTTCGGGTAACCGGAGGACGCAAAGTCACAGGTCCCCCTTGGGGATGGCTGGGCCGTCGAAGGAGAGTGAGCTTGCTAGTCCACGACTTCTTCCAGGATCTGACGTATGCCACATTACAGTTGAGGCGCTCGGATCTGTCTGCAGTTCGTAGCGCCATAATCGCCGGGCAGTCTAGCGTGTCCGAGGAGTAGCGCATCATGAACAGGACAACAATCGGTCAATCCGGTGATCCGACCCCGCTGAGGATCCTCTTTATCGACCCGCATTCCGCGTTCGTCACCTGGGGCGGTGAGCTTGCCGAGCACGGTTGCGATTGGCAAATTGTGCGAATGGATGATACGCAGGTCGCCCTGGAGCTGCTGCAGGAGGGGCGGTTTGATGCGGTGATCGTCGCGAGTCTGAGCAGTTTTGAACGTGAACTGGGCGTGCTGCGCCGGGTCGCCGATTATGATCATCGCGTCGCACGTATTCTGTTATCTCCGCCGCTCAGCGTTTCCAAACAGGCCAAGGCGCTCGATGTTGCTCACCGTAACATTACCCAGAATAGTGATCTGCGCGACGTTATCTCCGCGGTTGAACAGACCGTAACGGTTACCCGTCAGTTGTACCGCGATAAGGTGGTACGCTCTTTTGCCGCCTTCAGACAGTTACCGTCACCTCCGGGCATCTACAGTGAGCTCACCCGTGCAGTCACCGCCGACCATACTAATGCCCGTGATATCGCGGCCATTGTCGAACGGGACCCGGCGCTGGCCGCGCGTATTATGCAGCTGGTCAATTCCAGTTATTTCGGTCTTCAGCGCAAGATCAGCAATCTGCAGGAAGCGTTGACTCTGCTGGGTGTGCGGACCGTACGGGGTTTGGCGCTGGCAGGGCATTTGCGTTCCCATTACGGTGAGCAGTCACAATGGCAGGCGTTTTCGTTTGAGCGTTTGAGCGAGCGGGCGCTGAGTGTAGCGCGACTGGCACAGGATATCGCAGGCTCCCATGAAGGGGCTCAAGTTGCGAGGGATCAGGCGTTCCTGGCCGGGCTGCTGCTGGATATCGGCATGTTGATGTTAGCGGCCGAGCAGGGCGACGGTTACCTCAAAGTGCTCAGGTACGCGGCCCGCAAGGAGTTGCCGCTGCATGTGGTCGAACGTATGGCGTATGGTGTTACCCATGCCGAGCTCGGCGCATATCTGCTGGATATGTGGAATCTCCCGCCGCAGGTTGTGGAGGCCGTGCTGATGCACCACACACCGGATGAAGCGGTCAGCGAAGGCTTTACGCCTCTTACGGCTGCTCACATTGCGGATAGTTTGCTGCCGTCCATCACCAATGAGTTTGCACTGGAATTAAACGCCGAGCTGGATGAAGACTATGTTCAGTCCACCGGCTGCAAAGGCGAATTCCCCGGTTGGAAGATGCAGGCTAACGCCTATCGGTTACGGATGCGCAAGAGCGAGGCGCAATCAGCCTGAAGCACTAGATGAAAGGCAATGGCGCATTGATGGTGTGCTTTTTGCTTCGGTACTTGGCAGGCACAGTGTTTGTCTTCCGGTAAACCGGTCTGGCCTGCTCTCTTCGAGTTTGTCTCACCAGGAGCATCTACCGGACGGCAGGCGGTGCCTGCGGTCCGGTGAAGATTAGCCTGCGTCGCACCCCTTCTCATTGAAATGCACTGTATTGGTGCAATGCTGGAGTGCTAGTCTGTCTGAAGAAATCCTCTCATCCGGCCGTCTTCTTATTCGACAGGAGTGATGTAATGATTTTAGCGACAGATTTGGATGGCACCTTTCTTGGCGGGACACCCGAAAACCGAGCACGCCTCTATCAGCTGATTAACGCTCACCCGGGCATCAGGCTTGTGTTCGTAACCGGTCGAGGCCTGGAGGCGGTCATGCCACTGCTGTCGGACCCCGGTATACCCGAGCCTGAATATATTATCTGTGATGTGGGCGCGACGGTCGTTGAAGGCAGTACACTTCAGCCGGTGGCCAAACTGCTCGATGAGATCGAGGAAACCTGGCCCGGAGAAATCCCCATCGTTGAAGCGATGTCGAAGTTCCCCGGTATCCAGCGTCAGGATGTGCCCCAGGCCCGTCGCTGCTCCTGGTTCTGTGAGCCTTCGGATGTCACCGATGAGGTACACAGGGTAGCCGAGGAACTCGGTTGCGATCTATTGTACTCAGCCGAGCATTACCTCGATTTTCTGCCTAAAGGCACTAACAAGGGGGCCACGCTCAAGCGCCTGGTGAGCTTTATGGGCGAGAGTAGCGATGATGTACTCGCTGCCGGCGATACACTGAATGATCTGGCGATGCTCGATGGCAGCTTCAAAGGCGTCTGCGTAGGGGATTCCGAGCCCGGCCTGCTGGAGGCAACGGATAAGAACGCCTGGATACTGCATGCCGAAGAACCCGGCTGTGGCGGGATTCTGGAGGCGATGAGCCACTTCGGCTTCCTGGGGCCACAGGGTGTGGCGCATGAGGGGTACGAGGATGCAAAGCCGGGGACATCTGACCTGGTTATGGTCTATCACCGCTTGCCTTACGAGGAGGTGAGGGAGCGCGGTAAAGTGCGCCGTCAGCCTCACAGCTCGCCGAACGGTATCCTGCCCACGTTGCTGAGTTTCTTCGCGGACGGAACTCGCGGTGCCTGGATCGCCTGGAGTATTGACGATGGTACCGAGCAACCCTTTGTGACCCATACCAGTGTTGATAAGGACGCTTACCCCAACCTGATCTGCTCCCGTGTCCCGTTGAACAAGGATGATGTGGATATCTTTTATAAGCGCTTCTCCAAAGAGGCGTTCTGGCCCATGCTCCATACCTTCTGGGAGCGTGCAGAATTCCGCGAAGATCACTGGGAGATCTTCTGCGAGGTGAATCGCAAGTTTGCTGAGAAAACGGCGGAGGAGGCGGCTGAAGGCGCGTTGGTCTGGATTCACGACTATAACCTGTGGATGGTGCCTGCCTACCTGCGCGAGCGCCGACCGGATCTGCGGATCGCCTTTTTCCACCACACCCATTTTCCATCCGCCGATATCTTTAACGTGGTGCCTTGGCGTCGCGAAATTGTGGGTAGCCTTTTGCAGTGTGACTATGTCGGCTTCCATATCCCGCGCCAGGTGGAGAACTTTGTCGATGTGGTTCGTGGCGTGATGCCGTTTACCGTGCAGGAGCGTCAGTCCTGTGCGCCGCGCTTCCTCACCTACGGCTGTGCGGCAGGGCTTGGTGAGATGACCAAGGAGATTGAGACCGATCAACGTGTTATCCGGCTGGGTGCGCATCCGGTCGGGCTGGATCTGGATCGCATGAAGCAGGCGCTGGACTCCCGTGCCTACCGCAAGCAGCGTCGGCTGCTGGAGGAGGAGATGGGTGACAAGGGGCAGATGATCCTGTCGGTGGAACGGCTGGACTACACCAAGGGGGTTCTGCCCAAGCTATTGGCTTTTGAGAAGCTGCTGGAACGACACCCGGAGATGCAGAATGAGGTGACGCTGGTCATCATCTGCGTACCGGCGGCCCAGGAGATTAAGGTGTATCAGGACCTGGTGGCCGATATCGAGCAGGCCGTGGGCCGGATCAACGGTCGATTTGCCCAGGTGGGCTGGACACCGATCCGTTACTACTACCGGGGGTTCCCACTCCAGCAGCTGGTCAGTTTCTACGAGCGCGCTGATGTGATGTGGATTACACCGCTACGGGATGGTCTTAACCTGGTTGCCAAGGAGTTTGTCGCCACACAGGGGTTAACGGAACGTGCCGGACGGTTGGTGTTGTCTGAGTTCACCGGGGCAGCTGCCGAGCTTCATGGTGCCTTGTTAACCAACCCCCATGATATTAACGACCTGGCCGAGCGCTGTTATCAGGGGCTGGTGATGCCGCCGAGCGAAGCGGCGACGCGTATGCGTTTGCTATACGATATCGTCAATTACTACGATATCCGCCGCTGGGGCGAAGAGTTCATCTCCGGTGCCACCGCATTATCCGAAGCCGATACGGCAGCGGCGCTGGAAGCCGAGTCTGCCTGAGTTCTAACGCGGGTTTTCCGGTGTTAACCCGGTTTCTGCCGCGACCGGTAGTCCCCGCTGCAGCATCAGCCGTGTGGCGGGGGCAAGGATGGCGCAAGCCGCCATCATTAAGACCATGGGCTGCGGTGTACCGTCCGCCACCAATCCTACCAGTGAGCCACTCAACGCCCCGAAGGCGAAGCCGCAAGCCCCCATCAGTGCCGTTGCCGTGGCGCTGTTATGGGGGAAAATCTCGGTGATACCCGCCATGGAATTGGCGCTGACCAATCCGTGGCATCCGAAAAACAGCATAATCAGCAGAATAAACATGGGTAGTGTTGGAGCCCCACTGACCAGTGTGTAGAGGGCCAGCACAAGACCGGTCGCCAGCTGGATGATCTGGCCGGCCAGAAGCAGCTTCTGAGGATGGTGTCGGCCGAGCAGACGAATATTGAGCTTGTTGAAAATCATCAACGCGAATACGTTGGCGCCGAATGCAAACGGATAAGCGGTTTCGCTGAGTTCAAAGTAGCCCATGTAAACTGAGGGCGAGCCGGTGATGAAGGCGAACAGGCTGCCATAGGCAAAGCAGGCTGAAAACAGGTATCCCAGTGCGTAGCGGCTTTTCAACACCATCCAGTAGCGCTTGATGGCGTTGGGTCTGTCCTTCTGGACAATCCGGGTTTCAGGCAGCACACGGAAAATGACGACTGCCAGAATCACGCCATAGATAAGCAGGAGGATAAAAATAGGTCGCCACCCCAGCGTTTGTAGGATCAGACTGCCCAGAAGCGGCGCCAGCATGGGAGCGAGCATCAAAATGATCGCCATCCGTGAAAGCGTACGGGCGCTGTCACGGCCACCGCTGATATCCCGAACGATGGCCGGTGTGTTAACGACCGTCATTCCGCCACCGAGTGCCTGGATAACGCGCATTCCCCACATCCATTCGATGTTTTGGGCAAAACTGATTGCCAGTGAGCCTGCACAGAACAGTGCGAGGCCGATGAAGATCCCGATGCGGCGTCCGAAATGGTCTGAAAAGGGACCGCCTACCAACTGGCCTATGGAGAAGCCTGCCAGAAACAGGCTGATCGATAGTTCCACATCATGTACTGAGCGCGATAAGTCATCGGCGATGGTCGGGACTGCCGGCAAGTAGGCATCCGTGGCCAACGGAGCCAGGGCTGTCAGCGCTGCAAGCAGGAAAACGAAACCGGGTATCCGGAGTGTGTGCACACCGGTAGACATAAAATACTCCGTAGGTAAGCTCTAAGCTTGGTATGAACACCGTCGGGTGATGGATGACCTCGCGCTTGGGCGAAAGGCGATGTGGCTGCGTGGTGTTCAGATTAGAATTCGTGTAATATACATTACACTTTTAGACCAAGTCCAGTACTCGGATATATATTTCCGGTTTGTCGGAGTCTCCCTATGCCTACCGAAGCCCCCTGCCCGCCCACGCTCACTCCTAAAGGTATTGAGCGCCGTAATCGCATGCTCGAGTCGGCTCGCGAGGTGTTTTTGGAGCAGGGTTTTGAAAACGCCAGTCTCGCCGAGATTGTGAAGCGTTCAGGCGGTTCGATGAGTACGCTCTATCGTTGCTTTGGTAACAAGCTCGGTCTGTTTGAGGCGATGGTCAATAACTCCTGCAATGAGCTGTTTTCCGATTTGGCCATAGAGGAGTGGCTGGAAGACCCGGATATTAGATCGGCTCTGCTGCGATTTGGGCAGCGTTTTCTGAGCATGGTCTTTCGTCCCGGCGCTGTGGCTATGTACCGGCTCGTTATTTCAGTGAAAAGCGACGAGCGCGAAGCCATTCAGCGTATCTTCTATACACAGGGGCCGGAGCGTATCGGGGTCGAGCTGGGGCGGTTTCTGACGCATCAACGCGACCGAGGTGTTATTGCACTCGAGGATCCGGAGCTGGCGGCGTTTCAGTTCATCGAGCTACTCAAGCAGCCTTGGCATATGCGGGCGCTGCTGGGTATACCGTTTGATCCAGAGCTACCTGTGAAATCGCTTCCCCAGGCGGTTGATATCTTTCTGCAAGGGATTCGTGCCAAACGGTAAAAATGGCCGGCGCGGCAGTTCTGCCTGCAACCGGCCTGGGAAGAAAGCGGTGTATCGTTGAGACCCAGTCTAGCAGCTCTCACAGCCGGGTAAAATCGCTATCTGGGCGCATCGGATGCTTCATTGTCAGGTTTCTCTGGCACCTGTTTTATACTTAAAAAATATTCATGTAATTCCAGTGAAATCGGGAAAATATTCACTGGAAAATCTGACTGATTGGACTAATATGCGCGCCATCGGAATCGTCAGCCGTGTCCTCGGCGCTGATTCGATATGCAGCCCTCTTGGCGGTCCGCCGGGGCGATAATTTCCAGAGAGTTTGGCCCATGCAGTGCGTTTCCTTTGATGCGTTTCGTGCTCTCGGGTTGCCCAATACGCGTTATATCAAACCGGAGCAGCTCTTTCGGCATAAGGCGGAGATCGCCTCGGCTGACTGGGTGCTGTTTCCTCAGTATTGGCAACTCGGCGGAGTCCTGTTTGGACTCAAGGGGCGTATTTTTCCCAGTCTGGCCAGTTATTTTCTGGGCCATGACAAAGTGGAGATGACCCGTGCCTTCGAATTGATGGCGCCGGCAAATACTCCCTGGACCTTGATCGAGCCCAATACGGACAGTGGCGCTGAACGCATCTGGTCGCAGATGCCGGTGCCCTTTGTCGCCAAGCTGCCCAAGGCGTCCATGGGGCAGGGGGTTTGGCTGATTCGGGATCGGCAGGATTGGCAGGCATATCGGGAAAGCACGGATGTTTTGTACGTGCAGGAGTATCTGCCCATCGATCGTGACCTGAGAATTATCGTGGTCGGCGATCAAGTGGTGGATGGTTTCTGGCGGCTGCAGGGCTTTGATGGCTTTCGCAACAACCTGTCTCAGGGTGGCACGGTCGATAGCCGGACACCGGTGCCCCAGGCGGCGATTGAGCTGGTGCTGAACCTCGCGCGGTCGCTGGATATTAACCATGCCGGTTTTGATATCGCCATGGTTGATGGCCATCCCTGGGTGCTTGAGTTTAACCGGCTGTTTGGAAACACCGGTTTACCGGGCCTGGATATGCGAGTCAAACAGGCGATTCTGAATTATTTGATGGCTCAGGAACGGACAGACGATCCTGATGATGATCCCAATGAACCAACTCCACCTTTAAAGGTAGCTGTATGATCAAATTGTTTTACCAAGCGTTCGTGAAAGCGGCTTACCAGTCCGTTAACACCTGCGTTAACCGCCGTGCTCAGCTGCTGGCCGAAGATATCCGCCTCGCGGATCGTCACGCAGTGGAGTTCGAGGCGCTGCGGGAGCAATCCCAGCGTCGCGGCGAGATTAAGGCTTTCGGACAGGCCGAACCCGTGTGATCCTGCTGTAGCAACATCGGCCTGCAGCAGCTCATCAAGTCCCGGCTGCAGGCAGCGGCCGGGCACCCCTTCTACCTGTATTGCATCCACTAACCAACACTCCGGCACATTTGCCAGCCACTCCACTAAACCACTGCCCGGACGATCCAGTGCGATCAATTCAATCGACCACTCCACCGGGATTCTCGGTTTCAAACGATCGATAACCTCCCAGCCTGCCCGATCATCACCGGAGGGTGAACCGACACCGATTATACGTAGCGCGGTCATGCGTCACGCTCCAGTTTTAGCCGCAGAAAATGGGTGGCGCAGGAGATACAGGGGTCGTAATTACGAATAACTTTTTCGCAATGCAGCCGGATTTCATCGTCGCTGTGCGCCAGGCCAAAAGCGGTTAACGAGTGATGCAGGTCGGCTTCGATTCTGGCCTGGTTCTGGCTGGTCGGTGGCACGATACGAGCGCTTTGGATAAGCCCGGCGTCATCGGTTTCATACCGGTGCCAGAGCATGCCGCGCGGAGCTTCCGTCATGCCATAGCCAATCCCCGCCCGCGGAGAAACGTCCACGTAAGGCTGTTCCGGAGGGCGGTAATCCTGAGTCAGCAGAATGGCTTCATGTATAGCCACCTCAATCTCGACGGCCCGGGCCAGCATGCTGTGGAACATATTCCGGCTGGGGAAATGAATCCCGGTACGTTCGAGGTTCTCAGCCACCGGATCAGGTAGCCGCTGTTTGTTAAGATTCAAACGGGCCAGGGGGCCTACCAGATAGGGTTGGTCATTTAAAAGGGCCCAAAGGGCGGTGGAGTGGGGCGCATGCTCCTCATGGAAATGGTGTTCCCAGGCATCCGCTCCAATATCCAGGCCATCAGAGCTTAGCAGGCGTCCTTCGTAAAAGGGGTACTGGTCGTCGTGGCTCAGGGCCACGCAGACGAAATCCTCAGCCTGATCCGGCATCGGCAGCTCCGCGCACCAGCGAGTGAGCGCTTCAGCTTGAATGCGTGCGCCCTGCAACCGGTTGTGCAGAGCCTGGACATCGGCCAGGGAGGGTGCGTGATGGAATCCGCCAACCCGGGCGCCCACGGGGTGGACCGAGCGGCCACCAAACAGGCGAATGATCTCATTCCCCAACGCCTGCAAGGCCAAGCCCCGTTGCACCGCCTCCGGATGGTCGGCTGCCATGCCGATCGCACTGTCGTAGCCCAGGTAGTCGGGTAGGGCGAGCAGGTGAATGTGCAGGGCGTGGCTTTGCAGCCATTCGCCACAGTAGAACAGCCTGCGCATCTGTTTCACCCAGGGGTCCGGCTCAACGCCAAAGGCCTGTTCCAGGGCCTGAACCGCGCTCATCTGATAGGCCACCGGGCAGATCCCACAGATGCGGGCGACAATATCGGGAACCTCCGAAAAGTGACGCCCCTCCAGAAACTTCTCAAAGTAGCGGGGAGGTTCAAAGATCGACAGTTGCAGCTGTTTGATTGAGTCACCCTCAACACGCAGATGCAGAGCACCTTCCCCCTCGACCCGCGTCAGGGCCGGGACGTCGATCTGGATACGGCGGCTGTCAGTCATCCTGGTTCCCTCCACTGCGCGCGATCAGTCCGGCGTCATGAAATGCAGGTGCGCCGCTGTTGATCATCAAAAAACGGCGGGCGATGGCATCGGGCAACAGGCCCAGGCCCTGAAAACGTCGACTTAAACTGGCCGTGTTGGGATTATCCGCAGGCCCATAGCAGCCGTAGCAGTCCCGGCCAAAGGTGGGGCATAGCGCGCCGCAACCGGTACGGGTGACAGGCCCGAGGCAGGGCTTATCCTGGGTAACCATGACGCATACCTGCTGCTGTCGTTTGCACTCCAGGCAGACCTTGTCATGGTCGTCGATGGGCGGCACGCCAAACAGCAGTGCGTTGATGGCGGCAAGTAACTGACGGCTGTTGATGGGACAACCCCAAAGTTCGTAATCAACGCGGATCTCGCTGGCGATGGGGCGAGCATGCTGCAGGGTTTCTATGAACTGAGGGTTAGCGTAGATCGCATCTCGCCATTGGTCGTGACTATTATCCAGATTCCTGAGCGCCTGCAGACCTCCGGCCGTGGCGCAGGCACCGATGCTGACAACGTAGCGGCTGGCGCTGCGCACCCGTCGGGCACGTTCGATCTCATCGGCAGTGGATAGGCTTCCCTCGACAAAAGCGATATCCACCGGCGTGTTGGGATTATCGAGACCGGCTTCGAGAAAGTGCAGGATCTCGACCCGCTGGGTTAACGTAACCAGATCGGCACCCATGTTGAGAAAAGCGAGCTGACAGCCATCGCAGGAGCTGAACTTGTGAACGGCAACGGTTGGCTTTTCCGGAAACGCTTTCATTAAAACCCCCTTACGCCAAGCAGTTCACGAACCTGTGGGTAATTGAATACAGGCCCGTCCTTGCAGACGAAAGCGCCGCCAAACTGGCAATGGCCGCAATGGCCGATGGCGCACTGCATATTGCGCTCCATGCTCAGCCAGATCTGTTCTGGTTCCAGTCCCAGTTCAATTAAGCGTTCGGCGGAAGCTCTCATCATCGGCTCCGGGCCGCACAACATGGCGATCGATCGATCCGGATTGAGTGTGAGCTGATCCAGCAGGCCGGTGACCATGCCCTGGTGCCAGCGCCAAGTGGCATCCGGTTGGTCCGCCGCTAGCAGTACCTGAGTGTCGGGCTGTTTTGCCCAGTGCTCATATTGCTCACGCCAGATCAGGTCATCGGCGTGCTTGACCCCCTGCACCACCGAAATCCGGCCAAAGCGGCCGCGCTGTTTGACCAGCTCGTGAACCATGGAAACCGCCGGGGCACAGCCCAGGCCTCCGGTGATCACATGCACATCTTTGCCCTGTGCTTCCTTCAGAGGCCAGCCGCGTCCGTAGGGGCCCCGCACACCCAGCCGTGCACCGGGCTGCAACTCGACCAATGCCCGGGTTACTCGACCCACAGCACGGATTGTGTGATCCAGTAGCAGCGTCTGGTCAAGAAAGCTCTGAGGCCCGGATTTAATGGAGATCGGCACCTCACCAACGCCGTATAGATAAAGCATATTGAACTGGCCCGGTGAGCAGTAAAAACGGTGACGGGCGTCCGGGTCGGTCAGTCTTAAACGCAGGGTAACGATGGTCGGTGTTTCCTGAATACGTTCGATGACCTCGGCTTCTAACGGGAGATAGGGGTTAATTGTCATTCCGGCCTCCCGGTCACATCCGTACAGATCACGTCCAGCTCCTCGGTGGGGTCTATGCCCACCGGGCACCAGCTAATGCAGCGACCACAGCCAACGCAGCCGCTGCGGCCATACTGATCGTGCCAGCTGCCAAATTTATGGGTCAGCCATTGCCGGTAACGTTGCTCGGTTTCCTTCCGTAGCGTGATGCCATGAATATAGCTATGGCCCGGGCTGAAACAGGAGTCCCACTGGCGCTGGTGTGTGGTCTGATGGCCATCCACTGACGGGACGCTGGTTTCACTGTGACAGAAGCAGGTGGGACAGACCTGGGTACAGTTTCCGCAGCTTAAACACCGCTCCGCAACCTCCTTCCAACGAGGGTGATCCAGCTGTGCAAACAGTGAGTCACGCAGATTCTTCGCCGGAACTCGACGTACCTGCGCCTCACCTGCCCGGGTCACCTCGGCGCAGGCCTGTTTGAACAGCTCCGCATCACCATGTTCAAGCGGCAAAGTGAGAGCGAGTTGCTGTCCGGCAGGGGAGACAGCCGAAACAAAAAAGCCCTCGTCGGTTTCATACAGTGAGAGGTCGCAGTCCTGATCCACCTCCGGGCCGTCACCCGTGCTGGCGCAAAAGCAGGTTTGCGCCGGATGTGTGCAGTTGACGGCGATCAGGAAGAGGGAGCGGCGCCGCACAGCGAACTGAGGGTCGGCACAACTGTCCAGAAAGTGCTGCTCCTGCAGCCTCAGTGCCGCAAGATCACAGGCCCGGACTCCAATAACAGCCACCGGCTCGTAATCGGTGGCCGCCGGATGAAACTTCAGGCTACCGTCCGGTTGCTCTTGCGCACACCAGAGCTCTTCCCGAGGGGCAAATGTCAAAGGTTTGAGGGCCTGCGGGCCGTTGGCCCAGGCAAATTGACGAACCGTGCTACCCGCTTTAAGCCGATAGTGCCCCGGCTCCTGGGTCTGGGTGTAACCGACGGCCAGCTGGTCGGCGTGATTGATGTCGTCGTACACCATAGCCCCTTCACGGACCCGGGGCCCGACGCAGCGGTAACCCTGTTGCTGTAACCGCTCGAGTAAAGCCTGAAGCTGCTCGCGTGGCAGGTAGCCCGGTATCTCCATCCTGGGGCCCTCTGAATTGTTATTGTATTGTGGTACTGGGCCGCCCAGGCACAACACCTACGTGCAAAGTCCTTATAAAATAGAAGGTCGAAGCGGGGGCGACAAGGGTGATTGTTTGCTCTTGAGCAGTAAAAGATGCATTGCTAATATCCTGATCGCGCCGACCTCCGATTGAGGTCAGTGCTCACTTCGCCGTTGTAGCTCAGCTGATAGAGCAGCTCACTCGTAATGAGCAGGTCGGAGGTTCGAGTCCTCTCAACGGCACCAGTTGCGTGATATATATAGATAGTAGGTACTAACCCTGTACTATAAAAGCTGGTTTGTACTATATTTTTCGTGAAAATCTGCCCGATCAGCGTTTCCAGTTCTCAGGTTTTACGGCGTCACTTTCTTTGCCATCGCGCGCTGCCAGATCGAATCAAATCCTGAAGTGCTGCCGTCCTCCTTTCGGTACGGCTGGCCGCGCCGGGTCCAGAATAGCCAGACGCATGCCATCCTTGCGCGGTCCCGAGACCTTCAGGCTGAGCAAATCACCCTTGCGCGGGCCTGTGAACATTTTGACAGCAGATAGGTGCAGATCAAGACCGGGGGAGCTCGATAAAAACTCTACCCGTTCACTGTCGTGAACGTAGTGGTCCCACGCCCTCTGACCGAGCTTGACCATTTGATCTTTTGTCGATTAGGTTGCGTGTTGGCTAAGTGTGACGAATACGCGCGTCACGACTGAACGAAACTACTGTTGAGTTCGTCGATTGATGGGCAACCCAGGTTGGCCAGGGTGCGATCGATTTCACTGATAATCAGTTCAAGCGCATGTTCGACACCGGACTGCCCGTCGGCGGCCAGCGCGTAGAGCAGCGCCCTGCCAAGCAAGACCCCTTGTGCACCCATAGCAATCGCTTTCACGATATCGGTTCCACGGCGAAAACCGCTATCGATCAGCACCGGCTCGTTGATCGTGGATATGGTCTGTTGCAGTGTCTCGATTGGAGATTGACAGCTATCCAGCTGTCGGCCTCCGTGATTGGACAGAACGACGCCGTCTGCGCCTGACTCTATACAACGTGCGGCGTCAGTCGGATCGATAATCCCTTTTATCAGAAGCGTATGGGGCCAAAGCTCCCGCAGCTGTTCGAGTGCCTCCCAGTCGAAACTGGCATCCATCTGCCGGGCCAGCAGCGCAGCCTGAACTTCTGTGTCCTGGGCATCCGCGCTCTTGAAATTTGCCAGTTGCGGGACACCTTGCCGTAGCAGGTTCAGCGACCAGCGTGGATGTAAACAACCATCCAGAACCACGCGCGGTGTGTATCTGAGCGGCAGCCCGAATCCGTTGCGCAGGTCGCGTTCCCGCAGACCGTTAACGGCTACATCTGTGGTGAGTACCAAGGTGCTGTAACCAGCGTTCAGCGCACGCTCGACAAGCTGCTTTGCCAGGCGGCGGTGGATCACGTAGAGCTGGAACCACTTATCGCCATTGCAGCAGCTTGCGACCTCTTCGATCGACGCATTCGATGCGCTCGAGAGAATAAAGGGGATATTGAACTTCGCTGCAGCACGGGCAAGCGCCAGATCGCCCTTGGGCCAGAAGATACCGTTAAGCCCGGTGGGCGCGATTGCCAGGGGCGCCGCCAATCGCTTGCCGAACAGCTCGGTATCCATGCGCCGCTTACTGACATCGATGAGCCGCTTGGGCCGTAAGCGGATACTGTCCAACGCTGTGCGGTTATGCCGCAGACTCACTTCGTTGTCGGCACCGCCATCCAGATAATCAAACACCATGCGTGGCAGGCGCTTATTGGCCAGTTGCCTGTAGTCTTCGATATTGATCGGCTTACGCGAGCTCAACGCCATAATAAGAATGTCCTGAATGCGATACTTTGGAGAACTTGGGGTTTAGTCCCGGGTGAGCAATTCCTTCAGTTTAACCAGCTGAAACAGCGTTCTGTTGGCGGGCGCGTCCAGACCTGCCTGCAAAGCCGCGTCAACGATGGCGCCGTTGATGGCATCGACTTCGGTTGCACGGCCGTGTTCGATATCCTGCAGCATCGAGGGTTTGTGATTGGCGTGTTCTCGCATCGCCATCTCCACGCTCTGCCAGATATGGGTTCCGTCCAGCGAGATCCCTTTTGCTTTGCCGGCCTGAACGGTTTCATGCACTACGATGCGAGCCAATTCGACCGCTGCGTCGACCTGCCCGATGCGGCCAGGAGTCGCACCGGTGACAGCGCAGATTGCATTCATCGCCGCATTGAACGCCACCTTGGACCAGATGACGGAATGGATATCGGGGTCCAGCTCGGTGGTTAGCCCCGCACTGTTAAAGAGCGCGGCCAATGCATCCACCCACTTTGGATGCAGGGTGTTGGTATCCATCATGCGTGAGCTGGAGGGGCCGTGAGAGACGACATGTCCGGGGCCCTGAAGGTCAGCGGGTACCAGCGTAGTGCCGACCGCAATGCTGGCGCTGTCGTGGTATTTCGATATTCGCTCGGCATTGCCCAGTCCGTTTTGCAACGACAGCACGACGGTAGTGGGGGTTAGCAGATGCTCAATGGAGGCCATGGCCGCTTCGGTGTGCAGTGTTTTGGTGAACAGCACAACCAGGTCAGCTGCCTCGTCCACATCCTTTGCCAGTGCGGCGGTCGCCTTCAGCTCACTACGACCCTCGTCGGTGTCCAGGATCAGCCCGCGGGTGTTGATCGTTTCGATCTGCGCGGGATTGACGTCAACCAGCGTAACCCTTTGTCCGGCGCGGATCAGCATACCGCCGAAATAGCATCCCATAGCACCAGCGCCGACGACGGTAATGCGAGGGTTAGCAGGAAAATCTGTCAACTGACTGTTGGCTTGATCAAATGATTGATCTGACATAAGTAAACTCCAAAGAAACGCGCTAATCGGTCGGGTTAAATAGGCTGCTATCGATTGCTTGGCACCATGGAAAGGGCATGCCCGAGCCTAAGTGAGACAACACGCCGGCGAACTCGCGCGTTCACCGGCGTGTGTGAGCAGGGCCTTGTCTAGCGTTTAGATAGGATAGTGTCGCGGCCCCATCTGGATGGTCATCCAGCGCAGATCAGTAAACTCATCGATCCCGGCCTTGCCACCGAAACGGCCGTAGCCGCTTGCCTTGACGCCGCCGAACGGCATCTGCGGCTCATCATGCACAGTGGGGGCATTGATATGACAGATACCGGATTCGATCTGCTTGGCGACGTGCATGGCGCGCGCTATGTCGCGACTGAAGACTGCCGCGGAGAGGCCGTATTCGGTATCGTTGGCCAACCGGATAGCGTCGGCTTCGTCCTTGGCCCGGATCATCGCCACCATTGGGCCGAACGACTCTTCGCTGTATAGACGCATGTCGGCCGTCACGTTGTCCACCAATGTGGCTTGCATAATGACACCGGCTGCCGGGCCGCCCGACAGCACACTGGCCCCTTTGCTTTGCGCGTCTTCAAGCAGAGCGTTGAGCTTGGTACCGGCATGTGCACTGATCAACGTACCCAGAGCGTTACCCTCAGTTAACGGATCGCCGGCTTTCAGGCTTTTTGCCTTCGCCGCCAGTTTACGGGCAAACTCGTCGGCGACTGCATCGACCACAATCAGACGCTCGGTCGACATGCAGATCTGGCCCTGGTTGAAGAAAGCGCCGAATGCGGCAGCTTCGACAGCAGCATTGAGGTCGGCATCTTCAAGCACCACAAAGGGGGCTTTGCCGCCGAGTTCCAGCAGCACGGGTTTTAACTTACGTGCGGCTTTTTCGGCGATGATGCGGCCGATACCGGTTGAGCCGGTAAAGTTGATTCGACGAACCCCATCGTGCTCGATCAGTGCCTCTACAACCTCGGCCGCCTGTTCCGGCGCGTTGGTGATGACGTTGACGATACCTTCGCCAAAGCCTGCTTCCACCAGCACCTGCCCAATCAGGTGATGGGTTGCCGGGCATTGCTCGGAGGCCTTCAGAATGACCGTGTTACCGCAAGCAAGCGGGGTGGCGACGGCGCGGGTACCGAGAATAATCGGTGCATTCCACGGTGCGATACCGACCACCACGCCGCAGGGTACACGAATGCCCATCGCCATGTTGTCGGGTACATTGGACGGTATGATCTCCCCGCCCACTTGTGTAGTCAGCGCTGCTGCTTCGCGCAGAACGCCAGCGGCCACCATCACATTGAACCCCGCCCAGGTGGGAGTGGCACCGGTCTCTGCGACCATGCGGGCGATGAACTCGTCCTGATAGGACTCCATCAGATCAGCGGCCTTGAGCAGCTTTGCCCTGCGCTCACCGACGCTTGATGCTGACCAATGCTTAAACGCTTGTGCGGCGGACGTTGCAGCCGCTTTGGCATCGGCTACTGAAGCGGCAGCGGCTTCTGTAACGACCTCTTCACTAAGTGGGTTGCGGCGTTGAAAGAGTGCCTTTTGTTCGGCATGGCGTTCCTGGCCGCCGACTAACAGTGCTATTTTGTTCATATTGCTACCTTTAATTCTCGTTATGATGCGCATTCCTGGCCGAGCTCAAGCGCGCGTTGGTAGACGTCCTTGGCTCCTTCAGCACCTTTCTTGGTGATATCGTCAAGATATTTCTTCGTTCCTTCCTTGAGCGGCGCCGACCAGTCAGGATCGTTCAGCGGATCGTTGACCACATGGATGATATCGCCCTGATCTCGAGCTTCCGCCATTCCCTCCATATCTAGCTTGTTAAAGACCTGTCCGGCTACCTTCGCCCACTCCATGCCGCTGTGGTCATCAATAACTGCCTGCATCTCAGGCGACAGGCTGTCATAGCGCTGTTTGTTCATGGTCGCGACAAAGATACTGCTCGAGTAGGGGATCTGAACGTGGTATTTGGTCAATTCATTGATGCGGAATACTTTCATGGCTTCTGCCGGGAAGCTAAGACCGTCGACAACGCCACGCTCCATCGCCTGGTAAATGTCAGGTGCCGGAATGCCCACCGGTGATGCGCCCATCTGAGCGAGCATCTCACCGGCCACGGCATTGGGGCGACGCATTCTCAAGCCGGCAAGATCAGAGGGTTTCTTGACCTCTTTCTCACGGGTATGGATATAGGCCGGACCGGTCGAGTACATGAACAGTACATGGCTGTCGGCGTACTCCTCCGCAATCATTCCAGAATCGTACAGCGACTGCAGAATGCAGCTACCCTGTGTAGCTGACTCGGTTACGCCCGGTAACTGTGCAATCTCGGACAGCGGAAAGCGACCTGCGGAATAGCCTTGTACGACAGCGCTGATATCGGTCAAGCCGCTGACGGCCCCATCATACGCTTTGGCTGCTTTAACCAGCGTTTGTGAGGGGTAGATATTTACTTTCAGTTCCCCGTTGGACGCTTCCTCGACACTCTTTGCCCACACGTCGAAAATATCCGTGTGCACCGCCGAGGTGGCTGGCCAGATGTGCGACAGGCGCAGCGTGGTTTCGGCCGAGGCCTGGCTTGCAATTAGAGCTATCGACGCAGCCAGGATGCCTGATTTGAGTGTGTTGTTCATACTTTTCTCCCGCTTTATTTTTGTTTTGTTTTTCTAATGAACACTCAGGGTTCAATGGTGGTGGTGGGCACTTCAAGAAGTACCGGTCCCTGCGCTTTAAGCGCCTTGTTGAACTCGGATCTGAACTCTTCTCGCGTATTCACAGTGACGGCATCGACACCGTATCCCTTGGCAATGGCGCAGAAATCCAGACCGGGTACATCCAGGCCGGGAGAATCCTCTGCATCCAGAATGCGTGAGAACCAGCGCAATGCGCCGTAGGTGCCGTTTTTCAGAATGATGAAGATCACCGGGATCTGATATTGCACGGCTGTCCACAGCGCGGTGATGGAGTAGTTGGCAGAGCCGTCGCCGATGATGCCGATCACCTGGCGATTAGGCTGAGCAAGTTGAGCGCCGACGGCTGCCGGCAGACCGAACCCAAGGCCGCCGGCGGCAGGAAAGTAGTAGCTACCCTGATGTTTCATCTCGACCCGCTGCCAGAAGGCGGTGACGGTGGAAGTGGATTCCTTCACATAGATCGCATCCTCGGGTGCCAGAGCATTGAGCTCGTCAAAAACCGCCTCCGGTGCCAGTGGCCCCTCATCAGCGTCTGCATGGGGAGCCGGGAGGGGGAGCGGTTCGGGCATCGCTCGATCACTCTGCTGGATGTTCTGTAATAGCAGATTGAGCATCTCACCGATGTCGCCGATCAGGGCGTCTCCCATCGGCGCGCGAGATGCTTCCTGAAGGTCGCAGGTGAGGTGAATGAGCTTGGCACCTTTGGGCAGGTAGTGACCCGGGGCGTGCTGGTGATAGCGAAATACCGGCGCTCCGATCACAACGATCAGGTCGTGCCCTTCAAGCCTTGCCGATATTCCGGCAACGGCCGCTGGCAGAACGCCACGGAAGCAGGGGTGTCGTGTCGGGAAGGGGCAGCGCGGAGCAGAGGGGGCTACCCATACGGGTGCTGCCAGCTTCTCCGCCAGTTCGACAGCCTTCGCATTGGCCTGATAAGCATCGACGTCGGGACCGAGCACCAGGACCGGGTTGCGTGCAGTGGTAAGACGTTCTGCCAGATCACCAAGCTGGGTTGTGGAGGGAAGTCCGGCGGTGGCTACCTGACGCTCGGCGAGTAATAGCGCATCATCGTCGATCTCCTGCTCCCAGTCGTCATGTGGGATGGAAACGTAAACCGGCCCGGGGGCTGGTTGAGTTGCCATGTGAATGGCCTGACTCAGAGCCCGCGGTACATCGCCGGGCCAAGTGGGTTCATAACTCCACTTAACCAGTGGGCGCGGCAGCTGAGTGGCATCGACATTGGACAGCATCGCTTCGACGCCCACCAGCGAGCGCGCCTGTTGACCGGCGGTAATAACCAGGGGGGAGTGTGAGTACCAGGAGTTTGTCAGCGCGCCCATCGCATTGCCGGTGCCGGCAGCGGCATGGAGGTTGACGAAAGCCGGTCTGGAGCCTGCGAGGGCGTAACCGTCGGCGATGCCCATGACAACCCCTTCGTGCAATCCGAGGATGTACTCGAAGTCTTCGGGAAAGCCTTTGAGAAAAGGCAGTTCGTTGGAGCCGGGATTACCGAAAACCTTGGTGATTCCTTGATTGCGCAACAGCTCGTAGGTCGTTGAATGTACGGTCGCCATAAAAGGTGTCTCTTATTAGATCGATTAATGCTTGAACACACCTTATTGCGCCTGTTTTAATTGATCAAATTGATAGTTTTTCTTTTAAAAATAGAGGGTATCTATTTTTGTCCAGTATCGATCTAAACTTGGTCCGTACATTCGTGGTGCTGTATGAGTCACGAAGCGTGACTCTCGCTGCCGAGCAACTCTTTGTCACCCAGCCTTCGGTGAGTTACGCCCTATCGAGATTGCGGGATCTATTGAATGACCGCCTGTTCGTGAGGACCAGGGAAGGAATGCAGCCCACGGCCGTCGCCACCCAGCTTTATCACGTACTGCGTCAGTCTCTTACCCAGATAGAGAGCACCATCGAGAGCGCCCGGGGTTTTGAGGCGTTGATCTCGGAGAAGCGTTTTACCGTCGCGATGACCGATTTAGGCGAGATGACGTTGTTGCCCCATATCTTCAGAGAGTTGCAACACCAAGCCCCCAATGTGGAGCTGGAAATCGTTCCCCTGGAAATCGATAAAGCGTACGAATGGATGGTGACCGGAAAGGTAGACGCCGTGATCTGCAGCAGGCCGATAGCGGGCTCTGACGTTGAGCGGCGGGTGATTCTTGAGGAGCGCTACGTCTGTGTGATGAATGCGCAGATAGCGCCTCAGGGAGACGAGCTGACAATGGAACAGTTCCTGGAGTACAAGCATGCGGTTGTCAGCCGCTCTCTGGGTCATGGATTAGCTGAAGAGGTTATGGCGGAGCTGGGTGTGCGGCGAAAGGTGAGTCTGGTGCTGCAACATTTCTCGATCCTGCCGTCAGTTTTGCGCGAGACAGACCTGCTGGCGATCGTGCCGGGCAAGATAGCCCAGGCGTTTTCGACAATGGCGCCGCTCAAGATTTTCCCACTTCCGTTTGAGGTACCGGGGGTTGAGGTCGCTCTCTACTGGTTGGCACGCAATGAACGCTCACACTCTCAGCGTTGGTTTAGAGAATGCATTATCGCGGCGCTCGACCAGCCTGACTCGGTAACAAGCTAATGATGTTCTTCTCGATCACAATCGCCTGATAGTGCCAGCGATTCGGCGCCCAGATGTATGTGGTATCGCCACACCACACTTGATTGGGGACTTGCACTTCACATTCTCGGCCAAGCCGATTTCATAGCCTCCGCCCTGCATCCGGGTCGAGTCACTTATTGCTGAGCGTTAGTCTCGCGCTTCCGTCTGCGCACAGGGTGTCGTTTTGAAGGCGGACAGTGCTTGAAGGGTATCGGCCCATAGCGTCTTGAGTGAGGCCAGTTGTTCAGTCGTTACGTTGGCCTCTGTTTCCAGTTTTCGGCACCTTTCGGCCATCTGCTGCAATCCGAAGTTGGCGCTGGCGCCGGCAAGCTTGTGCAGCACAGAAGCCCGCTGGGGAGTATCTGCCTGCTCCAGCTCACGCAGCAGTGATTCGCACTGTTTACCCATCGTATCGAGCAGCTCCAGCATGCGTTTTTCGCCGAGCATTCGCCGGTGCTGATTGAGCAAAACGATATCGAGTGTTCCTTCCGTATCGGCGGAGGAGTGGACCGATGGAGGTGGCAGGCACTCTAGCCGGCCGACGGCGCGTACCACCTGTTCAAGCTCCTCGAACTGCAGGGGTTTGCTTAGCACCGTTTCAATACCCGCGTCTTTGCAGCGTCTTATCTCCGGGCGGGTAACGGCTGCTGTTAATGCCACGACCGTTACCTTGGCCTTGTCAGCGTCACGGTGGGCACGCAGGCGGCGGGTGGTTTCCAGTCCATCCATATCGGGCAGATGGATATCCATCAGTACCAGATCGTAATCGTTGTCGTTGTGCATCGACAGCGCCGTGTACCCATCATCCGCGATGCTGACATGGTGGCCTTCTGCGCGCAGCAGGCTGGCGGTCACCTCCTGATTGATGGGTGTGTCTTCCACCAGCAATATGCTGAGGGTCTGCTTTGGCTCGCTGGGCGTGACGGACTCCGTCGGCGGCTCAGGTGCGGTGGTCTGATCGGCGGCCTGATAGGGCAGTTCAACCCAGAACAGTGAGCCGCTACCTGCCTGGCTGTTGAACCCGATCCGGCCCTGCTGTTTTTCGACCAGTTTGCGGCAGATGGAAAGGCCAAGTCCTGTGCCGCCGTAACGTCGGGTGATCGAACTGTCGGCCTGACTAAAGTGCTGGAAAATACGTTCGTGGGCTTCGGGTGGGATCCCGATGCCGCTGTCTTCGACTTCAAAACGGATCAGGTGGCCGGCGTCCTCATGCGCTAAGGGACGAGCTTTGAGCACCACATAACCTGCGTCGGTGAACTTCAGGGCGTTGGTGCACAAGTTCATCAGAACCTGGTTCAATGCCCTCGCATCGCCCTGAACCGTTTGGGGCAGCTTGGGGTCGAGCCTCAGGATCAGGTCGATCTTTTTCTCCCGCGCCATGGGCGTGAGCAGGGTCTTGAGCCTTTTCAGCAACTGGGGTAGCTCGAAATTCTCCGCCTCGAAGGTCATCTGACCCGCTTCGATTTTGGTGAAGTCCAACACATCGTTAAGAATGGTCAGCAGGGACTGGCCCGACTGGTAGATGGACTCGACCTGATCACGTTGTGAAGGGTTCATTGTTGAACGCTTGAGCAGTTGCGCCATACCAAGAATGCCGTTCATCGGGGTCCGTATTTCGTGGCTCATGGTGGCCAGGAACTGGCTCTTGGCTTCGCTCGCCGCTTCTGCTTTCTGGCGAGCGAGTTCCGCCAGCTCTTTAGCCTTCCGTTCGCCGATATCGGTAAGGGAGCCTTCGTAGTAGCGAATAGCATCATGCTCGTCAGCAATGCGGTGTGCCGATATGGATACATGCAGCTCGCCGCCATCCTGCCGCCGCCAGCGGGTCTCCAGATCTTTGACGCGCTGCCCGGCTTGCAGGGTGGCGAGGAACTGTCGTCCCTGCTCGGGATCGATGAAGCAGTCCATAATCAGATCGGTGGCCTCGTGCAGAAACTGCTCGCAAGCGTCGTAGCCCAGCAGCGATATAAGGGCCGGGTTCGCGGAGATCAGGCGACCGTCGGGTGCGATGCGGAAGATCCCCTCGCTCGCATTTTCAAACAGAGAACGGTATTCGCGTTCCGATTGTTCGAGGCTTTTGTAAAGTTTGGCGTTTTCGATGGAAATCGCCGCCTGTGCCGATAGTATCTGCAAGGTTTTCAGGCGTTCGCGGCTGAAAACATCCCGGCTTTCGCGGTGCTCAAGATAGAGAATACCGGTCAGTTCGCTGTGGTAGAGAATCGGCAGGGTAAGCAGTGAACGGGGCTGTTGCTGGCGGATATAGCCATCTGACTGGAACATCTGATGCTCAACCGCATTACCCAGGACCACAGGATCTTTGGTGCGCGCTACAAAGTTGATGATACTGAGAGGCAGCATATCCGCACCGTCGGTGAGTGGTATGGCGGTAAACAGGGCCGGTGCCTCGTCGATGCGGGTCTCCGCCTCGATGAACAACTGCTGCCGACGGTACATCACCAGTATCGCCCTTTGCGCACCGGCGTTCTGAATCGCCAGTCGCATCAGCCGACTCAGCAGCTTTTCCAGTACGATCTCGTCGGAGATTGCCTGCGAGGCGTTGATCACCGAGCTGATATCCAGAGTCTGGTTGTCCAGCGCGCGGCGCTGCTCCGTGCTTGAGGCGCGTGACTCCACCGCCATCGGGTGGGGGGAGGGCAGGTCGATATCGTACTGCGTCTGCATCTGTTGCAGCTTGGCCTGGGCGCCGAGTTCAGCGTAGAGCCGGTAGGCATCCAGCAGGTAGGTGCGCGCAATCCCCGGCTTTTGCCACTGCTGATAAAAGCGGCCGGCCAGCTCGCAGGCCATTGCCTGATCGAGTTTTAGCCCTTGCCTGTGGGCGTGCTCAATCGCTTTCTCGTATAAGTTCATGGCGCTGGTGTAACGCCGCTTGCTGCGAAGCAGCTCAGCGCTGAGCAGCTCATAGTGGTGCAAGCGGTTATCCGGCGCGAAACGGGCCAGTTTGCGGATGTAACGCTGGGCTTTGCGGACGGTTTTCAGCCGAGTCGGTTGCGTCAGAATGCTGGTGTTTGGCAGTAGCTGGATAATGCTCAAGGCGTTGATCATCATGATCCAGAGGACGGTAAAGGTCCCCGATATGGAGTCACGCAGCTCAAGGCTGATTTCACTGTGATGATAGGCCGCTTCCATGTCACCAAAGATGAAACTGAGCAACGCCTTGTAGAAATGGTGCAGACAGATAGCGGTACGGTGGTTCTCGCGCGTGAGTTCCGCAAGATCACGATCCTCGCGGTAAAAACGGCCGTCGAGCCGGGTCGGGTCGTTGTTCTGGCCGCGCATGTTTTCCATGGTTTGGAGAATGAACAGCGAGTATTGCAGCGACTGCTTCTGACCGTATTGGCGAAGCAGCCGGGTATCTTTTTCAAGTTTCGGTTGCAGCTGATCCAGATTCTGGCACAGCGGGAACGCGTACTGTATGTACGCGGCGAGTGCGTATGCACCCCACTCCATGTCGCCGCAATCCAGCGCCTGCTGGTGAGCATCAAGTAGCGAGTCACGGCAGACCGCCAGCGGTTCCCGATAGTGGCGGATATAGCTGTTGAACAACGACATGGTGCGGTGGTGCTTAGCGGTGTCAGGCATTCGCTTGTCGAGTTCCAGAGCCAGCAGTCCGAGCCGATAGCCTTGATCTATATCGTTCATCTTGCCGCAAAGCACACCGCCATAACCAGCGAAGGCCAGGGCGGAAGCGTTTGATAAACCGTACGTCAGTGTCAGCTCCACCTGCTTGGCCATCAGCATGGGGCGCAGTCCGGAGCTGGAAAACTTAACGATGCCGAACATGCCGGTTAACAGGGGCATGGCTGCCAGCAATGTCGGCTCTTTCATCGACTTCAGATCAGGGACGCGCTCCGGTGGCGTGCGCTTAAGCAGCCATTTGACCCGGTTAGCGATCCAGGTGTTCTGAAACGGCGTTGGATGTTCGGGCAGTTCTACGCCCAGCTGATGTAGCAATGTCAGCGCGGTACTCAGCGCTTCTCTGAACTGGTTATTGGCTACTTGTGACTGAATTCTGACCTCATGCACACGCACATGGTCGAGCAGATTCTGGGCGTGCTGCTCCACGGCGAGAATCAGGTTGTCCATCAGCGCCTGCTCGCCACGAATGTTAGCCACTTCCGCGGCCAGAGAGTGCAGGGCCAGGGTTAACGAGTAGTGGTGTTGCCAGCTCTGTTCCGGCAGCAATCCCAAACCGCGCTTGAGATAGTCCATAGCCACGTCAAACGCGGCGGATTCTCGTGCCCGGGTGCCGGCGCGCAGGTTGAGTTGGGCAAGCTCGACGTGTTCTTGTGGATCCTCAATCAGCGCCGATGCAAGATTCAGGTGGTTGGTTATTTCAAAGATACGGTTGTCGATTTCATCGGCACTCAGGCTCCGCCAGAGCTGACGTCCTACCTCCAGATGCAGGGATTCGCGAGCCTGCTCCGGTATCAGTGAATAGGCAGCCTGCTGAACGCGATCATGGATAAAACGGTAACGTGTGTTGATCTGATCCGTCTTTTCGAACACGCGGTACTGATCGTCCAGTGGGACGATCAAGCCCTCGGTCATCGCCGGCCAGAGCGCGTCCACTGCCTCTGAGGGTAGCAGCTTGCTGACCACGGAAAGCGTGCGCAGGTTAAAACTTCCGCCGATGCTGGCGGCCAGGGGCAACGTACGCTGCGTGGCCTTGGGGAGTCGCTGGATCTTGCTGACCATCAGCGCTACCACGTTGTCGGTCATCTCCCGGGCTTCAATGGCGTTTTCATCCCACTGCCAGCGTTGCTCTCGGAAGCTTATCAGCCCCTCCTCATGCAGCGCATAGAGAAACTGGCTGAGGAAGAAGGGGTTGCCCTGGGTTTTACGCATGCAGATGCGGGCCAGACTCTGGCAGGAGTAAACGTCACGACGCAGGGTGTCGGCCAGCAGCTGGGATACCTGTTGCAGGTCCAGCGGCCCCAGTTGCAGTTCTATCACTGTTTTTTGCAGCGCGCGTAGCCGGTCCAGTGTCTTTTGGGGTGCAGGCTCCAGCTCCTGATCCCGAAAGCTGCCCATCAGTAAGAGGTGAGCGCTCTCGCCGCTCTCTACCAGCGTCTCGATCAGCTGCAGTGAGGCCTGGTCGGCCCAGTGCAGATCATCGAGAAACAGCAGCATCGGTCGCTCGGGTGTGGCCAGCACATCGAGCACGCGGATAAACAGACGTGAAAACCGGCGCTGCTCCTCGGCCGGGGTGGCGGCAGGAAGGCTCGGTTGGGGGCCGATGATGAGCTCAAGCTCCGGTATCAGCTTTAGCAGCATCTGACCTTGGCCACGCATGCTGGTATTGAGTTCGATACGCAGCTGCTGGATCGACTCTTCCGGCTCGGTGAGCAGCTGTCTGACCAGTGATTGCAGTGCCTGAACAATGGCGAAGTAGGGGCGGTTGCGCCGGTATTGATCGAACTTTCCGCTGCTGAAGTGGCCGCCGAGTTCGTTCACATACTGCCGCAGCTCGTGCACCAGGCTGGATTTGCCGATACCGGCATAGCCGCTGATCAGCACCAGCGTTTGTTTGCCCTGCACGGCCCGGTCCATCAGCCCCCGCAGCTGTTGCAACACAGCCTCGCGTCCATAGAGCCGCTGGGGTATCTGGAACTGGGCGGCAATATCCTGTTCGGCCAGTTCGAAGGTCGAGATGCGACTGTGCTGATTAAACTCTTTCTGACAGCGGCGCAGATCGTGGATCAAACCCACGGTGGATTGATAGCGTTGGGCCGCATCCTTGGCGAGCAGCTTCAGAATGATGCGAGAGACCATCTCCGGCAGGCTCGGATTGATGCGGCTGGGCGGTTCGGGCGGACGCGCAATCTGATTATGGACCAGCTCTATATCCTGACCGCCGATGAAGGGTGGGCGACCCGTCATCAGTTCATACAGCGTCGCACCTAAACTGTAGTAGTCGGTGCGGTAGTCGATGGTACGGTTGATCCGTCCGGTTTGCTCCGGCGCGATGTAGGCAAGGGCCGAAGTGTGCAGCGCCTGGGCATGCCAGTTGGGCTGCTCCCGGCTCAAGCGCGTGCAGTAGTCGAACCCGATCAGTACCGGTTGCAGGGTGGTCGGATGCAGCAGTACATGATCCGGGCTGATCTGTTTATGTATGACCCGAGCCTCGTGGAGACGGCCAATCAGTTCACTCAGACGTATAGCGACGGGAATCCAATGGTGCCACTCCATCTGCTGCTCGGAGATGAACTGACGTAACGGAATCGCCCCCGAGTCTTCGAAGACGCCCACTAAGGTATTATTGGTCGATATCAGCTCAAGTGGGCGCAGAATACCGGTAATCTTGAGTGACTTGAGCAGCTCGTATTCGTGCTGCAGTCGCCCCGGATCCTCGCGACCGCACTGGGAGGGATCGAGTTGCTTGAGTATGACCTGATGGTTGTCTTGCACCCGCACGGCGCGACTGATCAGTACGCCCTTGCGGCGGTGCAGGTGGCGAGCAACCTCGTAGCCTTGCGGTGTGTTCATTGACTGACATCGCCTGCGAACAGAGGGTGCTCATTCACACATGACTGAATCGTCAGCTCCGCCACTGGTCGAGGCGTGCGGAATACATGTGACAGTCCGGGCCGAGGCCTTTCTGCGATGGCGGTTAGCGATGGATGAGCACTCATACTGGCAATATATAGAAGGGACGATGAGATCACCAACTGAATCGCCCCCAGTCCTCGATAGACCGCAATACTTTAGCGACCGGCCCCCGGTTTCGCCGGTTGGTCCCAGGGTGAAAAAGGGATCTGGTGTGATCATAAAAGTCGCACCAGGTCTCAACATGTTCATCGCACCAAGGTTTTAAACCATCACGCCATGAAACCGGGTAACCAGAGCGATATCGCCGGGATTAGCGCGATGATTAACATACTCAGCAGCATCGTAGCCAGGAATGGCAGCATCGCCTTGAACAGTCTGCCCATCGGTAGATTAGCTGCGGTCATCGCGATATAGAGACCGGGGCCCACCGGTGGTGTCACCAGGCCCACCAGGGTCGCCAGGCTGATAATCACCCCGAAATGGATCGGGTCGATGCCGTAGGAGATCGCCGCCGGCAGGATGATCGGTACGATGACGATCATCACGCTGATACTCTCCAGAAACATGCCCAGCAGGATCACCAGCAGATAGACCAGCATCAGGAACATTACCGGAGAATCGGTGAGCCCTGTGATGTACTCAACCATCATGTCCGGCACACCCTCGAACGAGAGCGCCCAGCCGAATACCGAGGCGATACCGATCAGTCCGGTGATGGTGGCGGTGTTGATCGCCACGGAGCCGAACATCTGCGGCAGATCGCGTAGCGCAATCGCCTTGTAGACGAATTTGCCCAGCAGGAACGACAGGATGGAGGCGATGGCACCTGCTTCGGTCGGTGTCATCACGCCGGTGATGATGCAGACGATGACTACACCGGGGATCGCGCCCGGCAGCAGGCCACCGATCAGGTCTTTTTTAAGGGTTTCGCGATGATGCGTTTCCCCCTTGGGCAGCCCCTGGGTCAGGCCGGTCAGGAAGATCACCAGGGCAAAACCGGCGATGATGACCAGGCCCGGCAGGATACCGGCGATAAACAGCGCGGAGATCGGCTGATACGCCACCACTCCGTAGATAATCATCAGCATGGATGGCGGAAGGATCGGCCCCAATAGCCCGCCCGCCATGGTTACCGCAGCGGAAAACTCCTTGTTGTAGCCCTTCTCGACCATGGTCGGCACCATCAGTCGGCTCATTACTGAGATCTGCGCGGTGGCAGAACCGAGGATCGAGGCGGCCATGGCGTTGGTGAGCAGGTTGACGTAGGCCAGCCCACCGCGAAAGCCACCGACGAACACCTCGGCGGCGTTCATCAGACGGCGGGTGAGCCCACCCTTGTTCATCAGTTCGCCCACCAGCATAAACAGCGGAATCGCCAACAGGCCGTTCTGGTTCAGTGAGCCATATAGCTGGATCGGCAGCGAACTCATCAGGATAGTCAGATCGGTCTGCCAGAGGAAAACCAGGGTGCCCAGCAGCAGGGTGATAAAGATCGGCAGCCCGATCAGCAGGGCTACAAAGAAAGTCAGTGTGGTAATCATGCCTCGCCTCCCACGTTAGTCGCGCCGGTCGCGTCTTGATGCTGATAGGGGCGGAACAGCGCCAGCTTGACGAGCATGTGCCAGGTCATACAGTAGAACGCACCAACAAGCACCGAGTAGTTGTACCAACGCGGCAACCCGGTGGTTGGCGAGATATCGGCTTTGATCTCCGGGCGCAGAATCCAGTCGGTGGCGTAGTAGCAGAAGATCGCCAGAACGCCCAAGCCGATCAGACGCAGCAGGAATACAAGCGTGTTCTGTAAGGCGGGTGGCAACTGATCGATGAGGAAGTCGACCCGTACCAGCGAGTCGGCGAAGGTCAGATAGCTGACGCCAATGAAGGTGGCCGAGATCAGAATCTGAACCGCCACTTCCTCAGCCCAGAACAGCGGGCTGTTAAAGAGGTATCTCAGGATAACCTGAGCGGAAAGGATAAGCGTAAGAGCCGCGATCAGGGCGATAAGCAGCGTGAATTCAACGCGCGCGACTCCCCGGTCCAGCCGTTCAATCAACTTGATCATGGCAACCCCTGTGGGCCCGGTCCTAGTTTGAGTCCTGGCCGGGCCCGGCCTCACGTTTACTCGGTCTGAGCCTTGTAGAACTCAGCGATGGCTTCGTTGGATGAGGTGTACTTGTCGACGATTGTGCCAGCCGCTTTGCGCAGCTCGACCGGGTCGATCTCGTTAACGGTGACACCGGCATCCTTGAGCAACTGCAGGTTGCTGACTTCCGCTTTCGCCTGCTGTTCAAAGCCCCAGGCTTCGGCTTCCTTGAATGCCTCCATAACGATCTGCTGCTTTTCGGCAGACAGGCCTGACCACCATTTTTCCGAGGCGACAACCACTGCCGGGAAGGCCATGTGGTTGGTCAGTGTCAGGTTCGGTGCCTGCTGGTACATCTTCAGGCCAACCACGATGTCCAGATCCACATCGACGCCGTCCAACAGATTGGTGGTCAGCGCGGAGGAGACATCCGCCAACGGCAGCGCGGTGGGGGCAGCACCCAGCTCGGACCACCAGTCATTAAAGACCGGGTTCGGGAAGGCACGGATCTTCTTGTTCTCGAACGAGTCGATGTCGGTCATCGGCTCGGCGGAAAGCACGTGACGCATACCGGCCATGGCGTAGCCCAGACCGATCATCTTGTGCTCTTCCAGATCCTTCAGCATCTGCTGTGCTTCCGGCGACTGGCTGGCTTTGGCCGCTTCCGTCACGTTGTTAAAGGTGTATGGCAGGAACCAGGCGTTCATCGGTTCGTAGCGGTTGGCCACGGAGCTGGCGGTGAGGATGGCCAGTTGCAGGCCGCCGGACTGGAGCAGATCCATCATCTGATCCGGTCCACCCAGTTTGCCGAGCGGGAAGATCATCATCGAATCATCACCACCGGTGGCCGCCTGAAGATTAGCGTCAAAACGCTCTGCAACCTTGTGCCAGATGTGGCTGGGCGGGGTTACTAATTCGAAATAAAGTAAGCGAACATTACCCGGAGATATAAGCCAAATCCGGATGGCCAAAAAACGATTTCAATAGTCGTGGCAATTTTTGCAAACGTCGAAGCTGCCGGTAAACAGTGCTCCGAAGTTGTTCTTTGCTGTTAATGATCTTTTTACCGACGTGATGGTATTTGATATAGCCCCAAACAGACTCGTCAGGATTCAGCTCCGGCGAGTACGGCGGCAGGAAGAACAACCTGAGCTTGCCGTCGAGACTCTCAACATAGTCTCGAACCCGACGAGCATGATGAACCGGGTGGTTATCGAGGATCAGGAAA
>NZ_AUAZ01000023.1 GCF_000428985.1 Marinobacterium litorale DSM 23545 | reverse complement strand
TAAGAGAGCGGAAGCCTTTTTTAATATGTCCTTTTCTTGCTCCAAGCGTTTAACCCTGGCTTCCAGTTCCTGGATGCGCTTCTGCTCGGGCGTCATAGCTTTGCTTGCGGGCGTTTCCCCGTCACGTTCGGCACGTAACTGATCCACCCACCGACGCAGTGCGGTATCACCGATACCAAGTGACCGGCAGGCCTCAGCGATGGAATAGCCCTGATCCAGTACAAGACTAGCGGCTTCCAGCTTGAACTCGGGCGTAAAGGAACGACGTTGTTTTTTCATTGAACACCTCTAGGGTGGCAAGGTTACCACCTATCTGGGTGTCCGGAATCATTGAACCACTACAGAGAGGCTTATCCCCTCAAAATGGATAAGCAGAGTGAGCGGCCCTATATCTCCAATGTAAAGTGGCGTGCGCTACTTGGTGCATTGCTATTCGGTATGCCATCCGATATTGAAGGAACGATATACGGGAAGCCGTTTACTCCATCGTTTCGCTCAATGATCTCCTATTTCATACGCCGCCAGAATTCGGGTGGTTTTATTACTCCGGAACGCCAAGCGGAGAAGCAGCAGCGTTGGGATTGGCAAGAGAACCTTTCTTACTTGATGGGATTGGATTGGCAAATATCGCACGAATTTCAACAGGTCAGAGCCCGCGAAAAGATGCTTGAGGAGCTAAAGAAGGCTGCGAAGGGCGGTGCACTTGGTGAAATGATTGGCACTGTCGCCGAACTTCGCTCTCAAGTAACAGTAGCGGAAAAGAAAGCAAGCCAGATGCGCGAACAGTTGGGAAATTTCCAAGTGCTGGACTCGTATCGCGATCTATCAGATCGTGCGGCAAAAGCCAAGGCCAAGATGCAGACGCTGGGCCGGGAAATTGTAATTCTTCGTGAAACGCTTAATCACCTTGAGTCAGCGCTGGCAAAAGAAGCACCGCCAGATCCCGCCAGCCTAGAGGAAGTATATGCTGCGGTAGGAATCGAGCTTCCCGAAGTGGCATTGAGACGTCTGGAAGAAGTCCAAAGTTTTTATGAATCCGTAATTCAGAACAGGTCGTTGCACTTGGAGCGCGAGATATCAAGTATTCGCGGTCTTATAGCGGAGAATGAGGAAAGGGTCGGAGAGCTCGATGCTGAACGCAGCAGTATTCTGGAGACCTTGGAGAGCCGTGGCGCCTTGGAAGATTTTATCGACCTTCAAAAAGGTCTGGCCGAGCTTGAAGCAGAAGCGGCGAATCTTCGCGAGCGTTTCAAGGCCGCAGAGCTATTGGAAGGAGAAACAACGCAGCTTGACATCGACCGCATCAATCTCAAGCGACGTTTACAGGAAGACTATCATCAGCGGAAGGCCACTCTCGATCAAGCCATTTTACTTGTCACTGATGCCATATCCGAGCTCTACGATGATCGTTCAGGTAGCTTCAAAATAGAGGCCACTGACCGTGGGCCGGAGTTCAAAGTATCTATTGAGGGTGATAGGGGCGGCGGTATTGCTAATATGGAGATATTCTGTCTGGACCTCGCGTTGCTAAAGATTAATGCCAAGAAAGACCGTGGACCTGGCTTTCTTTTTCATGACAGCCATCTTTTTGATGGCGTGGATGAACGGCAAATCGCTGGTTCGTTGGAACTAGGAATGGAGGCTACACAGGGTAAGGGGCTACAATATATCGTTACAATGAATTCGGATATTTTCGACCGTTTGCCTCTGTCAGATACTGTCGTTGCCGATAAGGTCGTGCTACCGACAAGGCTTTCAGACGAAACCGAGAAAGGCGGTTTATTCGGATTTCGCTTCGGTTAGCATACGTAATTCCATCATGTATTGTTTTCATCGAACCCAGGTGGTAGAGCCCAATAAAGGGCTTCAAGGGACGTTCCGCTTCGCTACGCGCCCCCGGAGCCCAAGCGTTAATGTCCGCTCTGGGCCAACATCCGACCTTTAGCTCAGAAGCGCTTCTCAATGGAAACCACTCATCGATCTAACCTCAGACCTTCCCCCTTCAGTGCAGCCGAGCATCGCAGACTGGAAGAGAATCAAGGGACAGGTTGTTTGAGGCGTAGCCGAGTTTCCTGTCCCGCTCTTTCAGTCGAGAAGCACAGGGGAATCGGCGTAGCCGATCAAACTGAGGGGCGGCTTGGGATTGTTAAGGGACTTGTCCGCACAAGTCCCTTAACTCGCCAACCGGCGAAACGGAGGCCTGAACAAATCTCACCGATCTTCAAAACGACCCGTCTGTATAAACCTCAACGCCTGCTCATACACCTCACTCACCAGAATCAGCTGCGTATGGCTGTATGGCAGAACAATATGATCGCTCTCACCCTCGATATGTGTCTCACTCACCGCAACGGTGCCATCGGAAGGCTCGCCACCCCCACCGATTAGTGGAAGCAAACCAATCCCGCCATCACCCGCAATACTACCCAATGGAATATCCAGCGCCCAGTGTGCCCCGTTCTCAATCAGCCCTTTCTCCAGACTCTGGCCGAGCAAAGCACCAAGCCTGTTTGCCTTCAGCCATCGGGCGATGGCCGCGCCCTGATGCGGCGTACCTATGGTGACCAGCTTTCTGACGGGCGGCTTCTCACCGGCAGACTCCAGGTAGGCTCGCGCCAACAACCCTCCCAGTGAATGGCAGACGAGGTAAATATCATCGGCATCAACTCCATTGAGATGTTCCGTAAGCTGCTCAACATTGAGCTCCAGAGGGTCAGAGGTGGTCCGGTAGCCAAAGGCACTGGTGGAATAGCCTTTGTCCTCAAACCAGCGCCCCATGGGCCGCATCACCAAAGGACTCATGTAGAGACCGTGAATCAGGACGATATGAGGTTGATTAGCCACTGGTAAGCTCCCGCCCCTGGCTCCGTTATTCCTGCACCAAGATCCGTAACGCCACCCCGGCCGCTGCCGTGCGGTTTTCCACCCCCAGTTCCGGGTAGATCTGCTCCAGGTGCTTATTCACGGTGCGTGGGCTCATGCCAAGGATCTCCCCGATCTCCTTGTTGGTTTTGCCGTTGGCGATCCAGTAAAGCACTTCGGCAGCACGGGGGGTCAGGCCCAGGCGGGATTGCAGGCGGGTGGCACCGGTGCCCTCCTGTTCATCCACCAGTTTGAGCAGGTAGTCACCGCTCTCCTGCCGGCTGATCAAACGCACAGCCAGCGGCTGGGGCAGATCCAGGAATGACAGGCGGTCATTATCGGCGGGTTGGTTTTTTATCCAACGGGCCAGTTGCGGCTCAAGCTTTTCCCGCACACCCTGCTCATCCACGTCTGCCCGGGCCAGCAGCGCGTGAGCCTGGGGGGTGGCCCAGCCCACCTTACCGTCCGGGGTGACCGTGAGCAGGTGCTGGCCGGTGGTATCCAGAGCGGTATAGGCACTTTGGGTCATGCGAGCATTGGTCAGGTGCACCCGCATCCGGGCCAGGAGTTCGTCAGGGCTGATCGGTTTGGTGAGGTAGTCCACACCGCCGGCTTCCAAGCCGCGCACCACGTCTTCGGTTTCGGTGAGGCCGGTCATGAAGATCACCGGGATCGCGCAGAGGTCCGGGTCGGCCTTCAGAGCCTTGCAGGTTTCAAAACCGTTCATATGGGGCATCATCGCATCCAGCAAAATGATGTCCGGGCGCATCCGACGGGCGATCGTCATGGCCTGACGCCCTTCCAGCGCCACCAGTACATCCAGGCCCGCAGATTCGAGCGTGTCGTTGATCAGACTCAGGGCGTCCGGTGAGTCATCCACCACCAGCACCAGATCCTGCCGCGCTTTCAGTTCACTCATTTCCTTCGTCCCAGGTAGTCCGCCAATCGCGCGAACTGCATTCCATCAGCCATCTGCTCCAGATTGGCCAGCAATTCCGGTTGCACGGATTCCACATCCTCTAACTGCTCCAGCACTTCCCGAACGCCACGCCGGTAACCGATCTCGGCATATCCACGGAGTTCGCGCAGCAGCGGATGATCGGGTATCTCCAACTCCACCGGCTGGGTGGTTTTGGCAATCCGTTGCTCCGGTTGCTCGCTCTCTTCTCGACGGGTCCACTCCAGTTTGAGGTAGTGGCCGATCCGATCCAGTAGCAGTTGCGTACTCACCGGCTTAACCAGGTAGTCATCATACACCGCTATGGCGGCGGGCTGCCGACGCTGTTCCTGCACATCCGCCGAGAGCATCAGGATCGGCTGCTTGTGGCCAGTCTCGCGCAGGGCTGCCGCCAGTTCCAGACCATCCATGCCGGGCATGGCGATATCAAGCAGGAAGAGGTCTGGCTCCACCTGTTTAACCATCGCCAGACAGGAGGTACCGTTATGGGCCTCGTAAATACGGAACCCCAGCGGCTGGAGCATATCTGAGAGCAGTCCTCTAAGTACCGGGTCATCGTCCACCACACAGATCGATTTACGCTCGCCTTTATAGCCTGCGACCGGGCGCTGCACTGCGTCTGCTTTTGGAGAACCATCTACCCAGGGCAGCATCACCGAAACCTTAAAGCAGCTGCCCTGCCCCGGCGTACTCTCCACCTGCAAGTCGCCGCCCATAATCTCGGTGAGCAGTTTGACGATGGTCAGGCCCAAGCCGCTGCCCGGCAGATCGGCTGTATCCTGGGTACGTACCCGCTCAAAGGGATCAAACACCCGCTCCAGCGCTTCCGGTGCGATACCCACTCCCGTGTCTTCGATGGTGAACTCGGCCACCTGACTGCGGTAGCGCACATGGAAGCGCACCTCGCCTGCGGGTGTGTATTTCACCGCATTGGACAGCAGGTTGATCAAAATCTGGCGCAGTCGTTTTTCATCGGTCATCACCACCTGAGGCAGGCGATCCACCACCTCGCACTGGAACTGAATTCCCTTCTGGGCCGCCTGAAAACCGAACATCTGCTCAAGCTGATCGATCAGATCCGGCAGCACCATGGGGCCTCGGCACAGCTCCAGCCGGCCCGCTTCAATGCGGGAAATGTCCAGCAGCCCCTCAATCAGATCCGCCAGATACTGGCCGCTGCGCAGGATAATCTTGAGCCCATCGCGCTCCGACTTTTCCAGCCCTTCCCGGTTCTGAATCAGCTGGGCATAGCCGATAATTGACTGCAGCGGTGTGCGCAGCTCGTGGCTGATGCCGGACATATAGCGGCTCTTGGCATCACTGGCCCGCTCCGCCAGCTCTTTGGCTTCCTGCAGTTCCCGGTCGGTCTCTTCGTGGGCCTCGATCTCCTGCAGCAGCTTCAAGGTTTGCCGATTGGATTCCTGTTGTGCCACCACCCGGCTCTCGTGGGCCAGCAGGAACAACCATGCCACGACACCGGAGACAATCAACAATACAAAGAACAGGGTCCAGAGTGTCTGCCCCAAAAGTGACGCCATCTCCGGTGTGGCCGGGTTCATCTGCCGGTACACTACTGCCAGCAACCCCGCCAGCAGGAGATTGATAATCAGCAGCAGCCCGACAAAGCGTCCCAGACGCGAATCGATACGACGAATCCACACCGGTGAGAAGAAGTGACGCAGGAAATCGACCACCTGGCTGGAAAAGCGTGCATGGGGCTTGCAGCTATCCAGACAGCGGGAATCCAGCGAGCAGCAGAGCGAACAGATCGGCAACTGGTAGGCCGGACAGTAACTCATATCCGGCCGCTCAAAATGGTTCTCGCAGATCCCGCACACATGCAATGCCGGCGCATTGGCGGGCCCCGCCGGAATCAACTCCAGTTCACCGACATGACGGGCCAGGTAGAACCGCCCGCCGGTGATCCAACCTAAGAGCGGTACCATCACGAAGCAGACGCCAAGGCTGATAAAGTGGCTCAGCGTACGCGCCACTTCACCAAACAGGCCCAGGTAAGCCAGCAACCCAACCAGTACGGCAAACGCCATAGAGCCCACGCCCACCGGGTTCACGTCATAGAGGTGGGAGCGTTTGAACTCAACATGCTTAGGGCTCAGCCCCAAGGGCTTATTGATCATCAGGTCCGCCGACAGCGAACCCAGCCAGCTCACAGACACAATGGCGAACACACCCAGAATCGCTTCCAGGGCTTGATAGATCCCCAGCTCCATCAGGATCAGCGCGATGGTCACGTTGAACACCAGCCAGACAACACGTCCGGGGTGGTTGTGGGTAAGCCGGGAGAAGAAGTTGGACCAGGCGATGGAGCCGGCATAGGCGTTGGTCAGGTTGATCTTCATCTGCGAGATGATCACCATCACGCCCGCCAGCAGGAGGGCCGCCCCCTCGGACTGGGTCAGGTAGTTGAACACCCGCTGGTACATCAGCGTGGGATCAGTAGCGGTGACGAACGAGGCGCTTTCGGAGAACATCAGATAGGCCAGAAAGGAGCCCAGCAGCATTTTGATCACACCGATCACGACCCAGCCCGGCCCCGAGAACATCGTCCAGAACCACCAGCGCTTGGCGTTATCCTTGGTTTTCTCCGGCATAAAGCGCAGGTAGTCCACCTGCTCACCAATCTGCGCCACCATGGCGAAAAACACCGAGGCGGCAGCACCGAACAGCATCAGGTTGAACCCCTCGCCGTTTTCCAGGCCCCTGGGTACAAAGTGAGTCCAGCCTTCGTAGCGCTCGGACTCATGGACGATCACCAGCCCCAGTGCGCTTACCTGCAGCAGCAGCCATAGTGGCTGAGTACCCACCTGAAACCGGCTGATGGCGGTAATACCGTGGGTCACTATCGGGATCACCGCCATGGCACTGATCAGATAGCCCAGCGGCATGGGCAGGCCAAACAAGGCTCTTAAGGCCGCTGCCAGTATGGCCGCCTCAATGGCAAAGAAGATAAAGGTGAAGCTGGCGTAGATCAGGGAGGTGATGGTGGAGCCGAGATACCCGAAACCGGCACCGCGGGTCAGCAGATCGATATCCAGACCATTCCGGGCGGCATGATAAACGATGGGTATGCCGGTGATGAAGAAAAGCGCGCAGACCACCAGCATGGCCACCAGGGTGTTGGAAAATCCGTAGGTGAGCGTTACCGCGGCCGCGATACCCTCCAGGGCGAGGAATGCGGTGGCACCGAGGGCGGTCATGGCGACGCGCTCGATACTCATCTTGCGGCCCTGATGCGCGGTGAATCTCAGGGCGTAATCTTCAAGCGTCTGGTTGGCTACCCACTTGTTGTAGCGACGCCTGACTTTGTAGATACGTTGTGTGGCACTCATTCCGGCTCAAGCTTCCTGAAGCCCCGGCGCAAAACGCAGCCGGGGCCCGGGTAAAAAGCCGATACTACACCAGCGCCAGCGCGAGTAGTACGCAAAAGCCGGAATGGACGAGCAGTGCCGGTGGATCAGTACAGCCCTATCAGTCCTTATCAGTCAGCGGAACGATCAGCACCGGCCGCTTGCTGTTGTACATCACCTTATTCGGAGTTGAGCCAAGCAGGAACTTCTCCATGGCCGAGTGGTGGCGTACCCCCATTACGATGACATCAGCATCGATTTCGTCCGCTACTTTGAGGATCATACGCCAGGGCGTGCCTTCCTCAACCCGGGCTTTGACCTGAGACGGTGACAGGATATCGCTGTTCTCCAGCTCTGACTCGCAAAAACGCTCGATGCGCTCTTTCACCTTGGCCTGCAGGTGTTCCATCCCCTCACGCTGGCGCTCTTCCAGCTCTTCCTCGGAGAAGATGTTGCGGACCAGCGTTTCAGCGGATGCGGGCAGCGGCTCGATAACGTGCAGGTAGGTGATTTCGGAATGGTAGTGACCACAGAGGCTGACGGCGCGACGGAACGCAGGACGTGAGCCCTTTTCGATATCGGATGCGTAAAGGATCTTCTTAACGTCTGGCAGCATGACAATGACTCCGGTTGTCTGGGGCTAAAGGGCCGGAGTCTTCGCTCCGGCCCGATCGATTTCCTTAACGATACAACAGTTCCGGCAGGAACATAGCGATCTGGGTCACGAAAACGATCAGCGCCAGACGCACAATGTCGGCACACCAGAACGGGGTGACGCCCTTAAAGATGGTCCCGGTCTTCACATCCCGCAACACCGCACTGAGCACGAACACGTTCATCCCCACCGGCGGCGTAATCAGGCTGATCTCGGTAACCACCACAACAACAATACCAAACCAGACCAGATCAAACCCCAGGCTCGACACCAGCGGGTAGAACACCGGTACCGTCAGCAGCATCATCGACAGGCTCTCGAACACCATCCCCAGCACGATGTAGATCCCCAGGATTGCCAGGATCACCACAATCGGTTCCACTTCAAGACTGGTGACAAAGCCCAGCAGCGCATCCGGCAGGCCCGCCCGGTTGATGAAATCGGAGAAGATCAGCGCGCCGATCACCACGGCGAACAGCATGGCCGAGGTGCGTACCGTATCGGTCAGCGTATCGAACAGTGTAGTCAGGCTCAGCGAGCGACGGGCCAGGGCGATGACAAAAGCACCACCGGCACCGATACCGGCCGCTTCGGTGGGTGTAAAGATACCCAGGTAGATACCGCCCATGACGATGGTGAACAGCAGCAGCACGCCCCAGACCCCTTTCAGGGCCAGCAGCCGTTCGCGCCAGGGCATCTTTTCACCGGCCGGGCCTTGAGACGGGTCACGCCAGACCACATAGCGCACAGCGGCCAGATAGAGCAGGATGCCCAGCATGCCGGGAATAAAGCCGGCGGCAAACAGCTCACGGATGGAGGATTCGGTGAGCAGGCCGTAGATGACCAGGATCACGCTGGGCGGAATCAGGATACCCAGGGTACCGCCGGCGGCGATGGAGGCCGTGGCCAGGGCATCGGAGTAACCGTACTTGCGCATCGGCGGCATGGCGACCTTGGCCATGGTGGCCGAGGTGGCCAGGCTTGAGCCGCAGATGGCGGAGAAGCCGCCACAGGCGACCACGGTGGCCATGGAGAGACCGCCCTTGCGGTGGCCCAGAAAGGCGTTGGACACATGGTACAGCTCGTGGGAGAGCCCGGAGCGGGTGACCAGGTTACCCATCAGGATAAACAGCGGGATCACCGAGAGGCTGTACTCCTGTACGGTATCGATCACGCGATAGGACGCCATCGACAGAACGCCGCTCCAGCGGAAATCAGCCAGGTTACTCCACTCCAGCCCCTGCAGGGCAGCGAAGCCGAAGAACCCGACCAGGCCCATACCGAAGGCGATGGGCATGCGGACGACGATGATCAAAAACAGTAGAACGGCAAAACCGATCAATACAACGGACATGGCAGAACACCCTTGATAGTCGGGATTACTCGCTGGGACGCGTGATAATGCGATATATGCCGTAGGTAATCATTCCCAAAGCGGTGAACCAGCTCATCACGGCAATGTACTGGACGATATACCCGGCGGGCATCTCCAGATACTCGGTGACAACCCCACGACGCAGGGAACGTTCAGCCAGCTCGAAAATCCGCATCCCCAGGAAATACATGGAGGTGGAGATCACCAGGGCAGCCAGAAGACCCAATACCTTGACGATAGTACCGCCCAGTACGCGATCCATGATATCGACCACCACGTGCCCACCGCGCCAGGTTACCACCGGCATCTCGGCGAACAGCATGATTGCCAGCCCCACTTCGGTGAGCTCAGTGGCTCCATCGAGCGAGTTGGCAAACAGATAGCGCCCGGCCACATCGACACAGGTGATCGCCATCAGCGAGAAGAGTACGACTGCAGCCACCAGTTCGAGAGCGAAGGCCAGCCATTTGACTGGCCCGATCTCGTCATAGTGTGCACTAACCCATGCACTCAAAGACATGATGAATACCTTTACTACTTGCCGCTCTCATATTCGCGAGCGATCTTCCACAGATCATTGATAGCAGCTTCAGCGTCGATACCACGGTCGGAAACGCTTTCGATCCACTGTTCCTTCATACCTTTGATCATGGAATAAAATTCAAGCGCCATCGGATCGGTTTCCTTGATCTCAATGATGTTGACGCCATTCTCCTGTGCAGTCTTATAACCCGCCGCGTCGATGCTATCCCAGGCCTTACCAGCTAACTGAGAGAGCTTCTCGCCAGAAACGCTCAGAATCGCCTCGCGGTCTTTCGGGTCCAGATCTTCCAGGAAGTACGGATCCATGAAGATAGAGAAGCTACCCAGGTACATACCACCCGGCAGCATGGTTACGTTCGGTGCGACTTCATGCAAACGCAACGCCTTCTGCTCACCCATGGGCATGAATACGCCGTCAATGACACCCTGCTGCAGCATCTCGTACACTTTCGGTGCCGGAGCGGCAACCGGGGTGATGCCCATACGCTCACCCAGTTCACTCTGGACGCCACCGCCGATACGAATCTTCTTGCCCTTGATCTGCTCGAAGGAGGTAATCGGTTCCTTGGAGTGGATGTAACCCGGGCCGTGGGTGAACATGCCGATCACTTCCAGACCAGCAAACTCGTTGGCTTCTTCAAAATACTCTTTATACACGCGCCACAGAGCAACAGACGCCGCTTCTGCACTTACGCCCAGACCCGGCTGTTCAATCGCCTGCGGCAGCTCAAACCGGCCCGGTACATAACCGTGGTAGCTGAAGCTGGCATTGATCACGCCGTCCTCGACCAGCTGGAACATGGTTTTGGGATGACCCAGCCCCTCTTCGATCTCGACTCGAACACGGCCCTCGGTAGCTTCTTCAACCCACTTGGCCCAGGTCGGCCAAACGATCTCGTTCTGCGGGTTGGTGGGCGGCAGCCAGGTACCGACACGCAGCACCGTCTCTGCGAACACACTGGTAGACAGCGTTAGGCCCGCAACCATTACAGCCGCTTTGGCTTTGCTGAAAAGCTTTTTATTAATCATGGAATTACCTTGGCATCGGTTTAGTTTTAGTTATAAGAGCTAGATTTCAAATAATTGCGAAATACCGACCCGCCGACTCTCTACGGAGACTTGGCAAACAGTGGGTGGATATTGTTTTTGTTGAACTTGAGTACCGGATCGAGCTCGGTCATCTCGAACGAGATCTGACAGTAACCGTTGTCGGTCACCGGCTTCATCCAGTCACAGAGGATATCAAAGACACGTTCAGCGACCTGCTTCTTCAGCTCCATATCGCGCCCATGTCCTATCTTGAGGCTCAGGTTTAGATAGGCGAAATCTTCCCGACCATCCGCTACGCGGTAGTCGTCACAACGGATAGCCCTGCTACGCACGCCACCTATCGGAAAGGCGCCGGTGGACACGACATAGTCATGCAGGGCCTTGAACAGGGACTGGAACTCCAGCTTGTCATGCAGGTTAGCCGAGTAGTCTACGACAAAGTGGGGCATGGCAACCGCTCTCTCTGTTGTTATGTCATTACCACAGCCGGACCAGAGTCTGCTCCAGGCTGCCAACGCAAATCTAGTTAACATATTAACTTCTGTCAACACTACCAATTATAAATTATTTTCTATATTAACTATCCAGCCAGACATTGACTTAATTAAGATGTTAACTAAAATAATCCAGAATCGATCAGAGAGGCTCGAACACAAAGGGCCGCACTAGTTAATAGGTTAACTGACTTCAGAAGCCCACCACCGGGGCCTGGAGCCTACTCCAACGTAGAGAACAAGAAGGTGTCCCCAGCATGTTGACGCAAGATCAGATCAAGGCAGCCGCGGAAAAGCTGCATCAGGCCGAAATCGGTCGCAAGCAGATTCCCGCCCTGACACTGGAGTACCCGGAACTGGATATGAGCGATGCTTACGCTATCCAGAAAGCCTGGGTTGATCAGAAAATCGCTACCGGCCGTTCCGTTATCGGTTACAAAGTGGGACTGACCTCACGCGCCATGCAGATGGCCGTCAATATCGACGAACCCGATTACGGTGTGCTGCTCGATGACATGCTGTTCGAAGATGGCGCCACACTGAAAGCCTCCGACTTCCTGGATCCGCGTATCGAAGTGGAGCTGGCGTTTATCCTGAACAAGCCGCTGTTTGGCGAAAACGTTTCAATCTTCGATGTGTATAACGCCACCGATTACGTAATTCCGTCACTGGAACTGATCGCAGCACGCTGCATGCGCACCGATCCGGAAACCGGCTACACCCGCAAAGTCTATGACACCATCTCTGATAACGCCGCCAACGCCGGCATTATTCTGGGTGGTCGCCCGATCAAACCCACCGAAACCGACCTGCGTTGGGCCGGTGCTGCGCTTTACCTCAACGGAAAGATCGAAGAGACCGGTCTGGCCTCCGGTGTTCTGGGCCATCCGGCCAAGGGCATCAGCTGGGTGTGCAAGCGCTTCGCCCCCCATGGCGTTGGCCTGGAGCCGGGTCAGATCATTCTTGCCGGATCGTTCACCCGTCCGGTACCGGTTAAGGCCGGCGATACGATCCACGCTGACTTCGGTCCGCTGGGCGGCATCGGCCTTCGGTTCGAGTAATTGCACTAGGAGCCTTTTATGGAGCTTCCCAAGAACCGTTTCAAACAGGGCCTGGCCACCGGAGAAACCCAATATGGGCTCTGGCTGGGCCTGCCCGATAACAGCGCCGCTGAAATAGCAGCCGTGGCCGGTTTCGACTGGCTGTTGATCGACGGCGAGCACGCGCCGTTTGACCTGCGTACCATCATGTCTCACCTGCAGGCGATCGCCCCCTACGATGTGGCTCCGATCGTACGTTGCGTGGAGGGCGACACCGCGCTGATCAAGCAGTTGCTGGATATCGGCGTACAGACCCTGCTGGTACCCATGGTTGAAAACGCGGAGCAGGCAAAGCAACTGGTCCGCGCCGTGCGCTACCCCCCTGAAGGCATCCGCGGCCTGGGCACCTCTTTGGCCCGGGCAGCACGCTGGAACCAGATCCCCGGTTATCTGAAAAAAGCCAACAATGAAATCTGCCTGATCGTGCAGGTAGAAACCGCCAGCGCCATGGAAAATCTGGACGAGATCCTGGCCGTTGACGGCGTCGATGGCGTCTTTATTGGCCCTTCCGACCTGTCCGCGTCCATGGGCTACATCGGCGATGCCGGCAACCCGGCCGTAGTCGAGACGATCAACACCGGACTCAACAAGATCCGGGCAGCCGGCAAACATGCAGGCCTCCTGTGCCTGGACCCAAGCCTGGCCGATCAGTACGTCAGCCAGGGCGCCAGCTTCGTTGGCGTCGGTGTTGACACAATGATCCTGGCTCAGGGTGCGCGCAAGCTGGCTCAGCAGTTCAAGAGCGACCAGCCGGTTGAAGAGGACAAGCCTCAAGCAGGCTACTGATAAAGAAGGTTATCCATGAACAAAAACACATTGGTCAACAGCAAGCTGGTCTGTGTCGCACTTAACGATAAGGCACAACTGGCAGCGCTGGACAGCACCTTTAACGAAGCCCCCTATAAAAAGCCGCCGACCCAGCCGGTACTCTATTACAAACCGCGTAATACGTGGAATGTGGACGGTGCCGAGATCGAGTGGGCGAAAGATATGGACGGCAACGATGTCGACACCATGGTGGTCGGCGCAAGCCTCGGCGTCGTGATCGGCAAGGAGACCTGCCGGGTTAGCCAGGCTGACGCACTGAACTACGTGGAGGGTTACACCGTCGTTGGCGATTACTCGTTGCCGGAAGAGACCTACTACCGTCCAGACATCAAGGGTAAGTGCCAGGACACCACCGCTCCGGTGGGCCCAGCGATCGTTGCGGCCGACAAAGTCACCAATCCGGATGCCCTGAGTGTCACCGTGAGCGTCAATGGTGAAGTCAAGAGCGAGTTAGCACTTGCCAACCTGGAGCGCAGTATTGCCGAGCTGATCAGCACCATTTCCCACATTATGACCCTGCAAGCGGGCGAAATTATCGCCGTCGGTTTTGCCGGTGATCGCGTACCCGTTGCCAAGGGCGACAAAGTAGAAGCTGCTATCGAGGGTGTCGGCACCCTGAGAAACACACTGGGAGGTGCCTGAGCATGAGACACGCACGGATCATTTTTGACGGCCGCGAACTGGATATCGATATTGATGCCAACGACCGGATCACCACAGCGGATGGCGAAACGCTGAACGTAGCGCTGGACTCGGACCAGATCACCTGGCTGCCGCCGGTGAAAGAGCCGGGCACCATCTTTGCTCTGGGTATCAACTATGCGGATCACGCTTCCGAGCTGGCGTTTGAGCCACCGAAAGAACCGCTGGTATTTATCAAGCACGCCAACACGCTGACCGGCCACAAGCAGGTGAGCTACCGCCCGGACAACATCGACTATCAGCACTACGAGTGTGAACTGGTCGCGGTGATCGGAAAAACGGGCAAAAACATCAAGCGCGAAGATGCGCTCGATTACGTGGCTGGCTACACCGTCTGCAACGACTTCGCTATCCGCGACTATCTGGAAAACTATTATCGCCCCAACCTGCGTGTAAAAAGCCGGGATTCTCTGCTGCCGATGGGCCCCTGGCTTGTTGATACCGCGGACATTCCGGATGCCAACGCGCTGAAACTGACCACCACCGTTAACGGCAAGGTGACTCAGGACGGTACCACCAAGGACATGATCTTCGACGTGCCTTTCGTTATCGAATACCTGAGCAAAATCATGACCCTGAACCCGGGCGACATGATCTGCACCGGGACGCCGCACGGCATCGTTGATTGCCAACCCGGCGATACCATCGTTTGTTCTATCGAAGATATCTGCTCACTGGAGACCCGCATGGTCAGCGAGCAGGAATTCTACGGCGATAAATACTGATTCCAACCCCGCCCCGGTGCCGCTCCCCGCGCTGCACCGGGTTTAATAAACACGGGAGAGAAACAATGAGCGACACTTTCGATACCAATATGGAACGCGCCACCCAGTACCTGGAGCGTTTCAAGAACAACACCACCGGCCACTACATCAACGGTGAATTCACCCTGGGTAACGGCGGTAGCGAATACGATAACTACACCCCCACCGACAACAGCTCCATCGGTAAAGTGATGGCAGGCTCTGTTGCCGATATGGATGCAGCCTGTGAAGCGGCTGAGAACGCATTCGAAGAATGGTCTGCCACTCCCGGTGCCGAGCGCAAGCGTCTGCTGAACAAGTTCGCTGATCGCCTGGTCGAGCGTGCCGACGAAATCGCATTGGTCGAGTCCATGGACTGCGGTCAGGCGATTCGCTTTATGAAGCAGGCGGCGGTGCGTGGCGCAGCCAACTTCCGTTTCTTCGCCGACAAGGCACCGGAAGCCCAGAACGGCCTGGCCCTGCACCAGGAAGAGCACACCAACTACACCGTGCGTAAAGCGATCGGCCCCGTGGGTATCATCACCCCCTGGAATACGCCGTTCATGCTCTCCACCTGGAAGATCGCACCCGCGCTGGCAGCAGGTTGCACCGTGGTTCACAAACCGGCCGAGTTGACCCCCCTGAGCGCCTACATTCTGGCTGAGATCGCTGACGAAGTTCTGCCCAAGGGTGTCTGGAACATGGTTAACGGCTTTGGCGAAACGGCTGGCAAGCGCATGACCGAACATCCGGCGATTAAGGCGGTTGCCCTGGTCGGTGAATCGGCCACCGGTTCGCACATCATGCGTCAGGGTGCCGACACCCTCAAGCGTATGCACTTCGAGCTGGGCGGCAAGAACCCGGTTATCGTCTTTGACGATGCGGACTTCGAACGTGCACTGGATGCCGTTGTCTTCATGATCTACAGCCTCAACGGTCAGCGTTGCACCTCCTCCAGCCGTCTGCTGATCCAGAGCGGTATCCGTGACAAGTTCATGGCAGCCCTGGAGCAGCGTGTCCGCAACCTGAAAGTCGGACATTCTCTGGATCCGAACACCGAAGTGGGTCCGCTGGTCGCCACCGAGCACTACAACAAGGTGTTGAGCTACTTCGATATCGCTAAAGAGGACGGTGCTAACATCGCCGTCGGCGGTAAGCGTATCGATACTGCTCAGGGCAATATCAATCCGACCGGCAACTATCTGGAGCCGACTCTTTTCACCGGTGCCAACAACCAGATGCGCATCGCCCAGGAAGAGATCTTCGGGCCGGTACTGACCGCCATCTCCTTCGACACCGAAGAGGAAGCGATCAAGATAGCCAACGATACCGAGTACGGTCTGTCCGGTTACATCTGGACCGAGAACACCGGCCGCGCCATGCGTATGGCCAAGCACGTCGAAGCGGGCATGCTGTGGGTGAACTCCGAGAACAACCGTAACCTGCCCTCTCCGTTCGGTGGTATCAAGATGTCCGGCATCGGTCGCGACGGCGGCGACTGGAGCTTCGACTTCTACATGGAAACCAAGAACGTCTGTATCGCACACGGTACCCACCGCGTACCGCAGCTGGGTAAAGGCTGATCTGATACACTGCTGGCAGCGGACAGATAACGGTCCGCTGCCGCCTTTAACTGATAAGACTGACAGTGACCGACCCCAGACACATCGAATGGATTCCCAATATCATCCTGGGACAGGATTACGATCAGCGCTACATTGACGCGCCGATCCATTATGATGAGCTGGAGAATCTGGCCGACTTCTTCGGTCGTGACATGCCGGTTCACCGCCACGCGCAATATATCCAGATTCACTACATCGACCGGGGTCCGATCAATTTTCATATAGATGATCTGATCTACCAGGTCACAGGCCCGGCCTGCTTCCTGACTCCTGCATCCACACCCCACTCGTTTCTAACCTCAAGGGATGCACGCGGTCATGTACTGACGATTCATCAGTCCCTACTCTGGCAACTGATGAAGGACGGGCTCGAACAGGAGATAGAGACCGACCTCAGCGTCGGGATCTGTATCGAGCGCGGCAATCTGCCCAAGGAACAACGCTCCCAGTGGACCCGTCTGGCCCAGACCCTGCGCAATATCCGGGCGGAATGGTCGCAGTCTCTGCCCGCCAAGAACCTGGCCATGGATTCATTGGTGCGCTTGCTGCTGGTACGCATCGCACGACTCGCTACTCCACACTCTGACAGCGTCGCGGTCAATAATGATGACCTGCGGCTTTTCCACCGTTTTTCCGACCTGATCGAAGAGCACTTCCGCGAACAGTGGCAATTACCTCGCTACACCGAGCAGATCGGCGTATCCGAAAGCCGGCTCAACCAGATCTGTCATCGAATCAGCAACCGGTCGCCTAAGAAACTGATACATGACCGCCTGATTCAGGAAGCCAAACGCATGCTGACCTTTACTAGCCACACCAGCAATGAGATCTGTTATGCGTTGGGCTTTACCGACCCGGCTTACTTCTCTCGGTTCTTCAAGAAGCATACCGGCATGACCGCTCAGCAGTTTAGAAAACAGCAAGAGTGATGTTTTTTGTCGCAGCGTTTCGTAAACACTGATCCCGGTCAACTCAACCGGTAAAAGCCCGCCTAAAACAGAAAGTCACATTGACTTGTAGGCGGCTTATTTGTAATTTACTTAATATATTAATTATTTTTTAAAGTTACATAGTTAATATGTAAACCAAAACAAAAACGGGAGAACCGCAATGGGCGAGCTTGTATTTGCTGCAAAAGTTACGCATGTGCCAACAATGCTGCTATCAGAAAAGCCGGGCAAGCTGGAAGGCTGCCGGCAAAGTGCAATCGATGGCCATCGTGAAATCGGTCGCCGGATGCGGGAGCTGGGTGTCGATACCGTGATTGTGCTGGATACCCACTGGTTGGTTAACGCCGGCTTCCATATCAACAGCAACGAACACTTCAAGGGTGTTTACACCAGCCACGAGTTCCCCCACTTCATCCAGAATCTGGAATACGAATACAAGGGCTACCCCGCACTGGGCGACGCTATTGCAGCGGCTGCTACTGATAAGGGCGTATTCACCCTATCCCATCAGGTAGAGACGCTGGACCTGGAATACGGCACCCTGGTTCCGATGCATTACATGGATCCAGATTCAGAGATGAAAGTGGTTTCAGTTGCCGCCTGGTGCACCGTTCACAGCCTGAACGACTCCCGCGTGCTTGGTGAAGCGATCGCTGAAGCGATCAAACAGTGTGACGGCAAAGTCGCTCTGATTGCATCCGGCTCCCTATCCCACAAAATCTGGGAAAACGAGCTCTACGTGGCCAACAATGGCGCCTTTACAATCTCCCGTGAATTCAACCGCCAGGTCGACCTGCGCGTGCTGGAGCTGTGGCAGAACGGCGAGATAGCAACCTTCCTGAAGATGCTCCCGGAATATGCCCAGTACTGCTGTGGCGAAGGTGGCATGCATGATACCGCCATGCTGTTCGGTGCCCTGGGCTGGGATAAGTATGAGGGCAAGGGCGAATTGCTGGGAGAATATTTCCCGAGCTCCGGCACTGGTCAGGCCAACGTTGTATTCCCGGTCTGATTGTTTCCAACGGTGCTTCCGGATCAGCAGGTACTGACACAGATACCTCAACGATCCCAAGGCTTGCTGAGCACAAGCGGCAGACGTCCGACATAATGTCGGGCGTCTAACCGCTTGAACCAGCCCTCACACACTGGCAGCCAGAAAAGCACGCCACTGGTCCGGTTTTCCGTAGTAACCGGCAAGATCGAGGCGCTTCATGCCCGCCCCCGTTTCCAGCAGCAGCGTTGGAAAGCCCCCGCCTCCGGCCGCTTCCAGTAGCCTCAACGACTCATCAATATGACCCATAACAACTTTGCTCTGCTGTGAAAAAGCACTCAAAAAAGCATTGGAGTCTATACCTAAGGTCGTGGCGAGGCCGGCCAGTGTGTCCAGCTCCGATACCCTGAGCCCCTGTTCATAGTGCGCGTGCTGAATCGACCGCTGCATGGCGAACGGATCAACCCCCAGCGAGCCAGCCGCAAGGATTGCGGTAATGGGCGGCCTGGAATCCAGAACGGTTTCAGGATCTTGAAGCAAACCATTCAGATATCCCTCACCGAATGGCTGCCCTGTCAGTTGCTCGATACGGCGGTCGGCGCTGGCAATATGAGCACGCATGGCAGGCGCGATTCTCTGCCCGCGCATGAGCCAGCCACCGTGGAGAACCAGCTCGAAGGCCGAGTTGGCCTGAGCCACCGCCAGTAAAGGCTCCGCGGCATAGCACCAGCCGCATAGCGGATCGAATATGTAGTGCAGCTTAAATGGCTTCATGAACCTGCCTCAAAGTACCCGGGCGACCTGATCAAAGGCCAGCCGCTCACCCCGCGGGTGATGCCCACCGTCAACGCCGTAACCCAGGTTCACAATAAAATTAACCTTCCACCGCCCCTCAGGGAAAAATGTCGCATTCACTTTTTCCGGATCAAATCCACTCATGGCGCCACAGTCCAGACCCAGCGCCCGTGCTGCGATCATCAGGTAAGCCCCCTGCAACGATCCATTGCGGAAGGCCGTCGCCTTTGCAAGCTCTTTATTCTCGCGAAACATGGGCGCGGCATCGTAGGCCTTGAACTGCGTTGGCAGGTGCTCGTAAAACTCGCTGTCACTGGCGACGATAACCGTTAAGGGCGCATGCCGCGTTTTCTCCACATTGCTTGCCAGCATCGCAGGCAGCAGACGCTCTTTGGCCTCTGTGCTTTGTATGAACAGATACCGTGCAGGCTGCGTATTCATTGAGGTCGGACCCCATTTCAGGAGCTCGTACAACTGAACGATCTGCTCGTCACTGACCGGCTGGTCGGTGAACTGATTAAAACTGTGCGCCTGGTAAAAAAGCTGGTCCAGCGCATCCTGGCTGATAAGGGATTTCATGATTGACCTCCAAGAGCGTGTCGTGAGGGCTCGCCTCCAATGTAAGATTCGAGCACTCTACCCTCTTGATTAGATCGAAAAAATACCAGTAAATGTTACTTTTTGTTTCATAGACCGAACAAATATGGATCGACTCACAGCCATGCGGGTATTTGCTGAAGTGGCTAAGCGGGGGGGCTTTACGGCCGCTGCGGACCACCTCGATATTACCCGCGTCAAAGCAACCCGGTATGTCAGGGAACTGGAAACCTGGTTGGGTACACGGTTATTGCAGCGCTCCACACGCCGGGTCTCTTTGACGGCGGCCGGGGAAGCCTGTCTGCGCCAGTGTGAACAGGTACTGGCGATGACACAGGATCTGAAATCCACAGTGGGCGAGCGTGATACAGCCCCCCGCGGCCAACTCCGTATGACGACCAGCATCTCCTTTGGGCAGGCCCACCTGGCCGGGGCGGTGGCTGAATACCTGCGCCGCTACCCGGATGTGGCGGTTGACCTTATGGTCGCTGACCGTGCCGTCAATCTGATTGAAGAGCGGGTCGACCTGGCCATTCGGATTACCGGCGAACTCGATCCCAACCTGGTCGCTCGCCGGATCGCCCCCTGCCGCTCGGTGATTTGCGCATCACCGGCTTACCTGCAACACCACACCGCGCCGGCGGATCCATTGTCACTCAAGGCGCACAACTGCCTGACCTATACCAACTTTGGCAAGAGCGAATGGCGCTTCAACAACCAACAGGGAGAGGAGGTGACTGTGGCTGTCAGCGGCAACCTGACCGCTAATGAAGCCTCTATTTTGATGGAGTCGGCGCTTGCCGGCACCGGCATCGTTCAACTGCCGACCTATCTCGCCAACCCGAAAATAGATGACGGCAGTTTGATAGAGTTACTTCCTGAATGGAGCCCGCCTGAACTGGTTATTTGGGGTGTCTATCTGTCCAGACAGCACCTGCCGGCTTCGGTGCGCACCATGCTCGATTTTCTGGTGGAATGGTTTAGCGATGGACAGCCGTGGGAGCAGGACCAATACCGGCATGAAACGAAAGGACTTCAATAACGCTGGACATTAGTTAATACATTAATAAAATATAGGATTGCAGATTTGCAACGGATATCGCGTCCACTCACACACGCAGCAAGTAGTCCAAATATATGCGCAAGTTCGAAGACTCCATTCCCCTCAAGCTCCTGAAAGCACGTGAAGTCACCATGGGTTTTTTCCGGCCTATTCTTCAGGAAATCCCGATGACTGAGCAGCAATGGCGCGTAATTCGCGCGCTGAACGAGTATGAGGAGCTAGAGTCAAAGCAGCTGGCGGATCTGTGCTGTATTCTCAGCCCAAGCCTGACCGGCATCATCAGCCGCCTGGAGCAGAATGGTTACATCAAGCGCCGCAAGTCACCAGAAGACCAGCGACGCATACTGATCAGCCTGACGGATAAAGCCAAGGCGATGTTCTCCGAACTGAGCCCACGCCTGGAGCAGCGCTACCGTGACCTGACCGATAAGCTCTCCCCGGAAGACATGGATATGCTGCACGCGCTGCTGACCAAGGTCTGCAACATCAGACTGTAAGCGGCCTTCCTCGACTACACTGAACATTACGCATTGACTTTAGTTAACATGTTATCTAAAGTTATTAATTAATATATTAAGTAATTGTCGATTCCGGATGCCCACAGCGGTTGCTGGCTGTCTTTGCTGAAAAGGTCGCCCACGTTTATCGCCCTGCGGACCTCCCGAAGCGATTTGCCGGAGAGCCCTATGCTTAAGCAAACCTACCCCTATTTCCTGGCCAACGAGGCCCTGACTCCCAATCAGGATCTGGCGGTCCACGACAAGTACTCTGGTGAAGTAGCAACCCGCGTAGCCCTGGCCGATGCCGACGCCATCGACAAGGCGATTGCCGCCGCCAAGGACGCGGATGAGCCGATGCGCAAACTGCCCGCTCACAAGCGCCAGTCGATCCTGAACCACTGTGTTAAGCGCTTCGAAGAGTTGGCGGAGGCCTTGTGTATCGAAGCCGGTAAGCCGATCAAGGACGCCCGCGGCGAAGTCACCCGTCTGATTGATACCTTCCGCATTGCTGCTGAAGAAGCCGTGCGCATCGGCGGCGAAGTGATTCCGATGGACATCAGCCCTCGCGCCGAAGGTTATACCGGCATGTGGAAGCGGGTGCCGATCGGCCCCTGCTCGTTCATCTCGCCTTTCAACTTCCCGCTGAACCTGGCCGCACACAAAGTGGCGCCGGCAATTGCCGCCGGCTGCCCGTTCGTGCTGAAACCGGCGAGCCTGACCCCGATCGGTGCGCTGATCATCGGTGAGGTGCTGGCCGAAACCGACCTGCCCAAGGGCGCTTTCTCAATCCTGCCGTGCCGTCGCGACGGTGCTGACCTGTTCACCACCGATGATCGTCTGAAGCTGCTGAGCTTCACCGGCTCGCCGGAAGTGGGCTGGGACCTGAAGGCCCGCGCCGGCAAGAAACCGGTGGTACTGGAGTTAGGTGGTAATGCGGCCTGTATCGTTGACGAGGGCACCGATATCGAGGATGCAGTCCAGCGCATCGTCTTTGGCGCCTACTACCAGTCCGGTCAGAGCTGCATCAGCGTGCAGCGCATCATGGTTCATGAAAGCCTGTACGACACCGTGCGCGACAAACTGACGGCGGCGGTCAAAGCGCTCAAAAGCGGCGACCCGAAAGATGAAGAGACCTTTATCGGCCCGATGATCTCCGAGAAGGAAGCCACTCGCCTGCATAACTGGGTGCTGGAAGCCAAAGGCGCCGGTGCCACCGTACTGGCCGGCGGCGAGCGCGATGGTGCGATGCTGCAGGCCACCCTGCTTGAGAATGTGCCGGGCGATACTAACGTGAACTGCCAGGAGGCGTTCGGCCCGGTGGCGATCCTGTCGAAGTTCAGCGACTTCGATGCCGCGCTGAAAGAGGTCAACAACTCCGACTTCGGTCTGCAGGCCGGTATCTTTACCCGTGATATCTACAGGATTCAGAAAGCCTGGGATGAGCTTGAAGTGGGCGGCGTCGTTATCGGCGATGTGCCCTCCTGGCGTGTGGACCACATGCCGTACGGCGGCGTAAAGGACAGTGGTCTGGGCCGGGAAGGTGTACGTTACGCCATTGAAGATATGACCGAGTTGCGTCTGCTGGTTATTCGCGACCCGAACTAAGGTAAGGCCGCCGATGACTCCGATACCGCCAAGCAAAGCTCCATCCGTCGCGTTGATGACATTGATCGCCATGGCCAGCCCGCTGGCGCTCAACCTGTTTGTCCCGGCCATGCCGGATGCTGCACGGGAGCTGCAAACGGATGTCGGAGTCATCCAGCTTAGCTTTACCGCTTACCTGTTCACGCTGGCGTTTGGGCAGTTATTGTCCGGTCCCCTGGCCGATCATCTGGGTCGTCGTCCGATCCTGTTGGCCGGCCTTGCGCTGCACACGCTGGGCAGCCTGCTCGCCGCCCTGGCACCGGATGTGGTGATGCTGATCGCCGGGCGTGTACTCCAGGCGCTGGGGGGCAGCGCGGCGATGGTTCTGGCCCGTACCATTATCATCGACATCTACGGCCGCGAAGGTGCCGCCGGGCGCATGGGCTATATCGTGATGGCGATCGCCATCGCCCAGTCTATCGCACCAACGGTGGGAGGCTATCTGAACCTGTGGGCAGGCTGGAACGCCATCTTCTACGTCTCGCTCTGTATGGGAGCCGTGGCACTGTTGGTGGCCGCCTTGCAGCTGCCTGAAACCTGCCACGAGCGCTCCGAGAGTCTGCGGATCAAACCGGTGATTGAACGTTACGCGCAGGTCTTTCAGTCCGCCGGCTATCTGGGCTACGCCTTGTCCACCACATTTATCGCTGCGGCGTTTTACATGTTTGTGGGCTCCGCGCCCTACATTGTCGATCGTCTCGGAGGCAATTCGGCCCAGTTCGGCACCTGGTTCCTGGCGGTTTCCCTGGCATTCATGGCGGGCAGTTTTCTGTCCACTCGGCTGGCACGCCGGGCAAGCATCGATCAGGTCGTACTGGCAGGCAACCTGACATCGCTCACCGGCGCAGTGTGTCTGTTGCTGTTCGCGCTGGGCGGCGCTCTCAATTTCATGACGCTGTTTCTGCCGATGGCACTGGTCACCTTCGGCCGGGGGCTCAGCCAGCCCAATGCACAATCAGCGGCCATTAGTTGTTCAACCACGTCGGCAGCAACCGCTTCCGGCCTGATGGGCTTTATTCAACTGCTTACCGGGGCACTGATCGCTCAGCTCATGCCCCTGTTGTTAGGTGAAGGTGTGCTGCCGATCGCGGTCTGCATCTGCCTGGCGCCCTTGGCAGCTCTGGGATCTCATGCGTTCGCGGTTAATCGTCAGCGACAACAGCTGGCCGAGACCCGCTAAGCGATCTCAGTCTCACACACATTTTAAGAATCAGAGGAAATTGACATGGGTAAACTGGCACTGGTTGCAAAAATCACACACGTTCCGTCCATGTACCTGTCGGAGCTGGACGGCCCGCAGAAAGGGTTCCGTCAAGCGGCTATTGACGGCCACAAAGAGATCGGACGCCGCTGCCGTGAGATGGGTGTCGATACCATCGTCGTATTCGATACCCACTGGCTGGTCAACGCCAACTACCACATTAACTGTGCGCCGCACTACAAGGGTAATTACACCAGCAACGAGCTGCCGCACTTCATCTCCAATATGGAGTTCGAACTGGACGGCAACCCGGAACTGGGCCGTATTCTGGCCGAAGAGTGCAACAAGCAGGGCGTTGAAACGCTGGCCCATGATAACACCACCCTGGACCCCGAATACGGCACCCTGGTCCCCATGCGCTATATGAATGAAGACCGCCACTTCAAGGTGGTCTCGGTCTCGGCCATGTGCACGGTGCACTACCTCAATGACTCCGCTCGTCTGGGCTGGGCCATGCGTAAGGCGGTCGAGGAGCATTACGACGGCACGGTCGCTTTCTTTGCCAGCGGTTCCCTGTCTCACCGCTTCGCTCAGAACGGCCAGGCCCCGGACTTCTCGACCCGGGTCTGGAGCCCGTTCCTCGAGACACTGGATAACGAAGTGGTCGAGATGTGGAAGCGCGGTGACTGGAAAACCTTCTGCGAGATGCTGCCCGAATACGCCGCCAAAGGTCACGGCGAAGGTTTTATGCATGATACTGCCATGATGCTCGGCGCTCTGGGCTGGTCCGACTATGACCAGTCGGCCGAAATTATCACCCCCTACTTCGGCAGCTCGGGTACCGGTCAGATCAATGCGGTCTTCCCGGTATCGGAGCAGTCTGGAGAGTCGGTCCCGGGGCCCCAGGCCTCGGTCACCGACACGTTCGCCCCCGGCGCAAGCCGGCTGTAAGCGGGCAAAGGGAAAGAGCCTCCGGCTACTTTTCCCAGTTGCATATGGTGCTTTGGGCCCGCGCTTGCGGGCCCGTTTTTTCAGGGTGTAAGCCATGACAGCAATCGCTCGTCCGCAACGACTCATCGTGCTGCTCGCCGCCATGCAGGCGTTCGGCGCCCTCTCGATCGATCTCTACCTGCCGGGCCTGCCGGCGATCGCCCAGGATCTGGGCAGCCCCGAGTCCGATATCCAGCTGACGATCAGTGTGTTTCTGGTCGGCTTCTTCGTCGGCATGCTGTTTTATGGGCCGCTGTCGGACAAGTTTGGCCGCCGTCCGCTGCTGCTTGGCGGCATGGCACTGTATGTGATTGCAAGCCTGGGCTGCGTATTTGCCGACAGTTCAGCCCAGTTGATCGGCCTGCGGCTGGTTCAGGCGCTCGGCGGGGCCGCCGCCGCAGTGCTGGGGCGCACCATCGTGCGCGACCTGTTCCCGGTCAACGAGGCCGCACGGGTACTGTCGCTGATGCATCTGGTGACAATGATCGCGACCCTGATCGCGCCGCTGCTTGGCGGTTATCTGCTGCTGTTACTGGGCTGGCGCTCGCTGTTCGTCACGCTGATGCTGTTTGCCGCCACGACGCTGGCGTTCACGGCCTGGAAGATCCCGGAAACCCACCCCAATCCGACCCGCGAGGCCAGCGTGCTGTCGGTCTTCGCCGCCTATCTGCGCATGGCCCGCCAGCGGGTCGCGATCGGCTACGTGCTCTGCATGGCGCTGGTGTTCGCCGGCATGTTCACCTATATCACCGCCTCGCCGTTCGTTTACGTCAGCTACTTCGGCCTCGAACCCCAGCTCTATGCCTGGCTGTTCAGCCTCAATATCGGCGGCGTGATCCTGTTCGTCACACTCAACGCACGCTTCGTCAAACGGGTCGGCACCCAACCGTTGCTCTATGCCGGTGCCGCCTGCGCCGCGCTGTCCGGCATCCTGCTGATGATCGGAGGCATTTTCGAGGTCGGCGGACTGCCGCTAATCGTTATCGGCCTGTTCGGCTTCGTCGGCGTCACCGGTGTACTGGGCTCCAACTGCATGGCCAGCCTGTTGTCGCATTACCCGCAACAGGCCGGCGCCGCGGCGGGCCTGGGCGTTGCCGCCCAGTTCGGCCTCGGCGCGCTGGCCAGCACCCTGGCCAGTGCTCTGCACGACGGCACGCCGTTGCCGATGACCCTGATGATCGGGCTATGCGGACTGGGCTCGTTCGCCGCTCTGCTGCTGACCCGAAACCGCTAGTCTGTTCTTATCTATCCCGGAGCCACCTGACGATGCTATCCGCGAAATCACTTCCGCTACGCTTGCTCGAACCGCTGGGTGCGGTGTCGGGCCTGATGATCTTCTCGGCCATGGCTCTGGCGCTGGGCGATACATTCGGCCTGATCCAGGCCGAGGGGTTCGCCACTGCGCTGGCCTGGGGCTTTGTACTCGCCGAACTGCCTCGCCTGGCACCGCGCCAGATCCGCCTGCTGGCGATCCTGTGTGGGGCAGGCCTGCTGTTTGCCGCCTGGGCCTGGCTGCAGGGCGGCACACCGGATCCTGTTGCGCTGCTCAGCGAACACCTGAAGCTGGCGATGTTGCTGGCTGCGGTCAATTTCATCCGTCTGGTGTCGAAGCTTGAACCGGCGCCCGACAGACGCGGGCTGCGCAGCTTCCTGACCACGCTCGGCGGCATGCATTTTTTCTCGTCCGTGGCCAATTTCTCGTCCGTGGTGATGGTGGGTGAGCAGCTCTATCGTGGTGAAAAGCTGGCCCGTCTGTCACAGATCATACTGGCGCGTGGGTTCAGTCTTGCCGTGCTCTGGTCGCCGTTTCTGAGCATCCTGCCGATGACGCTGGATAAGGTCCCCGGCAGCGATATCTACAGCATCTATCCGTTCACGATCACGCTGGCGCTGCTGGGTCTGATGCTGACCGCATTCGAGGCGCGCCTGCTCTGCCCGCGCGATCTGGCGGACTATGCCGGTTACCCGATAAAGCGGTCGACGCTGACGCTGCCGGCACTGCTGATCGCCAGTGTGCTGCTGATCTCATGGCAGGCACCTGATCTGCCCACTATCGGCGTCGTCGCCTCGATGGCACTGGCGGCACCTTTGGCACTGCTGATCCTGCGCAGCGGCGTTGTCAGCTCGCTTAAGGCTGCCAAAAGCCACACGGTGGAGCGGCTGCCGGATGCACGCGGCGAGATCGGGCTATTTCTCAGTGCAGGGCTGCTCGCCGCCGGGGTCAAGGCCTGCATCGCCCAGGGACTCATCGAACTGCCGTTCGAACAGACCGATGCCACGGTTGCCTCATTGGTGCTGGTCTGCATCGTCGGCGGGGCCTATCTGGGGATTCACCAGTTCGCGTTGGTCGCGATCTTCCTCGGCCTGCTGGCCGACATCACGACGACTCCGACACTGATGGCGATCGCCTACATCATGGGCACGTCACTATCAATGTCCGGCAGCGCCTTCAGCGGCCTGAACTTCATCCTGCAGGCACGCTTTCGCTGCTCGGCCCGCGGGCTGATTCGCCAGAACGCGTTTTATACCCTGCTAATGCTCGGTGCCACCATCGCCCTGCTCTACCTGTTGCAGATTTGGGGCGTGCGCTGATCACCGGGCCCACCATAAAAAACGCCGCGTCTGATCAGACGCGGCGAAGCTCACTACTCTAGCAAAAATATCGGAAGGGGTGTCCCGCCGGAGCGGGACGGGTTGGATCAGAACTTAATATTTACACCCACAGCGACGTTGTCAGCCGTTTTATCGTACTGCCCAGTCTCGGCCCAGGCGACGATATTTTTACTGAAGGCTTTCTTTGCCTGGAATACCATGCCATCGTTGTCATTGGCATCCACATCTGAATCCTTCTCATAGTACCCGGCGGCGACCGAGTAGCCGTTACCAAAGTGATAGCGCCCGGTAACACCGTAGGAATCATAGTCACCGTTGGGGCCGAAAGTGTCCTCGTTGATCTCGTAGGTGGCACCGATATCGAAGCGCTCGAAACTGTACCCCGCCGTAAATGCCATACGCTTGTAGTCGTCATCGGCACCTGCCAAGCTCTGATCAGCCACCACGATGCCCGCCCCAAGGTTCAGCTTCTTGTCGTCGTAAACCACACGGAATGCCTTGACATCGATATCGTTGCCGTTGGTCTCGTTGATCGACAGCATTGCCATAGTGGCCTTGATATTGTTGAACGTCGGCGTGACATAGGCAACCACATCCTGGCCTTCGTCACCCTGCCCGAAGATCCCTTTCATCCCGGTCGGCGACACGGCGCCGGAGTGCGTTTCGTTGTACTCGAAGAGGTCTACATTGGAGTAGAGTTCACGTAACTGACCACTTGGGGTGCGCGGTGCCAGCACAAAGGCCCCATAGCGAGTCGGGAACACCACTTTGGCATCACGGATATGGATATCCGATTCACCATCCGCGCCGCCGGTGTCCTTGCTGTTGGCAGCATCGGCTACGTCGGCCGCGAGACTGTATACCATTTTGAATTCATCGAGCTTCACCAGCCCCTTCAGACCCAGTTCCAGTTCGAATACCTCAGGGTCATAATCGGCGTCTTCGCGGTCCAGAACACCGAGACTCGCAAACATCGTGAAATTCGGCTTCTCGAATTCTAATTCCGACGCTTGCGCGGAATTCGCAGCAGCCACAGCTACACCCAAAGTTGTCAGCACAAAGCCCAAAGCTGTCTTTTTCATTATTACACCTTATTTTTTTAATGAACCATCATCGCACCTAGATAATAAACTTAATATGTTTATAAAATAGCTTTCGTTCCATCGAGTGAAACGCTTAAATAAAATATTTCTTTATTAAATAGGATAATTTATTACACACATGGTTAACCGGAATGGCATTAAATAAGAACCCGGAAACCTGGTTTTACTCAATCAAAGAAAAAAAGGACTAAAAAAGGAATAATCAGCTCAGCAGGGGCACTCTCTATATACCCGATGGCTGCAGTCTTCACAGGGGCTTCGATCCATCTTGTCGGCACAGAATGTGATCGCCTCTTCGGTGGTCTCAAACAGATGTGGACGATCGATACGGTCGCTATAACCACACTGCTCAAGCTCATCCCGTACTGTGCCCTTCAGCGAACTGATGACAAGGGTGATCCCCCGCTGCGCCATGTAGTCAGATTCCTGACAGAGGAACTCCATACCGGCCAGGTCGATGAAGTTAACCCCCTTACCGTTGACGATCAGATGGCTCAGGCCGTCGGATTCAGCGACCAGCTGCCTGAGTGTTGTCTGCACATGATTGATCGAGCCGTAATAGAGCGAACCGTCGAGTCGCGCGATACGCAGACGCGGGCACTGGGGTAGCTGGTAACGGGCCACGTTGCGCACCCGTCGGCGTTCGCCCTGTCCGAGCGGGGCGACGGCAATGACCCGCGGCTGCGATGTACGCATCAGATAACTGACCAGTGACGTCAGCACGCCGATGTAAATGGCAAACTCCAGCTCGACCAGAAGCGTTGCCAACAGGGTCACGACGAGGATCACCGTCTCGCTGCGACTGGCGCGGACGATCCCGCCAATATGTTTGAAGTCAATCAGATTCCAGGCGATCAGCAGTATCGCGCCGGCCATCGCCGGCAGCGGCAGCCAGGCGGTGAGCCCCGGCAGCACAACGATGATCACAGCGAGGATGATCGCCGCGAAAATCGCCGCCATCGGCGTTCTGGCACCTGCATCGTAGTTGGCGCCCGAACGGGTAAACGAGCCGGAGCCCGCGTAGCAGGAAAAGAAGCTGCCGACGATATTGGACAACCCCTGGCCGATGAACTCCTGGTTGCCGTCGATCTGCTGGCGGGAGCGCAGGGCGATCGCCCGCGCAATCGACACCGCCTCGATCAGCCCCAGCATCGCCACGGCGAAAGCACCGGAGGTGAGCACCTGCATCCGCTCAAGCGACAGCTGCGGCACCGAGAAACCGGGCAGCGTGCCAGGCAGCGCACCCACGAGTGCAATGCCTTTGTCGGCCCCGTCGATCCAGTAGCAGACCAGACTCGCAGCCAGCATGCCGAGCAGCAGATGGGGCAGTCCGCGATGCAGCAATCGAACCGTTATAGCGACGACCAGCGTCGTCAGACCCACCCCAACCGACCAGAGATTGAGCTGACCGATACCATCGACCAGCGACACTAAACCAGCGATGAACGAGTTTCCGCTTCCGACGGGTATGCCGGACAGATGTTTAAGCTGGCTGGCGGCGATCAGTATAGCAGCGCCGGCGGTGAAGCCGATCACAACGGTGTGGGAGATAAAGTTGATCAGCCTGCCAAGCCGCAATAACCCCAGGGCCAGCTGGATCAGACCGGCCAGCAGCGTGATCAAAAGCACGGTGGCGATATAGTGCTCCGACCCCAGGCCGTTCGACTGGGCGCTGGCAACGCTCATAACGACGATCGAGATGGCCGCTGCCGGCCCCGAAATCAGGTGATGCGATGAACCGAACAGCGCGGCGACGATAGCCGTCACGATCGCCGTGTAGAGCCCGTACTCCGGTGGCAGTCCAGCGATAAACGCGTAAGCGACCCCCTGCGGCAACACCAGGACGGCACCGGTGATACCAGCGATCAGATCGGCGCGCAGAGTATCGCGGGTTACCCCCTTCATCCAGGCGAAAAACGGCGTCCAGGCGGCCGGTTTGTTGAATACTTTCATCGATTTCCTCTTGTTGCGCACTGCCTCAGGCGGGAATTCTGCTGGCGATATCACCGGCAGCGCGCTGAACGACCGTATACAGGTCCGGCTGTAGAGATCGGGCCTGACGCCGTCCCGGAATCCGGCATACGGACAAGCTGGCCACCAGACGTCCCTGTTTCAGTACCGGCACTGCCAGTACCTCCTGTCCGCTAGCGGTATCCGGGACGCTGTAGCGGATATACCCCTGCTGACGCGCTGTTTCGAGCATCTGATAGAGCCAGACTCGATCACGGGTCAGCAGCAACTCTTCCCGCCCCCCTGCGGCCTTCAGCACGCTGATGATCCGCTCCCGCTCGTTGTCGCTACAGAAAGCGAGATAGCACTGCCCTTCGGCTGAAAACAGCAGGGGCCGATCCTGCTGGAGCGCCCCCACCCCCTTATCTGCGGGCAGCGCACACAACACGGACATCTGTAATTCGTTGCGAACGTATACCGCCGCCGACAGATAATTTTGATCCAGCAGTTCTTGAAAGGTCCGGCCCGCCGCCTGCTGTATCGAATCGAAATGCGCACCCTGCGCTCCCTGCAAACCTTTCGCACGCGCCAGGTTATAGCCGGCTCCGCTGTCTGCCCGATCCACCCAACCCGCGTGTTCCAGTGTTTTAAGGATCCGCAGCAGTGTCGCTTTACTGATCGCAGTAGCCTGATGCAGTTCGGCCAGCGTGGCCGGACTTCGTTTTCTGAGTTCATCCAGAACCAGCATCCCCCGGGCTAGGGCATCGATTGTTTTTGTCATTGTTTGGGCCGATAAATGAACAAAGGGATTCATGGCCGTTTTACTGCACCAATTTCGATGCAGACTTTAAACAGCGAAGAACTCTCTATTTAATGAAATGATCTCTATCGGAAACGCCGGATTATGAAAATCCTTATATTAAGAATTTAAAAAGGTCGACCCGGTCATGCTATGCATGAGATTAAATCAGTGACTTGAAATAATTCGCCGGGGTCGACAACCGGTGCCGAGGACCAACTTTTAAATTATCGCGCAGGGAACAGGCGACAATTACAATACTTCAAACAGCTGCAGCTCCACCGCATCAGGCCGACGGATACCGGTACCGATAAACAACCGCTCGGTGATCCAGGACAGCGCCGGCGATTCCGTCTCGAACGACGGACAGCAGCGAAAGTAGATTTCGGCAGGATTCACCGGCTCGCCCCGGATCAGGCGCTGCGTTACTTCGGGCGTCGCAACACGGATCGCCCGGTTATGCACATAGATATGATCGCCGGCATCGGTCTCGATGACATAGCGGGCATCCAGATCGGCCATGCGCGGGGTCAGGATCAGCTGATGATCCGCCCCCCCGGCCAACACCCGGCCGGACCAGTCGCGCGCCTTAACGGTTCCACCCAGGATCGGGATCAGCCGGCGCTGGCCATGCTGCGCCTGGCCGATCTCCTGAGGACGGTCCACCTCAATCTTCAGTTCTGCGTAGTGTTCAAGTTCAGGATACATCTCGGACTCCTTAACGCTGCGGCATGTTGGCCGTGCTGTAGACCAGGCTCACGGTGGCATCGCTTGGGATCGGTGGCATCGTCTCGTTCCACGCCAGCCACTGGTTGCGCATCGCCTCCAGGCGTTGAGGCTGCACCCGGGCCTGGTTGGCGCGTTCACGGGCATCGTTGACGATGTTGAACAGATATTCGTGCTCATCGACCTTGAGGTACTTCCAGTCTCCCAGGCGCAGTGCGCGCTGGTCACGATGCTTCATGCGCCAGTAGAGCGGGCGCTCGAAGCGGTCGGTTTCGCCGGTCAACACCGGCATCAGAGAAACACCGTCGACCGGGTATTCCGGGTCGATCTCGCCGTTGCCGGCTTCGAGCAACGTGCGCGACCAGTCCATCGTCATGCAATGCTGCAGGCTGACGCTGCCGGGCTTGACCACTTTTGGCCAGCGAACGATCCAGGGCACACGAATGCCGCCCTCGGTCAGGTCCATCTTGCCGCCGACCAGCGGCCAGTTGTCGGAGAAGCGCTCACCGCCGTTGTCACTGGTGAAGACGATCAGCGTGTCCTCGGTCAGACCGTGCTCCTCAAGCGCCGCCATGATGCGCCCGATCCCCTCGTCCATGTGATGGATCATACGGCGGTAGGTGTGGATATTGCCGCCTTCGAGGTGGTACAGGGTGGTGATCTTCTCGGCCAGCGCCTCATCGTCACGGGTCTCCCACGGCCAGTGCGGCGCGGTATAATGCAGGCTCAGGAAGAACGGCTTGTCGTCCGCCGCACCGGCGCGACGGTGCACAAACTCGACGGCGCGGTCCGACAGCAGGTCGGTCAGATAGCCGATCTCTTCATGCTCCTCCTCGTTGATCCAGAGGTCATGATCACCCATGCCGCTGCGATGGCTGAAGTAATCCACACCGCCGGCCATAATGCCGTAGAACTCGTCGTAACCGGAGCGGCGCGGGCCAAAATGGGGTGGATAGCCCAGATGCCACTTTCCGATCAGGCTGGTGTAGTAGCCGGCCTTCTGCAGCTGCGACGGCAGCGTCGGGATGTGCGGTGGTAGCCCCAGGGTATCGCTGCCTTTGCTGCGGCTGTTGATCGGTTCTTCCAGCGCACCGCGCAGGCGGTACTGGTAGGCCATACTCATGAGAGCGAAACGGGTCGGCGAGCAGACCGGCGAGTTGGAATAGCCATCGAGGAACAGCATCCCCTCTGCGGCCAGCTGGTCGATGTTCGGTGACACTTGACCGAACTGGGCTTCACGGCCGCCATAGCAGCCCAAGTCCGCATAGCCCAGGTCATCCGCAACGATATAAATGATATTGGTCATCAGCCTGTTACCTTCATACAGTACATTTTGCAATCAGCGCGTCGGTGCCAGAGCACGGCAGCCACTGCCAGAGCGACACCGATCTGGTCCATGAACATGCCCGGCGCAAACAGGAAGCCGGCGGCCACCAGACGGACCAGAATTTCAGGGATTTTCAGCACCCGCTTGTCGAATCCGGTCAACGCCGTCGCCACCAACAGGATCCCGACCAGCAGCTTGGCCAGCAGCCACAGCCACGACAGCAGGACAAACTCCGCCCCGGCCTGTTCCACGGTCAGCAGCAGCGGGTTGAACGCGAACGTAAATGGAATCGCGAATATCATCACGCCCACCTTCGATGCCTGTACCGAGGTACCGATCGGACCACCACCGGAGATACTGGCGGCGGCAAAGGCTGCAATCGCCACCGGCGGTGTGATTGCCGATGCCACGGCAATGAAGAACACGAACATGTGCGCCGTCAGCGGCTCGAGACCCAACTGCTGCATCGCCGGAATCGCGATGGTCGCCACCGTGACGTAAGCCGGCAGCGTCGGCATACCCATGCCCAGCACGACACAACAGAACGCGGCGATCACCAGCGACAGCATCAGCGAATCGGTCACCAGACTGCTCAGCAGAATGCCGAATTTCAGCGGCACGCCCGTCACCGACAGTGCCGAGATCACGATGCTCACGGCGGCGATCGCCATCAGCAGTTGCGAGAAAGTCCTGCCGCCGGCACAGAGACTCTGGACCAGCTTGATCGGTTTCTCACGAACAGCCGGGTTGATGAAGCTGAGCGGGAACAGCAGCGCCAGTGCCGAAATTGATGCGCCCGACGGCGACAGTCCTGTGATCAGCAGCACGACGATCAGACCCAGCGGTACGAAAATCAGCAGCAGGTTCAGGTAATCCTGCCGGGTCGGCCGCTCGACACCGTTATCGCCTTCGTCACCGGTACGGATACCCAGACGACGGGATTCAAACACGATCATCGCGAACAGGCTGGCGTAGTAGGCGATTGCCGGCACCAGCACGGCGATGATAACGGTCAGGTAGCTGACGCCGACGAAGTCCGCCATCACCAGCGCGGCGGCACCCATGATCGGCGGCATGATCTGCCCCCCGGTGGAAGCGGCGGCCTCGACAGCGCCGGCAAAGTTGGGCGTGAAGCCACGGCGCTTGATCATCGGGATCGTCACGACGCCGGTGCCGACCACGTTACCAACGGCACTGCCGGAGACGGTGCCGAACAGGCCGGATGAGAGTACCGCAGCATGGGCCGGGCCGCCGGCCGTTCTACGCATCCACGAGAACGCAATGCGGATCATCGAATCACCGGCCCCGACACCCTCAAGCACGGCACCGAGAATGATGAACGGGAACACCGTGGTGATAACGATCGAGAAGGTACTCCCCAGGATGCCTGAGTCGAGACTGTATAGCAGGTTCTGCGCCAGCGTCTCGGTGACGCCGGTATTGATCGTCTGCAGCATGCCGGGCCAATGGTGTCCGGTCGCCATGTAGGCAATACCGAAGAGTCCGAGCAGCGCCACCGGTACGCCCCAGATACGCCAGCAGAAGAACAACGCCCCGGCCGATGCGATCAGCGCAATCCACATCTCGCGGGCACCGAACAGGAACATCGCCTCGTCGAGCTTGCTGCTGATTTGGTAGAACGACCACGCAGACCAGAGCATGCCGAGGGTAAAGATCGCCGCCATTGCCGACACCACCCGATGCGCGAGCGAGCCATCCGACTTGCGGAAAATGCCAAGCATCACGACAAGAGCGCAGAGCGCAAAGAAGGTGGCGCGGAAAAACACCATCTCGAACGGCCCGATACGGAAGTCACCGATCGCCGGCATCACGTTGGCCAGACCGTACAGGGTCACAGCCAGACTCAGGATCGCCATAAGCCAATAGAGAATGCGGTTGGAAACAACAGATAAGGAACTCATATCAACTCCCCCACACCGGAGGCCCAGAGGCCCCCGGCCGGTTCAGATGCACCGTGCGTTTATTCGCTCGGCGGCAACAGCTCTTCGGGAATCTCGATACCGACTTCCTTGTAGTAACGCACGGCACCGGGGTGCAGCGGTGCATTCACCTCTTCGAACGGTTCTGTGGTGACCAGTAGCGACAGCACCGGATTGGATTTCGACACCGCTTCGCGCTGTTCCATATAGGTTTTGGTGAGCTGATAGGCGACATCATCGGACAGTCCCTTACGGGCTGCCATCATCATCACCGTGCCCCAGCTGGTCACCGCCTCTTCGTTGGTCTGACCAGCGTAGGTGCCCGCCGGAATAACCACCTTGCGCAGCCCCCAGCCTTTCGGCGGCACCGAATCTTCCGGCAGCGAGAGCAGGAACATATCCCTCGACAGGCTGAGCTCCGTCAGCACCTGCGACCCCAAACCAAAGGCACCGATGTAGACGTCATACTGACCATCCTGAAAGCCCTGAGTAGCAGCACCCCAGGGGGCCTTGATAGGCAGGTACTGGTTCTCTTCCAGCCCCCCCTCTTTGATCAGCGCAGCCAGCTGTCGGTTTGCAGCGCCTGCCGGAGGACCGATGTAGATACGCTTTTGTTCTGCGTCAGCCCAGGTCTTGATGCCGGAATCGGCCCAGACGATCGGGTGGAACGGGCTACCGGGAATCGCGAACAGCGCCCGTACGTTTTTCGAGGAGGCGACCGCCTTATCCCCAAGGCCGGCATAGGGTCCAGCCCCGTTCGAGAGGGCATTGTAGGCCAGCGGCGGAACCAACGCCGTGTCAAGCGTGCCCTGTCCGATCTTTAGAAGGGACTTGGTCAGCGTCTGGTCCGTGATCAGCTGCAGGTCAATCCCGTCACGCGCCCAATGCGGCGCCATCGCCTGTGGGATCACGCCGAGCACACTGGAGGCGCCGGACGTTTCCATCGCTACCGGCGCTGCCTGAGCGATGTTAGCGGCAAGGGTTGCCGCGACGGCACAGACACTTTTACGCACCCATTTGGAAGAAATTTTCATATTGTCTCCGGTCTGTTTATTTTTTGTTATCGACAGTTTGCAATCTACGCACACCGTAATCATGTGTAAAATGAAGTTTTGTAAGCCCAAACGATCAAAAATGAATAAGTTGGTTTAGGGGGCCATCGATGGAAGCAAAACACCTGATGTACCTGGCAACGATTCTGGAAAAAGGCTCGATCAGCGCCGCCGCCGAGAATCTGGCCATCGCGCAGCCGACGCTGACGAGGGCCATGGCAACACTGGAGATGCAGGCCGGCGCACAGCTGTTTACCCGCAGCCGTTACGGCGTGAGCGCTACGCCGATCGGCGAGATCCTGGCACGGGAGGGTAAAGCGATCATTCGCACCCTGGAAATAGCCCGTGACCAGCTCTCTCGCTACCAATTCGGTTTGAATAAAGAGTTGCGCGTCGCCGCCGGACCACTCATCGGCCTGGCTGTGATCAGCGATATCATCGAACGGGTCATCGAAGAGTCGCCTAACACCGCCGTAACAATTCGCAGTGCGCGTCCAACGGTCGCGCTGGATGAACTGATGGATGACCAACACGATGTCGTCATCGCACCAGCACCCCACGACCGACCGATCAACGGTATTCTGCGCCAGCAGATCGCCGAGGATGTGATCGGCGTCTACTGCAGCCGCAACCACCCGCTGGCACAGAAGGAAAAGCTCAGTATCAGTGACTTCGAATCGGCCGACTGGCTCAGTCTGGGCCTGGCCAGCCCGTTCGAGCGTCAGGTATTGCAACTGTTGCAGTCAGGCGGTATCAAACGGGTCCGCACCAAAGTGGTGTTTAAAAACGATGCCGCGATGCTGATCAAGCTGCTGTCCCGGGGCCGACACCTGTCGGTGCTGCCTCGACTGCCATTGTCGGCGATCGGCCCCGACTATGGGTTGGTTGAGCTGAAAGTGGATCTGGGCGCCGTCGTACACCGCAATCTGTACCTGTGGGCCCGGGAGGAAGTCGTCGATCATCCAGCCTACAAGGTGTTTATTGACGTGGTCGCCAGGGTGTTCGCCGAACTGCATAGCGGAAAGAGGTTATCAGCCTGAGATAGAATCGACGAACAGATACGGAAAACGCCTTGAAGAGGCAGCTCACTGCAACAGCGCTGCCTCTTGGCACGAAATCCAAAATTTCACATCACTGCTTCAGGGTGGATAGCCGCTGCTGCGCATTACTGCGAAGCCTTTCGAGCTGCTCCAACAATGAGCTCTCTTTCAACAACGGATGTGGCTCCCCCGGCTTGCGATTCTGAATAGACTCAACCTGCTCGGTCAAGCCAGACGCAAATGAGTGAGCAGGGACGTGCACTCGAACGGGATTGTTCGTCGACTCCACCATCGCGTCGATACGATTCACGCTATCAATATAACTTTCAAGTTGCTTCGTATCATTAACGCCATTCAGACCCAAACCCCCAATGGTAATGGCGCGTATCTCCCGATCCCCATCCTTGACATCGTACACATAGGATGCGGTACCCCAAGTATGCCCAGGAGTCTCGTAGACCCTGAACTTAGTATCGCCGACCGTAAAGATGTCGCCATCTTTCGCGACTATATCGTGCTCATCCGGGACCGCTTTCATCTCCTCCATAAAGGGGATCTTCTTCGAGTGTTCCAGCGCCTCATCCCAGCCGGCCTGCGTCATGACGAACGGAGCGTTGGTCAAGGCTTTCAATCTATCGGCCCCTCCAACATGATCGAAATGACCATGCGTCATCAGCACCAGCTTCAGATCAGCCGGATCAACACCTATTTGCTGCATATTGCTGATCATAAGATCAAAGAAGGGTCCGTATGTTGTATCAATTAACACCGGACCGTCGCTGGTCTTGATGACCCAGGCATTAACCCAACAGATCCCCACATTATAAACATTATCGAATAGTTTATAAGGCTCTATCTGCTGCGCCTCAACACTGTTTAACCATTTACCGAAAGCCGGCGGCATCTTGCCGGTTTTCGCAAACTCTACAAAATTCTTCAGAATGACCGGCGAGGGACATCCCTCTATTTTGTCGGCTGAAGATGCACCCCCCCCAGACACAACGTCACCTGCAATAGCGGTGCCTGACATCACAGAGCACATCGAAAATGCCGCTATAAATTTGCTAATATTTTTTATTTTCATGGATTTTCTCTCTATTGAATGAAGTTGACCACGCAATACAGTAAATAAAATATTATTAATATAAAAAGTATCGTTTCACTGTGCGAATCAAAAAACTTTTAAAAATTTGTATATTATGAACAAGAGATATAAATCTAAGCCCGCTTTGAAATTCACGCGCACAAACAATCATCCTTTCACAGCATCAGCCAATCTTTTTAGTCATATCCGGCCTCCTGCTGATGTTACAGGTCGGGAATAGAGAGGGTTGGATTGAGGAAAGTAGATGGGGCGGGTGCATAGCCTGTATACACCCGCCGGGATGTGTCATTTACTGTCCGGAAACGAGCTCCCTGTACTTGTTAAGCGCCGCACGCGCATCGATACCGCGGTCTGCTACGGACTCGATCCACGCCTCATCCATGCCTTCGATCGCGTCATTGAACTGATCGACAAGCGGATCATTGGCGGTCAGGCGGACGATGGTTTTGCCCGAGTCCTGCGCTTCCTTGTAACCGGCCAGGTCCGCTGCCCCCCAGGCCTGTCCTGCCAGCTGGGAAAGCTTCGCCCCGGATACGCTCATGATCGCGTCCTGATCCTCCTTGCTCAGATCGTCGAACACATCGGGATTCATGAAGATGGTAAACGCCGTCGTGTACATCCCCTTGGGGAACATCGTCACATGGCTTGTTACTTCGCTTAAGCGCAGGAATTTTTGTTCCTGTAACGGCAGGAACACCCCTTCGACGATCCCCTGCTGCATCATCTCGTAGACCTTGGTCGCCGGTGCAGCCACCGGTGTCACGTGCAGGCGCTCGGCCAGTTCATTAACGACTCCGCCACCGACGCGAATCTTACGGTCCTTCAGGTCATCCAGGGAGTTGACCGGAAACTGCGTATGCAACTGACCCGGGCCGTGCACGAACATCCCCAGCACCTTCAGACCGACGAACTCATCCGCCGGTTCGAAGTACTCCTTGTAGACCTTCCACAGCGCGACGGAGCCCAACTCGGCATCGCCGGTTTCACCGGGAATCTCGGCGACACCCGGTAGCTGGAAGCGGCCAGGCAGGTAGCCGTTGACGCTGAAGCTGACATCGGTTACACCATCCTCGACCAGATTGAACAGAGTTTTCGGGTGGCCCGAGCCCTGCTCGATCTCCACCTTGACCCGCCCTTCGGTCGCCTCCTCAACCCACTTGGCCCAGGTCGGCCAGACCACCACATTCTGCGGATTGGTCGGCGGCAGCCAGGTGGTGACACGCAGTGTCGTTTCTGCCATCGCGGATGTGCACAGCAGGGTACCGGCTAAAGCACAGGCCCACTTCGATGCAGTTCTTATTGTTTTCATAGGTCCTCTCTTTTCTTATGGTTTGCTCTGTTCGGGTTTTATGTTCGGATTATGTATGTCGATGTCGCGCTACGGATGACACAGCGCCACAACCACATACCCTTATCATCACCACCTCATGTCATCGTTTGAATGACGGATCCTGACGTTCGACAAGCCGTTTCATCGCCGCAAACACATCTTCCCCGGCCCCAAACTTGGGATCGAAGTTCAATGAGTCTGCGGTACATTTCTTCAAGATTTCCTCTGGAATTTCACGCACTGCCCCCATCGCCATAGACGCCACCTGCACTTCGCAGGCACGCGTCACAAGCCACATCAACGCCAGTGCCTGCGACAGGTTGGCTCCGATCACCACCGGTCCGTGGTTGCGCAGCATCAGTACCGGTTTGTCACCCGCACTGTCGAGAATCCGTTGCCCCTCATCCATATGTACCGTGATCCCTTCGAACTCGTGGTAGGCAACCTTGTCGTAGAGCTGCGCGGCGTAGAAATTGCTGTAGGAGAGTCCCTCCTCCAGGCAGCACACCGCCAACGTCGGTGTGCTATGCACGTGCATCACGCAGTGCCCGTCGGGCACCCTGGCGTGGATAGCGCTATGGAAAGTGAACCCGGCCGGATTGATCGGCCAGTCGGAGTGACCAATGATGTTGCCATCGATGTCAATCTTGACCAGATTGGAGGCGGTCACCTCGCTGTAGTGCAGCCCGAACGGGTTTATCAGGAAATGTCCCGGTTCGCCGGGTACACGCAGGGAGATATGGTTGTAGATCGATTCGTCCCATTTCAGATAGGCGAAAATCCGATACATCGCCGCCAGATCGACCCGCGCACTCCACTCCGCTTCGCCGAATCTCGACGGACGTTCAAAGTAACGGTCTAAGTTTTCCATCATCGTCCTCGTTTGGTTTCGTTGCAGGTTAGTTAACATATTAAATACGTGCCGGCGCAACAAAAACCAAAATGATTATTGCCCCCTTCAATATATTTCCTATACCCTCAGAGGATGAATACCAAGCAGCTGATCTACTTCCTCAAAACCGCTGAACTGTGTAGCATTGCAGGGGCCGCCCGTGATCTCGGGGTGGCGCAACCGAGCATCAGTCTGCAGCTGGACAATCTGGAACATGAACTCGGCACGCAGCTGTTCGAGCGCGATTATCGCGGTGTAACGCTGACGGAGAGTGGGCAGCTGTTCCACACCCATGCCCAGTCGATCCTGCGTCAGGTCGAACAGGCCAAGCTGGATATCCGCCAGTCGGAAGAGGAGCCCAGCGGCCGCCTGGTGATCGGTATGACTCAGCCGATCGGCAATGTGGTTTCGGTACCACTGCTGACCCAGGTCGAACAGCACTACCCCAAGATCCAGCTCGACCTCTTCGCGGGTCTCTCCTACAGCCTGTCGCAGCAGCTGCTGGCCGGCGAGATCGATCTGGCAATCTCTTCACCGGATGGTAGTGACATGTCACGCCTGAGACGAGAAAAGCTGTTCCGTGAGCGGCTCTATCTGGCCATGGGTGCGGATCCCAAGCCGGACTGGCAACTGCCGCTACGATCACGCACGTGCCTGCGTTTTGCGGAGCTGGCCGATCATGAGGTGATCGTCACCGGCCGCCAGGATTCCCTCGGCTACCTGCTGCACCAGTACGAGCTGCAAACCGGCGTCAGCATCCGGCACAAACCCGCGTTTGGCCAGCTAATGACCACGCTACGATACGTTGCCGACGGTTACGGCCTGCTGCTCAGCCCCTCCTCCTCCTTCTATCACCTGGAAGGAGCCGGGCAAATTCATGCACTGGAGATTACCGATCCACCGCTCTGGCGTGACGTGTACATCACCACCGCGGCCGAGCGGCCAAAAACTGCCTTGATGCGGTCCGTTATCCCGCTGATTCACAAGGTGACTCGGGAGGAGTACCTGGCCGGACATTGGCGCGGACAGTTAACAACCGACGACGCGTGAAACTGCAGATTGCCCCGGGCCAATACATGCTGACACCCAACCGACAAAACCCCACCATTGAAAAGTACAATAGATAAACGTCTTTTTACATTTTCAACTGATACGACCGGTTTAATAATAATCCCAACTTGTGATCGCGCCCTGTTCACCGGGGCCAACGGTTGAGCGTTTGAGAATAAGTAGAAAGAGGTCACTATCATGGGAAAACTGGCACTGGTCGCGAAAATCACGCACGTCCCCTCCATGTACCTGTCGGAACTGGATGGCCCCCAGAAGGGCTGCCGTCAGGCCGCCATCGACGGCCACAAGGAGATCGGCCGCCGCTGCCGCGAGATGGGTGTGGATACCATCGTTGTCTTTGATACTCACTGGCTGGTTAACGCCAACTACCATATAAACTGCGCGCCCCACTGGGCCGGTAACTACACCAGTAACGAGCTGCCCCACTTCATTTCCAATATGGAGTTTGAATACGACGGTAACCCCGAGCTGGGTCGCATCCTGGCTGAGGAGTGCAACAGGCAGGGCGTCGAGACGCTGGCCCATGACAACACCACTCTGGATCCGGAGTACGGCACCCTGGTGCCCATGCGCTATATGAACGAAGACCGCCACTTCAAGGTAATCTCCGTATCGGCCATGTGCACCGTACACTACCTGAACGACTCTGCCCGGCTGGGCTGGGCCATGCGCAAGGCGGTGGAAGAGCACTACGACGGTACCGTGGCCTTCTTTGCCAGTGGTTCCCTGTCTCACCGCTTTGCACAGAACGGCCAGGCACCGGAATTTGCCAACAAAGTCTGGAGCCCGTTCCTGGAAACGCTGGATAACGAAGTAGTCGAGATGTGGAAACGGGGTGACTGGAAAACCTTCTGCGACATGCTGCCCGAGTACGCGGCCAAAGGCCACGGAGAGGGCTTTATGCACGATACCGCGATGATGCTGGGCGCGCTGGGGTGGTCTGACTACGACCAACCGGCTGAGATCGTCACCCCCTACTTCGGCAGCTCCGGCACCGGACAGATCAACGCTATCTTCCCGGTATCCGAGCAATCTGGTGCATCGGTACCTGGGCCCCAGGCTTCTGTTACCGATGAGTTTGCGCCAGGCTCAAGCCGCCTCTGAGTGTTCATCCCTATCATCTGTTGTCTACCTATTCGGCCCGCTGTATGCGGGCCGTTTTTTATCTGCAAGAGATACAAATAATACAGAAAAGTACAATAATTGAGATGATAATTACATTTCCTGCACACCCATCTCACGCAATACTTTCATCATTCAGAACGGACTCAGCTGCTGTCCAGCCCCCCCTGACTATCCGGCGGACGGACGACCAAAATAACGAGACGAAAGAGAGAATAACGATGACACAGCAAAACCCTATGCTGGAACGCCTCAAAGAGATTCTGCCTGCAATCCGCGCCAACGCCTCCAAGGCTGAAGAGCTGCGCATGGTTCCGCAGGAAAACATCGATATGCTCCATGGTATTCAGCTGAACCGCGCATTCCTGCCCAAGGCATACGGCGGTTTTGAGATGTCCCTGCCGGAGTTCACTGATTGCATCGCCGCGCTGGCCGGTGCCTGCTGCTCTACCGCCTGGGCTTACAGCCTGCTGTGCACGCACAACCACCAGATGGCCATGTTCAGTAAGGAAGCTCAGGAGGAGTTCTGGGGTGAAAACCCGGACGCCGTCGCCTCCAGCTCCATCGCCCCGTTCGGTAAGTACGAAGAGACTGAAGGCGGCATCATCTTCACCGGTGATATGAAGTGGAGCTCCGGCGTTGACCATGCAGACTGGATTATTGTCGGTCTGAACCGAATCGTTAACGATGAGAAGGTCTATAGCTTCGCAGTTATCCCCAAGAGCGAGTTCACCATCATCGATGACTGGTACTCTGTAGCGATGCAGGGCTCCGGCACCAAGACTGCTCATATCAAAGGCGTGTTTGTACCGGAGCATCGTATCCAGGCGGCCAAGGATATGATGGAAGGCCGCCATGCCGGTCGCCCGCTCTACCCGGACAGCAAGATCTTCCACACCCCCTACCGCCCCTACTTCGCCTGTGGTTTCGCCGCCATGAGCCTGGGTGTTGCCGAGCGCATGATCGAGGTCTACAAAGACCTGACCAAGAACCGCGTACGTGCCTATACCGGTGCCAAGGTTGACGGTTCTATTCCGCCGATCCTGCGCATTGCCGAGTCCTACCAGCAGGTCAGCGCGGCCCGTGCCTACCTGGAAAAAACCTGGCAGGAGCATAAAGAGTACGGTGAGCGTCATGAATACCCGGACCGTTACACCCTGGCGCACTGGCGCACCAACCAGGCCTACGCCATCAAGATGTGTGTTGAAGCGGTTAACCGTCTATGGGCAGTGATGGGGGCATCTAACTGGTATGTGGATCGCGAAGGCCAGCGCCTGTGGCGCGAGTCCAATATGACCGCGGCTCACGCTTACACCGACTACGACGTCTGTGCTCAGATTATCGGTCGCGAACTGCTGGGCCTGGAGCCGGATCCGTCCCTGCTCTAAGGCAACCATCCATCAAGGGGCCGTACCGTACTGGTGCTGTGCCCCTCTGCTCTTTTCTGCAAACCGATAACAACAGGCTTGACGCCGATCGAGCGTCGCCACCGTACCCAACACCCAGGAGCTGTCATGACGACCCAAACCGAATTTGACCCTAAAGCATTTCGCCGTGCGCTGGGCAACTTTGCGACTGGCATCACCGTAATAACCGCCACCGCCCCCAATGGCGAGCGCGTGGGCGTAACCGCCAACAGCTTTAATTCAGTCTCCCTTGATCCACCTTTGATTCTCTGGAGCATCGACAAGCGCTCCGGCAGCTTTAAAGTCTTCGAACAGGCCAGCCACTTTGCCGTGAATATCCTGGCCGCCGACCAGATCGACCTGTCCAACCACTTCGCCAAGCCCAGCGATGACAAGTTCGCCGGTATCGAGTTTGACGAGGGAGCCGGAGGTGCCGCGGTTTTGCGTGACTGCGCAGCCGTCTTTCAGTGCGAGAAATACGAAGTTGTCGAGGGTGGTGATCACTGGATCCTGATCGGCAAAGTGGTCGGCTTTGAGGATATCGGCCGTGCGCCGCTGCTGTATCATCAGGGCAGCTACTCTGCCGTGATCCCGCACCAGCGTTTCCCGGCCAAGGCTGAAGAGGAAGCCCCCGGTATCAAGGCGCTGGAAGGCCGCCTGAACAATAACTTTTATTACCTGATGACTCAGGCCGTTCGCGCCTATCAGGCCAACTACCAGCCGCTTCAGCTCTCCACCGGACTGCGTACCAGCGAAGCGCGCATGCTGATGGTGCTGGAACAGGATCGTCAGCTCTGCATCGACGACCTGCTTAAAGAGGTCAACATGCCCCGCGAGGAGATCCAGAACGCCGCCGAAATTCTGGAACGCAAAGGACTCGTCGCCCTGACCGATAACTGTTATCGCATTACTGCTAAAGGGATGGAGCAAGCCGCCAGCCTGTGGGAGCTCGCCGCCGAGGAGCAGGAAAAGGTATTCAGCCAGTTCTCTGACGATGAGCTTAACGCCTTTAGAAAGGTGCTGATGTCGATCATCTGAAGCCGATACGGCTCCGTACTTTCAGGGCGCGCTGTTGAAGCAGGTTGATATCGCCCCCTGACGAAAAAGGCCGCCCCTTCCCAGGAAGGATGGCGGCCTTCTGCTAACCCAGCCGGAGTGCCGGTGTCTTACATCGCGGTGGCATTCAACAGCATGCGCATCGCCTCTGCCAGCTTGCTCTCAGCTGCGCCATGATTCCCCGCCTTATGGGCGGCCAGCCCCTCTTCATGCAACTTCATAATTGTGGAGCGCTCTTGGTCACTAACCTCAATATTGGCCAGACCGTTTTCAATCGCCTTGGCATCCATCGGACAATGCGCCGCAAAAGCCGGTGCCGACAGCAGTATGCCGACTAATACGGTACTTGTTGCCGTTTTTAATCCGAACATAATCGACCTCCCAATTCGGGTAGATATGTTAACGGCTTGAGTATAGCCCAGAGAATTGAGGGCGCTCCGAAAAATACTTTTTCTCTTAAGGGTTCTTTAAGTTTCTCCCCTTAGCCTGCACGGGTATGAAAAGGAGCCCGTGCATGAACCGACCTTCAGTACTATCCGATACTTTCAGCGCCCTGGCGCTGCATGATGGCGATGCCCCGACCCGCCCGGGTATAGAACGTTTCATTCAAGAACGATTCGCCGCTGTACACGCGGCCCGGGTCCGTGACTTTCTGCCGACTCTGGTCAGCACCCACACCGCAAACCGGGAACTGCTGGCCGCCGCCGGTTTTCAGAAGGCAAGCGATGGGACACTGTTTTTGGAAAGCTACCTCAAGCGGCCCGTAGAGAACTGTGTCAGCACCGTTGCCGGGACGCCGGTCTCCCGCCGCCAGATCGTGGAGATTGGCAACCTGGCCACCGCCCGGACCGGTTCTACCCGCAAACTGATTATCCTGCTCGCTTTTTACTTCGCCCACCTCGAGCTGGACTGGGCGGTTCTGACCCTGACCCCGACATTGATCAACAGCTTTGCGCGTCTGGGGATCGAGTTGCATACGCTGGCAAAAGCCGAGGCCTCCAAGCTTTATCACAGCGGTAGCGACTGGGGACGTTACTACGACTGTAAACCGATGGTGGTCGCCGCCAATATCCCTCTCAGTACCGAACATTTACTGCAACGGGGACAATGCTCAACCTTGCTGCCCACACCTGTCACTACCATCCCTTCCGCTGGAACAAAGCATCATGACCCACTCTTTTTTCACTGACCTGCGGTGTCATGCCGAGAAGCACCCCGATCAGGCTGCCCTGATTGATTCCAACGGGGAGCTGAGCTGGAGCGAGATGCTTCAGCAGATTGATCGACTGGCTGATCGCCTGTCCGTTGAAGCGGGGCAACGGATCGCCCTGATGGCCGATAACAGTATCCATTGGATTCTCACCGATCTGGCAGTAGCGAAGCTGGGTCGGGTACTGGTGCCGCTTCCACTGTTCTTTTCCGACGCTCAGACCCGACACGTACTAGCCAGCGCGGGCATCGATACATTGATCACCGTGGAGTGCTCGGGCCCGGTCATATCGAGAATCAAACCGGCGAGCCAGCCGGCGCTGCACCCGGGTACGGCCAAAATCACATTTACATCCGGCACCACCGGCAGCCCCAAAGGCGTGTGCCTGAGTGTCGATAATCAGTTTAATCTGGCCTATGCCCTGCGTGACCGCCTTGCCGGCCTGAAGCTCAAATCCCATCTATGCGCGCTTCCCCTGGCCACGCTGTTGGAAAATGTGGCAGGGGTATACAGCGCCCTGCTGATGGGCGCCTGTGTTTACCTGCCCGAACTGGCATCACTGGGTTTCGGCGGATCCAGCCGACTGGATGTGGAGCCCTATTTTTCGACACTGCAAAGGCTGCAACCCGATTCGTTCATCACCCTGCCCCAGGTCCTGTCGCTGCTGACAGACCATATGGAGGCGAGCAGCCACTCACTGTCCAGCCTACGTTTTGTGGCTGTGGGCGGCGCGCGGGTCGGCACCAGTCTGCTGCGTCGGGCTCACGCCTGCGGACTTCCCGCCTACGAAGGCTATGGTCTATCCGAAGCAGGCTCCGTCGTCAGCCTGAACACCCCGGACCAACAGCGCCTGGGTAGTGCCGGTTATCCGCTGAGCCATGTCGGTATCGAAACCGATGGCAGCGGGGAGCTGATAATCCGCGGCAACACGATGCTCGGCTATCTGGGTAGTGAGCCGTGCGGCGAGCTGTTTCATACCGGCGATATCGGTTCCATCGGGCTCGATGGTCAGATCCAGATCTCCGGACGCTCCCGCAACGTGATTATCAACAGCTTTGGCCGCAACCTGTCGCCGGAGTGGATCGAGTCAGACTGGCTGGCCCGGCCCGGCGTGGAGCAGGCAGTTCTGTTTGGCGAAGCCCGCCCCTACAACGCACTGTTGATTCATGCCCCCACATTGACGGACACAGAGATTGAAAACTACCGAGACACGCTCAACCGTGACTTGCCCGACTATGCACAGGTTGGCGCCTGGTACCGTTTACCTGAACCACTAACCCCGGAGCAAGGGTTCTACACCCTGAATGGCCGCCCCCGCCGTGACCGGATTGCACAGCAGTTTGAGGCCGAAATCGACTCACTCTACCCCCCCCTTCTATCTACCCCTTTGAAATCTCTGTCGGGAGCTAACCGATCATGAACTTTTACCAGCATCTGCAACATGAAACCGAGGCTGCACGCCAGTACCTGCTGGACGCGCCGATCATCCAAGGCTGTCAGCTCGGTGAGATCACCCTCAACCAGTACACCGCCTTTCTGCATCAGGCCTATCATCACGTTAAACACACGCTGCCCCTGCTGATGGCCTGCGGTAGCCGGCTGCCACCCAGCCACGAATGGCTGCGCGAAGCGGTGGCGGAGTACATCGAAGAGGAAACCGGGCATCAGGAGTGGATTCTCGATGACCTGGTGGCCTGCGGTATAGACCGGGAAGCAGCCCGAAACAGCCAGCCGTCGATAGAAACCGAGCTGATGGTGGCCTACGCCTACGACATGATCCAGCGGGTCAACCCGGTGGGATTTTTCGGCATGGTCCAGGTGCTGGAAGGAACCAGCGTCAAGCTGGCTACACCGCTGTCACACATCATTCAGGACAAGCTTGGCCTGCCTGATAGCGCCTTCAGCTACCTGCGCTCCCACGGCTCCCTGGACCAGGACCATATCCAGTTTTTTGAAGGCTTGATGAACCGGATCGAGTCGAAACAGGAGCAGGCTCAGATTATCCACTGCGCGCGGGTGTTCTATCGGCTCTACGCCGATATCTTCCGTGCCCTGCCGACTGAGTAAGGAGTGACTATGGACTTTCAACATCGGTATGTTCTTATCACCGGGGCCTCCGGCGGTATCGGCACCGCTTTGGCGCTGGCCCTGGCTCAGGAAGGCGCCAACCTGCTGCTCCATGGGCGCAGCGAAACCAGGCTACCAGACCTTGCCGCTCGCTGCCTGCAAAACGGTGCATCCAGCGTAAAGACCTGCAGCGCGGATCTGAGCGAACAAGGGGACCGCATGAAACTGGTGAACTTCATTCACCGGGAGTTCAGCGCGTTCGATACCCTGATCAACAACGCCGGTATCAGCCGTTTTGAGCTGTTCGAACAGCAGTCGGCCGAGATGATCGAGCAACTGATCACCACCAATATCACGGCACCGATCCTGCTGACCCGTGCGCTGATGCCGCTGCTGATGGAGAACCGGGAACGCGCACCACGCATTCTCAATATCGGGTCCGCCTTCGGCGCCATCGGGTTCCCCGGCTACACCACCTACTGCGCCAGCAAGGGCGCACTGCGCCTGTTCAGTGAAGCCCTGGCCCGGGAGCTGAGTGATACTCCACTGAAAGTACAGTATCTCGCTCCCCGCGCCACTCGCACCTCTATCAACTCCACCCGAGCCCAGGCGATGCTGGAAGCCACCGGCTCGCAAAGCGACACGCCCGAGCGGGTGGCTCAAGCCGCCCTGGCCCAGCTTCGCTCCGGAAAGTCTCAGTCCGCCATCGGCTGGCCCGAACGGCTGCTGGTGCGGCTCAACGGCCTCAGGCCGGAGCTGATCAGTGCCGTATTGCGCAAACAACTCAGCAAGATTAAACCCCTGGCCAACACCGAGAGTACAGGAGCCGAATCATGAGTAAAGTTACTTCTTTGCTGACCCTGCTCATCCTAGCGCTACCGTTATTTACCGGTGTAACCCAAGCGGCATCCACCGATGAACTGCTGAGCGTTCAGCGTCAGTGGGCACAGATCCAGTACGATAGGCCGGAGAAGCAGCGCGAAGACGCATTCGCAAAGCTGGTCTCGACAATCGACGAAAAGCTCGATAAGAGCAATGATCAGGTGCAGTGGCTGATCTGGAAAGGGATCGTGCTAAGCTCTCAGGCGGGTGCCAGCGGGGGCTTGGGCGGCCTTAAACTGGCCAAACAGGCGCGTGAAGTTTTCGAGCAGGCGATCGCCATTGATCCGGCCGCGCTTGAGGGTTCCGCACTGACCAGTCTGGCAACGCTCTATCATGAGGTACCGGGCTGGCCGATCGGATTCGGTGATGAAGAAAAGGCTCAGGCACTGTTCAAGCAGGCTTTGGAGATCGCACCTGACAGCATGGATAACAACTATTTTTACGGCCGCTACCTGCTCGACCAGGGCGAGAATAAAAAGGGGCTGGAAGCCCTGCACCATGCCCTGCAGGCACCCGCCCGCGAATTGCGTCCCAGGGCAGACAGTGGCCGCCGTCAGGAGATTCAATCGTTGATCGAGCAGGCGGGTTAAGGAGTCCCATGCGTATCCTGATTGTGGAAGATGACACTCTGCTTGGCGAAGGTATCGCGGCGGCGCTCAACAAGGCGGGCGATACCGCCGACTGGGTCACCAATGCGGAAGATGCCTGGCATACCCTGAATCTGGAGCATTTCGACTGTGTACTACTGGATCTGGGCCTGCCCGGCATGGATGGGATAGAACTGCTCAGTACCCTGCGTAAAGCAGGAAAGGAGCTGCCCGTACTGATCCTCACCGCCCGGGATGCAGTGGAGGATCGTATCGCCGGTCTCGACGCCGGTGCCGATGATTACCTGCTCAAACCGTTCGATCTGGCCGAACTACGGGCTCGCTTGCGGGCCGTCACCCGCCGTTACAAGGGCTTCAGCGATACCCTGCTGAAGGTGGGCGGACTGTCTATCGATACCACAGGCCAGCAGGTGAGTTACTGTGGCCAAGGCGTTACGCTGTCCCGTCGTGAATATGGGCTGCTGCTGACCCTGGCCGAAAATGCCGGTCGTATTCTAGAACGGGGACGGCTGGAGGAGTCACTCTACGGCTGGGGCGCCGAGATCGAAAGCAACACCTTGGAGGTTCATATTCACCATCTACGTAAAAAGCTGGCCCCGGAACTGATCCGCACCGTGCGCGGGGTCGGTTACATGATCGCCAAGGCCCCCGCATGACCTCAATCAGCCGGGCACTGACGCTCAGCCTGCTGACGATTGGTCTGCTCTCCGGCCTCACGACCGCTTACCTGGCCTATGACTCTGCCATGGATGAAGCGGAGGAGTTGTTCGACGCTCAGATGGCACAGATGGCCCGGCTGATCCAGCAGTTGGCACCGCACGATACCAGTCTGGCCGCCGTGGTCGACCGGGAGCGCCACTGGGCTTTGGCTCACCCCTACGAAGAACAACTGGCCTACCGCATTCTGGATAACAACAGCCGCCCGTTGATCGCCTCCCCCAGCTTTCCACAATGGATAGAGCCCACTGCGACGCTGGGTTATCAAGACATGATCCACGGCACGGAGCGGTGGCGCATGTTTACGCTGGAGGGCCGGGAGGGACGCAACCATATCCAGGTGATTCAAAGCGACAATATGCGCGGTGAATTGGCCACTAAAATTGCCGCCACCAACACCCTGCCGATACTGATCTTCCTTCCCCTGCTCGGATTGGCGATCTGGTGGCAGGTCAAAAAGCACCTCAAACCGTTGGTCACGATCAGTGAGGAAGTCTCTGAGCGGGGATCGGGTCACCTGGAGCCATTACAGCTAAAGCAGGTGCCGAGGGAGATTAAAGGGCTGGTTGTCGCACTCAACGAGATGCTGCGTCGTTTAAAGCAGAGTTTCGAACGGGAGCGTCGGTTCACGGCTGATGCAGCTCATGAGCTGAGGACACCGCTGGCCGCGTTACAGATTCACTGTGAAAACCTGTGCCAGGAGCTTAGTGAACAGGGTGGTAGCAGCAGTGGTGATCAGATCCTGCGCGGACTCAAGCGGATGAACCGTGTGGTCGAGCAACTGCTCGAACTGAGCCGCCTGGACCCCCAGGATAAACTGCCGCAAACCGAAACGCTCAACCTTACCGCCCTGTGCCGTGAAACCATTGGTGAGCAGATCTACTTTGCGCTGGAGCGCAATATCGATCTGGGACTTAATGCCCCGGCGACCGATCTACAGGTTTCAGGCCACCCCCTCTACCTGAGTCTGCTGCTACGCAACCTGATCGACAACGCGATTCGCTACACCCCGGCCGGTGGTGAAGTGACCGTTGACCTCGACACCTGCGAAGCGGGAGTACGGATCAGCGTCATCGACAGCGGCCCGGGCCTGTCTGACGAAGAGAAAGCCCGCGTCTTCGAGCGCTTCTATCGCCAGTCCAACGCCGGTGATGGCAGCGGCCTGGGGCTCTCCATAGTGCGTCAAATCGCAGAATTGCATGGCAGCGATGTAGAGCTTCTGGACCGGGATGATGGTCAGTCCGGACTTAAAGTATCTGTTGTGCTAACCACACCCCACAGCGGCTAACCAAGCTTCAAACAAAGAATCCCCGCCAGAATAACCACCGCACCGATCAGTCTGCTTTTCCAGGCGGTGCGCTCATGAAAATAGAAGATAGAGATCAGGGCCGCGATTACGATACCGGCGTTGGAGTACGCCACCACCACCGCCGAAGGCAGGCTGCGCATGGCATAGACCACCAACGCATAGGCCAGACCCACACAAAGCCCGCCAATGGCCATGGGCCAGAGTCCAATCCGGGCCTCGGGCCACCAACGCCCCTCCTCCCTCCGATGCAGCAGCGTCAATGTAATCCAGGAGAGGAGATACCCCACCGAGACAAAGCCTATCACCGCACCCATATCCGGGAGCTGCTGAACGGCGGCTTTATCGCTCATGGAGTAGATACTGGTGCCGAACATGGCCAGGAATGCCCAGGGTAGAGCGCCCCGATCACCGCCGCCATCGGCGCTTCGTGCCATCACCAGAAGGCCCGCCACACTGATGGCGATACCCGCCCAGGCCGCCGTGGAGAGGCGCTCATCCAACAGAAGCAGGCTCCAGATCGCGATCAACAGCGGTGAGCTGCGCACCAGTGGATACACCAGTGCAGCCGGAGCCTGTCGATAGGCCTGACGCAGCCCGAGGAAATACACACTGTTCGCCACCGCTGAGGTACACAGCAACGCAACAAATTCCCCACTCCACTGAACCCGGGTAGCCAGCGACCAGAACCCCCAGGGGGCCAGCAGCACCAGGTGCGCCAGCAACACCCACCAGAGCGGCACTGCATGGGCTGGCTGATGCCGTGCGATCAGATTCCAGGTGACATGCATCGCCACCGAGAGGAGGATCGCCAGCTGGGCATCAAGCATCATGGCCAGGGCTCAACGTCAATCCGTCATGGGCGACAAACACGCCCTCCGGCAAGCTACCTCCCTGCTGCAGCCAGGTGTCCAGGCGGTGGCTGATATGGGTCAGCCATAATCGTCTGGGACCTGTTTCGTGCCAGATCGACAGGGCTGAATTCAGGTCATTGTGATTGCGGGGCGGCGTATCACGGGGCGGTTCACTGCAGTCCAGCACCAGCTCATCGGGCTGGTTCGCTTGCAGATACGCAAGTGTCCGATCCGGCAACCCAACGGTATCGGTCAGGTAGGCCAGACGCCAGTTACCTTTTCGTATCAAAAATCCCTGAGTAACCCGGGAATGGATCAGCGGCAGCGGGGTGACGCAAAAATCACCGAAGTCGATCTCGCGGAAGGGATCGCAAGGGGGCAGAAACTCGAACACACCCGGGTGCTTGTAAAGGTCATCCGCCCCCACCGGATCATCCGGTCGGTATACCGGGATTTTCCGCTCACATTCAGCCCAACGCAGCGGGAAAAGCCCCTGTACATGGTCCATGTGGAAATGGGTCAACAGCACACGCTCCATCTCTTCAAAGGAAAAGTGATCTGCCAGCTCGGTGATGCCTGCGTCAAGCAACGACACGCCATCGTTGGTACGGATCACTGCAGAAGCACTCTGCCTGCGCTGTGTGGGATCGCGCCGAGCCAGATCACACGCAGGACAATGGCAACCCCAAAGCGGCACCCCCCCGGCATTTCCCGTTCCCATAAACTGGAACTCAAGCATCCACCCGCGCTCCACTCTTTACCGGGCCAGTGTAACGCTGCACCAGTTGAGTCAGCTGCAGGACGCTCTGCTCCAGATCACCACTGTTATCGAGCAGCTCGGCCACCCCTGCCAGCTGTTGGCGGAACAGCCGGTTACGTTCCAGGCGCTCTTCGATCTGCTCTGCACTTTCCCGCCCCCGGGCGATCAGACGTGTCCTGAGCTGCTCCGGCTCAACGCAGATCAGTACAGGCACCAGCGCCGGACCAAAGCATTCTAGAGCCTCGTCGAGGTGCCCGCGCGATCCATTCACCAGCACCGAATGACCGGTTTGCAGCCAGTGTTCCACCTCACGCCCCACCGCATAACGGCAATCATTGGCACTCCAGTGCATCAGGAACAAACCGGATCTCAGGCGCTGATCGAACTCTTTCTCGGACAGCTCCACATGGTTCTCCCCCCCGGACTGCCAACAGCGGGTGATATACCGGTGGGCGAAGAGCAGCGGGCTGTGTCCGCCCAACCGCTCCCGAAGCCCTGTTATCAGAGAGTCCTTACCACTGCCCGAGGGCCCCATCAGGTAGAACAGGTGCGCCATGTTTGCCTCAGAATACCCGGTTGCCATCTTTCCAGACATGGAGGATATGGGCGTGATCATCCAGTCCTTCACACCAGACCAGATCGGCCCTTTTACCAACGGCTATTTCCCCCCTATCCTCCAGCCCTGCCGCCTGGGCCGGGCGCTGACTGACCAGTCGCGTGGCGGATGGCAGATCGTATTGGTTACGCTCATCCGCCACCAGCTTGAATGCGGCATCCAGCAGGCTGGCCGGATAGTAATCACTGGAGAGCACATCCAGCAGCCCTTCACTGGCCAGAGCGTGAGCCGCCACATTGCCGGAGTGGGAACCGCCGCGAACCACGTTGGGGGCGCCCATCAACACGGCCATACCCTGACGATGCGCCTCCCGCGCCGCCACTTCCGTGGTGGGGAACTCGGCGATCACCATACCGTGGTCCAGCGACTCTGCCACATGCTCCAATGTAGCATCATCATGGCTGGCCAGCGGGATACCCAGATCCAGACAGATGTCCGCAATCGCGCGACGATAGTCAGTACTGTATAACCGACTGGCTTCCGTCTGCCGCACAATAAATGCTTCCATTTCGCTATCGGACATCTTGTACTTGCCCTGATAGTACTGGCGGTACTTGTCGATATTGGCGAACTGACGCTGTCCCGGCGCGTGGTCCATGATCGAGACCAGTTGCGGCGGGTGCGACTCCAGCAGGTGCCGGAAGTTGTGCAGGGTATCCTGGTGACTCACTTCACAGCGCAGGTGCAACAGGTGGTCGGCACGGGTCAGCCCCCTTTCGCCACTTTCCTTCAGCGCGTTTGCCATGCGGTTGAGGTTATTCAGGCGCTCACTGCCCTCCACCACATCGCCCACGGAGATGGCATCAAACACGGTGGTAATACCGGCACTGATCATCTGCGCATCATGCACCTTGAACGCCTGCATACCGGGCCAGGCCACACCGGGCCGTGGCGTGAAATGCTTCTCCATATTATCGGTGTGAAGCTCCACCATACCGGGCATCAGGTAGCCGCCCTCGCAATCCACCGCACCGGGCAGGCTCACAACGCCGGTGTCTACCGCCTCAATGCGCCCCTGGTTGATGTGCAGCGTACCCTTGATGACTTCATCAGCTAAAACGATCTGGGCGTTGGTAAGAATCATGATGCAGCCCTGCTTTCAGATTTCTGGGTGGGGTCAATTTCGAAGATGTGATCGGCAACCGCCTCTCGCACGTCGGCATCATGAAAAATACCGACAATGGCGCTGCCCCGTTGACGCGCTTCCCGGATCAGCTCGACCACGACGCTGGCGTTGCGCTGATCCAGCGATGCGGTGGGCTCATCGAGCAGCAGGATCGGGTAATCGACGATAAAGCCGCGGGCGATATTCACGCGCTGCTGCTCACCACCGGAGAAGGTGCCGGGCGGCAACGACCAAAGCCGCTCCGGGATATGCAGGCGTTCGAGCAGCTCGCCGGCACACTGGTGCGCCCTGTCCTGATCCACACCGCGCTCGCGCAGAGGCTGGGCGACCACATCCAGTGTGGAGACACGGGGAATGACGCGCAGGAACTGGCTCACATAGCCGATGGTCTCGCGGCGGATATCCAGCAGGGTCTGGCTCGGTGCGCCGGTCAGCTCCACCATCTCACCCCGGTGGAATACCCGGATGCTGCCGCTGGTGGGCAGGTAGTTGGCGTAGAGCGAGCGCAGCAGGGTGCTTTTACCGGAGCCGCTTTCACCAAACAGGACGGTACACTCCCTCTGACGTGCGCGGAAATCGATCCCGCTGAAAACGGGCAGCTGGATACCACCCTGGTTGTGCAGGGTGAACACCTTGGTGAGCCCCTCGACTTCAATCATGGTTTGCATCTTTCTCGCTCCAAAATCAGGGGGTCAATACCGAGGAGACCAGCAGCTGGGTGTAGGCGTGTTGAGGATCATCCAGTACCTGATCGGTCAGGCCCGTTTCCACCACCTCACCCCGGCGCATGACGATCAACCGCTGAGCCAGCAGACGGGCTACCGCCAGATCGTGGGTGACGATCACCACCGCCAGGTTCAACTCGGTCACCAATCGACGCAGCAGATCCAACAGGCGCGCCTGCACCGAAACATCCAGGCCGCCGGTGGGCTCGTCCATAAACACCAGACGCGGATGAGTCACCAGATTGCGGGCGATCTGCAGGCGTTGCTGCATCCCGCCGGAATAGGTGGTGGGCTTGTCGTCGATGCGGTCAATATCCAGCTCCACATCGGACATCCACTGCTCGGCCGTCCCGCGCAGGTTGCCGTAGTGACGCTCTCCGGTGGCCATCAGGCGTTCGCCGATATTGGCGCCACCGGAGACGCCCATACGCAGACCGTCGCGAGCATGCTGATGCACAATGCCCCACTCGGTGCGCTGTAGCTGGCGCTGACGGGACTCGCTCAGGCTATACAGATCAAGACTCTCACCGGCCCGGTTGTGATAGTGGATGGAGCCGCTATCCGGAGCCAGTCGTGCCGACAGACAGCTCAACAGCGTGGATTTGCCGGAACCGGATTCACCAACAATGCCCAATACTTCGCCGGGATAGAGATCGAAGCTGACATCGGCACACCCCTTGTTCGCGGCATAGAGTTTGGTGATCTCCCTCACCTGCAACAAAGGTTGGGTACTCATGCGCTCTCCTCCTGTTGGGCCAGGCGCGTCCGGCAGTAATCGGTATCGGAACAGATAAACTCGTGGTGGCCCTGGTCATCCATCACCACCTCATCCAGGAAGCTCTCTTCAGAACCACAGATGGCGCAGCTGGCTTCCCAGCGCTGCACCTCGAACGGGTGATCCTCAAAATCCAGGCTGCGCACATCGGTGTAGGGCGGCACGGCGTAGATACGCTTTTCGCGCCCCGCCCCGAACAGCTGCAGGGCCGGCGAGTTGTCCATTTTCGGGTTGTCGAACTTGGGGATCGGCGAGGGATCCATCACAAAGCGGCCGTTAACCTGCACCGGGTAGGCGTAAGCGGTGGCGATATGACCGAACTGGGCGATATCCTCATACAGTTTGATATGCATAACGCCGTAATCCTCCAGCGCGTGCATCTTGCGGGTTTCCACCTCGCTGGGTTCGATAAAGCGCAACGGCTCCGGAATCGGCACCTGGTAAATCAGAATTTGATCCTCCCGCAAAGGCTTCTCCGGAATCCGGTGGCGGGTCTGGATCAGGGTCGCCTCTTCAGTCTGCTCGGTGGTTTCGACACCGGTCAGATCACGGAAGAATGCGCGAATACTCACGGCGTTGGTGGTGTCATCCGCGCCCTGGTCGATCACTTTGAGGCAGTCGTCGTGACCGATCACCGCCGCCGTCACCTGCATACCACCGGTGCCCCAGCCATAGGGCATGGGCATCTCACGGCCGCCGAAAGGCACCTGATAACCGGGGATGGCAACGGCTTTAAGCAGTGCCCGACGGATCATCCGTTTGGTCTGCTCATCGAGATAGGCGAAGTTATAGCCCGCTCTGATGGGGGAACTGCTCATGATTGGTCCTCCTCTTGCGCGGCCGCCTCGGCCTTGCGAATGCGGCGTATCAACTCCAGCTCCGACTGGAAATCCACGTAATGGGGCAGCTTCAGATGGGATACGAAGCCGGCCGCTTCCACGTTGTCGCAGTGGGAGAGCACAAACTCCTCCTGTTGAGCCGGAGACTTGATCTCCTCGTCATACTTGTCGGCTTGTAGCGCCCGATCGACCAGAGCCATCGACATCACCTTGCGCTCACACTGGCCAAACCCGAGGCCATAACCCCGGGTGAACTTGACCTCGCCATCCTCCAGCCGGGTAAAACCGTTGACCATCTCGCACTCACTGACCTGGATAGAGCCGATCTCCACTTCAAAACCCAGCTCCTCCGGTACGATGCTCACATCCACCTCGCCGATGCGGATCTCACCGGCAAAGGGGTGGTTGCGGCCGTAACCGCGCTGGGTGGAGTAACCCAGTGCCAGCAGGAAGCCCTCATCGCCACGTACCAGCGCCTGCATCCGGGCACTGCGATCACTTGGGTAGGTGGGCGGATCGCGGGTGATATCGGCAGGCTCGGACTCCGTGTCCGTCTCATGAACCATCAGCCCCTCCTGCTCCAGCAGTTGGGAGACACGGACCATGGACTCCTCCACCCGTTCTTCCACCTCCTCGGTGTTGGACTCTGCTGCCTCGCCTTCGGCCAGGAGTGCGAAGTCGAGCAGACGATGGGTGTAATCGAACGTGGAACCCAATACCTGTCCACCGGGCAGATCCTTGTAGGTAGCGGAAATACGGCGCTCCACCTGCATGGCATCGGTGTCGATCGGCTCGCTGCTGTAAAAGCGGTTCAACGTGGTGCGATAGGCACGCAGCAGAAAGATAGCCTCGACCAGATCCCCGGCCGCCTGTTTGATCGCCAGCGCCGCCAGCTCCGGATCGTAAACCGAGCCTTCGGTCATCACCCGGTCCACCGCCAGCGACAGCTGCTCTTCAATCTGGGCGACCGCCAGTTCAGGCTGTTCCTCGCTGCCGCGACGACGTCGCGCCAGTAGCTCATGGGCGGCGCGGATCGCCTTTTCGCCCCCTTTGACTGCGACGTACATCAGATCACCTCCACTTGAGTCGTGCGGGGAATGGCGGCTACCCGGGTACCACTCACCAGAATCAGATCCAGCCCCTGCGGGAAAGGGTCAGGCCGCTCCAACAGATAAGCCAGTAGCGCTTCACCCGGGTGGCTCAGAGAGAGCATCCGCTGTCCCGGTATTCCGGGTCCGCTCAGTTTCAGGGTCAGCAAATCGGGTTGATCATCGCCCGCCTCGAGCTGGTCGAGCTGAATCACCAGGGTGCAGCTGCGATCCGGGTATTCGGGTTCACCAATCTTGAGCCCATCGAGTGACGTCAGCTCTCCGGCCTTGGCCATCACGAAATCGGCATCGGCGGGTTGATCCACTCGGGGTGCGCCGGCGTGAAAATTGAGATTGGTGCGGATCAGCTCGGTATCCAGCGAGGGGCTGAGCCATAACGACGTGGTCTGATCCATCAGTGACAGGAGCGTGGTTAATGCCGCCGGTGAAAGCTCGGCCAGCGCATCAGCATGATCCAGCGTACGGATCACCCCCGGCTCGCTCATAACTTTGAGTAGCTGTCTGAACGCTTGTTGAGCATCACGGACCGGCTCATCAAACCCTTTTTGCAGTTGGGTATCGGCCATTTCAGTCCTCCCCCCTTACAAGCGTGAAGAAGTCGACACGGGTGGCGTCGGTCTCGCGACGTTTTTTCGCTTCCGCTTCCAGGAGCAGGGTTTCAATCGGGCGGACCACTCGGTCCATAATCACCTCTCCCATCTGCGGGTCCTGTAACAGCGCATCAAGCTGGGCCGCACGCAGAGCGTGGTCTTTATGACGGCCGGCAATATAGCTGTATCCCAGGGTGTCCAGTGACGAGCGCACGACACAGCGGGTCAGTGTCATATCGCCCAGGTTGAAACGCTCCCCTTTATTGCCCATCCGGGCACGAACCTGGGTTAGCCCAACCTCGGGCGCCCGGATCACATCAAAGCTCACCTCCTTGATGGCGTCTTCGGACAGGCCGAGCAGTTCATCAACAGGCGCCTTGGCCAGCACCGACATCCAGTGCTGACGCTGTTCAATAGCGGTATTCATGGTTTGGGTTCCACGCTGTATTCAAATAGATCACTGCGGCTGCGAGCGATGGAGTACTCACGCAGCTCATCGGTACCACGGCAGTGGTTGCGGGTATGGACCTCCATCACGGGCACACCCCGGGTAATCGACAACTGGCCACACTCTTCGAATGTGGGCATTCGCGCACGCAGGCGGGTGGTGCCACGACGCAGATCGATACCCCAGTTCTCCCGTAGAAACTGGTGAAGGGAGCCGCCCTCAAAAGCGCTCAGAGCATCCTCCGGCAGACCAAACAGGTAGTGCCGGATCAGGCAGACCGGTTCCCCCTCGATCAGGCGGCGAGTCTTCAGCTCGTGAATACGGGTATCTGGTGACACATCCAGCTGCTGTGCCAGCGTTGCCGGCAAAGTGGTGACCACAGAACGCAACACCTCGGTCTCCAGCCCCAGCCCGATCTGGTTCAGGTTGTGGGAGAACGCGGCACGGTCATGCAGTGCATAATCGATGGGGGTTTGGACGATCTTGCAACCCAACCCCTGGTAACGACGCACCAGTCCATCCTGGACCAGTTCGTCAATGGCTCGCCGAACCGTATGCCGGTTCACGGAAAAGCGGTCGGCAAGACGGCTCTCCGGCGGCAGCAGGTCGCCAGCGCTATACTGGGAAATAATCTCATCACGCAACTGGGTTGCGATTTTCCGATATAAAGCCATTTGTCTATACAAGTCCCTAAGTGAGTGCATTCATCTCAGATGAATGCCTTGCGCAACCGCTGAGACAGCAGGTCGGTAAGCGTCACGCTGATGATGATTACGATCATCACGGCGCAGGTTTGCTGAAACTGAAAACCGCGGATGCTTTCCCAGAGAATCACGCCGATGCCACCGGCACCGACCATGCCCACCACTGTTGCGGAGCGGACATTGGATTCGAACCGGTAGAGTGAGTAGGAGATCCACAACGGGAGGACCTGAGGGATAACGCCATACAGAATCTCTTCCAGCATATTGGCGCCCGTGGCACGCACCCCTTCCACTGGACGTGGGTCGATCGCCTCCACCGCTTCCGAGAACAGTTTGGCCAAGACACCTGTGGTGTGAACAAACAGCGCCAACACCCCGGCAAAGGGCCCTAACCCCACCGCGACCACAAACAGCATTGCGAACACCATTTCGTTGATCGCACGGGTGGCATCCATCAGACGTCGCACCGGCTGATACACCCATACCGGCATCAGGTTCTCTGAACTAAGAATTCCGAACGGCACTGAGAGGATGATGGAGAGTACCGTCCCCCAAAGCGCGATATGGATGGTGATCACCATCTCTTCCAGGTAAAACCCGATATCACCGAAATCCGGCGGAAAAAAATCGGACGCAAACTCGGCCATGTTGCCGCTTTCGGTGATCAGCACCAGCGGATTGATCTCTGCCGCGTCCCAACCCCAGCCCAACAGGGTAAACAGGACCATCCAGCTGATCGCCGCGATCCAGTTGAACGGTTTGCGTTCCAGGGTCAGATTGTGAGCACTAGACTCGATCATGGAATGAACTCGACTAACAATAAGCGGGAGTAACCGGCACCACAGCGGGTGCCGGTTAAGCAGGTCGATCAGTTAGCGGAAGCCGCTTCCAGGGCATCCATACGACGGTTCAGAGCCGCCAGCTTGTCATCGATTTCGCGCAGCTGAGACTCTTTGTCCTCGGCGGACAGCCCGTCATCATTGGCGATGGAAGCGCGCTGTTTGAACAGGGCCAGCTGGCGGATCGGCAGCAGCTGATCGTTGCTGGACGCTTTGAACGGAGCCCACTGCAGTGCTTCCAGTACGGCCAGCTCCTGCGCATCACCGGTGGTGCCATAGCTCATGAAGAAGTCATAGATTTTGGATTTGGCGCTTTCCGGCAGGTTGGTGCGCCAGACGATCGGGTCGGACGGGATCAGCGGTGATTTCCAGATCACCTTAACCTGGTCGTATTTATCAGGATGGGTCACCTTAATACGGGCCAGATTTTCGGTGTTGTTGGTCGCAACATCCACCTGACCGTTAGCCACCGCCAGGAAGTTGGATTCGTGACTGGCGTTGGTCATCCGTTTGAACGCTTTTTTGGCATCAACCCCATTCTTGGCGAACACGTAGTAACCCGGCACCAGGAAGCCGGAGGTGGAGTTCGGGTCACCGTTACCGAAAGCCAGCTTGTCGGCCTGAGCCAGCATGTCGTCCACGTTATTGATCGCATCGTTATCCTTGTGCGCGATCAGCAGGCTCCAGTAACCCGGGTTACCCGATACGTCGACGGTCTGCGCGAAGATTTCGCCACCGGCGCGATCCACCGCTTCCATGGCGGATTTGTTGCCGTACCAGGCCACGTCGACTTTGTCGAAACGCATCGCCTGGATGATGCCAGCGTAGTCGGAGGCGAAGAACGGCTTCACTTCCATACCCAGATCTTCAGACATATCGGCCAGGAACGGCTCCCAGACAGTACGCAGGTTCTGTGAGGATTCGGTGGAGATGATGCCGAAGTTCAGCGCTTTCATCTCGTCAGCCTGAGCAACCTGAGCACCGGTCAGTGCCGCGGTCATCGCAAGGCCGGCGGTGATGCCGGAAAACAGCTTTTTGAGTTTCATTAAAGACTCCTAAACTGGAATATTAAGCAGGATTAAGTTCATACGCGGGGCGTGCAGAGGAAACCGCGACCGGTTCAGGTGCTGGCTCCGAGCCCATCTGAGTGCCATAAAGGCGACTGAGCATCTGCCCGTCCAGGGCAGTAATCGGTCCATCGAAAAAGATCTCGCCGCCCTGCAACGCAACAGCACGGCGGCAGTATTTCTGTGCGTAATCCACCTGATGCAGAGTCACAACGACGGTGATGCCCAGCTCCCGGTTTATTCGTTCCAGGGTTTCCATCACCAGCCGGGAGGATTCCGGGTCGAGCGACGCGATGGGCTCGTCGGCCAGAATCACCTCCGCCTTCTGCATCAGCGCCCGGGCGATGGCAACACGCTGCTGCTGACCACCGGAAAGCTCGGAGGCACGTTTGAGGGCATGTTCCCGCAGCCCCACCAGCTCCAGCGCCTGCAGTGCTTCCAGCTTTTCTTCACGGGTAAACCAGCCCAGCATACTGCGCCATACCGGCACGCGGCTGAGCCCGCCGATCAGGACGTTGGTCAGAACACTGAGCCGATTAACGAGATTGAACTGCTGGAAGATGTTGCCCACCCGGGCCCGGGTACGGCGGATATCCTTGCTGGCCCGGCCCTTGTGCTGAACCGGTACACCGAGTACTTCGATCTGAGAACGGCTGCCTTTATCGGCCAACGTCAGACAGGACAGGTGGCGCATCAGCGTCGATTTGCCGGAACCGGACGAACCGATGAGGGCGACCATCTCTCCCTCTTCAACGTTCAGAGAAATCGACTTGAGAACCCGAGCAGAACCAAAGGATTTCTGCAGGTCGGTAATCTGGATGGCTGGCATGATTTGCCCCTCTTGTGATCGCATGGAGACCATCCTAGAGGGGCTTTGTGACACTGAGGTTGTCTAGATATGTTCGTTTGATTGCGAGTTGATTGCTTTTTTTTGACTGCCCGATGTCAATCCAGATACTTGGCCAGAAAGGCCTCTCCGGTCAGCGCACGAAAGTCCGGCAGCCGTTCGGCCAGCTGTTCGTGGGACCAATCCCACCAGGCCAGACGTTCAAAGCCGTCGATCACTTCACTGCTGAAACGCTTGCGAATCGGCTTGGCGGGCACACCGCCAACAATGGTATAGGGCGCCACATCCTTGGAGACCACGGCACCGGCCGCGATAACAGCGCCATTACCGACAGTGACCCCGGCCAGCACCACAGCCCCGTGTCCAATCCAGACATCATGCCCGATCGACACTGGCTGATCGCGACGCCACTGAAAGAAACTCTCATCGTCGTCACCAAAGCCATAGAGCGAGCTGCGGTAGGTAAAGTGGTGCATGGCGGCCTTCTCCACCGGATGATTACCGGGATTAAGGCGAGTGTGGGCAGCGATGGAGCAGAAGCGACCGATCTCGGTGTTGATCACGTCGGAGTCGTCGCTGATATAGGAGTAATCGCCCAAGCGGCTGTTGACCACTTTACAGCGGGCGCCGATCTCGTTGTATCGGCCGAACTCCACGTCACGGATCTCAACCCCGGCGGCGAGACAGGGTTCAAAGGATAAATGTTTCATCAGGCTGTTCCCGGCTTCAGATTATTAAACCGGCAACAGATTAGGGGTTAATGGTGAAGGCGCGATGACATCTAGACAACCGGACAGCCGCCCGTCAGCCCACCTGAACCCGGTTGCGGCCCATCCGCTTGGCGCGATAGAGCGCGATATCCGCTTCACGCAGCAAGAGCTCAGGACCGCCGTCGGAACCCGGAACCAGCGTAGCGCCCCCGGCACTGACCGTGACCCGGTTTCCAGCCGATGAGAAAGCATGTTCAATGGCACGAGACTCCAGGGCCTCACGTACCTGCTCGGCCAACCGCTGCGCACCCTCTTTATCGGTGTCGGGCAGAATCACCATAAACTCCTCCCCGCCGTAGCGCGCGACCATGTCAGCCGGACGTTTGAGCTGATCATTGATCACGCTGGCAACCACGGTGAGACAATCATCGCCGGCCTGATGCCCATAGTTATCGTTAAACGCCTTGAAGTGATCCACATCGAGCATGATCAGCGAGAGTGGACGCCGCTCCCGGCGCAGACGTTTCCAGACCTCCTTCAGGTAGGCATCTCCACGTCGGCGGTTGGCAACACCGGTCAAACCGTCGCGGTCCACCAAGCCCTGCAGTTCCTGATTCAGTTGCTTCAGCCGGGTGGTGCGTTCGGCGACTTTCTGCTCCAGCGTGCGGGAGTACTCCTGGACCTGCTCATAGAGCCCGGCGTTTTCAATGGCAACGGCAGCCTGGGCCGTTAGCAGACGAATCAATTCCACTCGCGCTTCGGTAAAAACATTAGAGGCGAGGTTGTTTTCCATATAGATAACGCCTTCAAACCGCTCCCGCTGGATTGGTGCACAGAACAGGGAAACCGGCTGGCAGTTGCGGATATAGGGGTCTGCTACGAAATCGCCCTGGTGATAGGCCTCCCCCAGCACCACCGCCTCGCCGCTGTGCAAAACCTGACTGATAACGGTCATTGGCAAGGGTACCCGGTTTCCGTCTGAGTCGGTCACCAAGGAGTGCTCGGGGACATCAATATACGCCAATCCCTCCTGAGGCCAGCGGATCGCCTCCACCGTTAACTGGCCTTCATGACGTGCCAGTAAACACCCCCACTGCCCCCCTGCACTTTCCAGTAAGATGTCTATGGAGGTTTTCAGCAGGCGCTCCAGTACAATTTCACCGGAAATCTCCCGGGACGCCTTCATGATGGAAGCCAAATCAAGATCTGCCGTGCTGTTTGCGGCGGAGGATGGCGGCTGCAGAAGTTCTATAAGGATCGGGAACTGGCGGGTCATGTGCGCCACCTTGCGGTGTGCCCCCCAGCGTTCATACAGCCGGCAGGCCCCCCGCAGATAGCCTTCGGCGGCCCGTTTCCGACCCTGCCCCAACAGGTGCTGCGCAGCCCGTTCGCAGGCAGTGGCTTCATCCCGAATAAATCCACTTTCGCCAGCAGCATCGATAGCTGCTTCGAATAACTCCAGCGCCTGCTCAGACTGCCCCTGCAACCGCGCCAGCTCCGCCTGCATCAGATACTGGTGATGACGGAAATTCTCCGGGCAATTATCAGCCCATCGGGTCATTCGAGCCAGGTCACGCTCCAGTCGAGTTTGCGTTTCCCGCTGTTGGGCCGGTGTCATCGACGGATATTGGCTCGCCAACGTCAGGAAAGCCACAATATAGAAACGCACCAGCTGCGGCAGCGACATCGCCGATTTAATCAGTCTGTCCTGGGCATAAACATGCTCCTGTGCGCGATCATAATCGCCATATAGAAGCGCTATTTCGGCACTGTAGATATGGTAGTTGGCGATGCCGGTCATGAACTGGCGCTCTCGCATCCCCGCCAGACAGCGCTGCTCATCGAAGCTTTCATCACTGAGGCTGAACAGGCCATCGGTCAGGCCCATCAGATTGCGTTGCAACTGAAGAAAGAGCGTGCCCGAGTCGAGTGAGTCCTGATAGGCACACTCGCGCACAATTTCCAGGTTCTCGGCATGTAACCGGTGGGCCGTTTCCAGGTCCAGGGTCGGATCCCAGATCACGCAGTCCTGGGCACTGTATGCCAGGTAAAGCAGATCACCGGACTGGTAACCCGCCTCGATTCCCTGGCGAAATAGAGGGGTCAGGCTCGACCAGTGGTTGTTCCAGTGATTAACGAACATGGCAAACACATAAACAACCCGGGAACGCAGGGGCAGATCATCGAGCCGTTCGTTGATCGCCAATCCCACTTTCGCGTATTCATAACCCAAGCGCGGCTCATCGAGTTCGCCGCACAGCAACATGCCGTAGGCCGCATAGGAAAAGGCCGACTCCGGGGCGTTTCCGTGACGCAACGATAAGTTGACCGATTTGAGCACCAGGTAGGGAAACAGGTTGCCACTCCCCGACAGAAAAGCTGCAGCAAAGATCTCCATCAACAGCCGCATGGCGATCAGGGTTGCCGGGGCGTTGACCTCCGGCGCATCCACCAAGTCAGGGATACGTCGATCACCCAGGTATTCCACCACCCGCTGCCGCTCACGCTCAATATCTGCGGAGTCCGGCTCAGCCGAAAACTCGACGCCGAGCAGCGTCAGCCCCTGAATGGCGGACTGAATCGACTCCTCCATCCGCCCCAGAGTGGCATACTGACGGGTACGCACGGCCAGGATATCCCCCCGCTCCAGGTCCGATTCGGCATGCTCCAGCAACACGTCAATCCAGTGATCTGCAGCCTCAGTACGCCCGGTCAGGTAGGCGCACTGTTGAACCTCTGTCGCCCAGCTGCGGATGAGCTCCGGCTCGGCTGACCAGGCATGTCCAGGCATCAACTCACCGGCAACCTGCAGATAGGTCCAGGCGGCTTCATAGGCGGTCGCGTCATGGGCCCGAACCGCCGCCCTGAGATTCAAGCGACAGAGCTGGATGCGTTCACGCTCACTATCCACCAGCGAACGCCCCAAATTGAGGTGATCGACAATTTCGATGACTCGATTATCCGATACGCTATTTTCACGACTGGCCAGAATCAGCCGGCCCACCGATAGATGAACAGCGGCCAGCGCACCGCGATCGATCAGCGCGTAGGCCGCTTGCTGCACACGGTCATGCTGGAACCGGTAAACCGGGTTGAACGGTGCTTCGCCAGATTCATCCGCACGCTCGTTAACCAGCCGGTAATGGCTGTGCAGTGGCAATACCGCATGCAGTTTGAGCGCTGGCAACAGCGCACGGGCCGTATCGGTAGCACTGCGTTGATAGATGACCGATAACGTATTGAGATCAAAGCTAGCACCAATACAGGCCGCCAGCTGCAACACCTGTTGCGTCTCGGGTGGCAGACGTCGCAGGCTCTCCAGCATGAATTCCACCACGTCGGAGCTCATCTGCGCCCAGCGCGCCTGATCCAGGTCCCAGCTCCAGCGTCCGGTTCCCGCTTCCGGAGTAATTGCCCCTTCCAGGTACAGGCCGCGAATCAGCTCGTTGGTGAAAAACGGATTCCCCTGCGCCTTCTCGTAAAGCAGCTCTCCCAATTCACGCGTTTCATTTTCCGTCCGACTCAATGCATCGGCTACCAGATGATTCACGGAGCCGGGATCGAGCGGCCCAATCGGGATCTCTTTAACCGTGCGATGCGTTTTCAGGTCATCGAGCATCAACAGCAACGGATGCCCCACCGCCACTTCGTTACTGCGGTAGGCACCCACCAGAAACAGATGGGATGTCTCGTGAGAGAGCATGACCCGTCGTAGCAGCTCGAGGGTCGGTGCATCGCTCCACTGCAGGTCATCCAAAAACAGCACCACTGGGTGACCGGCTCCGGCGAATACGTGTAGAAATGCCGTCAGCACAATGTTGAGTCGGTTACGGGCCTCGGCGGGCGGCAGCGGTGCCACCGCCGGTTGCGAGCCAATAATCAGCTCAAGCTCCGGCACCAGCTCAACCACCAGCCGGGCATTGGGTGCCAGTGCTTCGTTCAAACGCTCGCGCCATATCGCCAACTGCGCCGACGGCAGGGCCAACACCTGATGTACCAGACCACGAAAAGCTGACGCCAGCGCTTTGCAGGGCGCGCCCTGCTGAAACTGATCAAACTTGCCCTGAACAAGGAAGCCCCGTTCCCGCACCAGCGGCCGGTCCAGCTCATTCACCAGCGCCGATTTACCCACCCCGGAATAACCGTGCACCAAACAGAACTCGGTCTGTCCGGCTGCTGCACTTTCAAACAGCGTAAGCAGCTGGTCTATCTCTCGATCCCGACCATAGAGTTTTTGCGGCAGGAGAAACTTGTGACTCCGGTCCTTCTCGCCGGGCTGGAAAGGCTCGATCAGTCTCCCGGCAGCCAGGCGGTTGGCACACAGCTCCAGGTCATGGGTTATCCCCTCAGCACTTTGATAACGAGCCTCCGGATTCTTACTCAACAGTTTGAGAACGATGGCCGAAACAGCTTCCGGAACGGCTGCGTTCAGTTCATGGGGTGCCGGGGGGCGCTGACTGAGATGACTGTGTACCCATTCCAGTGCATTGTCCGCCTGAAAAGGTCGCTGTCCGGTGAGAAGCTCGAACAGCAGGACTCCCAGGGAGTAATAATCGGAGCGGTAGTCAAGATCCCGGTTCATACGACCGGTCTGCTCGGGGGAGATATAGGGCAAAGGGCCCTCGACCCGACGCGACATCTGTACGGCCTGGCGCTCCTGATCCAGCTCCGAGGCGATGCCAAAGCCAGCCAGGGCAATATCACCACTGGCCGGATCAAGCAGTATATGCTCCGGAGCCAATGCCTTGTGGATGATTTCGTTGGCGTGGATCGCGCCCAGCGTACGCACCAGGCTCAACGCCACTTCCAGCACTTCGTTCAGCGGTAAACCCTGTCCTCCATTCTGTTCCAGACGATGCGCCATTGAGCTTTCGAATAGCTCGCACACCAGCGCCAGATTGCCTCCGCCATGAGGGACAACGGCATCCACCTCACGGACTCCGTTAATACCGGACAGGCGTTGCGCGATGCTGGCTTCACGCCGGATCTCCGCAACCTGCTGACGTTCGGGATACTCGGCGTCCCATGTTTCAATTGCCACTGCGGCGCCATCGGCAAGACGCCGAGCCCGATAGGTCACGCGGCCGCTGCCACGGGACAGGACCGCCTCGATCTCATAGCCGGGTAACTGCAGATCCGACGGATTCATCTTGTCCTCTCAGCGGGCCCGTCAGATACCGAACATACGCTTGAATGTTTCGGAATAAGCCGGATAAGCGCTATCGCGCAGCGGGGCTCCGTGGCCGCACAGAGCGTGCTTGAAAACGAGCTCCTTAAGGCGAACAAAATCTTCAGCCTGCGGAGCTGCCATCTGTACCCAGACCGGGCCCAGGTTGGCCGGCGCAAAGAAGCCCATCTCCTGCATCAATGCTTTGGAGTCCTCCGAAAAATATTCATCGGGCGCCAGCCAGTTCTGAAGCGCATCACAGGCGATCACGACACCGCCCTCACGCGCCAGATGGAGGATCGCTTCCGGGATTTTGGTGGTACGAAACTCAAACAGGGAAGCATCAGCAACGGGCAGAGGGCCATCGGGTCTCAGCCGTTGAGTGACCGGCAGACCTGATTCAGGTTCAACCCCGGGCAGTGCCCAGTATTCAGCGCCGTAACGCTCCACATAGAACGGATCATCCCGGCCATGCAATGCGCCAAGACACACCACATCGGTCACCCGCCCCAGTTTATCGAGTTCGGCCAACCCCGCGTCATCCAGCCGAACACTGTTGACGATGATCAGGCGCTCGCCCTCGCGAATCACGACCATGTTGCGACTGAACTGCCAATCCATCCCCTGCAGAACCGTCTCCATGGAACCGGTCACCCAGAACAGGTCCGGAAAAATCTCTTCAATACCACCGTGTTTCAATGCCGGGGAAAACTGATCCATGCTGTGCGCTCCTCACGTCTCGTCGTAATCGAAGCGGCCCACATAGCGATACTCCCGCGCATATTCGTTCAGATAAGCGTTGAGATATCTCCGCTGAGCCTCATTGAGACGTCCGTGCCGAATCGCTTCCATAGTTTCAGTGCCATCGCTCGTGTCCAAACGCTTCAAATGGAACAGCGTCATATCACGACCGCCAAAAAAACCCTTCAAATACTCATGCCGGGGCCTCGCCACCGACATATCGAACACTTCACCGTATAGCGCCGTATATAGAGGACGGCCGGCCAGCGAACGGGCACTGAACCAGGGGTGGTCGCCCTCCGGCCTGACAAACGGCGGATACTCCTCAACCTGATGAACCGGGTGCTCCATCAGGTATTTTACATAGGCGCTGTCGATGCCGCTTTCGTGTGCCCCCTGAACCAGGATATTGCGATAGCGAGGGCTGGGCAGGCAATTGTTATTGAGAAAACCGGGCATACCCACATAAACCAGTGCCGGTATCCGCTCCCCTTCCGATTCGACGTCGATCATGACACGATCATAGCCGTGACCGTATGCTTCAGTGGCATCCAGTGGCGCCAACGCGGCGTCGGGACAATCGTGCAGCACGCCCAGCACCCGGTCGCCAGGCGCATCGGTGCGTTCGATATTGGCTACACCGCCTTCGTGACGGAAGAAGTGTTCCACGTTAAAGCGCAACCGCCAACCGTGCAAAACAGCCCGCCGCGATGCCAGAGGCTCAACACCCTTGGCCCGCAACGCGGTAATATTCATGTTTGAACCGAAACCGAAATAACGAAACATCACAGGTTCTGTTAGCTGAAAGAATAACGATCTATAAGGAAACAGAAGCCGGTGGGGTAAATCAAGGCTGAACTTTATCCCGGCAGCCCGATACTCAAGCGGTGATAACATCGACCCCATGCAAACTGATCACTCGAAAACACCCGCGCCCCACAACACCTGGATTAGTTATGCCCATTGGCTCGCCATTATCGCCATGACGCTGGAGCATATGTTTCGGTTCATATGGCCGGAGTCAGCACTAACCCCTTGGGCACAAGCGATGGGAAGAATCGCTTTTCCACTGTTTGCGGCCATCATCGCCTGGCATCTGGTGCATAACAGCCGGAAACCCGCCCTGTATGGTCTGCGAGTACTGGTGATCGGGGCCGTTAGCCAGATTCCCTACGCTACCGTGATTTCAGCGGAGAAGTTGAATATCTGCTTTACCCTGGGATTCAGTATGCTGGCGTTGATCGCCGTGGAAAGAATAAAGACGCAGAGCCTTCAAGTACTCGCTGCGGCGGTGGTTCTGATCCTGGCCGCTGCCGCCCGCCCCTATATCGAATACGGTCTCTGGGGCCTGTTGCTCGTGCCTGCGTTCGCGATAGCGTTTCGGCATAGAGACCGGCTGATCAGCACGGTTCCCGCTTTAACCATGTGCGCCCTGATTAACCGCGCGCCATCGTCTGTGGTGATCAGCGTTCTGACTGGCTGCGGGATTTTCTATGCAGCTCACTTCAGTTCGAGTCAGCTGCCTCGCCCGCCTCTTCCCCGCTGGTTGCGCCTTGCCTGGTATCCACTGCACCTGGGGGCTATTGCGGGCATCATGTCACTCTGACGTTATCAGAACTTCATTATCAGAGGCCGAATAGCCCGGCGCAGTTTCTGTCCGGGTCAGTGCCTCGTGGTAAAGTTCAAAGGTATCTATAGCCCCCTTTACCGCTTCCTGCTGCTGAGACTCTGGCTAATAAAACTATTAGAACCGTCTATGCGATGTTGCGGGATAGTACCGAGTACCCAGCTCAGCCGATTCGGGCTCGAATGTACTATCAATCAAAGAATGCGACCGATTAGATGAACATTCAGCAACCTGAGTCAGTGCAGTCACGAGAGTATATAACTCGTTAACAAGGGATGACCGGGTTGTCCACGGAACTATCTTTTAGCCTACCTTTCGAGAGCTCGCACAAGAGGCCGCGTGACTTTGTAATTAGCAGTATTCTTTGTTGACCAGGTAGGGTCCACATAAGACCTCTGAGGGATAGCGTCTTCTGATGACCTCTTCAGATAAATCGGGCGGACTCCCTCATGCAGTCAAGCAGATCCATCATGGTGGGCTCCTCCTGTACATCTTCACGCCAGCACATACCGACCCAACCCTCGTCACTGTCGATATCGATATCCAGCGACTCCATCAGGCCACGGTCGTTGAAGTGATGGGCGACCCGTTCCGAGGCGACTGAGATCATATCGGTATATTGCAGCAGCCAGAGGTTGCCCACCTGTGAGGTGGATTCCACACGGTAATTAGGCGGTTTGCGGCCAGCGCGGGTCAGTGCGGCATCGAGCTTGGCGCGGATGGGGGTACGATCCGGCCAGACGATCCAGTCATAGTCGTAAAGATCATCCCAGCTTACCTTGCCGCGTTGGGCCAGCGGATGGCTAAGGCGAGACACTACCCGGATACGTTCACTATAAAGCTGCTCACTGCGAAACTCCGGCGAAGGGCGGTAGTTGTCTAAACGGCCGACGACCACATCCAGCTCACCCAGTTTTAGCTTCGCCAACAGGGTATTCATGGTGCTCTCCTGCACCTGAACCCTGGAGCGAGGGTGCCGTTCCAGAAAGCGCGTGATGGCGGATGGAACAAAACTCGGTGCCGACGCAGGAGAAGTGCCAATAGCCACGCTCTCCGCCGCCCCTTCATGGACTGCCTCGATATTTTTCTGCGCTCGCTCCACCTCGGTCTGAATGCGGCGCGCGTGGGCAATCAGCATCTGCCCCAGCGCCGTGGGACGCAGGCCCCGGGCGTGACGTTCAAACAGCTCGCCCCCCACATCTTCCTCCAGCTCTTTCAGCCAGCGTGAGAGCGACGGCTGGGTGGTATAGGTCAGCCGGGCGGTCTCGCTGAGGCTACCGGTTTCGCCGAGAGTGATCAGCAGCGGCAGATGTTTCAGGCGCGTATGCCGTGTCCAATCCATGATGTTACCTATTTCAAAACTGGTATGGGAGCATGCTTATATATCATTAGTCGATATAGGTTGGCTCGACGATAATGCCTCCATCGCTACAAAGCAACGACAGGTAACGCAGATGCAGCTTTACAGTTTCTTCAATAGCTCCACCTCATACCGCGTCCGTATCGCGATGGCGCTCAAGGGGTTGAGCTACAACTATCAGGGAATCAACCTGCGCGCCGGTGATCAGCACAGTGAGGACTACCAGCAGGTCAACCCGGCTAAGGGCGTACCGGTACTGGTGGACGATGATGGCGTTTCCCTGAGCCAGTCCATGGCGATCATCCAATATCTGGATGACGCTTATGAGGGCCATCGCCTGATTCCGCAGGACGCACTGGCCAAGGCTCGGGTGCTGGAGTTCTCCAACCTGATCGCCTGCGACATGCACCCGGTCAATAACCTGCGCATTCTGGGGTACCTGGTAAAGAACCTGGGGGCCGACGACGCTCAGAAACAAGCCTGGTATGGCCATTGGATTGCTGAAGGTTTCGTCGCGGCGGAAAAGCTGCTGGAGCGTTACGGTAGCGGCCCTTACTGTTTCGGCGACCAGCCGACCCTGGCGGACTGCTGTCTGGTGCCTCAGGTCGCCAATGCCTCCCGTTTTGGCTGTGACCTGAGCCCCTACACGCGTGTGATGGCGGTCTACGAACACTGCTTGCAGCACCCGGCTTTCAAAGAGGCCGCGCCGGAAAGTCAGCCGGATTACATCGACTGAGAACCGTGTTAACGAGTATCCCCAATACAGTTTCCAAAATAACGACGACTAACCCAAGGCGAGGAAAATAACGATGCAGTCTCTGGGCACACTGGAAGAACTTCCGCAGGAATACCGCGACGACCTCACCGACCTGAATCTCGTGCCGCTCTGGCCGAGCATGCGTGCGGTGCTGCCCTACGGAGTTCCGACCCGTAACACGCAGACGCTCAACTGGCGCTACGAGCAGGTACGTCCGCTGCTGATTCAGGCCGGTGAGCTGACGCCGATGGAAAAAGCCGAACGTCGCGTGCTGGTGCTGGCCAACCCCGGTCATGGCCTGACCAATATGCAGGCGACGCCAAGCATCTACCTGGGCCTGCAGCTGATTCTGCCGGGTGAGACCGCGCCGAACCATCGTCACACACCCAACGCGGTGCGCATTATCGTCGAGGGCGAGGGAGCCTACACCACCGTGGATGGTGAGCCCTGCCGCATGGACCGTGGCGACCTGATTCTGACACCGGCCGGTAAATGGCACGAACACCACCACGAGGGCGACGGCCCCATCGTCTGGCTGGATGTGCTCGATCTGCCGTTGATCTACTCGCTGGAAGGTTCCTGGGCGATGGAAGGCCAGCCGCAGCAGGACGTTAAAGCACGGGACAAGTCCTTTGCCGATTACAGTGCCGCCGGCGTGGTGCCGAACCTGAACTTTGAGCGCGAGAAGAAAGGCGCACCGATGCTGCGTTACCCCTGGAGCAAGACCCGCGCCTGCCTCACAGAGATGGCTGCGGACCATGCGCAAGGGTTGCTGCGCATCAGCTACGTGAACCCGGAGACCGGCACCAGCCTGTTCCCCAGCATCGGCTTCGGCGCCATCATGCTGCGCCCGGGCGAGACCATCAAACTACCCAAACGCACCACCGCCTGCATTTTCCACGCGGTAGAAGGCGCCGGCACCCTGCAGGTCGATGACGGGGACGCGCTCGCCTGGGTCGAGAAAGACACCCTGAGTGCACCCGGCTACAGCGATATCACCCTGAGCAACGCCTCGGGCACTGAACCTGCGTTCTTTATCACCGCCGACGAGGCGCCGCTGCATCAGTATCTCGGCATTTTCTGATCGCCGCCCCGGCTCGACCCGGGGCCGTCGCATGCGGATTCAACAACTCAAGTTAGACCGCTCAATTTAGACAGCCCAACGTTAAAATTTAAGAGAGACTCACCATGGCGAACACCGTATTCCCCGTACCCGCTCCGGTTCTGGCCCCGATCCAGGGTTCCGACGAGACCTTCCCGGTTAATCGCATCTTTTGCGTCGGCCGCAACTATCTGGCTCACGCCACCGAAATGGGCGTGGCTGTGGATAAGAGCAAGCAGGAACCGTTCTACTTCAACAAGCATCCGTCCTACCTGGTGGAGTCCGGCGCTGAGATCGATTATCCGCCGCAGACTACTAACTACCACTACGAGATGGAGTTTGTGGTTGCGATCGGTAAAGAGGGTTTTGAAGTCTCCCAGGACGATGCGGACGATCTGATCTGGGGCTACGCCTGTGGCCTGGATATGACCCGCCGCGATCTGCAGTTAAAAGCGCGCGAACAGGGACGCCCCTGGGATCTGGGCAAGGATTTCGAGCAGTCTGCCATCCTGTCGCCGATCGTACCTGTCGCTCAGACCGGCATTATCAACGAAGGCAAAATCGAACTGGCGGTAAACGGTGAAACCCGTCAGTCCTCCGACCTGAACCTGCTGATCTGGAATGTGCGCGAAATCATCGAGCACCTGTCCAGGTTCTACCATCTGCAGCCGGGCGACATCATCTACACCGGCACCCCGGAAGGCGTCGGTCCCGTCGTTGCCGGTGACAAAATCACCGGCAGTATCGAAGGCGTTGGCGAGATTCAACTGACCATCAATAAGTAGCCGCCTGACCGGAGCCGCGCTGCGCTCTGCCCCGTCAGCAGCGCGGTATACACAGTCGGTGCTTAAACGCAAAAGAAACAAAAGATAACAACTAGAGGCTTTTGTGATGACAAACGTAAAGAAACTAATCTCCTGTATCGCGCTGGGTGGAGCCCTTCTGGCCGGTGCTACCTCGGCCCAGGCGGAAAAACTGCGTCTTGGTCATGTACTAATGGGTTCGAAAGTAAGCGAACATCATTTATAATGTAGGCTCCGTTCGCCAAGCTTATCGGATATTTACACACATGCGCCACGATGACGGTCGTAAACTTGATCACAAAACATTAGAAGCCATTCGCGTTCGCGCCGTTCAACGGGTCATGGATGGCGAGAGTCCAGAAGTCGTCATCAAAGCGCTGGGGATGAGCCGAGCACGAATCTATGAATGGCTGGCTGCCTACCGCGAGGGTGGCTTTGACGCGCTCAAGGCCAAGCAGATTTCCGGTCGTCCCAAGAAACTGAGCGGTGCTCAGATCCGGGAGCTGTATATCTGGATAACGACCTTTACGCCG
>NZ_AUAZ01000022.1 GCF_000428985.1 Marinobacterium litorale DSM 23545 | reverse complement strand
CGATGGACACCCTTGCCGTTCGGCTAGTGGTTCCCCTTGCCGGGCCCACAGAGGACTTGCACCTCCAAGTCATCCGACCGCCACCACGCGTATCGGAACAGCGCCCGTCAAGGCGCTACGCGCCATGCCTGGCGCACAAAACGAAAAAGCCCCGCATGAAAGCGGGGCTGTGCGAGACAACTTCCTGTCCTGATCTTAACGTAGCACCAGGTAGAACACGCCTCTACCACGGCGTACCTGAAGCAATAGCCGATCATCCACGCGCGACAGCGTGTCATCGAGCTGCTCCAGCGTATCCACACGTCGACGGTTAACGCTGAGGATCACATCATCCGACTGTAACCCGGCAGCAGCGGCTCGGGATTGCGGATCCACCTTGGTGATCACAACCCCTCTACCGTCCGGTGAGTTGGCAAAGCCTACCCCCTCCAGCAGCTGATGCAGGCGCACATCCCCCGGGCGGGTATGGGATTGGCCCACCTCCACTTTCATGATCATCGTCTCACTATCACGAACCACCTCTAGGACCACGGTATCCCCGACACCGGCAAAAGCGATACGGTGACGAAGCTGCCCGGTATTGGGCGTCGGCTTTCCATTGACCGACAGGATCACGTCCCCGGCCTGCAAACCCGCCTTCTCCGCTTCGGACTCTTCAATCACATCGGTCACCAGGACACCCTGCTGGCCGTTCTCCAGATTGAACGCCTGTTGCAGCTCCGGCGTGATATCCTGGATAGCGATACCGATCTGACCACGACTGACCTCGCCCTGCTCCAGGATCTGGTCCGCCACGTTGCGCATCATGTTGACCGGAATCGCGAACCCGATGCCCACGTTACCGCCACCGGGCGCAATGATCGCGGTGTTTATACCGACCAGCTCTCCATTCAGGTTGACCAGCGCGCCACCGGAGTTACCGGGATTGATCGATGCATCGGTCTGGATAAAGTTTTCATAGCCTTCAATACCCAAACCGGTACGCCCCAACGCACTGACAACCCCGGTCGTGATCGTTTGGCCCAGCCCAAAGGGATTCCCGATAGCCACCACAAAATCACCCACACGCAAGCTGTCGGAATCCGACAGCGGCAAACCGGTCAATCCCTCGGCCTCAATGCTGAGTACGGCAATGTCGACTTCCGGATCGGCACCAACCAGTTCAGCCTTGAATGTACGGCCATCGACCAAAGAGACTTCAATCTCATCCGCACCTTTGATCACATGGTAATTGGTGATAATGGTGCCTTGGTCACCGTCGACAATGACCCCTGAGCCGGCGCTGCCCTGGCGACGCTGCTCCCTGGGGCGCGCCTGCTCGTCAGGTATATTGAAAAAACGACGGAAAAACGGATCGCTCAATAGCGGGTTAACCACCTGCCGTGTTGCGTAGGTGGCGATGTTGACCACCGCGGGATTCACCTGCTCCAGCATAGGTGCCAGGGACGGTAGCTCTCTGCCCTGACCATCCGTTATCGGCAGCGCCGCTGCGGCCTGCCCCATAATCAGCGCTGTCAGCGCCATAACAGCCACTTGCATTTTCACTTTCATGGCAAGTTCCTCGTCAATCTATCGATATTGAGAAAATAGGGACAAACCCCGGCGATTCAAGTCACCGGGACTATCCGTCAACCGTTACAGCGACGCCGTATACGTCGGTTCAAGCCGCTTTTTATCGCCAGGTTGAGGCGATCGAAGGCATCATCAATCGCCATGCTGGCAAAGCGTTTGTCAGCGTATATATCGAGCGACTTCTTACGCTCGGCGCGAAACGAGATATGACACAGGTAATTGGACGCATCACCAAAGGCGACGCGATCCAGAACAACCTCCACCCGACGCGCCTGACCACAGCGGGCCTCCACATCGTCCAGTCGATGGTAAATTCTGGCCATCGCCGCATCATCCTCAATTCCATGTCGAAACATCACTGCCTTAATCATCGGATACCCCCTTTGCCGGGCACATACCCGCCCTACCGGGCATGGCACCGGTATCGGTCGTTAACAAAATATGGATCGGTTTGTTTAACGAAGGCAGGGAGGTGCGCGAATGCGGGCGTGATGATAAGTGCGTAGAAGCGGATCTGAACTGCAGCATGGCGGCTTGATTACAGCCGATTCAAAGGCCGCTCTGGAGTCAAGCACAGGAACAACCGATGAGGAATCATCGTCGCCGGCAACCGGCTCAAAAAAGGGATGCTGATCGGCGACGCAGACTGTTACTCCCTGCGGCTGGTCAGTCAGCGATTCCGCCGCACCAACCAGCCCAGGGAGCATCCACAGCCAGAGATAGATCGCTACTCTTATCAAAATCAGTATCCAGAAAATGCCAGAATCGTGACAACCCGAAGTTCGGTCTCTGAGTGCTCAGAGCGGCTCCTGGTTAAAAAGTTCAAAACTGCCCGTTCAACAGCGAGAGGATACCCAGCGCAATAAACAGCGCACAGGCCCCACGCCGGACCCAGGTCAGAGAGACTTTCTGCATCAACCAGGCACCGAAATAGGCCACCGGCACATTGGCAAGCAACATCCCCAGCGTGGTACCCGCGATAACCCAGATCAAGGCATCATCAAAGCGCGCCGCGAGAATAACGGTCGCAACCTGAGTCTTGTCACCGATCTCCGCGAGAAAAAAGAGAACACAGGTCGCAATGAACGGGCCATAGCGCAGACTCTGCTCCTCGTGCTCATCGTCTTTATCGGGAATCAACACCCATAAGCCGATAGCGATAAAGCTAAAGCCCAGGATCAATGGCACCCAATGCTGTGGGACCCATTCGACCAACCAGGCACCGAGCCACCCGGACAGGCCATGATTGACCAGCGTAGCGAGCAAAATACCCATGATGATGGCGAAGCGGTGGCGGGAAAAACGGGCAACCAGAAACAGGGTAAGCAACTGCGTTTTATCGCCAATTTCGGCGATAGCAACAGCGAGTGTAGAGGAGAGAAACGCGTCCATTAAGATGATTCCTGGCGGGCTAAAACCAAAAGACATAGAACGCTGGCCCGCCTGGAGCAGCATCCCATGTCTCAGGTCTTGCCTATTCGCCAAGATGACGAACGCCGCTGCCATGAGCATTGAGGCTCAATTATGTTGACAACAGCTCCGACGGTTTCAGATCAACCGCCGACAGGCTACTCCCCCAAGAGCGGGCGAATAATATCAATACCTGTTGCCCGGCACAATGCCGGGTACTCGGTTAGAGTTGGTCGAGACTCCACTGGATGGCCACACGATCCTCGTCATCGACCTGGGCAAGCAGTTTTTGCAGGCTCTCACCCAACTTGGCAGGATCCGGGCGGTTGATATTAACGTGCCCGACTTTGCGTCCCGGACGCAGCGACTTGCCGTACCAGTGAACGTGGATACCGTCGATCCCAAGCCACTGGGGCTTCCAGTTACGTCCCAGCAGGTTATACATCACCGAAACGCCTTTGACTTCAGGTGTCAGCAACGGCAGATCCGCCAATGCGCGCAAATGCAGTTCGAACTGGCTGATGGTAGCGCCCTCCTGGGTCCAGTGACCGGAGTTATGGACGCGCGGCGCCAACTCATTGACCAGCAGATCACCGTCAACCACGAAACACTCCATGGCCATGACCCCGATATACTCCTGGTCATCCATGATCCGGCTGAGCCATTGTTCAGCGTGCTGCTGCTGGATTTCCGGCACATCGATACCGGCCACGCTGGCCCGAAGAATACCGTTTTCATGCCAGTTGCGAGTTAACGGATAGAACACCTTCTCGCCGGCGGCATTACGAGCCCCCACCAGTGATACTTCATGACTGAACGGGATCATCGCCTCGGCGATACAGGTACCGGCCCACTCGGACTCAACCTCACCGCCACTCTGCCAGCGCCACTGGCCACGCCCGTCGTACCCGCCGCGACGACGTTTGACAACTGCACGCTCGCCCAGGCCGGTAAGATCTTCTTCAAGCGTTGCTTCATCATCCAGCACCACCCAGGGCGCCGTAGGCACCTGCAAACGATCCAGCAATGACTTCTGGCGCTTGCGGTCTATAACAGCATGCAGGGCACCCGCATTGCGGAAATTGGGATGGTTCTTGAGCTGCAGACCCGTGACGGTATCCGGCCAGTGCTCGATCTCAACCGTGATTACATCATCAGAGTGCAGTGCAATCTCGATATCCTGATTGGGCTCCACCGGCATCACCTGAAGCTGCATAGGCGCACCCGCCTGCTGCAGCATCTGACCCAGCTGGCCGTTTCCGGCCACGACGATTCTTGGCAACATCATTTACCTGTACTCCCCTCAACCACGCGGGTCGGGATTATCCAGAACAGTTTGGGTCTGAGCCTGTCTCCAGGCGGCAATCCGCGACGACAGATCGGCATCCTTCACAGCCAGCATCTGGGCGGCGAGCAGACCGGCATTAAATGCGCCTGCACCACCGATAGCCAGCGTCCCCACCGGTATCCCCCGGGGCATCTGAACAATCGACAGCAGACTGTCTTTACCGCTGAGCGCCTTGCTTTGAACCGGCACACCCAGTACCGGCAACAGCGTTTTCGCCGCAATCATGCCGGGCAGGTGCGCAGCACCGCCGGCACCGGCAATAATCACTTCAAACCCATTGTCGGCAGCGCTCTCGGCAAAGGCGAACATCTTGTCCGGTGTCCGGTGAGCCGATACCACCTCAGTATGATAGTCGACACCGAGTGTATCGAGGATGCCTGCTGCTTCCTCCATTGTCGGCCAATCTGAGCGCGATCCCATTACAATCGCCACTTTTGCACCCATGTGTGTCTCCTGTCACTCCATCTTGGTAGCCCCGGGCAGAGACACGGCACTACACAGTGTTCAACGGTGATCGCACCTAAATAAGCACCGACCACGCAAGAGGCGGGGGATTATACCAACCTGAGCCCAAAATGGGACCTGCGAAAACGGATCCGGCATTGCAGGGTCCGACAGCCGTGACATCCCCGCTTCAAACCGCGATAGTATGGGCCTGAACTTGAACCGACCACCAGTCAGGAATAACCGCTATGAACCACAGGCAAGTTTTGGGAGGCCTGACGCTTTCTGTCAGTGCACTGCTGCTCAGCGGATGTGAAACGCTTTCTTCAGATACGTTTTCCGTTCCCTTTATGAGCAAGAGTGAAGCGGCAACCGAGGAAGCAACCGCAAGCGAATCCAAACCCGAAACACTCTCACGTGCCGAAAAGATCAGTCGTGGCCTGAGTGAAGAGTTGGACTGGTTCCCGGATCTGGAACAACCTATCGCAGAGCTGGAGGCTGACTACGCCAACGAGATGACACCGGCGCAGCGTCAGCAGACACTTTCCAGTATCGCCTACGTGTACGACGCGCACCTGTTTCTGCTATTCCAGGATATGCTCGACTTTCTTCATCCCGACGCCCGCATCCGGGAACTTGAGGAACAGGACCGCTGGCTGGACCAGCGTGAAGTGATCTCGACACAGGCGTTCCTGCATCACAGAAACGAGACTCAGGCACGCAGTGCCGCCAGCAAGGCGTTTATCAAGGCGACCCGTGAACGGATCGCGGAAATTGAAGAAAAACGCAAGAAGGTCATTATTCAGTGAGTAACCGGGGCTGCTCCGGTATCAGTGCCGCCATGGATTTACCAAGCAGAAGCAACCTAACAGGCAGCCCGCCGAAAAAGGCACCAGTATGACCGAGCCAAGGGCGGGGCGTCACTCGTCCCAGCCCTCATCCTCCATCATATCGAAGCGGCTCTCGCCACTGTTTCGCTTGCGGTTAAGGATATTCGAAAGCCAGAACTCCTGTTCATCGCCGGCCAGCTGGGCCTGCAGCGCCTCAACCAACTCCTCCACGTCAGGGCCACCCTTGACCTTGATCGGGTTGATACCCAGCGTCACCAGCTGCCGAGTGGCCGAACCGCCGATGGATCCGCAGTAGACCACATCGGCCCCTACCAGCCAGGCCAGCTTAGGCTTGAGCTTATCTTCGTTACCATCCTGCTTTTCAACGCCAAACGCCTTGCTGGCGATGGGTTCGGCCGCCGTTGCCGTCACCTGCCAGACATGAAACGCCTGCGCCGACCCAAAGTGCTGATCCACCATATCGCCATCCAACGAAGCAAAAGCGACAATAAGCGCCTGCTCATCACTGACCGCATCCGCTACACATACAACGCTGACCTCTGTACTCATGCTGCTCTCCTGCGCGCCGCACACCCAAAGGGGGCGGTTAGTAAGGCTTTATACTGGCCGTGCAAAGGCCGCACCAGCCAACACAGTCCTTTAGCTCCGCAGCAATTCAATAAAATCATGAGGTTATATATACGAAGAGCCAACGAATGAGCCCCCCGAATAAACGTACCTGTCGTAAAGCCGACAAAACGGGCTTCAGTCGAGCCGCTCAAACAGTGCGGCCATCCCTTGGCCCATGCCTGCACAGAGTGTGGCAATCCCCCATTGCAGATCCCGGCGTTCAAGCAGATTCAGCAGCGTCGTACAGATCCGGGCACCGGAGCACCCCAGCGGATCACCCAGTGCGATGGCGCCACCGTTCACATTGATGTCATCCTCGAGCCGGTCGAGCAACTCCAGCTCCTTGAGTACAGCCAGCGACTGCGACGCAAACACTTCATTGATTTCAAACAGGTCAATATCGGTCAACTGCAGCCCGGCATGATCGAGCAGCTTCTCCACGGCCGTCACCGGTCCGAGCCCCATAACCACCGGATCACAGGCCGTCACTGTCACGGCACGGATCCGTGCCCTGGGTCTTAATCCCAACGCCTGAGCCCGCGCCCCGGATACAACCAGCAGCGCAGCGGCACCATCACAGCGTGCTGCGCTATTACCCCGGGTCACCGTAACCCCACTCTCCGACACCGGCTGCAAGGCCCGCAGCGCTTCCAGGCTCAGATCAGGGATGATCGCTTCATCGGCATCGACAGTCACCTTGAAATCACGGTGGTCATGGCCGGCAATTCGGATGATTTCCGCCTCCCAGGCCCCATCCTGGTGTGCCCGAGCCGCATTCCGATGCGACCGCTGAGCGAAGCGGTCCTGCAGCGCACGATCAATACCGTGGGTATGGGCCAGCAGCTCAGCGGTAGCGCTGCCATTCAGGCTTGCCCGTGCAGTGTGTAACGACAAGGCGGCCGCTGCATCCGCCGTCGGCAGATGACCCTGACGCTCCACGCCCCCGACGATGTAGCTCTCTCCACAGCCACTCATAATCCCCTGAACCGCAATCTGCAGCGCCGACATGGAGGAAGCCCCAAGGCGGTTGATGGTCTGCCCGGGGATCGACGAGGGTAATGACGAAAGCACCACCAGCTGCCTCGCCAGATTCCCGCCCTGCGCAGCGGCCTGGTGGGCACAACCCCAGATCAGATCATCGACCGCTTCCCGATCAAAAGCCGGGTTACGTGCGAGCAATGCATCGACCAGATGTGCACTGAGCAGGTCTGCCCGCAGGTGCCTGAAGCCTCCCCCATCAGACAGAGCCATGGCCGACCGGCCGGCATCGACGATCACAGCGTCATTGGGTTTGAGCTTCACGACACCTCCCGCCAGCGAATGAAGTTCTCGCCAGCCGCAGCCATCTCACGCAGCTTCAGACTGGGTTGATAGAGCGGCCCCAACTCCCGGTAGGTCGCACAGGAGGCGACAAACCGTCCCAGATCATAACGATCCAGTGTGTAGCAGGGCCCACCTCTGAATGCCGGATAGCGAATACCCAACACCAGCGCGAGATCGGCCTCGGCCGGGGATCCGATAACACCCTCCTCCAGTGCTCGCACACTTTCAATGAGCAGCGGTATCATCAACCGGTCGATAACTGTCTGTTCACTGAACTCGACAGGCCGCTCACGCTTACCGCGCAGTAAACGGGCAACACTTTCATCTTCCACGGCGTCGTCACACGCCGGGTAACGGTAAAACCCCAGACCGGCTTTCTGGCCCAGCCGCCGCTGCTGACACAGCATATCCAACGCTGTTTCGCCCGGTACGACCATCCGCTCGGGGTATGCTGCAGCCAGCATGCGACTGGTGTTTCGGGCCGAGTCCAGACCGATCTGATCCAATAACCGGGCAGGCCCCATCGGCCAACCGTATCTCTCCATTATCCGGTCAATATGAAACGGGTCGGCTCCTTCATTAAGCAGCATCAGAAAACCGAGCAGGTAGCTGTACAGGCTCCGGTTTACAAAAAAACCGGGGCAGTCACGGACCACCACAGGCGTTTTTCCCAGCGCCGCTGCAAATGCGAGCGCTTTCGCCAACGTATCGTCGCTGTTCAGTTGGGTGCGAACCACCTCAACCAGTGTCATTCTTCCGACTGGGTTAAAGAAATGGATGCCGCAGAAGCGCTCCGGGTGTTTTAACCCGCGGGCCAGAAAGCCCAGGGGTATGGCCGACGTATTGGTCGCCAGCACCGCCGAGGGCGACATGACCGCCTCAACCTCAGTCAACACGCGCGTTTTGAGTCCCGGGTCTTCGATCACCGCCTCGATGGTCAGATCCACATCGGCAAACTCCTGATACCCCAGTGTCGCCCGGATATGCTCGAGAATCTCCGGCTTGTTCAACCCGCCACGCCGTTTAGCGCGCTGATCGACTGTGTCGGAAATACGCTGCATCGACCTGTCCAGCGCCTCCGGGCTGCGGTCTTTGATCGCGACGGAGAGGCCTTTATAGGCTGCCTGCCCCGCGATTGCGCTGCCCATAATACCGGCGCCCAATATGCCGACACGCGTCGGAGCCGGTGCCTGTGTGCGTGCCAACCGCCGCGCACGCTGCTCCTTAAGAAACAGCGTCACCAGTGCCGGCGCTGCATGACTGCGCAGAAGCTCCACAAACATCCGTGTTTCCGCCTCAGCCGCCTGTTGCGCACCAAACCTGGCCTGTTCGCACATCAGATCCAGTGCCTGCGTAGGTGCCGGATAGCAGGCCCCGGCCCGGCGGGCAATAACCGGCCGCGTCGACTCGCTGACCAGTGTGACCGCCAGTTTGCTCAAAAGGAGTGGGGCCCGTTTTCTCGCCCGCCGTTGCTGAAAATCGAATTCGCCGACGGCGGCCCGGCGCAGCAGGTCGAGCGCAGACAGGCGCAGGTGATCTAAGGATACAACGCTATCCAACGCGCCCTGCTCCATCGCCAAATGCGCATCTTGGTATCGCCCTTCACAAATCCAGCTGACGGCATGGTCGAGCCCGATCAGACGCGGTAGGCGCACCGTACCTCCCCAACCGGGAATCAAACCCAAGCGAACTTCGGGTTGCCCGACCCGGCTATTACGGGCCGCAACCCGAAAGTCACAGGCCAGACATAACTCGAAGCCCGCCCCCAAAGCATTGCCATTAATTGCAACCACCGTTGGCACCGGCAACGCTTCGAGCCGGTCAAGCCAGCTCTTTGCCATCTCCGTCAGTGCAACCAACTCCCGGTCCGATTGCAGAAAAAACTGCAGAAATTCACTGATATCGGCGCCCACACAGAAATGTTCATGATCGCTGCTGATCAGCAGCCCTGTCAGCTCTGGCCGGGCGGCGATCAACGTCAGCGCATCACCTAACTCCCGCACTGCTGCCTGACTGAGCATATTCACCGGGCGTCGCGTATTATCCAGAATCAACTCGACAATACCCTGATCAAGCTGCTGTACCCTGAGGTAGTCGCCCTGCATCAGCATGATTTACCTCGCCGCGCCGGTTTTCTCTAACGGCGCTCTCAATGCCCGCCGCAATACCTTGCCCACTGGAGTTTTCGGAAGCTCATCAACAAACTCCACATCCCGGGGTACCTTGTACGCAGTCAGCCGTTCGCGACACCAACTGCGCACCTGAGCACGATCCAGACCGGGCTCCCCGGCAACCACGAACACTTTGACCCGCTCACCACTGTCGTCATCCGGTACGCCAATGGCTGCGCATTCGTTGACGGCGGGATGATCGCTCAATACGTTCTCGATTTCGTTGGGATAGACATTGAACCCCGATACATTGATCAGGTCACCCGCTCGATCGACGATCCTCAGATAGCCATCATCCTGCTCGATGGCGATATCATCGGTGATGAAATAGCCGTCGTCCGTCATGCAACGTGCGGTCTCATCCGGGCGCTGCCAGTATCCGGCCATGACCTGCGGCCCCCGGATACAGAGTTTACCCGCCTCACCGGGCTGAACTCTGCGACCTGACTCATCAATTATGCTCACTTCGGTGAAGCTCAGTGGCACACCGATGGTACCGGGCTGCACCGCATTCAGTGGGTTGATCGATACCGCCGGTGAGGTCTCCGTCAGGCCATAGGCCTCCACCACCGGGCACCCGGTGACCGACTGCCAGCGCCTCGCCGCATCTTCGGTCAGAGCCATGCCTCCGGATAAAGTCAGCTTGAGTCCGGAGAAATCGAGGTCGCGAAAATCAGGGCGACCGCAGAGCGCATTGAACAGCGTATTCAGTCCGATGAAAGTGCTCATGGACCAGTGCTTGAGCTCTTTGATCAACGCGTCGATATCACGGGGGTTGGCAATCAACACCGCATGCCCCCCGGACGCGAGCACAATCTGAGATACGGTAAATGCGTAGATATGGTAGAGCGGCAACGGCAGGATCACGGTCTCGGCCCAGTCGGTACCCTCGCGGTTGATGCAATCACAGCCCTGCAACAGGTTGGCGAGCAGGTTGCCATGGGTCAACATGGCCCCCTTGGCAACGCCGGTCGTACCGCCGGTATATTGCAACACTGCCAGGTCGTCGAGCCCGGGATTCATCGTCTTTGGCTGACGCCCCAGGTTACCGAGCAGTACATCTCTGAAACCTTTAGCCCCGGGCAGATAGAAATCAGGCTCGAGCTTGCGCAGATATTTGATCGCCACATTCAGCAGCGTGCGTTTAACAAACCCGTGCAAGTCTCCCACCTGGGTCACATAAACATGCTCGATATCGGTCTGATCCAGAATGCCTTCCAGCTTGTGGGCCATGCTTTTATGGATCAGCACCGCGCGCGCGCCGGAATCCTTGAACTGTCGCGCCATCTCCTGTGCGGTGTAAAGCGGATTGGTGTTAACCACCACCAGTCCGGCTCTCAGCGCACCGAAAATCGCTAACGGGTACTGGATCAGACTCGGCAGCTGAATGGCAATACGGTCACCGGGCTGCAGGTCTGTCTCCTGCTGGAGATGGACGGCAAAGGCCGCGGATAACCGATCCAGCTCGGCATAGCTGAGGGTGCGGCCAAAACTGGTGAACGCCGGTCGCGATGCGAACCTCCGACAGGTGCGGTCAAAGAAATCGAGCAAGCTGGTATAGCCCTCGGGATTCAGGGCTGCCGGCAACTGGCTCCGGGGCTGAGCGTAACGAATTGTCATAGTGCCCTTCCAACCTTTCAGCGAACTGCTGATACGCTTATAGACGGCCTGGGGCAGGCTTTTCCTATAGCTTAGTCTGCTATCGGCAGCTGTCACGTTGGCCAATCCTCCAGTATTTAGCTGAATACCGGACGGGCCACTGTTAAACTTGTCATTAAATCAGCGCAAAATCGTCGGGCAGGTCCCTTGAACAGACTCCGTTCGGGGATTGAGCGCACAGGATAGAGCCACTTTTTTGTCACCAGAATAAACAGGCCCAGTGGATGAAATTTCGATTCCCCGTTGTCATCATCGATGAAGATTTTCGCGCCGAAAATATCTCCGGTTCCGGTGTTCGCGACCTGGCGGAAGCGATCCGTAATGAAGGGATGGAGGTGGTCGGCTTTACCAGCTATGGCGATCTGACCTCCTTTGCCCAGCAAGCCAGTCGGGCGTCCTGTTTCATTCTGTCGATCGACGACGAAGAGTTCGGCGCCGGTACCGACGAGGATGTGAATATCGCGCTTAAATCCGTGCGCGACTTCATTAACGAAGTGCGCAAGCGCAACAATGACATCCCCATTTTCCTCTATGGTGAAACCCGGACCTCGCGCCATATTCCCAACGATATCCTGCGCGAGCTGCACGGGTTCATCCATATGTTCGAGGACACCCCGGAGTTTGTGGCCCGCCATATCATCCGCGAAGCGCGCAAGTACCTCGAATGTCTGGCGCCGCCTTTCTTCCGGGCCCTGATGGACTACGCCAGCGACTCATCTTACTCCTGGCACTGCCCGGGCCACTCCGGCGGCGTGGCATTCCTGAAAAGCCCCGTGGGCCAGATGTTTCACCAGTTTTTCGGCGAAAACATGCTGCGTGCGGATGTCTGTAACGCCGTGGATGAACTGGGCCAGCTGCTCGACCATACCGGCCCGGTCTCCAGCAGCGAATCCAATGCGGCACGTATTTTTAACGCCGATCATCTGTTCTTTGTGACCAACGGCACCTCCACCTCCAACAAGGTGGTCTGGCACTCGACCGTGGCCCCGGGTGATATCGTTGTCGTCGATCGCAACTGCCACAAGTCGATTCTGCACTCAATCATCATGACCGGAGCGATTCCGGTATTCCTGATGCCCACCCGCAATCACTACGGCATCATTGGCCCTATACCGAAAAGCGAGTTCGATCCGGAAACTATCCGCAAGAAGATCGAGGCCAACCCCTTTGCACGTAAGGCCAAAAACAAAAAGCCACGTATCCTGACCATTACCCAGAGCACCTATGACGGTATTCTGTACAACGTGGAAACGATCAAGGGGATGTTGGGCAACACCATCGATACCCTGCATTTTGATGAGGCCTGGTTGCCCCACGCGTCCTTCCACCCCTTCTACCGCAACATGCACGCTATCGGCGAAGGCCGCCCACGCTCCGACGAAACCCTGGTATTTGCCACTCAGTCCACCCATAAGCTGCTTGCCGGCCTGTCCCAGGCTTCGCAGATACTGGTGCAGGATGGCACCAAACGGAAATTGGATACCCACCGTTTCAACGAGTCCTACCTGATGCACTCCTCCACCAGCCCACAGTACGCCATCATCGCCTCCTGCGATGTGGCTGCGGCCATGATGGAGCCGCCGGGAGGTACCGCGCTGGTGGAGGAATCACTGCACGAAGCGATCGATTTCCGCCGCGCCATGCACAAGGTGGACGAGGAGTTCGGCGATGACGACTGGTGGTTCAAGGTCTGGGGCCCGCTGCCCAAGTCCGACGAAGGCGTCGGTGACCGGGACGACTGGGTGATCCATGAAGATGATACCTGGCACGGCTTCGGCAGGATTGAGTCGGGCTTCAATATGCTCGATCCGATCAAATCCACCATCATCACCCCCGGGCTCAACCTGGATGGCGAGTTCGATGAAGATGGTATTCCGGCGGCCATCGTCAGCAAGTATCTGGCGGAGCACGGCATCATCATCGAGAAGACCGGTCTTTACTCCTTCTTCATCATGTTCACCATCGGCATCACCAAAGGCCGCTGGAACTCGATGGTCACCGAACTGCAACAGTTCAAGGATGACTACGACCGCAACCTGCCCATGTGGCGGGTAATGCCCGAGTTTGCAGCCAAGAACCCGCAGTACGAACGAATCGGGCTGCGGGATCTGTGTAGCGCCATCCATAACGTCTATAAAGAGTATGACGTGGCCCGGATCACCACCGAAATGTACCTGTCCAACATCGAGCCCGCCATGACGCCCGCCGAGGCCTGGGCCAAGATGGCGCACCGCGATGTGGAGCGGGTTGCCATCGACCAACTGGAAGGCCGCGTCACGGCCATGCTGGTCACCCCTTACCCACCGGGCATCCCGCTGCTGGTGCCGGGGGAGCGTTTTAACAGTACCATCATCAGCTACCTGAAATTTGCACGTGATTTCAATGCCCGCTTCCCCGGGTTTGAGACCGATGTGCACGGTTTAGTACGCGATACCATCGACGGTGAAGACGCCTATTTTGTAGACGTGGTTAAAGACTGATTATCGGATCGATGCGGGCCTGGCCCGCATCGATTTTGCCCCCAGACACGACACTGCGCTTTTTGTTTGCATCCCGACAATTATCACCTACATTTAGTAGGTCTAATAATAAAAATCGGGATTCCCTGCACGATCAGCCCCTCTCCAGGCCCGGCAGATATCCCCCCAAACGGATGTGAGCAAAAGGATGAAAACCAATCTCCCGGTGACAGACCGCGCTGTCACTTTTCCCGCCGATACCAACATTCTTTCAACCACAGACCTCAAAGGCAGTATCACCTACGTTAACGACGCCTTCGTTGACATCAGTGGCTTCAGCGCCAGCGAACTGCTGCACAAGAACCATAACATCGTGCGTCACCCGGATATGCCACCCGCGGCATTCCGCCTGATGTGGGACCGCCTGAAGTCCGGTGATTCCTGGATGGGCATCGTCAAAAATCGCTGTAACAACGGCGATTATTACTGGGTGAATGCCTATGCCACGCCGATCAAGGAAGATGGCAAGATCGTGGAGTACCAGTCAGTTCGAACCAAGCCGTCCGAAGAGGAGGTCAAACGCGCTGACCAACTCTACGCTCGACTGAGGCAGGGAAAGAGTTTTCGCCGCTCAATCACGGCTCGCCTGACACTGCCGCGCCGCCAGTTTCTCTCGGGACTGGTCTCAGGTTGCGGGGCGGCACTGCTTTTGCTGCTGCTTACCGATCTGGATCCGGCGCTGGCCCTGTTAATGGCGATTATGGTTTCCTCTCTGTCTGCCAGCCTCGGGCTGCTTAGCGTCTGGTCGGTAAACCGAGAGATCCGTCGGTCACGGGAGGTCATCGATGACCCGCTGGCAAGCTGGATCTACACCGGCCGCGATGATGACGCCGGACAGCTCGCCTTCGTCGTCAACTATCTGCAAACAGAGGCCCGTGCCATCGCCGGACGCATTCAGGATACCTCGCGACAGTTGCAAACCAACGCCGACCGACTCGCCGCTGCCGTGGAAAAGGAGGTCGAAAGTATCAAGCGCCAGCAGCAGGAAACGGACCAGGTCGCAGCCGCAATAAACGAAATGGCAGCCTGCATTCACGAAGTCGCGGAACACGCCCAACAAAGCGCCGTCAGCTCTGAAAGCTCCAACCAGCTCGCGCGCTCGGGAAGCGTTAACGTGGATCAGGCACAGCAGGCGATTGAACAACTGGCTACGGAAGTGGAGCAGACTGCACTTGTCATCGGCGAGCTGGGCTCCAGCGCGGACCAGATCACCAACGTGCTGGACGCCATTACCTCGATTGCGGAACAAACCAACCTTCTGGCCCTCAATGCAGCGATCGAGGCGGCCCGGGCCGGAGAGCAGGGACGCGGATTCGCCGTGGTGGCCGACGAGGTCCGTACCCTGGCAATTCGGGCGCAAAGCTCCACCGAAGAGATACAGGGCACGCTCAGCGCGTTACGCCAGCACTCCATGCGAGCCGTCCAAACCATGGAACAGAGCCGGACGCTGGCCAAACAGACTGTGGAACAGGCTCAGAAGGCAGGCAAAACCCTGCACGAGATCGCAGCCAGCGTCGACTCCATTAGCGACTGGACAACGCAGATCGCCTCTGCGGTGGAGCAACAGAGTCAAACCAGTGAAGAGATCAGTCGGAATGTCAGCGCGATTCGGGATGGATCCGATCAGTTTCAGCAGGAAAGCTGCCAGACCGAAAGCGCTGCCCAAACCCTGGCCCTGCTTTCCGGGGATCTTCGGAAATTATCGGACAACTTCTGGCAACGGGGTTTGAGCAGCTCTTGAAACACGCGTTGAACGTCAGTGGAGAGGGTCAGGCCCTCTCCTCAATCCGATCTTCAATAGTATTGAGACGCTCCACAATACGCGCAGAAATTGAAGAAACCTGATCGTAAAGCGACTCGGCACCGGCGAAGTCGCCCTGCTCCTTGAGCTCAATCGCCCTTTTAACCAGTGCATGGAGCTCTTCGTGGGGTTTTTCGATCTGCTTCATTTCGGGGATAGCCGAATACCGATCAAGACCTTCGCTGTAATACCACTTGCCGAACGCACAATCCCGATGCGACACCGCTTCCTTCAGCGTCAGCGTGGCCTTGCCGTCCAAATAGCTGCGCAAACGCACTTTCCAGGAGAGGTGAGCCGACTTGGCCGCCCCAAGATCCACCCCCTGCACATTGGTCTTGAACCGGCCCAGCTCCTCCATCAATTTCTGGATATGGCCGGATATCTGATCGGTTGCATCCACCGTCTGCTTGGCATAATCCGCGGTGCGGCGAGACTGCAGAGAGATATCACTGATGTTGTGATCCATATCCTGAGCGACCTGGCTTTGCTCCTCCGCCGCTGTGGCAATTTGGGTGTTCATATCCAGTATGACCCCCACGGCCGCCACGATCTGCTCCAGAGATTCACGGGTCTGATGTGCGTCCCGGGCTGTTTTGTCGGCAGCATCGCGGCTTTGATCCATCGCCTTCACGGCCGATTCGGCACCGCCCTCCAACCGCTCGACGATGGCTCGAATATTCTCGATGGATTCCTGCGTCCGCTGAGCCAGCGTTCGCACCTCATCGGCCACAACCGCAAAACCGCGGCCCTGCTCGCCTGCCCGCGCAGCCTCAATCGCCGCGTTCAGCGCCAACAGATTGGTCTGTTCGGCGATATTGGTGATCACGACCAGAATCTGACTCACCTCCCGGGAATCATCGGCCAGGGTACCGATTACCTGGCTGGCACTCTCCACCTGGCGTGCCACGTCATCGATGCTGTCCACCGTATGCGCCATCAGGCGCTGACCATCGTGGGCGGAACTGCTGGCTTGCTCCGCGGCGGACGCGGCGCTGGTGGCATGCTGCGCCACCTCCTGAACCGTCGCTGCCATTTCATTGATTGCCGTAGCCACCTGCTCGATGGATGCCTGCTGTTCACGCACCCCGCGATCCGTGTCATTCAGCGTGGTGACCACCTGATCTGCAGCGGTATTTATCCGTCCGGAAGTCAGCGTCACCTTATGCACCAACTGCCCGATCTCCAGCACAATATCGTTATACGCCTTGTAGTTCTGGCCCACCTCATTGTTGGGGTTATCGACCTCAATGGGCGTTGAAAAATCATGGCCGCCCAGCAAACGCAGGTGATCACGCAGGTTAGCAATCTGCCGCATCAGTACCGTGAGGCCGAACACGCGACCGAAGACATTGAGCCCCAGCAAAGAGACAACAACGATCAGCAGCCAGAACTGCACGTTTTCGGTATTTTCACGTTGCAGCTCAAGCACCTGGGCCTGATGTGCACTCACGGTATCGAGCACCCGCTGCGCCTGATCTCCACCAATAGCAGCCAGCTGAGACTCGACCTCCGTCAGCAGCGACCGCTGCGCCTGGTCGAACGCTTGCCATTGACTATCCAGCGCATACCAGCCGAGTCCACCCAGCGTCAGGGTCAGGAGAAGAATCAGCAGGTAGGAAAAGGTGTATTGAGAATTGAGCGACCTGAGACCGACCGCCGACAGGGCACGCTCAATAAGCTTGCCGATACGGAATCGCAATGTGCGGTGAAAAGCGACCGAAGTGGACATAGAACAACAAACTCCCTTTAAAACGAGCGGTTGTTACTATATTACACACATCTCTTACAGTGAGAATAAAAAACGCTGTTGATCTGCGTCAGTACAGGAGATTGTTGTATTTAGAGCGGGTATAAAAACGAAGGAGTACGCCATCACGCCGTTTTTTAGAGTTATCGGCGGCGATGACGACTCTCAGGACGCGGTTTCTTCCCTGGCTTTGGCTTCCAGCGCCTGCTTGAGCACCTTGCGATCCTGCTTGTCCATCCATGTATCGATCCAATCCTGGATCTGCGAGCGCTTTGGCGAGGTTTTACGCCAGGCTTTGTAGGCCTTTACATGATCCTTACTGACACCAGGCTTACCGTTCTTTCCTTCCACAACACATTTGCCCGGAAATAACGGGTTGTCCGCAAACTGACGATCGATCCACCAGGTTACGAACCCCTTGTCCTCTTTGCTGAACTTCATGGGGTATCCTCAGCTCAATGATTTTTAGCGGCCACATTCTACCTCGATGGTCGTTGACTATTATTACAGTTTGATGAAACACAGCTTTGTCAGATAAAGGTTTATTGCTGGACGACAAGAGCGCCGCGACATACGCTTATTTCAAAGCTAAGGACGCTGAGGTCAGCCATGAATAACTCCCCTGTCGATCGGGCATTGTTCGATCAAGTGATGGTCCCCTGTTTCGCCCCACTCGACGTTATCCCGGTACGTGGTGAAGGCTCCCGGCTCTGGGACCAGAGCGGGCGCGAATATATCGACTTGGCCGGCGGTATCGCCGTCAATGCCCTGGGCCACCGCCATCCGGCCCTGCTGCGCGCACTGCAGGACCAGGCCGATCAGGTGTGGCACCTGAGTAACCTCTACACCAACGAGCCGGCATTAAGGCTGGCACAACGTCTGACCGAGTTGACGTTCGCAGAACAGGTCTTTTTCTGCAGCTCCGGTGCGGAGGCCAACGAAGCAGCCCTCAAACTGGCGCGCAAGTACGCCTATGACCATGCGGGCAGCGACGCTGGCAAGCATGAGATCATCTCCTTTACCGGCAGCTTTCACGGGCGCACCCTGTTTACCGTCAGCGTCGGCGGCCAGCTCAAGTACCGCCAGGGGTTCGAGCCGGTTCCTGCAGGCATCACCCACCTGCCCTACAACGATGTCCAGGCACTGAAAGATACGGTCTCGGAGCGCACCTGCGCAGTAATTGTTGAGCCGATCATCGGTGAAGGCGGCGTGGTCCCGGCCCATGCCGAGTTTCTCAAAGCAGCCCGTGAACTCTGCGACCAGCACGGTGCGCTGCTGATCTTCGACGAAGTACAGAGCGGTGCAGGCCGAACCGGCTCGCTATATGCCTACATGGAAACCGGCGTAACGCCGGATATCCTCACCAGCGCCAAGGGGCTCGGCGGCGGATTCCCGATCGGGGCGATGCTGACGACGCGACAGATCGCCACCAGTTTTTCCGTGGGCACCCACGGTACCACCTACGGCGGCAACCCATTGGGCTGCGCCGTGGCACTGGCCCTGCTGGATACGCTGGACAACCCCGAGCTGATGGCCGGCGTTAAACGCAAATCCCAGCTGTTCATTGACGAATTACGGGCACTCAACGGTGAGCATGGCCTGTTCAGCGATATCCGTGGGCAGGGACTTCTGCTCGGCGCCGAGCTGGCTGAACCGTACAAGGGGCGCGCCCGGGAACTCCTGGCCCTGGCACTGGAGCAGGGCGTCATGGTGCTGATGGCGGGGCCCGATGTAATCCGTCTGGCACCTTCTCTGATTATCCCGGACAACGATATCCAGGAGTCGATGACCCGGTTTGATCGCGCCATTGTGCGCTTTCTTGGCAACGGTTAACCGCCCTCACAGAGTATTCGGGAACGCCAACTGTCGTTTTCCCCCGATCTGACCAATACTGATCGGAGAAAGCAGACGATGGGAGGCGTTCCGTGAATGCGCAGTCCGATCAGGCGTTACTGAGCTGGATATCAAGCCGCCAAAGCTGGATGCTGGAACAGACCCAGCAGCTGGCTCAGATCAATTCAGGTACTTTCAACGCCCAGGGTGTGTCTCAGGTCGCCCAGGCTCTAGTGGAGATCGCGCGACCGCTCAACGCCCAGGTTGAAAAGATCGCGCTACCCGCTTTCAGAACGGTGAATCTGAATGGCGAACGTGAAGAGCGGGAACTCGGACCGGCTCTCTCGCTGATCAAACGTCCCGACTCGCCGCGCCAGATACTGCTATGCGGACACCTGGACACCGTATTCGCAGACAACGATCCGTTCCAGCAAACCCGTTGGCTCGACGATGAGCGCCTGAACGGCCCCGGGGTCACCGATATGAAAGGCGGCCTGCTGATCTTGCTGACCGCCCTGATGGCACTGGAGCAGCACCCCGAGGCCGAGCAGCTGGGCTGGCGCGTGATCATGAATCCCGACGAGGAGATCGGCTCCCCCTGCTCTGCCGACCTGCTGCGCGAGGCCGCGGAAACGGCCAAGCTCGGGCTGGTGTTCGAGCCATTACTCCCGGACGGCGCCTATGCCGGCGAGCGCAAAGGCAGTGGTAACTTTACGCTGATAGTTCGCGGACGTACGGCCCATGCCGGCCGTGAAATCGAAAACGGGCGCAACGCACTGCGCGCCCTCTGCGACCTGATTATCGAGCTGGACAACCTCAATGGCCGGCGTCAGGGTGTCAGTATCAACCCGGCCCGTTTCCATACCGACGTCCCGCTCAACCGGGTACCGGACTTAGCCGTGGCACAATTCAACATCCGCACCCAAAGTCACGACGATGAACACTGGCTGCACCAGCAACTGTCACGACTCGCACTGGGACTGAACGGCCGAGAGGGCTATTCGCTGGAGATAGAGGGAAGTTTCAGCCGTCACCCCAAGCGGCTGACACCGGCCAATCAAGCCCTGTTCAAGCTCTTGTGCCACTGTGCCTCCACGCTCGAAATACCGACCCAGATAAAGCCCACCGGTGGCTGCTGCGACGGCAACAACCTGGCAGCCGCGGGGTTACCCAATATCGACACCCTGGGGGCGGAGGGTGGCTCTATCCATAGCGCCGATGAGTTTCTGATCGTTAGCAGTCTCAGCCGCCGGGCCCAGCTTACCGCCAGTTTTCTGCTGGCCGTTGCCAGGGGTGAACTTGACTCGGTTCTCTGGCCTCATCTGAACGGAGGTTAAACGATGAACGAACAACTTCTGATCGCCAACCAGTGGATTGCCGGCGAAGGTGACGAGTTGATCTCCGTCGACCCGGGTCGCTCCCGCGTACTTTGGCACGGCAGAAGCGCCTCGAAGGAGCAGGTCGCGATGGCCGTTGCCAGCGCTCGGCAAGCCTTCCTTCATTGGTCCGAACTGGGCAGCGAACCGCGGATAGAGCTGTGTCGGCATTTTGCCAGACGACTCGAAGAAAATCGCGCACGTCTGGCGTACGCACTGGGCGAAGAGACCGGCAAGCCGCTCTGGGAGGCAGATACCGAAATCACCGCCATGATCGGCAAAATCGAGATTTCAATCCGATCCGCCCAGGTGCGCACCGGTGAGCATCAGGCTGAACACCCCCGCGGCCACTCGGTCCTGCGCCATCGCCCCCACGGCGTACTGGCTGTCTTCGGACCCTATAACTTCCCCGGCCATCTACCCAACGGTCACATCGTACCGGCGCTGCTCGCCGGCAATACGGTGGTTTTCAAGCCCAGTGAGTTAACACCCCGGTTTGCCCAGTTGATGGTTGAGCTCTGGTGCGATGCAGGCTTACCCTCAGGCGTTATCAATCTGGTGCAGGGCGCTGTCGATACGGCTAAAGCGTTGGCAGAACAGCCCGGGATCGACGGCGCTCTATTTACCGGATCCAGCCAGACCGGCCATAGTCTGCACCGCCAGTTTGCCGGACAACCGGAGAAAATTCTCGCCCTCGAGATGGGCGGCAATAACCCGCTGATACTGGGCCAAACCTCAAACCTGCGCGCCGCCGTATTTGAAACCATTCAGTCGGCCTACCTGAGTGCCGGTCAGCGCTGTACCTGTGCCCGACGCCTGCTGATCCCGAACACGGCGCAGGGCGAGCGCTTTCTGGATCAGCTGGAGCAGGCTTTACGCCACCTGAAGGTCGGACTGTTTGACGATGAGCCTCAGCCTTTCATGGGCTGCCTGATCTCAAACAGCGCCGCCAATGCACTGCTGGAGGCCCAATCCCGGCTGCTTGAGCTCGGCGGGAAAGCCGTATTGAGGCTGGAGCGTGCAGACGACTGTGCCGCCATGCTCAGCCCCGGGCTGATTGATGTATCGGCTATCAACGCACTACCCGATGAAGAATATTTCGGCCCACTGCTCCAGGTACAACGCTATGATGACTTTAATCAGGCTCTGGCGCTGGCCAATGCGACACGCTACGGTCTGTCCGCAGGTCTGCTCAGCGATCAGCCTGACGAATATCAGCAATTTCAACGGGAGATCCGCGCCGGCATCGTTAACTGGAATCTTGCGCTCACCGGTGCCAGTTCCGAAGCGCCCTTCGGCGGCATCAAAGGCAGCGGCAACCACAGGCCCAGTGCGTGGTACGCGGCGGATTACTGCGCTTACCCCGTCTCAGGTCTCGAGCGCGAAACCTTAGCACCCCCTGCCAAGTTACCCCCCGGTTTAACGCTGGAGACACTCTAAATGGGCGCGCGGGAAGTCAACTTCGACGGTTTGGTGGGACCGACGCATAACTACGCCGGGCTCTCTTATGGCAATCGCGCCTCCAGCCAACACCGCCACCAGGCCTCCAACCCAAAGGAAGCCGCGCTGCAGGGGTTACTCAAAATGTCGCGGCTGATGGAACTGGGCCTGACCCAGGGCATCCTGCCCCCTCACCCACGTCCCGACCTGAAGGCCTTGCGCCAGCTCGGCTTTTGCGGCAGTGACCAGCGTGTATTAGAGGAGGCAGCCTCCGACGCTCCGGAACTACTGGCGGGGTGTTATTCCGCCTCGGCCATGTGGGCGGCGAATGCCGCGACCGTTTCGCCCAGCGCCGACAGCGCGGATGGTCGGGTTCACTTTTCACCGGCCAACCTGATCAGCAACTTCCACCGCAGCCTGGAAGCCGCCTTTACAGCCGAGCTGCTCAAAACCACATTCCCCGACCCCGACTACTTCGTTCATCATCCACCGTTACCGGCCTGTGCGCGCTTCGCTGATGAGGGGGCGGCCAATCATACCCGGCTCGCTACCTCACTGGAGAGCCCGGGCGTACAACTCTTCGTACACGGCTCTCAACCCGGTACGATGCGTAAACCGCAGCACTACCCCGCCCGACAAACGCTGGAGGCCAATCTGGCGCTGGCACGGCGTCATCGTCTCAAGAAAGGCTGTGCATTTTTTGTGCAGCAGAACCCACAGGCTATCGATCAGGGCGTTTTTCATAACGATGTGATCGCCGTCGGCAACGGCATGAGCCTGTTCTACCATGAACAGGCATTCGCCGAGCCAGAGGCGATGAAGTCCAACCTGGAGGATGCGTTGGGAACAGGGCTGAGGATGATCGAGGTGCCCCAAAGCCGGGTGAGCGTGGAGGATGCGGTACGCAGCTACCTGTTTAACTCGCAGCTGCTGACACTGCCATCAGGGGAGTGCCGCCTGCTGGCCCCGACAGAATGTCTGGACGTGGAGCCAGTGCGGCGCTATCTCGACACACTGACGGCGACAGGCACCGGCATCGATCGCGTGGAGACAATCAACCTGCGCCAGAGTATGGCAAACGGGGGCGGCCCTGCCTGCCTGCGGCTTCGCGTGATATTGAATGACCGGGAACTGGCCGCCGTCAAACCCGAAAGCCTGTTGACCAAGACACGCCTTGCCACGCTGGTCGACTGGGTCGAACGCCACTATCGGGACCGTCTGACACTTATGGATCTTGCGGACCCACAACTGGCACGGGAGTCCAAGACCGCACTCGAAGAGCTGGCTCGGATACTGAAACTGGAATCTCTCTACGCCCCGTTCCTGTAAACCACGCCAGCTTCGAGGCGGTGTTTAGTCCTGACCGCGGTGTTCCGGCAGCGTGACGTTCAGCTCAAGAATTGAACAATCTTCATCCAGATTGATCTGCACATCATCCACCGACACATCCACATAGCGCGCGATTACCGCAAGAATCTCCTGCTGCATCTGCGGCAGATATTCCGGCTGGGTGCGCTGGTTGCGTTCATAAGCAACCAGCACCTGCAGGCGCTCCTTGGCGACACTGGCCGATGTCTGCTTCTTGGAGCGGAAATAACTCAGAATACCCATTAGCCCTTCCGTCCGAATACGCGGCTGAATAGCCCCTTGCGCTGTACTTCAAGAAAACGATGCTCGCGCTCTTCACCCAGGAAGCGGCCAATCGCATCCAGGTACGCCTGGCCCGCATCGCTGGCATCATCAAGCACAACCGGCTGCCCCTGGTTGGACGCCTTGAGCACCGCTTCCGACTCGGGGATCACACCAAGCAGAGGGATCGCCAGAATCTCCCGGACATCCTCCACACTCAGCATCTCACCCGCCTGCACCCGTGACGGGTTATAGCGCGTCAGCAGCAGGTGTTCGCGAACCTGCCCGCCATCCTCGGCCTTGCGTGACTTGCTCTGCAGCACACCCAGAATACGATCGGAGTCACGCACTGAGCTCACCTCGGGGTTGGTCACCACAATCGCGGTATCGGCGAAATAGAGCGCCAGATGAGCTCCACGCTCGATACCCGCCGGCGAGTCGCAGACGATGTAATCGAAGGTTTCAGAAAGCTCCTTCAGCACACGCTCAACACCATCCTGAGTCAGCGCATCCTTATCCCTGGTCTGAGATGCGGGCAGAATGTAGAGCCCCTCGGTACGCTTGTCACGGATCAGCGCCTGATTCAGCGTCGCCTCTTCATTTATCACGTTAACCAGATCGAACACCACGCGGCGTTCGCACCCCATGATCAGATCCAGGTTGCGCAAACCCACGTCAAAATCCACCAGTACCGTTTTGTGGCCACGTAGCGCCAGCCCAGTACCGATCGCGGCACTACTGGTGGTTTTGCCGACCCCGCCCTTACCGGACGTTACAACAATAATCTCAGCCATTCAGACAGATTCCATAAACTGATTCAAAAAGACTGCAACCCAAACTTGCTTCAAACAATGTTACAGCGGTGCCGTATCCAGCTTGGTGCCGCTTAGCCAGGCCTGTACCGGCTGCTTCCAGTGATCACTCATCAGATCCTCACTGGTTTTAAAGTATCCGGCGATGGAGACCAGCTCTGCCTCCAGGCTCTGGCAGAAAATCCGCGCTTCACTGTTACCTTTAACGCCGGCCATGGCCCTGCCTCGCAGCGGACCATAGATATGGATATTGCCATCGGCCATCACTTCAGCACCGGCACCCACCGATGACAACACAATCAGGTCGCCACCGGCCGCATAAATCTGCTGACCCGAGCGCACCGGAGCGGTGATCAGGCGTGTCTGGCCGCCGGTCGCATGCGGTACCTCGGCAGACTCTGGCTCCGCTTGGGCAGGCTCGCTTTCCGGCTCTGCCGGTGCAACGGCCTCCACCGGCTCACTCTCGGCCGGCGCAGCCGTTTTTTCACGACCGCCACTGCCAAAATCCGCCAGTCCCAGCTCGGCAATCAAGGCGCTATCATAACGGCTATTACCTCTGATCCCCACCGGGTTCAGCGCGTTTTCACGGCAGATTCCCAGCAATTGCTCCAGCGACGGCAAAGCGACATCGTCCGGTAGCTGCTCAAGGTTTATCAGTATCGGCATCTGACGGAACAGCGACGGCAAACGACCGGCATGCTCAGCCAGGTCATGATGCAACCGATCGGGCTCATAATCGAGCAAGATCAACTCGTTAAGAGATACACGTGCGTTTTTGAATCGGAATAGAGGCCCGACTTTCGCCTCGCGGTTTTGCAAAGTACTCACGGGTGGATTGCACCTTCTCCCCAGGGAACAAAAAGCGAGCCTAGAGTACCATGCCTGACGGGATCACTACACTCCCTGTCAGCGCCGCCGACACTCAGGGCCCCCACAAATATCTAGCTGGCCAACCCGCCCGCTGCAAGATATAGTTATAATATAACATTACCATTTATCGATCAGTCGAGAGAGCCCACTATGTCACCTCTTGGAAAAAAACGGTCACCTCTTGGAAAAATCACCTCGATTCTGGCACTGAGCGCCTGCACCTCGGTCTGGGCGCAGAGCGCGTTGACGCCCCATGTCCATGGAGAGGCACGTATCCAGCTTGTATTGGACCAACAACAGCTTGTGATCAACCTGATGAGCCCCGCCTACAATCTGATCGGATTTGAGCATCAACCCGAAACGTCGGAGGAGCAGGCCGCGATGGAAAGTCTGATCGATACGCTGCGAGATCCAGGCACCTGGATCGAGTTGCCCGCTGCCGCTGATTGCTCGCTGAGTACGGTGAGCCTGGGACAGGTTAACTTGGCTGAGACGGCGAATGAGCACGAACATGAACATGAACATGAACATGAACATGAACATGAGCATGAGCATGAGCATGAGCATGAGCATGAGCATGAGGAAAATGCTGGCGAACAACATCAGGATATCAACGTTGAATACACGCTTGTGTGTGCCGATCCGGAGAAGCTGAAAACTGCCCGTTTAACCCTTTTTGACCGCTTCCCGGCGATTGAACAGATCACGGTCGATATGGTCGGCGAGCGGCAAACCTCCGTTGAACTCAACCGATCTCAACCGGTACTGCAGATGCCATGAGTGATGAGCGTGCGATTCACATTCGGGACCTGATGTTTAGCTGGCCGGGCGCGAAAGCTCCCCTGCTCGAAATCCGTGCGTTAGCCTTACCGCAGCGGTCCAGTCTGTTTGTTGCCGGGCCCTCCGGTAGTGGTAAAAGCACCCTGCTTAACCTGATAGCCGGTGTGCAAACAGGCTATCAGGGATCAATATCGGTGTGCGGACAGGACCTGAGCGCCCTGTCACAACGTCAGCGAGACCGATGGCGAGCCGACCATATCGGGTTGGTGTTCCAGCAGTTCAACCTGCTGCCCTGGCTGTCACCGCTCGAGAATGTTGTGCTCGGTTGCGGCTTTTCCGACATCAGAAAACGCCGGGCCGTTGAACGTGACGGTTCGGTTGAGGCCCAGGCCAGACGGCTACTGGACGAGCTGGGCCTGGGCGAACTGAGCGAGACTCAACGCGATACCGTCACGCTGTCTATCGGTCAGCAGCAGCGCGTCGCTGCCGCTCGGGCTCTGATCGGCAACCCGCCGCTGATAATCGCCGATGAGCCGACATCGGCTCTGGATCGGGACAACAGTGCGCGTTTTATCGCCCTGCTCAAGCGCGAATGCGAAAGTAACGGCAGCGCTCTGCTGTTTGTCAGTCACGATACGGAGCTGGCCGCTCAGTTCGACGCGGAACACCGCTTCGCCAGCCTGTATCAATCTACGGAGATCCAGCGATGCTGATCGGACTGGCCTGGAAAAGCCTGACCAACCGCAGGGCAGCCGCCGTTCTCTGCATACTGACAATCGCGGTCAGTGTGCTGCTCCTGGCCGGCGTGGAGAAGATCCGCCAGGATATGCGCAGCGGCTTTTTCAACACTGTTTCAGGCACGGACCTCATTGTTGGTGCTCGCTCAGGCCAGGTGGAACTGATGTTCTATTCCGTCTTTCACCTGGGGTCACCAACCAACAACATTCGCTGGCAGAGCTATGAAAAGATCGCCGGTGATCCCGCCGTCGATTGGGCTATTCCTCTGTCCCTGGGCGACTCGCACCGCGGCTTCCGTGTAGTGGGCACCGACAAGCGCTTTTTCACCCACTACCGCTTTGGCAGCGAGCGCCCGCTGACGTTTTCCTCGGGCAAGGGCTTCGATGGCCTGCATCAGGTGACCCTCGGTGCCGACGTAGCCAGAGAGCTGGGTTACAGCATCGGTGACCGGATCATAGTCTCCCACGGGCTGGGCCAGGTCAGCTTCAGCCAACATAAGGATCAACCCTTTGAAGTGGTCGGTATTCTGGCCGCCACCGGCACACCGGTGGACCGTTCACTCTATGTCAGTCTTGAGTCGATTACTGCCATTCACCTGGGTTGGCGAGCAGGCGTACCCATGCCGGGTGTCAGGATTGATAAGGAAAAACTGAGTAGCCAAGACCTCACGCCCACCCAAATCACGGCCATGCTGGTCGGCCTGAAATCCAAAACCCAAGTGTTCCACCTGCAGCGGGCGATCAACGCGTATACCGGCGAACCGCTCCTGGCCATCCTCCCGGGTGTGGCGCTGCAGGCGTTATGGAAAATCATCCGTGGCGCCGAACAGGCGATGCTCAGTATCTCGGCCTGCGTTGTGCTGGCCGGCTTGACCGGCATGCTGGGCGTGCTCCTGACCGGCATGGAGCAGCGGCGCAGAGAACTGGCTCTATTGCGAGCAATCGGTGCCTCGCCTCACCACCTGCTGGTATTGGTTCTGATCGAGGCGACCTTGCTGACCGCCGCCGGTCTGGCCCTCGGGCTCGCCACTTTGTGGGGCGCATTGATTACTTTCGGCGACGAACTCCAGCGGCTGTTAGGAGTCTACCTCACCACGGACTGGCCCGATTCGATAGGATGGATCGCACTGGGCGTTCTACTGTCTGGAGCCCTCGCCGGCATCATACCGGCGTGGCGTGCCTGGCGTTTAACACTAAGCGACGGCTTAAGCCCACGATACTGACTGGAGCGATACACTCACCATGAGAATGTCCCTGTGGAAAGCCCCACTTTTGACACTGCTGCTATTGGCAAATACGGCCGGTGCCCAGACGCTGAACGGTAAAACGGTGGAAGAGATCACCTGGGACGCCTTGATGCCGCCGGACTACTCCTTGAGCTTTGAAGAACTGTACGGCATGTCCGAAGACCGGGTTAACTCGATTCAGGATGGCGACGCACAGGCGATTTCCATGCTCGATCAAATGCATCAGGTACTGGCATCTGCACCGGTGGTCAGTGAACTCGATGGCCGGATGGTCAAGATTCCCGGTTTCGTGGTGCCGCTATCGGGCGAGGATCAACGCATCGATCGTTTCTTCCTGGTACCCTACTTCGGTGCCTGTATCCATACGCCACCTCCGCCCTCCAATCAGATCATCGATACCCATTTTGAACCGGGCACACAGATCGAAAGCCTTTACGACGCCGTCTGGATTACCGGAGAACTGACCGTTGATACCTACCAGCATGAGCTGGGTACAGCCGGATACCGGCTCGAGGCCTACAGAATCGAGCCGTATGAGCCGGAGCCGGCCGTAAACTGAGCCGCGCTCCGGCACACCGCTCAGATCTTGAACGCCCCCACAACCGCATCCAGCTCTTTCGACTGACTTTGCAGGCGGATGAAATCCTCCCGAATTTCTCCAACCTGCTCGGATGTGGTTTCTGTAACACGCGCGATGGATGCCATGTGTCCGTTTATATCATTCGCCACAGCAGACTGCTCTTCGGTGGCAGCAGCAACCTGTTCAGCCATCAACCGGATATCGGCAATGGAGGCTGTTACCTGCGCCAGCGACTGACCGGTTCTATCGGCCTGCTCTACGGCGATCAATGACTCTTCATAACCGCGGCGTATCGCCTCATTAGCACCGGTGGCGTTGCGCTGTAACTGTTCAATAATCGACTGGATACTGGCGGTGGAATCATGGGTTTTTTGCGCCAGCGTACGCACTTCATCCGCCACCACGGCAAAACCTCGGCCTGCTTCACCGGCCCGTGCCGCTTCAATCGCGGCGTTGAGAGCCAGCAGATTGGTCTGCTCGGAGATCTGGCGGATCACTTCCAGGACTTCGCCAATGGACTGGCTGTCCTCATTAAGCTGACCAACAACGGCCGTTCCCTCCTCGACACACTGGGCGACCTGCCGGATCCGCTCAATGGCGCTATCGACCTCACCGCGCCCCTGCTGAGCCAGCCCATCCACCCGGCTGGCGGACTCGGAGGTAGCAGCCACGTTCGCGGCCACCTCCTCCAGACTCTTGGCCATTTCATGGACCGCGGACACAACCGTGTCCACCTCGCGCTTCTGCTCGTACACCTCGGCGGTCATGGTCTCCGTGCGTGCCGCTGTCTGCTCGGTGGTCATCGAGACATGCTGACCCGCCTGAGAGGTTTTGCGGACAAGGTCCTGAATTACGGCGACAAAGGCGTTGAAATTGCTCGCTAGCTGACCCATTTCATCTGCCCGATCCAGCTTGATTCGAGCGGTCAGATCACCATCCCCATTGGCAATCTCATCCATCCGGTGGGAGATAAACTGGAGCGGTTTGATAATGCGTCGCAGCAGCAGAACCCCCACCGCCAACATCAGCGCGGCGACAATCAGGCCGCCAATCAGCAGCATGGTACGTGCCGTAGACGCGGTGGACGATGATGAGGCCTCAACATCACGAACCACCGCCTGCGCGCTCTGCGACAGCTGATCCAGCGTTGCCAGCACGGCGCTTCTGGACTGGCCCAACTGGTCATCCAGCGCCCGCAATGCCGCCGCCTGAGATAACTGACGGGTCTTCATCTCGTAGAGCGCATCGTCATTGCCCATCACGCGTTGCATGATGGCGCCGTAGCGCTCGGCCAGCGCTGTAGCTTTCTCCTGCATGGACGGCTGGTCATGCAGCAGCGTCGCCAGATGTTCCAGCTTCGCACTCAGCGTCTCCGCCAGAGGGGCAAGCGCCTCATCACGCAATTTGAGTAACGCCTCCGGATCCTGCACCAGCAAAATCCGGCGCGACAGAGCGGTGAGCTTCACAATATCGGTCCGGACTTCCTCGCTGACGCCCCTCGCCTTGGGCTCGTTACCGAATACAATCTCCTGAAACCCGGCACGTAGCTCATTCAATACGGAGCGTTCCACATTACGCAGGCTGCGAACACTCCGTGCAAACTGACGCCCCTGCCGGGTGACCAGATGCCCCAGGTCCGTAGTCAGCGATTCGATCTGGCTGATCGCCTCATCGGTCTGCGTGTCGATCTCACCGATCAGCTCGGGCATCCTCTGCTCCAGCGACAGGATATCCATCCACTGCCCATAAAGACGGTCGCTTTGGGCTTTAAACCCATCAAAACGGGATTCCAGCTGCTCAAGCTGCTGCATCAAAGTCTGCCGCCTGGCATCCGGGAGTTCGAGCTGCGAAACGATCGTGCGGTCTTCGGCCAGTGCCCGCTCGAACAGCGTCACATCCGCCTGCCGCTCCAGCGTTTCCAGCTCTTGCGGTGAATCCGCCGACAACAATCGGCTGTTATGTGCCATAACGGCACCGACGGACTGACTGATATTGCGTCCCTGGGTTTCAAACAGCGCGCTCAGGCTCAGCTCCCGCTGATTACCATTGAGCGTTGCAATCGCCTGGAAAGCGATCAGGCCGAACACAATCAGTGACAGTAAGTTGATCGCCAGCCCTGCCACCAAGGACTGCTTTATGGTGATATTGAGCCTCATGGAACCCGACTACTCCAGCTTTGAGCGAATGATCTACGCCTTGTGACGCACCAAAGGTGTGCAACGAATGCATCTAAAAAATGCAAACCCACCATTAAAGATGGGAAATATAGTGCAATAAACCTGACTATTGGAAAATATTAATAAAATTCACCTGAATTAACGGCGACAGGCCAGAGAACAGCATAGAACATGCCAGGGTAGTCAGGAAAAATGCACAGCAGGCCATTCGGGGGGCAAGTGAAGAGTCGACAAAAAAACGGAGGCACAAAGGCCTCCGTTAAATGGTGACTTGGAAAAAGGGTGGGATCAGGCGTAGACCGGTGCGAACGCCTCGCCCGGGTTCTCCACCGGCCCGTTCTCGCCCCAGTAGGGGGAGAGCTTACGCAGCTTCGCCACGATCGGCGGGACTTCTTTGATCACCCGCTCCACCTCTTCCATGGTATTGTAGCGTGAGAATGAGAAACGCACCGTGCCATGAGCGGCCGTGTAGGGAATACCCATGGCACGCATGACATGAGACGGCTCCAGCGAACCTGAGGTGCATGCAGAACCGGACGAGGCTGCGATACCTACCTTGTTCAGCAGCAGCAGAATCGCTTCACCCTCGATGTACTCAAATGCGATGCTGGCGGTATTCGGCAGACGGTTGTCCGGATCACCGGTAACAAAGCAGTTCGGAATCGCGGCCAGCAGGCCCTCTTCCAGACGATCACGCATCGCCTTCACCTGGGTGTTTTCGAACGCCATGTGCTCGGCAGCCATCTCGCAGGCCTTGCCCAACCCCACGATAGCGGCAGCGTTCTCAGTACCGGCACGACGACCACGCTCCTGATGACCACCGCGCAGCAGCGGACGATAGCGAACACCGCGGCGCAGGTAGAGCACACCGATCCCCTTGGGCGCGTGCAGTTTGTGGCCTGACAGAGACAGCATGCTGATTGCACTCTCTTTCAGGTTAATCGGCAGCTTACCCACCGCCTGCACCGCATCGGTATGGAACATGACACCGGCTTGTGCCGCCATCTGCGCCATCTCTTCAACCGGGAACAGCGTTCCGCTCTCATTGTTGGCCCACATCACGCTGACCACAGCAACATTGTCACTCAGCAGGGACTTGTACTTGTCCAGATCCAGGCGGCCCTTGGAATCCACTTCGAGCTTGTGAACGGTATAGCCTTCGGTCTCCAGGTACTCGCACAGCGTCAGAACCGCCGGGTGCTCAACCACCGTAGTGATGATCTCTTTACGTTCCGGCTGCGCTTTAAGTGCAGACAGGATAGCGGTGGAATCAGACTCGGTACCGCAGGAGGTGAAGATGATCTCGGAGTCGTGCTCCGCACCGATCAGATCCTGGACCTGCTTGCGCGCTTTTTTCAGTGCGAAACCAACCTTGTTACCGAAGTTATGCAAGGAGGACGGGTTACCGAACTGCTCGCAGAAGTACGGTTTCATCTCGTCGAACACGGCCGGATCGACCATGGTTGTGGCGTTGTTGTCGAGATAGATATCGCTCATCTTCACGCTCCCATGCTAACCAGTGACTCTTTCGGTGCCGGAACAACTTTGACGAATTCACCGAGATCTTCGATCAGACGCTGCTGGATACCACCCATGGTCATGGCGGCCATCTGGCAGCCGGTGCAGGCGCCGGTCAGATTCACGTAAATCGTGTTACCGTCCACATCGACCAGCTCAACATCACCATTATCCGCCTGCAGAGCCGGACGGATCGATTCCAGAATCTGTTCGATCTTGCGGATACGCTGCAGCGTGGTCATTTTGCCCGGCTTGGCAGCTGCCGCTGCGGGTGCCGGGGCAGGAACAGCGCCTCCTGCGGAGAAGGTTTCCCCGCGCTCAGCCATCACACGCGTCAGGATATTCTCGATACCTTCATGGCAAGAGGAGCAACCACCACCGGCTTTGGTGTAGTTGGTCACCTCTTCAACGGTGCTCAGATTGTTGGCACGAATGGTGTCTTCGATCATCACTTCATCGATGGCGAAGCACTTACAAACCAGCGCACCCTCTTCATGATCATCTTCCCAGACTTCACCGCGGTAGTTGGCGACTGCCGCCTGCAGAGCTTCACGGCCCATAACCGAGCAGTGCATCTTTTCCGGCGGCAGGCCATCCAGGTAGTCCGCGATATCCTGGTTGCTGATTTTCAGCGCGTCATCCAGGGTCATCCCCTTGATCATTTCGGTCAGGGCGGATGAAGAAGCAATAGCGGAACCACAACCGAACGTCTGGAAGCCGGCATCCAGAATCACTTCGGTTTCCGGATCAACTTTCAGGGTCAGACGCAGCGCGTCACCACAGCTGATCGAACCCACATCACCGACCCCGTTGGCGCCTTCGACTGCACCGGCATTTTTCGGATCGTAAAAATGTTCTTTAACCTTTTCGGAATAATCCCACATCGCTTGAACTCCTCAGTCGATTTCTGCCGGTTAGGCGATTAACACGCGAACGATTTGCCGCAACCGCAGCTCTGGGTGGCGTTCGGGTTTTCAAATTTGAATCCACTCCCATCGAGACCATCGAGGAAGTCTACGGTGACGTTATCCAGCAGCGGCTGGCTGTTGGGGTCGATCAGAATCTTGAGACCGCCAATCTCGACGATCTGGTCGTCGTCTGCCGCACTCTCTTCGAGCTTCATGCCGTACTGGAAGCCTGAGCAGCCACCTCCATCAACACGGATGCGCAAACCGGCAACGGGCTTGCCGGCATTTTCAATAAAACGGGTTACTGCACCGATTGCGTTTTCTGTGAGCTGTATCATCGCCTTCTCCTCGCGGGATCGAGTTGCTTGCCAAGGTGGGTGCAAGCGCGGTGCCAGACGACGTTTAAAGAATTAAACCTTGTATTTCAGTCGGATAGAAATTGCCACACGAAAAAAATGGGTAGTATTGTCGGCAATGACAAAGCAACAATGGGGCAAAGTGTCGGGTTTGCTACATGTCGTTTACAGGGGGGGCCGGATCAGTGACCCAGCAGTGCTTCGTAGGCCTCGCGCAGTAACATGCGCTCAGTGATCGGGACCTTCAACAGATCCATCAGGGAAATAAACGTGCCGCCTTCCAGCTCGGGCAATTGGTCGCCGTCGATGCGAAGCAGCGCCACCGGCGCCCACTCGCCCGGCGACTCCACCCACCCCAGAGAGGCGCTGGCAACACTCAGATCCTCAGGCTCAAGGCCGAGACGCTCCGCAATGGGCCGTATCATCTGCGCCGGATGTGGCACGGCTTCGGTAGGTTCATGATCGGTATGCAGTGTCGAAAGCGGCGCCAGGGGCTTTGGTAAACAGACGGAGCTGCCTTCAGCGTACTCCACCATCCAGAAGTGCAGCCGGGCACTCAGCGTATGCAGGTGCGCAACAATAACACGCATGTTTATTCTCCTTGTTCTGCGTGCAGATCCAGTAAGCGATAGGACACACCGCCCTGGAATATTCGGACACCGCCCGCCTCGGCCACAGTGCGCCAAAGCCTGTCCGCATCGTCGACAACGATGCCGGCTATCAAATCAACGCCGACACTCTGCCATACCGAACTCCAGGGCATACTCGGTCCCATCAGAACGGTCTGGCTGTTCTGGCTCAGCGTTAACAGCCGGGGCAGCGTTTTGTTGGCCAGGGCGCTGGCGGTGATAAACGCCCAGTGGCTCTCGGGAAGCAGGTATTCGGCGGCTTGATCGGGGTAATCCTGCTCGCCGGGTATGCGCTCGATACAGTGAAAGTCGATTCCCTCAAGTGGCACATTCAATCCGGGGTAGCGTCCAATCACGCTGACCTGCCCCTGCAGCCGATGCTTCAGGGCTTCAAAGACGGCCAGATTTCCGGTGCCCAGTGGTTCAGACCAGCGTTGTAGCCTTTGTGCCGTTTCAGACCCGGACAACACGGCGTTCAATGTGGCCACGGCCAGCACCGATTCGAACGGTTGCCAGCTATCGAGCCAGTCGATCAGCATTGAGGCCGGCTGACCGGTCAGCTCCCCGGACCAGCCAAGGGTTCTGGAGTAGCTTTGCGGTGACATACACAGACCGGTAAGCCCGGCCACCTGAACCAATGTCCAGACCTGGCCGATACAAACACGCTCGACCGGTGCCTGGAATGCCGGGCACGCAGCCGCCTCCTCGCGCAGCGAAGTGTAAATCCGGGCAGTCACCGGTTAACCCTCCAGCTCCGCCAGCAGGCTGATTTCAGCTTTCAAATTACCGGCGTCACGCCCCCAGATACTGACCTGCTCCGCCCAGCGTCCTTCGTGGCGCGGATGCGGGCACAACAGATCGCACTCCATCAACAACGAGCCGTCCGCGTTGATAACCAGGTTCGCGCGCCGCTGTCCCTGGGCTTCACCCCAACGACCATTAAGCGTTTCCTGCTGGGTAAACGGATCCGGTTGTCGCTCAAACGAAAAGGTCTCGATTGACGGCATCAGGGAGATATCAAAGCCACTGCGCTCCAGTTGCTCCCGCCCTGCCACACAGGCGGCGTCCAGCAGTGGCTGGTAGTGCGCCAACAACTTTTCGGTAGATTGATCCATGGTGTTCCCCCGAAACGGGGGCCGGTATCGCCCAGAGACGTACCGACCCCGCTACAGCTTTACCACTCAGCTTCAGGCGCGAGCAGTTCGGCCACCGGTGTACCACCGATCAGGTGCTCTTCGATGATGCGATTCACATCCTCAGCCTTCACCTGCTTGTAGAGGTGGGACCCGGGATACACCAGAACATTGGCGCCCAGATGGCAGGGGCCCAGGCAGCCGGTCGGTGTGACTGCAAACTGCTGGAACAGATTGCGCTTGGCGATCTCCTCGGAAAACGCCTGAGCAACCGCTGAGGCACCTTCGGCACCACAGCTTCCGCGTGGATGTCCGTCGGGGCGCTGCTGGCCGCATACGAATACGTGAGCCTGAGGTCTTGGCATGGTCCTGCTCCTATCGATCAGTGAGTGTTATCAGGCCGCCGCCTGTTCGTGGCTGTGGCACTGTTTCGGGCAAACGCGATAGCAGGACTCGCAGCCGATGCAATCGTTGGCATTGGCAATCGCCATCACCTTCATTTCATCGTCGTCATCGTCATCCCAGTCATCATCGTCATCGGCCAGCGCTTCGCCACGGTCGACCAGCTCGAACACATCACGCGGACACACCTTGTAGCAACGGCCACAACCGATGCAGGTTGACTGGTTCAGATCGGTAATAAAACTCGGGATCCACTCGTCTCCACCACGAGTGCGCCCCTTAATCAGCTCTGCAGACATTATTCCTTACTCCTCGATCAGCCTTCGGCTGCCTCCAGTTTTGCCTGAGCCTCTTTCCAGGCCAGACAGGCATCAACGGTTTTCTGAGCCAGCGCGGGCAGGCTCTCATACTCGGTCCAGAGGCTATCCTCGACTACGTCATGCACCTGAGAAGCGCACTCCGTGGCGATACGCTTGGCCTTACGAGCCTCTTTCTGCAGTTTTTTCAGTTCTTCGTCGGACATATCCCCCTCCTAAAACGTCTTTACATCAATCTTCTGCGGCAGCGCGGAATTTCTCGATGGTGGCGGTGGCTCGGGCCACCATTTTTTCGCCCTCAGCATCGAGTTTTTCCAGAGAGTCGAAACCAAAGCGATGCACATCACGCAGCGCCTTATCGACGACAACCAGTTTGCCGACCATAACCAGCGCCCGGCCGAAACCTTCATGGGACAGGTTCATCATCGGTACAGCCATCAGCCCGCACTCCTGCTCAATACGCACGGCAATGGCGTTGTAGTAAGCCTTGACCCGCGCGACGACCACTTCATCAGGATCACCAACCACCGGGATCTCACGACGACGCTCTTTGGTCAGGATCATCGGATCCAGGACTTTCTCGTCGCTCCAGGTGTCATAAGTGCCGTAGCTATCCATGGCACGCAGCTGCACGACGATCTGTTTGACAAACGGGCTTGCCTGCGCAACCGCGCCTTCTTCAACACACATTTCGCTCATAGTCGTTCTCCAAAGGTTTGAAGCGAGCCGGACTAATCGTCCCAGCCTTCCGCTTCCATCGAATCAAAACGTCCGGTGCCGGAGTGGCGTTTAATCGCCTTGGCCAGCCAGGAGGAAGGCCCGGCTTTCAGCTCCTCCTGCAAGGCGCCAAGCAGATCCGCGATCGACGTCTCATCGGTCACACGCACCGGCTGAATACCCTCCGCCAGCAGCTGGCGGACCGCCGATGCGCCACAGGCACGGCAATACACGGCAGCACACTCTTTGAGCTGCTCGATCTTCACCGGCAGACGGTCTTCGTTATCGTCCTCGGCGAAATCGGCAAATTCACAGACCGACAACAACCGCGCACGGTTTTCGTTAACGCCATAGATCGTGAACGCCTTGGCGGAACCAAAGTGCTGGTTCACATATTCCCGATCGGTTGTCGCGAAGGCGACACGCAGTATGTCGATCTCCTCCGCACTCTCGACGACTTCAAGCCGCCGCGTCAGCGGTGTCATATCAAGCTCCCGCAGCCCTCATCCCCTGGGCCGGTTCGTCGTCGCGTTTCTGGGCGTAGATTGAACGGTAAGCCGCAATCTCTTCGTGCTGGGACAACTTCAGATTGGCGATATCGAACAGCGTCTGCTGGATACCCCGGTAACCACACCAGACCCGCTGGAAGCCACCCACGTAGTCGTATTGCGGGAAGCCGGCGCGCAGCAGCGGTTTATGCAGGCGATGAGCAGGCTCAACCAGATGGCTGTTCCCAATCAGCATTTCGGCACCGGTTTCACGGGCATCGATTTCCAGATCTTCCAGATCTCCGACCTGAACCACGGGCATCGCCAGCGTTTTGAGTGCCGGACCTTTAGCCGGAGCAACCGCCGTGACAACCTGCCCACCCATGCTCACGATCAGATCGTGTAGAGCGAGTAACAGATCCGGATCTGCCGCGATCGCGACCTTCAAGTGGCCCAACATGAAATGGGTATCCAGCATCGCATCCTGAAGCTGGCTGCGATGGCGGCGCCAGCGCTGCGGTACGTCCTCACCGGACAACTCGGACAGCGTCATCATCCAGCGGTCTACTTCGGCGAGGCTGTGAAGATGTGGGAAGTAGGTGGTCGGAACGCCGCTACGCTGCTCAAGCAACGCACCGGTTTCATGCATCGACTCGCCAATGACCAGTGTCGCTTTGCTCTCCACCGATGTGGCCAGCTCATCCATCGTGAGGCCACCGGTGGTCAGCGGGCTGTACTCTTCAGTGGGCAGGTGGCCATCCAGCGACTTGGACAGATCCGGAATCAGCAGCGGGCGCAGGCCGAAGCTCTCGATGCTCTCGGAAATAAACTCCAGATCACCCGGTGTCAGATGCGTACCACAGATCACATTGACCTGACGCTGACGCAGTCCGGCACGGTCGCTCTCCGGGATCAATGTGCCAATGATCTCTTTCATCGCCAGCGCAAAACCGGTTTCGAAACAGCCGCTGAAATCCGGTGTATTGGCAGCCACCACGGCCACCTTGTCGAACTGGGGAAACTTGCGCCGGAACTCTTTCACGGCACCGCGCATATCGGTGCCCTGGGTTTCGGCAAGCCCGGTACTACACAGTCCGATCAAAGCGGGCTTTTGCTTTTCACTGATCACACTCAGGGCTTCGACCACGTTATCATCCGCGCCCATGATCGATGACACCTGGTCCATCGCCGTGGTTTGCAGCGGTATGGGCTCACGGAAATGCCGTACGAAAAACACCTTGGCGAAGGCGGTGCAGCCCTGGCTTCCGTGCATCAGCGGCATGGAACGGTTAAAGCCCAGGTAGGCCAGCGCCGCGCCCATGGCCTGGCTGGCTTTGAGCGGATTAACCGCCAGCGGTTTTTTACGCTTCTGAATCTCAGCCATTGGACACCTCATTGAGGTTGAGCGGTTCGATGCTGTCGTCGCGTTCGCCCCAGGGAGCCGGTTCACGAACAGCCGGCCAGATCGGGCTTTCGATGGTCAGCGCCAGTTGACGCACCAGCTCGAGCATCCCGGTGTATCCGGCGTAGCCGAATTCACGTTCCTGGTTGATATCGAGGAACGGGATACGCGCCTTGAGTGCGGTGTAGAGGTTACGACCACCGGCAATCAGGATGTCGGCCTTGTACTCATGGACGATATTGATCAGCTCCTTGGCACCGCCCTCCTCGATCATCTTGGTGTCTTCACCCATCAGCTCGCGGATCCGGGCCTTATCCTCCTCGGTGGACTTCTTGGTACCGGTGGCGACCACCTTCATACCCAGATCCTGCAGAGCGGAGACCACCGACCAGGACTTCACGCCGCCGGTGTAGAGCAGAACGCGCTTGCCGCCGAGGCGCTCGCGCCAGGGCTCAAGCTGAGCGCGGACACGGGCTTCTTCACGCTCGATCACTGCCTCGGTGCGGGCGGTCAGGTCCGGATCGCCGATCAGACGGGCGAAATCACGCAGCGCCTGGGAGGTATCGGTGATGCCGTAGAAGCTGCCCTCAAACCAGGGAATGCCGTACTTGTCTTCCATCTTGCGGGCGACGTTCACCATCGCCTTGGAGCAGACCATCATGGTGCATTCAGCTTTGTGCATGGTCTGCACTTCGCGGAAGCGGGCATCGCCGGACAGAGTGCAGAGCACGCGGATACCCAACTCATCGAGCAGCGGCAACACATGCCAGAACTCACCGGCGATGTTGTATTCACCGACCAGGTTCACATCGTGGATTTTGATGCCTTCGCGCTGCACTGAATCGGGAATCGGGTCAGGGTCGCGGGTACCGATCACATGCTTGAACATCGCCTCACCGGCGATACGGTTACCCAGGTTTTTGGTGCCATAAAAACCGGCACCATCCACCGGCACCACCGGCACGCCCCAGCGCTCCGTGGCCGCTTTGCAGACCGCATCCACATCATCACCGATCAGCGCCGGCACACAGGTGTTGTAGACAAAAACCGCATTGGGGCTGTAGCTGTCGATCGCCTGCTTGATGGAGTGGAACAGACGCTTTTCGCCCCGCCCCATGATCACATCCTGCTCGGTCAGATCGGTGGTCATCCCCACCCGGTAAAGTGTCGGACCGCTGGAACGGGTACCCCGGTTATCCCAGGAGCTACCGGCACAGGCGATAGGGCCGTGAACAATATGGGCCACATCAGCGATGGGCAGCAGCGCAATCTGCGCGCCATCAAACGCACAACCACCGGCCGACGCGCCAGGCTTGGGCTTAGCACAACCGGATTTCTCTTTCTTGTTGTGCTCGCAGGCTGGCTCGTCGAGCAGCTCGGCAATATCCTTGGCTTTCATTGGACCCTCCGGTTGTGAAGTCGCTTTGGAACTCAATCTACAAAGCTGTACTGCAACCGGTATGCCACTGATAAGTTATTGTTTTTACGACGCTGTAGCGATGAGGAGAGGTGTTACAAAGCCTACAAAGGTGACAATCGCGGGGATGTGAGGTGCTCTGGCAGGTTAGTGACAATCGGGGTGTATGCAGGTCGTGCGGACAGTTTTACCAATACTGAAGATCATTGAATGCGTCAACGCAACAAGCCTGTCCAAGTGGGGTTTCAAGACGGCTTCCATCCAACGACTGTCCCAGCCAGCCCTCTGGATAAGTTAGTTTAAACGGCGCAGCCGCAACCTCTTGAGGTACGTGCTTAAAACCCACCTTCGAATAGAAGTTCGGATCACCATAGGTAAAAATGAGTTCGACGTCCTGCTCACGTAAACGCTCGATACCAAAATTAATCAGCGCTTGGCCAACGCCTTTGCCCTGATGACCTGTAACAACGGCAACCGGTGACAACATAAAAGCGTTTACGGAGCAGCCGAACGATAACCGGGTGAAAAAGATACAACCGACAATATGCCCTTGTTCGGTAGCGACGAACCCGAAAATGTCTTCCGCTTTGGTACCGTTCATCAACTCGTGGACCAAATTCCCTATCAGCTTCCCCTCAGCCTCACCTTCTGAGTCTGAGAACGTTCGGGTAAACAGGGACTCTATTTCCTGTCGATCAGATTCGCTATACGTCGAAAATTTCATGTTTTGGCAATCATAAGTTCTGCCACCTGCCCTAAGGGTTATATCCTGCCCGCCGCCAGCGCTAAAAACGCCCCGCCAGCTAACAAGCAAAAAGGCGAAAACAGCCAGCTGTCATACGCTGCGAACTTCGAGCCCTTCACTCGCTTGAAAAAACCAACATACTTGAACTCGCCAACCGCCCGCAGGACGAGTACGCCTCCAACAGCGAAGCCGAGAAAAGCGGCATACGGAGTAAGAGCCGGCGCGTAACTGGCCCCGAACCCGAGAACGAACGCTATCAGGGCGAAGCCAGTGAGCACGAATGCAACCGCAATCGTTGCCGCTGCTCCAGGCCTGAAGACGGGTGCCCCATCTATCTCAGGGAGGGCTGCTGACATTCCGAACGTCCCGCCGAGCGCCCAATACAGATGCAGTACCGCCAATCCGACAAACGGTATGAGGAGAATGATCGCTATTATTTCCATATTTCCCTCCATGGAATATAACGCTCGACTCGGCGGACAATTTTAGCCAAGCTTAAATCCCTCCTTGATTTAATAGCTATATTGCCCACTCTACCGCCTTTGCGGCATGGATGGCTGTCGTATCATACAGTAGAATATCAGTATGGGCCTGCGTGATTAACATACCGATTTCAGTACACCCCAGAATAACTGCATCAGCGCCGGATTTTGACAGCTCGTTAACAATACGCAGGTACTCTTGCCGAGACTCGGGATTGATAGTCCCCAGGCAAAGCTCGTTATAGATTATTTCATGCACCCGCTTTCGATCCGCCTCACCGGGTGTGACAACTTCAAGGCCATACTCTTCAGACAGGCGGCCTTTGTAAAAATCCTGCTCCATGGTAAACGCCGTGCCTAGCAGCCCCACCTTTTTAACCCCGTCCTTCACAAGCAGTTCAGCCGTAGCATCCGCGATATGCAGGAGGGGTATGTTAATACTCCGCTCAATATCTGGCGCGACCTTATGCATGGTGTTAGTACAGATCAGCACAAAATCAGCACCAGCGGCCTCTACACTTTTGGCAGCGCCGATAAGTATCTCAGCCGTGCCCGCCCAATCCCCCTTATGCTGGAGCTTTTCAATCGGATCAAAATCGACACTGTGGAGAACGATTTTCGCCGAATGAAGCCCGCCCAGGGAGTTCTTGACCCGTTCGTTAATTTCTCTGTAGTAGCCGACTGTGCTCTCCCAGCTCATCCCACCGATCAGTCCTATGGTCTTCATGCTACTTTCTGTGCCTCCATTACCCTATAACTTTCACCAGCCGCTCGTCGTCTAGTGCTCGACAAAATAGCGTTTCATCCAATCTAAAAAAACACTCTCCGTAAGATCATCAAAGGATATTTCTGTAAATTCATTATCAAAATCTCTGTCGCGCCAAGCGAATTGGTAGTTAATAGTATCTGGTTTATCGTCATGTAATATTAATATGATTCTTTTTCCATTCTTCAGGCAATCTATCGTCATCACGTCCGCAGGTACACCGCTAGCGCGCATGCTTTTGCTGACCCCAACGATCGGATCAATATCCTTTATCTCATTCTGAAAACGAGTATGCGCTTCCGTAGCAATGTCACATAATTTATGAAGATTCTTGTGGGTCATTTTCCATCACTAAATTTCTCTAACGCTTGGCACATGTGCCGATTCAGAGCCCCAGCATGGCGGAAAAGCGGTCAGCGTGCTGCCACTGGTTATATCTCGTTTGCACGAGACGAAGAAACATAGTCCCGCCACCCCTTAAGAATACGACCGCGGGAATCCAAATCTTTCACATGCTGTAATGCGTGAAATGTTTCTATGTACTTGCTTCAAATGCTCGTGAAGCGTTCATCCTCGAACCGCTCTTGGAACCACTGCCGCTCTTGACTAGTTGGCCCTTCGAGAAGTTCTTTAATGTTCTCGATGTAGTCTGGCTGTGCCCAATTAGATGAGTGCCACATGTCTTGTTTGGGAATTGGTCGCGAAAACAAATAGGGAAGTAGGTATATGTTGCTTAACATCGTATCCAGTAGGTATCCCTGCGCTTTCCCCAAAGCCCCCACCCGGTAGTAGGCCAACGCAGCATATAATAGAAACGCGGGCTCACCAACGTCATCCGGAAACTCTGTCTCGAACCAGTTCAAGAACTCGACTGCTTTTTCTGGAGCACCGCTAAGCACAAAGTCAACGCACACCCGGTAGCGTTTCCCTGAGCCATCCGAAATCGCGCGAAATTTCTCCTGTTCTTTAAGAAGCTCTCGTCGCGCACGGTTAGCGCGGTCTCGATACTTTTTCTGTCTATCGCTTAGCACAGTTATACCTCAAAAGAAATAACGTCCAGCTCACGCGCCGGTTTGGAGTCATGAAGCGGCGGAAAGTCGGTCGCTGTGCAGCCGATTGTTAAATTCTGTGGCGTACGGTATTCTGTCCATGAACAGAATCCTGTACAGGAACAACCTTATGGATGCCATTAGCTACACAGCCGCCAGAACCAATCTAGCAAAAACCATGGAGCAGGTCTGTGAAGACCATTCACCTGTCATCATCACCCGGAGCAAATCGCCGTCAGTAGTAATGATCTCCCTGGAAGACTACGAGGCGCTGCAAGAAACTGCATACCTTCTGCGCGCACCAAAAAACGCACGGCGTTTGCTGGAATCCGTTGCCGAGCTGGAGCAAGGCGATGGTCAAGAAAAGGAACTTCTTGAATGAAACTCATCTTCTCCGAGCACGCCTGGGAAGACTATCTGTACTGGCAGAAAACCGACAAAAAGATTCTTAACCGAATCAACAAGCTGATCAAAGAGATCAAGCGAGAGCCCTGCGAAGGTGTTGGCAAACCAGAGCCCCTCAAACACAGCCTCGCCGGATACTGGTCTCGCCGGATCAATGAAGAACACCGAATAGTTTACAAAATCACGGATGACGCTTTGCTTATCGCCCAACTCCGGTATCACTACTGATTTAACGCCCTGGCTTTGCGGCGTGCCGGAGTGCCAGCGGAGGCGCGTCCGGCAACAGCCACTGGTTAAGCTGCATCGAAGTCCAAGGGATGGATTCCATCCAGGTTGACCGTGTTGCGGGCCACCCATAGATCGTACATATCCTGCATCGCCAACCAACTCTCAGGAGAACGTCCGAGAACCTTGGATAGCCGAAGCGACATTTCCGGGCTAATACCACTATCCCCTTTGAGCAGCCGAGACAAAGTGGAGGGAGAGACCCCCAGACTGGAAGCAAGCTGACGGGAACTGATACCGAAAGGCTCCAGGTACACCTCCCGAATGAATTCACCAGGATGCGGCGGATTATGCATAGTCATTAGTGATAATCCTCATAATCAAGAATGTAGGCGTTGCCGTCCTGAAATTCGAACGTCATGCGCCAGTTTCCGTTGACCCGAATCGACCACCGTCCTTTGTCTTTGCCCTTCAATGGATGAAGCCGGAAACCAGGAATGTCCATGTCTTCCACCGAAGTGGCTGTATCCAGAGCAGCCAGCTGCATACGCAGTTTCTTGGCGTGATCAGGCTGTATGCCAGACGTGTTGCCAGTCGAGTAGAACCGTTTCAGTCCTTTGTGACGGAATGATTTAATCATGAGGGAATGCTAGCACGTTGCGCACCACGCAACAATAGAGCTTAACAGTTTTAATACTGCGCATGCGCATTCACACGCAGTGCTGAGTTCCGGACAGCTACGCTAATCAATTGAAGAGAAAGGGAAATCTAGGTACCACAGCCATTCTCTTCCGATGAAAACAAGCATGCGCGTTTTGATGCAGCGCCGTGCGCACTATCACGCACCGGCAGTTCCTTAATGCCTTGATACTGGACCAATTTACACCGCGTTTCCAGTCAAAAATACGCATAAGCCAATGACAAAACGAGCAAGAAGGAATCGCGCCCCATCAAGCTAACCGCAGCCCTACTCCCCTTCAGTGCAGCCGAGCATCGCAGGCTGAAAGAGAAACAAGGGACAGGATGTTTGAGCGACAAAGGAGCGAGTTGCCTGTCCCGCTCTTTCAGGCGAGACGCGCAGGGAAACCCGCGGAGCGGGTCAAACTGAGGGGCGGCTTGGGATTGTTAAGGGACTTGTCCGCACAAGTCCCTTGACTCGCCACGCGGCGAAACCGGCACTGGCTTACGAAGACAGAAGGCGAAGGTATAACCAGATTTAAAGGGAGCTAAAACGCAAAAGAAGAAGGCAGCTCAGTCGCTACCCTTCTCCCCTGCATCTTTCAGCCGAGTTGCAACCAGATCACGAACCTCTGGATCAGGATCATCCCTGAGTGCTTCCAGTGCTTCAAGCGGTGCATCAAGAGCGGCGGCCAGACGCACGGTCCAGTCATCATCCTTCAGCATGGGCACAACAGCGTCGCCTTCAAGACGATCCGCCACTATGCGGCGTACTTCCGCTTCCGGGTCGTTCATCATCAGCCCCAGGCTGACTTCCGGCAGACGGCGGGCGACCAGTTTACGGACCTGCCGATCGGGATCACGGATCATGCGGAACAGGCGGCCCTGCGGCAGGCGCTGGGTCACATAGGCACGGACCAGGTAGTCGGGGTCGTCCGCCAGCTTTTCCAGATGTTCAGGCGGAATACGGTCAGCCACGGTGATGCGAACTTCCCGGTCTTCGTCCTCTACCAGCGCGAGCAGCTTTTCGCGGGGCAAACGGTAAGCCACAGCACGACGGACGGCTTCGTCCGGGTCGCGGATCAGCTTGTCCAGTGCTTCAAGGGGCGCGTAGCGAACGGCGATGGCGCGCCTTTCCCAGAAGGAGTCCTGCAGGTAGTAGATCGCCAGGTGCGGGTTGATGCGCAGGAAGCGGTCGATCTGCCGCCCACTATGTGCAGCAATGCAGATATCTCCGGGCACACAGCGCCCGGATAGCAGCAGATCGGTCTTGTAACGACAAAAACGACAATCGGCGACCGGCGTGAGATCGCCGTCGTTACGATCAGTCGTCATCGGCAATTACCTCAGCCACGACAATGCCGGATGCAGAGCCCGGATCGTTGGACAACTTGGAGCAGTGGTCCGCGGAGTTCACCAGATACAGGTTGAACGTGGGGCGCTCGGCCCAGGGCTTGGCGGTGGCACCAATGTCGTCATCAAAGCACCAGGTAAAGTGGTAGTCCGGGTACTTGATGCGCAGTTCAGCGACCAGCTCCTCGCCAATCACTTGGGAAGAGGCGAAATCACAGATCTCATTCAAAACGTCTTCTGTAATCATGCGGTTTCCTCCTCTTCGGTGGCGAAGCGCACCCGCTCTTCCGCTTTGAAGCCCATGACCTTTGCAAGCCAGGGTGGCGGATTAGTGCCGATCACCCCTTTCAGGGTTTCCATGGTTTCTCCGGCTTCTCCGCTGTTGGGCATTTTCACCGGGTGAATCCCGGCGCGTACGATCTTGGCAGCCGCCGGTCCACCGATCGAAACGGTGTAAAGCAACTGACAATCCTTGATCAGATCGGCACGGTAAGCGTTTTTGTCCTCTTCCTCGGGCGGGCGTCCCGCGGCGCGGACATCGATCAAACGGCTTTCACTGTCCGATACCTGATAGACCAGGAACCGGGCACAGGAGCCGAAATGACCGTCGATTTGGGTGTCGTGGTTGGAAGCGCAGGCTACACGGATAGACCCGGGCATATCGCCTTCGCTATACGGCTGTGTATCGGGGAGAGGCTCTTCAGCCTGATCCATTTTGACGCCAATACCCTTGAGCAGATTGAGTGCTGCCTTGAGGTGTTGAACTTCGATCTCCGCGAGTTCGCCATCAGCCGCCGCTTTCAGCTTGGGCACTTTCAGGCGACCCAGCTTAGTCGGCGTGATCGGTAAACCGCAGGCATCAACCAGGACAGTCATCAGACGTTTCGCATCTGTGTCGGGCAGCGCACGCGCTGCCAAACCGATACGCAGAGCAACTTCGGGGGAAAGTTTATCTGCAGCCATATCAGTCACCTCATCCCCTGCGCGCGCGCAAGGTAATCGGGAGTTTGGGAGTCGTATCAAGGGGATCGATAAAGTACTTGGTACCATCGGTCAGCTCGATCAAGCCGCCCCATTTGTCATCGCCTTCAAATTCAATGCTGGCGATTTCGTCTTCCTGGTCCTTTTTGGCGACGTAGAGGGTCATCTTGCCCTCGTTGTCTTTACGGATCATTACGTTAGGCATGGAGGCCTCCGGCTTTACGGCTAGGTGGAGAAACAACCGGGGTCTGATGACCCCGGTTTTTTACAACTCGACTCAGTGCTCGATTAACGAACCAGATCGTAGTTGAAGTCGGTGGTCTGCATGCCACGGGTATCGTCGTCGAGACGTTCCAGGACAGCATTCACGATGGTGGTCAGCATCTGCATAGCACCTTCGTAGCCGAGGGTGGTCTGACGATGCAGGTGGTGGCGATCGAAGATCGGGAAGCCCAGACGGATCAGCGGTACTTCGTGCTCCTTGCCCTTGTACAGGGTGTCGCGGGAAATATCTTTACCGTAAGAGTTACCAATCAGGAAGTCCGGCTTGTTGGTGAAGCACAGGGAACGCATGTGCCACAGGTCCTTACCGATGTGAACTTCGCTCTCGGCACCGTACGGAGACTCGGCCAGAATCGCTTCCATCTCTTTCTTCCAACGCTTGTTAGCGTGGTTGCAGAGAATATGAATCGGCTCAGCACCCAGCTCCAGCAGGAACTTGGTCAGACCCATGACGAAGTCAGCATCACCGTAAAGTGCGAACTTCTTGCCATGCAGCCAGGTGTGGGAGTCGGTCATCATGTCGACCAGACGGCCACGCTCAAGCTCCAGAGTCTTACCGATCGGCTTGCCGGTGATCTCGGAAACCTTCATCAGGAATTCATCGGTGTATTCCAGGCCCATCGGGATCTTGAGCTTGGGTACATCGTGGTTCCAGGTGGTGGTCACGTACTTCTTGGTCTTAACCAGCTGCCACGGCTGCAGCAGGATGGTGTTCAGAGCGTTCGGCGCTTCCTTGATCTCGTCCATGGTAGTGCCGCCTTCGTACATGCGGAACTGGCCATCAGCCGGCGTATCAAGCACTTCTGAAGGATCAGACAGCAGGGTCGCGTCAACGCCCATATCGGCCATCATGCGCTTCATGACACGGTAGTTACCCAGGTAAGTTTCGAAGCCCGGCACGATGTTCAGCTTGCCGCTCTTACCCACTTCCTTATCTTCCATGTAGTTCAGGGTAAAGTAACGTGCGATACCTTCGAACATGTTGTCCCAGCCAGTGGTGTGGCTGCCGACGAAGCTCGGCGTATGCGCGAACGGAACCGGGTAGTCCTGATCGACGTGACCTTCCTTCTTGGCGTTACCGATGAAGGCGTTCAGGTCGTCACCGATAACCTCTGCCATACAGGTGGTGGAAACGGCAATCATTTCCGGCTTGTACAGTGCTTTGGCGTTTTCCAGGCCGTCGAACATGTTCTTCTGGCCACCGAATACCGCCGCATCTTCGGTCATGGAGTCAGATACGGTTGCGATCGGCTCCTTGAAGTGACGGTTGAAGTAGGTACGGAAGTAAGCAACACAACCCTGGGAACCGTGCACGTAAGGCAGGGTCTTTTCAAAGCCCAGTGAGCAGAGAACGGCACCCAGCGGCTGACAGGCTTTAGCCGGGTTAACTGTCAGCGCTTCACGCTGGAAGTTCAGGTCCTGATACTCTTTGGTGGTTGTCCACTCGAATACTTCGTCGATTTTGGACTGCGGATGCTTCTCTTCGAAGTCATCGCGCTTTTTGGCCAGCATATCCTGGTAGTCATCTTCAAGGAAAAGCGGATAGCTCGGCTTGATGTTATCAACTGACTGACTCATTTCTTTCTCTCCTCCCGCGCCACTAATCTGTGAACTGACGGGTCAAAGTGGGTAGTGGGGTTCGCGACGCATGCGCCGCGAACCTTTAGCAGCCGACTCAGGCGCTGGCAGCAACGGCGGAATCTTCAGCCGCGTCTGCTTTCCAGGGAGCCTGAAGCTTCTTCCAGCACGGGTTGTTCAGGGTCATGTCCATATCGCGGGCGAAGATGGCGAAACCATCGTAGCCGTGGTACGGACCTGAGTAGTCCCAGCTGTGCATCTGACGGAAAGGAATACCCATCTTCTGGAAGATGTACTTCTCTTTAACACCAGAACCGATCAGGTCAGGCTTGATCTTCTTAACGAATTCTTCGAATTCGTAGCCAGTCACGTCATCGTAGATCAGGGTCGCGTTACCCATTTCCTTGATGGTGCGGTCGTAGTCATCGTTATGAGCGAACTCGTAACCGGTACCAACCACTTCCATACCCAGATCTTCGTAAGCGCCGATCACGTGACGCGGACGCAGACCACCGATGTACAGCATGACTTTTTTGCCTTCCAGGCGCGGCTTGTACTTGTCGATGACTGTCTGGTATTCGAGCTTGTACTTGGCGATGACCTCTTCAGCTTTCTTCTGAATCGTTTCATCGAAGAAAGAAGCGATCTTACGCAGAGACTCGTCAGTCTTGGTCGGACCGAAGAAGTTGTACTCCATCCAGGGAATACCGTACTTCTCTTCCATGTGACGAGAGATGTAGTTCATGGAGCGGTAGCAGTGAACCAGGTTCAGCTTGACCTTCGGGGTCAGCTCCATCTCGGAGATGGTGCCGTCACCGGACCACTGAGCCACAACGCGCAGACCCATCTCTTCCAGCAGGATGCGGGAAGACCAGGCGTCACCACCGATGTTGTAGTCACCGATGATGGCTACATCATAAGGAGTGGTTTCAAAGCTGTTGTCATCATCACGCTTACCCAGCGCCCAGTCACGGATCGCGTCGTTAGCGATGTGGTGACCCAGGGACTGAGAAACACCGCGGAAGCCTTCACAGCGAACCGGTACAACGGTTTTGCCGGTAGCTGCCGCTGCTTTCTTGGCGACTGCTTCGATGTCATCACCGATCAGACCGATCGGGCACTCAGACTGGATGGAGATCCCCTTGTTGAGCGGGAACAGCTGCTCGATCTCTTCGATCAGCTTAGCCAGCTTCTTGTCGCCGCCGAATACGATGTCCTTCTCCTGGAAATCGGAGGTGAAGTTCATGGTAACGAAGGCGTTAACACCGGTCGTACCGATGTAGTAGTTACGACGACCAGAACGGGAGTACTGACCGCAGCCGACCGGACCGTGAGAAATGTGGATCATATCCTTGATCGGACCCCAAACCACACCGCGGGAACCCGCGTAGGCACAACCACGAATGGTCATGACACCCGGCAGGGACTTCTTGTTGGAAGTGATGCATTTCTTGGACTGTTCAACTTCGTGATCGTTGGCAGTCAGGTGCTTGGAACGGTCTTTTTTAGCTTTTGCAGGATAGACTTCGAGCACTTCGTTGATGAGCGCTTCAGTCTCTTCACGTGACATGACAGACATGACCTGTCTCCTTTACATGTTGGGTTGCGAACAGAGGCTAATCTGCCCCATGTTCGTCCTCGGAGCGGGCGCCCCCGGGTAATACCGAGAGACCGCCCGTCCTGCCGACAACGTGCAATACTTAGGCTTCGTCAGCCGCAGTCTTACCGATGATGCTGGTGTCTTCTTCTTCCATGATGCCGAATTCCATCAGCAGAGCTTCAAGCTCATCCATGGTTACAGGAGACGGGATAACGAGCATTTTGTTGTCTACGACTTTCTGAGCCAGAGCACGGTACTCGTCAGCCTGCTTAGCAGCCGGGTCGTACTCGATAACAGTCATACGACGGATTTCTGCGCGCTGTACGACGTTGTCACGCGGGATGAAGTGGATCATCTGAGTGCCGATCTTGGCAGCCAGTGCTTCGATCAGCTCGTCTTCGCGGTCAGTGTTACGGGAGTTACAGATCAGACCAGCCAGGCGTACACCACCGGAGTTGGCGTACTTAACGATACCCTTGGAGATGTTGTTGGCGGCGTACATAGCCATCATCTCACCAGAGCATACGATGTAGATTTCCTGAGCTTTGTTTTCACGGATCGGCATCGCGAAGCCACCGCATACAACGTCACCCAGTACGTCGTAGAATACGAAGTCCAGATCGTCTTCGTAGGCACCTTCCTCTTCCAGGAAGTTGATAGCGGTGATAACACCACGACCGGCGCAACCAACACCCGGCTCCGGACCACCGGACTCAACGCACTTAACGTCGCCGTAACCGGTCTTCAGTACATCTTCCAGTTCCAGATCTTCAACGGTACCGGCTTCGGCAGCCATTTCCATGATGGTGTTCTGGGCCTTGGAGTGCAGGATCAGACGAGTAGAGTCAGCTTTCGGGTCGCAGCCGACGATCATAACTTTCTTGCCCATTTCGGCCAGAGCGGCTACCAGGTTCTGAGTAGTGGTAGACTTACCGATACCGCCTTTACCGTAAATTGCACATTGACGCATTGCCATAGTGTTGCTCCTCGTTTCGGACTTTGCTTCCGAGCCCAGACCCTTCGTAATTGAGAGTGCCTCGGCCTTCGTAACTTCGCTGAGCATGTTGCGAAACGTGTACCAACTTTGGCATGCAAAATTAAGTCCTTGTTTTTTAAGGAGTTAGTTTTGTTTTTCGGTTTTTGCGGACCTGTTTTGTAACGACAACCCCACCCCAAGCTGTCGTAAGCCCAACAAAAACCCCTGTTCTTTGTCAGGCCATATACCTCTGTCGAAATTACGACAAACTCTCAGGTCTTGATGTGCCGACCCCACTAATAGTCGTCAAATTTATCGGTAATACAGACACTTAGCTGTGGCGCAACAATTGCAGCCTATATGTAAGGCCCGTTTCTACCCGTGACAGACGTCAGGTGGTGCGGCTTTAAAAACCCAAACTGTCTGGAAGGTACTGGCATGTATAAAGAGTTAGTCGAAGGTATTCAGAGCGGAAAGATCGTCCCCTACCTGGGGGCAGGCGCCCTAAAGGACGTTAAGAACATGCAGGATGGCAGCCCGATTCCGGCTGACAGTGACAGCCTGATCCTGGCCATGAACAACGGACAGCCGATGGCTCCGCGCCTGATGTATGAGTTCCCACGTGCGGCCATGAATATGGAGAATAAAAAGGGGCGCTCTTTCGTTCAGCGTTTCCTGAATGAAACCTACGGCGAGAAAGAATGGACCCGTGGACAGCTGCACGACTGGATCGCCGATCTCAAGCCCAACTATGTGATCGATGTAAACCGCGACACCCAACTTCTCGACACCTACGCTGATTGTGAGCACACACTGGTTATGGGTGTGGCACGCATTACAGCATCTGACTATCGATTCAAGCTGTTCCATTATGATGGAAGCAGCTACAGCGAAGTCCAGCTTGATCAGGTTAACCCCAGTCTGCCGATCGTCTTCAAACCACTGGGTGCACCGAAACCGGAAGCCAACTACATCGCCGCCGATGCCGACTTTGTCGATTACATCACCGAGCTGATGGGTGGCTTCGCGATTCCGGACTTCCTGAAAGACTACCGCAAAGAGAAGCAGTACCTGTTCCTGGGTATGCGTTTCACCCGCGATACCGAGCGTATGGTGATGAGCGACATTATCTATGCCGCCGATGAACCGGCCGGTTGGGCATTCATTCCCGAGCCCACGGATAAAGAACGCCGCTTCTGCGCACTGAAGAAGATTGAAATTATTGAGCAGGACTGGGACGTGCTGCTAAGCCCTGAAACAGCCCAGGCAATGGCTTGATCTGATGCCCCGCGCCTGTCCAAACTCGGCCGTCGCGGGGCCCTTTTATCACGCAAAGAAAGGCGCTAACTGCGCACCCAACGCTCACCGTTGAATTCGACCGTAAACCGAGCCCATTCCTTAAACTCGCGTATCGTCGAAACTCCTGTCGTGTAGCTGCCGGCACCGGCAACATTCTTGAACACCAGCCGCTCCCGCTCTAACTCCATTCGCTCCGGCCCATCCAGGATCTGCCGGACAGCCCACTGCGCCCCCAGCTGCCCGTTACTGTAATACGCGCCGATAACCAACGGGTCGGCGTCTTGATGCGCCTGCGCAGCATGCTCAACCGCCAGATCGAACAGCTCCGCCAGTTCCTCGGAGGTCACGTCCACATATGAGTTGATTTTCTCCATGGCAGCCGCCAGATCTTCATGTGTAAGCATACTGCTATGTCTATCTCGCGGCGGCACTGCGCTATCCACCGGCCGCCGAGCAAGCACCGCAGGATAACGTCGCCAGGCGAAAAGGTTGTTGAACAACAGTGCAACCAACAAGATCCCGATCAAATTCAGCAAAACCGGGTTCAGCAGATAACCGAAACCCAATGAATGTATCGCGTCTCCCCCAATCACGGCGGTCAAAGCGGTAGCGCCGCCTGGCGGATGAATACAGCGCAGGTAGTGCATGATCGCTATCGATAAACCCACTGCGATCGCAGGCGTCAACGGGCTTTCCGGCAACAACATCTGACAACTGACACCAACAAACGCTGACAGCAGGTGTCCGCCCAACAACGGCCAGGGTTGAGATAACGCCCCATGTGGCACCGCAAACAACAACACGGCGGTTGCACCCATCGACGCAACCATCATGGCAGTGGCTGTCGGTCCCAGATACCAGCCGGATATCCAGTAAACCCCGAGTATTCCCAGCAACGCGCCAAAACCGGAGACCAGTTTTTCGGTATGTCCGGTAGTGTCCTCGCCTATTCCAAGTACCGCGAGCACGCAATTGTTCTTTTCACTTTGGGGATCGGAATGATTGGAACCTTGTTTGAGCTCAGGCAAGAGATTCAACCTCCGCGGTATCGATCTGTAACCGCTTCAGCAAACGACTGAAGTTTCCGGGATCCAGCCCCAGCTCCCGCGCGGCAGCCGCGCGATTACGGCCTTGCCGTGCCAAGCATTCGATAATCAGGTTACGCTGGAACAGATCGGTTGCCTCACGTAAGGAGCGCGCTTCCGACCCGGATACCAACGTTTGATGCGCGATAGGTGACTCCGACTCGGTTATCCGCGCCACTGGCAGATCAAGCAGGCCGGCAGTCAGGCTCTGAATTCGTCCACCGCTGCCGGCATCCGCTTTCAGTCGCAGTACAGCCCGGCTTAACAGATGCTCAAGCTCACGCACATTGCCAGGCCAGTCGTAAGCCAACAGCGCCTCACGAGCCCCGCTGTCCAACCTCAGTGATCGCAGCCCCAGGCGACGTCTGTTCAACTCGAGAAAGTAACCCGCCAGGCGCAGGATATCGCGCCCGCGTTCACGCAGCGGCGGTACCTGTATTGGATAGACGCTGAGACGATGGTACAGATCGGCGCGGAACCGCCCCTCCGCCACCTCCTGCGCCAGGTCGCGGTTTGTTGCCGCGATAATACGCACATCCACCTGGTGGAACCGGTCGCTGCCAACCCGCTGCACTTCACCACTCTGCAGTGCGCGCAGTAACTTGGGCTGCATGGCCAGGGGCATTTCACCGATCTCGTCGAGAAACAGGGTTCCCCCGTGAGCCAACTCGAACTTACCGGTTCGGGCACCATCGGCACCGGAGAAAGCGCCGCGGGTATGGCCAAACAGCTCGCTCTCTACCAGATTTTCCGGGAGCGCTGCACAGTTCACATATACCAGTGGTGCATCGGTACGTGCCGAGGCGGCATGTATATGGCGGGCCACAAGCTCCTTGCCAACCCCGGTCTCACCGGTAATTAACACTGACAGGTCGGATGTCGCCACCACATCAAGCTCACGCAGCATCGCCTTGATTGTTGGGCTATCACCGATTATCTCGGTCCGCCCCAAATCAGCGATCAGCACCTGCGCCACCTCGTGCTCGTGCTCGTGATTAAAGCGTTTTTGCAGCGACTGTATCAGTTCACAAACACGGATGGAGGCCTCCGTCAGCCGCACGAAGGCACGCAGCTCCAGTGGATCTATCCCATCGAACGTTCCGGGTGCCAACGCATCCAGCGTCAGCACTCCCCATGGCAGTTCATCGATATAGAGCGCGACCCCCATGCAGTCGTGGATATGCAGCGGTTCATCCACCTCATCGATCAATCCATCATAAGGGTCCGGCAACTCGGAGTCGGCCATAAAACGGACCGGCTCTCTGCTCATCAGAATATGTGCAAAGCGCGGATGTTCCTCGACCACAAATGTCCGCCCTGAAGTGTCATCAGAAAGACCTCGGGTCGCCAGCGGATACAACACTGAGTCTGTCAGCTGCAGCAGCGCCGCCGCATCGCAGGGAAAGGCCTCCAACAATGCCTGCAGCAGCCGCGCGAAACGCGTCTCCGGTGCCATCTGGCGGGACAGGTCCGAGACCACCGACACCACCGAATCCGCCATGGAAAAAACAGTCATTCAAACAATCCCGATGTCCTTTCTACAACAAATACACAGAGTCATTACGACAATCATTATTATAAAATGCATATATTATACAGCTTTAAGATGGCGGGCACGATATCCGTTTATCCGGACGCTATCAAAGTGCCAAAGGAACAGATCCGTTACGAATTCTTCGGTAGGCCGCAGCATGGCAAAAAACCTTGCTGCGGCCGCTTCCTCGAATGCTGGAGAGGGGTTCTAAGGTAGGTAGAGTTGCGGCGAGCCGGGCCCCCGGCCCGCCTCAATAGTGGTAAACGATCAGTGCGCGGTCCCTTTTGCGGTCTCCTGCGCTTGTTCCTCGCCCATGTAGGCTTCAAAGTTGGAGATGTAATCGACCAGGTTGCCGTCGTAGAGCTGACGGAAACGGTCGGTAAAGTATTCCACGGCCTTTTCGCGCTTTCCGGCCAGTTCGTCGGCGCTGGTCACGCTGCCTGCCGCGATGTAGGCGTTAAAGCGGGCGGCAGCATAGATGAACGCGACGCCCATCTTATGGTCCCCGTACTTGCCACCCATTTCGTTCGCGATTTCGATCAGTTTATTGGTCGCTTCCACGAACTGCTCGTCGAACATATTTTCATCAACACTCATGATGGCTCTCCTGATCCATAAATTTACGTTGGAAAGTGGACTGGCGACCGATGGAGAGGTGGCGATGGCGACAGTAGCGCCCAACAGCCATTAACATTGCCATGCGGCTCAACCCTTTGCTCAAGGCACCCTGCTGATCGCAGGCCAGTTGCCGGAACTGATCCAGTGCCAGGTTTGTGTCGTCCTGTAGGCCCATTGTTTTCATCACAACACCTCCGATCTATACGTTACCGGATCAGCACTCGAGCTGAACCAGGTGGGTATTCTGTTTTTCCGCGAACTGAGCCGGCGTATAGGCCTTGATGGTCAGAGCATGCAGACGCCCGGACTTCAGGGCCAGGTCGAACAGGGCCAGGATCCCCTTCTGACGCTGCATCAGATTCTGCCCTTCAAAACTTTCACTGATGATGGTCACGGTGAAGTTACACTCCTCTCCGGTCACATCGATCTCTGCATCAGGCAGCGCCTCGGCGATAGTCGCTTCGACATCAGAGGTCAGCATCAGGCACCTCCCGCCGCATCCAGCATCGGTTTCAAGCTGCCGTCTTCAGCCATCTCGACAATCACATCGCTGCCGCCAACCAGCTCGCCCTTGACGAACAGCTGCGGATAAGTCGGCCAGTTGGAGATATTCGGCAGTTTCTCGCGAATAAACGGCGCCTCCAGCACGTTGACGAAGGCGAAGCTGTTACCCAGCGGCTTGAGTGCCTCTACCGCGTTGCGGGAAAAACCGCAGCGCGGTTCTTCCGGGGTTCCCTTCATGTAGAGAATGATCGGGTTTTCAGCGAGCTGTTTGCGGATTTTGTCTTCAGTACTCACGGTTATCGTCCTCGTTGTTACGAGCCCACCGCCTGTTGCGATGCGGCCATCAGCAGCTTCATGATTTCCCGGTTGCACGCGACGTCTAATGCAGTGAAATCATCCAGCGTGCGTTTGTCGGTATCTGCTCCTACTGCCAGCAACATCTGGACCATTTCGGTTTCGCCCGCAGCAGATGCGTAGATCAGAGGTGTAGCGCCGTTGGCATTCTGATGATCAAAATCAACACCTGCATCCAGCAGGATGCGCACGGTGGCCGCGTCTCCTGCGCGTGTGGCGAACCAGAGCGCGTTGTTACCATCATCGTTAAGGCGGTTCACATCGGCCCCCAGAGAGATCAGCCGACTCACCTCCAGAGCATCGGCACTGTGGGCTGCGCGCATCAACTGTGTGATACCAAACTCGCCGGGATTGTCGACTTCCAAACATTTTGAGGTATCCCGCGGGATCCAGTGGGGTTTCCAGGCCGCAAAACCGCCCTCCAGGCTGTAACAACGGGTAAAGCCAAAGTCGGTAAACAGGCGGGCCATTTCCGTACTCGCATTGCCCTGAGCACAGTAGATCAGAACCGGTCGGGTTTTGGGGGTATTCATCAGCAACGACTTTACATTGCCGTCGGTCAGGTGCGTCGCCAACGGATGGTGGGCCGACTGAAACTCCTGATCCGAACGCATATCCAGAACCAGCGCGTCTCCATGCGCTACAAGCGACTGCGCATCCTGCACAGACATCCGCTTAACTCCAGGCATGTTTACTCCTTGTGAAGGTGGTGATATCCCGACAATCCGGCGATACGGTCATCATGTTTACCGGCACCCACGGCAAATCCGTAGACCGCCTGATAGCTCTGATCTTTAAGGCCGAGCAACTCGTGAACGCCGTCATCGAAGAAACACCCGATGCCAGTGCCATTAAGCCCCTGAGCAGAGGCACTGAGGTAGAGAGACTGTCCCAGGATTCCCGCTTCGTAGAAAAGCTGCTGGTAGGCGTTGCTGCCTCCGGCTGCCAGGGCTGAGTCATACTCGGCCAGCATCATTAACGTCATACTGCTGGCCGCGGCGATCATTTGATTGCAGCACAGCTGGGCAGCTGCCTTGCGGGTATTGGCTGTTTTAAGGTGAACCAGTTCCAGGCCGGCAAACTCCACACGCCGACCCTCGGGCCACTTGGAGGCTGCGGATACCAGTGAATCGGCCGCCTGGGTGGTCCTGGGCAGCAGATAGAGCCCGGGCTCCAGTGATTCGACGTTATGGACAAACAGCAGTAGATGCAGCCGGGGATCGGTGGTCTGGAGGCGACTCTGCCCGGGCATAAGCGGGTGCAGCAAACGGCCAATCTGCTCGGTACTGAGTACATATTGATGGTCGTAAGCTTGAGCACTGCGCCGCTGCATGATGGTGTCGATAGCGTTGCAGGCCCCGGACTGAACCGCAATCTCAAGCGACGGAGATTCAGCCAGAGTGATGGCAGGCGACTCCGTAAAGCTGTTTATCACCGCCTCACATTCGCGCCAGCGCTCGAGGGGACGAGGCCCCAGCTTGCTTGGCTGCCCCTGCCAGAGGTCACTCTCGCTGCAGAGCTCCGCCAGGGTGACATAATCCACATCGGCCCCGTTCAAGCTCAATAGCAGCTCGGGGTACTCCGGTTCGACACCGGCGAATTCGGGCCGGGCAATACCCGCCAGCGCCGCAATCTGCGTGTGATCGGTGCGCACTGTCGCCCATTGCCAACCCAGTAGCGCCGCCGCGACCTGGCATTGAGCCAATAGATGTCCGCTATCCAACAAACAGTAGCGTAAGCCGCGCTCGCCATACTTCCAGGCCTCTCGCTGCAGGACCGATGTCAGTATCAGTGAGACACCACTCACTTGATCTGCCGCCAACGCCAGCCGTTGTTCCAGCGCGTGATCATGTACATCGTAGTGATAGATGCCGGCGTCCCAGTCCGCACAGGCCGGCAGGACCAGGTAAAGCTCGCTCGGGTGGAGGTTACCGCTGGAGGGGTTGGTTCTTTGTGACCACCGGTCCGGCCCAAACACTTTCCATGCGGTGAGCCCCGCGGCATAGCGTAGAAAACAGCTCAGTGTATCAATTGAAAGTGGCTGCGGTGCCAGACGACCGGAATGGATCGCACTGGCCGGAATCTTCGCATCCAGCACCTGTTCGGCGCGCTCCAGCGGCAGTGTGATCCGGGGAGCACCTTCGAAATGCCGAAACACATTGGGCTGGTCATCCCAGTCCAGCGTCTGTGGGCCCGGTGCATAACCGTCAAAACGGTGTTTGGTTAACTGATGATAGGCGTGCAACTGCTCAAGAGCAGGCGTTTCGTCCGTTAAGGACATGGATCACTCCTCGGGACCGAAGCAATCGCTGTAGGCACTGCACTGATCACAGCTCGGCGCGCGGCAGACATAGCCACCGCCACGCTCACAGAGCTGTTTATAGAAGAAGCGCTTCCACTTCATATCGCGGTCATTCAGTGCCTTGAGCTCAGGATAGGCAAACGCCATCAGCTCACTCAGCGCTATTCTGTCCGGCAGCCCCAGGTCCCGCCACAGGTGATCGCCACCCAGGCAGGCTGCCGCAATGATAATCGACAGCTCCTCGGGAACCTCGCTCACACGATATGCCTCCAGCAGATCCACCAGCTCCACTCGCTCGTCATCCCGAAGGGCGAGCAGCTCTTCGCGCATGGCTGAGCGCGCCTCCAGCAGGTGTTCACTGCCACATTCCGGCAAGAGCTCATCGCCCGCGCCGGGGAAGTAGCGGTTGACCAGCGCGTCAAAGCGCGATGCATCCAGCCCCAGATTAAAAGGTAAGGCGCCCACGCCCGTGCGTGGACCGAGAATTAGGTGAGCGAGATGACGGCCGGTTTCTCCACCCGCCGCGACCGCCATCAATCGCTCGAACTGGCTCATTGCCTGCAAAGCCACCATCGCCATCACTGACCCTCCATCCGGCAGCCATCGCGACTGTGGGATTTGGGGCAGCTTTCGATGTCTTCCTGAGGCAGACGCGTCAGACCGATCATCTGATCTATACGGTCCGCCTCAAAGCCCTGCAAGCACTGCCCGTCGATATCCATCAACGGGCGTCGAATAAGGAGCGGATCAGCACACATCTGTGCCAGAACCGCTTCAGGTTGGCTGTAGTCCAGCGATACCTCACCGGACTTAACGCCTGGGTGGCTTTTGTTGATCCACCCGGTAATCTCATCACCCAGGAACGGGCGCAGGCTTTGCGGTGTCCAGTCAGCCTTCAGCAGATTGCGGGCATCCAGCGAGTGTCCCGCCTCTTCCAGCAACTTTTTCTGTTTACGGTTGTTGATACAACCGGGCTTTTCGTAAAACACCACCTGCACCATATCGCCCCCTTAACGCGACTGAATTTCAGCCATCGCCTTTTCCATCATCTCCGGCGGGATCCCGGTCAGAGAGCCCGGCGGATTGACCGCTTCGCCCGCTGCATCAAGAATGGCGCCTTCGATGGGGCAGATGCTCGCACACTGAGGATCGGCGTGATCCCCTTCACACTCGGTACATTTCTTGGCATCGATCATGAAGTGCGGCTTGTCATCGTAGATCGCATCGCTGGGGCAGACATCCAGACAGGCCCAGCAGTTGACGCACGTATCGATAATGCTCAGTGACATGACGACCTCCTCATGCGCTCATCTGGGTATCGCTTACCCGGGACTCGTCGAGCTTCCCAGTCGCGATCATCTCTTCATAGACGGCGATAATCGCTTCCTCGATCGGCTCCATGGCATGCTCGCCATTGGGCTGAATACCCGCCTCTTCGAGCAGCCCCCAAGGCTCAAAACCAATTTTGGAACAGAGGACGACTTCACAACCGGACAGGGAGCGGATGCTGCCAGCCAGGGCGCTTTCCTTCTCGCCGCAGGTATCGTTACCGATGCAGTACTGATCAACCTTGCGGTGTTGGATAAAGCGTACGCCCTGAGAAGAAGCCTCATAGATCAGGAACTCAGTGGCATGCCCAAAGTGCTGGTTGATCATGCCGCCACCACTGGTGGCCACAGCCATCATCACCGGGCGGAAGTTCGTGTTCTCTACGCTTGGCCCACTGGGAACCTTCACCGCAGCCAGCGCAGCACGCTTTTTCTCTTTCTCGGCGAGCTCTTCGGCGATACCCTGATGGATCACGGCGCGCTTCTTCATCGCTTCGTCGTAATCGATCTCCATCTCTTCGATCTTGTCGATGGTGAACTCATCACCACGGTCTTCGCCCAGCAGGCCCACCGCGTCGGCACGGCACTGACGGCAGTGACGCATCATGTTCATGTCACCGGCACATTCGTCCTGAAGCTCCATCAGCTCCTCGTTGGACGGACCACGCTGACCCATGACGCCGTAGAACGTACCGTGCTCGGCTTCGGCAATCAGCGGCATAACGTTGTGCAGGAAAGCGCCCTTCTGCTTCACGATCCGGCTCACCTCCTTGAGGTGATCGTCGTTGACGCCCGGAATCATGACGGAGTTAACCTTGACCAGGATGCCGCGTTCAACCAGCATCTCTAGCCCTTTCTGCTGCTGCTCGATCAGGATTTTGGCCGCTTTCTTGCCGCGGATACGACGGTTGTTCCAGAAGATCCACGGATAGATCTTGGCACCGATCTCCGGATCCACGCAGTTGATGGTGATCGTCACGTGATCGATGTTGTGCTGGGCCAGTTCTTCAACCGCATCCGGCAGTGCCAGACCGTTGGTGGAAACACACAGCTTGATATCCGGTGCTTCGGCACTCAGGCGACGGAATGTCTCGAACGTGCGTTCCGGGTTGGCCAGAGGATCGCCAGGGCCCGCGATGCCAAGAACGGTCATCTGCGGAATGGTCGCGGCGACCGCTTTGGTCTTCTTCACGGCCTGATCCGGAGTCAGCAGCTCGGAGACGACGCCCGGGCGTGATTCGTTGGCACAGTCGTATTTACGGTTACAGTAATGACACTGAATATTGCACGCCGGTGCGACGGCTACATGCATACGCGCAAAATAGTGGTGCGCCTCTTCCGAATAGCAAGGATGGTTATGGACCTTTTCCTTGATAGCATCGGGCAGATGGCCGAGTTGATCGTTGCTGCTGCCGCAAGAGCTGGACGAGCAACCCCCACCGCTTTCGCTCTGTGTTTCGTTCAGGACTGTCAACTCCATCGGATTCACTCCTCTGCGGGCCCCTTGGGCCGGTTGTCAGATGCAGATCACCTGCTGCTGAGGAGGTTGCAATCGGCGGGCCACGACGTAACCTATTGTTTATAAAGACGAATGAATTTGCTTAACTGTCATTTCGTTGTGCTTTGTGATACAGATCAATAGCGGTTGTCGTATCTACGACACACCTTTTATGACGAAAACCCACGGCGGCCAGATATAAAAAAGGCGCCCGGAGGCGCCATTGGAAGCTTCAAACAGGTTCAGATTTTCTTCACATCGATATTCATGGTTTGAATGCGATAGGCGATCTGACGCGGTGTCATGTTCAACAGCCGCGCCGCCTTGGCCTGGACCCAGCCGGCCTGCTCCAGCGCGGCAATGACCCGCTCACGCTCGTCCATGCCCGGATCATCCAGAGAACGCCCTGTATCACCGCCATAACTTCCGGCAGGCGGGATCGGAGCCATTATCGGTGCCTGAGGCGCCATCGGTGCGGGTTGGCGCTGCATATCCAGCCCCTGGAGAGAGAGAATAGAGGGCTCGATAACCCCGTCCTCGGTCATGATCGCGGCGCGTTCCAATACATTTTCCAGTTCGCGCACGTTGCCGGGCCAGGCGTGTCCCATCAGCACCCGCACCGCCGCGTCATCCAGAGTCAGCTTGCGCCCCTGATTCTGGGAGAGCTTCTCCAGCAGGAAGTTACACAACTCAGGGATATCGGCTTTGCGCTCGCGTAAGGCCGGCAGATTGATCGGCATGATGTTCAAGCGATAATAGAGGTCTTCGCGGAAGTTCCCCTCGCGCACCTCGTTTTCCAGATCCCGGTTGGTCGCTGCCACGATCCGTACGTTGACGCGAATCGTCTTGTTGCCCCCGACACGCTCAAACTCACCTTCCTGCAGCACCCGAAGCAGTTTGGCCTGGAACAGCGGCGAGATCTCTCCGATCTCATCCAGAAACAGCGTCCCGCCATCGGCCTGTTCAAAACGACCCTGGCGCATCTTTACAGCACCGGTGAAGGCCCCTTTTTCGTGACCGAAAAGCTCCGATTCGAGCAGGTTTTCCGGCAGCGCAGCGCAGTTGAGCTTAACAAAGGGGTTATGCGCCTTGGGTGAGTTGTAGTGAATTGCACAAGCCACCAACTCTTTACCGGTGCCGGACTCACCCCGGATCAGGACCGTGGTATCCCACTTCGCGACACGGCGAATCTGATCAAAAACCTGCTTCATCGGCACCGTATGGCCAACCATCAGATTCTCAAACCCGAACTTGCCACGCACTGCTCGCCGCAGTTCATCACGCTCGTCAGTCAGGTTACGCTGCTGAGTCTGTACCTGTGACAGCAATCGAACCGCCTGTACGATCAGGTTACCGACCATCTCCATAAAGCGAGATTCATCCGACAGAAACTCCTCCAGTTCGGATGCTGGCTGAGCACTGAGAACCCCCATCACCTCGCCGCTCTGATCCTTGAGCGGAACTCCGATAAAAGGCGCTTCCCAGTCATACAGCGCGAGACGATCCAGGAATTTAGGCTCCGATGCCAGTTTGGGCAGCACCACCGAATGACCGCTTTGCAGAATGGTACCGATAATCCCTTCACCACGGCGGTAGCGCACCGCATTCTTTGCCTGCTGCACCATCTCGGAACCGCTGTGGACAGCACTGACACAGAGTTCACCCAGTTCGGGATCCATCAATGCCACCAAACCGTGTTTCATTCCCCCCTCAACGTGCAGCACCTTCAGCAGCTCTGCCAGGCTTTCATTGAGGTCCAGCGAGCGAGTCAGGGTACGACAGACAATACTTAACACACTGAGCTGCCGGTCAAGCAGCTCGGAGCGATTCCTGGGGGTAAAAATTCCGTTTGTCGTCATCATCACCTCCTCAGCTGCGACCGGTGTTCAGGGGCAGATGTACACAGACACGACAGCCCTCCTGATACAGCGGGTCGATATAGACTGTCCCCAGATGCTCAGAGACAATCTCCTGGACGATCGTCAGACCCATGCCGTAACCGGCGCCCTGATTGGTATGGGGTTTTGTACTGAAAAACGGCTCAAAAATGCGCGTGCGGTTTTCTTCAGGCACTCCAGGCCCGGTATCGGAGACCGTCACGATCACGTCTCCACCTTCAACCCGGGCAACCATATTCAGCTCACGCCTTGAAGAACCACTCGACGCCATCGCTTCGATGGCGTTATCGACCAACTGTTTGAACAAACTGTGCAAGCGACTTTCATTGCCGACCAGCGCCGGCATATGCAGCGGCGGATGCCAGTCCACCAGAATGCCGTGCTTAAGCAGATCTCCGGTGCAAAGCTCCAGCACATTGCGCAGCAGCTCGTTCATATTGATTGAGGTCTTGACCCCCGGATGCTCTTTGGGCACCGCATTTTCGAGCTTCTCATGTGCCTCGTTGCCGGCACTGATCGCCTCGCGCAATGCCCCGATCACCTGCTCGGTCAGTGCATGTTCATCCCCTTTACGCTGCTCCAGCATGCGTACGGCAGCTGTCATCAAGTTAAGCGGTCGCTGGAACTGATAAAGCGCACCGTTTAACGCCTCACGCATACTCTGCAAGGACTCTTCTTCAGCGATCAGAAGTTTGAGCGCATTCATCTGTTCCGCATGCTGACGGCGTCGCAGCTCGGTCACGTCCTTGATCACCAGCATCAGATAGCGGCGCTCCGGCTGTGCGAAGAAAGAGTCGGCGGTCTCATCGCCGATCTCGATCACACTGCCATCGATGGAGTACCAGCGCGATTGTCGGTTACGTCCAATCTCCAACCGGATTTCGTGATCCTTGAAGCCCTTGCCACGCCCCCGGGAAACGTCCAGATCACCCATTTCGTTACGGAGGGCATGGAGAATCACCTGGCTGGGCTCCTGCGGGGCAAGATCAGCCGCCAACGTTTTATAGGCCAGGTTATCCAGAACGATCTTTTCGTCTTCATCCAGCAGAACGATGGCAACATTGGCCGCATTGACCGCCTTTTCGATCATCGCTTTCTGATTCTGAACCCGCTGTTCCAGCGCATAGAGTTCAGTGACGTCACGGTGCATGCCCAGATAATGTATGGTCTCGTTGTCATCATTCAGAACAGGCGCTACAACCAGCTCCGCCAGATAGCGCTTACCATCCTTGCGCCGGTTAACAAGCACCCCCGACCAGGGCTTTTGCTGTTGCAGCCGCCCCCAGAGTGCGTCGTAAACCAGACGCGGTGTGTTGCGATTAGACAGAACGGATTCGTTACGACCAATCACCTCGTCCGAGGCATAGCCCGTTTCCTTGGTGAAAGCCCGGTTGCTGTAAAGAATGTTGGCATGAAGGTCGGTAATGGAAATCGCGACCGGCGAATGCTCGACCGCTTGAAAGAACACACTGGCCGGCAGATCGTCCAGAACTTGCGCATCTGCAGTAACAGGAGTGTCATCCTTAATACTCGGCTGCTTATCTTTAGCCATGAATTCAGCTCCTTAGGTGACGGGTATAGGGGGGTGTCAAGCAATAACCGCGCCATTGATGGGGAAACCCTTTTTGTCGCTTTCAGTACCTGTCCGGCGACACCTGTGTAACCAATATGACACTAAAAGGGGCACACGTGCACCGATCTGTTACAAAAACGACAATGTCGCCATTCAAACAGATCCATCTACCCATCATATCCTTTTAAATCAATTATTTACCCATGGCATGCTTGGTGCAGCACCGGTTACGAGTTATCCGCAACGGGTGTCCTGAAGGAGTTGCACGCTATGGAGTTAATCACTCTGCTAATCGGAACAGTCCTCGTTAATAACGTGGTTCTGGTCAAATTCTTGGGGCTGTGCCCGCTTATGGGCGTGTCCAACAAATTCAGCACAGCCACGGGTATGGGACTGGCAACCACCTTCGTGCTGACGCTCTCCAGCGTCAGCAGCTGGCTGATGGAGTACTACATCCTCGAGCCGCTGGGTCTTGAATTTCTGCGCATCATTTCATTCATCCTGGTGGTCGCTGCCGTGGTTCAGTTCACCGAGATGATGGTGAAAAAAACCAGTCCGATGCTACACCAGACGCTGGGTATTTTCCTGCCTCTGATCACCACCAACTGCGCGGTGCTGGGCGTGGCTCTCATCAACGTCCAGGAAGGCCTCAGCTTTATTGAAAGCGTGGTTTATGGCATCGGCGCTTCCCTGGGCTTCTCTATGGTCCTGATTATTTTTGCCGGTCTGCGCGAGCGTATGGCGCTGTCCGACGTTCCAGCCACATTTGCCGGTACGCCGGTGGGTCTTGTGACAGCGGGTCTGCTGTCGATGATTTTCATGGGTTTTGGCGGCCTGGTCTAAGCCGTCTCTGAAGCAAGGAGAATCACACTATGGTTACTGCTGTTGCTGTTCTGACACTGCTTGGTCTGGCGCTGGGCTTCCTGCTCGGTTACGCCGATAAGATTTTCGCGGTTGAAGAGAACCCCATCGTCAAGGAGGTGGAGTCCATGCTGCCCGGTACACATTGCGGGCAATGCGGCTTCCCGGGATGCAGTGGTGCGGCCCAGGCGATGGTTGATGGCGAAGCTGAAGTCACCTGCTGCCCCCCGGGTGGCCGAGCGCTGGCACAGCAGCTGGCCGAGAAACTGGGCGTGGATGCGGACCTGAGTGGCATGGCTTCTGAACCGATGACAGCCACTATCGAAGAGTCTCTCTGTACCGGATGCTGCCGTTGCTACCGCGTCTGCCCCACCGACGCGATCATGGGCGCCAACAAGCAGATCCATGTGGTCTTTGCCGATGCCTGTACCGGCTGCGGCAAGTGTGTGGACGCCTGTCCGGAAGATTGCATCGGTATGCATCCGGAACAGGAAACCCTCGATAACTGGCAATGGCCCAAACCGGCGGCGGCGTAAGTTATGTTCAATAAACTCAAGATTCGTGGCGGGGTTCATGCGGAAGAGCGCAAAGAACAGAGTACCTGCCAGCCTGTACGAAAACTGGGAATTCCCCCGCTACTGAACCTGCCATTGCGCCAACACGCGGGCAAGCCGGCTCAACCGGTCGTTAAAGTCGGGCAGCAGGTTAAAAAGGGGGAGTTACTGGCCACCTCGACCGGTGATGACGTCTGCGCCTCACTGCATGCTCCGACATCGGGCACCGTGACGGCGGTTGGCGAGATTACGGCACCGCACCCGTCCAGCCTGACCACTCAGGCGATCACCATTGAGCCGGATGGCCTGGACGAATCAGTCCCGGTTGAGCCGCTGGCGGACCCGATGACCCTGGAGCCGGGCGAGATTGCGGACCGGGTTGATCAGGCCGGTATTGTCGGCCTGGGTGGTGCAACCTTCCCGGCGGCGCTCAAACTCAAGTCCGGCGCCCGGCAGAAGATCGATACCCTAATCCTGAATGGCAGTGAGTGCGAACCCTACCTGACCTGTGACGATATGCTGATGCGCGAACGTGCCGAGGGTATCATCTCCGGCGCACGCCTGATTCAGCGTGCGGTTGGTGCACGCCGAATCGTCGCCGGCATCGAAGATAACAAGCCTGAAGCGATTGCGGCCATGCAGGCTGCAGCCGCCAACTATGATGACGTCACCATCCAGGCGATCCCGACCCGCTACCCAATGGGTTCAGCCAAACAGCTGATTCAGGCGATCATGGGTAAAGAGGTGCCGGCTGGCGGCCGCAGCTCCGACGTGGGCGCGCTGGTGCATAACGTCGCCACCGCTTTTGCCGTCCATCAGGCGCTGTACGAACATCAGCCGCTGATTTCGCGCCTGGTCACTGTTTCCGGTGCCTGTATCGAGGCGCCTCAGAATGTCGAAGTCCTGCTGGGCACACCCGTCAGCTGGCTGCTCGAACAGTGTGGCGGACTGACCGAAGATCCGGCCCGTATCGTTATGGGCGGGCCGATGATGGGACAGATTCTGCGTACCGCCGATGTCCCGATCACCAAGGGCGCCAGCGGCATCCTCGCATTGGCGACACCCGAGATCAGCAAAAACGAAGCATCCCCCTGCATACGCTGTGGCAGCTGTGTATCCGCCTGTCCCATGGGCCTGGTGCCCCTGGAGATGGCGCGTCACGCGAAAGGCGATGATTTCGATGGGGCCAAAGAGTTTGGTTTGCGTGACTGCATTCTCTGTGGCTCCTGTGCTTACGTTTGTCCCTCCCATATCCCGTTGGTGCACTACTTCCAGTTCGCCAAGGGGGAGCTGAGCGCGAAGCGGGTTCAGGAGCGCAAGGGCGAACTGACCAAGTCGCTATCGGAGGCGCGTAAGGCGCGCCTTGAACGTGAAGCGGAAGAAAAGGCCCGCCTTAAAGCCGAGAAAGCGGCGAAAGCCAAGGCAGCCAAAGAAGCCAAGGCGCGTGCCAAAGCTGAAAAAGAGGCCAAGGCGAAACAAGAAGCCGAACAAGCCAGCGAGGAAAGTGGATCATGACTCAGTTGATCTCCTCCCCCCACGCCCATAACCGCACCTCGGTGCAGCGCACCATGTTGCTGGTGTGCGGGGCTCTGTTACCAGCGACGCTGTTCGGGCTTTACCTGTTCGGCTGGCCAGCAATCAATCTGTTTGTACTCTGCCTGGGCACAGCCATTGGCTGTGAGCTTCTCAGCCTGAAACTGGCAGGACGATCGTTACAGGCGTGTAAGGACGGTTCAGCCCTGCTCACCGGCTGGCTGATCGCCATGACCCTGCCCCCCTGGGCTCCCTGGTGGATCGCTGTGGTGGGTACGGCATTTGCCATTATGATCGGCAAGCATCTCTATGGAGGTCTGGGCCAGAACGTATTCAACCCGGCGATGCTCGCGCGCGTCGGTTTGCTGATCTCCTTCCCGGTACCGATGACCACCTGGATCGATGTCACACCAATCACCAGCGCCGACGCACCCAGTTTTATTGAGGGCCTGATGATCACCTTTGAGGCGATGCCGATTCCCGACGCTGCTACTGGCGCCACAGCACTTGGCCATGTAAAAACGGCACTGACCATGGATGTACCGGTCACCCAGTCGATTCCCGAGATATACAATGCCGGCGATTACCTCTTTGGTTCCACCCGCGGCAGTATGGGTGAGACATCCGCCCTGCTTATTTTGCTCGGCGGCCTGTTTCTGATCTTTAAGCGCGTTATCACCTGGCATATCCCGGTCGCGATGCTGGGAACGCTGGCGGTACTGGCGACCGTTTTCAATGTTATTCACCCAGAACGCTTTGAACCCGCGGTGTTCCACCTGCTCACCGGGGGCATGATGTTGGGGGCCTTTTTCATCGCCACCGATATGGTCACCTCACCAACCACCAAGAGCGGCCAACTGATGTTCGGCGCCGGTATCGCTGTGGTCGCCTTTATTATTCGCAGCTGGGGCTCCTTCCCGGAAGCGATCGGTTTTGCGGTGTTGTTCATGAATGCGCTGACACCGATTATCGACCGCTACTTCCGGCCACGTATTTACGGTTACGGCTACACCGGCAAACCTTTGAATTCGGGTAAGGAGTGAGCAGATGAGTAATGGTATGACCTCCACCCCGCTGGTTCCGAGCTATACCCGGGGGATTGGATATCAGGCCGGCCTCCTCGGGGGCATGGCGATGCTGGTCAGTATCATGCTGATGATGGGGGAACACGGAACCCGTGAAGATATCCAGGCACGTCTCGAGGAAGATCGCCGGGCGATGCTCAATCAGGTACTCCCCGCCAGCATGTACGATAACAATCCGCTGGAAGCGACCACTCAGCTTGACGGTAACCCGTTTGGCGGCGATCCCACCGTGTTTCTGGCGAGCAAAAACGGTGAGATGACCGGTGCCGCCTACGAGGTTATCACTCACAACGGCTACAGCGGCGATATTGTCCTGATCATCGGAGTTGATGCCAATGGCGAGCTGAGTGGTGTTCGAACCGTCAAGCATGCCGAAACACCGGGGCTGGGCGACAAGATAGAGATCGCCAAGCATGACTGGGTGAAAAGTTTTGACGGACTTTCGCTGGCGAATACCCCCGAGAAAAACTGGGCCGTAAATAAAGATGGCGGTCAGTTTGACCAGTTCACGGGGGCGACGATTACCCCACGTGCTGTGGTCGGCGCAGTATACGAGGGTCTCAAGATATTCGAGCAGCAACGCGAACACTTTCAGGTGGCCGCAGCCGAGCTCGCGCAGTCTGAAGCCATTGAGGAGGAACAGCCATGAGCGGTCCGTCATATAAAGAACTGTGGGGTGAAGGCCTCTGGCACAATAATGTCGTGATGAGCCAGATGCTGGCACTCTGTCCTCTGCTGGCCGTCACCACCACCGCCAGTAACGGCTTGGGTATGGGACTGGCGTCGCTGGTCGTTATGGTGGCCTCTAATATGCTGGTCTCGCTGATCCGCGGCTTGATTACTCCCCAAGTACGTATCCCCGTCTTCATCGTACTGATTGCTGCGATGGTCACCATGGTCGATATGTTCCTGAACGCCTGGATGCATGAGCTGTATAAGGTGTTGGGCCTGTTTATCCCGCTGATCGTCACCAACTGTGCCATCCTGGGTCGCGTAGAAAGCTTTGCATCCAAGCAGCAGGTACTGCCCTCGATGGTTGATGGCCTGGCCATGGGACTGGGTTTCACCTGGGTTCTGGTGGTACTCGGAGCCATGCGCGAATTCTTTGGCGCAGGCACCCTGTTCGCCGATGCATCACTGCTATTGGGTCAGTGGGCTTCGGTGATCGAGATGTCGATCTTCCCGGATTACGGCGGCACCTTGCTGCTCATACTGCCACCGGGGGCATTTATCTGCCTCGGGCTGATGCTGGCCGGAAAGCGGGTGATCGACCGCGTCATAGAAGCGCGCGGGGCGAAATCAGATAACTCAGCCGAGAGTTCACTGGAGGGCGCTGTATGAAAATCGCTGTAGCCTACGCCAGTCCATCCCGCCAGGAATGGATCAACCTGGAGCTGGCGGATGAAAGTACGGTCGAGGATGCGATTATCGAGTCCGGAATTCTGCACAAATTCCCGGAGATCAATCTCAAGACGCAAAAAGTCGGCGTCTTTGGCAAGATGGCCAAGCTGAGCGCCAAGTTGGCCGACGGCGACCGTGTCGAAATATACCGTAAAATCGTCCGCGTCATGGATGAAGATGACGACGACGATGATGACGACGATTAATCCATTGGCGGCGTCGGCCTTCGGGCCGGCGCACCGTTAAACTGACGCGCAATTCGCAATTAGCTGGCCCAGTAGATCTCCACCGGCACTTTTTCCTGCTTTAACACGCCCCGGACAGGCATCGCGTCCACGCCGTCATCCGCCATCGCGCGGGTTAAAACCGCGCGTTTGTCATCGCCGTTCAGGTGTAAGCAGATCAAACGTGAACGCAGTAATCTCGGCAGGGTCAATGTGATCCTCTGGTGACTGGCGTATTCCGGCGGCTGTTGCCAGCAGCAATCACGCATCGGGTTGGGTGTCAGTGCATGCTGAAGGCGTTCGGCACCCGGAAACAGGGATGCCGTATGACCATCGCCGCCCATTCCCAGTAGCAACACATCAAACGGATCCGCTAACAAACTAAGCAGCAGCTCCGCTTCGTCAGCACCCGCCTCGACGGTTGCGGCTTTCGGATCGTACAGCGGTACAAAACGTGCCTTGGACGCAGCACCGCAAAGCAGATGTTTTCTGACCAGCTGCTCGTTGCTGTCCGCATGGTTTGGGGAAACCCAGCGTTCATCGGCCAGTGTAATGGTGATATGGCGCCAGTCCAGGGCCAGTTCGGCGAGTCGTTCAAACAGGGCGACCGGTGTGCGTCCGCCTGATACCACGAGCACCCCCTGCCCTCTGTCGCGCACCGCTTCAGATAAAACCTGTTCAACGCGGGCCGCGAGCGCGACTTCCAGTTCGTCGCGGCTTGGATACTCCTTAATATCAGCCATGTGCACCTCTCTTACTCATGCCAGGAGCGCCCATCCCGTTCAATTAACGCAATCGACCCGATCGGCCCCCAGCTCCCGGCGGAATAGGGGCGAACTTCATCACCGCTGTCCTCCCAGGCGTCAATCAAGGCGTCACACCAGACCCAGGAGGCCTCTACTTCGTCCCGCCGGACAAACAATGACTGGTTGCCACGCATCGCCTCCAGAATCAGGCGCTCGTAGGCATCGGGGATACGCTGATCCTCTTCACCTTCGGAGAAATTAAGGTTCAGTGCCTGAGAGTGTAGCGCCATCCCCCGGTCCAGGCTCTGCTTCTTGGTGACGACTTGCAGTCGAATCCCTTCATCAGGCTGTAGCCGGATAATCAGCTTATTGGTAACCACCCCTTTCTGTTTCGGGTCGAAGATGTAATGGGGCTGGTTGCGGTACACGATGACGATTTCCGACATCTTGGTCGGCATCCGTTTACCGGTGCGCAGATAGAAGGGCACACCGGCCCAGCGCCAGTTATCGATATTGATCCGCAGGGCGACAAAGGTTTCGGTGTTGCTACTCCCTTCGCTGCCCTCCTCCTCCCGGTAACCCGGGCAGCTTTGCCCCTTCACGGCACCGGCCGTGTATTGTCCTCTGACGGCCCGACGGTGGATGTTCTCTGCGGTTATCGGTCGTAACGCCCGTAGCACCTTGAGTTTTTCGTCACGAATACCGTCAGCAGTCAGCTGGCTCGGCGGATCCATCGCTACCATGCAAAGCAGCTGCAACAGGTGATTCTGGACCATATCGCGCATCTGTCCGGTTCTGTCGTAATAGCTCCAGCGCCCCTCCAGACCCACGGTTTCCGCTACCGTCACCTGAACATGATCGATATGGTTCTGGTTCCATTGCGAGCCAAACAGGTTATTGGCAAAGCGCAGCGCGATCAGGTTCTGTACCGTCTCTTTGCCCAGGTAATGATCGATACGATACACCCGTGATTCATCAAAATAGCGACAGACCCTGTCGTTGATCTCCCGGGAGCTCGCCAGGTCGTGTCCGATCGGTTTTTCCAGAATGATACGGCTGCTGTCACTGATGGCTCCGGCAGCGTGAAGGTGGCTGCAGATATCACCAAACAGACCCGGTGGTGTGGCCAGATAGTTAACCATGACCCGTTGGCTGTGATCGACCTTCTCGGCGATCCGGCGAAAGCCCTCCGGCTCAGTAAAATCCACATCCACATAATCAAGCCGCTCCAGAAAGTCCCGCCCGGCACTGCCCTTGAGATCCGACGGTTTCACATAGCGATTCAACGTCGCACTGACCTCATCGCGAAACCCTTCTACACTGTCAGCACCCCGCGCAGCGCCGACAATGCGTGTATCCGGATGCAAAAGCCCGGCTCGGTGCAGCTGGAAAAGCGCCGGCAGGAGCTTGCGCATTGACAGGTCGCCGCGCGCGCCAAAGAGTACAAAATCGGTTGGGTAGGGTTTGTCCTCGTGACTCATCGCTTTCTACTCCCTGCTGGCGGCTACTATGCTTCAGTTTAGACAGCCTGTTGATAACGGAGGTCGATATGTTTGAACCCTTCACACTGGCAGACCGGGTGCAGTTTTTCTCAGGGCCAGGACAGCTTCCCCAGTGTGCGCTCCGCAGCCCGAAAGGGCGTGCGACAATCTCGCTTCAGGGGGCTCAGGTCCTGTCGTTTTGTCCGGCCGGTGGCGAGGACCTGCTTTGGCTCAGCCCGGATGCCCGCTTTCGCAGCGGCGCGCCAATCCGCGGCGGCATACCGATCTGCTGGCCCTGGTTTGGCCCTCATCCCGAACAAGCCGATTTTCCGGCCCATGGTTTTGCCCGCACCACGCTCTGGGAGGTCCGTTCCTCCTTCGCCGATGATGACGCTTCAAGCCTGACCCTCGGTTTGACCGATAGCCCATCAAGCCGCTCCTACTGGCCCGCCAATTTCGACCTGGAACTGCGCGTCACCCTGACCGACCGACTCCAACTTCAACTCACGACTCGAAACTGCGGCTCGCAGGCGTTTCAGTACACCGAAGCGCTGCACAGCTATCTGGCGATTGCCGATGTCGCTCAGGTATCGATAGAAGGGCTCCACCCCTGCCGCTACTTCGATAAGCTGGAACACTACGCTCTCAAGCCCTCAACGGAGCTTTTAACACCTCATCCACCGTTGGATAGAGTATATGATCACCGTGACAGCGCCATCGCGCTTGTCGACAGGGTCATGGAGCGTACCCTCGCTTTGATCAAGTCAGGCAGCGAATCGACCATTGTCTGGAACCCCGGTACCCAGTTGTTGCCGTCAGATATCCCCCTGGAGCAAAGCTCCCGTTTTATCTGCATTGAAGCGGGAAACGCGCTCGAACGCAGCGTGCGCCTGATGCCGGATGAACAACACACCCTGTCGCTGACACTATCGCAGCTCAACGAGAATGAGTAACTGCGTCGGTGGCCAGACGCTGAATTGCACTCCAATCGTTCTCGGCGACCAGTGCCCGGGGCGCCAGCCACGAGCCACCAACACAGCTCACATTGGGCAGTGCCAGATATTCACGGTAGTTATCCGGCCCGACCCCACCGGTGGGGCAAAAGCGCACATCAGGGAAAGGGCCGGCGAACGCTTTAAGCGCAGGCACACCGCCGACGGCACCCGCCGGGAAAAGCTTGAAGCCGGTAAAGCCCAGTTCCATGCAGGCCATCATCTCCGACACAGTCGCCACTGCGGGCAGGTAGGGGATATCGGAGTCCAACCCGGCCTCAAGTAAACTTTCTGTGGTACCCGGACTGATCGCAAACTGCGCACCGGCCGCTTGCACGGCCGCAAATTGACGGGCATCGGTCAACGTGCCTGCGCCAACGACCGCCCCTTTAACCTCTTCACTGATCAGACGGATCGCTTCCAGCGCTACCGGGGTGCGCAAGGTCACCTCCAGTACCGAGATACCGCCGGCAACCAGGGCCCGGGCCAGGGGCACTGCATCGTCCAGTTGATCGATTACAAGCACCGGTATCACCGGCGACAGGGTCATTAGCTTGTCCACTGCAGTACTCATTGCTGCTCCCTTGGTTATCCGTGTTCGGCGTCAGCGTCGGCAAAAAGGGTACAGGCCCCCTGCTCCGCTCCCGTTACCAGTTGGCGCATGCCGGCAAACAGCTCGCGCCCCATACCATAGTGATGCTGCCGACGATTCAACGTCACCACGTCGCGGCCATTCAGTTCATCGTCAGTCAGTTTTACCGCCAGGGTCCCGTTATCGCCATCAACACGGATGATATCGCCTTCACGCACCCGGCTTAGAGGCCCTCCGCGCAATGCCTCTGGTGTCAGATGAATCGCAGCGGGCACCTTACCCGAAGCACCGGACATCCGGCCATCGGTCACGAGCGCAACCCGGAAACCCTTATCCTGCAGAACGCCCAGGTAGGGTGTGAGCTTGTGGAGCTCGGGCATCCCGTTCGCTGCTGGTCCCTGAAAACGGACAACCAGCACAAAGTCTCGCTCAAGCTCTCCGCTGTCAAAGAGCGCTTTAAGCGCTTCCTGATCTTCAATCACGATGGCCGGCGCTTCGACGACGCGGTGCTCGGGCTCGACCGCCGAAACCTTCATCGTCGCCCTTCCCAGGTTACCGGTGAGCAATTTAAGGCCCCCATCCGGTGCAAAAGGCTTCGCCAGATCAGCTACGACACGGGTATCGAGTGACTCATGGGGGCCTTCCCGCCAGACCAGTTTACCCTCTTCCAGACGAGGCTCACGGGTATAATCCCCCAGGCCGCGCCCTGACACGGTCATGACCGCCTCATGGAGCAGCCCCGCATTGAGTAGCTGATGAATCAGCAACGCCATACCACCCGCTGCCTGGAAGTGATTGATATCCGCACTACCGTTGGGATAGATCCGCGTCAGTAGAGGGGTAGCGCGGGAGAGCTCGGCATAATCATCCCAATCGATCAATACACCGGCGGCACGGGCAATAGCCACCATATGCAGGCAGTGGTTGGTAGAGCCTCCGGTGGCCATCAGCGCCACAAGTCCATTCACCAGCGCACGCTCATCAACCACCTGACAGAGCGGGCGATAGTCCCGGCCCAGTGCCGTAATGCGGCAGACCTGCTCCGCCGCTGCCTGCGTTAAGGCGTCCCTGAGCGGCGTATCCGGATTGACGAAGGCCGTGCCCGGCAGATGCAGTCCCATCACCTCCATCAACAGCTGATTGGAATTGGCTGTGCCGTAAAAGGTGCAGGTGCCCGGCGCATGATAGGACTGAGACTCGCACTCCAGCAATGCATCGCGCCCCACCTTGCCCTCGGCGTACAGCTGTCGTATTCGCGCCTTCTCCGGGTTGGAGAGTCCCGAAGGCATGGGACCGGCGGGCACAAAGATTACGGGTAAATGGCCAAAGCTCAGGGCACCGATAAGCAGCCCCGGCACGATCTTGTCACAGACCCCGAGACAGAGCACACCATCAAACATGTTATGCGACAGGGCCACTGCCGTTGCCATGGCAATGGTGTCCCGGCTGAACAGGCTTAACTCCATCCCCGGTTGTCCCTGAGTCACCCCATCGCACATCGCTGGCACCCCGCCGGCAAACTGGGCAACGCCGCCCATTCCGGCCACCGCCTCCTTAATCAGGTTGGGAAAACGTGCCAACGGCTGATGCGCAGACAGCATATCGTTGTAGGCGGAGACGATGGCGATATCGGCGCCCTGCGCCAGTTTGAGTCGCTGCTTGTCACCGGGTGCACACGCGGCAAAACCATGGGCCAGGTTACCGCAGGACAGCTCGGTCCGATGCACACCCTGCCCGCGCGCCTGATCCATCCGCGCCAGATAATCACTACGGGTGTGCCGGCTACGTTCGATAATTCGCTCTGTCACACGCAGGACGCTGGGATTCATGCAGTCTCCTATTCCTCTTCAACGCGCCGGCAGGATGCACCCCTGAGAGTCAAACGACGGCCTGTGTGATCAAGGTTAGGTCGGATCGGCGTGAGAAAGCCAGTTTCCGGCCCGGTTTCTCGGATTCATGCAAAATCGGTGCACTATTCATCGCACTGTGAGTGCCCGGGTGCTACTTAAATACACGCCTTTGACAGAGCCCTTTTTAGCGTACAGAATATGCGCCGAGTTACGAGGAGTCTGTGAAGAAGTCCTTAGTCTTCACAACTCGATCGATACGTGCATCTACCGCCGCCGGGCTGTTCGCCCCTCTCTTGAGCGGTCACGTGCGATCACTGTCACCCGGGGTTAGCCGTTTCGGATAACTCATGCGCAGATCCACTGCCACCGGTAACGCGGCTTCCCCGTTTACGCTGACTAGCAGCGTGTATCGTTGTATTTGACATGGCTGAAGACCTGTTCACGGACTCAGGGCCGGGCGATTACCAGTGCCCCTGTTTTGGACACCGCCTGCGTGTCTGGCTAAGAACGCTTGTCATCGTTTTGGCCCCTCAATCGTGACCACATTTCGCGAATCCATCAGGGCGCTGTGAGGCTATACGAGCCGCACCGCGCGAGAATAAAGGGAGGAAACGAATGAGCACGCATGATATCTATCCATCGCGCAAACAAGCCAAGCCAGAGATTATCGAGCGCGAGGAACCCACGGTTTTCGCCTCTGATTACCTTCGTGCACCGATAAGCGAGACCTTGATCCGCCAATACGAGCGAGATGGATTTTTACTGCTGCCTAACGTATTCAGCCAGGCCGAGGTCAACGGTTTTCTGGCCGAAATGACCAATATGCAGAAGGACGAAGCGCTGCTGGCCAGTGATGCAGCCATCACCGAACCGGAAGGTAACGCTTTGCGTTCGGTGTTCCAGATCCACCGCAATAACGACCTCTACAGCCGCGTTGCAGCCGATCCTCGTATTGCCGACATAGCCCGCTTCATTCTCGATGACGAGGTCTACATTCACCAGTCGCGTCTCAATTTCAAACCGGGCTTCAGCGGCAAGGACTTCTACTGGCACTCCGACTTTGAAACCTGGCATGTGGAGGATGGGATGCCACGTATGCGCGCCCTGAGCGCGTCTATCCTGCTCACCGATAACAACGAATTTAACGGATCACTGATGCTGATGCCCGGTTCTCACAAAGAGTACATCGCCTGCGTTGGGGAGACACCCGAGGACTACTACCGCGACTCGCTGAAGAACCAGACTGTCGGCACACCGGACAGCGGCTCGCTCAACGACTTCCAGCAACGCTATGGCCTGCAGTATGCCAAGGCCAAGGCCGGTTCGGTGCTGCTGTTCGACTGCAACGTAATGCACGGCTCCAACAGCAACATCACCGCCAGCCCGCGCTCCAACCTGTTCTTTGTCTACAACGCGATGAGCAACCGGGTTGTCGAGCCCTTCGGTCCGGCCAAGCCTCGCCCGGAGTTCCTGGCCACCCGTGAGCAGATTGAGCCACTTGTGTCACCACACCCCCATAAAAAGGCAGGCTGACCACCACGAAAAAGGGGGCCCGAAGGCCACTGCTGTCCCATAAATAGCAGTAAATGAAAAAGCCTGAATCCGAGTGAGTAAAATGAGAGTGCGACCAAACACTCTACTCACAAAGGATTCAGGCTTTGTCTCATCATAACACCGCGTTTCATCAGTTGCTCCAGCCCTTGTCCAGACATGATTTCGAGCGAACGGCCCGTGAGCATCATGTAGGGCAAAAGCTCCGTTCTGCTTCACGCTGGGATCAGTTCATTGGCATTGCGATGTCCCAGATTTCTGGCCGACAAAGCCTTCGAGATATCGAGTCCAGCCTCGCCAGTCAGCGGCATAAGCTCTACCACCTCGGAGCCAAGCCTATTGCTCGCTCAAC